>JBEKWG010000006.1:0-205144 GCA_049513315.1 Opitutaceae bacterium
AAACGTGCATCTCAGTGTTGCTCTCCACCCGGACGATGCGGTATCCAGGAAGCGTTAGGTTAATCATCATCGGGGACACGGTGGCTCATTTGCCCGTGTCCCCAATCTTTGATGAAGAGCCTAAAAAATGCCCTCCGTAGCTGCCGAGCGAAGGAGGGCCTTACCCCTGGTTTGGCGGGGTACGTAATTTAGCGGAACTTCCGACGACGGGGGTGCCGGCCGCCCGCACCCGGCGGCTTTTTTGTTGGCCGGAGGCCGCCGGCCGTTATGAGTGACGGCGTTGAAAGCCGCCGATTTCTTCAAAACTTCGAATCCTTGGCTGGCGGAGCGGTTGGGTTTCGGTCGTACCGCGTATGCCAGCCGGCTGGTCTCGGCGCTGCGCCGGCAGAAGACCGGCAGGAGCGAACTCAACCAGCTGAGGGCCAAATGTGCGGCCTGGGCTTGCCCCGGTTTCTCGGACAGTGGTTCGGGGTGATTTCAGTTTAGTTGGGATTCAAAGCTGACGGGACTGAGGTAGCCAAGACTGGAGTGCAGTCTGGTCCGGTTGTAGAAGCTTTCAATGTAATCGAAGATCGCCGAGCGGGCCTCGGCGCCGGCGGCACGCGCCTCACCACCACCCCGACCTACGACCACCTGAACCGGCTTGGTTCGAACTCCTCCACTCCTGCGGCGCAGCGGGAGCTACGCCCTCCATGAATGTATATTATCCGATCCGGAGGGCCCGGCTCCCGCCTACGCACCGCTTCGGCGAGGCAAAGATTCAGCGTTGTCAGGCTGGCCGCGGTTCCGACAATCAAGGCGCGCGAAGCCCAACCCTTTGCCTCCCCATCCCATTCTGAGATTCGGTTTCCTGCCAAGGATTGCCCATCATGTGGCTGCAAGACTACACGCCGATCCATCATAGTTTACCGCTCTCGGCGCTCATTGCGGCGGTGCCGATTTTCACCCTGCTCTTTCTTCTGGGAGTGAAGCGCCAGCCCGCCTGGCGGTCATCGCTGGCGGGATTGGCGGCGGCGGTGATCGTTGCCCTGGTCGCATACGGCATGCCGGTGGGCCGCCTTTTCTCTGCCGTGATCTATGGTGCGGCGTTTGGCCTGTGGCCGATCGGGTGGGTGGTGTTCACGGCGGTTTTGCTCTACCGCGTCACCGTCGAGAGCGGTCGATTCGATCTGCTCAAGGATTCGATCGCTCGCCTGACCAACGACTCCCGGCTGCAAGTGCTGCTGATTGCCTTCGCCTTCGGCGCGTTCATCGAAGGAGCCGCGGGCTTTGGCACGCCGGTGGCCGTGGCCGCCACCATGCTGATCGGCCTGGGTTTTTCAGCGCGTTACGCGGCGGGAATCTGCCTGCTCGCCAACACCGCGCCGGTGGCCTTTGGCTCCATCGCCATCCCCATCACCACCCTCGCCATCACCACCGGTCTGCCGGTGGATCGCCTCAGCGCCGGGGTGGGCCGCATCTGCGCCCCGGTATCGCTGTTCATTCCGGCGTATCTCATGGTGGTGACATCGGGATGGCGGGGGCTGCGACCGGTTCTCCCGGCGGCTGCCCTTTGCGGGTTGGCCTTCGCCGGGATGCAATTTGCCGTCTCCAATTTCGTTAGCCCGCAACTGACCGATATTCTGTCTTCGCTGACCGCGATGGGCGCGCTGGTTTTGCTGTCCTCTTTTTGGCGACCGAGCGATGCTCCGCAGGTGACGCGCGGCGGCCCGCCACACGCCACTGGGCAGGTGGCGCGCGCCTGGGGTCCCTATGTTCTGCTGGTGATCTTTGTGCTCTTATGGGGCTACAAGCCGCTGCAAGCTCGACTCCAAGGCACGAACATCCTGCTCAACTGGCCGGGGCTGCATAACACCATTGAGCGCATGCCACCGGTGGTCGCGAAGCCCTCGAGCTACACGGCGGTCTACGCCTTCAGTTGGCTCTCTTCGTCGGGCACCGCGTGTCTGTTTGCCGCCATGCTGGGTTCGTTGGTTGCGGGCATGTCACCCTCGCGTTTCTTGCGGACCGTCGGGCATACCGCCAGGCAACTGGCCCTGGCCGAACTCACGCTGGCGGCGGTTTTGGCCATGGCTTTCGTCATGAACTATTCGGGCGCCACCGGGACGCTCGGCCTGATCTTTGCCGCCACCGGCGCGATGTTCCCGTTCTTTAGCGCGCTGCTGGGGTGGCTCGGGGTTTTTCTCACTGGCAGTGACACCTCGGCCAATGCCTTGTTCGGAAACCTCCAGGTGGTGACCGCCGGCCAGCTGGGAATGAATCCTGTCCTGATGGCCGCGGCCAACTCCGCCGGTGGAGTCATGGGGAAGATGATCAGCCTCACCAGCATCGCGGTCGCCGCCGCGGCAACCTCGATGAAGCGGGAGGAGGAATCGCTGCTGTTCCGCTTCACTTTCAAACACAGCGTCTTCCTGGCCTCGGTGATCGGATTAATCGTGATGTTCTATGCGTACGTGGCGCCCTGCTGGGCGCCGTGAGCGAGAGCTGCCCCCTTGCTCGAAAAAAGGGGCCGTTGAGTGTTGGCATCGACGCAACCCAAGGGATGACGCCCGGCAAAAGAATCCTCGTTGCCTTAAAGCGTGTCTTCAAACTGCCTAGACTGCGCAGGCAGGCGTAGCGCAGCGCTTCAGCCTGCGCTGGGCGGATGAGCGCGGGTTAAAACACCGCGCTACGTGCCTCTGCTGTTAGAGGTTCATTTAGGAGGCTGTTTGCGGTTTGAAGACATACCCTAAAGATTGCCTGTCAGCTGGGCGTTGACACGAGTGCCGGCTGGAGCTGGCGCCTGCTCCATTTATGCCAAGACTTCGGCGGCCGAACCCCGGCGGCTTTTTTGTTGGCCGGGGGCCGCAAGCCGGTATGAGTGACGGCGGTGAAAGCCGCCGATTTCTTTACGCTGCCCCCGTCGCTCGCCGCTTTCGCGGCGCATTTTCCGGCTGAGGCGCCGCCGTGGGAGTGGCTGCGGCGCATCGGCCCGGCCTTGGCGGCGTTTCCTTTCGATGCACCGCTGCCGCCGCTGCCGCCCGGCGTGCATGCCGAGGGTTCGCTGTGGATCCATCCGACGGTGAAGCTGCCGCATTGCGCCACGCTGATCGGACCGGCCTACCTCGGGGCCAACACCGAAATCCGGCCGGGCGCATGGGTGCGCGGCAACGTTATCGTCGGCGAGGGCTGCGTGCTCGGCAACGCCTGCGAGTACAAGAACTGCCTGCTCATGGACGGCGTGGAGACGCCGCACTACAACTACGTGGGCGACTCGATCCTCGGCAACCGGGCCCATCTCGGCGCCGGCGCCATCTGCTCCAACCTGCGACTCGACCGACGCGAAGTGCTGGTGCGCGAGGGCGATGCGGTGCAGCCGACGGGCCTGCGCAAATTCGGCGCGATCCTCGGCGACGGGGCGGAGGTCGGCTGCAACGCCGTGCTCAATCCGGGAACCCTGCTCGGCAAACGCGCGCTGGTCATGCCGGCCATCGCCTTCGGCGGTTATCTGCCGGCCGGCCACATCGGCCGGGTGCGCTACACCGCCGTCAGCGAGCCGCGGCGGGATTAAAATCTTGCCCGTCCCGCCGCTCTGACTCTTGCTCGGTTTTCTCCGCCGACCGCGCGGAGGCAGGAACAGACCACGAGCCAGCGCCAGACCATGAGGATACTTTCCGGCATCCAGCCCTCCGCCGCGCCGCACATCGGCAATTACTTCGGCATGATGAAGCCGGCCGTCGAGCTCCAGGCGCAGGGGGAGTGCTATTATTTCATCGCCGACTATCACTCGATGACGTCGCTGACCGACGCCGCCGAGCGCCGCCGCAACACGCTCGACGTCGCGCTGGATTTCCTCGCGTGCGGCCTTGACCCGAAGAAAAGCATTTTTTTCCGGCAGTCCGACCTGCCGGAGGTGACGGAGCTGACATGGATCATCGGCACGCTCACGCCGGTGGGGCTGCTGGAGCGCGCCCACGCCTACAAGGACAAACTGGCCAAGGGCGTCGCCCCCAACTTCGGCCTCTTCGCCTACCCGGTGCTCATGGCCGCCGACATACTCCTGTATGACTCGAACCTGGTGCCGGTCGGCCGGGACCAGAAGCAGCACGTCGAGATGACGCGCGACATCGCCATCAAGTTCAACCAGACCTATGGCGAGACGTTTGTCGTGCCGGAAGCGGCCATCCGCGAGGAGGTCGCCGCCGTGCCCGGCACCGACGGCCAGAAGATGAGCAAGAGCTACGGCAACGACATCGAGATTTTCGGCGGGGAAAAGGCGATGCGGAAGCAGATCATGTCGATCGTCATGGACAGCCGCACGCCGCAGGAGCCGAAGCCCGACGCCGACAAAAACATCGTGATCCAACTGCTCAAGCTCGTCGCGCCCAAGGAGGTCGCCGCCGACTGCGAGCACCGGTTACGGGCCGGCGGGCTCGGCTACGCCGATCTCAAGAAGACCTTCTTCGAGCACTACTGGAATTATTTTGCCGCGGCCCGCACCCGTCGCGCGGAGTTGCTGGCCAACCGCGACTACATCGAAGAGGTGCTGCGCGACGGCGCCCACCGCGCCCGCGCCGTGGCCCGCCAGGTGCTCGCCCGCGCCCGGAAGGTCAGCGGCCTTGGCGACTGAGCCGGCTCAAGGCGTCGGCCGGCTTATCCATCATTCGCCGGGGTCAGCCGGAACAGCGCGACGTCGTGTGAGGCGATCTCGCCGGTGAAATCGCTGCTGGTGGGGCTCAGGCTCTTTTTCTGCCACAGGTCGCGCACCTGATAGTTGCCCCTGAAATAATACGACAACTCCTTCCAGGAATAGGTGATGGTCGCCGGGACGGGGCCGGGGTTCAGAATGCAGACCGCCCACTCGCCATGGGAAAGTTGCTTCACCCAGACCTCATGATCGGGATGCGCCTCCCAGCGCTGCGCCTGCTTGCCCAGCGGATCCTGATCGATCGCGATGACGTCCTTGTCGGTCAGGAGGTCGCGAATCTCCTTCGACATGTTCCGGACGTCGTTGCCCGCCATCAGCGGCGCGGCCAGCATGCACCACAGGCTGAAGTGGGCCCGCGACTCGGCGAGCGTCAAACCGTTGTTGCCCACTTCGAGCATGTCGGGGTCGTTCCAGTGGCCCGGGCCGGCGAACTCGAACAGCTCCACTTGGGCGTCGAGGATGATTTTCCAGCCCATGGACCACTTCTTCCGGCAGTCATAGCAGTTGGCGATGTCGCCGGTGGTCCGCCAGAGGTGCCCGACGTCCTTGGCCCAGGTCCACGGTTTGTTTTGACCCCACTCACACAGGCTGAAGACCACCGGCCGCCCCGCCTTGTGGAGCGCATCGCGCATGATCTTGTAGGTCTCCTGGGCGTCCGCGGTGCCGTGGTTGCACCAGTCGTACTTCAAATAATCGACGCCCCACGAGGCGTAGCGCAGGGCGTCCTGAAACTCGTGGCCGCGTCCGCCCGGGTAACCGGCGCAGGTTTGTGCGCCCGCGCAATTGTAGATGCCGAATTTGAAACCCTTGCCATGGAGGAAATCGCCGAGCGCCTTCAGTCCGCTGGGAAACTTGACCGGATCGGCCACGAGGTTGCCGTCGGCATCCCGCTCCTTGGCCATCCAGGCGTCATCGAGGACGATGTAGACGTAGCCGGCGTCCCTCATGCCGTTGTCGATCATGGTCTCGGCGGTCTCCTTGACCAGACGTTCGTCGATGTTCGTCGCAAACGTATTCCAGGTGTTCCAGCCCATCGGCGGGGTCAGGGCCAATCCCTCGAATTTCTGGGCCAGGGCGGTGGTGGTGAGAAACAGCGTCGTGAGGAGCAAGGCTTTTTTCATGGGAGAGATCAGTTGCGGAATGGCCTTCAGCGAAGCTTCAGAGGAGAAGGGGTGGCGTTGGTGCGTCGGGGACAAACTGATTGCGCGAAGGTCCACCCATCCTCCCAGCCGCTTGCGGCGAGGCGAAAGGACGGCGGGCCCAGCTCCCACGGAATCGAATCTCCACCCGCATGACAATAGCGCCTTCTGCAAAAGAACGGTGAAAGTAGCTTCCCAACAGTCACCCATTTGGCGGCGGCGGATATTCTCCTGGGTCCGGAAGGAGGCGGCCCCAACTTCGCGGGACGCCGAACCATGAGTGGATCTTCAACGAAGACCGGAGTGTTGTCTTCCGTGCTCTGCCTGCTGGTTTTTGCCGGCTGTGCCTCCAGGCGCCAGACGCCGCCCTCCGCGCCGCCGGCACTGCCGTGGAGGAATTCACACCCCGCGAAAAGGTGCCGGTCGTGCTCCAGTTCACGCCCGCGGGAGCGCAGCGCGCATTGCGGTGATACTTGCGCCGCTCAAAACGGCTGTTTCTTTAACGGGATCAGGGCGACCGGCCCGAGCAGGCCGGAGTCGAAGAGCGGCCAGCCGGAGGCGTCGAGCGGCTGGTAGTTGCGGCTTACGACATTGATGTCGTAGAAATATTTCCAGTTCACCTTGCGCTGGTCGAGGTCGCGAATGCGGTTGGCGGCGAGGTTGGTGACCTCGACCTCCAGGGTGTTTTTGCCGGGCTGGAGCCATTGACCCACGGGAGCCATGAACGGGGCGCACCAGAAGGCATCGACCGCATGGCCGTTCAGCTTCACGCGGGCGCTCTCGCAGACCTTGCCCAGATCGAGCAGCCAGTTCTCGGCTTCGCCCGCCGGATGATCAAACGCGAGGGTGTAGCGCGCGGTGCCCGCGAAACGTCTGGCCTCGGGGTCATCCCGGGTCGTCCACGACGCGAGCTGGGCAGTTTCATAGGCGGCCGGCAGCACTGGGCCGCCATCCACGAACTGCACCTGCCATGTGCCCGCGACTGGCTGGGCCGCGCCCGCCTCTTCGAAATAGGGCCAGGTCGGACCTGTCACCCTATGATCGAACGTCCGCAGGATGCGGGATTTCCCTGGAAGGAGTCGCAGGTAAACCTGAAAGCCCTCCTGGGTCTCACGCAATGCCGCCACGCCAGTCCGGTTCGCGTACATGGGATCGAGGATCACCGCCGATTTGGCGGGGGTGGTGAAGGCCACCCAGCCGTTCACCGCGTGGTCGCCACGGTTGGCCAGGAAGTACCAGTAGCCGTCTTGGTCGCGACGGCGCATGAAGCGGAGGCCGAGATTCGCGCAAGGTTCAGCCGGGACGCCGGCCGTCCGCAGCAGGACTTCCACATCGGGGCCGATCAGAAACGCGCCCTGGCCCACCGTTGCCCGCTGGAGGCCGGAGTTTGCCTCCTGCACCGGCTGAAGGGAGCCGATGAGTTCGCAGAATTCCGCGCGGCGTTTTTCCAGATCGTTCCATCCCGGCACGTCGGCCGGCAGCTTCCCGAGCACGAGGATGGTCGCGCCGTCGCGCGCCAGCTGGACCAGCTTGCGCAGCGTCGGCGCGGGCATGAGGCGGCATTCCGGCACGAGCACCACGCGCCAGGTGTTGCCGCCGATTGCCACCCGGCCCTGCCCGTAGGTTGCCTCCGCCAGAAAGTGATCGGACACGTGGTCGTAGCCGTAGCCGCGATCCCACAGGGCCGTGGCCGCGGCATAAAACGGATGCCGCCCCAGCCATTGCTCCACGTTGTGCATGGTGAACGGCATCAGCAATTCCGCCGGAGTCTGCCAGATGTCGTGCAGCGGGAAGTAGAGCAACACGTCGTTGGCCGGCGCGCCGCTTTGCAGCACGGACTGGCAGCGGGTCGCATAGGCGGTGAACTCCGGCAGGTCGCGCCAGAGGCCGCCCTGCGGGCCGAAATTCACCGCGGCATAAAATTGCCAGCCGGGCCACGGCGCTTCCGCCGGCGAATAGGGAATGCCATGGAAGAAAATGTGGTTGACGCCGGTAAGGAACAGGTAGTCCGCCGCCTGCTTCACCTGCGACAGCGTCGCCTGGAAAGGCTCATTCAGCCAGGTGAACGATTCGGCGGAGGCCAGCCGGCGCCCGGCCATGTGCGCGGCGGAGGAGGAGAATTTGTTCATGGCGACGTTGCGCTCATCCACGCTGCCAAAGATCTCGGTTTCGGGAATGTCCGCGCCGGCATAGAGGTCGACCAGATTGCAGGGCGCGCCGTGGGCCTGGTCGCGGGAGAGGCTGCCGTGCGCATGCGCCCACTCGGTCCACCGCCCCATGTAGGCCTCGTGCAGTTCGGCGATGGTCGCGCGGTAGTCGTACTTGACGCGTGCCACCGTGTCCTCCGGGCCGTCGCCATAGAGCGCGGGCAGTTGCGTGCGCAGATCGTAACCGCGGCGCGTGGCGAATTCCCGGAGGAAATCATTCGTCCACGTGGCCCCGTAGTATTCGAAGGAATCGTGGAAATGGGAGCGCGGCATCTCGCCCTGGTAACCGGCGAAAGCCCGGTCGAACACGGCCAGGTAGTCGCTCATCGCGTTGACCGAGTAGGGATCGAGCACGTCGCCCTCGCCACCGGGCGCAGCCCGCTTCACCTTCTGGATTGGGCCGGACTGGGTCACGCTATAAAGCCGCCACTGGCCCGCCGGAGCAGTCCAGTCGAGGTGGCCATCGCGAACCCGGCCCGTGAGATCGGCTTGCTCGCCCTTTTCCGAGACGGCGATGAGGCACTGCAGGTACCCGTCGGGCAGCTTGTCTCCCAGCATGCCGCCTCCAGCGAGGTCGTAACGTTTCAGAATGACACTGGAGGAGGCGTTCTTCGGCGAAACAAACGGTCCGCCGAACGGCCAGCCGGTGCCGGTGGTCAGGTCCACGCCGAGGCCGAGGCGCCGGGCCTCGGTGGTGGTGTGGGCCAGCATGTCCATCCATCGGGGGGAGAGGAAATCGAGGAACTGCTGCTCGTAGCCCTTGGCGCCGTAGATGGGACAAATCTCGACGCCACCGAGGCCGGCCTGCTGGAAGAGCGTGAGCTGGCGCGTCAGATTCTCCTTGTCCACCGCGCTGCCCAGCCACCACCAGCGCGTCCAGGGACGGGCTTCCCGCGTAACGGCCGGCCAGCCCAGCGGATCGGGGACACCAGCATTTCCACCAGTTCCGGTGGCGGCAAACAGACTCAACGGAACCAGGATTGAGGCGAGTGCAGGGAGGGTTTTGCGGAGGAGGTTGGACATCGGATTTGGCCGGTCATCGGCCGGCGGGGGTCACGGCAAACGCGTTGTTTCAGTTAAAAATGGTGTGCTGTCTTCTCTGGTTTCTCCGGCCCGTTGTCTAACCTGGGGTGCGGGGCGCCTGGCCAGCGAAAGCAAACCGCGGCATCATCCGCCCGGCGCGCAGGAGGTCCAGCGCGCGCGCCTCGGCGGCGCGCATGCGTTTTTTGTTGGCAGGCCGGAGGTCATCGTAGCCGGCGAGGTGCAGCCAGCCGTGCACGATGTACAACGTCAGCTCACCGGAAAAATCGCGCCCGTGTTGCGCCGCGAAGGCGCGGGCGGCATCGACGGAGACGCAGATTTCGCCGGCCAGCCCCGACTCGGTCGGCGCCAGCCCGAAGGCCGGGGTGCCGGTAAAGGTGATGACGTCGGTCTTCGACGCATCGTCGAGGAACGTGGCATGCAGGCGCGCCAGCGCGGAATCAGTCAGCAAGGCGAGGGAGAGCTCGCCCGGTGGGACACCGGGCGAGCTCGAAGAAAGATGGAAGAAGGAAGAAGAAAAAGCATTGAGGCGCGAGGGATCGAGGATCTCGGCCGCGTGCGCGTCGAGGAGATGGATGGCGGCGGCAACCGCACGGCGGTCGAAGCGGAGCCGCGGATGGCCGTTGTGGATACGGACCGGCCTTCTTGATCGGGGATCGGGGATACCGGATACCGGAGAGGGGGATGCCGGTGGGCGTATCTTGCGCGACTCTCCCGTATCCGGTCTCCGGTCTCCGGTATGTCTACCCCGCGTCCTGCTCCGATTTGCTGGGGACATTCCGGGCCTCGGGTTTCTCCATGGCGGGCGAATAGGCGACGCGCGCGTGGAGCATATTAAGCAGGGTGAAGGTGAAGCTGCTCTTGATCTGGCCGAGCTCGGCGAGGGTGAGCGGCGCCTCGTCGAGCTGGCCGTCCTCGAGGCGTCGCTCGAAAATCTGGTCGATGAGCTCGCCAAGGTGCTGGTGCGTCACGCGCCGGAGCGAGCGCGTGGCGGCCTCGACGCCGTCGGCCAGCATGATGATGGCGCTCTCTTTGAACTGCGGCTTCGGGCCGTCGTAGCGGTAGGTGGTTTCGCAGACGCGTGCCTCCAGGCCGGGCGCGAACGGGTCGCGCGAAGCGGTGGGGAGGGAGGGAGTGCCGCCGACGGGTGGTGGAAGCGGCGGGCGGCTATCGCTGCTTCGGGCGCGCTGGTAGAAGGACTGGATGAGCGTGGTGCCGTGGTGCTGCTGGATCACGTCGATGACGGCCTTGGGCAGTCGGTGCTTGAGCGCAAGGTCGACGCCATCCTTGACATGGCTTTTGATGATGAGCGCGGAGAACGACGGACTGCGGTCGTCGTGCGGGTTCACGCCCTCGCGCTGGTTCTCGGCGAAATATTCGGGCTTGGTGATCTTGCCGATGTCGTGGAAGAGCGAGCAGACGCGGCCGAGGAGTGGGTTGGCGCCAATGGCGTTGGCGGCGTTCTCGGCGAGGTTGGCGACGATGAGACTGTGGTGGTAGGTGCCGGGCGTTTCCATTTGCATGCGGTGCAGCAACGGATGGTTGTAGTCCGTCAGCTCCAGCAGCGTGATGTCGGTGGTCCGCTTGAAAAGGCCCTCGAGCACCGGCAGCAGGCCGGCGACGGCCACGCCCGTGAGCAGGCCCGTGACCAGGCCGGCGGCCATCTGCCGGAGCACGGTGAGGAAGGGCAGCTGGTCGGTGATGCCGATAAGCAGCGCAAAGCAGGCGACGGTGAGCCCGCCGAGGCCGGCCGCGCGCACGACCCGGCTGCGTTGGCGGATGGCGCGGCACGAGAAGATGCCGACCATCGACGCGAGGAAGGTGATGACGAGCAGGTCGAGCCGGTTGCCGTAGATGACGCCGGTGAAGATCGAGATGAGCAGCGCCATGAAGATCGCCGAACCGGCGTCGATGAGAATGGCGACGATGAGCGGCGCGAGGGCGGTGGGCGCCACATACGGCAGGAGCGACGCCGCGGCGATGTTCTGCATGAAGAACGGCAGCTGGCCGATCCAGTAGGTGGTGCGCACCAGCGCAAGGTTCAGGATGACCACGAGGGCGAGCAGGGCCAGACGGCCGTTGCTCCGCATGGTCTCGGGGTCCTCCAGGCGGATGTAGAGCACCGACGCCATCACCATGGCGAGCACGAGGAGGATGCGGCCGTAGAGCTGCAAACCCTCGTTGAGGGCCACATCGCCATTGTGCAGGAGAAAATCGCGGTGCGCGACGAGCATCTCATACTGCTCGGGCGTGACGCGCATGCCGGGCTCGATGATCGTCTGGCCGCGCTCGACCGAGACGGTCACCGGCTTGAGGTCGGCGAGCACCTGCTGCTGGAGGCGCTCGGTGGCCTCGCGGTCGTAGATGAGGTTGGGCGTGACGCCGTTGCTGAAGAGGCGGAAGAGCGCGAGCGTGCCCTCGCGACTCACGCCTCCGCCGGCGAGGTTGATGCGCAGGAAGGTGAGCGCCTCCTCCAGCGACCGCACGGGCACCTGGGCGATCTCGCCCGAGGGGCGGCGCACCCGGAAGAGTGAAACGCTGTCGGTGGTGCCGGCGACAAATGTGCGGCTGTTGTCATAAACGCCCTCGCGGTAAATCTCGCGCAGGGTGGCCAGGCCGTTTTCGACGAGGGCAGAGCGCGCCTTGGCGTCGCCGAGCGAGAGCAGCGTGGCGGCGGCGTCGACGGAGAGGCGGTAGGAACCCTTGGCGTTGAACGCCTCGACGATGGTGTTGAGTTCCGCCCTGCGCCGGGCCGAGGGCGAGAACGCGCCCTGCATGCCGGAGGCGGCCACGGTGTCGGCCGGATAATCGCGCTCGAGCTTTTCCAGGGCGGCGAGCAGCTCGCGGAGGCTGGCCTCGAACTGCTGCAGCGGCCCGAACGCGAACTGGTAGACGGGCGGCACGCGGTTGCGGAGCTGCGCCTGGCTGAGCTCGGTCTTGAGCCTGCTCTCGTAGGTGAAGGGCGCGCCCGCGACGATGCGCACCATGGCGAGCTGGTTCTGCAGCACGGGCAGCGTGGCCGACGACACCCCGACGAAACTGATGAGCACGATGGCCGCGACCGTGACCACGAAGATCAGGAACGCCACCGGCTGGCTCTGCTGCAGATAGTCCGCGGCGGCGGACGGGTGCGCGGTCTTGCGCCGGCGCCGGAGTGCAGCCGGGGCGCCGCCGCGGAGGAGCCTGAACTGGGGGAAAAGCGGCATGTTGCGAGTGGGCGGCCCGCGCCTAGGCTTTCTCCTCCTCCTCGTGGATCGAGGTGATGGGATGCCGGTAGCGCTCGTAAGCCTCGATGATCTTCTGGACGAGCGGGGGGCGCACGACGTCGGCGCCGGTGAAATAGTGAAAGTCGATGCCGGTGATGCCGCTCAGGATGTGCTTCACCTGGAGAAGACCCGACTGCTGCGGACGGGGCAGATCGATCTGCGTGATGTCGCCGGTGACAACCATGCGCGCATCCTCGCCGAGGCGCGTCAGGAACATCATCATTTGCTCGGGCGTGGTGTTCTGCGCCTCGTCAAGGATGATGAACGCGTTGGAGAGCGTGCGGCCGCGCATGTAGGCGAGCGGCGCGATTTCGATGACGCCCTTCTCGACCAGCCGCGCGACGTCCTCGGTGTCGAGCATGTCGTTCATGGCGTCGTAGAGCGGACGGAGGTAGGGAAGAATTTTCTCGCGCAGGTCGCCGGGGAGGAATCCGAGCGCCTCGCCGGCCTCGACCGCGGGCCGGGTCAGGATGATGCGCTGCACCTGGTTTTTGAGGAGGGCGGAGATGGCGGCGGCGACGGCCAGGTAGGTTTTGCCCGTTCCGGCCGGCCCGATGCCGAAGACGATGGGATTCTTCTGGATCGACTGGAGATAGAGCTTCTGGCCGATGGTTTTCGGCACGATGCGCCGGCGGTTGGTGGTGATGACCAGCGGCTCCGAGAAGAGCGTGCGCAACTGCGCGCCGTTGCCCCGGGCGAAGCTGTCAAGCAGCTGGGTGAAATCCGAGTTGCGCAGGGTGAGGCCCTGCTGGCGCCCGTCATTGAGGAAGGTGAAAAAGTCCTCGACGCGCGCGATGTCGGCATCGGCGCCGTCGATTTTCAACCAGTCTTCCCGGGTGGCGAGTTTCACGTTAAAGGTCTTTTCGACCGCCAGCAGGTTCTCCTCGCGGCCGCAGTAGAGCTGATGCAGGTGGCGGGGGTTCTGGTAATAAAGCGTTTTCGAGGACACGAGGGAATTTCGGATGGCCGATGGCGGAAACCGGAGGGGAACCCGCCTGAATCAGCGGGCTTTCCGTTTTCGGCGCTTCGCTTTCCGGTCGCCGGCCGCCGGTTTACGGTTCTTCCCCGCCAGCACGCCGGGCAGGGCGGCGCAGAGCCGGTCATAGGTGGATTCGAGGGCCTGCGGCAGGATGCGGGTCTGGCCGACCACGGGCATGAAATTATTATCGCCGTTCCAGCGCGGCACGATGTGGGCGTGCAGGTGCGCGATGCTGCCACCGGCGCTGGAGCCAAAATTGAAGCCGATGTTGAAACCGTCGGGTTTGACCGCGGCGCGCAACACTTCCTTGCCAAGCGTGATGATTTCCATGAGGTCCGCGCGCTCGGCCCGCGTCAGTTCCGAAAGGTCGGCGACGGCGCGGAACGGGACGGCGAGCAGGTGGCCGGGGTTGTACGGAAACTTGTTGAGAACCAGGTAGGACCGCCGGCTGCGATGGAGGATGAAGGCGGCGCGGTCGTCGCCGAGCGCCGGCAGTTCGGTGAAAAGCCGGGCGCCGCCGAATGACTTTGGTGCCTCGATATAACTCATCCGCCAGTAGGCGTGAAGCTGGTGCATTTTGAGCAGCGGGGCAGCGTAGGGCGGGAGCCGACGATGTCAAAACGCGATTGGACGGGGATATACGGGGCTGTCGGAACCGATCGGCCCGCGGTCTTGCCGACCTGCGCAAGTCCCCGCCCGGTCTGGGACTTGACATCATTTGCCTCCGGCAACACCCTTGACCCACTTCCAGTTCACTTTGTAAGAAGTGGGCCTTTGGCCCGCTTTTTTTTTCCATTAATCAATCCATATGAGTAGCGAAATCCTTTCCGTCCTCGAATACATGGAGAAGGAGAAGGGGATCGGTCGCGCCGACATGATCGCCGCGATCGTCAACGCCATCAAGGCGGCGGCCCAGAAGGGGGTGAATTCGGGCCAGGAGCTGAAGATCGAAATCAACCCGAAGAACGGCCAGCTGCATGCGTGGACGTTGCTCAAGGTCGTCGATTCCATCAGCAATCCGAAGACCGAGATCCATGTTGAAAAGGCGCAGTTCCTCAAGCCCGGCGCCCAGCTCGGCGAAGTCATCGAAAGGGAGATCGATCCCTCCTACCTCGGCCGCATCGCCGCCCAGACCGCCCGGCAGGCGATCATGCAGAAGCTCCGGCAGTTCGAAAAGGAGCGCATCTACGATGATTTCAAGGATCGCGTCGGCGACATCGTCACCGGCATCGTGCGGCGCCGCGAGCGCAGCGATCTATTCATCGATCTGGGCAAGGCTGAGGCCATGATGCCGGGCAAGGAACAGGTGCCCGGCGAGGACTACGCGCCCGGCGAGCGCATCCGCTGCCTGCTGCTGGAGATTGAGAACACGAGCCGCGGCCCCGAACTCATCCTCAGTCGCGCCAGCCCGAAGTTTGTCCGCCGTTTGTTTGAGCTCGAAGTCACCGAGATCGCCGACGGCACGGTGAAGATCGAGGCGTTCGCCCGCGAGCCTGGCTACCGCACGAAGATTGCCGTCTCCACGGCCGATCCGAAGGTCGATCCGGTGGGCGCATGCGTCGGCGCCCGCGGCGCCCGCGTGAAATCCATCGTGCGCGAACTGGGCGGCGAAAAGATCGACATCATCCGCCACTTCGCCGATCCGCGCGAGATGGTCGCCGAGGCGCTCAAGCCTGCCATCCTGCGCGACATCATCCTCGATGAGAAGAACCGCCGGGTCGGCATCGTGGTGTCCGAGGAGGATCTGGCCGTGGCCATCGGCAAGAAGGGCCAGAACGCCCGCCTCACCTCGCGCCTCATCGGCTGGAAGCTCGACATCATGAAAGTGCAGACGGTCGCCACCACGCTGGAGGAGAAGAAAGGCATGGCGGCGTCGGGTCTGACGAAGATCCCCGGCATCGACGATGCCACGGCCCAGCGCCTGGTCGCGGCCGGTTTCGCCTCGGTCGAGCTGTTCGACGGGGTTGAGAGCGACGATCTCGTGGGGGCGGGCTTCACGACCGAGGAAGCCGACGGCATCCTCAAGAAAGTCGCCACGTTCACTGGCGCCCAGAAATAACCCTCCCATTTCCGTCCGTCCCTCCCCGTCTTCGCACCTGATGAGCATCCGCCTCCACGAACTCGCCAAAAGAATCGGCATGGACAACAAGGAGCTGCTCGCCTTGTTGAAGGGGCGCGCCTATCCCGTCAAAACGGTCTCGAGTACCATCGACAAGATCACGGCGGAGGCATTGGAACAGGAACTCGGGCACAAGCCGATCGCCCCGAGTGACACCACCGCGACCTCCGCCCCCGAAGGTGCGGTCGCGGGGCAGGGTGGGAAAGCCGCCGCAGCGGCCATAGTCGAGCCGGCGGAGAAGCCGCAGAGTTTCACCACGCGGCTGCCGCAGGGAGTTTTTGTAAGGTCCGCGCAGGACATTGCCCGCGAGAAGGAGGAACAGGCCAGGGCCAGCCGCCCGCAGGTTGTGTTCCCGGCCCCACGTCCGGCGGCGCCGCCGCCGGTTATGCGCATCGCACCGCCGGGGCCAAGCCGTCCTCCGGTTGTGGCTCCGCCGGTGAGCCGGCCGGCCCATGTGATACCGCCCCCGCCGCCGGTCCGGCCGGCAGTGCCCCCGGCGCCACCTGTGCCTCCGCCCGTGGTTCACGCGGTGCCTGTCACCATCCCGGCGCCGGCTGCCCCGGTGTCCACCCCGCCGCTGCCGCCTCCCGCCCACCTGCATTCTGCTCCGCCACTGGTTTCCCGGCCGTTGGCAGCTCCGCCGGTGCCCGTCCACGCCTCGACGCCATCCGTCACGGTGATCGCGTCGGGCGACATCAAAATCATCCATTTCAAGCCGCCGGTCATTGTGCGCGACTTCGCGACGGCGTTGGGCCTGAAACCGTTCAAACTCACCGGCGAATTGATGGAGATGGGCATCTTCGCCGGGATGAACCAGAGCATCGAGGAGGCGGTGGCGATGAAGATCGCCGAGCGGCACGGCTGCCTGCTCGAGATCAAGCACCGCGGCGAGATGGTGGCGCCGGTTGCCCCCAAGGAGAAGGTGGAGAAGCCCGTGGAGGACGAGTCCAAGTTCCTCCAGCCGCGCCCGCCGGTGGTGTGCATCCTCGGTCACGTGGACCACGGCAAGACCACGCTGCTCGACGCCATCCGCAAGGCCCACGTCGCTGCCGGCGAGGCGGGCGGCATCACCCAGCACATCGGTGCCTATCAGGTCGAGTTCAAGAACCGCAAGATCACCTTCCTCGACACGCCCGGCCACGCCGCTTTCAACAAGATGCGCGCCCGCGGCGCCAGCGTCACCGACATCGCCGTGCTCGTGGTGGCGGCTGACGACGGTTTCATGCCGCAGACCGACGAGGCGCTGAAGCACGTGCAGAACGCCAAGGTCACGCTCATCGTCGCGGTCAACAAGATGGACGTCAAAGGCGCCAACCTCGACCGCGTGAAAGGCCAGATGCAGGAGCACGGCATCACGCCCGAGGACTGGGGCGGCGAGACCATCACCGTGCCCGTGGCCGCCATCAAGGACCAGGGCATCACCGACTTGCTCGATTACCTCCTCCTGCAGGCCGATGTGCTCGAGTTGAAAGCCAATCCCAAGGCCGAGGCGGCGGGCGTCATCATCGAGTCGCAGATCGACGTCGGCCGCGGACCGTCCGCCACTGTCATTGTGCAGCGCGGCACGCTCCGCACGGGCGACGCCATCGTGTGCGGTCCGCATTTCGCCCGGGTGCGCGCCATGTTCGACAACCGGGGCGAGGCTGTGAAGGAGGCGCCGCCCTCCACGCCGGTCAAGATCATCGGCTGGTCCGGCGCCCCCGACAGCGGCGCGACCTTCAAGGCGGTGAAGAACGCCCGCGAGGCCGAGCGGCTGGCCGAGGAGGAGCAGGACCGCCTCAATAAGGAGACCGTCACGTTCGACTCGCAGCCGAAGGAGGTTTCGGTCGAGAAGCTTTTCGCCGAGATCGCCGCGTCCCAGCAGAAGACGCTGCGCGTCGTGCTGAAGTGCGACGTGTTCGGCTCCATCGAGGCCGTGCGCAACATTCTCGACGGCATCAAGAGTCCGAAGGTCTCCCTGGAAATCCTTTCCGGGGAGGTCGGCATGATCGGCAAGAACGACGTCCTCATGGCCGGCGCCGCGAGCGCGGTCATCGTCGGCTTCAACACCAAGCTCGAAAACGGCGTCACCCCGCTCGCCAAGCACCATGGGGTGCGCATCGAGACTTTTGAAATCATCTACGAGCTGGGCGACAAGGTGCGCGAGATGATGGCCGACCTGCTCGAACCGGAACTGCGCGAACTCAAACTCGGCGCGGCCGAGGTGCGCCAGATCTTTCCCATCTCCAAGGGCTTCGTGGCCGGCTGCCTGGTCACCGAGGGCCGGGTCAGCCGCAACGCCCCCGCCCGCGTGCGCCGCGGCAAGGAAGTCGCTTTCGAGGGCCGCATCGGCACGCTCCGGCGTTTCAAGGACGACGCCAACGAAGTGCGCGCCGGCCTGGAATGCGGCATCCGCCTCGACGGCTTCGACGGTTACCAGGAAGGTGACGTCATCGAGTGCCTGGAGATCCAGAAGGTCCGGGCGTCGCTGTAAGCTGGATAGGGGATGCCGGAAACCGGAGAGTTGACTGTGGAGACCGGGGACGGGAGACCGGAACGGGGCGATCGGGCCGCGTTTCACCGCCGGCTGCGCGCTATCGGCTTTCTGGTTGATCTTTCCGGTATCCGGTATCCGCTATCCGAAATCAAATGTCCAACCGCACCCTTCGCGTTAACGAGGTCATCCAGCGCGAGATCAGCGCCTACCTGCACACGCGCTACCAAAGCGAGGCGGTGCGGATCACCATCACCGGCGTGGCGGTGTCGCCCGACCTGCATGACGGGCGGGTGTTCTACTCCGTGCTTGGCGGGAAGGATGAGGCGGCAGAGTGCAGCCGGTGGCTGCGGGAGAAGACCGGGGAAATCCGCCACTTGGTCGGGAAGCAGGTCATCCTCAAAAATGTGCCCAGGCTGGAGTTCATCCACGACACCACGCCCGAACGCGGCGTCCGCGTGATCCGGCTTCTCGACGAGATCGAGCAACCCCCGACCTCTCCGCCCGACTGACATGGAAATCTTTTATCCCGAGCTTTCGCCGCGGTTCGCTGAGTTTCTGGCGCAATTGCGCGGCCGCAAAGTCGCGGTCGTGGGGCATGCGCGGCCGGACGGCGACTGCATCGGCTCGCAGGCGGCGCTGGCCCGCGTGCTGCACGCCCGGGGCCACGAGGTCGCGTGCCTCAATCCCGATTCCGTGCCGCGCCGGCTGCAGTTCCTCGTCGACGGGCTGACGTTCCTGCGCCCGGCCGGGTTTGCCGCGGACGACTACGCGGCGGTGTTCGTCGACTGTGCCGACCACGACCGCGCGGACCAGAAGCTGAAGGCGCGCTTCCCGTCGCCGTTTGGCAACATCGACCACCACCTGTCCAACGCCGGCTTCGCCCGGCACAATTTTGTCGATCCCACCTCCGCCGCCACCGCGGAGATTCTGGCGGGCATGCTGCTCGACAACGGACTGCTGATCGACGCCGCGACGGCGCAGGGACTCTACGTCGGCATTCTCACCGACACGGGCCAGTTCCGCTTCAACTCCACGTCGCGCCGCACCTTCCTGCTGGCCGCGGAGCTGCTGGCCCGCGGCGCCGACCCCGCCGAGGCCGGCTACGAACTCTACGAACGCGAGACGGCCGGTACGCGACAACTCCTGCAGCGGTTTCTCGCCTCGCTGCGATACGAGTGCGGCGGCCGCGTCTGCATCGGGCTGCTGCCGGACGGCGTCTTTGCCGACACGGGGACGACACCAGAGGATACGGAGGGAATAGTGGATTACGCCCGGGCCATTGACGGCGTCGACATCGGCGGGCTCATCGAGGAGCGGCTTGGCGGCATCAAGGCCAGCTTGCGGGCGAAGGATCCGATCTACCGGCTCGACCTGGTCGCCGCCCAGTTCAATGGCGGTGGCCACGCCTGCGCGGCGGGCCTCAATCTCAAGGGCGAGACGCTGGGCTCGTTTTATCCGCGCCTCGTCGCCGCGCTGGCGGAGCGACTTCGCACCGTGGGCGCAACCGGCCGGTAGGAAACCGGTCTGGGGGCGTGGTTCACTTCAACACCACGGTGTTGCCGCGCTCGGGCATCTTCCCATCCACGAGCTTGCAGTAGGAGATCTTGTCCCGGGGGCTGGTCACCTGGATTGTGCCGACGGTTTCGCCCTCGCTGGTGCCGAGGATCTCGCCGGTCGAGGGATCGGTGAGGGTTTCGCCCGGCTTGCGCACCACGCACGTCTGGCCGGCGGCGATGCCGTAGTTCACCCCGAGGCTGATGATGACCTGATCGCCGGACACGGCGACGACCGTGCCCTCGACGGCAGTGCTCTCCATTTTTTCCGCGATGAATTTCACCGCCTGGTTGATGCAATCCTGCGCCGCTTCGCCCATGGGGGTCTTGGCAAAGGCGCCGAGGCCCCCTCCGACATCGGCCCCGGTATAGCTGAGGTTAAGACTGGTTTTGCCGGCCTCGCCGCGGATGCGCTCATTGGCCACGATCTGGCCGGACGTCGTGTCGATCAGCTTGACGATGACCACGATCTGCGACTTGGCGGAAGATCCGCCGAGGTGAATGCCCTTGATGGTGAGGCCGCCGCCATCACCCGAGGTATCGGAAGAGGCCTCGACGATCGTGCCCGTGGCCAGATAACGCGCGCTGCGCAGCTTGCCGGTCTGGGCCACCCCGGCGGCCTTGGCGGCGCGGCCGCCAGCCTGGAGATCCTGCTCCTTCATCACCGCGTCCATTTCGGCGCGTTCAACAATGACAAACCGGTTGGTGGCAAAAAGGGCCGATTCGAGCATCATGCGGAAATTCTGGCTCAGCGTCGGGTCAACGAAAGCGGTGTTTTGATTTTCGAAGTCGATGACGCCGATGGCGTGTTTCACGCCCTTGTATTCGGGCATCTTCGAGCCGGCCGTGTCGTCCTTGGTCTTGGTGGCAGTGCCGGGTTTGAGAAGGTCAGAAAGACCGGCGCGGGCGGGAGCGATGAAGACGCCGAGGGCGGCGAGCAACGCGAGGGGGGCGAGGAGGCGGATTTTCATTGGGGTGAAGCGGATGATGAACAGCAGGTCTGACCTGCACGATTCCCCATCTCTATAATGGGACTGGCGGTGAAATCAAATGCCAAGCGGCGCCAGTTCGCAAGACGCGCGCGATCCCGCCACCGCCGGGCGGAACCGGCTCGCCTCCGGATCGGGCGGTTGCATCCTGACCGGCATGTCCGCTGAAATCTGCCGCCGGTCATTCCACGAAAAACTGAAATGGCGCCCGGCGATCGCGATGCTGGCGATTGCTTCAGTGCCGGGCGGCCTGGCTGGCGGGCCGCTGGATGTTTTGGTGGATAACGCGGTCGGAACCTCCCTTGCCCGGCTGGAAAGAAGCATCAGCGAGGTGGGCGACCCGGCCCTTTATCCCACGTATGGCACACCACAGTTGAAGTGGCAGCTCAAGTCATCCGCCGACTGGACCAGCGGCTTCTACCCGGGCTGCCTCTGGTATGCCTGCGAAATCAGCCGGGATCGTCGCTTTGAAGGCTGGGCGAGGCAATGGACCGCGGCGATCGAACAAGAGAAACTCAATCCCGACACGCATGACCTGGGATTTCGTTTCATGTGCTCCTTCGGGAATGGGCTCCGGCTGGGCCGTGGGCCGGACTACGACCGGTACCCCGACATCCTGCGCACCGCGGCGGCCATCCTGGCCCGGCGCTTCAACCCGCGGGTGGGCGCCCTGAGCTCCAACTGGGACATGCATCCCGCCGGCCGCTCGTTCCCCGTCATCATCGACATCATGATGAATCTCGACCTACTGTTCTGGTCGGCGGAAAACGGCGGGCCCCCGGAGCTGGCCCAGATGGCCCGGGCGCATGCGATGACCACCGCCCGCGACTTTATGCGCCCTGACGGGGGAACCTATCACGTGATACGATACGACCCGGACACCGGCGCCATCATCAACCGCGGCACCTTGCAGGGCGCGGGACCGGAAACCACGTGGTCGCGGGGGCACGCGTGGGGGCTCTATGGAATGGTGACGGTGTACCGGCATACCCGGGAGCAGCGCTTCCTCGACACGGCCATGAAGCTCGCGGACTATTTCATCAGCCATCTGCCGGCGGACCATGTGTCGCCGTGGGATTTCCAGTCGGACATCAAATACCGCGACGTCTCGGCCACCTGCATCGCGACCTCAGCCTTGTTCGAGATGATCCGGTACCTCGATGACGCTTCGCTTCGGGCCCGTTACGAGACCGCCGCGGAGGCGATGCTGGCCGCGCTCTGCCAGCCGCCCTGGTTCGCCGCGCGGACTGATACCAACTGTCTGCTGGATCATTCAGTCCAGTTTCTGCCCATCAACAGCAACGTGGATGTGCCGGCCATTTTCGCCGATTACTACTTTCTGGAGGCGATCGTTCGCTATCGCGCCTGGCATGCCGCGCGCCGCCTCCCGAATTAATCCATCATCCCGGTCCGGCTCCGCCGGGCACCCCGGGGGTCGATGCTGGGTCCGGCGGCTGCAACACGCGGGTTCGCACGACCTCCAGCAATTGCCGGAGGACTTCCGGGCGGCCGGGCTCGATGTGCCGGCCCTGCGTCCAAAGGAGTTCCTTCGGCTCGCCGGCGGTAGCGTAAAGCTGCTCCACTTTTTCGCGCGGCAGCCGTTCGTCATCGGCCGCGCCGATGATGACGACCGGCCGGGGTGCAATGCGCGGCACCCATCGGGCGGGCTCGAGCGTGGGGCCGTAAGCGAGCAAATACAGCAAGTTCGCGGCCCCGGCGCGCAGCCAGCCGCTGGCGATGCGTGACCGGAGATTATGCTCGAGCAGACTGCGATTGTCCGCGGCGCCGTGAATGAGCCAGACGCGCCGGAAGCGTGGATCCAGCGCGCCGGCCACGGCCGCAAAGGGCACCCCCAAGCTCACGCCGACGAGTTCCACCCTGGTCCGGTCCACCTCCGGCTGGTCGACCAGCCAGTCCAACGCCAGGGACACCGCCGGCGGCGTGTCGAGCAAGCCGCGCTGGATGGCGGGGATACTGGACAGAATCTGCCAGCCGCGTGGTTTAGCCGGACCCTGATAGGGATAGTCCAGCGCCGCAACCACCATCGGTCCGGGATCGCCCACGAGATCGACGGCATCGCGCCCCGTCTCATGTCCGCCCAGAATCAGAACGAGAGGCAGAGGCTGGGTCGGGCCGGCAGGACGAAGCATGCGGAAATCGACGCTGAGTCCGGTGTTGGCGGTGATACGAACCGCCGCGGAGAGGAAGGCGCCACCCGGCGCGTCCCCCGGTGTGACTTGGACGGAAGCCACCTTGCCGCGGCGCCGGATAAACTGTGCCTCTTGCGAACGAAGGTGATCAAACAGCCAGAGACAGGCAGCCGCGATGACCACCGCGACGGCGATCACCGTCGGCAACCATCGGCGTCTGCCTCGCTTGGGGACGGATTCTTTCATGGCAGCGACTCCCCGGGCCTGATTCCACGGCTCATTCTGGCAGTCCCTGGCACCGGCCGTCGAATCGAAACCGGCCCGCGCTCGGTGAGGGAACGCCGGTGGGAATAATTAGTTCGCGATTTGAGCCGCGTCCCGTTCACTCGGAATTTCTCTGCCCATGCTGGGAAAGCCCAAGGAACTCGAAGGGGTGCTGCTCGTGGACAAGCCCGGCGGCTTTACGTCGCACGACGTGGTGGCGCGCCTGC
The DNA here is from genome assembly GCA_049513315.1 of Opitutaceae bacterium. Lineage (GTDB taxonomy): Bacteria > Verrucomicrobiota > Verrucomicrobiia > Opitutales > Opitutaceae > Fen-1467. Next base: position 23,098 of record JBEKWG010000006.1, read on the forward strand.
GCCGCAAGCTCGCCATGAAGCGCATCGGTCACGCCGGCACGCTCGATCCGATGGCGACCGGCCTCCTCATCATCCTGGTCGGCAAGGCCACGCGCATCTCGCAGTATCTCACCAATCTCGACAAGGAATACGAGGGCACGATCGAGCTCGGCAAGGTGACCAATTCGCAGGACGCCGACGGCGAGGTGCTGGAAACGCGCCCCGTGCCGCCGCTCACCGAGGAGCAGGTGCGCACGGTCATGCAGTCGTTTCTCGGCGACCAGTACCAGACGCCGCCGATGTTCTCGGCCATCAAAGTGGGCGGGGTGCCGCTCTACAAGATGGCGCGCAAGGGCGAGGAGGTCGAACGCGAGCCGCGGTTCATCCGCGTGGCGGGTTACGAGCTGACCCGCTTCGCCCCGCCGCAGCTCGGCTTCCGGCTGCGCTGCAGCAAAGGCACCTATGTGCGCACGCTGGCGCATGACCTCGGGCAGAAGCTCGGCTGCGGGGCGCACCTCTGCGCGCTGCGCCGCACCGCCACCGACAAATTCCGCATCGAGGCGGCGCTGCCGCTCGAGGAGCTCGAAAAGCTGCCGGTCGCGGAGCTCGAAAAACGGCTGCTGCCCGTCTACGAGGTGGTGCCGAGTTTTGTCCCGTGAGCCTGCCCGCCCAATTCCACGGCCTTGAGAACGTGAGCCTGCCCCCGCGGCCGCTGCACCTCGCCATCGGCATGTTCGACGGCGTGCACCTCGGCCATCAGGCGGTCATTGAGCCGGCCGTCCACTCCGCGCGCCGTTGCGGTGGCCTGGCCGGAGTGCTGACGTTCTGGCCGCATCCGAGCCGGGTGTTCAATCCGGCCGCGCGGGTGCGGATGCTCATGAGCCCGGAGATGAAGTTCCGCGTCCTGCTCCGGTTGGGGGTGGATGCCGTGATTGAGCAGCCGTTCACGCCGGCGTTCGCCGAGATCACCGCGGAAAAGTTTCTGCCGCACCTGCAGCAGCGCCTGCCGCAACTGGCGGGAGTTTACGTGGGGGAGAACTGGCGTTTCGGCGCCGGCCGTAAGGGTGATGTCAGGCTGTTGCTGGCCGAGGCGGGGAAGCATCAGGTGCCGGTGGTGAGCGTCCCGCAAATTCACTGCAACGGCAAGCCGATCAGCAGCACGCGCATTCGCGACTGTCTCGAAGCGGGCCGCCTGGAGGAGGCCAACCTGCTGCTCGGTTATACCTATTTCACGGAAGGCGTGGTGACGCCCGGCCTGCGTCTCGGACGCACGCTGGGTTTTCCCACGCTCAATGTGCCGTGGCAACCGGAGCTGCAACCGCGGCATGGCGTTTATGCCGTGCGCATCACCGGTGAACCGGCGGCCGCGGCCCTGCCCGGCGTGGCCAATTATGGACTGCGACCGACCGTCGCGCCGGCCGGCGGGCCGCTGCTCGAAGTGCACGTGCTCGGTCCCTGTCCGTTTGCCGCGGGCAGTCGCGTGACGGTTGAGTGGCTCAAGTTTCTCCGCCCCGAACGGAAATTCGGCGGGGTGGAGGAACTCCGCGCCCAGATCGCCCGCGACCGCGAGACGGCGGAGGCGTTCTTCCGGCCGCAGGCGGCCGGCTGAAGCCGGCGCCGACCCGTGATCCAGCGGTTACTTTTTCTTCGGGTAGCCGACGGTTTGCGCCAGGATGATTTTTTGCCCGGGTCCGAGTTGCATCGCCTTCGCCAGCGCCTCGCGGTTAATGCTGGCGCGGACGACGGTGGCGAGGCCTTCGGAAGCACAGAAGAGGTAGACGTTTTCGCTGATGAAGCCGGCATGGGCGCCTCCGAAGATGGCTTGGTCCTCAGCGGATCCGCCGCCGGCGCGGGAGACGTAGACCAGATTCACCGGCGCGGTGCCCACGTAGGTCTGCGTGCCGGTCAGCGCGCGCACGTCTTCCTTCGTCACCGGCTGCAGGCGATGCTCCTTCGCCTCATAGAGGTAGAGGCCGTCAGCCGTCGCGACGTACACATCCATCTCCTGACGGTTCATGGCCGAGGGTGCGGTCCGCTTGCCCGATTCCGGTCGGCTGATGCCCCAGGCCGCCCAAAGCAAATTGGACAGCACTTGCGGCGGCAGCGGATCCGGCGCGAATTCACGTTGCGACTTGCGCTCCTGCAGCACCTGCAGGAGCGGCTTGCCGCCATCCGTCTGCGGCTTGGGCAGGGCGACCGGCGACAGTTCCTGCGCGGCGGCCACGCAGGAGAACACCACGAGTGAAAACAGAAACAATAGTTTGCGCATGGATAGTTCCTCCTTCGCCTTATTACAGCGGATGGTCACCTTGAGCCAGCTTTCTTGCACATGCTTCCCGCCGGCGTCCCGCCCGGCCGGCGAACTTCGGTCTGGGTCAACGACGCGTGCGGCGCGGCAGACTGCTCACGGCGCCTCACTTCTTGTCGAGGTATGCCTCGAGCAGATCGTCCACGTCTTCCTGCGACTCGTAATACCGGGTTTCCAGCGCTTCGAGCAATCTCTTGGTTTCGCCACCAAGGGCGCGCACCCGCTCGCGGCGCGCCTTTCGGTCTTTCGGCGGGCCTCCTGCGCCAAAGATCGTGTTGGCTTTGGCGGCAAGCTCCGCCATGCCCCGGGCGCCGATGGCTTTCAGGGCGGTCGGCGCATAGAAAGCCATGTCGCCGGCGGGGCTGGAAAAATATCGTGCGAATCCGCGGTTGGCGACTCCGGCTGCGAAAGTCCAGACGGCCGCCAGGATTTTTTCCTGCCCGGCAAGTTTCTCGAAACCGTTTTTGGCCAGCCGGTCGAGAGCCTTTTGGGCCGCGATATCGGTATTCATGTTCGGTCGGACGGGGTGATGATCGATAGAATCAGAGTGCGGCCCAGTGTCGAGTCTTGCGGCCAGCTCGGTATTCATCAGTTGCGTATCCAGGGGCATGTTGTTTTTTCTCCAGTGGTGATTGATTGGAAGCTCACTTTGGATTTTTCCTTGCCTCCGTTCTGCCGTTTCGGGCATACCAACCCACTTCTTTCCCTGTGGACTCTTAGCTCAGTTGGTTAGAGCGCTTCCTTGACATGGAAGAGGTCGCTGGTTCGAGTCCAGTAGAGTCCACCATTTCACAATCACTTATTGTGTAATATTATAGGAAAGTCGGATGCCGCGAAAATCTGCCAGTGGCAACGGTAGTGACAACAGATACGTTTAGATTCTCCATTGTTCGCCTTGTTTCTTGCCGCTAGAAACACCCCGGTGCAGGGGGTCATGGGATAGTAAGGCACGTAGTCAACAAGTGCACCACGGCAGGCAATGTGCGCACTCGGGCCAATGCGCACCACCACCCCCCCGCAGGTTGGGCCGGGGTATCACGAGTTTCCCGTACGGACTTGCGCAATGCTCGATAGATTTGTCGCCAGTCGTTGCGACCTAAACGTCCGGCTTCTTTTGCCCCGTCCTTTGCACACCCCACAGAAGCACCAAAGCCACTGCAAACCACGGTTCCATCGCTCCGCCACCACCGCCCCCGCCACCGGACGATGAGCCCCCAGTCGAGGCGGCGTTCACAGTCAACGTTGCTTTACTACTGGTGACACTTCCTAAGCTATTGACGACGGTTACAATGTAATCGCCAGCGTTGGCCAATTGGACGCTGGATAGGCTAAGAGAGCTATTGGTGGCTCCGCTGATAGCCGTACCGTTGAAGTACCATTGATAAGTCGGCGTCGGTTTGCCGGAGGCCGTCACGGAAAACTGGACATTGGCCCCAACCGTCACTGTCTGACTCTGCGGCTGTGTCGTGATGGTGGGAGCGGCGGGAAAATATCCAAGGCGGATGGTGTCATTGTGGGTGTCGGCAATGTAGATATTGCCGGTATTATCCACCGTTATGCCGGTTGGGTAAATGAAACTAGCGGCGCTGCCCGTGCCGTCGGCACTACCACCAACACCAGCCTTCCCGGCGATGGTGCTGACCAAACCGGTCGGGGTGATCTCCCGGAGTGTGCTATTCTCAGTATCTGCCACATAGAGATCGCCCGTTCCGTCGACAGTCACAGCCGACGGGTAGTAGAAACGCGCAAAGCTGCTGGGGCCATCAACGGCGCCGGAGGTGCCGGCGAGTCCAGCTAGAGTGGTCACCACGCCTGTCGAGGTAACGATCTTTCGGATGGTTGAGTTGTTCGCGTCGGCAACGTAGAGATTGCCACTGCCGTCAATGGCCAATCCTTGGGGTCCATGAAACCGGGCGGCGGTGCCGGTGCCATCCACACTGCCAGCTACACCAGCAGCCCCGGCGAACGTGCTGACTATCCCGGAAGACGTGATCTTCCGTAGGGCGTGGTTCAACGTGTCGGCCACGTATAGGTTGCCAGACCCGTCCACCACAATGCCAGACGCGCCGTTAAACCGGGCGACACTGCCGGTGCCATCGGTGCTGCCTCTGACCCCCGCCTGCCCAGCCACCGTCGTTACCACGCCAGCCGGGGTGATCTCCCGGATCGTCTCATTATCAGTATCGGCGACATAGATATTTCCCGCTCCATCGACGGCCACGCCGGCTGGGTAGTAGAATCGGGCTGCGCTACCGACGCCATCAATGCTACCGTTGACCCCGGTATAGCCGGCTACAGTCGAAACCATGCCAGCCGAAGTGACTTTCCGGATGGTGTTATTGTTCGTGTCAGCGACGTAGATGTTGCCAGCGCTATCGACGGCTACATCAGTCGGGCCAGAGAATTGGGCGGAGCTGCCGGCGCCATTGTTACCGCCACTGTGGCCGCCCTGACCGGCCAAGGTACTCACCGTCAGCGGAACGGGCACAACGAGGGCCACCGGCGAGGAGGTGGCAGTACCATAGGCGTTGCTGATGACACATTGGAACAGGTCCCCACTCATCGCAGCGGTAACAGGATTCACGGTGAGCGTGGCAGTACCGGTCCCGCTGTAGTTGGCGCTGTCGCTCAAATTAGTCCACGTCGTGCTGCCAGCGGCCTGACGCTGCCATTGATAGGTCAGCGGTGGTACGCCGGTGGCGGTGACGGTGAACGTCGCGCTGCCACCGTCGGTCATGGATTGGGTGGAGGGCTGTCCGGTGATGGCTACCGCATTGGTCACCGTCAGCGAGGCTGGCGCTGACGTGTCCTCGCCGTAGTTGTTGTCAACGACGCATCGGAACGAATCCCCATTCATGGCCGCAGTCACGGGGTTAACCGTGAGCGTCGCCGTGCTTGTTCCGCTGTAGTTGGCGCCGTCGGTCAGGTTCGTCCACGTCGTGCTGCCCGCCGCCTGCCGCTGCCATTGATAGGTCGCTGCGGCGTTGGCAGCGACGGTGAAGGTCGCACCGTTGCCCGCTACCACCGTTTGGCCAGAGGGCTGCGTGGTGATCAGCGGACCGTTGGGCGTCAGAGCAAATATGACACCCAATCCACCATTGCCCCCGCCGGAGGTCATTCCGTAAAGCGTGGAGCCGGACAAAGTGAGGTCACCGTACGGGCTGCTACCGTCGGCGGTGCCGCCGGCAAAGGAGTGCAGCAGCGCGGTGCCAGAGCCATCCGTGCCCGGGCCAGTCGTGTTGATTTGAAACACGATGCCCTGTGACGGTCCATTGGAGAGCACGCCGCCACCGGCGGAGGTCATGCCGTAGAAGACTGTGCCAGACAGCGTCAGCGACCCATAAGGATTGGTGCCACTGAAGACTGTAGGCGTGAACGAATGCATCTGGCCGAAGTCAAAAAACGCCGAGAAACCTGTGTCGGCAGTGTGTTGCGAGAATATCATACCCATGCTGGGGACGTAGATGGGGTTGCCGCCATTTACGGTCATGCCGTATAGGGTTGAGCCTGACAGCGTCAGCGAGCCATGAGGATTGGCACCGTCGGTAATTTCCCATTGGGAGAAGGAATGTAAAATCAGATAGCCCGTGCCGTCCGTGTTAATTTTAAACACAGTGCCGACGTTGGGAATATTCGATACAAACGTGCCGCCGATGCAGGTCATGCCATAGAGAGTCGAACCAGAGAGGGTCAACGAGCCGTAGGGGTTGGCACCATCTGAACTGTAGCCAGCGAAGGTGTGTAAAACGGTGAAGCCCGTGCCGTCCGTATTGACCCTGAATACTGTGCCCAAACCGTAGCTGCCGCCGCCATAGGTCATGCCGTATAGGACTGTTCCGGACAACGTCAGGGAGCCGTACGGGTTGCTGCCGTCAGCGGTGCCGCCGGCGAAGGAGTGCAAGACCACAAAGCCCGTGCCGTCCGTGTTGACCCTGAATACTGTGCCCAAACCGTAGCTGCCGCCGCCATAGGTCATGCCGTATAGGACTGTTCCGGACAACGTCAGGGAGCCGTACGGATTACTGCCGTCAGCGGTGCCGCCAGCAAAGGAGTGCAAGACCACACAGCCCGTGCCGTCCGTGTTGATCTTGAATACCGTGCCTAGGTTTTGGCTGCCGCCGGCAGAAGTCATGCCATAGAGGGTCGTCCCGGATAGCGTCAGCGAACCTTGGGGGCTGGCGCCGTCGTTTGCCCCGCCAGCAAAGTTATGCAGCAGGCTGTAATAATGCCCCTGCGAGAAGGCGGTGCCCCCCAGCAGCATGGCGCCAGCCACCGCGAGCAGGTTCCTCGAAATTTTCATGCGGTTCACCGCTTCAACTTTCCGGCGATTCATGCACCAGTCACCACTTTGCCGACTGAAGGATAAGACAATCCAGCGCATAAAATCCGCTATTCAATCCCGAAAATCCCGTCATGTCCTGTCCTGAGGCGGCTTTCCAGCCGCAGCCATCCCCCCACTACGCACGCCACTTCCGGCGCTCGGCGACGAGCGCGAACTCAGACCGGTCTTCATAACGAACCAAGCCGCTCATCACAGCATGTTCCGAAGCTATGGGCGCTTTCTTTCAGAAGGGCAAGCAACCAGAACCTGTGTCACTGATTCCGCGCTGCCGCGTGAACGCGGGAAGGGCTTGATTTTGCCCAATGGAATAACCGTTCGGTTTCAGCAATGTCGCCTTAACAATCACAAATTGCGTTGCGGTTGCTGGCGTTCGCGTGAAAGCGACAGGCCAATCTGCGACTAAAACCTCTTAGTAAGCCGAACGTTTAGGCATCCTGCTATCCATTCCGCCTGAGTTTGATACCTGTGCAGATGGAAAGGGCCGATTGCCTTGCCTTGAGCCATGGAGATCAGCCGTTATCCTAGGTAACGGAGATGTGGCTGTTTGTTGTTTTCCCGGCACCGTAATTGGTAATCTACGGGAGAATTCCATGGCAGAGATTTGGCATGGTGAACGCTACCAAGATTTTCGTCGGAGGGTAAACTCGTCTGATCCCCCCACGTCGTGTCGGGCATGTCCAATTCACCGCCAACGAAACAATCGATTAAGTTACTTTCCATTTCGCGCCAACTCCAACCATTGACGTGACGGGAAGACATCCTCAGCGACAGGAGATGGCACGCGAAGAACTTTGGGTTGTAAGCGACGACATGACCGATTGGGATCCACCCCGGAAGCGCATGATCCACCGTCATACCGTCGCCTCATGGCTGTTCGCCGTTCTCCTCGCCGGGCTCGGTGGTCGTCCCGCCGTGGCGCGGGACCTGGAGTTCGGCATTACGCCGGTCCTCGGCCAATCGACGATGCAGGCCGATTTCGATCCGCTCATGACCTACCTCTCCAATGTTCTGGGGCGGAAGGTCATTCTCTACGTTGCCAAAGACTACAGCGACCTGCGCATCCAAATGGAGTCCGGGGCGGTCGACGTCGGCAGCTTCTCTCCCTTCGCCTACGTTGACGCGGTCCAGGGCGGAAAAGTTCGGATCATCGCCCAGTCGCTCATCGATGGCGCGGCTTCCTACCGCGGCGTCATCGTCGTCCGCAGGGACAGCGGACTGAAGGAGGTGGCCGACTTGCGGGGCAAGCGGTTCGCGTTCGTTGACCCCAAATCGGCGTCGGGCTACGTCTATCCACGCGCGATGTTGATCGACCGGGGCATCGATCCCGACCATTACTTTCAGACGGTCTTCTTTGCAGGCGATCATAATCGGGTCATCGCGGCGGTCTTGACCCGGAGGGCCGATGCCGGGGCCGTTTACGACGGGGCTCTCCGGATCGCCAAGGCTGCGGGGACGCCGACCGACGATCTGGCGATCCTCACCCGCACCGACCCGATTCCCCATGATGCCATCACCGTGCGGATTGGGCTCGACGGCGCGCTGGCCGACAAGATCCAGGCCGCGCTCGTGGGGATCGGCCAGTCCGAGGCCGGCCGCAGCGTCATCGCCGAGAACAAGAAGGGGCTGACCGGCTTCGTGGTTGCCACCGACCGCCAATTCGACGTGGTCCGCCGCACTGCGAAGGCCGCCGGCCTCTGAGTTTGCCGCGTTGGCCTTCCCCCACGGCCGGGAATCGGTCACCAAGCCGGTCTCAGAAGCCGCATCGACGAGGAAACGGAAAAGTGCCGCGCGATTTCCCACCCGGTGGCGGCGATCGGCGCGGAAGAGCCGCCGGAAACCGCGGGCCGGCCTCAGGCGGACTGCGTCTGGAAACTCCGCCACCGGCCCCTCGGCAGGGCGGCCAGGCCGATGATGAGCACCTGGCTGGCGACGAACGCGATGAGCCAGTAGAAGGCGGCCTGCATGAAGCCGTAGGAGTGCAGGCCCACGCCGAGCATGTTGACGCCGAACCAGCTCCAGCTCGTGACGATGTTGCCGAACACCGCGAGCATCATGAGGCCGCGCTGCTTCACGAGGCCGCCCCAGCGGCAGTGCAGGATGATCGCGTTCCAGAGCACGATGATGAGCGCGCCGTTTTCCTTCGGGTCCCAGCCCCAGAAGCGGCCCCACGACTGGTCGGCCCAGATGCCGCCCAGCACCGTGCCGACCAGGCTGAACAGCGTGGCGAAGCACACGATGCCGTAGACCATGCGCGTGAGCGCATCAGCGGTCTCCTTGGTCAGCGATTTTGTGAGTGCACCGCGGAAAATGTAGATGATCGCGAGGAAGCCGGCGAGGAACGTGGAGCCGTAGCCCATCGTGATGACGACCACGTGCGTCGCCAGCCAGAAGTTGGAGTCGAGCACGGCGCGCATCATCTCCATGGTGTCGCCGCTCAGCGAGAGGTGATGCGCGATGAGCAGCGTGCCGAAGCCGATCATGCCGCCGGCGACGGCGCCGATGGCATTCTTATAGAGGCGCTCGAGGACGAGGCACAGCGCCACCGCGACCCAGCCGACGAACACTGCCGACGAGTAGAGGTTGGTCACGGGCGGCCGGCCCTCCAGCCACATGCGCGTGAGGATGCCGGCGGTGGCGCCCGCGAAGGCGAGCGCCAGCAGCCAGAACGCCGAGCGCTGGAGCGTCTCGGGCCACTTCAGCCACGAGATCACCGCCAGCAGGAAAGCGAGGACGTAGAGCACCATGCTGGAGTAGAACGGTTGCGCCTGGTTGAAGCCGGCCTCGATGGAGCATTTGAGGAGCTGCGGCTTGAACTGCCTGACGAGCTGCGTGCCGTAGGCCTTCACTCCGTCGTTGAAATCGCGCGGCTGCTTCAGCCGCCAGGCACGGCCGAGCGCGGCGTAGACCAGGACATCGAGGTTAACCTCGCCGCGCCGGAAGGTGCCCATGAGCGCGTCGCCGGTCTTCTTCCATGCAGTGACGTCGGGATTGCCGGCCTCGGGCGGAATCACGAGCAGGTAACCCGACTCGCTCATGAACTGGAAGCGGGAGGCAAAATCCATGACGGCCTTGTAGTCCTGTTCGTTGTAGGGCTGGCCGGCCTCCTTGGCCCGGACGGCGGCAATCCCCGCCGGCAGCAGGTTCTGGAAGCGCTGCAGGTCGGCGAAGAAATCGGGACTGTCTTCGAGGTTCACGCTTTGCTTGAGGCGCTGGTAGAGCACGACGCGCTGGTAAAGCTTCGCGACCTCCCGCTGGAACGGTGTGCGCACCGGCTCGTCGACCGGATCGGCCAGACGCATCTGACGCTCGAGCTCGGACAGGCCGCCGCGGAGTTCATTGAACGAAAACCGCTTCTGGTTGCCCTGTTCCCGGCCGAAAATCGCGAGCACCTCGGGATTCTCGATGAGGAAATGCTGGTAGTCGTCGGCGACGGCGGGATTGAAGAACACGTCGAGCAGCCACTCGACGGGCTGGAGGCTCACGCCGTTGGGCGCGACGAACCGCTGGCGGCCCTGCAGCACGAGGAGGGAGGTCCGGGCCACGGTGTCGAGCGGCTTGATGCGACCGTCGACCAGCACGGGCAGCCGCGCGAAGCCGCTCAGGTCGAACTCGGTCTGGTTGGCCGGCGGGGCCAGCGTCGAGCCGAGGTAGACGACGCCGAGCAGGAGAACCAGGAAAGGGAGTAATTTTTTCATCAAGCTGTCGCTACCGCCGCGGTGGTTCGCCGGCGGATGAAGCCGGTCAGATGGATACCGAACTGGAACACGAGGCCGAGGCCCATCAGCACGCAGGAGACATAGGGCAGCAACCAGCTCGGGTTGCGTACGACCTGCAGGATGGAGGTCTGGTCGTTTTTTTCGAAACCGGCCTGGTAAAACGTGAGGCCGCCGTAACGCAGCGGGTTGTTCATGTAGATGAGCACTTCGCGGTCCACCCGGCCGTCCGGAGTCTGCAGGCGGATCCGGCTTGAGAAATTCCGGGGGATGTCGGTGCCGGGATAGCGGTCGTGCGAGAACTTGAGCAGGGTGATCGAGAACGGGTGGTAGAAACGCGTCGGCCGCATCATGAGTTCATACGTGCGGCCCTGCAGGGTGAAGCTCTGCGGCTCGGTCAGAAGGGTGGAAACCAGCCAGGTGCCGATCCGGCCGTCAGGCCCGGCGAGCTCGATGAAGGCGGTGGGCATGTTCTGCTCGTCCTGCTTATAGGTGATGCGCTGGGCCATGGCCACAAGCTGCGGGCCGAAACCCTGATCGGCGGGCGAGGGCGCGGCGTTGGGCACCTGGCTCCGCATCACCAGATTGGAGTTGGGATAAAAGAGGACGGGGTGGATGGTGAACGGCAGCTTCGGATGCTGGATGATGCCGGGCTTTTCCAGCGCCGCCGTCGGGATCGCCACGACGTCGTCGAACTTCGCGTCGGTGGTGTCGATGACCGCGAGTTCCGTCTGCAGGTAACTTTCGGAGTAGGCCTTGGTCGCCCCTTGATCGAGTCGCATCAGGCTTTCCTGCTGCCAGAGTCCGGTGAAAAGCTCGCCGAGCAGGAGCAGGATGAGGCCGAAGTGGGTCAGCCAGAGGCCGGATTTAGTCCACGTGAGCCGGAAGCGGTAGGCATGCGCGGCGGCCAGGTTCAACAGGAGCAGTCCACCGATCAGATACGCTCCGGGAAACACCGGCACCGCGAGATCGGTGCCGGGCAGACGGGCCATCACGAACAACGAGCGGAAATACTTCTGCTGCACGGCCCAGACGCCGAGGTTCACCTGGTCGAGCGTGGCGATGAAAACCAGGATCATCGACAGGATCAGCAACACCACGGTCAATCGAAGCGACGTGAAGAACTGCAGGAAAGACTTGAGGAGCGGGCGCATGGCAGGCTAGGGGGCTTTGACCGTCCTGAGAAAATCGAGGAAGGCCGGTTTTTCGCGCGCCACGAGCGCGTCGGGCCCGGTCAGTTTGAAGAACCAGGTCTCGCCGGGCCGCGGCACGATCGCGCCGAGGATGCGGCTGCCGCCGTTGGCCGCGTCGAAGACCAGCAGGTTGAGGCCGTTGACCTCGAGAGGCTGCACGGCGCCCGTGAGGTCCGTCACCGGTGGCAGCTGGAGCTGGCCGCGCCAGCGGTTGACATTGGCCAGGTTACCGCCGACGTCGCCGGGGAACGCGGTGATCGACAGGTCGCCCGCGCCCTCCGGTCCGCTGATGGCGTAGCTGCCCTTGCGCATCGCGGAGCCCGGCTTCGGTGTCCAGGGTGCAGGGGCGGTCCAGACAAGCGCCTGGCCGGTGGCCGTGGGCACCGGGGTCGAGGCCATGCCGGGTGGTGGCGGCGTGCCATCGATGGACGGATGGCCGGCGGGCAGCGGTCCTTCCGCCAGCGGGGCGGTGGCCGGCACGCCGCGGGCATCAGGCGGCAGGTCGTTGGTGTTGGCACTGCGCCCCGGGACGGCCACCGGCGAAGCCGCCGCCTCGGGGCTGAATTCCACCGATTTCAGAAAACCGACGAACGCCTCCTTCTGCGACGCCACAAGGTCGGCTTCACCGGCCAGCTTGAAGAACCACGTCTGGGCGGGCTGCTTGAGAATGGCCCCAAGCACGCGCGCCTTGTGCCCGCCTTCGAGCACCGGCGTTTCACTGAGAAGATCGACGAGCAGAAATTCGCCCGCCGGACCGGCCAGCCGGACCAAGGCACCCGGCAGCTCGGCCTCGCTGACCGGCGGCAACTGGATCTGAGCGCGCCAGCGGTTGACGTTGGCCAGATCTCCGCCCACGTCGCCGGGAAAAGTGATCACCGACACGTCGGCCTTCGCGCCATCGGTTCCGGTGATGAGGAAGCTGCCCTGCCGCACGCCGTCGCCGGGTTGTTCCTGCCAGTCCGGCGGAGTCTGCCAGCGGATGGCGAGCTTGACGATGTCCGCCGGCGGGACGAACCGCGACTCCTTTGGCACGCGATAAGTGGCGATCGTGGTGTCCTTGCAGCCAGCGAGGATCAACCCCGCGGCCAGCAGGCAAATGAGATGAGGAGGGCGGTGCACGGCCATGTCGAAAGGATGACTCTACTCATCAAGCGGAAACTTCAAACCATTCCGGCCAAATAAGAACCGGCGGCCATGGAGATAAGCTGGTCAGGTGGCGGCGCCGGACGGCCCCAGCCGTGCAGGTGACGACGCGGGAGCATCCTTCTCGAGTTTGTTGTACCAGTTGAATTTCAGGAAGGCTGCCGCAACCAGGAAGATCGCAAGGGAGGCAAAGAATCCCGGCCAGTTGCGCAGCACAAAGTAGAGTGGCATGGTCACGAGCGTGAACTGGCAGGGGATGGCAACCGCCACGTTCAGCATGTCCCGGGCGAAATCCCGGTTGGGCTGGAAGGCGGGATCCTGCCGGCGGATTTTCTCAATGACCGGCCCCCACCATCCCCACGGCCGGACCTGTCGGTAGAACGCCTCGAGCACCTCGTCCTCCTCCGGCTCCGTCCAGAGACTGCCGAGGACGCTCGCGGCGAGCGAGAAAACGAAGATGAAGGGGAATCCCCACAATGGGTGGAGCTGGGGCATCACGAGCGGCATCGCCAAGGCTGTGCCGATTCCCACCACCATCCCCCAGAAATAGCCATAGCCATTCAGACGGTACCAAAACCACTTCAGAAGGTTGGCCGCGGTGTAACCGCCCCACAGGCCGCTCACGATCCATTGGGTGATCTGGTTGATCGACGACAGGAGAAAGCCCACGATGAAGCCGGCGGCGAGGATGAGGATCGGACTCAGGTAGCCTGCGACCACATAATGCCGCTCCGAGGCGCCCGTCCTTACGTATCGCTTGTAGAGATCGTTCGTAAGATAGGCGGAGCCCGCGTTGATTGTGGCACTGAGATTGGCCATGAAGGCGGCCAGCAGACCCGCCAGGAGGAACCCCACGAACCCCGCGGGGAGGAAGTTGTTGATGACGAAGGGAAGGATCATCTCGAAGTCGATCGGTCCCCGGGTCGCCCGAAATTGCGGGCTCAGGAAGACGATCCCGATGATGGCCATGCTCCCGACCATCAGCCAGCGGGGTACCAGGCAGAACGAGACAATACCGTTCATGAAGGACGCTTCGCGCGGAGAGCGGACGGCGAGGATGCGCTGCATGTCATAGTTCGGCGCGGGACCGGCCAGGCTTACGAGAATGCCCTTCGCCACCATGCCGGTGAAAAAGAGTCCGAACAGGGAGTATCCGTCCCGGGCGATGTTCTCGTTCAGCACGGGCAGGTGTTGCGACCAGTCGAGTTGGAGCCTCCAGTGAAAGAAAAGGTCGCCCCATCCCGCGGGGACCATCGCCGCCACCATGTCCGGCGAGATCCTCGTCATCGCGATGAAGGCGATCACAAAGCAGGAGATGGTGAGGATCAGGAATTGCGACACGTCCGTGAGGACGACGCTGATCATGCCGCCCATGATCACGTAGGCTGCGGTAATGCCCATGATGATCACGGCGTAGGTGTTGGGGGAGAGATCCCAGGGCAGGAAGACCTTCGAAAATTTGCCCATCCCTTGGAAGGCGTAGCCCATGAAGGCGGTCACCGAGACCAAAGCGAAGATCACAATAATGATCCGGCAGAGTTCAGCGCCACGGCCGCAGCCAAAACGGGTCGACATCCACTCGGTACCGGTCAGGACGTTGGACCGGCGAATCCACCGGGAGAGAAAAACCATGAGAAAGACCTGGTTGAAGGTGGGCCAGACCCACGGAAGCCATGCGCCCTTCATGCCGTAGATGAAGACGTTGTAGACGAGCCACATGGTACCCGTCAGGTCGAACATGGCCGACGCGTCGGAGATGCCGAGCACGTACCAGGGCATCGAGTGTCCGGCCAGGAAGTAGGAGTCGAGGTTCCGCGAGGCGCGGCGCGTGACCACGAAGCCGATCACGACCATGGCGACGAGGTAGGTGATGATGATCGTGACGTCGACGGGGTGGAGATGCATGGTGCGGCTGATCGAATGGAATTTCAGAGGAAGAGGTTATCAACTCCGTGGCCAGCAGGAAAATATGACGGGAGCCGGGATGACGGTTGCGGGAGGCTTGCGGAGCACAGCCGGTTGTGTGCTACTGTCGGTCATCATGTCGTCTCGTTTTGGATTGCGGACGGTCGCCACCTTTGAAGCAGCCAAGGGGGTCATCGTACTGGCGGTTGGGCTGGGTTTGTTCCGGTTGATCCACCGCGATGTGGAGGCCGGAGCGGAAAAACTCGTCCGGCATCTGCATTTCAATCCGGCCAGCCATTATCCAAGGATTCTCATCGATGCTGCGGGGAGAATCGATGACGCCCATCTGCGCCTGTTGGCAATCGGAGCCCTCGTCTATGCCGCGATTCGATTCACCGAAGCCTGCGGATTATGGCTGGACCGTCGCTGGGCGGAGTGGTTTGGCGCGATCTCCGGCGCCATCTATCTGCCGCTCGAGGTCTATAATTTGTGGGAGGGGGTCACTTGGCCGAGAGTGACCGTGCTGGTGGTAAACAGCATCATCGTGATCTATCTCGTGCAGGTGTTGGTGCGGGGACAAAGCGGGCCGCCCAAGGCCGCCGTCTCACCGCCCGTGGCGGCCGCTCCATGAAGATTGCGCCGCTCGGGGACTCGGCCGTGGTGGTGACGCTGGGGGAAACTCTGGATGCCGCGACGGTCGCCACCGTGCAAGCGCTGATGGCCGCGCTTGAAGCCAAGCCATCGCCTGGACTGATCGAATGCGTGTCGGCGAACGCCAGCGTCACCGTGTATTATGATCCGGCGCGTGTTCCCTCCAAGGGCGGCCAGCCGCCGCATGAACGACTGTGTCGATGGATTGAAGACCGGGCCGCCGCCGCCGGGCGGAGCGAGCCCGCGGCCGGACGCCTGGTGATTGTGCCGGTCTGTTATGGGGGCGAGCTGGGACCGGATCTGGAGGCGGTCGGCGGGGAACATGGGCTGAATGTCGACGAGGTCGTGGCGTCGCATAGTGGGGCGGAGTATTTTGTCAGCGCGGTGGGTTTCACCCCGGGTTTTCCCTACCTCGGCGGGCTGCCGGAACGCCTGCACACGCCGCGGCGGAAGACACCGCGCACCTGGGTGCCGGCGGGTTCGGTGGCCATTGGCGGGGCGCAGACCGGCATCTATCCGTTCGAGACACCCGGCGGGTGGAACCTCATCGGGTGCACTCCGTGGCGGCTCTTCAATCCGCATGCGCGGCCGCCAACGCTTCTGCAGGTGGGCGACCGGGTGCGGTTCCAGCCGATCAGCGCCGAGGAATATGCCGCGGCACGGATTCCATGAGCCGCATCCACGTCATCATTCCCGGCATGCTCACGGCCGTGCAGGATCTGGGCCGGCCGGGATGGCAGCGTCATGGTGTGACGCCGGGCGGCGCGGTGGACACCCAGGCGCTGCGGCTGGCGAATGTCCTCGTGGGCAACGCCGAGGGCGCCGCCGGACTTGAGGTCACGCGGGCCGGGCCCACCCTGCGATTCGCTGATGAGGCCCTGATTGCGATCTGTGGGGCGGAGTTCGACGTAACGGTCGAAACCCGGCGCGTGCCGGCGTGGCGGCCGGTGCGGCTTGAGCAGGGCGCAGTACTGGTTTTTGGCGCCACGCGGACCGGCTGCCGGGCTTACCTTGCCATCGCCGGCGGCCTCGCGGTGCCCCGTGTGCTTGGCGGACGCGGCACGCATCTGGCCGCGGGCTTTGGTGGATTCGAAGGCCGGACGCTGCGAACCGGGGATGTTTTGAAGAGCGGACCGGCTTCCCTCTGGGCAAAACGGCTTGCGGGCGCCTTGGCTGGCGCCGGGATTTTTTCCGCCGCGCGCTGGGAAATCGGGGCGGACGCCCGGCCTGCGTATGCCGCGATACCAACGGTGAGGGTGATGCGCGGTCCGCAATGGGAGTGGTTCAGCGCGGAGGCGCAGGAACGTTTTTGGCGCGAACGTTTCACGGTGACACCGCGTTCCGACCGGATGGGTTTGCGGCTGGCGGCGACCGGATCGGGGCTGAGGGGCGAAAAGTTGCGCGAGATGGTGTCGGAAGGCGTGGCGACCGGCACGGTGCAGGTGCCGCCAGACGGGCAGCCCATCGTGCTGCTGGCCGACCGGCAGACGATCGGCGGCTATCCCAAGATCGCCACCGTGGCGACCGTCGATCTCCCGCTGCTGGCGCAGCTGCGGCCGGGCGATTCCGTGGGCTTTCGCGACACCTCCGTCGCGGAGGCGCAGGCGCTTTGGCTTGCCGCCGAGCGGCAGTTCGCAACCGTGAAGCAAGGCATCGCCCTGCATGCCGCCTGAGTGTTGAGAAACCACGGATTTCGCGGATGAAGTTACAGATTCTCAGTCTCCATCATCCGTGTATATCCGTGGTGAGAGTGAATTCATGCACCGCATCGATTTGAACTGTGATCTGGGCGAGGGGGCGGGGCATGACGCGGAGTTGATGCCGCTCATCACGTCGGCGAACATCGCCTGCGGCGGACACGCGGGGGACGAACGGACGATGCGGGCCGCGGTCGAGCTGGCGCTCAAGCAGGGGGTGGGCATTGGCGCGCATCCCGGCCTGAACGATCGCGAACATTTCGGCCGGCGTGAAGCACCCATCGCACCCGCCGAAGCGCATGCGCTGGTGCTCGCGCAGATTCGTGCGCTGCAACTGATCGTGCAGCCTTGGGGCGGGCGATTGGCGCACGTGAAGCCGCATGGGGCGCTCTACAACATGGCGGCCCGCGACGCGGGGCTGGCCCGGGCCGTGGCCGAGGCGGTCCGTGCGGTCGACCCGCGGCTGGTCCTGTTCGGCCTGGCCGGCAGCCAGTTGCTCTCGGTGGGACGCGCGTGCGATTTGCGCGTCGCCAGCGAAGTCTTCGCCGACCGAACCTACCAGCCCGACGGCTCGCTCACGCCACGATCGCGTCCGGACGCGCTGATTCAGGATGAGGACGCCGCCGTCGCCCAGGTGCTGCGCATGGTGCGCGAGGGGCGCGTGCGCGCCACGGACGGTACCGACGTGCCAATTCGCGCCGACACCGTCTGCGTGCACGGCGACGGGCCGCACGCGGTGGTTTTTGCGCGCCGGCTGCGGATGGAGTTGGCGACGGCGGGCGTCGCGGTGAAGGCATTCAGCCTATGATTAAGCTTGTCGGTGTCTTAGTCGTGGCGGTTGGCTTCGCGCTGCGGTTCAACACGCTGCTGGTGGTCATGGCCGCAGGCATCGCGACGGGGCTTTATGCGGGCATGTCCTTCCATGAAATCATGGCGCTGTTTGGCAGGTTTTTCATCGAAAACCGCTACATGACGCTGCCGGTGGTGCTGATCGTACCGGTCATCGGCCTGCTCGAGCGTTACGGCTTGCAGGAGCACGCGGAGCGGTTCATCCGCAACGCCCGGGCGGCGACGGCGGGCCGGGTGCTGCTGCTGTACGCGGCCGTGCGGCAGGTTTTCATCGCGTTTGGAGTCAAGCTGGGAGGCCACGCTGAGATGGTGCGGCCGCTCGTTGCTCCCATGGCCGAAGGCGCGGCGCGGGCCCGGCATGGCGCGCTGCCGGAGAAAACCGTGCAGACCATTCGCGCCCATGCGGCGGCGGCGGAAAACGTGGGCAACTTTTTCGGAGAGGACATCTTTATCGCGGTCGGCGCGGTTCTGCTGATGAAGGGCTTTTTCGAAGCTGAGGGCGTGAATGTTGGTGTCTGGTCGATGGCGTTGTGGGGGATCCCGACGGCGCTGGTGGCATTCGCCGTGTTGTGGTGGCGCTGCCGGAGGCTGGACCGCTGCGTGGCGCGTGAGGCGACGGCCGGCACGGAAAGGGAGGATCCGTCGTGAAACTGGTCACCATCGAGGTGTTTTACGCCATTGTGGGCCTCATCCTGCTGCTGATAGCCGGCCGCATCGCATTGGACGCGTCGCACCCGAAACGATGGGGTTCGGCATTATTCTGGGTGTTGCTGGCCGTGACGTTTCTGTTCGGCAGGATGATTCCGCCCGTCATCGTCGGTTATCTCGTGCTCGCCATGGTGGCGCTGGCGGCGATCAGACAGGTGGGACATTCGACCGGGCAAAGCGCGCCGCGCGCCGAACGGGCGGCACACGAGGAGCGTCTGCGGCACCGCCTGCTGTGGCCGGCGTTGCTGATCCCGGCCACGGCGGTGGCGGGCACGCTGCTGCTCGGCAGGGCGCACTTCGGCGGCGTCTGGCTGGTCGATCCCAAGCAGGTGGCCCTGATCTCGCTCAGTCTTGGCGCGCTGCTCGCGCTGGGCCTGGGTCTGCGCCTGACGCGGGCGCCGGTGCTCACGCCGCTGGCCGAGGGCAGCCGGCTGCTGCAAACCATCGGCTGGGCGCTGATCCTGCCGCAGATGCTGGCGGCGCTGGGCGGCATTTTTGCCCAGGCCGGCGTGGGCGAAGTAATCGCCCGGATCGTGGCGTTGGCGCTGCCAACCCAGCACGCGTTCGTCGCGGTTCTGGCCTACTGTGCGGGCATGGCGCTTTTCACCATCGTCATGGGCAATGCCTTCGCGGCGTTCGCGGTCATCACCGGCGGCATCGGCCTGCCGCTCATCGTCCGGATGCACGGCGGCAACCCGGCCATCATGGCGGCCATCGGCATGCTGTCCGGCTACTGCGGCACGCTGCTGACGCCCATGGCGGCCAATTTCAATATCGTACCGGCGATGCTGCTGGAACTGCCGGACCGGCACGCCGTCATCAAGGCACAGGCGCCAATCGCCGCCGCCATTTTCGTCGCGAATGTGCTGCTGATGTGGTTATGTGTCTACCGATTCTAAATTGAACCAGGGATCGCATGGATGAACACCGCTCGCTTTTCCGTCATCCGTGTCTACTTGCGAAATCCGTGGTCAAAGGAAAATGAAGACTGTTCTGCTCACTGGCTTTGAACCCTTTGGCGGCGAGAAGGTGAATCCGTCGTGGCTGGCGGTGCGGCGGCTCAACCGGAAGGTGATCCGCCGGCACCGGATCGTGGCGCGGCGGCTGCCAACGGTGTATGACCAGTCGCTGGCGGCGCTGCGGCGGCACCTCCGGACGGTGAAGCCGGCGCTGGTGATCTGCGTGGGGCAGGCGGCGGGCCGGGCGGAGGTGACCCCCGAACGCGTGGCCCTCAACGTCGATGATTCACGCGTCCCCGACAATACCGGGCGGAAGCCGGTGGATGTGCCCATCATGCCGGACGGCCCGGTGGCCTACTGGTCGACGCTGCCGGTCAAGGCCATCGTGCGCGCGCTCCGCTGGTGCGGCATTCCCGCCTCCGTTTCGCCGACCGCGGGCACGTTTGTGTGCAATCACGTTTTCTACGGGCTGATGCACGAGCTGGCGAAGCAGGGCAACAAGGTGCGTGGTGGGTTCATCCACGTACCGTTGCTGCCTGCGCAGGCGACCCTTCGACGCGGCTCGGTTCGACCGGACTCACCGCAGGCAGGACAGGCCAAGTCCGGCCCGCCCAGCCTGCCGCTGGAGAAAATGGTGGAGGCCCTCATCGTGGCGGTGCGGGAGTCGCTCCGATCCATGTCACCTATTAAGTGACGTTTTCACCTCCGGCCTGTCGCAGTTTGCAGCGTGATACGTTACGAAATTCCCGTCCGACTTTGCGGGCCTCCGCGTCATCCACGGTGACGCCCGCCCCCTGGGAAGCGATTTGCCCTCCGGCATTTCCATGCTAGAAGTATGCCGGTATGGATCATTTGTCTTCCCCTCACCGAGGAGTGAGTGAACCGCGTCCGCCGGGCGCATGGCAGACGCTGTTCATGGTGCTGGCGATGATTCTTGCCGCGGTCGCGTTGTGGGGTGCGGTTGCGGCTTCCCGCCGCGTTTTCCGGCTCGAGGAACGTGTAAAGGCGCTCGAACAGCCCAAGCCCTATCCGTTGGGCGAGGCGATGGGTTACCTCCAGCGCTATGTCGAGAAACTGTATTTCGCCGGCCAAGCCCATAACTGGGAACTCGTGGACTTCTACGCCCACGAGGTGGGAGAAACGGTCGAGGACATCATGTCGGCCAAGGTCGTCGATGAGGGCGTCGAGGTGAGCAAGCTCATGACCACCATGCTGCCGCCGGCCGAGCAGGACCTGCAGGAGGCCGTGCAGGCCAGAGACCCGGCACTTTTCCAGACACGCTATGGGGCGCTGGTGGACGCCTGCAACGCCTGCCATCAGGAGGCGAAGCACGGTTTCATGAAGATCACGATTCCGGAGCGGCCGTCGGTGACGAACCAGTCGTTTGCCCCTGATCGCGGGACCGGCGGCGGCCCATAAGCAATTCGTGAAGTCCGCGCCGGCGGGCATCATATGATCTTCTTTCGCCCGCCGGCCGGGTTTCCTGAGAGAATGGGATGGTGCCGGGGAGGGCTTTCGCCAAACTGCCCACGATGTTCCAATCCCATGCCGCGAACGGCAGGAACGAGCGGGGGTTTTCCCTTCCGATTTTCACCCTCACCGTCCTTTCCGCTCTGCTCGGCCTCATAGTCATTCTGGGGCTGGTGGCGCCGCAGGCGGTCTGGCGGGTGCAGGTTTCGGCGGAGGTTTGGCAGTATCTGGTCGCGCTGCTCGCCATCAAGCTCGTGAACTGTTTCGTCGAGTACTTCTTCCACCGCTACCTGCTCCACAAGCCGGCGCTGCCGCTGCTCAGCTACTTCTACCGGCAGCACACGAAGCACCATGCCCTCACGCGCATCGCCCGGCGGCGCCTGCCCGGCGGCCGGGAGATCCCGTTTGTCGAGAACCTCTATCCGATCACCCGGCCGGAACAGCGGGAGGCCTCGTTCTTCCCGTGGTATTCCCTGCCGGTGTTCGCGCTGCTGATGACGCCGCTGCTGGCGTTCCTCCAATGGCTGCTGCCGTCGCTCCCCTGGCTCATCTCGGGCTATGCGGCGCTCGCCCTGTCGCTCTCGCTCTACGAAGTGTTTCATGCGATCGAGCACTGGCCGTTCGAGAAGTGGGCGCCGTTGATCGAAAGCCGGTGGTGGGGCTGGCTCTGGCGTCGGGCCTACAGCTTCCACCTGCGGCATCACGCCGTGATCGACTGCAATGAGGCGATCTCGGGATTCTTCGCCCTGCCGGTCGCCGACTGGCTGTTCGGCACCTGCGTGATTCCCCAAACGCTCTATGCGGACGGCGAGGAGTGGCGGGCGGCGCAATTTCAAAGTCCGCGACCGCGCTGGATCATCCGGGCCTGCGACCGGGCGGTGAACGCCCTGTCGAAACGGCGCCGGGCCCGCCTGCACGCCGGGGCCAGGCAGGACCAGCCCTGACGGATCATTTCGGCAGGATCGGCAGCAGGCTGATTTCGATGATGTTTTTGTTTTCGGCGCGGCAGCGTTCCAGGACCTCCGGCAGCGGGGCCTTGTCCAGGTTGATGTACGCGATGGCGGCCTCGGCTCCGGCGAAAACCACATTCTCCATCTCCTGAACGTTGATTTCCGCGGTGCGGAGGGTGTCCAGCACGGTGGCGAGAACTCCGGGACGGTCCAGATGACGCACGACCAGCATGTGCGTGGCGGGCGTGCGCTGCGCCAGGTTGACGACGTTGGGCACTTTGCCGGTTTCCTTGAAGGTTTGGATGATGCGCACGGTCTCGGCGGCGATGGCTTCCTGCGCCTGCTCGGTCGAGGCGCCGATGTGATGCGTGCCGTAAACACTGGCGTCCTGGCCGAGCGGGTCGGCGAACAGGCCCGTGCCTCCGGCCGGCTCATTGGCATAAACATCGAGGCCCACGCGCAGCTTGCGGTCCTTGACGGCCTGCGTGAGCGCGTTCTGATCGACGACTTCACTGCGGGCGGTATTGATGAAGTAGGCCCCTTCGCGCATGGCCCCGAAGAAGCGGGAGCCCAGCAGGGCCTTGGTGCCGGAGTTCAGCGCGAGGTGGATACTGACGATGTCGGCGGAAGCCGCGACTTCCTCCGGGCTCGCCTGGTACCTGATGCCGAGGCTTTCGGCGCGCTCCGGCGTGAGACTGCGGCTCCACGCCACGACCGGCATGCCAAAGCCACGGGCGCGGGGCAGCATCTCCGAACCGATCTGACCGAGGCCGATCAGCCCCAGCGTGCGGCCGAACAAACCGCGCGCCTTGGAGTACAGCTCCTTGTTCCATTCGCCCTTGCGCAGGCTGACGATGTTGTCGGCGAGGCGGCGGTCGAGGGCCAGGATCAGCGCGAAGGCCAGCTCCGCCACGGCGATGGAGTTTTTGCCGGGGCAGTTGGACACATAGATGCCGCGGTGCGACGCCGTGGCCACGTCGATGGTGTTGTAACCGGCGCCGGCGCGCACCACCAGTTTCAGCGCGCCGGAGACCAGCATGTTTTGCGTCACCTTGGTCGACCGCACCACCAGCACGTCGGGCAGCGATTGCTGGATCAATTGCACCAGCGCCTCGTCCTTGGTGCCGGGCTGGTAGAGCACTTCGCAGCCGATGGCCGCCAGATGATTACGGCCGGACTGCTCAAACTTGTCAGCGATGAGTACACGCATGATTTAATTCCGTGGAAGGTTTAGGGAGTTGGGGGTGCATTACCGTGATGCGCCCGAAGCTAGGCGGAGACGGACGGAGTGACAAGGGTGCTCGTGCGGGTCCCGTCCAGGAAGCGCCACGCGTTCGACGTGAAGGCATCGCCGGCCGCTAGACGTTGAAGCGGAAGAGCGCGACGTCGCCGTCGCGGATGACGTAATCCCGGCCTTCGAGGCGGTAGTGGCCGATCTCGCGCGCGTGGTGGACGCTGCCGAGCTTCACGAGTTCGTCGTGCGAGATGACCTCGGCCTTGATGAAGCCCTTCTCGAAATCGGTGTGGATGACGCCGGCGGCCTGCGGGGCCTTGGTGCCTTTGCGGACCGTCCAGGCGCGCACCTCCTTCTCATTGTGCGTAAAGAAGGTGATGAGCCCGAGCAGGGTGTAGGTGGCGCGGATCAGCGCGGAGGCGCCGGAATCCTCGATGCCGAGCTCCTTGAGAAATTCCCGCGCCTCGTCGGGTGACAGGTCGGCGAGTTCGGCCTCGATTTTTGCGCTGATGGGAACCAGGGCGGCGTCGTGGTGCGCCCGCACGTACTCGGCGACTTTTTGCACGAAGGGATTCTGCGCGGTGGTCGCGAGGTCACGCTCGGCGACGTTGGCGGCGTAGATGACCGGCTTGGCGGTCAGGAGCTGGAACAGGCGCAGCAGGCGTGGCTCATCCTCGTGCACGTCGAGCGTGTTCGCGGGTCGGGCGGCATTGAGGTGAGGGACCAGCCGCTCCAGCAGCGCGAGTTCGGCGTGCGCCTCCTTTTCTCCGCTCCGTTCCCGCTTGTGCGCCTTCTCGATGCGCTTCTTCACCGCGTCGAGATCGGACAAGACCAGTTCGGTCGTGACCACCTCGATGTCGCGGACCGGGTCAAGGGAGCCCATCGGGTGGGGGGCGTCGTCGTCATCGAAGCAGCGGACGATGTGCATGACGGCGTCGACCTCGCGGATGTTGGCCAGAAACTGGTTGCCGAGGCCCTCGCCTTTGCTGGCACCGGCGACTAGGCCGGCGATATCGAAGAACTCAATAGCCGTCGGGATGACCATGCCGGTCTTGAAGATCTGCTCGAGGTGAGCCAGGCGGTCATCGGGCACATTGACGACGCCGACGTTGGGTTCGATGGTGCAGAACGGATAGTTCGCCACCGCCGCCTTATGCGTGCGGGTGACCGCGTTGAAGAGGGTGGACTTTCCCGTGTTGGGCAACCCGACGATGCCGGCCTTCAGCATAAGCAGGATGCATTGACGGAGCGGGCGGGCTGCCGGGGCAAGCGCAAAACCGCCGGCAGGGAGGGAGCGGCCGATTAATAAATGCTAGAAATTCGGAAAATGGCTGACATAAGTCCTATTGGACCCATAGGACATATGGCAGACGACATGAACGATTCGCAGGACAGGTCGTGGTCGGGCGTCATTGGCCCGCACGGCGGATACCGCGCGCTGAAGTCCTACCAGAATGCCGAAATCATCCACGATGCCACGGTGACGTTCTGCGGCCGATTCATCGACCGCCGTTCGCGCACCAATGATCAGATGGTGCAGGCCGCCCGCAGCGGGAAACAGAACATCGCCGAGGGCAGCATGGCATCGGGCACTTCGACAAAGACCGAGCTCAAGTTGGTCGGGGTGGCGCGGGCCAGTTTGGAGGAGTTGCTGCTGGACTATCAGGATTTCCTGCGTCAGCACGCCCTGTTGCTCTGGGGCAAGGATCACCTGCAGGCGCAGGCAGTGCGTGGGCTGGCCTATGCGCAGAATAGGTCCTATTCGATCTATAAGACCTATATTGAAGAGGGCAGCCCAGAAGTGGCCGCCAACACTTTGATCTGCCTGATTCACCAGACGAACTACCTGCTCGACCAGCAACTGCGCCAACTCGATGAGCGATTTCGCCGGGAGGGTGGCTTCACCGAGAAGCTATACCGGGTTCGAGGCGAGGCAGCGGGAAACCGACACTCTGATCGCTGAGGCCTCGGGTAAGGCGCATCCAGGCAGTTCATCGCAACCGGCCCATTGCGGCCTTGATCAGGTCTGGAAGGCCGCCCCCCGCCAGCAGGGATTCCACCCGTTGGCTGGCGGCATGCTCAAGCACCTGCTGAATATGAACGTCCACCTGCCGGAGGAACGAGGGGGCGACCGCGTAACCGTCGCTCTCGTACGTCAGAATGGGCATGCCGCGCTGGATGCTGAGCGGCTTCAGGATGGCCTCCGAGATCCGGTATGGCAGGCAGTTGAACGGCCCAATAAGAATGATGCCGTCGTAGCCCTCATGATCGGCCTCCAGCCCCTTGCCGACAGCCGGAATGATTTCACCGTAAATGGTGGGAGAGACGTGTTCGGAGGCCGTTTCAAAGAGGGAGGAGATGTCGTTGCCTCCAGCCACGAGCAGGCCGGTCCGCCGGAACAGGCCGCGATAGTATTGCTCGACCTTGCGCTCCGCCTGATAGCTCAGCCACTGCTGCAGGTATTGTTTCCCGTCGGGCTGGAAGATGCGCGTGCAGGCCTTGGCGAAGGCGAGGCTGCCCGGCTTCATCCCCCAGCTGCTGGCGGCACCGGCCGCCCCGTCATAAGTGCCATAGAGGAAGAAATCAGTCAGGTCGACGGGCTTGAGGATGATGCCGCGCGCGGTGTAGAGGTCGCGGACGCCGTCCATGAAGAACGGGCTGAACCGGGTGTAGAAATCGCCGGTGACCACGACGCGAGGACAGGTGAGAGGATCCCGCGTGAGCGGGAGGGCCGCGAGCCGGTCGACAAATCCGGGCAGTTCCGCGTGAAACTCGTCGAGGGACGCGGCCGCGGCCGCGAAGCGGCGCCACTCGTCGCGGAGTTGCTCGCTGGTGCCGGGGGCACCCGCCACGCGAAGCACATGGTCAATCTCCACGAGAATGTCCGCGAGCAGGATGGCCGGCGACAGATTCTTCGCGATGGTGAGCGCCTCGAAGCCGAGGTAGTCATTCTCGGCCGCGACGTTGATCAGGAAGAAATCGGGCCACTGTTGCTCCGCGATGAAGCGCTCGAAGTAGCCCAGGTAGGAGTCGCTGACGCACGGGGCGCCTCCGCGCACGCTGTAGAATCCCGAGATCTCGCCCGGCTGGCGCTGCTCATGGATCTGGAGTAACTGCCCGATGCACAGCGGCAACGGCAGGCATTCCCGGCCCGAGGTGTACTGGAGGCCCCGTTCGAGCTGGTTGCGGTCCAGGGGAACGATCTCGCCGGCATGCATGCCGAGCCAGCGGATGGTCAGGAGGGAGAGGGCTTCGGTATGGTATTGGGAGAAATTGGGGAGATACAGTTTCACCCGTGGGTCGCTCAGCGGCACGTGCTCGCCGTTCGAACGGATGACCCGGCCGCCTTTCGTGAGCCGGCACGGCTTGAACACCGGAGCGTGGCTGGCGTGCCCGGCGCGGTAATTATGGACGATGTCGAGAAATGCCTCCAGGCGGGTCTGGATGCCGGCGTCGGCGGTGTGGGCGTCGATCTCCAGGATGAGGTAGGGTTTGGCGCGCAGCTCGGACGCCAGCAGGGAGTGGGTGAAGGCGTCGATGGTGCAGCTGAAGTTGCTGACGCAAAGCAGGAACAGGTTGGGATGCCGCCGGGCCAGAGCCACGGCGTTCATCATCTGGTTGGCAAAGTGCCACGCCGTGGGGCCCCGGTCGACCGGCATCAGGCAATCGGCGGGAATGGCCGTGACGCCCATGCTGGCGAGTTTCCGACCCACCGATTGCGAGGCTTCCGGCGTGAAGGCGTTATAGCTGTGGCCGGCGAGCAGAACCGCCGGCTTCCCCGCCGCCACCGCCTGCTCGAGCGCGCGCTGCCCCAGATCGCGCAGGGCGCGTTCGGTTTCCGTCTGGGCGCGCACGGCGGCCGCCCAGGCGCGCTCGGCCGGTTCGCGGCGGGCGCCCAGCTCGCGCACCACCAGCTCCACCAGCGCCGGGCTGCCTTCGTAGCCGTTGGTGAAATCCAGCAACGGGGAAAGGAAGCGGATGTCGGGAAACGCCTTGGCGATGAAGTAGGGGCCGGCCTGGGTGATGGGACAGAGATAGGAATCCCGGCAGGCATTGGGCTGCGGCATGCGCATCACGTGGGGCAGGAAAACCAGATTCACTCCGTGGCGGGCGAGATCCAGCACCGCGCCATGCGCGATCTGCACGGGAAAACAGAAACCGGAATGCGACTTCAGATCGCCTTGTGGATCCACGCCGGACAGCACCACCTCCATTCCCAGTCCGGAAAAGAACGTCGCATAAAGCGGGTAGAGCGAGTGGGTCGTCAGCGCCCGCAGAATACCGATGCGGGTCGCGCGGGCGGGCGCATCGCGGTCGGAGCGTCCGAGGGACTCCTCCAGGAACGATCGGGCGTCTTCCAGCGCCTGTTCGACCCGCTGGCGGCGGGAGCGTTTTGCCGGCTCGCGCCTCGGCGGCGGTGAGAGGAACCTCCTGGTGTCGCCAAAGACCAGGTCGGCCCGCTGCTCCACGAGGTCGGGCGCCGCGGCGGCGCGGGATTTTCGCTTCCACACATTCTCGTACAGGCTGCAGCGGCCGCCGAACGGGAACCGCCGGCCGGCCACCTCGAAACGGTCGACGCTGCAGAACAGCTTGCAGGCCCGGCACGTGAACTGGCCGACCAGCTTCATCTCCGGCGCGGCCAGGCTGAGCAGGTCGGTGGAGGCGCCCAAGGCGCCGGCGCGTTCAAGGGCCAGCAGGCCGACCCCCAGCGCGCCGAGCAATTCCGGGCTGGGCGGGATCACGACCGGGCGGTCGACGCTGTGCGCGAAAGCGTGGCCGACCGCGCGGTTCAGGGCCACGCCGCCCTGCAGGAACACCTTTTTGCCCAGGGCGCGCGGCCCCTTGACGCGGGTGAGGTAGTTGCCGGCGATCGCGTAGACGAGCCCGGCCACAATATCGTCGCGCGAGTGGCCTTGCTGCTGGGCGAGGCGGATGTCGGAGTTGATGAACGCCGCACAGGTGGCCTTGACATGCACGGGAGAGGTTGCGGCCAAAGCGACGTCCGCGATGTCGGAGACCGTGAGGCCGAGGTCGCCCTGCGCGCTTTCCTCGAGAAAGGAACCGGTGCCGGCCGAGCAGGCGTTGTTCATCGCGTAATCGACGGGCACGCCGTTGCGCAAGAGAATGAATTTGGAGTCCTGGCCGCCGATTTCGAAGATGGTGTCCACGTCGGCGTCAAAGTGGATCGCGCCCGCCGCCTGCGCGGAGATCTCGTTGTAGACGTGGGCGGTGCCGAAGTAGGCGCCGAGGAGTTCGCGGGCCGAGCCGGTCGTGCCCGTGAGTCCGACGGGACGGTTGCCGACCTGCGCGACGAGCGCCCGCAGGCATTCGCGGGTCGCCGCCACGGGATCGCCGCGGGTGTGCCGGTAATGCGAAGCCACGACGCCCTGCGTCGCGGGATCGAGCAGGATGGCCTTGGTCGTGGTCGAGCCCGCATCCACGCCGAGGACCAGCAGGCCATCGGCCGGCGCCTGCCGCTGCGGCGCGGCAATGACCTGCACCCGGCCGGCGTAGCGATGGAGCGGCGGAAGGCTGCCCAGGCCCGGCTGGCGCGAAATCTTGGGGGACGGGTGGCGCGGTTCATCGCGGGTGAGCAGGGCGCAGCCCCATGCTTCAAACCACGGACTCTCCGGAAGCGTGACGAACCCGGTGGCGGGCAGTTTCTCGCGAAGGGCGGCCAGCATCGCCGCGTTGCGGGTCACGCCGCCGATCAACAGCACCCGGCGCAGCTCGCGCTGCGCTTTTTCAAGCAACGCGATCACCTTGTTTGCCATGCTGTCGTGGAGCGTGCGCAGAATGTCGTCGGGGGAGGCTTCCTTGCGGTTGAGTTTGTGCGTGATGTCCGACTTGCAGTGCACCGAACAGCGGGAGGCCAGCGGCACCACGTGTCCGTTGAACGAACGGCGGATTGCCTCCTCGACGTCCAGCCCCATGCGGCCGATCTGCTGCACGAAGAACTCGCCGCTGCCCGCCGCGCACTTGTTGTGCGACAGGACGTGGGCGATTTTCCCGTCCGCGAGGATGTAGACCAGAAAGGACTCCCCGCCGAGGGAAACCACCGCATCAAACCCGCCGTCCGTCTCGCGCAGCGCCCGTTGGATGGCGGCGACCTCCGGGATGTGGCCGAGATGACCGGATACGCCGAAATAGCCGGCGTCGGCGAACTCCGGCTCGGCGATGAGTCCGGAAAGAACCTCTAGGGGCCGGCCTTGGTGCGCCACCACCCGGGCGCTTCGGGCGTCGCCGCGCAGGGTCACCACCTTCACCGTCAGGGCACCGATGTTGACCCCCACAAAGGACATCGCGGCATCTCCTGGTCTTGGTTGCTGATGGATGGTTTGCGTCTTTGGCCCCCTTACCCCTTCGGAACCTCGTTGTCCAAGACAGAAGTGACGCCGGCGCGTCACCAGGGTTTCGATGCAACCGGACGTTCGAGCGGCATTGCCAAACCTGCGGCGAGGGCTCAGGGTCGTCGATGCCGGCGCAGGACGCGTGGTATTTAGGCTCAACTTGGAGGCAACACCATGGCCAAGGCATTTCATGAACTGACCGAGCGTGAGATCCTCGCGCTCGCCATCGCCCTCGAGGAGGAGGACGGGCGGATCTACGGCGAGTTTGCCGAGCGGATGCGCGGCGATTATCCCGCGACGGCCGCCGCGCTGACCGCCATGCAGGAGGAGGAGTCGAATCATCGACACCGGTTGCTCGAAGCCTACCGGGCGCGGTTTGGGGAGCATCTTCCACTGATGCGGCGGCAGGACGTGAAGGGCTTCGTAGACCGCAAGCCGCTCTGGATGGCCCGCGTGCTGACCGTGGCGCAGGTGCGGCGCGAGGCGGAGATGATGGAGTTTGAGACGCGCCGGTTCTACGAGGCCGTCGCCCAGCGCACGACCGATGCGGGCATCCGGCAACTGTTGGGCGACCTGGCCCAGGAGGAGCGCCGGCACTCCGCGCTGGCCGAGCACTTTGAAAAGGAGCAGACCACCTCCGGCGCCCGCGCCGAGGAGGAGGCCACGCAGCGCCGGATGTTTGTGCTGCAGATCGTGCAGCCGGCGCTGGCCGGGCTGATGGACGGTTCGGTGTCGACGCTCGCGCCGTTGTTTGCCGCGGCGTTTGCCACCCGCAACAGCTGGGATGCGTTTCTCGTGGGCATGGCGGCGTCGGTGGGTGCGGGCATCAGCATGGGTTTTGCCGAGGCGCTCTCGGACGACGGCGCGCTGAGTGGCCGCGGGCATCCGTGGCTGCGGGGCGCGGTGTGCGGTATCATGACGACGCTAGGCGGCATCGGCCACACGCTGCCCTTCCTCATTCCCGACTTCGGGGTGGCGACGGGCGTGGCGGCCGCGGTGGTGCTGGTCGAACTGATCATCATCTCCTGGATTCGGCACCACTACATGGACACGCGGTTCCTTTCGGCGGCGTTCCAGGTCATCCTCGGCGGCCTGCTGGTGTTCCTCGCCGGCATCCTCATCGGTTCGGCGTGAGAAGGGAAGCCGCCCGACACCGGGCTTGACAAGCCAATGGCCGCCCGGTGCACTCGTCGGCTTTTCCAAACGACTCAACGTCCGTTCGCCTCCCTCATGGCTCTCAAAATCCGTCTTTCCCGCATCGGCACCAAACACAAACCCATCTACCGGGTGGTGGTGGCTGAGGAGCGTTCCCGTCGCGATGGCGACGCCGTGGAAATCCTCGGCACCTACACGCCCGAGGCCAAGGGCAACCCGCTCAAAATCAACCTCGTCCGCGCGGACTACTGGTACAGCAAGGGCGCCCGGCCGACCGACACGATGCACGCGCTGATCAAGAAGGAGCGCCGCCGCCAGGCCGCCGTGGCCGCTTCGGCTTCGGCCGCGGCACCTGCCACGCCCGCCGCTCCCGCCGCCACAGCCTCCGCCTGAGAGCCAAACAACCAAGACGCGAAGGCACCAAGTTCGATGCACGCTTCGGCCCTGGAAACCACCCGGGGCCTTTTTGTTGGGTCAATACCAGGCTTTACCCTTTGTGCCTTTGCGTCTTGGTTGTTCATCCTCATCCGCCATGCCCCTGCACATTGACATCCTCACGCTGTTTCCGCGGATGCTCGACGGCTTCCTGGCCGAGAGCATCGTGGGCAAGGGCATTGAGGGCGGACTCCTGTCGGTCAAGGTGCACAACCTGCGCGACTGGACGACCGACAAGCACAAGACAGCCGACGACCGGCCCTTCGGCGGCGGGGCGGGCATGGTGCTGAAACCCGAGCCCGTGTTCGCCGCCATCGAGCAACTCCAGAAGCCCGGCTGCCGGCGCATCTACCTCACGCCCGACGGCGTGCCGCTCAGTCCCGGCCTCGCCGGGGAGCTTTCGCGCCAGCAGCATCTTATCCTGCTCAGCGGCCATTACGAGGGCGTCGACCAGCGTATTCGCGACCGCCTGATCGACCAGGAAATCAGCATCGGCGATTATGTGCTCACGAACGGCACGCTGGCGGCGGCGGTGCTCGTCGACGCGCTGGCCCGTTTCATCCCGGGCGTGCTCGGGGAGGAAAAGTCGTTGACGAACGAAAGCTTCACCGGCAAGTTGCTCGACTTTCCTCAGTACACGCGGCCCGCCGAATTTCGCGGCATGTCCGTGCCGGAAGTGCTCCTGTCGGGGCATCACGGCGAGATCGAGAAGTGGCGGCTTGCGCGGCGTATCGAGAAAACCCGCCAGGTCAGACCCGATTTACTGGAGAAGCAGCAACATGAATCCGATCATCAAGGAAATCACCGCCCATCAGCTTAAGAAGGGCCTGCCGGCCTTCAAAGTGGGCGATGGCGTGCGCGTCCACACGAAGGTGCGCGAAGGCGACAAGGAGCGCATCCAGATCTTCTCCGGCGTCGTGATCGCCCGCAAGGGGCACGGCATCCACGAGACGTTCACCGTCCGCCGCATCAGCTACGGCGAGGGCGTCGAGCGCGTGTTCCCGGTCAACTCGCCCAACATCGACAAGATCGAGATCGAGCGCGAGAGCGAGCCGATGCGCGCCCGCATGTACTACCTGCGCGAGCGGACAGGCAAGGCGGCGATGGCCGTCAAGAAGAAGCGTTATGAGGAGGAAGCGCCGGCGGAGGCGGCTTCCGCGGCCGACTCCACCGCGCCAGCGCCCGCTGCCGACACTCCGGCCAGCTGAGGTGGCTTTCCGGTAGGAAGGTCGCTTGCGACCGATGATCGCCCCGCTCTGCTGGCCAGCAGCGGGCTTCCTACATTCTGTCTTCGGCCCAACGAGTCCGTCGGGGCTCGCTGTTTGTTTCCAAATTTGGGCTTTCCACCGCGCGCGCGAAACCGTTAGACAGACACGCTTGTTTGGCCGCGCCAGTTGCGGCGCAGGCGTCTTCCCCAGCACGATTTTATCCATGAAGCTTGACACCGAGATTCTCACCAAGGCCTGTGCCCAGGCCCGCGGCCTCGCCATCGATGCCGTCCACCAAGCCGCCTCCGGCCACCTCGGCCTGCCCCTCGGCGCCACCGAGATCGGCGCCGTGCTCTACGGGCACGCGCTCGTGCACAACCCGGACGAACCGCGCTGGCTCAACCGCGACCGCTTCATTCTCTCCGCGGGCCACGGCAGCATGTTCCTTTACAGCTGGCTGCACCTCAGCGGCTACGACCTCCCGCTCGAGGAGCTGAAAAATTTCCGTCAGCTCCACAGCAAGACTCCGGGCCACCCGGAGTTTCGCGAGGCGCCCGGCGTCGAGTGCACCACCGGGCCGCTCGGCCAGGGCGTGGGCAACGCCGTCGGCATGGCCGTGGCCGGCAAGATGGCCGAGGCCCGTTTCAACACGCCGGAGCACACGATCTTCGATTATCATGTCATCTGCCTCGCGGGCGACGGCTGCATGCAGGAGGGCGTGGGGATGGAGGCCGCCGCCTTTGCCGGTCACCAGGGCCTCGACAACCTCATCCTCATCTACGACTCCAACGACGTCACCCTCGATGCCATGGCGGCGAAGACGCAGAGCGAGAACACCGCGCTGCGTTTCAAGGCCATCAGCTGGGACGTGCAGACGCTGCCCGACGGCCACGATTTGCCGGCCATTCTCAAGGCCATCAACAAGGCCAAGCGGGCGAAGTCCGGCAAGCCGCAGCTCATCATCGCGAAGACGATCATCGGGAAGGGCATCCCCGAGGTGCAGGGCACCGCGAAGGGGCATGGCGAGGGCGGTGCCAAATTCGCCGACGCCGCACGCGCCGGCCTCGGCCTGCCCGCCGACCAGCATTTCTTTGTGAGTGACGAGGTGCGCGCCTACTTTGCCGCGCACAAGAAGCGCCTCGTCCGCGCCTGTCGGAAGTGGAAGAAGACCTACGAGGCCTGGCGCACCGCCAACCCCGACCAGGCCGCGCTGCTCGACACGCGTTCCGCGCAGCCGAGCGCCGCCGCGCTGCTGGAGAAGATCCCGCTCTTTCCGGCCGACGCCAAGCTCGCCACGCGCGCCGCGGGCCGCGACGTGCTCCAGCCGTTGGCCGCCGCGCTGCCGCTGCTCATCTCCGGCAGCGCCGATCTCCACGGCTCGACGCTCAACTACATTGCCGCCGACCAGGATTTCGACAAAACCAACCGCGCCGGCCGCAACATCCGTTACGGCATCCGCGAGCATGCGATGACGGCCATTAGCAACGGCGTGGCCTATGACGGCCTGTTCCGCCCCTCGTGCGCCACCTTTTTGGTGTTTGCCGACTACAGCCGCCCCGCCATGCGTCTGGCGGCACTTGCGAAGCTGCCGGTGGTATATATCTACACGCACGATTCCGTCGGGGTGGGCGAGGACGGCCCCACGCACCAGCCGGTCGAAACACTCTCATCGCTGCGTCTCATACCAGGATTCGACGTCATCCGTCCGGCCGACCCGGAAGAGACGGCTGGCGCTTTTGCTGCGGCGCTGGAGCGTATCGATGGACCGACGCTCATCGCGTTGACACGGCAGGCCGTGCCCACACTCAATGAGATTCCACCACACATCCGCCGCGCAGGCGTGCTCAAGGGCGGCTATGTGGCCGTGCAGGAGACGGCGCCGCTCACCCACATCCTACTGGCCACGGGCAGCGAACTGCAACTGGCGATCTCCGCCGCCAAATTGCTGGGAGCCGGCGTGCGGGTGGTGTCGATGCCATCCTTCGAGCGATTCAATCGTCAGCCGGCCGAGTATCGAGACGCGATCCTGCCACCGTCGTGCCGCAAACGGGTGGCCGTCGAAGCGGGCGTCACGCCGCTCTGGCGCGAGTATGTCGGCCTTGACGGCGCCGTCGTGGGCATCGACCGCTTCGGGCTGAGCGCGCCGGCGCCGGTGGTGTTCAAGGAGCTCGGCATCACCGCGGATGCGGTCGTGGCGGCCGCGAAGTCGCTGTAGGGACGCACCACTGGTTCATGCTGGCCCGGGCGGACCAATACACCGCCCATTCTATTTCCAGCGCTGGTCGCGCCCGGATTCCTGCGTCCTCTTATCGGGGATAAGTCCAACTTCTGCTTGGGGCAGAAGGAATAATAGCGGGCAGTTTTTGCTTGTCAGAATAGTTAGGAGCCTTACCGTCAGCCCCCTTATTATTTTCCCACCTCATCACTACCCATAACGATGCTCCTTCTCAAAGAAGTGCCGAAATACGAATGCCTCCTCGAGAGTTCCAAGCGCTATCCCGAGCTGGATCCATCGGCCATGGAGGCATTTTTGCACCTGATGCGGACGAGCACCGAATTGACGGAGGCCTTCGACGCGCTTCATGCCAGTCACAACATTTCGCATGGGCGTTTTATCGTCCTCATGTTGCTGAACCGTGACCCGGAGAAGCCGGTCAACCCCGCCGATCTGGCCGACCGTGCCAACGTGACCCGGGCTACAATAACCGGGCTCATCGACACGCTGGAGCGCGATGGCTTTGTTAAACGTGAACACACCTTGGACGACCGCCGCATGATGCTAGTGCGGCTGACGGCAGAAGGGCGGGGTTATTTCGATAAAATCCTGCCTGATTACTTCCGTCGCGTCGCTATGGTCATGAGTCAGCTTACGGTGGCCGAGCACAAGACGCTTGTCACCTTGATGGGCAAGATCCAACAGAACATGCCCGCGATCTGTGCCGGTCCGCTGCCCAAGTCCACGGATGCCTGAAGAACCCTCCTGCTTTTCCCCTCCCTTTCCAATCCTCAACCTGCTTCACCCATGGCCAAGAGAATGATCCTGATGCTGCTCGCGATGACCCTCCTTGTCGGAGGCATCCTGGGCTTCAAACTTTTTGGACGTTACATGATGAACAAGTCCTTGGCGGCGCAGAAGCCGCCGCCGGCGGCGGTGTCCACCCTCGAGGCCAGGGAGGAGTCTTGGCAGCCGACTCTGCATGCGGTGGGAAGCTTCGCCGCCGTGCAGGGCATTATTGTCAGCGCCCAGCTTGACGGCGCGGTCACCAAGATCGCGTTCGAGTCGGGTGCGACCGTGAAAGAGGGCGACCTCCTCGTGCAGCAGGATGTTTCGGCCGAGGAGGCGCAGCTGGCCAGCGCCGAGGCGGGCGCCGTGCTGGCGCGGCTCAGCCTCGATCGCGCCCGGGAATTGCGCGCCCAAGGAACCAACGCCCAGGCCGATCTTGATGCCGCCACTGCCGCGTGCCAGCAGACGCAGGCGAACGTCGCGGAAATCAAGGCCACGATCGACAAGAAGACCATCCGCGCGCCGTTTGCCGGCCGCCTCGGCATCCGGCAGATCAATCTGGGCCAGTTTCTCCGCAGCGGTGCCACCATCGTGCCACTCCAAGCCCTTGATCCCATTTACATCGACTTTGCGCTGCCGCAGCAGAGCGCGGCGCAGGTCGCGGTGGGCCAGCCGGTGCATGTGACCGTCGATGCCTATCCCGGCGAGGTCTCTGAGGGGAGGGTGACTGCCCTGAATCCCAACGTGGACGACGCAACGCGCAATTTCCAGCTCCAAGCCACATTGAAGAATGCCGACGGCAGGCTGCTCCCTGGAATGTTTGGCTCCGTGGAAGTGCAGCTGCCGGTTATCGAGAAGGTCGTCACCGTCCCGCTCTCCGCCATCGTCTACAATCCCTACGGCAATGCTGTTTACATTGTGGAGAAGCAGGGAAAGGACGGGCAGGAACTCATCGTGCGCCAGCAGTTTGTCCAGACCGGCGCCACCCGCGGCGACCAGGTGGCCGTTGTTAAAGGAGTGAAGCCCGGGGATGTCGTGGTCACCGCCGGCCAGCTCAAGCTGCGCAACGGCGCCAGCATTGTCATCAACAACGCGGTCGCGACGAGCGATTCCGCGTCGCCCCGACCCGATCATCCCTGATCCGCGATGAACTTCACGGATCTCTTCATCAAACGGCCGGTCCTCGCGACGGTCATCAGCCTGCTGATCCTGCTGATCGGGTTTCGCTCCATTGAGCTGCTCAACGTCCGACAGTACCCGCGTAGCGACATCGCCGTCGTGACCGTCACCACCGTGTACGTCGGCGCCAGCGCCGATCTCATCCGTGGTTTTATCACCACGCCGCTCGAACGGCAGATCGCGAGCGCCGATGGCATTGACTACATGGAGTCGAGCAGCGGGCCCGGGGTGAGTTTGATCACCGTCCACCTGCGCCTCAACTACGATCCGAACGCCGCGCTTACGCAGATCACCTCGAAGGTGAGCAAGGTGCGGAACCAGCTGCCCGCCGACGCGCAGGATCCGGTCATCGACGTCCAGATGGCCGAGTCGACCGCCGCCATGTATATGATGTTTTCCAGCGACGTGCTCGATTCGAACCAGATCACCGACTACCTCTACCGCGTCGTGCAACCCAAGCTCAACGCCGTGTCCGGCGTACAGAGCGCCCAGATCGTCGGGGGCCGCATCTTTGCCATGCGCATCTGGCTGAAGCCTGACAAGCTCGCCGCCTATGGCCTCAGCCCCTCGCAGGTGTGGCAGGCACTCGCGACCAACAACTATCTCTCCGCCGTCGGTTCCACCAAGGGTTCGATGGTCTCGGTGAATCTCAACGTCTCCACCGATCTGCATACCGCGGACGAGTTTCGCCGGCTGGTGATCCGGGAGCAGAATGACGCCATCATCCGGCTGGGCGACATCGCCGAGGTGGTGCTCGGCGCCGAGGACTATGAATCGACGGTCAAGTTCGGCGGCAATCCCACCACCGGCATTGCCATCAACGTCCTGCCCACCGCCAATGTGCTCACCGTCATCAACGATGTCCGCAAGGTTTTTCCCCAGATCGTCTCCGAGCTGCCGCGCGGCGTCTACGCCTCGATTCCCTACGACGCCACGGATTATATCCGGAGCGCGATCAACGAAGTCGTCAGCACCCTGATCGAGGCCCTGCTGATCGTCATCGTCATCATCTACCTGTTTCTCGGCACGTTCCGCTCGGTCATCATTCCCATCGTGGCCATGCCGCTTTCCCTGGTCGGCGCGTGTTTCCTCATGCTGGCGATGGGTTTTTCCATCAACCTGCTGACCCTGCTGGCCATGGTGCTGGCCATTGGGCTCGTGGTGGATGACGCCATTGTCGTGGTCGAAAACATCCACCGGCACATCGAGGAGGGGCTTTC
This sequence comes from Opitutaceae bacterium, assembly GCA_049513315.1. Classification (GTDB taxonomy): domain Bacteria; phylum Verrucomicrobiota; class Verrucomicrobiia; order Opitutales; family Opitutaceae; genus Fen-1467. Next base: position 60,750 of record JBEKWG010000006.1, read on the forward strand.
GCCGCTTACGGCCAGCCTGAAGGGGGCGCGCGAACTGGGCGGTCCGGTCATCGCCATGACCATCACGCTCGCCGCCGTTTATGCCCCCATTGGTTTCCAAGGCGGGCTCACCGGCGCGCTCTTCCGCGAATTCGCGTTCACGCTGGCCGGTTCGGTCATCGTGTCAGGGGTGGTGGCGCTCACGTTGTCTCCGATGATGTGCTCGAAACTGCTCAAGCACGATGAGGGCAACCACCAGCGGTTCGCCCACTTCCTTGACCAGCAGTTCGACAAAATCCGCGCGGGCTACCAGCGCCTCCTCCATTCCACGCTCGACTACCGTCCGGTGGTCGTGGTCTTTGCGCTCATCGTTTTCGCCAGCTTGGTGCCGTTTTATCTGCTCTCGAAAAACGATCTCGCCCCGGACGAAGACCAGGGAATGATCATCGCCATGGGCGCCGCCGCGCCCAACGCGAACATCGACCAACTGGCCGGCTACTCCGACGAAATCACCGGGCTCCTCAAGGGCTTTCCCGAGACCGCGCGAACGATCCAGATCAACGGTTATCCCGCGAGCAACAGCAGCATCACGCTCATGGCGTTGAAGCCCTGGAACCAACGCGACCGCACCACCATGCAGCTGCTGCCGGAAGTCACCCAGAAACTGGGCAGCGTTGCCGGCATGCGCATGTTGACGTTCTTGCGGCCGCCGCTCCCCGGCACCGGCGGTGCCAACGTGCAGTTTGTCGTGGTTTCCACGGACGCTCCCGCCCGCATCGCCCAAGTGGCGGACGCCCTCGTTCAGGAAGCCGTCAAGAGCGGCCTGTTTTTCTATGCCGACAGCAACCTCAAGTTCGACCAGGCCCAAGCCTATATTGACGTCGATCGCGACAAGGCCGCCGCGCTCGGCATGAGCATGGCTCAAATCGGCGCCGATCTCGGTTCCCTGCTCGGCGGCAATTACGTCAATTTTTTCAACATCCAGGGCAGCAGCTACAAGGTCGTCCCGCAGGTTGACCGCATCTTCCGTCTCAATCCCGACCAGCTTGGCAGCTATTACATCAGCACCGGCAAGGGCGATCTCGTGCCGCTGTCGACGCTGGCATCGGTGCGTTACCAAGCGCAACCGCAGGCGTTGAATCGCTTCCAGCAGCTCAATGCCGCCACCCTCACCCTGGTGCCCAAGCCGGGCATCACGCAGGGGCAGGCGCTCGATTTCCTGAACGCCAAGGCCCGCGAAATCTTCCCCGAGGGTTATACGGTGGATTACGGCGGCCAGTCGCGGCAGTTTGTGCAGGAAAGCGGCACTTTCCTCGTCACCCTGGCCTTCGCCGTCATCATCATTTTCCTCGTGCTGGCGGCGCAGTTTGAGAGCTTCCGCGATCCGCTCATCATCATGCTGAGCGTGCCGCTGGCGATTTCGGGAGCGCTGGCCTTCATCAGCCTTGGTTTCCACGGACTCTCTCTGAACATCTACACCAAGGTGGGTCTCATCACGTTGATCGGTCTTGTCACCAAGCACGGTATTCTCATCACGCAGTTTGCCAACCAGCTGCAACGCGAGGGGAAGGGCAAGCGCGAAGCCGTGGAGGAGGCCGCCGGGGTGCGGCTTCGCCCCATTCTCATGACCACGGCGGCCATGGTGCTCGGCGTCATGCCGCTGGTCTTCGCGTCCGGCGCGGGTGCAGTCAGCCGCCAGCATATGGGACTTATCATCGCCACGGGCATGAGCGTCGGCACGCTGTTCACCCTGTTTGTCGTGCCCACTGCGTATACGCTGCTGGCGCGCGATCACCAGGCCGACCGCCGGCTGCTGGGCGCCGTTGCCGTTGAGTCGGAGTTGAAAGTCCATCCACACCCCGCCGTCTGATTGCTGTCCATGATTTCCCTTACGCCTATGAAGCCTCACATTCCAAGTTTTGCCCTTGCCGCGGCCCTGGCTCTCTCCGCCTCCGGCCTCCGGGCCGCGCCCAATCCCGGGCAGCCGGTGCCGGATACGCTCGATCTCAAGAACGCTGTCGCCTTCGCGCTGGAAAATAACTTCACCATCCGGCAGGCGCGCGAGCGCATCCGGCAGCAGGAGGGGGTCGAAATCCAGGTGCAGGCGCGGCAGATTCCCAACGTCAGCGCTGCCGGCAGCTACACCGGCAATTCCCGGCAGATTTCCAGTTATAACCCGCCCAACGATAGCAGTTGGGCCGTCTCGCTGCAGGCGCGTCAGGTGCTTTATGCCGGCGGCGGAGTAACCGCCTCGGTGAAAAGCGCCCAGCTCGCGCGCGAAGCCGCCATGTTTGAGCTGGAGGGCATCATCAACCAGCAGCTCCTGGCAGTCCGCACCCAGTTTTACACCGTCCTGCTCGCGAAGGAGAAAATCAAGGTGCAGGAGGAAAATGTCACCCTGCTCGAGCAGCAGTTGAAGGACGCCCAGAGCCGTCTGGGCGCAGGTACCGTTTCCAACTTTGAAGTGCTCCGCGCCGTGGTGGCGCTGGCCAACGGCCAGCCGCCGCTCATCCAGGCGCGCAATGACTACCGCATCGCCATCGAGCAGTTGCGCCAGGTGCTGGGGTTGATCACCAACTACGGTCCCAACGCCACCAAGGTGCCCGAGTTCGTCGGCGCGCTGGAAGTCGGCCAGCCCGCGAGCTACCAGTTGACTGATGCGCTGGCCGCCGCGCATGCCAACCGTCCCGAGCTTCAGCGGCTCGCCCGGCTCGAAAACGCCGGCGAGCAGACCGTCAAGGCCAACCGCGCCGGCTACCTGCCGGAAATTGATCTGGTCGGTGGCTATGAATGGGTGCGGAGCCCGGTGTTTTCAGCGGCATGGAGCAACCGTTTGGAAGGCTGGACCGCCGGCGTCCAGGCCCAGTGGAACATTTTTGACGGACGCGCCACGGCCGGTCGCGTGATCCAAGCCAGATCGCAGCTTGATCAGGCCAAGCTCTCGCTGGCCGAGGCCACGCTTTCCGTCGAGGTGCAGGTTCGCCAAGCCTACTCGTCGTTGATCGAGGCATGGGAACTGGTGCAAGCCTCCGTCAAAACGGTTGAGCAGGCGCAGGAGGCGCTCCGCCTCGCCAACGTCCGCTACGGCGCCGGCACGGCCACGCAACTCGACGTGCTCACGAGCCAGGTGGCGCTCACGGAGGCGCGCTTGAACCAGCTGCAGGCCGATTACGGTTACAACGTCGCGCTGGCCGCCATGCGCCAAGCCATCGGTCTGGCTGACGAATTCGTGCGTTCCTGATGGGATGATCAGGCTGCCCGGGGATCCCGAGGCGGCCGCGAAGCCAGACGCGGCGGCACGGGTTTCCAGGGCGGCCGGCAAGGACATTCGTCCGGCGGCACTGGCGTCGCATTTCGTGGTCAGAAGGTTGCCAATGATGGCGTTTTCCTGAATCTTCGCTTCAATCGTGAAAATTGTCCGGGATCTGCTCGTCGTTATTGCCGGCGTGATCTTGGCGGCCATCCTCGTCGTGATCGTGGCGTTCATGCCCGCGGTCCAGCGCTGGGTGGTGCTCAAGGCCGCCGCCGGCCGGCCCGGACTGAACCTGACCGTGGAGCGGCTGGCCATCCGGCCCGGCTCCCTCACGATCCACAACCTGCGGCTTGACCAGCCGGGCGCGCAGGTGGCGCTGGCCGATGCCACGGCCGAGCTATCACTGTGGGAGGTGGTCGCCCATCGGCGCGTGATCATTCACCAGGCCAGCGTCGCCGGCTTGAAGATGGATTTGACCAGTCGCACTCACCCGGTGCCGGCGCCGGGTGGGGGCAGCGCCCCTCTGCCGGAACCAGCGGCAAAAGTGCCGGCAACGGCAGCGGCTCCAACCTCCATCCCTCGGGCGGCTCCCCGGCCGGCGGCATTCGACGGCGTCTTCAAATATCTTCACCTTCCACTCGATGTTGTGCTCGAGAAATGCCGTCTCGACGCCGAGGTCGTTTTTTCCCCGGCGAGGGGCAAACCACCCGTGCATCTGCGGCTGAAGCTGACCGGTGGCCACTTCGCGCCGGGACAGGAGGCAAAGTTTGATTTTGATGCCATCATTCAAAACCCGGATTCCCACGCACCGGTCGACAAGGTCGAGGCCCAGGGCACGCTGACGGCGACGCTCGATCCCCGCTCCGGGCTGGAGCGCATCGGAGCGCATCTCGAGGCGGTGGCGGGCGGCCCGCTGCTGCCTGCACCCGCCCGCCTGCAGGCCGACGTGAGGCTGGCGCGCACCGCGGCGGGTGAAGCCTATGCGCTGACCCTGAATTCGCTGGAAGCCGGGGTGGAGAACCGGCTGCTCGGCCTCAACATCGATTATGTCGCCGGTTCAGCCAGACTCACGGGATCGTGGCAGGTGCAGGCCAGCCAGCGGCAGGTGGCGCCGTTTGTACTCGGCGTGATGCTGCCGGAGTTCTCCGCCGTCGGGGAGGGGCGGTTTGAAATGAATTCCGCCACGCGGGACGTGCGACTGGCCGGACGGTTCGCCGGCGAAGTCAATCAGCTTGAAATCATCGACCCGCGTCTGCGCGAACTTGGCAGGCTCAGCACGGCGACCACCTTCGACCTGGAATACGGCGGTGGCCACGTGCGGGTCAGTGAACTGGTCGCCAGCATCAGCGGCCGGAAGCCGGTGCTTTCGCTGCAAGCCATCCAGCCCTTCGCCATCGATCTCACTTCCCACAAACTGGTGACCGCCAATCCCGAGAAGGAATTGCTGCAGGTGAACATCGAGGGGGTGCCGCTCGCGTGGGCCCGGCCTTTTGCCTCCACCTTTGAGGTGGCGGGCGACGAGGTCAGGGGCGGTTTTGTCGCCTCATTGCATGGCGGGCGGGTATGGCTGCGCACGACCTCGCCACTGGCCGTGCGGGGGCTGGCCGTGACCCGGGCCGGCCGCGTTCTCCTGCCGGCCAGCGACATCAGCGTCCTCGCCGAGGTTGAGCATTCGAAGGAGGAAACCCGGATCAGGCTGGAAGGATTGACCTTGGAGACGGCGACCGATGACCGGCTCAACGCCCGGGGCGAAGTGAGCATAAAGTCCGGCGCGGTGCCGGCGACGACGCTGCAGGCAAGTTTTGAGGCCATCCTGCCCACGCTGCTTTCCGCCTACGCGCCGATCGGTCCGGTGGAGGCGCGCGGCGCGGTGGCCGGCTCGCAGTCGGGAGGCACCATCCAGATCGACCGCCTGGACGCGCATCTGCTCACCCCCGAGGGGCGCCCGCTCCTGGAGTTGTCGTCGGCGGAGGCTTTCCATTTCAACATCGCCCAGTGGAATATCGCCGCCGTGTCCGGCCGCTCCGGTGAACTGCTGCGGGTGAAATTCGGACGCGTGCCGCTGAATCTGCTCCAGCCATATCTGGGCGCGCTCGAACTCGCGGGGGACCTTCTGCCGGGCGAACTGTGGGTGCGGACCGAGGGGGGGACGCTGCATGCCGCGGCGGCGGCGCCGCTGCGCGTGGAGAAACTTACCGCCGGCGAGGCCGGCCGGGCGTGGGTGAGGGATCTGACCGTTGAGATTGAGCCCGTCGTCGATTGTTCGACGCAGGGTGTGACGGCCAGAATGACCGCGCTGCGCGTGCGCAACGCCGTGGGCGCCACCCTGCTTTCCGCCCAGGCCGAGGCAACCGTCGGGCCGGATCTCGCCCAACCCAAGGTGCGGGGCGCGGCGACGTTCGATCTATCGGTGCCCGCCCTCGCCGCCCAGCCGTTCATGGCCGGTTACACGCCTCCGGCGCAGGGCAGGATGAGTGGCGAGGTAAAGTTTTCCTTGGATCACGATCTGCTCGGTGAGGGCCAGCTCACGCTCAACGGTCTGGTTTCGCCCGCGACCCGCGAGCCGCTGCCCGTGGCCAATCTGTCATTCCGCGCCGGCCTCGGTGAAAAGGGCGATGTGGCCGTGCAGATGCCGCTGCTCATCGACCGCTCGGGCGAACGTTCCGACCTGACCGTGGCGGCCACGTTGCACCCCGTCGGATCGGGCCGGTCGCTGGATGCCAAAATCTCCAGCCAGCATTTTGTGATCGATGACGCCCTCGCGCTCGTGCGGGCGTTTGCCGCGCCGATCACCGCGGCGGGGGAGGACAAGCCCGCCGGACCGCCGGCGCGCACTCCTGAGGGCGGCGGCATGCCGACGGAGCCGCGGCCGCTGCCGCCAGCCGCGGCCGTTTCCGCTCCGGCCAAGCCTCCGGCTGACGCCAGCGCCGCCTGGGCCGGGCTCACCGGCCAGGTGGTGATTGACCTCAAGTCGCTCGCTTACGGCCGGAATAACGAAATCACCGGATTCACGGGCCGGATCGCGATTGATCCGCAGCGGCTGGCCGTGGAAAAAGTCACCGGCAAGCTGGGCGCGGACGGCCAGCTGTTGCTCAACGCCGAAGCCCGGTTTGCGGCGGGCGCCCCGCAGCCGTACACCTCCCAATTTGATCTTAACATCAAGGACCTCGAGGTCGGGCCGCTGTTCAAGGCCGACGCACCCGGCAAGCCGCCGACGGTCGAGGGACGCTTCAACGTGCGCAGCCAGGCCGAAGGCACCGGGCGCACGCTGGTCGATCTCGCCGAACACACCCGCGGCGATTTCGTGCTGCAGAGCCGCAAGGGCGTTTTTCGCGGTCTGCAGCGGGCGGCGGCGGTTTCGCGCACCGCGAACATCGTCAGCGAAGCGGCCCGCCTGCTCGGCCTGGAGGGAAAGGTGGGCGGGCTGGTTTCCAGCATCGACCTGACGGCGGAGCTGGCCGGCACGCTGGCCGAGCTGCCGTTCGACCAGCTCAACGTGCGCCTGTCGCGCGACCAGTCGCTCAACGTCAAACTGTCCGACTTCACGCTGGTTTCTCCCACCATCCGGCTCCAGGGCGACGGGCAGATCACCCATGATCCGGGCAAGAGCCTGTTCGATCAGGCGCTGCAGCTGCGCGTGAACATGGGGGTGATGGGGACGGTGGAAACCAAGATCTCCCGGGCCAAACTGCCGGTGCTCTCGGGTGAACGCGACGAACTCGGCTACATGAAGCTGCGCGAGCCCTTCGTTATCGGCGGCACGCTCGCCAAGCCGGATGCGAACCAGCTCTATTCGATGCTGGGGCGGTCGCTGGCGGAGCGGCTGCTGCCGTGAGCACCCCGCGGCTGAGCGCATCCGCGGGCAGAATTTCCGGACCGGCGGGGTGCGCCTGACTCCGGAGTGCTGGTACAGTTTGCCTGTCGTCGCGCCTGTCCCGCCATAGCTCGTGAGGAGCGACGGCGGAAGCCCGGTTCTGCCGGCCCGCAGAACTCCTCGCCATGACAAACAGTACTCTATTACCGACTCCCGCCGGGACGGTTCTGCGCGCGCGGCCAATTAACCATCCCCTCGCACCCGCAACCGTTGCTAATGCCTGCGCCGGCCCCCAAAACAGACTTTCACCTTGCCTGCGCATCCGGCAACCTCGACCTTACTTGTTTCCCGGAAACCAGCCCAGTAACCCCGGACGCAGTCAAATGAGCCGTCTATGAAATCCTATCAGCCTGCTGATATTCGTAACCTCGCCATCGTCGGTCACGCGACCTCGGGCAAGACCATGCTGGCGGAAGCCATGCTCATGTGCGGCGATGTCATTCACCGTATGGGCAGCATCGTCCAGGGCTCGACGGTATCCGACTACCACGTGGGCGAGCAGCAGCGGCAGATTTCGATTCATGCCACACCGCTCAGCCTCGAGTGGCAGGGCCGCCGGCTCAACGTCCTCGACACCCCGGGTTACCTCGACTTTAGCAGCGAGGCGCTGAACGCCCTCCGTGTCGTCGATTTCGCAATCGTCGTTATTCATGCCAGCCACGGCATCGGGGTCGGCACCGAGATGATGTGGGACTACGCCACGCAGTTCGGCATCCCCAAGATCATCGTCGTCAACGCGCTCGACCGGGAGAACGCGGACTACGATCTTCTCGTCGAGGAAATCCGCGAGCGGTTCGGAAAGCAGGTTTTCCCGATGCAGGTGCCGGTCAATCCCGGCCCCGGTTTCAACCAGGTGCTCGACGTGCTGCGCAGCGAGATCTGCACCTACGCGGCCGACCGCACGGGCAAGTACACGGAGGTGCCCGCCGCGGGCGAATGGAAGGCGCGCGTCGAGACCCTTCACAAGGAGCTCATCGAGCACATCGCGGAGTCCGACGACACCCTGCTGGAGAAATATTTCGCCGAGGGCAGCCTGTCCGAGGAGGTCATGCGCACCGGCATCCATCCCGCCGTGCAGAAACAGGTGTTCATCCCGCTGTTCTGCACTGCCGCGGAAAGCAACATCGGCGTGGCGCGGCTGCTCGATTTCATCGGGCGCTTCGGCTCGTCTCCCGTCGACCGCGCCACGGCGCCGGCCACCGACGCGATGGACCAGCCGTGCGAAGTGAGCCTGACCGGCAAAGTGCCGGTGGCGTTCGCGTTCAAGACGCTGTCGGACCCGTTGAGCGGCGACCTCTCGATTTTCCGCGTCTACTCCGGCGACGTGCACACCGGCATGGATCTCTACAACAGCGACCGCCGGGTCACCGAGCGCATCGGTCAGTTGTTCCGCCTCAACGGCAAGGCCCGCACCGCCGCCGACGTGCTCACCGCCGGCGACATCGGCGCCGCCGTGAAACTCCGGGACACCCACACCGGCAACACGCTGTGCGACGCCCGGCACGTCGTCGTGCTGCCGAAGGTCAAATATCCCAAGCCCTACACGCAGGCCGCGCTCAAGCTCAACTCGCGCGGCGACGAGGACAAGCTGGCCGCCGGCCTCGCCGCGCTGCACGAGGAGGACCCGGCGTTTGAGTCCCGCGTCGACGGCGAGCTGCACCAGACCATCATCTCCGCGCAGGGCGAGCTGCACCTCGAGGTCCTGTTCGAACGGTTGAAGCGCCGGTACAAGATCGACATCGAGCTCATCCCCCCGCGGATCCGTTTCCGCGAGACCATCCGCAACAAGGCCGAGTCGAAATACCGGCACAAGAAGCAGACGGGCGGCGCCGGCCAGTTCGCCGAGGTGTGGATGCGCATCGAGCCCGCGCCGCGCGACAGCGGCGTCGAGTTCACCGAGTCGCTCTCCGGCCAGAATGTCGACCGCGTGTTCGTGCCGTCGGTCGAGAAGGGCGTGAACACCGCCTGCACCGAGGGCATCCTCGCCAGCTACCGCGTCGTGGACGTGAAGATCGACTTCTACGACGGCAAAATGCACCCGGTGGACTCGAAGGACATCGCCTTTCAGATTGCCGGCTACTTTGCCTTCAAGGAGGCCTTCCTCAACGCGCGGCCCTGCCTCCTCGAGCCGATCCACGAGCTGGAAATCCGGGTGCCGGAGGACTGCCTCGGCAAGATCGTCGGCGATCTGTCAGGCCGGCGCGGCAAGATTCTCGGCATGGACAACGCCGGGCGCCTGCAGGTGGTGAAGGCGCTCGTGCCGGCGGCGGAGCTCCACCACTACGGCACGGTGGTGCGTTCGCTGACCGGCGGCCGCGGCCTGCACAGCGAGAAGTTCAGCCACTATGAGGAGATGCCGGCCGAGTTCGAGCGAAAGGTCGTCGAAGAGGCCAAGGCGGCGAAGGCGGCGGCCGCCGCCAACCACGGGCACTAGGAAAACGGCACCCGGCTGGCGCCCGCGGGTCGTGTCCCAATCTGCCCTGTCATCGCGAGTCCGGCGCAGCCGGACGTGGCGATCCATCCGGCTGGATTGCTTCGTCACCCGCTTTCGCGGGCTCCTCGCAATGACAGATCAGCACATTACCCGCGCGCGCGGGCGTTGCTTTCCGCCCCGGGATTTGACAGCATCCCGCCGTGATTGCCTCGGTCCAGTTCAAGCATTTCAAGGCCCTGCGCGCCACCAGCCTCCGCCTTGAGTCGTTCAATCTCCTCATCGGGCCCACGGGCAGCGGCAAGACCAGCCTCGTCCAGGCCCTGCTGCAGTTGCGGGCTCTGGCCCGGCAGCAGATCAGTGGTCCGCGGGCCGCCCGGGCGAAGGAGAGTACCCCCGAGATCGTGTTCCGTTTCGCGTCACCGGACGATGACATCGAGGCGCACCTGAGCTGCCGCTCGGGCGTGATTTGCGATTTGTTGCAGGTGCTGCATCCCCCCACCGACGACGCGCGCCGGCGCTGGGAGGCGCTGCGCGCCCGGCTCGGCGGCATCCGGGCCTACCTGTTCGATCATTACGCCATGGGCGAGCCGGTGGCGCGTACGGAAAGCAGCGAACTCGCCTCCAACGGGCGCAACCTCGCCGCGGTGCTGGCCGCGCTGCGCGAGCAGCAACCCGCGACTTTCGCCCGGCTGGAGGCGGAATTCCGGCGGGCGCTGCCCGACTATGCCGCCATCGAAACGCAGGCCGTGGGGGAGGGGAACCTCGCGCTGGGCTTGCGCCTGGCGGAGAACGGCGAACTGGTCACCGCGGAGAACGCCTCGCAGGGCGCGCTCTACGCCCTCGCGATCCTCACCCTTTCGTTTGCCCCGCGGCCGCCGCCGCTCTTGTGTCTCGAAGAGGCCGACCGGGGCGTGCATCCGCGACTGCTGCGCGAGGTGCGCGATGCGCTTTACCGGCTGAGTTATCCCGCCAGTTTTGGTGAATCGCGGGAGGCGGTGCAGATCGTGGCGACCACGCACTCGCCCTTCCTGCTCGACTTGTTCCGCGACCACCCGGAGGAAATTGTCATAGCCAACAAACGGGGCCGCAGCGCCACCTTTGAGCGCCTGAGCGACCGGCCCGATGTGAAGGAGATTCTCAGCGAGGGCTCGCTCGGCGACCTCTGGTTCAGCGGCATTTTGGGCGGCGTCCCGGAGGAATGAATATGCCGCCACGAAATCCACCCAAGGCACCCAATCCGGAAAGGAGCCCCGGTGCTTTTCGTGTCTTTCGCAGGTTTCGTGGTGCCCCCAGATGAAGGCCGCCCTCCTGAGCGAATCGCCGGCGGACGAGGCGGCGTTGCGGTTGCTGGTGGAGGCGGTGCTGGCGGAATCCATCGCCATGGTGAAACCCGGCTTGCGCGCGCGCGGCTGGCCCAACGTCGCCCAAGTGCTGCCCGCCATCCTGCGCCACCTCCATTTCAACACCGATGCCGACGGGCTCGTGGTCGTGGTGGATTCCGACGACTCGGTCGTGCACACGGCGGAGCATGAGGCGCCGGGCTACTTTCATCCGCAGTGCCGGTTGTGCCAGCTGCGGGGCATCTTTCACCGGACGCAGAAGAAATTTCCCCCGCTGCACGGACGCGACCGCATCTTGCGCGCCGTGGGCATTGCCGTTCCGGCCATCGAGGCCTGGTATCTCTGCGGACAGGACCCCCAGGTGACGGAGCTGGCCTGGATGGAAGGACAGGCGCGGGCCCGGATCCCCTACACGCGGCGCGACCTCAAGTGGCGGGTCTACGGCACCGACCGGCCAGGCTTGGGCTTCGAGATCCAGCGGGCCATGGAATGCGCGCGCCGCCACCGTGATCCCCGCCGGCTCGAGGCGGATTTTCCCCACGGCTTCGGCACCCTGGCGCGCGATTTGCGGGGCTGGCGGCGGCAGGACGCGGAGGGGAAATAATTCCCTTCTCCGCGCTTGAAAGAGCGGGGCGATCTCCGTCATAACCTACCGTTCCGGTTTTCCATGGCCACCCCCCAGACCCCTTCGCGCTCCCTGGCCTGCCTGTTGGTGGCGCAGACCCTGGTCGTGTTGAACGACAATGCCGCGAAATTGATGCTCGCCGGGCTGGCGCAATTTCCGGGCATCCTGGATGCGGAGGATGTGGGCGTGGTGATCAGCCTGCTGCCGCTGTTGATCATCACGCCGTTCATCCTGTTTTCGCCGATCGCCGGCTGGTTCTCCGATCATTACTCCAAGTGGCGGGTTCTGCAGGTGTCGCTGTTGCTGCAGATCGGCGTCTTGCTGACCCTCACGCTGGCCCTGCAACTGCACAACGTCTGGCTGGCGCTGGCCTTCATCTTCCTGCTCACGATGCAGTCCACGCTGTTCTCGCCGGCGAAGCGCGGCATTCTCAAGGAACTCGTCGGCTCGGAGCGCCTGTCGCGGGCGGTCGGCTGGATGGAAATGCTTACCGTGGCGGCCATCCTGATCGGCAGTTTTAGCGGAGGCTGGCTCTTTGACCTTTGGACCCGGCTGACCGGCAAGGATCCCTGGAGCGGGGCCATCCATGTGGGCTGGATCCTCACCGCGTTGTCAGGGCTCGCTGTCCTGGTCTTCCACGGGGTGGAAAAAACGCCGGCCGTTGGCGCCGAACCTTATCGCGCGAGCCTGTGGTGGCGCCATGCCGGTAATGTCCAGGAACTCTGGCGGTCGCGTCCGCTTTTCCGCGCGGGCCTCGGCATCATTTATTTCGGCCTGCTGGGCGCGATCCTCTACCTCACGGCCCTGCAGGTTGGTCGCGAACTGCATGGCGGCGACGTGGGCTCGACCACGGCCACCGGCATCATGCTGGTGCTGCTGGGGCTGGGCACGGTGGTCGGCAATCTCGGCGCGGGCTATCTCTCCCGTCGGGGGGTCGAGCTGGGATTGGTGCCGGTGGGCTGCATCGGGATGGTGGTCGGGCTGGCCCTGGCCGGCCTCACCCCGCTGTCCGGCCGGCTTTACGGTGGCGCCCTCGTTCTGCTGGGCATGGGCGGCGGCATCTTTCTCGTACCGCTCTTCGCCTACCTGCAGGACAACGCCGGCGACCATCGCCGCGGCCGCATGCTCGCGGCCGTCAACGTGCTCGACAGCCTCGGTGGCATCGTGGCCATCGGATGTTATTACGGGATGTCGCAGTGGCTCGGTCTCCGGGCGCAGCAACTGCTGCTGGTGTTGATCGTGCCGACGGTGCTGGTGGGAATCTACTCCACCTGGCTGCTGCCGGAGCCGTTTCTGCGTCTGATCATCAAGACCGTGGCGCGGATGGTGTATCGGGTGCGGGTCAAGGGCGTGGAAAACCTGCCCGCGCGCGGCGGTGCGCTGGTGATCTGCAACCACGTCTCCTATATCGACGCCATCATCCTGCAGCTCGCGAGCCCGCGGCACATGCGATTCCTCGCGTTTGCCGGTTTTCAGCAATCCTGGTGGGGCAAGCTGGCGTTTCGGGTGACCGGCGTGATCCCCGTGGCACCCCGCCAGGCCACCGCGGCCATCAAGCAGGCCGTTGAGAGGCTGATGGCGGACGAACTGGTGTGCATTTTCCCCGAGGGGCAGATCAGCCGCACCGGCGTGCTGATGGAAATCCGCAAGGGTTTCGAGATCGTGGCGCGCAAAGCCGCGGTGCCCGTCGTGCCGGTGTTCCTCGACCGCCTCTGGGGCTCCATGTTTTCCTTTTCGGGGCAGAAATACCTCTGGAAGCATCCCCAGCACGTGCCGTTTCCCGTGTTCGTCAACATCGGCCGGCCCATCGCGCCCGACAAGATCGACGCCATCACGGCGCGGCAGACGCTGCTCGATCTGGGCGAGGAGGCCTACGGCGAACGTCCCGAATTGCGGCGCCATCTCGGCCGGGAATGCGTGCGTTCGCTCGCCCGGCGGCCGTGGGAGGTGCAGATCATCGACCGCACGGGCGAACGCAGCGTGGTCAAGGCCGGCAAACTGCTGGCCGTGGCCGCCGCGCTTTCGCGCCGCCTCGCGGCGGGCGTCCCCGGCCGGCGCGTGGGCATCGTGCTCCCGCCGAGCGCCGGCTGCTGTGTGGCGAATCTCGCGGTGCTCCTGGCCGGCAAGATCCCGGTGAACCTCAACTTCACGTCCGGCCGCGCCGCGATCGAGGCGAGCCTGCGCCTGGGCGAGATCACCACGGTGCTCACCGCCGAGGCGGTGCAGAAGAAGGTCGTCAACTTTCCCTGGCCGGAAAAAACACTCGACCTCCGGAACGAGATCCTGGCCTGCGGCAAGGCCGGCATCATCAAGTGGCTCGCCGCGGCCTGGTTGCTGCCGGGCGGGCTCATCGCCTCGCTGCTTGGCCTGCCCAAGGAGGGCGACCGCGAGGAGGCGGCGCTGCTGTTCACGAGCGGAGCCACCGGCGAGCCCAAGGGGGTGGCGCTCACGCACCGCAACATTCTCGGCAATTGTGCGCAAATCTCCGCCACCGGCATCCTGCCCAAGGAGGAGACCCTCCTCGCCTGCCTGCCCATCTTCCACAGCATGGGTTTTACCGCGACCCTCTGGTATCCCATTCTGCGCGGCTGCCAGATCATGACCACCCCCAGCCCGCTCGACACGCGGAAGATTGTGGAGGTGATCGAGTCGGAGCGGGTGACCGTGCTCGTCGGCGCACCGACGTTCCTGCGGCCGCTGTTGAAGAAGGCCGAGCGCCACGAGTTGCGCTCGCTGCACTTTATCGTCTCCGGGGCCGAAAAAATGCCGGTCGAGCTTTATGAAGCCTTCAAGGAGCGTTTCGGCATTGAGGTGCTGCAGGGCTACGGCCTCACCGAGACCACGCCCGTCACCAACGTCAATCTCCCCGATCCGCCCAAGAAAACCCGCACCGCCGAATACCAGCGCGGGCACCGGCTGGGCTCCGTGGGCCGGCTGCTGCCGGGCATGACCGCCCGCATCATGGACCTCGACACGGGGGCGGAGCTGCCCCTCACCTCGACCGGCATGGTCTGGTTCCGCGGGCCGAACGTGTTCGGCGGCTATCTCAAGGACGAGGAAAAGACCCGGGCGGCGCTCAAGGACGGCTGGTTCATCACCGGTGACCTCGGCCGTTTCGACGAGGAGGGCTTTCTCTACATCGAGGGCCGCCTGTCGCGATTCTCCAAGATCGGCGGCGAAATGGTGCCGCATGGCACGGTGGAGCAGAAGATCAACGAGGCCTACGGGATCGAGCAGACCGAGGGCCCCCTTATGATCGTCGTGGGCGTGCCTGATTCGTCGAAGGGCGAGGCCCTCGTGCTGCTCACCTCCCTCGACATCAATGGCGACGAACTGCGCGAGAAACTTTTCACTGCGGGCCTGCCCAATCTCTGGATTCCGAAGATCATCCGCCGGGTGGAGAAGATCCCGCTCCTCGGCTCAGGCAAAACCGATTTCAAGGGCTGCCGGCAGCTGGCCATGGAAGCGGCGAAGTAATCGCGTCCGCTCCCGCCGGCCTGCCCGTCCGGTCCCGCCGGACGGGGGGAGGCGGGGCAAAAGTTTCGATGCAAGGACCTCACCCCGTGCTCATTGACGCCCACGTGCACCTGGTCGGCAACGGCTCCCGCGGCAGCGGCTGCTGGTTTCGGCCGCGCGGCCCGACCCGCCTGCTGTCACCCTTTTTCATGCGGGCCGTGGGGCTGACCCGCGCCGACCTCAACGGCGACCTCGACCGGATTTACGCGGAGCGTCTCCTTGAATACATCCGCGGTTCGTCGCTCGACGCCGTGGCGCTTTTCGCGCAGGATGCCGTTTATCGCGAAGACGGCGCCCGCTGGACGGGGCGAGGCACGTTTTACGTGCCGAATGAGGCGGTGCTGCAACTGGCCCGCGAACACCCCTCCATCCGGCCGGTCGTGTCGATTCATCCCGCGCGGCCCGATGCGCTGGAGGAACTGGCGCGGTGCGTGGCGGCCGGCGCCGCCGCGTTGAAGCTTCTGCCCAACTGTCACAACGTGGAATGCGGGCTGCCGCGCTACCGCCGCTTCTGGGAAGAGGTCGCGGCGCAGCGTCTGCCGTTCATCGCCCACACCGGCGGGGAAAATACGATCGATGAGGTTCGTCCCGAGCTCGCGGATCCGCGCCAGCTGCGCACGCCCCTGGAGATGGGGGTCACCGTGATCGCCGCGCACTGTGGCACGGCGAGTCGATTCATCGACCGGGACTATTTCCCCGTCTTTCGCGAAATGCTTGCCGGGTTTCCGAATCTCTACGGCGACACCGCGGCGTTCAATCTGCCCACTCGCTGTCGCCGTCTGCGCGACTGCCTGCGGCCCGGGGTGGTCGAACGCCTCGTGCATGGCAGCGACGTGCCCGTGCCCGTTTTTGCGCATCCCGGCCTCGTCATGGGATTGTTCGGCGTGCGCACCTGGTGGCGCCTGCGCCGCCTGCGCAACCCGCTGGAGCGCGACTACCGGCTCAAGCGCGCCATGGGATTCCCCGACGAGGTTTTCACGCGGGCCGCGCGACTGCTGCGTCAGCCGGCAACTCCGCCGCCTTCGGTGCCACCGCGGCGCCCGGAAGCCCGGGGCTGAAGGCGCCCCCGGGTCGGGGTCGCCGCTCGGCATTCTTTGCCGGTCATCCGGCCGGGGGCATCGCGCTATTTGCTGCGCGTGGTGAGGGTTTGCACGAGCGCCACCAGGAACGAGGTGTCGCCCGGCAGGGACTGCAGCGCCTGGATGGCGGCGGTCGATTGTTCCTGCGCGATCCGGCGCGAAGCTTCCAAGCCGCGCAAACTGACGGAGGTCGCCTTGCCGGCCTTGGCATCCTTGCCCGGAGTCTTGCCGAGCGTCGCGGCGTCACTCGTCGCGTCGAGGATGTCGTCCACAATCTGAAAGGCCAGGCCCAGTCTGCTGCCGGCGGCACCCAAGGTGTCGATGGCGGGCGAGGGCGCCCCGCCGATGAGTCCGCCCATCACCAAGGGCGCCCGGATCATGCTGGCGGTCTTGCGGGCATGAATCTGATCCAGGATTTCTCCCGTCACCTCCGGGGATTTTTCGTAAAGCAAATCCAGCATCTGGCCGCCGATCAGCTGGCCGCTGCCCGCGGCATCGGCCAGCTGGTCGCCCAGGGCGGCGGCCAGCCGGGGATTCGATTCGTAGGATTTGATCAACAGCGCAAAGGCGTGGGTCAGCAGCGCGTCGCCTGCGAGCAACGCCGTCGCCTCGTCGAAGGCCTTGTGACACGTTGGCCGGCCGCGGCGCAGGTCGTCGTTGTCCATGCACGGCAGGTCGTCGTGGATGAGCGAGTAGGTGTGAATGCATTCCACGGCGACGGCGGCGGGCAGCGGATCGTTCCAGCCGTCGGGATCGAACAGCTCCGCCGCGGCGAGCACGAGCACGGGGCGAAGGCGTTTGCCGCCCGCCTGCATGGAATAGCGCATCGCTTCATGCAGGCGGCTGGGCGTGAGGCTGGGCGCCGGCAGCAAGCGATCGATTCCCCGCTCCACGCGGGCGACATGATCGGCAAATATGGTGGTAAAATCCATGGGCGGATTCTCAGGCGGCGCGCTTGGTATCATCGCAATGTCCGCACCCGGGCGGTTTGGCAAACGCTTATTCTCCAATCAGTCTTGGTCTTGAGATGCCGCCGCGGTTGATTGTCCCCGGGGCGGCATTCCCGTTCCCTGCGGCTCCTTTCGGGCGGTAGAAAGAGGCTCGCCAAGCCGGAACGAGATCTTCATAAGCAGGGGCCTGTTCAGCGCCATGCCGACCTACGAATATATCTGCCAGAAATGCGGCAAGACGTTCGAGGTATTTCAATCCATGAAGGATGCTCCACTCAAGACGTGCACCTTCTGCAAGAACGGCAGGGTCAAGCGCCTGATCGGTCGTGGCGCCGGTATCATTTTTAAAGGCAGTGGCTTTTACGAAACCGACTACCGGCGTGGCCCGGCCAAATCGGATGGCGGGAAAACAGGCGGCGCGGCCGTCAAGAGCGGCAGCCCGGCCGCCTCCTCCGGCGCTTCTCCCGCCGCCATTTCCGCCTCGTCCACCTCCTCTCCTCAGAAGTAAAGTCAACTCCGTCTCAATAAACGAAAGGGGCGACATGGTCTCCCGCAAGATCGAGAAAGCTCAGCACGGTCCCACCCTGACGGAAGTGGTTGTCGGCGCATCCGTGAGTCTGGTCTTGGGCGCCGTGCTTGCCGTGGTGTATCTGGTGCTGAAACCGGTGTGGACCGGGAAGGATTTGCCCCGGGCTCCGGCCGGCACGATCTTCTATGTCGAGGGCAGCCGGAGCACTGAATACGGCAAGCTTTGGTTGCGCAAAAGGCAGCTGTTTACCGATGGCAGTTCGGTGGTGCTCAACGAAGATGAACTCAATGCCTGGATGATGGCGACAACCGCGCCGGCCGCTCCCGAAAGACCTGTTGCGGGCCAGAAGTTCACCCCGCCCGCGCCGCCCTCAGGGATTTTTCAGATGGGCACGCCCAACTTCCGCATTCGGGACGGCGTGTTGCAGGTCGGCACCAAGGGCTCGCTCAACGTTGAGCTGATTGGTTTCAAACGCCAGCTGATCATGCAGGTCACCGGCCAGTTCGTGAAACGCGGCGGCCAGTCCGCGTTCGAAATCTCCCGGTTTTACATCGGCTCCTTTCCGCTGCACAAGCTTCCGGGCTTGAGCAGCCAGGTGCTCGGTTACATCCTGGGCCAGGTGCAGATCCCTGAGGAGATTGGGACCGCCTGGAAGAAACTCGCCAACGTGACCGTCGAGGGGAGCACGCTCAAACTGACGATGCCGTGATGAGCGGACACGAGGCCGAAGCAGTGATGTCCGCCCCCGGCCGCCCGGCCGGTTTGCGCCGCTTCCTCCCGCCCATCGGTTCGCCCCGCTACCACCTTCTGCTCGGAGGCGTGGCGATTTTCATCCTCGGCCCGCTGGGGGGCGTCTCGGCGGCGTTCATGAATTTCTCGATCGGTTTTTTCATCGGCGGACAGGTGCTGGCGGGGATCCTGGGCAGCACCATCACGCTGGGCTACGGGCCGGAGGGCAAACACGGCGCCAACTACATGCAGACCATGGCCGCGTCGGTCGCCGGCATGTGCGGCATGGCGGTGCTCATCCAGGCGCGCTACTGGCTTGGCCTGCCCGACGTGCCGGCCTGGCAGCTCATCCTATACTACACCTGCATCGGCATGTTCGGCGTCGGCCTGGGCATGGTTTACACGCCCCTCCTCGTGGACCGGATGCAGCTGGCCTACCCGTCCGGACTGGCGGTCGCGAACATTCTCCGCGCGCTCACGGACAAAAACTTCCTCAAGAAATCCGTCGCCAAGCTCGGCGGCGGCATTCTGGGCGGCTACGTCGGCGGCGTGACCTCGTTGAAGGTGCCGGCCGTCGCCAACCTCGGTCTTTCCACCTCCACCTTTGGCGCCGGCATGATCGTCGGCGCCCGCATCGCGCTGCCGGCGCTGATCGTCGCCATCATCGGCGACCGGTTGAAACCCTTTTTGATCGGCATCGGCTGGCTCGAAAAGGACGCGCCGTACCGCAAGATCGGCTTCATCATCGCGCTCGGCACCATCCTCGGCGCGGCGATCCTCGACATCACCATGATTTTGTTTGAGGCCGCCCGGCGGCTCAGGCAGAAGAATGCCCCGCCGGCCAAGCCCGCCGAGGATTGGAAACGGGTGAATGTGTTCCGGCTCGTGTTGTGGGTCGTGTTCTGGGGCGCCGCGGTGGCGGTCGTGGGACACGCGGTGCTGGGCGAACCGCTGCGCTATCTGGCGGTGTGCATCGGACTGGTTTTCGTGTTCGTTCTCGTCAACGGCATCTCCCTCGGCATCTCGGACTGGAACCCCATCTCCAGCGCGTTTGTGATGACCGTGTTCATCCTCGCGGCGATCGGGCTGACGGACGCGGGCACGGGGCTGATGTGTGCGTCGATTTTGCTGATATCCTGCAGCGAGGGCGGCGACATGCAGCAGGACCGTTCCACCGGCTGGCGGCTGGGTACCAACCGCGTGGTGCAATTCCGCTACCAGGTCGTCGGCATCCTCATGGGCGCGGCCCTGGCCGTGGTCCTGGCCAGGGTTTTCCTGAGCGCCTACCCGGTGCTCTTGGTCGATCAGTTCGGCCACCACGTCGCCGGCGCGCAAAAGTGGCAGAGCGCCATGACCTACAAATTCGTCGGCGCCCTGCGCGGCATCACCACCGCCCAGCCGCACGTGATGAAGGCGCTCAAGCTGGGCATCCTCATCGGCCTCGGCACCGAAATCGTCCGCAAGCTGGTCAAGCGCAACGCCCGCTACCTCCCGTGGTCCCGCGCCACCCGCGGCGGCCGGGTTTTCGATTTCGTCTTCGACGCCTTCCTGCTGCCCAGTCCGTACGCCTCGAGCTTCGGCGGATTCGTGGAGCTGCCGACGTGCCTGTGGTGGGCGGGCGGCGGCACGATCGGCTCGCTCTGCGAAGTCGCGCTGGCCCGGCTCAACGCGCGCCGGGGCTGGTCAGCCGACGCCGGGATTCCGGCCGACATGAGCACGACCTCGCTGGTCGGCGGCGGACTCATCGCCGGCGATTCGCTGGCGGCGCTGAGCGTCGGCATCTACGGATTGTTGCAGACGCTGTTCTGACGGCCACCCCAACGCGGCTGCCGCCGCAACTCCAAGGGGACCGTTTTACAGAAGGAAACGAAGGGAATGGAGAGCAGTACCCATCCGGGTTCCTGCTGTTTTAGCTCTCGTTCCCTCCGTTGCCTCCTGTGGAAACAAACCCGACCAATTCCGATCTTAGCCACAGAGTGCACAGAGGCAGAAGGAGGTCACCGAGCGGGGTAGGGCATTCAGAGAATAAACGGCGCAGCGGGAGCTGCGCCCTCCATGGATGTATGTCATCCGATGTAGAGGACCCGGCTCCAACCGGCTTTCGTGCGTTTCGTGTTTTTTGGGGTTAAACCGCTACTCGCTGCTCACTACTCGCTACTGCACCTGAAAACAGGATTGATTTGCCGGCGGCGGCCCGCCACTTTCGCCCCTCTGATTCGGACGCTTAGCTCAGTTGGTTAGAGCACTAGTATCACACACTAGGGGTCACAGGTTCGAGTCCTGTAGCGTCCACCATTTCGGGCTCCTGCCCCGGCGTGCCAGTAAACGCCGAATTCTGACTAAGCTCCTCCGTCCCAGCGGCTTTCTTGAAAGGGCCTGATTTTGGCGTTTGCCAGGGAAGGGCAGCAAATGACCCTTGGCGCCCAAAACGTGTGCGTCAGTTTGCGCATTCCGCTCTCAAGAGTTCAGTAACCAAGGTGCATGTCTGCTCGTCACTCAGGTTCAGTTATTAGTCCTTGACCCGGTCGCCGCCTCCTGCTTTTGCCCCAAGGCAACCGGCGTTCCCGCCCGAAATCCAGTCCCATCGACCCTATGAAAACCCTCCAGTTGTCCCGTTTCTTCACGCCTCGGCCGCTCCTCGGTACCGCAGAGCACGCCTTGATCGGCAAATGGCTCGTTCTACTGACGAGCAGCCTGCCAAAGCTCATTGCCCTCTTCCTCCTTGCCACGGTTCTTGTCGACGGCGCAGGCGGCGCCCCTGCGTCAATTTCGCCTAAGATGCTGGCGACGCCAGGCGCGTCCGCCGTGCCGGCGGTCGGGCTGCGTCTGTGGCTGTGTTCCACCGTCGGCGCGCCGGCCAGTGGTCCCGTTGCGCGCTGGGCCGATCAGAGCGGCTGCGGCAACGATGCCGTGCAGCCCGAGGCCGACCAGCAACCTCAGATCATCGCCAACCAGGTCAACGGTTTGCCTGTGGTGCATTTCATCCAAGACCATCGAACCTTGCTCAATCTTCCGGACGTGATGGCGGGAGCGACCGCCGGTGAGGCCTTTGCGGTCCTGCGGAAGACTTCCATCCCCATTGTAGGGCTTTGGGCGTTCGGGAGTGACATGGGCAGCCGTTACCCGGAAAATGGCAATTGGATCTGGGACAGCTTCGCGGCGACCGCGATGCGCAACGAAGGGGCGCCGCCCATCGATCTGACCAGCTTTCATCTCTACAATGTGGGCGGTGACGCGAAGGTCTGGTTCCAGATTTTCAACGGGACTTCGTTTGCACGCGAGACCAGCAACACGGCGAAATTCCGAAAGGATCCGGCGCTGGGCGACGGCCAGGGATCCTATTTCGACGGCGACATGGCCGAGGTGCTCATCTACGACCACGTGCTCACGGACGCGGAGCGCAAGGCCGTCACTGACTATCTGATGGGAAAGTACCAACTGAGCCGGAAGTGATCACGACGAGCCTTTAAACCGTCCGTAACTGATTTTTTCGGTGGTGCGTCGTTGGAGTACCAGGATGACCGCCGAACGTTGGGAGCTGCCGGAGCCGCTGTGGGATCGGCCCGAAAAATCGACCTGATCCGACCCCGATTGCGGCAGAAGGCAGAATTCGCTCAACCATGCGACCACCGTGGCGCTTTTGCTGGTGCGTCTTCGGCCTGAGCAGGACTGCCGTTGTCACGCCCGCGTAAGTGAGGCCGGTGTTGCCGTCTTCTCACGCGCGGGGAGTCCGAGGCAGCTGGCCTACGATTGAGTGGGCCTCGCGGCGCGAATCAGCGCCAAGATTGCGGATCGCAATTCAGGCGGAAGCAATGGCCACAGCGCGACGATTGGCGGGGTGTCGCGCAGTGCGCTCGGTACCGCCAGCTCGCGACAGGCTTTGTCTACGTCGTGTGCGCCAGTCCGTGTCTCGGCGTTTTTGTCGCTTTCGCAGGTGGGCTTGCCTTCAGTCGGTTGAGATTTCTCCCGAGTTGGTTCGAGTCCTGTAGCGTCCGCCATGTTTCCTTCCGAATCGGAAGGAAACATGTCTCGCCGTAGCCCGCAGGGCGAAGGCGGAAGCCCCGAACGAAGGCGGGCCTGCGCTACGAAGCCTTGGCGAAGGCGGGCCTGCGCTACGAAGCCTTGGCGAAGGCGGGCCTGCGCTACGAAGCCTTGGCGAAGGAGGGCCTGCGCTACGAAGCCTTGGCGAAGGAGGGCCTGCGCTTCGAAGCCTTGGCGAAGGAGGGCCTGCGCTTCGAAGCCTTGGCGAAGGAGGGCAATCATGACAGCTTCGCGACCAGCGATGAAGCGACCTTGCGTCACGCTGCCAATGTCAGCCAGTGAGAACTGACCCACTTCGAGTGCTCCGCCGGCACGGGCGGTCAACCTAAACACTTAAAACCGGATCCCCTTTGCCTTCTTTTTGGTGGTGTCCGAACCCGGTGCGAGCCGGAAATGGAAACGGTTTTTGGAAGTGCCTCTCATAAGGACGAAGTGGGGCTCGGCATTTTCATCCGGGCATCGGCGGAGCCCAAGAGATTCCTTAATAACGGTCGGATGGCCCACCCTTCCAAGCTGCCCCCGAATGCCGAGAGAGCGGGCCTCAGTGGCGGGGCTCCATGTTGTGGTTCGTCAGCAAGAGGCCACCATCCGCAGGGATTTGCGTTGAAGAGATCCTCCACCTGTATCGCTCGACCTCGTCACCGACACGCCGGGCCTTCCCTCCGCCAGGGAGGGACAACCGGTGTCAACCGTGCCGACATCAACTCATCCAGACCGAACCTGAGGGTGGCTTGGAAAAGTGAGTCCGGTCATTTCTGTTTGTTGATCCGGAAATTAACTCCGCCGATGACCTCGCCATCGATGTAACCGGTCAGCGAAAATTCCGCCTCGGCGCCATAGGGTATCTCATTGGCCATCATGTCGGGATCAATCACCACCTGGGCTTCCTTTCTCTCGCCAGGCTGTAATAGCTGCAAAGCGGGATGCACCACCAAACTTCCCCAGAGCTTGGCCTTACCCTGGGTTTTCGGATCGATCAACTGCCGCAGATCCAGATACACCATTTCCGGGTTCTTGGTCGGATTCCAGATAGTAAAGGGGACCTTGGCTGGCGAACTGGTTGGGCCCACGTGGCAGTTTTCCTGACCCTGATTGTTGGCGTTATTGGCGTCCTCGATATGGTAAATCTCGGCCATCACGCACAGATGTCCGGTGCCGGGCGTGGTCCACTTGACCTCAAAGGGCGTGACTGAATGCGCCGGCACATCAACCGTAGAATCGCCAATATAAGTCCACACGTTGGGTGGCTGGCCCAGGCCAAAGTTGGCCCACTTGCAGGTCACCTTGGCGCCGTGGGCCGCGAAATCAGTATCGTTATGCACCATGGTCCGGATGATGTAGGTCACACCGGCCTGCAGATTGTTGGAAGCCACCGCGTTGTAGTTCAGATCGTAAAGTTGGATCGAGGGGTTGTCCCAGGTGGGGTTGTCTCCGGGATGCAGTCCCCAAGTGGAGCTATCCCACTGGTCGTACATGTATAGATCCACGGGATTGGCTGATCGCACCTGGAACAGATCCACACCATAGCGGCCCGAGGTTTTGCCTTTGGCCAAGATATTGACCGGACCCAGATCATGCGCAGCCGGAACCTGGAAATCCACTACATCCGGGGCCTGACCAAAACTGCCTGACGCGGCCGTGGTGGTCGTTGAAAGGCTGCCGTCAAAGCTCACACCCACACTCTCGCTGCCATCGAATTTGATGCCGCCTACATGCACGGCCTGATTGAGCACACCGTTGTCTGGATCCAGCCTGTTCAGCGTCGCGCCTGACGCGGATACGTTGATCGTTTTCAAGAAGGGACTGAAGCCAGTACTCGTCACGGTCAGATCCAGATTGCCCGTGCCCACATTGTTCAACTTGAAACGGGCGATTCCCGCCGCGTCGGTCTCCTGCACGGATACAAACGTGTTGCCGCGGGTGAGGGTCACGCGGGCCAGGTTCACGGGCACGTGCGTGCTTAGATTGCTGACTTTGACTACAAAATGCTGCTCGCCTAAGGCGCCGATCCCCTCAGGGAACGTGGCATCCAGCCGCACGGGAGCAGCGCTCCAAATAGGCATTTCCGGATCGCCGAACAGGTGATAGATCTCCATCGTCAGATCGCGCTCCGTGTCGGAATCGTAGGCACGGCACATGTAAAACTTGCCGAAATTCATAATCTGACCCATGCCCAGTAGCGGATTGGAATCCATGGCCGGGATCGCCGGATAGCCGGTGATGGGGGGATTGGGCACATAATTGGGCCAGATGGCCTTGTGCATTCCGAACATCAGGAAATCGTTGTAGCCGGTCCAGCTGTCGCGGGTGGCAGCCATGATCGCGACCGCACCACCATTGGCATTGCGGATAAAATGCTCAGCCAGGCACTCGTCATTGACGCCGGTGTTGAGCGTCGCATCGTCGGTTTCGTTATCAAACCAACCGTTTTGACAGGCGATATCGAGCACCACGGGTGCCAGGTTGCCGTTCGTCAGATTGTCTGCATCAGTGTTATTGAAATTGTTCGCTTGCCAGGTGTTCCGATCGCCGTGATCCCGGTAGGTGACCAAGAAACGGCCAGCATTGATGGCGTTGCTGATGTCATTTGGCGTGCCGTTCCAGCCGAAGCCGGGAGGAGTAAGCGCCGCCGGTAATGCCGTGCCATCCTTATAATTGGCAGGCTTTGCCGCCATGGCATTGCTCGGCCAGCCGCTGCTGGTGGTGTAAACCCGATCCGCCTGATAGCCCAGGCCCAGCACATAGCTGCGGACATCTTCCACATTCTCAATCCAGGGTCGATCCTCAGTGCCATCTCCGTTGGTCACATTGACATCCTCGAACAGGGCCGAGAAAAGGATCTGGTTGTAGAAGGTGGCATTGTTGGGCGGGTTTTGTTCGTAGTCGAGAATGCGGTTGATGGCCGTAGTGGCCTGCGCCAGGGTGTCCACGGATAGTCGACCCAGATAGACATCGGGATAAATATCATTTCCGTCCAGCGTGGAGTAGTACAGATCGGTTCCCGTCAGCGTGTTGTTATGCAGATAGTGTGGCGTCAGGTAGCGCACGGGAATCAGATCCGAGTCGCCGATCAGCAGCACGTAGGATGGAACAAGATCCCAGGTGTCGTAGGCGTTCTGTAAATACTGTTTGATGCCATCGTAAGTCTGGCCATTGGTGATGGTGGACACATCCACGATGCGGGTCCGCAGACCTTCGCGCTGTTTCCAACTGGCCAGCCGGATCACCGGATTGTTCGGATCCCCCGCGTTATAAAACGTCTGGTGTGTCAGAATCAGGTAGTCGCAGCCGGTCCGCTCCTTGTTGCTGCCATCGTCCGAGGGCTTGTCAATATTCTGATCAAAGCGTTTGGGATCCTGATAGTTGAGCACCACTCGTTTTAAAAGTTGCTCAAACGATTTTGAATACAACCGCTTGGGGATGGCCTGAACTTGCGCCAGTTGATTGTATTTGATGCGGACCTCGATCTGGGCGAACGCCTTGGTTTCCAAGGTGACCGGATTCGTCTGGATGGGATGCACCTTGAGCTGCACGATTCGATGGCCGCGAATGACGCCAATATCTTGGGTCTGAATCATGCCTAGCGTTTCGGGATAGCTGGCCTCCTTGAGATAGCGGGTTTTGTCTTGCTCAAATTTCTCCGCTGGCCAGGAAGTGCGAGGATCTCCCTTTTTTACATCAGGCATAGGCCGTTGTGCGGGGTAAACACGGTAGGCATCCAGTGGCACCTCCCGGGTTTTGATCACTTCGATAGCGAAGCTGACCCCCAGTGGCACTTCGATGATCTGGCCGAGGGTCGGGAGTTCAGGCTTGCCGAGTGCCGATAAGGATGCCTGGCCCGGCATCGCAAAGCGGTAAAAAGTCTGATTGCCGCCCTTCACTTTCGTCACAAACACCCCGGGGATATCGAAGTTCACCATGGCGCCGATGGTGGTGTTGTCCTTCATGGTCGGCTTCGGCAGCTGACCTTTTTCAACATCTTTATCAAATGGGATCCAGCCCAACTTGGGATCTGCGTAAACCTTGGTGGAAACTTGATTGGTTTCGATGGTTACGCCTTTGATGGACAGATCCTTTTCTGCCAATTCGGCCGCGGCCGCGATCTTTTCTGCTGGTTGCAGTCGATACTTCTGAATGTTGAACACCGGCAGTTTGCCCACGGCTGAAAACTGCAGTCGCGCTTTATTGCTTACCGTGCCTGTCTGTTTGAGGCGGGCAATAAATTGCACAAATCCCCCGGTTTTCGCCGCCACTTTTTTATATTCCCAGGCCAGCGTATGCCCTGCCGCGTCGTATATACCTGGCGGCGCCACTTGCACATTCTCAAGGTCAGCATCCAGCACATCCACGATGCGAAGATCGGCTGCTATCTTGCTGGCATTGTAATAGTAAACACGATAGGTGACGGGCTCGCCCACATAGCCGGCATTGCTGGGAACTTCGCCCAGGGGCGTGACAATGGTTTTACGGTTGGTATCATCCGGAGCCGCGAAACTTGAAAAGCTGGAGAGAAAGATGAAACCAAGCGTGATCAAATACGCTAATTTCCGATAGCTTGTCTTCTGGGATAAGTGTGACATTTAATCCTCCTTGGAAGCAATGGCTTCTGTGGATAGCCAGGATGGCGGTTCTACTGATAGGAAACTGGATCCTGAGGGAAGGTCAGGGGGCCGGCGCCTGCGGTGGGATTGGGGTTTAAGGGGAAAGGGTCCGGCGGTGGAAGTGGGGGGATTGCGCGAAAAGAACGACGGAGCGGGGGTATGGCAGCAAGTCCGAGGGAGTGGGGATGTTAGCGGCTGCCGGCCAAGGTTCAAATGTTCACAATACTCAAATTTTGGTAGTGTGGCCGCGGTTGATTGGGGTGGAACGGCCAAGGCCAGATGGTCCCGCGGTGAGTTCCTCCGGGCGGGCCGCGGCAGCATCCCCTCGCCCGGACCGACTTATCCACCGTGGCGCCAACCGGGCGGACGCTGGCCAGGGCGAAGGCAGATGGGTTCAGGTTTTAAGTATTTCAATCACGCACCGAAGCAACGGCATGGCGGCTCTGTTTTCGGTGATAGACGGCGGTTGCAAGATCTAAAACCTGGCTCCAATGGCCACTGGACTGCCGTCGCCTAATCGCAATTGTTTCAGCCTGACTCTTTATGAACCCTCCAATCTGCAAACTCTTTCTGTTTCCGCGCAGCGACTGCCTACGGACTTGATTTCTTCGCCGTGACCTCCTCCGCTGCTTTCGCCGCTTTTTCCTGTTTGGCTTCGAGGGCGTGGATCTTGTCCTGAACGGCACGCGCCTCGGTTTCGGGAAGTTTGAACAGTTGGTAGAGCTTCAATTTGGCAATGGCGGTGGGGTAGTCGCCCGCCGCTTCGCGAGCTAGCGCCAGATTGTAACGCGCCTCCGGCCACCATGGGGCCAGCCGAACGGATTGCAGGAACTCAACTGACACCTGATTGAAATCCTCGGGCGATTTGGCGGCCTTGAACAGCGCTGCGCCCCGCACGAAATGTTTCCGCGCCTCTTCGGGAATCGGCGGCAGTTGGTCCATCGCCGCGGCCATTTTGATGATCTGCGCAGCCTTGGCGTCGGATGGCGATTGTTGATACGCCGCCACCGCCTGCTGGAACGCGGCGTCAGTGGTTTGTGCCGGGGCACGCAATGCGGCTGCGCACAGCAGCAATCCAAACAATGGCATGGTTAAGAATCGGTTGGTTTTCATAAGTCATATCCCTTTCCGAGCGCGCTCGTGACCACCCCTTCACCCATGGTCCTGGCCCTGACCAATCCTCGCCACCCGGAAACCGCCAAGGAGATCGTGATCGGTCGAATCCATTTCATGGGATGGCCTGCGTTCGTTCAGGGGGTCGCTAGCAGAGTCCCCCGTCCGCCGCACGCGAAAAATGGCAATTTGGGGCGCGCAGGAAATGCGCAGGCGGATGGCCCGCAGAGCGAAGGCGGACCTGGCCTGCGCTCCGACCTGTCTCGTCGTAGCCCGCAGGGCGAAGGCGGACGGCCCGCTTCGTTTCCTCCGTTGCCTCCTGTGAAAACAAACCTGGTTCCGCCCGGGCCGAATGACCCTAAGGAAATCGTTTTACAGAAGGAAACGAAGGGAACGGAGAGCAGAACCAATCCGGGCTCCTGTTGTTTTGCCTTTGTTTCCTCCGTTGCCTCCTGTGAAAACAAACCTGGTTCCATCCGGGCCGAATGACCGGCGGATTGCCAACACGCCGCTAACCGTTTTTCATGAACTCCTCGAAGGACTGTTCGAGCAGAGCGTCCTTGGTCATCGCCAGCCATTCGATCTGGGCCTGGGTGTTCACAAACGCGTTCATCAGGGCGTCATCTTTGCAGATAAGCCCCAGGCGTTCCACCTGGCACCGGCAGGTGCAGGTGATCTCGTTTCCGAAGGAACTCAGGACTTCGTCGACCTTCTGTTTGTCGCCTTTGCAGTCCCAGTAAATATTGAGGTGGATCCGGGTGATCATCTCCTCCGGGCCCAGGAGCGGATGAATTCCCAGGAAGTACTTCCAGTATCGCTTCCCGACCTCGCAGTAGTACATGAGGCTGAAAATCACCACGAATTGCAGCGCCTCCTGCATCGTGGTCTTCGGGACATAGACCAGGCCCTGCTCCCGGCCTTTGTAAACGGCGCCGACGTGGTCGAAGGATTTGAGACCCTTCAGCTCTTCAAAGAAGGCCAACGTCGCCGGCAGGGCGTGGCAGAATTTGGCGCGATCTTTTTCGGGACACACCGAGCAGGCCTGAAAGGCCACCGCGCCTCTGATTTCAGCGGGGATCTGGTCCAGATTGGACTCGAAGGCTTGCGCGAAGGCTTCGATCTTTTCGCGGGTGAGAACGATCCGCCTGCCTCCGGGAAAAAGCAGATAAAGCCCGCTCTGCTCGAAATCTTCCACTCTGATTTCCATGTTATCCTCCAACGGATGGGAAACTGGGTTTTCGGCAGAGGGGTTTAGTGGAGGGAACGAGCAAGGTGAGACTCCATCGATCTCATCGCGTACCCTGGAGGGCCCGGTTCCGTCCGGGCCGCTCTGGCCGGGCGGGGCGGCAGCGCATCCATGGCGCGTTGGGCATACCCGCGAGCCGCGCTCGCGACAAGGGTGAATTTGGAAGATTGGTGAGCCGGCGGACCGGGCCTGCGCTTCGACCTGTCCGCCATAGCTTCAGCGACGGCGGAAGCCCTGGAGGGCCCGGCTCCCGCCGGGCCGCGGCGCAGCGGGAGCTGCGCCCTCCATCGATCTCATTACGTTACCTTGGAGGGCCCGGCTCCGTCCGGACCGCGGCGCAGCGGGCCTGCGCCCTCCATCCGGGCCGAATGACCCCAAGGAGATCGTTTTACAGAAGGAAACGAAGGGAACGGAGAGCAGAACCAATCCGGGCTCCTGTTGTTTTGCCTTTGTTTCCTCCGTTGCCTCCTATGAAAACAAACCTGACCGATTCCGATCTTCGTCACAGAGTTCACAGAGGCAGAGGGAGCCGTAACCAACTCCGGAGATGAGTTTCCTCACGCAAAGTCCGCCAAGGGCGCCAAGGCAGGGTGGGGAGCCACCCCCTCCAAACCTTTGCGAGTTTCGCGCCTTTGCGTGAGGTGCATCTTCTCCCTGGCGGGCCCGGCTCCCGCCGGGCCGCGACCTGCCTACCTAAATTAGGGTAACAATATACTTGGCTCAGTAGCCACGGAGGACTAGACGATGGATAAAGTTATCCAAATTCAAAAGCGGAGGCCCATCGTGACTATTGGTATCGGAATGATCTGCAACAACGGCATCGTCATGGCGAGCGACAGCCAAGTGAGCTATGCTGGACTTACCCATAAGCGACAAGACGCCAAGAAGCTATTTCTGATCGAGTTTGGCCAAAGCACCGCATTACTCAACATGGCAGGCGGATTTGACCTATTTTCTCATACGTTGGAAAACATCCAGAAGAAAGCTGCCACCTTCTCGCGTGATTCAGCCCCAACGGACTATCGGGAAATCCCAGAGTTAATCCAAGCGTCCATAAAAGAGACACGGCAGAGCGCCAAAAGCCAGTGGGATGGATTTGGCTATAGCTCTGAGTTTTTTGACAAGCTGTTTCAAGATTACCTATTCGAGATAACCTTTGGCTATTATTTTCACGGTCAGCCGTACCTTTATACTATTGATCTAGCCTTGGGAGTACCCGTTGCCGTCCACGCTGATTTTGTGGCGAAAGGCGCAGCGTTTCAATTGGCTGATTTCATCTTGGCCGGTTACTCCCGTGTTACCTTAACGAGAGGTTTGGCAGGATTTATGGCAGCGTATGCTGTAGAAATGGCTAAGGTGCATGATACCTCATGCGGAGGCCGCACCCAAATCGGATACCTTACCCCTGACGGCAAAGGCGAAATCGAAATTCCAGAGGTCGCTGAGGGGTTGGAAGAATCGGCAAAGGCATACGAGGCGAAAAACCGGAAAGTTTGGGTAAAGGCATTACTAAATGAAGCCGAAGGGGTTTTGCAGCGTCTTAGTGCCGAAATATCACCCGATGAATAACGACTTTCCAGCGACGCTAGTTGAGGCCATTCGCTACTTTTCAGACCCCGAAGTAGCGCACAAATTCGTGGTGGAGTTGCGCTGGCCGGATGGTGTTAAGTGCCCCCGCTGCGGCTCCTCGGAGATTCGCTGCATCTCCACCCGCAAAACGTGGGAGTGCAAGCATTGCACCGAAAAGAAGCAATTCTCCGTCCGTGTCGGCACCATCTTTGAGGATAGCCCGCCCCCGCTCGACAAATGGCTGGCCGCAATCTGGATGATTGCCAACGCCAAGAACGGCGTTTCCTCCTACGAAGTCCACCGCTCCATTGGCGTCACGCAAAAGACCGCGTGGTTCATGCTCCAGCGCATCCGGCTGGCCATGCAGACCGGCACCTTTGCCAAGTTCAAAGGCGAGGTGGAGGTGGATGAGACCTTCATCGGCGGGAAAGCCCGCTATATGCACCTAGACCGTAACCAACGGCGCGGTCGGGGCACGGGTGGCGTCGGAAAAGCCGTCGTGATGGGGCTGCTGGAGCGTGATGGGCAGGTGATCGCCAAACACGTGCCGAATAACTCCCGCTATATCGTGCAAGGAGAGGTGCGGCAAAACATCGCTCCCGGCTCGCAGGTATTCACGGACAAGCTGCTGTCCTATGTCGGCCTAGAAGCCGATTACGTCCATCAGGTGATTGACCATGCCGAAGCTTATGTCCGGGGCAACGTTCACACCAACGGGCTGGAGAACTTCTGGTGCCTGCTTAAACGCGGCATCAAGGGCACCTATGTCAGCGTGGAGCCGTTCCACCTATTCCGTTACTTGGACGAACAGGTTTTTCGATTCAACAACCGCAAAACTAATGACACTGCCCGTTTTCTTAAAGCCGTGGCTGCCATCGTTGGCAAGCGGCTCACTTATTCCGAACTAATCGGAAAGGCTCAACCTGCATGAATCCGTGACCGACAAACCGAACTCCAACGCGGCCCTAAACGAAAAAACGCCATTCCAAAGGTTTCAGGCGTTGGCGAAAGCCTTGTCCAATGTCCCAAAGAGCGAGGTCAAAAGGCCGGCCAAGAAGCCGAGGAAGAAGCTGCCTAGTGGTCAGTCTTTAGGCACCATGTAACGATATA
This sequence comes from Opitutaceae bacterium, assembly GCA_049513315.1. GTDB lineage: Bacteria > Verrucomicrobiota > Verrucomicrobiia > Opitutales > Opitutaceae > Fen-1467. The sequence continues at coordinate 92,738 of JBEKWG010000006.1, forward strand.
TTGGCTTGAGGTAAATCTGCCCCTTTTCCCGAAATGTGTATCCGGTACGCAGTGCAACGATGGTTGCCGCCATCTCGACAGAAAGACCCTCCACTGACTCAAGCGGTGTTGGGGCCGTTCCATTCCTCAACCTTTTCAGATGCTCTTGAACTTCACTGGGAAGCCCTGCGAAAAGAAGGCAGCCCATCTTCTTGCAGCCGAGCCGAAGATACATGGTCCATCCTGTTACTGCAACGAAGAGGCCTAATACGATCCATCCTTGAACTAACAATTCTATCCGCAGTGTTGGCAGAATCAGCCTTTCTATTAGGCTGCCCAAAAGCGTATGTGCTATGCACACTAGCAGGATGGTCATTGGCGCTGGAAACCATCGCCATTCTTCTTTTAGTTCGGCGACTAATTTTCCCCAGCGTTCTCTTAAAGCAGTGGCGAGCTTCATGGCAGAAATCCTCCGAAGGTTGATTTCCTATTGTAGTAGAGATTAGCAGCCTTGAAAGCATCTTTCTAGAAGCCCTAACCAATATCTCAACCCCATCCCAAAATGTTCACCAAAACCCTGCTATCCTTCATCGCCATTTTGCTCGCAGGCGCCGTCTATTTTCTCGGCACCATCGCCATGCGCCCAGCCATTTCCGTGGGGCGCTACACGTTTGAAGTTAAACACGAGGGACAGTTAGGCATCGTGCGAATGGACACAGCCACGGGGCGGATTGACTACATTGTGGCCGCAATGGGTCCGCAGGACTTGGCGTGCCGCGTTTACGTGCTCACGGGAGCGCCCACCCCCAACGCCAAGCCCCTCGCGCCGTAGTGAGTGAAGTATATTGTTACCTAAATTAGAGTGTTTAAAAGGTTCGAATCCGGCCGGCCTGGCGGTATCGTTTTCTCAATCAGGCATGCGGTGACCGCGATTCCGACAGCGCTCCGGGGAGGAGAACGGACCGATTGGTCCGGGGGAGGGGATGCCTGCGCGCGCGGATCAATTCCCGCCGCCGATCCCTCCAACTCTGCCGCCATGGTTTCGACCTGACCCGTTATGATTCTTCCATTTACCACGTGATCAATCGCGTGAACAATCGAGTGGATATTTTCCGAGCAGGATCCGGACTTCCGTCGCCCGATCGCAATTGTTTCGACCCTTTATGATCCCTGCGCGCTATAAACGGCAAGCGAGACAACGTTGGTGAATCCAATATCGATGTCACCCGATACAATTGCATTGAGAATCTTCGCGCCTCCTGCCATTTGAGTAAGCTCCACCTTAATTCCTTCATGTTCGAAGAAACCCACTCGCTCAGCGACATAGAGCTCAATACATTCAGCGATAGGGATATAAGCAACCCGAACTATCTTCGTTTCGGCGAATGTAGGGTTTAGCGTGCCAACAGCAGCGAGTACGAGAAGAAGAATCCTTTTCATGGATAGCTTTGGTTGAGGCCTACGGATTCGGAGTGATGGGGGATAGAGCAGATGCGAGCAAATCGTTAGAAAACTTGTGAAGAGCTCTCAGTCAGTGTATTGGATCTACCGGCTTGTTAGGCAGGGTTACCATCGTTGGTGCGGATGGTGAGTATCGCAGAGTTAACGAGATGTCGCTACGTAAATTTCCACTCTTTTTTGAGTGGGGTAGGATTTCTGGACTGCAGGCCTTGTTTCGCCGCCACGGACTGCGCCCAAGGACTCTCACTCAAGCCGCTCCAGTCTTAGGGGGGCAGGTCAATTGGTTTCGACTTGGTTGACGGCGGTTTGAAAACGGCTGCTACGCGCCAGGGATTCCGCAAGGGCTTGGACGATGGCTTGGGATGGTTTTGACGCAGCTTGCGGCGGCTGGACGACGTGAGATCGGCCCGGCTGGCTTGCCTCGCCGAAGCGTCCGCCTTCGCTTCGAGCTATGGCGCGACATCTCGCAGGACGGATCAACTTCAAGGGCGCAGGCAAGTCTGCGCCCCTACGAACAAAGAAAAGCCCGACGGGCGAAGCGTTCCCAACCACCACCTTGGTGACCGTTGCGACCTTTGCGTGAGGAATATGGTCACATCCGCGCCCATCCGTGTCATCCGTGGTCAAAAACAAAAATGGAATGCGGACTTAAAACGCCGCCAGCAGCTTGTTCATGTCCACGTGCTCCGTGACGAGCCGCTTGATGACGGAAATCTTGTCAACGTCCTGCGGCTGGGTTTTCACCGTCATGTTGTGGATTTTCGAGGTGATCGCATAGGCGTCCTCGCGCGCGGCGATCACCGGCAGGTCCGTCCGCGCCAGCAGCTCCAGCAGCTTGGGGTGGGGCAGGATGTCGTTGGTCAGGATGATGCCGGCGATCGCCTTGGTGCCGGAGATGCTCGTGGCGGAGATGGCGGCGAGGATGACGTCGTCGCGGTCGCCGGGGGTGATCAGGAGGTTGCCCGGCTGGAGGTGGTCGATGATGCCCTTGGCCGCCATGGCGCCGACCACCACGCGCCGGATGCGCTCGTGCCCGCCGGTGACCTGCGCGTTGAGCCAGCGGCCGCCGATTTCCTCGGCCACCTGCGAAAGGTTGGGGGCGGAGAGCATCGTCTGCACGGGCAGCACGCCGAGCAGCGGCACGCCCAGCCGCGCCAGGCCCAGGCCCGCGTAATGCGCGACCTGTTGCAGCTTGTCGGCCTCCACCTTGTTGAGGATGGCGCCGATGATTTCCACGCCCACCTGGTCGAAGAGCGCCTTGTTCAACGCGATCTCGTCGACCGGCCGGCCGATGCCGCCGGGGCAGACGATAATGACCTTCGCATCGAGGATCCGGGCCACGCGCGCGTTGGACAGCTCGAACACCGAGCCCACGCCCGCGTGGCCGGTGCCCTCGATCAGCGTGAAATCCTTCTCCCACGACACGCGGTCGAACGCGCGGCAGATCTTGTCAACCAGCGGCGCGTAGGTCGCCTCGGGATTGCCGAGGAAGCGGCGCGTGAAGGTCGGATCGATCGTGATCGGACTCATGCTCTCGATGGGCACGCGCACCTTGTAGATCATGTCGAGGAGGTAGGAGTCCTCGTCGACCTTGTGGCCCTCGACGTCGACATAGCGCTGGCCGACCGGCTTGATGAAGCCCACGCGCGGGTAGAGGTGCTGGAGCGCGGCGAACAGGCCGAGGCAGACGGTGGTCTTGCCGTCGTTCATGCGCGTGGCCGCGACGAAGATGCGCCGGGTGATGACGTTCGTCGGCTTGGCGAGCAGCGGCAGCGGCGGCTGGGTGAAGGGATTCGGATCGGGCATGGGCGAAATGGTTTTGGGTTGTGAGTTTTGAGTTCAGGGTTCGGGGCCACTCCAACCCAAAACCCAGAACCCAAAACCCTAAACAGGTCCGCTCACGGCGTGCCGTAAAGCAGTCGGCGGTCGATCGCCTGGCAGCCGACCACCGCGGCCGCGCCGAACACGTCGTGCGCGCTCGCCCCGCGGCTGATCTCGGCGGCGGGCCGGCTGAGGCCGGTGATAATCTGGCCGAAGGTGTTGGCGCCGGCCAGCACCTGGACGAGCTTGAAGCCGATGTTGGCGCTGGCGAGGTCGGGGAAAATGAGCACGTTGGCCCGGCCGGCCACGGCGCCGGCCACCTGCTTGGCCTCGGCCACGTGCGGATCGAGTGCGGCGTCGACCTGCAGCTCGCCGTCGATCTCCATCGGCAGCGCCGCGCTCAGGGCCTTGGCGCGGGCGAGTTCGGTGGCGGTGCGCATCTTCACGACCGCGGGATGATCGGCCGTGCTCTTGCTGGCATAGCTGAGCAGGGCGACGCGCGGGAGTTCGTTGGTGAGGTGGCGGGCGATCATCGCGGTGGCGATGGCGATGTCGGCGAGCTGCTCCGCGGTGGGGTCGGGGATCACGCCGCAATCGGCGAGAAACAGCGAAGTCGCCACGCCCCCCTGGGGTTCGTCCCAGTCGAGGATCATCAGCGACGAGGCGGTCGTCACGTGCTCGAGACGCGGGATGATCTGGAAGAGCGGGCGCAGCGCGCTCGATGCCGACACGGTCGCGCCGCTGACCAGGGCGTCGACCTGGCCGGCGGCGAGCATCATCGCGGCGAAATAATTGTTGTCGCGCAGGGCCGTTCGGGCCTCGCCGGGCTTCAGGCCCTTGTCCCGCCGCAACGCCTCGAACTGCGTGACGAAGCCCTCGAAATCCTCGCTGCGCGCGGGGTCGAGCAGGCGCATGCCGGTGAGACTCAGGTCGAGCAGCGCGGCGGCCTCCTTGATGCGCGCCCGTTCGCCGAGCAGGATGGGCGCACCCATGCGCCGCGTCACCCACTGGCGGGCGGCCTGCAGGATGCGCGGGTCGGCGCCCTCCGGAAAGACGATGCGCTTCGGATGACGCTGCAGCCGCTCGACGAGTTTGGGCAGCAAGGACATTGGTGGGGGAACATGCCGCCCGCCGCCGGGAGCGTCAATGCCGCTTCGCAGAAAGAGGTGTCCTAATTTGTCATTGCGACTCTGCTGGCCAGCAGAACGTGCCTCGCGATGACAGGCAAACGGTGCCAATGCTCGCAGAAAAGGCCGCGCGGCCCTTAAGAACTTGCCAACCTTCCGGCGCCCGCAGAGAAACACACGCCCGTGTCGAAACACCTCAAGAACATCGGCATCGTTTCGCTGTTGACGATTGTCTCGCGCGTGCTCGGCCTCATGCGCGACCAGCTCGGCGCGGCGATCTTCGGCGCGAGCCTGCTGAACTCGGCGTTCCTGACGGCCTTCCGGTTGCCGAACCTGTTCCGCCGCCTGTTGGGCGAAGGATCGCTCACCGCGGCGTTTTTGCCCACCCTGCAGGAGGAGTTGCACACGACCGGCCGGCCGGGTGCGTTTGTGCTCCTCAACAAGGTCACCAGTTGGCTGCTGGTCATCACCGGTGGGATCGTGGTCCTGGTGATGCTGTTCATGAATCGGATAGTTTCCCTGGTAATTGGCTCCGTCGGGCATTTCGGCTGGAGCATGAACCAGCCGGACCGATGGTACCTGGTGGCGGATCTGACGGTGATTCTTTTTCCCTATCTGGCGTTCATCTGCGTCGCCGCCGCTTTCAACGCCACGCTGAATGTCCTGAATCGTTTCACCGAGCCGGCGCTGTCACCGATCTGGCTCAACCTGTCGATGATCCTCACGCTGGGCGGCGCCGGGCTGCATTGGGCCAAGACTCCGCTGGGGGCGATTCACTGGCTGTGCGCCGGCGTGCTGATGGGCGGATTCCTGCAGATGGCGGTGCCCGCCGGGGTGCTGATCCAGCATGGCTGGCGGCCGCGCTTCGACCTGGGGCTTTCGCCGCGCGTGCGGGAGATCGCCCTCCTGATGGTGCCGGGCTTCTTCGGCACGGCGATCTACCAGGTGAACATCTACGTCTCCAATCTGCTGGCCTACCAGATCAACGACTCCGCGGCCACGCTGCTCTTTTATGCGAATCGGGTCATGGAACTGCCCATCGGCGTGTTCGCCATTGCGGTTTCGACCGTGGTGTATCCGGTGATCGCGCGCCACGCCGTCGAGGGAAAATACGAGGCGATGGGCGAGGATTACCGCAAGGGCGTGCGGCTGATCCTGGTGATCAACGTGCCGGCGGCGGCGGGCCTCGCGCTGCTGAGCCGGCCGATTGTCCGGCTGCTTTTTCAGCATGGCGAGTTCACGGCGACGGATGCGCATGCCATGGCCGTGCTGCTCGCGCTGTTTGTGATCGGGATGCCGTTTTTCTCGGTCGTGAACCTGACGGTGCGCGCGTTCTACTCGGTCAAGGACACCGCCACGCCGGTGAAGGTGGCGCTCATCGACTTCACGGTGAATCTCCTGCTGAGCCTGCTGCTCATGCACTGGCTCGGCGCGGCGGGGCTCGTGCTGGCGAGTACCACCGCCATCATCGTGCAGACGCTGCTGTTGAAACGGGCGCTGACGCGCCGATTGCCCGAATTGCGTTTCGCGCCGCTCTGGCCCAGCCTCGCCAAGATTCTCGTGGCCACGGCCGGCATGGCGGCGATGGTGGCTGCCGGATGGTGGTTGATGCAGCGCATGGTGGCGGGACGCGGCGCGGATCTGATCGCAGTGCTGGGACTAATCCCGCTCGCCTGCGTCGTCTATGGCGTCCTGCTGTGGGTCCTAAAGATCGAGGGCTTGGAGGAGCTGCAGGCGATGCTGGTCAGGGTGCGGCCGGGGCCGGACGTGAAGGAAAGGGCGGAGCCATGAAGCATCTGGTTGTAGGAGCCTGCTTGCCCGTTCGACAAGCTCAGGGCCTCGAGCCTGTCGAGGGGCAGGCGATTCATGGAGAGGCTTCGCTTTGACCATCGCGTGCAAGCACGCTCCTACATGATTTGGTTCCGTCGCAACTGGTTCCTGCTGGGTCTGGTCGCGGCGGTCGGACTGGCGTGGCTCTTCCCCGCCGCGGGCGCGAAGGGCGGACTGCTGCGACCGGAGCTTACCATCCGGGCCGGCGTGGTGGTGATCTATTTTTTCCAGGGGCTCACGCTGGCCCTCGCCGCGCTCCGGCACGGCGCACTGCGCTGGCGGCTGCATGCCCTTGTGCAGGCGTGGACGTTCCTGCTCTTCCCCCTCGTGGGGCTGCTCCTGGACCGCGTCGCCGGCGCCCGCCTGCCGCCCGACCTGCGCACCGGCTTTCTTTTCCTCTGCGTGCTGCCGACGACGATCTCCACCGCGATCGTGTTTACGACGGTGGCGGGCGGCAACGTGGCCGGCGCGATCTTCAACGCCACGCTTTCCAACCTGCTCGGCATCGCCCTCACGCCCCTGTGGACCGGCTGGCTCATGCGGGCCGGCGGGCGGACGCTGCCGCTCGGGCCGGTGATCCTCGAGATCGTGCTCCTGCTGCTGGTGCCGCTGGCGGCAGGGCAGGCGCTGCGCCCGTGGTTGCGGCGCTGGGCTGACGCGCGGAAGCCGCGCCTGGCCGGTGTGAACAGCGGCATCGTCCTCTTCATCGTGTACGCGGCGTTTGCCAACTCGGTGCAGGCGCGCGTCTGGGAGCGCTACGGCGCGCATATCATGCTGCTGGCGCTGACGGGAGTGCTACTCCTGTTCGCCTTCGTGATGGGGGCGGTCCTGGTGACCATCCGCGCCGCCCGGCTGGACAGCGCCGACGCCAGCGCGGCGCTGTTTTGTTCGTCGCAAAAGACCCTGGCCGCCGGGGTGCCGATGGCGCAGCTCATCTTCGGCGCGCATCCCGGGCTCGGCCTCATCCTGCTGCCGGTGATGCTCTACCATCCGCTGCAGCTCATGGTGCACGGCATGATTGCGATGCGCTGGCGGCGGCCGCTTTAGCGGGATCCCTGGCCCTTCCTCGCGGCAGTCCCCGCCCGGGCAAACAAGCAATGTCAACCAATAGTTGACATTTTACCGGGGACGACTGTGGCGTGATTACCGGGTGGGACTGCGGGTGATGGATCCGAAGCAGCCGGGCGGCGCAGCGCCGCCGGCCGCGCGATGACATTCAGCGCCTGTCATTGCGAGGCGTTCGATAAGAACGCCGAAGCAATCCAGACAGACTGTGGATCGAACAGCTGGATCGCCATCCCCCTTCGCCAAGCCTACGGAGGACAGGCGCCCCGTCCTACCGCCGGACTCGCGATGACAAGGCAGATCAGGACACCGCCCACCGGCCGGGCAAGTTGCGCGGAGCGTTTTCATGGTTATCTTGTCGGCCACCATGCTTGCTGTTGTTCCCTGGATTCGGAAGCCTCGCCATGAACGCTGATCTCGTTGTGCGTCACAATCCGGCCGCCAGCCGTTACGAAACGGAGGTGGATGGTCATCTTGCCCTGGCCGAATATGCGGAGGAAGGTGACCGCATCGTCTTCAAGCACACCTACGTGCCGCCGGAACTGCGGAGCCGGGGCATTGCCGAAAAACTCGTGCGGGCGGCGCTGGAGGAGGCGCGGCGGGAGGGGCGGCGCATCGTGCCCCAATGCTCCTACGTGGCGCTGTTCATCCGGCGGAATCCGGAATTCCAACCGCTGGTGGCGGGCTGAATGATGACGCGGTTCTTCCGACCGCGCCTTTTTCCCCTGGCGTCACGGATGAAGCTCTGCGCGACGGGTGTGGGCTGGAACCTGCCGGGACGGCCGGTTCCACCAGGATTCAATCTGACTTGGCTGTAGAACCGACCCGAGTTTGCCGCCGCCGGGCGCCGCGGACAATCAGGACCGCGCCCGCGAGCAGAAGGAAGATCGAGTAGAAGGTGCCGCGGCTGAGGCCGAGGATGAGCGGCGCATCGGGCTCGCGGAAGATTTCGCCCGCGGTGCGCACCACGGCATAGGCCACCAGGAATTCGCCGCTCAGGCGACCGGGCTGGGTGCGCACCACGTCGCTTTTCCAGAACCGCCATTGCAGGAAAGCGAGGAGCAGCGCGCCCTCCAGCGCCGCCTCGTAGAGCTGCGAGGGATGGCGCGGTAGGATGTGTGCCGCCGGCAAGCCTTCCGACGCGCTTTTCGGAAAGATGACGGCCCACGGCACGCGCGTGACCTTACCCCAGAGTTCGCCGTTGATGAAATTGGCGATGCGGCCGAGCAGCAGGCCCACGGGCACGGTCGTCGCCGCCACGTCACCGAGGTGCAGGAACGAAAGGCCGCTCCGCCGGGCGAACCACCACACGGCCAGGACGGCCCCAATGAATCCCCCGTGGCTGGACATGCCGCCTTCCCAGACGCGCAGCAGGACGAGCGGCTGGTGCACCAACAGGTCGAAATCATAAAGCAGGAAGTAGCCCAGCCGCCCGCCGATGAGCACGCCGAACACCAGCGCGACAATGAAATCGGGCACTTTGTCGGCGGGAAGCGCGGAGCGGCCCGCGCGGTGGTAGCGCATCATCATCCATCCCCCCGCCAGGAATCCCAGCACGTAGGCGAGCCCGTACCAGCGGATGCCGAAGTTTTCCCCGAAACGGATGACGAAGGGGCTGAGATTGTGGACCCAATAGGCGAAGATAGCGGGCATTTTAATATTGAGTTTTGCCCAACGAAGAGGCGGTACCCCCAGTAGCGCGGAGCTTCAGCCCGCGCTGCCTCCCCTCGGAGTGCGGGCTAAAGCCTCGCACCACGGCGGAACCATTGTTGTCACTTTGTTTAGGGCGTGTTTTCAAAATGTCCTGTCATCTCGAGGTCCGTTCTGCTGGGCTGCAGAACCGGCAGCCTGTCCTCCGTAGCCCTGAGCTTGTCGAATGGGGCGAAGGAGGATGGCGATCCAACCCCTCGACAGGGCTCGGGGCCCTGAGCTTGTCGAAGGGCTGGATTGCTTCGTCGCCTCGCTCCTCGCAATGACGTTTTGGCAGTCATCCTTGGCCTACGGCGGTATCAACTCCGGCCCGGCGGCCAGGGCGCGGCGCCGGAAGCACCGGGACGGCGGGAGCGGTTCTGCCTCTGCAATTTGGCGCGGGCCAGTTCGCGCATATCCACGGCCACGTCGTCCTTCTCGAAAATCTCGCGGCCGAGGATGTGTTCCATCACGTCCTCCATGGTCACGACGCCAGCCGTCGATCCGAACTCGTCCACGACGACGAGAATTTGCTGGTGCGTCCTGAGGAACATCTGCAACGCGTTGCCGACCGTCACCGTCTTGGGGATGAAGTTGATCTCCTGCATGAGGCTGCCCACGGTCTCGAGATCCTGGTCGTTGGCCTTGGCCTTGAGCAGGTCGCGACGGCGCACGAGACCGACGACGTCATCGAGGTTTTTCTGGCAGACCGGGATGCGGGCGAACGGAATGTTCGGGTACTCGCGGAAAACCTCGCCGATCGTCGCGGTTTTCCGGAGCGTGGTGACGACGGTGCGCGGCGTCATGATCTCGCTCACGCGCACGTCGTCGAGCGACAGGGCGTTGGCGATGATGTTCGACTCGCTCCTGGAGAGCGTGCCTTCCTTCGCGCCTTTTTCGGCGAGCAGGATGATTTCCCGGTCGGAAGCCTGCGCCGGCGGGCGCGTCTTGATGAAGGTGCGCACCACGGCGCTGCAGACGTAGAGGACCGGGGCGAGCGCCCGCCGCACCCACCAGAGCGGATAGACGATATGGGGCTGCAGCGCCTCGCGATAGGCGATGCCAATGTTCTTGGGCAGCACCTCCGAAAACACGAGGATCGTGAAGGTCATGAGCGCCGAGGCCACGCCAATCAGGGTCTCGCCGTAGAGATGCGCGACCAGGCCGCCGATGATCACGGAGCCGAGCGTGGTGGCGATGGTGTTGAGCGTGAGGATGGCCGACATGGTGTCCTCGAGGCCGAGCTTGAGAATCTCGAGGAGCTGGCCGCGCTTGGGCCGGCGGTGCTTGAGGGCCTCGATCTCCGCGATGGTCGTGCTCAGGATGAGCGCTTCCGTCAGCGAGCACGCGAACGTCACGCTGAGCGTGAAGACGATGGCGAAAACGAGCCAGAACATGGGCGTACACTCTAGCGGCGGCCGCACATTTTCGAATCAATTCTTGGCCGGCGGCGGTGGGGTAGGTTTGTCATTGCGAGCCCCGCCGCCGCGGCGGGGCGAAGCAATCCAGAGTGCTGGATGGCCACGTCGGCCCCTCGGGCCTCCTCGCCATGACACGCGGGCGAGGGTTCATGAGGAGCCGTTTTCCCATGGTCCGCCCTGTCGCGATGGCCGAATCGGATACCGTCAGCACCAGAACTTCCTTGCGCATCCCCCGGGGCGGGCGGTTAGGTTTCGTGAGATGAGCAACCTCAAGAGCACGCCCCTGCGCGCCTTTCATGTCGCCCATGGGGCGCGCCTGGTGGATTTCGCCGGCTGGGAAATGCCGGTGCAGTATCGCAGCATCCTCGAGGAGCACAAAGCCGTGCGGCGCGCCGCCGGCCTCTTCGACGTCAGCCACATGGGCGAGGTCGACGTGCGCGGCCCCGAGGCCGCCCGCTTTCTCAATCACCTCGTGACGAACGACGTCGCCCGGCTGTTCCCCGGCCGCGTGCTCTACTCGCCGATGTGCTACCCGACGGGCGGGGTGGTGGACGACCTGCTGGTCTACATGCGCGGGCTGGAGGATTTTTTCCTCTGCATCAACGCCGGCAACATCGACAAGGACCTCGCGTGGATGCGCGAACAGGCGGCGGGGTTCGGCGTCACCATCACCGACCGCTCCACCGATTATGCGCTGCTGGCCGTGCAGGGGCCGCAGGCCGCAGGCATCGTGCAGTCGCTCACCGCCGCGCAGCTCGATCTCGTCAAGTACTACCATTTTGCCGAGGGCACGGTGGCGGGAGTGCCCTGCCTGCTCAGCCGCACGGGCTACACGGGCGAGGATGGCTTCGAGCTTTACCACGCCGCGGGCGACGCCCCGCGCCTCGCCGAGGCGCTGCTCGCGGCGGGCGCGCCGCACGGGCTCGAACTCGCCGGCCTCGGCGCGCGCGACAGTCTGCGCCTCGAGGCGGGCTACCCGCTCTACGGCCACGAGATTACGGCCGAGGTGTCACCCATCGCCGCCGGCTTGGGCTGGACGGTGAAACTCGACAAGGGGGTCGATTTCAACGGTCGCGCCGCGCTCGCCGCGGAGAAGGCTGCCGGCCCGGCGAGAAAAATTATTTTCTTCAAGACCGGCGACCGTCGCATCGTGCGGGCGGGTGCGTCCGTGCTCGGTCCGACGGGCGAAGTGGGGCAGGTGGTGTCAGGCACGCTGTCGCCCATCCTGAACGAGGCGATCGGCTCGGCGCTGGTGATGACGGCCAGCCTGTCCTCCGAAGCCTTGGCGAAGGATGGACCCCTGACCGTCGACATCCGCGGCGCCAAGATCAACCTGCAACTCGTCAAACCCCCGTTCGTGCCCCTGAAAAAAGCATAGGAGCGGCTTTCAAAATGTCATTGCGAGGAGCCGCGCCTAGCGAGGCGACGAAGCAATCCAGCTGGATCGCCACGGCCCGCTCTGCGGGCCTCGCGATGACAAGACGTTTTGAAAGCACGCGCCGGAAGCGTGCTTGCACGCGATGAATTCCTCTATGTGATCGCCTGCCAGCAGGCTCCTACCTGTCCCCCATGAGCAACGTTCCACCCGACCGCAAATACGCCAAGTCCCATGAATGGCTGAAGTTGGAGAGCGACGGTATGGCCACTGTCGGCATCACCGACCACGCCCAAAGCAGTCTCGGTGACATCACCTTTGTGCAGCTCCCCAAGGTGGGCGCCGCGCTCCAGGCCGGCGAATCCTTCGGTGTGGTCGAGTCGGTGAAAGCCGCCTCCGACCTCTACTTGCCCGTCGCCGGCACGGTGGTGGCGGTGAACACCGCGCTGGATAGTGCGCCCGAGACGGTCAACCAGTCGCCTTACGACAAAGGCTGGATGATCAAGTTGAAGGTCGCCGATCCCGCCGAGGCGGGCGCGCTGCTGTCGGCCGACGATTATTCGAAGTTGAACAACTGACACCGCAGCCATGCCTTGTAGGAGCGAGCTTGCTCGCGATTCCGTAGCGAAGCCGCGTAGTGGAACGGCTCCGCCAGTCATAGCGGCGCGGCATTCCGCGCTGAGGCGTCGGCGGAACGGGAAGCTTTTCCGCTACGGTTCTCATCGCCTGCAAGCAGGCTCCTACATTTTTGTGCGTCCGGAAACGGGCTGCGCCGGGCGCTTTCCATTATGAAGATCCTCGCGTTGGAAAAGGAAGTGCCCGGCGTGGCCGCCGCCGCATTCAAGCCGCATTTAAAAGCGGAAGCCGCCCGCGTCTGGGAACTCCAGCAAGCCGGCGTCCTGCGGGAGATTTATTTCCGGCAGGACCGATCCGACGCCGTGCTGATCCTGGAGTGCGCCGACGTCGCCGAGGCGCAGCGCGTGCTCGGCACGCTGCCGCTGGTGCGGGAGCGGCTGATCGCCTTTGAGGTGATTCCCCTCAAACCCTATCCGGGCCTGGCGCGGCTGTTTAATTGCGACCATCTGATTCTCACCGGAGGAGCCAAAGATGGCGCATAGCCAATCGTGCAAAGAGTGTAAAGCGGCGATTCGGGGGTTCTTGGTAGACGTCTTTGGCCAGGATGAAGTTGTCGAGCAATATTGCTTACCTCTTCCCAGCGAACTTCGCGGATATGAGGGGCACCGTTTTTATTCTGCGCTGATGGCAATCGAGTCAGATTTGAAGGCGTATCGAGGCTTCGTCTGTTTTGTCCGGCGACCAAAGCTGCCTCCCGTTGATTTCTTCTTGAAGTCGGTCGGCCTTGTCGTCGAGTTCGACGAGGCGCAGCATTTCACCAAGCCACGAGCGATCGCCCTGAAGCGGTATCCTGAGACGCTCGGGCTGGGATTCAGCCGTGAGCAATGGATCCGGTTGAGTGTGACACTGGACCGACATGACAACTCGCCTCCGTATCGAGACGAGCAGCGGGCATGGTATGACACGTTGAGGGACTTTGCCCCCGCATGTTTAAACCTCCAACCGATCGTGCGCCTCTACGCCGGCGATGCTAAATGGTGCAAGCTTGATCGCGGCGAGCTCGTCAGGGCTCTGCTCTTCCACGCTCCGCCTCTGACCGAATATCTGACAACAGCCGGCGCATCGCTGACACAGCGCAGTAAGCCTCGCCCCTGAATCTTGGCTCCGGCCGTCGCCAAGCAGCCACGTTCATCGGGAGACTTTGGCATATTGAACTGCGGGGAGACTGCGGGGAATATCGGGGGAGGGTCTGCGGGCGAACGGCCGTGTGCTTCACCCGGCCTTGCGCCCGGCGTGAGCGGCGCCTCGCTAGGTCGACTGCCAGTCCTCGCATTTCAGGCCGGGCACGCGGGAGAATTCCCGGGTGTTGTGGGTGACGACCGTGGCGCCGAGTCGCAGCGCCTGCGCGGCGATGAGGGTGTCCATCGGGCCGATCCCCTGCCGGCGTTTTTCCAGAAACGATCGGATGCGCGCATAATGGGCGGCGTCTTCCCGCATGAGTGGCTCCACGGGAACGAGGCTCAGCAGATTGTCGAAACGCTGCCGCTGGCGCAGGCTGGTGACGCCATGGACGAACCCAAATTCGCGTTCAGCCACGACAACGACCGACAGCCGCAGGTGGGGGAACTCCGTCTGCATTCTGTCCACCAAACCGGCATCCTGACCGCGAAGGTAGGCGGAAACCGCGTTCGTGTCGGGCAGGAAGATCACAAATCGCGCGGCAGGTCGGGGGTCGTGTGCCGGGGCACGTCGGGCAAATCCGGACATGAGCCGGCGAGCTTGATGAAGCGCCGGCGGCGTTCCTCGAGATCGTCGTGATCAGAAGTGACCAGGACGCCCCGCTTCGTGTGACGCAAGCGGACGGTCGGGCCGGGAAAACGAAATTCCTTCGGCAGACGGATGGCCTGCGAGCCGCCGGTGGTGAAAAGTTTCGCCGTCTTGGTCATGTAGCTACGTTGTAGCTATGCCAGGCGTTGTCAAGAATCCGTCGGCGGCGCCGTCTCGCCCTTGCGCCCGGCGCGGCCGGCCTTGCGCCGGTCGGTCTGGCTCAGAATGCGCTTGCGCAGACGGAGCGACTTGGGCGTGGCTTCGACGAACTCGTCCGCGGCGATGTATTCGATGGCTTTCTCGATCGAAAGCCGGATCGGCGGCGAAAGCTGGGTGGCGACGCCCTCGCCTTGGGAGCGTACATTGGTGAGCCGCTTGGCGCGGGCGGCATTGACCGGAATGTCCTCCTGCCGCGGGCTCTCGCCGACCAGCATGCCCTCGTAAACCTGCTCGCCCGCGCCAATGAAGAGCTTGCCGCGCTCCTGGATGCTGACGAGGGCGTAGGCCTTGGACTCGCCGCTTTCGGTGGCGACCAGCGTGCCGGTCAGCCGCGTGAGCACGTCGCCGGCCCAGGGCGCGTATTCCTTGAACAGGTGCGACATCACGCCGCGGCCGCTGGTGGAGTTCATCAGGTCGGTTTCCAGGCCGATGAGTCCCCGCGTCGGGGCAACGGCCTCGATGGTCGTGCCCAGCGGGTGCTTGTGCATGCCGGTGATCTGGGCCTTGCGGTTCGCCAGAAGCTGCATGACCACGCCAAGGCAGTCCTCGGGAATCTCGACCCACAGCGACTCGAAGGGCTCCAGGGTTTTCCCGCCCTCGGTCTTGGTGATGACCATCGGCCGAGAAACGAGCATCTCAAAACCCTCGCGCCGCATCTGCTCGACAAGGATGGCGATCTGCATCGAGCCGCGCGCCTTCAGGTCGAAAACGCCCGCGGTGTCGGTGTCCGAAACCTTGATGGAGATGTTTGATTTCATCTCCCGGAAGAGGCGCTCGCGGAGCTGGCGCGAGGTGACGTACTTTCCCTCGCGGCCGGCGAGCGGTCCGTCGTTGATGCAGAACTGCATCTCGATCGTCGGGGGGTCGATCGCGGCGAAGGGCAGGGCATGGGCATTCTCGTCGGCTGCGATGGTGTCGCCGATGTCGATGTCCTCGAAACCGGAGAGGCCGACGATGTTGCCCGCCACGCCGGCGGCCGACTCGCTGGTCTGGATGCCGGAGAACTCGACCACCTTGGTGATTTTGCTGCGCACGCGATCGCCGCCCTTGGGGCGGATGACGTAAACGGTGTCACCGGTCGAAATCTGGCCGGAGAGGATCTTGCCGACGGCGATGCGGCCCACGTAGTCGCTCCAGTCGATGTTGGAGACCAGCATCCGGAAGGGGGCGTCGGGCTTGGCAAAAGGCGGGGGGATGTGCTCGAGGATCGTCTCGAAAAGCGGCGTCATGTCGCTGCTCTTTTCGCCGGGTTTGCGCACCATGTAGCCCTCGCGGCCGCTGCCATAGACGACCGGGGCGTTGAACTGCTCCTCGTTGGCGTTCAATTCCAGCAGAAGCTCGAGGACTTTCTCGTACGTGCCGGCCGGATCGGAGTTCTCCCGGTCGATTTTGTTGACGACAATGATGACCTTCAGACCGTGCTGCAGGGCTTTGCGCAGCACAAAACGGGTCTGTGCCTGCGGCCCGTCGTAGGCGTCGACCAGCAGCAGCACGCCGTCGACCATCTTGAGCGAGCGCTCCACTTCGCCGCCGAAGTCGGCGTGGCCGGGGGTGTCGACGAGGTTGATGGTCTTGCCGCGCCAGTGGATGGAGGCGTTCTTGGCCCGGATGGTGATGCCTTTCTCGCGCTCGAGATCCATGGTGTCCATCGCGCGCTCCTCCACCTGCTGGTTGGCGCGGTAGACGCCGCCCTCCTTGAGGAGTTCGTCGACGAGCGTGGTCTTCCCGTGGTCGACGTGGGCGATGATGGCGATGTTGCGGATGTTGTAGTTCATGCCTGGCGCTGCGAAAAAAGGAATAACGGTGCGGCCGGCTGACGCCCGACGCAAGACCGAAGCCCGAATGGTAGCGGGTCAGTTCATGTAGGTTGGGCTTTAGGCCCAACACCGGAACCATCGTGGTCCCGCTGTCGGGGATTCCGCCTTCGCCGGGGCTTCCGCCGTCGCTGAAGCTATGGCGGACAGGTTGGCGGACAAGAAACCCCGACCTACAGTTACCGCACAATTCAGTCAAACTGACCCATTACCGCCTGAATGGTGCCATGGGAAGGTCACTCCTGCCCGCGCTCGATGAACGGATGCCAGGGCTGCCCCGAGGCTCCAAAAACAAGAAGGCCCCGGAACCTTGCGGTTCCGGGGCCAAACTTGGGGGTGGGAGCTCGCCACGCTCTCTTCCCGTTCGCACACATTTGGCGCTCTCGCTTTCGCGGGCCGTGTGCTCCCCGACGCCACTCTTCGCGGCATGCGAAGGTTTCAGTCTCATGGCGGGACCGTCCCGGCCGTTGCCAGCCGGAATCTATCGAGTGAGGCCTCTACGCCCGGTTCGGCCACCGCTTGCCAGCGGCAGTCACGCCGGACGGGGTGCAGACACGCCTGCAACTTACGTCGCTCGCGTCGGCACCGTTACCACAGGGTCGGCCCCAGCTTTTGGCCGGGCGTTAGCCCCATGTTACGGGTCTGACCTCTTAACTCTCAGGTTGCATTTCGCTTTGCAGTTGGGTGACGTGGTTTTTCGCGCCGCCCCACGGAAGGAAGTTTTCCGAGCTTTGCCAGGCCCGGTTTTTCCCCGAAACTTCGTGCCCTTTACGCGCCCTGTCCCTTGCGAGTCAGGGCCTTTTTGGCGAGGTGGTCTCGCCAGAACACGCTGTTTCGCGCTGGTCTGCGCAGTAGCAACCGTATCCCTCTGGGGAAACTGCGTGGGCGGACGGATCGAAACTCCCCGTACGCCTCACTCGGCTCGGGCGCGGTTTCTCATCGCGCCTTGCCGCACAGCTCCTAAGTCGTATCACTGAGCGGTTACGACACCGCCCAGAGGAGCTGGTGACATATGCCTGCCGGACCGCGATTGCTCGCAGTCGAAGGGGAAGCCTGAACCAGCTTCAGACTTCCTTTCCCCGGTCGCCCGGGATTATCCCAGCCGCGCTCTCCGCGGTTTTTTCATGCCCGCGGCACTGCGACTGTTCCATCAAAGAACAGAGGCAACGTGTGGCGGCATCGCTGCATTGTCACGAATTTGTTTTGCACAAGTTATTAACAAACGGCGGCAGTGAATAGTTTGGCGGCAAGCTTGGGCATCGGATATTCACGCGTGCTAAGAAACGGATTTGACACGACTTGCGAAAGCAGGCGAGTTGACCGTTCCCTCGACCAGCTGCCGCTGCCCTCCTGCCTCCGCATGTCTCCGCGCGAACTGCCGATCTACGAACTTGAAGCCGCCATCGTCGCCAGCGTGCGGACGCGGGGCCGGCTCATCGTCCAGGCGCCGACCGGCTCAGGCAAATCCACGCAGCTGCCGCAGATGCTTCTCCGGCACGGACTGCTGGGCGAAGGGCAGGTGATCGTACTGCAGCCGCGGCGGCTCGCGGCCCGGCTGCTGGCGAAACGCGTGGCCGAGGAGGTCGGCGCGCCGCTGGGGCAGACGGTCGGTTACCAGATCCGGCTCGACTCGCGCGTGTCGGAGGCCACGCGCATCCGCTTCGTCACCGAGGGCATCCTGCTGCGGCAGATGTCGTACGAGCCAATGTTGCGCGGAGTGAGCGCGATTGTCTTCGACGAGTTTCATGAGCGGCACCTCTACGGCGACATCAGCCTCGCGCGGGCGCTGCAGATCCAGCAAACGATCCGGCCCGACCTGAAGCTCATTGTCATGTCGGCCACCCTCGATGCCGGCGAACTCCGGGATTACCTCGCGCCGTGCGAGGTGCTCGCGTCGCAGGGTCGCATGTTCCCGGTCGGCATCGAGTACCTGTCCAAGGGCGTCGACTTCGACCGCGAGCCGGTGTGGGAGGTGGCGGCGCGCGCGTGCGCGCGGGTGGCGGCGCGGACGCCGGGCGACCTGCTGGTTTTCATGCCCGGCGCCTACGAGATCGGCCGGACGGTGCAGGCGGTGCAGAACGAAAAGGCGCTGCGCGATTGCCTGGTGCTGCCGTTGCACGGCGAGCTGCCGCCGGATGCGCAGGATCGGGCCGTGGCGCGCTACGACACGCGCAAGATCATCGTCTCGACCAATGTCGCGGAAACCTCGCTCACCATCGACGGCGTGACGGCCGTCGTCGACAGCGGCCTCGCCCGCATGGCGCGCTACGACCCGCACCGCGGCATCAACACGCTTCTGATCGAAAAGATCAGCGCGGCGTCCGCCGACCAGCGGGCCGGCCGGGCCGGCCGCACCGCGCCGGGCCGGTGCGTGCGGCTGTGGACCGAACGGGAGCAGGCGCGGCGCCCGGCCCAGGAGCTGCCCGAAGTGAAGCGGCTCGATCTCGCCGAAGTCGTGTTGACACTCAAGGCGGCGGGCATCGATGATATTCACGGGTTTCCCTGGCTGGAGCCACCCGACCCGAAATCGCTCGAGCGCGCGGAGGCGCTGCTGTTGGATCTGGGTGCCATCGGTTGTAGGTCGGGCTTTACGCCCGACACATCCAAACCCGCCGCCGTGCAATCGGGCCTAAAGCCCGACCTACAGGCACGGCGGCTCGCCATCACCGCTCTTGGCCGCAAGATGCTGCGGTTTCCGGTGCATCCGCGTTATGCGCGCATGTTTCTCGCGGCGCAGGATTGCGGCTGTGTGCGGCCGGTGGCGCTCATGGCCGCGCTGACGCAGGGACGCAACTTTCTGCTGCGCGGCGGCGGGCGCGAGGTCGAGGAACGGCGCGGGGAGATGCTCGGCGAGGAGCATGAATCGGACTTTTTCCTGCTCATGCGCGCGTGGCGCTACGCCGACCGCGCCAACTACTCGCTGGATGCCTGCCGCGGCCTCGGCATCCATGCGCAGGCCGCCCGGCAGGTGGGGCCGCTCTTCGCGCAGTTTCTGGCCATCGCCGAAGGCGAGGGGCTCGACGTGGGCGAGAAGCGCGTGGAGGGCGCGGCCGTGCGCAAGTGCGTGCTGGCGGGCTTTTCCGACCACGTGGCGCGGCGGTTCGATGCCGGGACGCTGCGCTGCGAGCTGGTGCACGGCCGGCGCGGACAGCTCGCCCGCGAGAGCGGCATCCAGCAGGCGCCGCTGTTCGTGGCGGTGGAGATCAACGAGATCGAGGCGCGCGGAGAAGTGACGGTGCTGCTGAGCCTGGCGACCGCGATCGAGGAGGCGTGGCTGCGGGAACTTTTTCCCGGCGATTACCGCGATGCGACCGGGGTGGTGTACGATGAGTCGGCGCGACGGGTCGTGGTCCGCAAGGAACGGCGATTCCGCGATCTCGTGCTGGCGTCCAAACCCACGGCGGATCCGCCCCCGGCGGGCGAGGCCGCGGCCTTGCTCGCCAGGGAGGTGCTGGCCGGTCGCATCGTGCTCACCGGGTGGACGGAGGCGGTGGAACAGTGGATCGTGCGCCTGAACTGTCTCGCGAAGTGGTTTCCCGAGCTGGAGGTCGCCCCCATCACTGATGTCGATCGCCTGATCTTGATCGAGCAGATCTGCCACGGCGCCTACGGTGCGCGCGAACTGAAAGACCGGCCGGTGCTGCCGGTGCTGAAAGGCTGGCTGAGGCCGGAACAACTGGCCGTGTTCGACGATTACCTGCCCGAGCGCATCGTCATGGCCAACGGCCGGCGTTCACGGGTGACTTATTCCAAGGACGGTCCGCCGGTGCTCTCCGCGCGCATTCAGGAACTTTATGGTGTGGAAGGGAAATTTGCGCTCGGCCGCGGGCGCGTGCCGGTGCAGATCGAGGTGCTGGCCCCGAACCACCGGCCCATCCAGGTGACCGACGACCTCACCGCCTTCTGGCGCGACATGTATCCCAAGGTGAAAGCCGAGCTATCGCGCAAGTATCCACGCCACGAGTGGCGCTGAAACCGCGCTAGGCGCGGTTTCAGCGATTAAAAAGGGAAGAAGAAAGACGAAAAAGATGGTAAAAATATTCCAATTAATGAAATTATTATCTTGATTTAAACAGGAGAACGGGCAGAGTCCGCGTTCATGGGACTGGCAAAACAGTTTGAAGATCTCGAAGTCTGGCAGGCTGCCAAGAAAATGGTTCTCGACGTGTATCGGCTGACGAGAGACGGACCGTTGGCCAAGGATTACGGATTCAAAGACCAGCTCCAACGAGCCGCGGTCTCAGTCATGGCGAACATAGCCGAGGGTCATGAACGCGGAGGAAGCCGGGAGTATGTTCAGTTTCTTTATATCGCCAAGGGCTCGGCGGCGGAGGCGCGCTCGCTGGTTCATGTCGGCAAGGATTTGGGTTACTTATCTGATCAGCAGCAAGTGGCACTGTTGGATCAGCTGGCTGGGATCGCCCGCCAGCTCGGAGGTTTCATCCGTTACTTGGGAAAGGGGCCGCCTCCCTCGCCGTCGCATGGTCCCTCTTGAATCTTTCTTCTTCGCTCTTGAATCGGAAGCGGCGTCTCAACGCCGCTTCCGGCCGTTCTTCGGCTCGATGTTGAGGTAGGTCTTGGCGAGCATCTGCGACTCGTAGAACTCAAGCCAGCGCACGCCCTCGCGGGGCTTCACGAGGTCCTTGCGCGTGGCGTGGTCGATCTGCTGTTTCATGCGGCGGCAAAGTTCCTCCTGCTGGTATTGCACGCCCTCGATGACGTCGGCCACGCGGCTGCCGGCCAGGGCCTCCTCGATGTAGAAGCCGTTGGGCTCGTCCTCCTCGAGGAAGACGTGGATCTCGTTCACGCGGCCGAAGAGATTGTGCAGGTCGCCCATGATATCCTGGTAGGCACCGGTGAAGAAGATGCCGAGGTAATAGGGCTGGTTGTTGAGGGGGTGGAGGGTGACGTACTCTTTGACGTCCTGGAGGTCGATGAAGCTGCCGATCTTGCCGTCGGAATCGCAGGTGATGTCGACGAGGATGGCGTTGACGGAGGGCTTTTCCTTGAGGCGATGCAGCGGGGTGATGGGGAAGAGCTGCTTGAGCGCCCAGTGATCGAGCAGCGACTGGAAGACGGAGAAATTGCAGACGTACTGGTCGGCGAGGTGCTTCTTCAGGTCGTGCAACTCCTCGGGCTGGTAGCCTTTCGTGGTGCCCTCCCGGTCGATCTGCTCGCAAATCTGCCAGAAGATCGCCTCGGCGGCAGCCCGGTTCTCAATGTCGAGGTAGCCGAGGTTGAAGAGCGAGATGGCCTCCTCCTTCTTCTGGATCGCGTCGTGATAGCGCTCGAGGCGGCCGAGCCGGGCCTTGTTTTTCAGCAGGATTTCCAGGTCGGTGACGACCTTGTGCTTGACCTTCGGCTGGTGCTGCTGGCCGAGCGACTCGCGCTTGTTGATGCGCTCGAACACCTCGACGACGAGCATCGAATGCTGCGCAACGACGGCCCGCCCGCTCTCGCTGATGATGTCGGGCTCGGACACGCCGGCGCCGCGGCAGATCTCGCGGATGTTGAAGACGACGTCGCGCGCATACTCCTCGAGCGAGTAGTTCATCGACGACTCGAAGTTGGTGCGCGAGCCGTCGTAGTCGATGCCGAGGCCGCCGCCGACGTCGAGATAGCCCATGGGGAAGCCCATCTTGGTGAGCTGGCAGTAGAAACGGGTGGCCTCGATGACCGCGCTCTTGATGGTGATGATGTTCGGCACCTGCGAGCCGATGTGGAAGTGCACCAGGCGGAGGCACTGGGTGAGCTTGGCCTGCCGGAGCTTTTCGATGGCGAAGAGGATTTCCGCCGTGTTGAGGCCGAACTTGGCGTTGTCGCCCGAGGAGGTCGCCCACTTGCCCTCGCCGCGGGTCAGGAGTTTCGCGCGGAGGCCGATCATGGGCTTCACGCCCGTGTCGGCGGAGATGCGGATGATCTCGTCAAGTTCGGACAGCTGCTCGACGACGATGATGACCCGCTTGCCCAGCTTGCGGCCGAGGAGCGCGAGGCGGATATAGTCGTCGTCCTTGTAGCCGTTGCAGATGATGATGCGCTGGTTGCCTTCGTGCATCGCCAGCGCGATCATCAGCTCGGGTTTGGAGCCGGCCTCAAGGCCGTAGTTGTAATCCTTGCCGGCGCCGAGGATCTCCTCGATGACCTCGCGGAGCTGGTTGACCTTGATGGGGAACACGCCGCGGTAGGTGCCCTTGTAGCCCTCCTCCTTGATGGCGCGGGCGAAAACCTCGTTGAGCTGGATGACGCGATGGCGCAGCAAATCCTGGAAGCGGATGACCATCGGCGCCTTCAGGCCCATGCCCAGCGCCTCGTGGACGACATCCATGATGCGGATGCTGCGGCCTTCGGCGAGTGGCTGCACCTGCACGTAGCCCTCGCTGTCGACGGTAAAATGGCCGGAACCCCAGCGCTTGAACCCGAAATGCTCTTCGGACTGCGCGGCGGACCAGGCGGATGACGACTTGCTTTTCAACGCGATTGAGAGAGGCGGAAACTATCCAGCTCTTGGCTTGCTTTTTGGAAGTGGGCTGGAGTTAATCCGCGTTTCTTTTCCGAAAAACCCACACAAGCAATGATTAAAATACCCACGCCCGCCGTTCTCCTGCCTTTCGCCCAGCAGACCGCCCCCGCCCCGTCCGGTCCGAGCCAGGGCGGCACGATGATGATTCTCTTTTGGGGCCTGTTCCTCGCGGCCATGTGGTTTCTGCTGATCGCGCCGCAGCGCAAGAAGCAGAAGGCGCAGCAGAAAATGATCAGTGCACTGTCCGCCGGCGACGAGGTGCTGCTGGCCGGCGGCATCTACGGCGAAATCACGAGCGTGCGCCCCGACCGGCTCATCGTGCGCATCGGCGACAACACGAAGGTCGAGGTCGAGAAGTCATTCATTCATACGGTCGTGCGGAAATCCGGCTCCGCGGCGGCCGAGAGGAAATAACCCCCGTCCCGGCGTGTCGCGCGCAGGTGCGGGGTGAGGCGGCTGCGTGTACCCGGTCCGAACCGAATTTAACCAAATCACCCAATGTTTAGACAAAACCTCTGGAAGCTGCTGCTCAGCATCGCGATTGTCATCTGGGCGGTGGCGGAGTTGATCCCGCTCAAAGACCGTCCATTTGACGGGTACATCAGGTCCGTGGCGAGGGCGTCCCCCTCCGAATTCGCCGCGGTGATGAGGCAAGCCGACGAGCGCGTGGCTTCGAAGCAGGCCCCCTCTGTCTTCGTGGCGCTCAAGGAGATCGGCCGGGAACAGAAACTGGATCTCTCCAAGTTCTTCCCCCAGATCCGACTCGAGGCATCGCTCAAGAACGTCGAGCGGCGCAACAACATCCTGCTCGACGAGCTGCTCAAGCGCTCCAAGGGCCGCCTGCAACTCGGCCTCGACCTCAAGGGCGGCGTGGCCTTCACGCTGGAGGTGGCCGAGAGGGCGGCGGGCACCTCGCAACGCGATAGCGAGCAGAAGCTCAGCAAGGCGATCGAGATTATTTCCGCGCGCATCAACAGCCTGGGCGTGGCCGAGCCGATCGTCCGGCCCGTCGGCAACAACCGCATCGAGGTGCAGCTCCCCGGCGTCACCACCAAGGATAATCCGGAGATCGTCTCCAGCCTCAAGAAACCCGCCCGCCTTGATTTCCGCCTCGTCTACCCCAACGGCACGCCCGAAACCATTCCGCTCAGCGAGGCCCCGCCGGGCTACGAGCCGATGACCCTGGAACAGGAGGGGCGCAACGGCGAGATCCGCACCAGCGAACTCTACGTGAAGCGCATCCCCGAGATGACCGGCGAGGCCCTGAGCGACGCCTATGCGACGATGGATGAGTTTGGCCGCTTCAAGATCCTGCTCCGCTTCACCAAGGAGGGCGCCAAGCGTTTCGCCGACGTCACGCGCGCCATCGCGGATGAAGGCAAGCGCACCGGCCGCCTGGGCCAGCTGGCCATCATCCTCGACGGCAAACTCTACTCGGCTCCCTCCGTCCACGAGGAAATCCCCAGCGGCAGCGCGGAGATCACCGGCTCGTTCACCCAACGCGAGGCCATCGAACTCGCCAACGTCCTGAACAACCCCCTCGACCTGCCGCTCGAGATCAAGGAGCAGTACGAGGTCGGCCCCTCGCTGGCGCAGGACGCCATTGACAGTGCCGTCCGGGCCTCGGTCATCGGCACGGTGCTGGTCGCCGCCTTCATGATCACCTATTACTCGGTGGGCGGCATCATTGCCGTGGCCACGCTCGCGGTGAACGTGACCATCATCCTCGGCGTGCTCTCCAGCATCGGCGCGACCATGACCCTGCCCGGCCTCGCCGGCATCGTCCTGACCATCGGCATGGCCGTCGACGCCAACATCCTGATTTTCGAGCGCATGCGCGAGGAGCTGCATCTCGGCAAGACCCTCAAGACGGCGGTGGTGGCCGGCTACGACAAGGCGTTCTTCACCATCGTCGACGCGCACGTGACGCAGCTCGGCATCTGCGCCATCATGATCTGGCTTGGCACCGGGCCGGTCAAAGGCTTCGGCGTGACGCTCGCCATCGGCGTGTTCTCCACGATGTTCTCGGTGCTGGTCACGAGCCACCTCGTCCTCGAGTACTTGGTGAACGCCGAGATCATCAAGAAGTTGCCGATGCTGCATCTGCTCGGCACGGTGACGACCGACTTCGTCAAGTATTTCAAGCCCGCCTTCATTGGCTCCTTGGCGATCGTCCTAGTCGGCATTTCCGTCGTGATCGTCAAGGGCAAGAACGCCTACGGCATCGACTTCGCGGGGGGCGACGTCATCAGCATCGAGTACAACAAACTGCACCAGCCGGATCTGGCCTCGGTGCGGCATGTCGCCGGCCAGAATCAGATCGGCGAGGTCAACCCATCCTATGTCACCGCCCTGGCGGGGGGGCGCGACCTGCTCAAAATCGAGACGCCGTACAA
The DNA here is from genome assembly GCA_049513315.1 of Opitutaceae bacterium. Classification (GTDB taxonomy): domain Bacteria; phylum Verrucomicrobiota; class Verrucomicrobiia; order Opitutales; family Opitutaceae; genus Fen-1467. The sequence continues at coordinate 117,858 of JBEKWG010000006.1, forward strand.
CAAATCCGCGGGGTTGTTCGACGCGCTGCAGAAGGCCTTCCCGCTGGCCGACCTCAAGAACGTCGGCGAGAGCCGGATCGGCGCGACCATCGGCCAGGAGGTCGAGTGGAACGCCCTGCTGTCGGTGGCCCTCTCGATGGTGGTCATTCTGCTCTACGTCGCCTTCCGCTTCGAGTTCGGCTTGGGCATCGGCGCGGTCGTGGCGTCGGTGCACGACATTCTGATGACCATCGGCATCTTCGTGCTGTTCGGGCACCAGTTTTCCGCGCCCATGGTCGCGGCCATCCTCAGCATCGCGGGCTACTCGATCAACGACACCATCGTCGTGTTCGACCGCATCCGCGAGGAGCTCCGGATCAACCCGAACGCCACGCTGCGCGACATCATCAACGGCGCCATCCGCAAGGTGTTTGCCCGCTCGATCATGACCAGCTTGACCACCTTTCTCGCGGCGCTGTCCCTGTTCCTGTTCGGCAGCGGCGTGATGCGCGACCTGTCCTTCACCTTCCTCGTCGGCATCATCACCGGCACGTTCTCGTCGATCTACATCGCCGCCCCGGTCTTCTACTGGTGGCACAAGGGCGACCGGAAGCATGTCGAGGCCCATCACGACATCGCGCCGAAATACGAATGGACGGGCTCGAGCAAGGCCTCGCAATAAACCCGTTGGGCTGATCGGCGTGCGCCCGGCGCGCGCCCGGAAACGCCGCCTGTCGGCCGCCGATCCCCCCGAGCCGCCATGCGCTGGATCTACACGCCATTGGCCACCGCCGAAGTGGAGGAGTTCAGCCGCCGGCTGGGCGTGAGCCCTATGCTCGCCGAGCTGCTGCTCCGCAACGGCCTCCGCGACACCGACGCCGCCACGCGGTTCCTGCGGCCCGCGCTCGCCGAACTGCAGGACCCGTTCCTGATCGTCAATCTCGACGCCGCCGTCGCCCGCCTCAAGCAGGCCATCGCCCGGCGCGAAACCCTGGTCGTGCTGGGCGATTACGATGTCGACGGCGTGGGCAGCACGGCGTTGCTCGTGAGCGTGCTGCGGCGCTTCGGCCTCGATCCGCGTTTCGTGGTGCCGCGGCGCCTTGAGGAGGGCTACGGCCTGAGCCGCGGGGCCATCGACCGGGCGCTGGAGGCCGGCCGGCCGGATCTCTTCATCGCGCTGGACTGCGGCACCAACTCGCATGACGAGCTCGCCTATCTGCAGGCGCAGGGAGTGGATGCGATTGTCATCGACCACCACCGCTCGAAGGAAAAACCGCTCGGCGGCGGCATCCTGATCAATCCGCACGTGCACGGCGGCGCGGAGGACGCCCCCTGGCGCAACCTCTGCACGGTCGGTCTGGTGTTCAAGCTCGTCCACGGCCTGCTCAAGCAGCTGCGCGCCGAGAACCATCCGGTGGCGTTCCGCATCAAGCTGAAGGAGTATCTCGACCTGGTGGCGATGGGCACGGTGGCCGATCTCGTACCGCTGGTCGGCGAAAACCGCATCCTCTCCCACCACGGCCTGCGCATCCTCCAGGAGACGCAGCGCCGCGGTCTGCGCGCCCTCATGGATGTGGCGGGCATCAAGCTCGGGCAGGAGATCCAGCCGGTCGACATTTCCTTCCGTCTCGGACCGCGCATCAACGCCAGCGGCCGGCTGGCCGACGCCGCCCTGTCCGTCGAGCTGATGCTGAGCGACGATGCGGCGTTTTGCGCCGACGCCGCCCGCCAGCTCGACGGCTTCAACCGCGAGCGCCAGGAGATCGAACGGCAGATCACCGAGGCCGCCGAACGCATGGTCGAAGAGCTTTATGGCGGGGCGCACGGCCTGGTGCTGTTCGGCGAGGACTGGCATCCGGGCGTGGTCGGCATCGTGGCCAGCCGCGTGACCCGCAAATACCACCGGCCGTGCATCGTGCTCGGCCAAGAGAACGGCCTCGCCAAGGGCTCCGGCCGCAGCATCTACGGCCTCAACCTCGTGGAGATGCTGGGCACGTGCGCCGACCTCCTGTCGAGCTGGGGCGGCCATCCGATGGCAGTCGGCATCTCGCTGCCCCGGGCCAATCTCGAGGTTTTTCGCGAGCGTTTTTCCGGGGCGGTGCGCACCTGGCAGCGCGGCCAGATGGCCGAGCCGGGCCTGGAAATCTCGTGCTGGCTCGCGCTCGAACAGGTGCGCGACCCGCTCATGGAGGAACTCGACACCCTGCACCCGTTCGGCCAGGGCAATCCCGAACCGGTCTTTGGTATTCGCGGCGCGCGGTTTCTCCAGCGGCCGGAGGTGTTCAAGGAGCAGCATTTTCGCTTCCATCTCGGGGACGCGCTCGGCCGGCGCGTCTATGGCGTGGCGTGGAAACTCGCGCACCGGCTGCCGCCAGTCGGCGTCCCGGTCGACCTCGCCGTGCAGCTGGCCTGGAACTTTTACAACGACCGCAAGCTGCTGCAGATCGAGCTGCTGGACTGGCGCCCGGGCGGAATAGATGTGCAGGGGGCGGCGTAATTTTTTGCGAGGAACCGGCGGATCGGCAACAACCTGGTGGGCGAGTGAAAACGAGGCGCCCAATCCGTTATCCCTGTAGGAAGCCCGCTGGCGGGCGATCATCGGTCGCAAGCGACCTTCCTACGGGAAGACAGAACAGGCGGGCCGGATGCGTCGCCGACGTCGTAGGAAGCCCGCTGGCGGGCGATTATCGGTCTTTCCAGCACTGGCCCGCGCACCACTTCACGCTTGCAGTCACTGGCCAAAGCTTGCTTCGTTTTCCCTCCTTCGCGCGCCCATAGCTCAACTGGATAGAGCATCAGACTACGGATCTGAGGGTTGGGGGTTCGACTCCTCCTGGGCGCGCCATTTTCTTGGCAGAAAGCGTCGATCTAGTGTCAACATTTCGTTGAGGAGATCCTCTCAGGCTGGCAAAGCGTAGAGTGGCCGTGGTCGATTACGGATTCTGCCGAAGCGCATTACAGTCTGGGCAACGCCTGGTCGAAGACGCCGGGACGGCTGAAAGACGCGATCGCCCGATATTAAGGGCGCTGCGCCTGTCGCCCAATGATCCCGCGACCCAGCAAACGCTGGCCGCGGCGCTCCGGCCAGTCCAAGACCATTGAAAAAAACCTGCGCTTGCGTCATAACTGGTCATGGTTCGCGTAGAGCGTGACTAGCGGCGTGGATCCCGGTTCCTCTTTCCCCTGTTTGGGCGGAAGCGGGTCCGAGGGGAAATGGCCGAGGGCCGGGCCCCCGTATCGGCGAATCCGCCGCGAGAATCGCCTTCCTCGATTAGGCGGTTGCGGCGCGCAGAAGGATTTGTTCGTCTTTTCCAGTGGTGAAAGCATCCCCCTCCGGAGCGGCAAGCTCCCCGTCATTTATCTTCGGGACCATCGGGTTTGGGGCGCTGATTTTCTGCGCGACGGTCCTTGCCTATCTGCCGGCGCTCTCGGGCGACTTCATCTGGAACGACCGCGACTATGTGACCGCGCCGGCGTTGCGCTCTCTCGGCGGGCTGGCCCGCATCTGGACCAAGCTGGGAGCGACCCAGCAATACTACCCGCTCCTGCATAGCGCTTTTTGGGTGGAGCACCGGCTGTGGGGGGACCACCCGCTCGGCTATCATTTTGTCACCCTGCTGTTGCACGCCGGCTCCGCGGTGCTGTTCGCGCTGACCATGCGCCGGCTGTTCGCCAGCGAGCGAGCGCGGCCCGACACTGGAGGCGCATGGCTGGCCGCGCTGCTGTTCGCGCTGCATCCGGTGCATGTCCAGTCAGTCGCTTGGATCACGGAACAGAAAAACACCCTCTCGCTTGCCTTCTACCTTGCTGCGGCTCTGGTTTATCTGCAATTCGACGAAACGCGGCGGCCCCGGACCTATGTTGCGGCGCTGGCGCTATTCGTGGCATCGCTGGGGTGCAAGACCATCACAGCGACCCTGCCCGCGGCCCTGCTGGTGGTGTTCTGGTGGAAGCGCGGGCGACTCGACTGGCGACGCGATGTTCTGCCGTTGCTCCCTTGGCTCGCCTTGGGTACAGGCATGGGGCTGTTCAGCAGTTGGATCGAACGGACCTACATCGGCGCGCAGGGTGCGGATTTCAACCTGCCGGTCATTGGGCGCGCGCTCGTCGCCGGCCGGGCCGTCTGGTTCTACGCCGGCAAACTCGTCTGGCCGTTCGGCCTCAACTTCGTTTACCCGCGCTGGACGGTGGACGCTGCGGTCTGGTGGCAATGGCTTTTCCCGCTCGGCCTGCTCGTGGTCGGCGCCGCGCTGTGGGCGCTGCGACGGCGCTCCCGCGGTCCGCTGGCGGCGTTTCTGTTTTTCGTGGGTTCGCTCTTTCCGGTCCTGGGTTTTGTCAACCTCTACGGGGCGCGCTATTCGTGGGTCTGGGACCACTGGCAATACCTGCCCGATCTCGGCCTCCTCGCGCTCGCTGCGGCTGGTCTGACCGCGGGTTGGCGGCGCGCGGCGCTGCGCCTGCGCTGGCTGGGCTCGGGGCTGGCGGCGGCGCTCGCCGTGGTGTTCGGCGCACTCACGTGGGCCCATTGTGGAATGTTCCACGACGATCAAACGCTTTATCGCACCACCCTCGCGCACAATCCCGGCTGTTGGATGGCGCATAACAATCTGGGCGTCGCCTGGTCGCAGATGCCCGGGCGGCTGCATGACGCGATCGCCCAGTATGAAGAGGCGCTGCGCCTGAAGCCGGATTATGCCGAACCGCACAACAATCTGGGCAACGCCTGGTCGAAGATGCCCGGGCGGCTGCATGACGCGGTCGCCCAGTATGAAGAGGCGCTGCGCCTGAAGCCGGATTACGTCGAAGCGCACAACAATCTGGGCAACGCCTGGTCGCAGATGCCCGGGCGGCTGAATGACGCGATCGCCCAGTATGAAGAGGCGCTGCGCCTGAAGCCGGATGATGTCGAAGCGCACAACAACCTGGGCGCCGCCTGGTCGCAGGTGCCCGGGCGGCTGAATGACGCGATCGCCCAGTATGAAGTGGCGCTGCGCCTGAAGCCGGATCTTGCCGGGGCGCACAACAACCTGGGTGTCGCCTGGTCGCAGGTGCCCGGGCGGCTGAATGACGCGATCGCCCAGTATGAAGAGGCGCTGCGCCTGCAGCCGGATTATGTCGAAGCGCATTACAACCTGGGCGTCGCCTGGTCGCAGGTGTCCGGGCGGCTGCATGACGCGATCGCCCAGTATGAAGAGGCGCTGCGCCTGCAGCCGGATTATGTCGAAGCGCATTACAACCTGGGCAACGCCTGGTCGCAGGTGCCCGGGCGGCTGCATGACGCGATCGTCCAGTATGAAGAGGCGCTGCGCCTGCAGCCGGATTATGTCGAAGCGCATTACAATCTGGGCAACGCCTGGTCGCAGGTGCCCGGGCGGCTGCATGACGCGATCGTCCAGTATGAAGAGGCGCTGCGCCTGAAGCCGGATTTTGCACCGGGATGGCACAATCTCGGGGCGAGCTGGTTTCAACTGGGAAATCTGCCGGCAGCGGCCGCAGCCTTCCGAGAGGAGCTGCGCCTGTCGCCCAATGATCCCGCTGCCCAGCAAGCGCTGGCCGCGGCGCTCCGGCAAGCCAAAGACCAGTGAAAAAAAGCCCAGGCACTTGTCACATGACCGGTCACAGGTTGCGCAGCGCATGGCTGGCGGCTGGAACCTCGGTTCCGGGCGGTCCAAACGCGCGGGAGCCGCAGCGCTGCATCCCAGGCGGAGCCGCGTCGAATTCCTGCCGGTTCATTCCCGTCATCGTCAGATATGATGTTTTCGTCATGGCGATCGCAGGATACCATCTTCTATCAGGGCCAACGAACAACTGTCCGTCCTTTCCGGCTTGCCCAAAATATTTCCCGCTATCTACCCAATAAGTGGATTCGGGGGGCCTTGGTGAGCTGGCCGCGAATTTGGGATTCACAGATTCAGCCATCCGCCAAGCTCCGGGTGCTGTTGGAGCGCATTTTGCGACGCAGAAGAACGAAGGCAGTAAAGTAAAGCGCAAGGGCCAAAAATGCCGTCGATCTCAAGCCGCCGAGCATGGAGCAGTACTCAAGACAGCCACCCACCACGGCACCGAGCAAATTGGCTCCAAGAGAAGCCGCCGGGTGACGTGAGCGAGCCAACAGGATGGGCACGATGATCCCGGCCACGCCTACCGGCAGACCAGTCAGGAGGCCAGCGGCAACCCCCCGGAGCGGCAGCGACAACGTCTGCAGCCAGTGGGTCGGAAACAAACTCAACAATGCCACTGCAGCAAACAAGCCCCAGAACCACGGCAACGGCTCGTGCCATTGCCACCGCAGCACGGCGAGGTTACCGATCAAGACCATGATGAGGATGCCGCTGAATATGGCGGCGTTGACCACCCATGTGGAACCAAACAGCAGCGACATGCTTGTCACTCCTCGGGTTTCGATCAACAGGAAGGCCGCCCCCATGACAAACAGAGGCTGATCAAAAGTGGTATCCTTTGCGCCCAGATCAAAGGCCGGTCGGATTGTCACAATTGCGAGCGCCAAAACCGCGCCCAGCATCGTCAAGTAACCCCACGGAACAATGTGTGGTCGTACATATAGAAACGGCCAATCGTCACTCGTCGTCAAAGTCTGATCGACCCCCGCTTCCGGGGAGATTTGTATTGCATTTGCCAGTTCGCGCGGATCAAGCCGGGTCTCCTCGCGTGGGACCAAAAAGGTCACGGCGCCAACCATTCCTTCCCAGCAAAATGAGAGGGGCTGCCGCCCGGTGGCCTTGGCGATTGTCCAGTAGAGCCGTTCGTAAAACCACTCGCCAGCGTTGCACCCCATCGCCAACGATAGGTGCCCCCCGTCCGACACATGCTGCCACGCCGCGCGAATCCCTTCCTCCGTATAAACGAAGTTGTCGAGGCGCAGTGTAGACATGGCGGAACTCATGGCATGTGAGTCCAGGAACCCGTAGCAGACGATGTCGTATTTCGTCCCACGCTCCTTTTCAAAAAAGGCGCGGGCGTCATCCACAACGACTCGGACATTGGGGTTTGAGTAAGGTTGCTCTGGCTCTTGCGTCCGGCCAATTGCAATGATCGAACCGTCGATGTCCACGCCGGTCACGCTTTGGTAGCCGTTTCTTATTGCCGCCTGAACATCGTTACCCGTGCCAGCGCCGACAATCAATGCAGACCGACGCTTTTGATTGACTGCAAAAGGCAGGTCATAAAGCCGACGCAGCCTCCAAAGGACATTATCCTTGGTGCGGCCCCACAACTCGTCGTCCGACAGGTTGAGTAATTGCTGATGGAAGTCGCGATTGACCTCGATAAACCGCGCAGAAGACAGCGTGCTCCCCGTTTGCACGGTTTGATTGAACACATCGATACGGTTGTAGGGGGAAAAAACCGCGTCCCGGGCCGAATATTGTCCCAAGCCCACGATGGCAGCCGCTGCAGCAAGTGCCCGCAAGCTGCGAGTCAGCCAAACCAATGGCAGGCATCCTAGCGCCAGCCAGACCGCAGGCCCGGTGTGCAGCCAGGCCGCTACCGTGAAAAGCAGCACGCCGATCAGCGATCCCGTCAAATCAGCGGCATAGGACCGCAGGGTTGGCAAACGAGGAAACAAATATCCGAGCGGCGCACCGCAACCGACGAAAACAGCGACAATCCCGCAGAACAATAGAAGGAAAAGAAGCAGGTTGCGGGCAAATACCACTGGACTGGCGTGCACCAGTCCCCCTCCCCACAGTGCGATGCTATGGTCGGGAAATTGCATATGCACTAGCCCGACCCGGGCAGAAAATGCCAGTGGTAATGCTAAAGCTAACAGGCTGGGTAACGCGAGGTGCACCAATCCGGGATAGCGCCGCCCAAGTGCGACCCCCAAGCCCATGCCTAGAAACGCCCCGATCAAGACGAGGTTGTTGAAATAGGCGAACATTCGCACCTGCGAGGACGTCCATCGGATAATCGCGAGTTCCAGCGTCAGGATTCCGAAGGTCGCCAACCCAATCAGCAATGATGTCGGCTCACGCCTTTCTGCCCAACGTGTCTCCCGTAAGAGGTGTCTGGCGGGCATGTGAAATCGCGAACTATTCCAACGTCCTTGGAATCAAGGTCAAGCAGGCGTTAGCCGCGGTAGTGTCCCCGCCTACGGGCGAACCGGCACGAAAAGCCAAAAACGGAAAACCCAAGATTCGGAAACCGAACCCCAAAAACCAGACAAAAACCCCTTCCTGTAAAGGCGGAGAACAGCAAAACGGGTCAGGTAGCATGAAAGGTGGTCGGTGCAGCCGTGCCCGTGGCGGTTAGACTGACCGCCCTATGCTCTACACCGCGATTGATTATCACAAACGTTATTCGGTGGCGTGCACGATGGACGCCACCGGCGCGCGGGTGAAGGAAGCCCGCATCGACGACAACGAACCCGCGGCGTTCGCCGCCTACTTTCAGAGCTTGCCGGACCAAAGCCAGGTGGTGATGGAAGCCTGCTGGAACTGGGGCTGGCTCTACGACGAACTCGGCGAGATTAGTGGCGTCGAGACCGTGGTGCTGGCGCACCCGTTCAAGACCCGGCTGATCGCCGACGCGCAGATCAAGACCGACCGGCTCGATGCCCGCGCCCTCGCCACGCTGCTGCGCGGCAACCTCGTGGCCAAGGTGCACGCGCCCAGCCCGCTGACCCGCGCGCGCAAGCACGTCATCCGCCAGCGGATGTTCCTGGTGCAGCTGCGCACCATGGTGCGCAATCGCGTGCACACCGTGGTCGCCCGCCAGCGAGGGATCGACCGGCCCGTCTTCAGCGATCAGTTCGGCAAGAAGGGCCTGCACTGGCTGCGCACCGTCGCGTTGCCCGCGCCGGACGACGCGCTCCTGCGCCAGGATCTCCAAGCCCTCGAACAACTCGGAGTGCTGATCAAGGAACTGGAGCAACGTCTGCTGGCCGACAACGCCAACGACGCCGCGGTCCGCCACCTGCAGTCGCTGCCCGGCGTCGGCCCCATCCTGGCCGCCGTAATGGCAGCGGAGATCGATGGCATCAACCGCTTCCCGCGAGCAGACAAGCTCTGTGCCTACGCCGGGCTGGCGCCCACGACCTACGCCTCCGGCGGACATGTGCATCACGGCCGCATGCTGCCCTTTGCCAACCGCTGGCTGAAGTGGGCCTTCATTGAGGCGGCCTGGGTGGCCGTCGGCTGTTCCCCTTACTTCGGCACGCTCTACCGTCGGCACCGTGCCCGCGGCAAGAAGGCCAACACGGCCATTACCATCATCGCCCGGCGGATGTGCCGCATCGCCTGGCAGCTCCTGCACGAAGGACGTTACTTCACACCCGTTCCGCCCAAACTCACTTTGTCCCCGGTTGCTCCGCTTTAAGACTGACGAGCCCTCTGGGCTGCGTCTTGGGTCAGTGTGGAGAGCCGGGGATCTGATTAATATCCTGTGTTCGGGGGCTGCCACGCCCGCCACTCAGAGAAGGGTGATCCCGCTTCGTCCGCGCCGCTCCTCCGTCTAATCATGACTTGACGACGATCTTTCAGAGAAGGTTTTAAGTTTTTCAGTTGACGCTCCGCGCGACACTTCAGGCTGCCGCGCATAGCACGTGCTGGCCAGCAGAATGGCGAGCTGCCCGTGGGCGTTGTGGGTGTAGGTGACCGTCCGCCGTGCGGCAAAAAAGCGAAGGCCCGCCGATGCCGGCGGGCCTTGATCGGTGGAAAATCCGGAGGCGGCCGCTACGCGGTCTTGGGCAGGAGCACGCCGAGTTCGACGGCGTGCGGATGCTTGCGCTTGACCTTGTAGAGGCGGGCGCGCCGGCGCAGCATGCGGTCGAGTTTGTCCACGAGCAGATCGACCGATTTGTGGCACTCGTCGGACGCCACGCTGCAATTCATGTCGGGGCCGTGGATGGCGATGTGCCCCTTTGCAGTGAAGGGATGGGTCACATCATTTTTCCCGTCGTACTCGAGCTCGACCCTAATCCGAACGATGCGCTCCTCATGGCGAAACAGCCGCCCGACCTTCTCGTTCACGCAGGATTTGAGCGAGGGGGTCAGGTCGAGATGAATGCCAGAGACGATCACTTCGTGATTATTGGCTGCACGGTTCATGATTGTGGTTCCTTTGTGGTTGACTGACAAAAGACGGCCAGCCGCCTGAATCCCTGCCATGCCGATCTCCTGCCACTTTCTCCCAACGTTCGGCACTGTCATCGCAGCGGGCGGATCTTCCGATATTGGGAAATCGTTCATCGAACTGGGCGGAAATCTGCATCCGAAGTCTTCCTTTTTCAATCTTAGCCGACGCAATCTGGGTCAGCCTTTAGCGCAGCTTAAGCTGCGCCGGACGGCTGGCGGCCCCGGCCGTCCCGCCCACCTCGAACAACCGCCCGAGCAGGTATTAGGTTTAATACGGAACAAGGTTCAGCCGGGCTGGCGGCCGCCCGACTGCAGCAACGGCAATGGGAGCGGCGGACGATTTGGCGCGCACAACCCCGATCGCGCCGGCTTGCCATGAGCGTGCAGATCGGCGCCTCGGCGCCCCTGATCAATCCGGACGATTTTCGTTCGTGGATCCTGTTCGAGGACGAGCGCCTGCTCGTCGTCAACAAGCCCGGGTTCATCGTCTGCCATCCGTCCAAGCACGGACCCTGGTCGAGTCTCATCGGCGCGGCGCGCGAATATCTCGGATTGCCGACCCTGCACCTCGTGTTCCGGCTCGACCGCGAAACCAGCGGGGTGGTGGTGCTGGCCAAGGACAGCGCCACCGCCGGCCGGTTGCAGAAGGCGATGCAGCAGCGGCGGGTGGGCAAAATGTATCTGGCCATCCTCGCGGGGCGGATGGCTGGAGCGGTGACCGTGGACCAGCCGCTCGGCCCCGATCTGGAGAGCTGCGTTACCGTGCGTTCGAAGGTCGTGGCGGCGGGCTCGCCCGGTGCGCAGACCGCCGTGACGCATTTTGAACCGCTGGCCAGCGGCGGCGGCTTCACGCTGGTCCGCGTGCGGACCGAAACCGGCCGCAAGCACCAGATACGCGCGCACGCCCTCTGGCTCGGACACACGGTGGTGGGCGACAAGCTCTACGGTCCCGACGAGAGGCTCTATCTTGAATTTGCGCAGCACGGCTGGACCGAGCGCCACGCCGCGCTGCTGCCGCTGCCCCGCCAGGCGCTGCACTGCGCCGAGATCGACCTGCGCCCGGCGCACGAGCCGCAGGTCTTCCGCGCGCCGCTGGCGGAGGAGTTGAAGAATTTCTGCCGCGAGCGGCTGGGGGTGAACCCGGAAGACCTTTAGGTGGAGCAATCCTGTCGGAAGGTCGCTTGCGACCGATAATCGCCCGCAAGCGGGCTTCCTACGAGAGATAATCGCCGCATCCGTCTTCGCCAGCGCTCCGGCGAGACAAGGGCGGGCTTCCTACGAGAGTCGCGCTACCGCATGATCAGCTTCAGGAACTCGTCGTTGGTCTTCGTCTTCGAGAGGCGGCCGATCATGGTCTCGGCGGCCTCCTCGATCTTGAGGGGCACGAGCGCGCGGCGGAAGAAGTGAATGCCTTCGAGGCGCTTGGCGTCGAGCAGGAGCTCCTCCTTGCGGGTGCCGGAGGAGTTGATGTTGATCGCCGGCCAGATGCGCATTTCGGCACACTTGCGGTCGAGCACCATCTCCATGTTGCCGGTGCCCTTGAACTCCTGGAAGATCACCTCGTCCATGCGGCTGCCGGTGTCGACGAGGATCGAGGCGATGATGGTGAGCGAGCCGGCCTCCTCGGTTTTGCGGGCCGCGGCGAACAACTGGCGCGGCTTCTCCAGCGCCCGCACGTCGAGGCCGCCGGAGCCGGTGCGGCCGGAGTTGCGCTGGGTGTTGTGCGCCCGGGCGAGGCGGGTGAGCGAGTCGAGCAGCAGCACGACGTCCCGGCCGACTTCGACCAGGCGCTTGGCGCGCTCGATGCAGAGATCGGCGATGCGCAGGTGGTTTTCGACGTTTTCGTCGTTCGACGAGGCCCAGACCTCGGCGGGCACACTGCGTTTGAAGTCGGTGACTTCCTCGGGGCGCTCGTCGACGAGCAGGATCATCACATGGCACTCGGGGTGGTTTTCCAGCACGCCGAGCGCGATGTCGCGGAGCAGGATGGTCTTGCCGGCGCGGGGCGGGGAGACGATCAGACCGCGCGTGCCTTTGCCGATGGGGCAGAAGAGGTCCATCGCGCGCGTCGTCATGCGATGATCCTTCATCTCGAGCTTGAGCTGCTGGTTGGGTGTGATGGTGGTCACCTGCGTGAAGTCGGGCAGGCGGCGGCGCGCATCGATGTCGAGCCCGTCCACCTTCTCGATGAAACGGACCTTCGGATTGGGGAAGCGGTCGTCCGGCGTGGCCGTGGCGGTGATGACGCTGCCGGATTTCAGCTTGAAGCGGCGGATCAGCTCGCGCGGCACGAACGGATCGGCGGGGCGGCGTTTGCCGCTGCGGGTGACGTCGATCAGGGTGCCGGCCTTGTTGCTGTCGAGGTCGAGAATGCCCTCCACGCGCAGCACATTGTCGGGAAGCGTGCCGCCAAGGGCGGGCACCTCCGGGGCGGCCGCGGCGGGCGGCGGGGGATTGTTTTCCATACAGACAGGTGTTCTGAAAAAAACCTCCGTCTACTTGAGACCAAGCTAACCTTGGGTTGCGTAAGGAACATGCCGACGTTCCGAACCCTCAACTCAGGTTACTTGTGACCGATTCAACGATTACCTCAGTTTCTCGTGAGAGCAGGATCTTCAAGCCCTCGGCCGAGTTCAAAGGCCAAGCAAACCTAGGAAGTTTCGCCACTTACCGTAGGCTCTATGCGGAGTCTGTCAACGCTCCAGAAAAATTCTGGGCCCGGCAGGCGAAGGAACACCTGCTGTGGCGGAAGCCCTTCAAATCGGTCCTGCAATGGAAACTGCCGCATTCCAAGTGGTTCTCCGGAGGTTACTTAAATCTCTCCGAGAACTGCCTCGACCGGCACCTCGGCACGCATCGCGAGAACAAGGCCGCCATTATTTTCGAAGGCGAACCCGGTGACATCCGCACTCTCACGTACCGGCAGCTGCATCGCGAGGTCTGCAAGTTTGCCAATGTGCTCGAATCGCTCGGCCTGAAGAAAGGCGACCGTGCCGCCATTTACATGCCGATGGTGCCCGAGGCGGCCGTGGCGATGCTGGCGTGTGCAAGGCTGGGCGTCGTGCATACCGTCATTTTTGGCGGATTCAGCTCCGAGGCCATCAAGGATCGCGTCAACGACTGCCAGGCGCGGCTGATCATCACCGCCGACGGCGGCTGGCGCCGCGGCCGCATCATCGAGCTCAAGGCCAGCGTCGATCGCGCCCTCCCGAACACGCCCAGCGTCGAGCACGTCATCGTGCTCAAACGCAGCGGCAACGAGATCGCCATGACCGCGGGCCGCGACCTCTGGTGGCACGACCTCATGGCCCGCGCCTCCGACCTGCACAAGGCCCGGGCCCACGAATCCGAGACGCCGCTCTTCATCCTCTATACCAGCGGATCCACCGGCAAACCCAAGGGCGTGCTCCACACGACCGCCGGCTATCTGCTCGGCGTCACGCTGACGACCAAATACGTCTTCGATCTCAAGGATCCGGATATTTACTGGTGCACCGCCGACATCGGCTGGGTCACGGGACACAGCTACGTCGTCTACGGCCCGCTCGCCTGCGGCGCCACCGTGTTCATGTACGAGGGCGCGCCAAACCACCCGGAGCCCGATCGCTTCTGGGACATCATCGACCGCCACGGGATCACGATCTTCTACACCGCGCCCACGGCCATCCGCGCCTTCATGCGCTGGGGTGACGATTACGTGAACCGGCACCACCTGCGCTCGCTGCGCCTGCTCGGCACGGTCGGCGAACCCATCAATCCCGAGGCCTGGATGTGGTATCAACGCACCATCGGCAAAAAACGCTGTCCGATCGTCGACACGTGGTGGCAGACCGAAACCGGCGCCATCATGGTCACGCCGCTCCCCGGCGTCACGTCCACCAAGCCCGGCTCGGCCACGCTGCCGTTCTTCGGCGTCGTGCCCAAGGTGGTGGACGAGGCGGGCCACGAGGTGCCGCGCAACACCGGCGGCCGGTTCGTCCTCACGCGCCCGTGGCCGTCCATGTTGCGCACGCTCTGGGGCGACGACGATCGTTTCAAGCGCCAGTATTGGAGCGAGCTTCCCGGCATGTATTTCACCGGCGACGGCGCGCGGCAGGACGAGGACGGCTACTTCTGGATCGTCGGTCGCATCGACGACGTGCTCAATGTCGCCGGCCACCGCATCGGCACGGCCGAGGTGGAGAGTGCGCTCGTCTCGCATCATGCCGTTGCCGAGGCCGCGGTGGTGGGCCGGCCCGATGATCTCAAGGGCCAGGCGCTGGTGGCGTTCGTCACGCTCAAGGCGGGCATCCAGCCCGGCGACGCGCTCAAGGAGGAACTGCGCCACCATGTTGCCAAGGAGATCGGCTCGCTGGCCAAGCCCGACATCATCCGTTTTGCCGCGGGCCTGCCCAAGACCCGCTCGGGCAAAATCATGCGCCGCATCCTCAAGGAAATCGCCGCCGGCGGGGACGTGAAGGGCGACACCACCACGCTCGAGGACTTCTCTGTCGTCACCTCGCTGCAGCAGCAGGAGGAATAAGGGTGGGGGAAGGCACGTGCCGGGGCGGAGACGGATGGATCGCTCCGGCTCTTATGTTTCGGGCGGCAGGCTTCAGGATCGCGCTCACCTGAGCGCCGGTGTCTGCAGGCAGTCGATCGACGGCACGAAGCCGGGGTTATGCCATGAAGAGAATATTTCCTGATTTTTAATTTGAAGTGCGCACATCTTTGTCGCTTCATCCCGGCATCCCCCTATGCATCCGTCTCCCCGCCGGTCCGCGGCAGGCGGCGCCGCCTGCGTCCACCCGGCCTTCACGCTCGTCGAGCTGCTCGCGGTTGTCGCCGTTATTGCCATCCTCACCGGCATCCTGGTTCCGACGCTGGGTGCGGCGCGGACGTCCGCGCTCAAAGCGAGGACCCGGGTGCAGTTCAGCCAATGGGCCGCGGCCTTTGAGCAGTTCCGGCAGGAATACGGCTACTATCCCGTGGTCGGCACCGATGGAAAACTCGCGACCGCGGCGGATACGCTGAAATTCATCCGCACGCTGAGCGGCCGCAACCCTGATGGCTCCGCGGTTGCCGATCCCGCCGACCTCAACGGCAATCTCAAGCGGATTTCCTTCTGCGCCTTTGCCGGGACGGATTTCCTCGATCCCGACCGGCCGGGGGACGGCGTGGACTACCGTGGCAACGAACTGCTGTGTGACGCCTTCGGCAGCACCGAAATTGGCGTACTCGTGGACCGCAATGGCGACGGATTCATCAAGCCGGCCGACGATGGTCCCGTGGCGGCGGTGCGCGGCGCAGCAGGTGCCGCAAGGTTCGCTCCCGATGCAGCCGATCTGCCCGCTGCAGGGGTCCGCGCCGGCGCGCTGTTCTACTCCGCCGGCCGTGGGGCGAATCCGACCGACATGATCCTTAGTTGGAAGTGAACAATTACCTCACGCCATGAGCGCAAAGGACGCGAAGGTTTTGGTTGGGACCGGCAACAACAAGAAAGACGCGAACGACGATGAATGAGAACGATCTCTCCAAGGTAATATTGGATGCAGCGTTCCGCATCCACACCAAGCTGGGGCCAGGACTGCTGGAATCGTTCTACGAGGCGGTGCTGGCCTATGAACTGAACAAACGAGGTGTTGCGGTGCGACGGCAGGTGCCGATTCCCATCCGCTATGAAGAACTGGTGTTTGAGGAGGGTTTCCGTGCGGACTTGCTGGTCGAGGACAAGGTGATCGTGGAGCTGAAGTCAGTGGAGCAGTTCGCGCCGGTTCACGGTAAGCAGGTGCTCACTCAACTGCGCTTGAGCGGCCGTCGACTCGGCCTGCTGATCAATTTTGGCGAAATCCATCTCAAAAACGGCATCGAGAGGGTTGCCAATGGCATGCCCGACGAGGAGTGCGGCCGACAAGCTCACACAAAGGACGCCACGGAGAACCGTGGGGCACAAGGAAGAACAAAGCAGCCTTGGATTTCTTGGCGACCTCTGCGCCCGTGGCGTGAGGCAAAAAAATGATGCCGCATGACCAGTTCATATCCTCGGAACAGAAAACCGTGCCTGCGTTCACGCTGATCGAGCTGCTCGCCGTCGTCGCGCTCATCGCGGTTCTTGCGAGCGTGATGGGACTGGCCCTGCGTCATCCCGGGGAGGCGGTGGTGCTGCAAGCCGCGCAAGGCACCCTCGCCAGTCTGTGCAATGCCACGCGCGGCCGGGCGGCGCTCACGCGGCAGAATGCCCGCCTCGTGATCGCCGCCGACCCGGCCGACTCCGAATGTCATCTCCGATATCTGCAGATCGTGCATGAGGAGGCGAACGGTTCCGGTCAGTGGCGGGCGGAGGGAGGCGGGGTGTATCTGCCCCGTGGCGTTTACGTCGTGCCGTCGACGGCAGCGGCCGTGCCGGGTAATCCGACCTGGCCCGCCTCGCGCCGGTCCACCGCGCTCTCGTCCGCTGCGCAAGTCATGACGATCAACGGCGTCGCGGCCGGCTCGTTCTATTACGTGCAATTCACTTCCCGTGGCACCACGGGCGGCGGCAACCTCGTGCTGACCATGGGGCGCACCACCTCCAGCGCTTCCGGCGTGGCGCTCGAGTTCGACAATCCCGACAACTTGCGCGGCGTGCTCCTGCGCTCCTCCGGGGTGCTCACGCTCCTCAACGATGCTAGGGCGTTTGCACCATGAAAACGAAGCCGACTGATTCCGGGGCGTTCACACTGATCGAGGTGATCGCCGCCATCGGCATTCTGGCGGTGACGTTGGTCGCGATGTTCGGACTGCTGGCAGCGACCGCGCGCCCGGCGGGCGAGAGCATCGACATCCGCGTGGCCGCACGTCTCGGCGAAAATATCCAGGACGAGCTGGAGCGCCTCAAGGCCGGCTTGGGATTGGCCGGGCTGGCGGCGATGGTTCCGACGGGAGGCTCCACCACACCGCTGCAGCTCGTTGCCACGCGTGACGGCCGGCGCGTCCTGCGCGCCGACGGCGCAGCCCCGGCCGCCGGTCATGCCCTCAACGATCCGGTGCAGCCGGGCATCGCGAACCGCGACCGCTATTACCTTGCCGAGGTGACGCAACAGCTCGATCTGCCGTATGCGTCCGGCGCCGGATTCCTCGCGGTCAGCGTGCGGGTGACGTGGCCATACCGGCTGCCCATGGGACCTCCGACGCCGGAAGTCACGGCCGTCGATGCCGATCCGGCCCGCGAGGTCCCCGCGAACGAACGATACTGGTCCGTCTTCAATTTCGCCCTCCGACCTTGAACCTTCCTCAATCCCTCACGCCACGGCGCGAAGACGCAGGTTTCACGCTCTTGGAGCTTTTGGTTGCCGCGGTCCTCACCGCTCTGCTGGCGGCGGTCGTGCTGGCGGTAGTGTCTGCAGTAATGAATCACTGGAACCGATCGGCGGGCCGGCTCGGTGCAATGGCGCAGGCCCAGCTTGCGCTTGACCAGCTCGCGCAGGACCTCGAGGGCGCAATCTTTCGTGCCGATGGCAACGTGTGGCTCGCCGTCACCGTGTTGCCTGACACCGGTCTTTCAGGCCAGTGGAAGACCGCCGCTGTCACCGCGCAGGGCAAGCCCGGCAACACGCATCCGCGCACGCTCAATCTGGCCGCGCCGTCGCTGGAGGAGGCGCGCTTTGGGGTGGCGGGTGTCTGGCTGCGGTTCTTCACCACGAAGCCGGATACCAACACGAGTGCAGCCGACCTCTCAGCGCCCGTGGCCGTCGGCTACCAGATCATCCGGCAGAACGTGACTTCGAGTCCGACGTCCGAGCAGCGCTACCTGCTCTTCCGCGCGGAAGTGCGCCGCATGCGCACCACCGGCGGCTCGCCCGGCACGTTTGAGGCGGGCTACAACCTTGATCCGGCGGCGACACCCGCGACACCGTACATGACACCCAGTGGTACGGCCGGCGATCCGGGCAATCTGCTCCGTCCGCCATTGGGTGCAGCGCTGGCCGACAATGTCATTGATTTCAGCGTGCGACTTTATCGGCGCGAAGGCGGGGACCTGCGGCTTATCTTTCCGGCCCGGCCGGCGGCCCGTGACACTTCGCCGGTGAACGGTGTGCTCTCGAATGCCGCGCCGCCCGCCATGGAGACACAACACCTTGCGAGCGGTACCACGCCCAACGCCAGCGACTACTATCGCCACGCGTTTCCCGACGTCGCCGAGGTCATGATCCGCGTGCTTACCGACGAAGGCGCCCGATTAATTGCCGCCTTCGAAGCTGGCCGCCTGCAACCGCCCGCCGGCGTGACCACTGCCGATTACTGGTGGACCTTGGCCGAGGCCCACTCGCAGGTTGTCATCCGGCGCATTGCCATCCTGGCCCGGCCGATATGAGGAGACGCGCTACCGTCCTTGGCGGATGGCCGTCGCTTTCTGGAAATGAATCAGGTCGGAGCCGCTTATCGATGGCGGGCCGTCCATCGTGCCGCTCCCATGAGAACCAGCGTAACGACAAACCACGCCTCCATCATTCCGCCGCCGCCGCCACCGCCGCCACCGCTGCTGGGAGGCGGGGTGACCGCGGTGACGGTCAACGTCGCCTGATTGCTCGTCACGCTGCCAACCACATTGGTGACGGTGACCGTGTAATTGCCGGCGTTGGTCGTCTGCGCGCTTGACAGGCTGTACATGCTGCTGGTGGCGCCACCGATAGCTGTGCCGTTGAAATACCATTGGTAGGTCGGCGCCGGCACGCCTGTGGCCGTTACCGTGAATGAGACACTCGCTCCGGCCGCCACCGTCTGGCTCTGCGGCTGGGTCGTGATTTGCGGCAGGGTGACCACCATTCCCTTGCGGATGGTGTGGTTGTTGGTATCGGCCACGTAGACATTGCCCGATCCGTCAATGGCCACGCCGGTGGGATAGAACAACCGCGCCGCGCTGCCGACGCCGTCGGTGCTGCCACTGGATCCGGCCAGACCCGCCACCGTGCCGACCAGACCGGCTGGGGTGACCTTCCGGATCGTGTGGTTGTCGGTGTCGGCCACGTAGAGGTTGCCCGCACTGTCGACGGCCAGATCGGAGGGATATTGGAATTGCGCCACGCTGCCGGCCCCGTCGCCGCCGCCGCTGGTTCCAGCCAGGCCGGCCAGGGTGGTGACCATGCCGGCCGGCGTGATCTTGCGGATGGTGTGATTGTCCGTGTCCGCGACATACAGATTGCCGGATCCATCGACCGTCACGCCTTCCGGGGAGGAGAATCGCGCGGCACTGCCGGCGCCATCGTTGGTGCCGCTGGATCCGGCCACGCCGGCCACGGTGGTGACCGCGCCGGCCGGAGTGATTTTGCGGATCGTATAGTTGTTGGTGTCGGCGACATAAAGGTTGCCGGCACTGTCCACGGTCACATCGGAGGGATAGTTGAAGAGCGCGTTGCCGCCGTTGCCGTCGGTGCTCCCGCTGGTTCCCGCCAGGCCGGCCACCGTGGTGGCCGCGCCGGCCGAGGTGACTTTCCGGATGGTGTGATTGAAGGTGTCGGCGACATAGATGTTGCCGGATGCATCCACGGTCAGGCCGGCGGGTAAGTTGAATCGCGCGGCGCTGCCGGTGCCGTCCGTGCTGCCGCTGGTTCCGGCCAGCCCGGCGAGCGTGGTGACGACGCCGGTGGACGTGATCTTGCGGATCGTGTCGTTGTTGGTATCGGCGACATAGACATTGCCCGCGCTGTCCGCGCCCACGTCGGAGGGATCATTGAAGCGGGCGGAACTGCCGGTGCCGTCCACGCTGCCGCTGCTGCCGGCCTGTCCGGCCAGCGTGCTGAGTGACAGGGGGTAGGTCACAATCAAGGCGGCAGGCGGTGCCGTGGTGGCCGTGCCGTTGACGTTGCTGATCACGCATTGGAACAAATCCCCGCTCATCGCATCCGTGACCGAGTTCACCGTGAGCGTGGCGGTGGCGGTGCCGCTGTAGGTGGTGGTGTTGCTCAGATTGCTCCATGTGGTGCTGCCCACTGGCTGGCGCTGCCATTGATAGGCCGGCAGGGGGCTTCCGCTTGCCGTCACGGAGAAGGTCGCGTTCTGTCCCGAAATCACCGTCTGGCTTACGGGCTGCGTCAAAATCGCCGGGGCGGATGACACGGGCGCGAGGGCTTGAGCCAGTGCCGGCATAATGGGCGTACCGACACCGGTGACCATGTCGTAGCCGACGCCTGCGTTGTACGCGCCGTTGTTCCCACTGGTCATATCCCGGAGACTCGTAGTGCCGATGAGCGGATAAAGTTTCGGCCCAAACAACCCGAGGGGTCCAAGGCCGGCGCTGGATCGCGCCTGGTTGAGCAAGGCGCCAAAGCCGGACCAGATCGGGGCGCTGATGCTGGTCCCTCCCCAAGTATGGCCACCGGGGTCATCGCTGCCCAAGCCAACGTTTACGATGTAGGCGCCGGTGTGCGGGTCGCCCACCACCGCGACATCGGGCACGAGCCGCATCGTGCCGCCGGGCACCCCCGTGCCGGTCTGCCAGTCCGGCCGGCTGAAGAACGTGCTGATGCCGCCGCCGCTGGCGGCGAGGCCCTTGGAGGTCTGGTTAAGCGACCAACCGGTCTCGCTGCTCTCCACGCCGCTGCTGAGGTCGAGCGTCAGGGTCGTGGCACCGACGCCGGTCACGTTCGGATCGCTGGCCGGATGCGAGGGTTGCAGCGCTGCCGAGGCGCTGTAGCCTCCGGTGCTGCTGTCGGGATTGGAACCGCCATCACCCGAGGAAGCGAACACCGTCACTCCGCCGCCGGCTAGCGCCGCGAAATGCTGGGCATCGCTCTGCATCTGGGGACCCGTCGCATCGCTCTCGCCGATGCCGTAGGAAAGATTGAGCACATGGAGCGACGGCTGTGAGGCCAGATCGTTATAGACCTGCGAGTAGGCCCGGCTGAGATACGTGTACGAAAGCTCGCTTGTCGTATAAACCCGGATGTTGGCGCCGGGGGCGATGGAACTGGTCAATTCTGCATCGATAACAGCTTCGGTGCCAATGGGCACTCCACTTGAGTCCAGGCTCGCAGGATTGGGCGGCGTGGGTGTGCCGGACACTTGGAAATGCTGAACGCTGCTGTTCGGCAACCGGTTGACGCCGCACCGGCTCCAAAACGTTGTCAGGTCGCTGTCCAGTGGGTACGTATCGATCACGATGGCGATGGTCTGCCCCGCGCCGGTCAGGTTCGTGGTGTCGGCGCTGTAACCCTTGAGGATCTCGCGAGGCAGATAAGGTGGCGCATTGGGGGATGCCAGCGAAGCTTTCTGCGCTACGAGTCCGGTGGCCATCTTGCGCGGCCGCAGGTGGGGTTGCAGGCCGTTGACGCCCACCAGCGACGGCGCCAAGGCGGCGGGCAGACTGGGCGCCGTGACGGCCGAGGTGTATTCGGCGCCCTCGTAGGTTACCCGGGCGAAATCCACCTGGAAGGCCTGCCTCAGTTGACTGACCGTGCCGCGGGCAAAGAGGGAGAGCCGCATGGTGTCGTCGCG
This sequence comes from Opitutaceae bacterium, assembly GCA_049513315.1. Classification (GTDB taxonomy): domain Bacteria; phylum Verrucomicrobiota; class Verrucomicrobiia; order Opitutales; family Opitutaceae; genus Fen-1467. Next base: position 139,382 of record JBEKWG010000006.1, read on the forward strand.
CGTGACCGTCAGGCCCTGCGCGGTGAGCCAGGCGGCCATGGCTTCGTAATCGGCGGCCAAGGGGAAATACTTGGCGGCCATTTCCTCGCGGGGAATGATCTCGCCGCGGGCCACCCGCGCCTGGAGCTCGGCGAAGTTCCGCATCTTGAGCGCCACCTCGACTTCCATCGGCGCGGCCGTTTCGTCCGCCGACAAGGCCATGCGCAGGATCCGGGCCGGATGTTGATCCGCCGTCGCGGCCTGCTCGGCGGGAATTTCCTTGATGCTCTCGGGGCTCAGCACCCGCGGAGGAGGGCTCACGGCGGCGCGCAGGTTGATTGGCAAGCCGAGCAGCAGCAACGCACTCAGGGCCAGTCCGGCCCGCGGCCACCACGGCCGCCAGGCAAGGGTGCCATGCGTGGGCTGCGGCGCCGGGTTGAACTGATTCCTTCTGGTTGGGAGAGTATCGCGCAACATGGCGATGGAGGTTCTACTCAGTTAAGACGCCGCTCGTTACATTCCTTGGACAGCACTGGTAGCAAAAGATTCCTTGATTTTCGGACGATGGGGCGCATTCCCCGGCATTTTATTGAAGATCCAGCATCAGATGTTTGATGAGGTCGGGTGGATTTTGGGTTTCGCGGGGTGGTCAGCAATGCCCGAGAGAAGGAATGCCGTTTCAGATGGTCGTTATTTGGCGGGGGGATTTTGAAGAAGCAAAGGCAAAATCGTAATTTTCCAGGCTCATTGGTTTTCTTCTCGCAGGCTTAAGCAGCCTTGCTTCCCTGGTTCCGGCCGCCTGGTCAGACTATTAAGCCTGGGACAGTATCTGGCAAATCGATCGGTACTGGTATGCGCCTCGACCCACGGAACTCTTTACGGGGGAAGGGTAACGCGCGTGAGAGCGTAATCCAGTGCCGGGTGCATCGGATCTGCGTCATGGGTCACTGCGGATGCGCCGAATCGAAGCGCACCGCTGGTGCGAGCCGAGAATGAAGGATCCACGGAGGAAGCACGAAGGATGGGCGCCTGCTTGACGCCTCCCGGCGACCGCCGGCAAGGTCAGCCGGTCTCGACATACGCCTCCTTGACTTTATTTTGTTCACTTCTCCCTTTAGAAGATCGGCGCATGGCCATGCACGGTATTTTTCCGCGGCGGTTCCGGCCAGCCCATGACCCCGGCCACTGCCGACAACCCACCAGCAACACCTTTTCAATCGCATCCAACCGCACAAACCGGCTCATCCGGTAGGAGATATCATGCACAAACTCAGACTCACGCATATGATCGCGGCAGCCGCCCTTCTCGGCGCCCTGCCTCTGTCGGCCCAGCAAAACCAGCAAAAGCGCGCGGCCTCTACTGGCGGCATCAGTCCGCACGAGACGATCAGCACGGTCATCGGCGATCGGCACACGGGAAACCGCATCACCATCACCTACGGTCGTCCCTACACCAAGGATCCCAAAACCGGCGAACCCCGGAAGATCTGGGGAGGACTGGTGAAGTGGGACAAGGCTGACCGCCTGGGTGCTGACGAAGCCACCCTGCTCATCACGCAGCAGCCGCTCTCGATCGGCGAGACGATGATTCCCGCCGGCGCCTATACCCTCTACACCATCCCATCGGAAAAGGGACCCACGCAACTGGCGTTCAGCACGAACATCGGCAAATGGGGCGTACCGGTGGATGAGACTCACGATCTCGCCCGGGTGGATTTGACCAAGTCCACACTGGATAAGGATGTCGATCAACTCACCATCGCCATCGAGAACGACAAGGCCACCGGCGGTGGCGTGATCAAGATCATGTGGGAGACCACGCAGTTCTCCCTGCCCTTTACCGTCAAAAAGTAACTCCAACCCATTCCTTCCATGATTACTCCCCTGTTCCGCCCCGGACTCGTGCTCCTCTCCGCGCTGATCGTCGCCGGCAGTCTCGCCGCCCAGACGCTGCCGGCCCCGAAGCTTCAGTTCCCCATCCCCAGCCCGGCCGCCACGCTCAAGCAGCGCGTCGGCCTTACCGACATAGAGATCAATTATTGTCGCCCCGGCCTCAAAGGCCGCGTGGTCGTCGGCAATCTCGATCCCTACGGCATCGTCTGGCGCACGGGCGCCAACAGCGCGACCCGGATCAGCTTCAGCACGCCGGTCAAGCTGCAGGGAAGCAACCTCGACGCGGGCACCTATGAGCTCTTCACCATTCCCGGTCTGGACGAGTGGACCATCATTCTGCAAAAGGCCGCCAAACAGTGGGGCGCCTATCAATACAAGCAGGAAAACGACGTCCTGCGCGTGAAGGCCAAGCCGGTGGCGCTCGCGGATCCGGTCGAGACCTTCACGATCGACATCAACGACATTCGCGACGAGTCGGCCACGCTCAACCTGATCTGGGCCGATTGGCGGGTGCCCGTGAAGCTCGAGGTCGATGTCGTCTCCACCCTCGTGCCGCAGATCGAAGCCGTGATGGCCTCGGACGCCGCCAAAAAACCTTACGCGCAGGCCGCAATGTTTTATCGCGATCACGACCTCGACCTGAAAAAGGCCTCCGCCTGGATCGACGCCGCCATCGCCGCGCAGCCCGACGCGTACTACCTGCTTTACCACAAGGCGAGCATCCTGGCCAAGATGGGCGACAAAGACGGCGCGATCGCCACCGCCCGGCAGTCGATTGCGCTGGCGGCCAAGGACACCGGCCCGGCCAAGGACGAATACACCCGCAAGAACGAGGCGCTCATCGCCAGCCTGCGCTGATGAATTCCAGCCGTCTGCTGCCTGGGCCGGCGCGGTGCCTGGGCCGGCGATTCCCGCTCGTGGCCGGTTTCGTCGTCCTCGCCGCCGTCCATGCGACCGCCGCGCCCGAACCGCCGGCCGCCGCGGCGATTCTGCAGGATCTGCGCAGCTTTCGCGAGCTGGGCGGCGTGCTTTACGTCGCGGCGCATCCCGACGACGAGAACACGCAGCTCATCGCCTGGCTGTCGCGCGGACGTCATTACCGCACGGCCTATCTCTCGCTGACCCGTGGCGATGGCGGGCAAAACGTGCTCGGCCCTGAACTGGGCGAGACGCTGGGAGTCATCCGCACCCAGGAGCTGCTCGCCGCCCGGCGCATCGACGGCGGACGCCAGTTTTTCTCCCGCGCCATCGACTTCGGGTTTTCGAAGGATTACCGCGAAACCCTCAGCATCTGGGACCGCCAGCAGGTGCTGTCCGACATCGTGCGCGTCATCCGCGAGTTCCGGCCGGACGTGCTCATTACGCGCTTCCCCCCCGAGCCAAGCCAGACCCACGGCCATCACACGGCGTCGGCCGTGCTGGCGGTGGAGGCCTTCAAACTCGCTGGCGATCCGCAGGCGTTTCCCGACCAGCTCAGCACACTCACGGTCTGGCAACCCCGGCGCATTCTCCTCAACGGCTTCGGGGCCAACTTCGGGCGCACCCCCGAGGGCACGGACAAGCCCGGCCTCCTGCGGCTGGACGTCGGCGGCGATGACCCGGTGTCCGGCGAGGCGTTCGCCGCCATCGCAGCGCGCAGCCGCGCGATGCACAAGACCCAGGGTTTGGGCAATTTCACCGCCTCCGCCAACCGCGGGCCCAGACTCGAGTTGTTCCAGTTGCTGGGCGGCGAACCGGCCGCCACGGACATCATGGACGGCATCGACACCACGTGGGGCCGTGTGCCCGGCGGCACGGAGATCGGCCGCCTGGCGGACGAAGCCATCACGCAGTTCAATCTGCAGGCGCCCGCCGCCAGTGTGCCGGCGTTGCTGGCGCTGCGCCGCCGCCTCGCGGCGCTGCCGGCCGATCCGGTGGTGGAGGAAAAGCGCCGCCAACTCGACCACATCGTGCAGGCGTGCCTCGGTCTCGTTGTCAGAACCGTCGTGCCCGACGCCGAAGTCGCCCCGGGTGAAACCCTCCACCTGCGCCACACCGCGCTGGTGCGGTCGGACGTTGCTCCCGTCCGCTGGGTGGGGGTGCGCTACCCGGGGATCGCCCGCCCGCCCAGTCACGCGCTGGACCTGCCGCCCGGCGAGGTGACCGCCCGCGAGATGACGGAGATTCTCCCGGCCGATGCTCCGCTGAGCCAGCCGTATTGGCTCCGCGCCGAGGGCACGGTCGGGATGTTCCGGGTCGACGATCCTGCGCTGATCGGCCGGCCCGAGAATCCACCCGCATTCCCTGTCGAGGATGAGTTCGACATCGGCGGCCAGACCTTGGTCGTCCGTGATGAACCGGTGCAAGTAACCGGCGATCCCGCGACCGGCGAAACCCTTCGCCGGCTGGTGGTGGTGGCGCCGGTGTCCCTGCGCTTCGGATCCGAGGTCAAGCTGTTCGCGCCAGGGGCGGTGCGCCCCGTGGAGCTGGAGATCACCGCCTACCGCGCCGGCGCGGCGGGCGCGGCGCACCTGCTGATGCCCGCCGGCTGGACGGTCATCCCCGCGATCCAGCCGTTCCGCTTGGCCGCAGTCGGGGAGCACGTGCGTCTCAAGTTCACCGTCACCGCCCCGGCGCAGCCGGCCGCGGCGGACATCGGGGCGGAAGTGGAGATCGGCGGCCGGCGCTACGCCGCGCAGCGGGTGGAGATTCGCTACGCCCATGTGCCCGTGCAATTGCTCCAGTCACCCGCCCGCCTGAAGGCGGTGGATCTCGAGCTGGCCATCCGCGGCCACCGCATCGGCTATCTGCCCGGCGCCGGTGACAACGTGGCCGAGAGCCTGGAGGAGATGGGTTACACGGTTGCGCGGCTGACGGGGGCGGACCTCGTCCCGCAGCGGTTAAATGACCTGGACGCCGTCGTGATCGGCATTCGCGCATTCAACGTCCGAACCGACCTGGCGCCGCAGTTGCCCGCGCTCTTTGCCTACGCCGAGGCGGGCGGCACCGTCATCGTGCAGTACAACAACCCGAACGGCCTGTCGGCGACGAAGCTCGCGCCGTACGACCTGAAGATTTCGGGCGAACGGGTGACCGACGAGCGGGCACCGATGACCTTGCTCGCCCCGGATCATCCGGCCCTGAACATCCCGAACAAAATCACGAGCGCAGATTTCGAGGGCTGGGTGCAGGAACGCGGACTTTATTTCGCCAGCCAGTGGGACGCGCACTTCACGCCGATCCTGGCCTGTAATGACCCGGGTGAGCAGCCGAAACAAGGCAGCCTGCTCGTCGCGCAGTACGGCCGCGGCTATTTCGTCTACACCGGCCTGGCGTTCTTCCGGCAACTGCCCGCCGGGGTGCCCGGCGCGTACCGGCTCTTCGCCAACTTGGTCTCGCTGGGAAAATGATGCCGTTGAGCTTGACGAGGATCGCCGAGGCAGGGCGGGTTACGGTGCCCGCCGTAGCCTCGCGCGAAGGCTAGGTCCTTGACCCGGCGCGCCCCGTTGCGCTGGAATCGAACCGGCGCGTTGGGATGACGCGCCTTCCTCCTTTCCAATGAAACCGCCCGCTGCGCCCGAGTCCACCCCGCCGCCGGGCGGCGGCGGCGGCGCGCCTGATTCCGGAGATCCGGGGCTGCCCGGGTTCCGCACGTGGCGCGCGGTATACCTTTTCGTCCTCGGCTGCTTTGTCGTCTACGTGGGGCTGCTGGCGTGGTTCACGCGGCTGTTTTCGCGATGAACCTGCTCGATTACCTCGTGCTGTTCGGCACGCTCGTGGGCATTGCCGCGTACGGCATGTGGCAGACGCGCGGGCGCCGCGACCTGGCCGCCTATGTCAAGGGCACCGGCGACGCGCGCTGGTTGACCGTCGGCCTTTCCGTCATGGCCACGCAGGCGAGCGCGGTCACCTTTCTCTCGATCCCGGGCCAGGGCTATGAGGACGGGGTCGGGTTCGTCCAAAACTATTTTGGCGCGCCGCTGGCGCTGATCATCATCGCGGTCTTTTTTCTGCCGATTTACCGGCGGCTCAACGTCTACACCTCCTACGAATACCTCGGCCGGCGCTTCGACGGGAAAACGCGGCTGCTCGGCGCGGGCTTGTTTCTTGTGCAGCGCGGGCTGGGCGCGGGCATCACCATCTACGCTCCCGCCATCGTGCTTTCCACCATGATGGGCTGGCGGCTCGACCTGACTATCGTGGCCAGCGGGCTGCTCGTGGTGATCTACACCGCAGCCGGCGGCAGCGACGCGGTGAATTTGACCCAGAAATACCAGATCGGGGTCATCTTTGCCGGGATGATCACGGCGTTCGTCGTCCTGCTCGCCCGGCTGCCCACCGGCCTCGGCTTCACCGACGCGCTCGCGCTGGCCGGCGGCCTGCACAAGCTCGAGGCGGTCGACTTCTCGCTCAACCTCGACCGGCGCTACACGTTCTGGTCCGGCGTGCTGGGCGGGATGTTTCTCGCGCTGTCCTATTTCGGCACCGACCAGTCCCAGGTCCAGCGTTACCTCACCGGCGCGTCGCTGCGCGAGAGCCGGCTCGGCCTGATGTTCAACGGCGTCTGCAAGATTCCCATGCAGTTCTTCATCCTGCTGCTGGGCGTGCTGATCTTCGTTTTCTATCAATTCGAGCGGCCGCCGGTGTTCTTCAACCAGGTGGCCTGGAAACAGCAGGCGGAGCACGGCGCGGGTGAGCGGCTGCGTGCCCTGGAGACCGATTATGCCGCCGCCCACGCCCGGGAACGGCAGCACCTCCTCGCCTGGCTCGACGCCCGGCACGCGGGCGACCGGCCCGCCGAGGCAGCCGCGCGCGCGGCGGCGCTGGCTGAACTTGAGCGCGGCGCGGCGGCCCGCGCGGAGACGCAGACCGTGTTGCACGCCGCCGATCCCCGGACCCAGACGAACGACGGCGACTACGTGTTCATTACCTTCATCCTCGACCATCTGCCCCACGGCATCATCGGCCTGCTGGTGACGGTGTTTTTCGCCGCGACCCTCTCGTCGAAGGCCGGCGAGCTCAACGCGCTGGGCGCGACCACCACGGTCGATCTCTACCGGCACGTCCGGCGCGGTGCCTCCGACGCGCACTACGTGGCCGCTTCGCGATGGTTCACCGTCTTCTGGGGGCTGATGGCGATTGCGTTCGCCCTGTTCGCGAATCTCGTGGAGAATCTCATCCAGGCGGTGAACATCCTCGGCTCAATCTTCTACGGCGTGGTGCTGGGGATCTTTCTCGTGGCGTTTTTCCTGCGCCGGGTCGGCGGCACGGCGGTGTTCTGGGCGGCGCTGGCGGCCCAGGCGCTGGTGTTCGTCCTCTACTTCTCGCTCAGCATTTCCTATCTCTGGTACAACTTCATCGGCTGCGCGGCGTGCATGGGGTTCAGCCTGATCCTCCAGGCCGTGCGGGGGCCGCGCGAGCGCGCCGAGCCGGTACCCGCGCCATGACGCCCTGTCGTCCAGCTCCTAGGATCCGGCCGCCTTTCGGCTGCTCCCGAAAAATGTGTTTGCGCTCTCCCCGGCATCCTGGGCGAAGCGAAGGATCCAGAGCGGTTCCGGGGAGCGGTGGGGCCGCTGGATTCTTCGCTCCGCTCAGAATGACATGCCTTGGTGTTTCCCCGATTTCTGACGCTTGGCGTCTTGGCGTCTTGGCGTGAGACGATTCGGACATGACCTCCAGCCCCGTCATCTGTTTCGGCCAGCAGCCGTGCGGCATTTTCCCGCGCCGGTTTCTCTACGCCAAGCTCGCCACGGCGCGGCGGCTGCAGGCGGAGCTCGGCGGCCGAATCGTGTTCTTCTACCACGACAGCGACCACGACCCGCGCGAAACCCAGACCTGCCTGCGCCATCGCCAGACCGGCGCGCCGCTGCGGGTCAATTTCGCGTTCGCGAACCGGCTGCAGCGCAAATACTCGCCGCTCTACCTGAAGCGCGTGCCCGCCGGCTGGTGCGACAACCTGGCCCGGCAGCTTCCCGCGTTCGTCGGCGCGCCTTGGGTGGAGGCCTTCAAACAGGTCGCCGCCACCACGGTCGCCGATTTCTGCCTCGAAATGTACCGCCGCATGGGCCTGCTCGACGGCGTCGAGGTGGTCCGCTCGAGTGATGCGGCCGTGCGGCGCGCGGCGTGCGCCGTGCCGGATTTCTTCGTGGACGTGCCGTACGAGGGCGAAATCGTGCGCGCCCGGTTCCTTGACGGCCGGCTCAAGCTGCATGAAGGTGGGGATTCCTACGTGACCCTCCCCATGCGCAACTTCACCCCGGAACAGGTCAGCCCCACGCGCGATACCCGCCTCCGCTGGATGCAGTCCGTCGTGCATTGCACGCATTATGTGGCGGGCGCCAGCGAGCAGGACTATCTGCGCAAGGAGGACGCGCCGGAGATCACCTATGTGAGGCGGGATCCGATCGATCGTTCCGATGAAGCGTACACCGAAATTCCAGCCTGACCTCACGACCATTCTGGCGTTTGGCGCCCATCCCGACGATATTGAGTTCGGCTGCGGCGGTGTGATCGCGCGCGAGACGCAGGCCGGCTGCGCGGCGTATTTTGTCGTCTGCTCGCGCGGCGAAGCCGGCACGAACGGCACGCCGGCGCAGCGCACGGCCGAAGCCAGGAAAAGCGCGGCGCTGCTCGGGGCCACGCTCGAGTTCGTCGGTTTCGGCGGCGATGCGCACCTCGAGGTGAGCGTCGTGCGCACGTTGAAGCTGGCGGCGATCATCCGGCGGGTGCGGCCGGCGGTGGTGCTCGCTCCGACTCCGGTTGGGAACCAGCACCCCGACCACATCGCGGTCGGCCGGATGGTGCGTGACGCCGCGCGCCTGGCGCGCTACGGCGGCGTCAAGGAACTCAGGCAATGGCCCGCCCATGCGATCCAGCAGTTGCTTTTCTACGCCGTCACCGTCGAGGCCGAGCCGGCGGACCGGTCGGCGGTGCTGATCGACGTGACAAGCGTGGCCGCCACCTGGTGGGAGGCGATGCAGGCGCATCAATCGCAGGCCAAAACCAAGGAATACGCCGCGCTGCAAATGGCCCGCGCCTCCATGCACGGCCAGCGGGCGGGCGTCAGTTTCGCCATCCCGTTGTTTCCGAACGACACGCTGATCTTCGAGTCGCTGCAACAGCTCGGCCGCTCGGCGCGGCAATTTTGACATGGACCGCGGGCGGCCACTCAAGATCGGCATCACCTGCTATCCGACCGTGGGCGGCAGCGGCATCCTCGCCTCGGAGCTGGGCGAGGAGCTGGCGAAACGCGGGCACGAGGTGCACTTCATCAGTTATGAGCAGCCGTTCCGCATGCCGGTCAACGAGCCGCGCGTGTCGTTTCACCCCGTCCAGATCAACACCTACGACCTCTTCAAATATCCCGACTACACCCTGCCCCTGTCGGTGAAGATGGCGGAGGTCAGCCGCGACCACGGACTCGACGTATTGCATGCGCACTACGCGGTGCCGCACGCGACCGCCGCGCTGCTGGCGTGCTCCATGCTCCCGGCCGACCGGCGCCCCAAGGTGATCACCACGCTGCACGGCACCGACACCACGCTCCTGGGGCGCGACCCCGGCTACGGCCCGGCCATCCGCCACGCCCTGATGCGCTCGGATGCGGTCACCGCCGTCTCCGCCTGGCTGGAGCGGGAAACCCGCCGGGTGCTGGCGGTCGACCGGCCGATCGAGGTGATCCACAATTTCTTTGAGCCGCAGCCGCCGCGGCGCACGCGGGAGGAGGTGAGGCGCGAACTCGGCGTGGACCGCGAGGTGGTGCTGCTGCACGCGTCGAATCTCCGCGCGCTCAAGCGTATCGACCTGCTGCTCGCCACCGCCGCCCGCATCCGTCCGCGCGAAGCGTTCAAGCTCGTGATTCTCGCCGGCAGCGATTTCGCGCCCTATGTCGAAGATGTCCGCCGGCTGGGTCTGACGGATCGCGTGATCGTGCGCGAGCGGGTCAGTGCGATCGAGGATTACCTTCAGGCCGCCGATTTGGGTCTGTTCACGTCGGACCTGGAAAGCTTCTGCCTGAGCCTCCTCGAGGCGATGTGTTTTGCGTGCCCGTGTGTCGCGACGGCGGTGGGCGGAATTTCCGAGGTCGTGACGTCAGGCACGACCGGCCTGCTGGTGCCGGCCGGCGATGTTGACGCGCTCGTTTACGCGGTCGAATCGCTGATCCGGGATCCGGCGCGCCGGCTGGCGCTGGGACAGGCCGCCCGGCAGCGCGCGCGGGAGTTCTTTTCCGCCGACGTCATCGTGCCGCGTTACGAGGAACTGTATCGACGGGTTTGCGCGGCGACCTGAGCCTCGCTGTCAATTCACCGCTGCGGGATGCGGTGCCGCCGGCGTGACCGGCGGCGGCGGAGGCGTGAGCTTGAGATTCTCGGCCTTCCAGCGCATCGACGCGAGAATCCGGGTGTGTCCGCTGGGATGGTCGAAAAAGATCCATTCCTCGACCGGTCCGGGGCGCATCTTCCGATATTCGGAGAGCTGGAGGAGGATCTGCGCAAAGCCGTCCGGCTGGCGGCTGGCGTTGAGCCCGAAGATGTCGGCTTCCGTCTCTATGGTGCGGGAGAGGGTGTTCGTCACCGGGGTCAGGACGAAGAAGAAAATGGACACGAGCAGCATCACCAGCGGCAGGACGGCGAGATCGCCCACGCCCCGGATCCGCCACCGCTCCCCCCACCGCCGCAGACACCGGTCCAGTCCCCATTTCAGCAGGGAGAATCCCGTGACGTATACGATCAGATAAAACATCAGGATCTTGTAAACATGGTTGAGCACGTAATGCCCCATCTCGTGCCCCATGACGGCCTGGATCCCTTCCGGCGTGCCGCGCCGGAGCAGGTTGTCGTTCAGCGTGATTCGCATGGTGTGGCCGAGGCCGCTCACGTTGGCGCTGATGCGCGTGGTCTGGCGCGAGGCGTCGACCACATACACGTCGTGCGCCGGGATGCCGTTCGCCCGCGCCAGGCTCAGGATGGGCTCCGTGATCTTGGGATCATCCAGCCGGGTCACCTTGTTGAAGATCGGGACCAGGTAGACCGGCGCGATCATGACCCCCACCGCCATGAAGGCCATGGCCACCACGGCGCCCCAGATCCACCACGTCCGCGGCAGGCGGCGCACCACGGCGAACAGTCCCATGGTGATGAGTCCGCCGATCACCAGCCCGACCAGCAGTCCCTTGAACTGGTCGAACATCCAGGGACCGAAGGTCTGGGTCGCCAGGCCGTATTGGTGTTCGCGGAAATAACCCTCGTACACGACCAGCGGGAAGCCCAGCACCGTGGTGGCCAGCAGGTACTCCGCCCAGTAGATCAGGGACTGCAGCGCCTTGAACCGCGTGATCCGCTCGGCTAGGTCGCGCATGCCGGCCGACCAGCGCAGAGACAGCAAGAGCAGGGAAATCGCCGCGCCGTAGAGAAAATCCCACAGGATCAGCCAGTATCCACCCTCGAAGTAGGCGTCGGAGCGCGTCTTCGCCTCCGCCGGGAGTTGCGCCAGATAGGCGTTCGTCGCGGCTTCCGCGTCGAAATGTGCCGACGCTTGGGCCGCGGGGGGAATGGTTAGCACGGGCGGGAGCTGGTCCGGGGTCGCGGGCGGCGCAGCCAGGGCGCCGGAGACGGCGAGTACGGTGCAAGCGAGGCACAGGACGGCGAGCCGCCAGCGGGGGGCAGGGATCGTTTTCATGGGATGCATCTGAAAGCAGTACGCCGCCCATGATGCCACCGGACTCAGGCTCTACAATCCCGGTCGCGAAGGCCTTATAGGAGCGTCGTCGTTGACGACATCGGAGGATTCATTCATGAGCCAAGGCCAAAGTAACCATGCCTGCTTCTCCCGCCACCCCACCGCCGCTGCCTCGGTCCAGTCCGGGCGAGCTCGGTGGCTCGCCACCCCGGACTGGACCTGCGACAACAGCTCTTCCATGGGTGTTGTCCTATAAAGCGCGAGGGTTGAAATGATGAAGGGCCGGCGGATGCGATTGCTAATCGGAGGGGCGCTGGTCCTGCTCCTGGCGGGTGTGGTGGCTCAGCAGAACCCTCTGACCCGATCAGCGGTCGCGTCCAGCCAGGCAGTCACCGAGGCCTGGCGGAATCTCCCCGAAGAAAAAAGACCGAAGGTCATCGAGACCGGGGAATACGTGCTTTATGTCCCGAGCGAGTTGGACCTGCAGAGCAGGCATCCTTTGCTCGTGGCACTGTCTCCCACGGCGGATGCCTGGGGCATGATCCGGGCTTGGCAACCGGTGGTCGAGAAGCACAAGTGGCTGCTGTATGCCTCGAAGACGTCTCGAAACGGAGTTCCTTACGCGGGCGTGGTTCCCCCGTTGATTGCGGCGATCAAATCAGTGGGCGCGGAATACCCCGTGGACAAATCCAGGATCGTTGCCACCGGACTATCCGGTGGCGGAATGGCCTCCCACTACCTCGCCTATCTGCATCCCGAGCTGTTCGCGGCGGTGATCATCAACACCGGGATGATGGCTGAAGATCAACCGACCTGGCCCCATCCGCCGCACGGCAAGATCGCGGTCTTCGTGGCGAGCCCGACGGATTTTCGTTATGAGCAGATGAAGAAGAACCGTCTGTTTCTGGAGAGCCTGGGCTGGAAGACTCATTGGATCGAATTCCCGGGAGGCCACATGCTTGCCCCCGGTGCCATTCTTGAGGAAGCCGCCCAGTGGCTGTCGCAGGAGCTTCAAAAAACGACCACCGGTCATAGCGAAGGCTGGGGGACGGCGGGGAAGGAACAGGCGGGGAGCCAGCAGCGGAGGTTTGTCATCTATTAAATGACAAATATCTGACGACAGGCCCGGGAAGCGGGAGGGGGAAGGAGGGCCTGCCCTGGACGGCGGGGAAGGCGCAGGCGGGAGCAGGCAGCGGAGGTCGATGGCGCAGACGCAGTCGGTGCCGTCCTGCGTGGGCAGCCCGCCGAGTCCCCGGTGGCCGCAGGCCGTCTCCATCGCGGCGCGCAGGCCGCCGGTGGCTGGCCCCCATTCCGGGCATGGCCGGTTCACCACTTGTCAACTATTAGTTGACAAGTTATCCGGCGGGGTGGTGGAGAACCGAACGGTGAGGCAGCGGGCGGAGGAGAAACTGACCGCGGAGAAACGGATGGCGGATTCAGCGGGTCCGTCGCGACGGGGAGCCAGCAGCGGAGGTTTGTCATCTATTAAATGACAAATATCTGACGACAGGTCCGGGAAGCGGCAGGGGGAAGGAGGGCCTGCCCTCGACAGCGGGAGAGGAGCGGGCGCGTGGCGGGCAGGGTAGGTTTGTCATCTATTAGATGACAAACCGTTGTTCAGGGAACGAAGGGTCCCTCGTGGCGTCCCGGAGCATGACCTGATTTCTTACGCCGGCCTCCGGGGTGATGGGTCAGTTTGCTTGGACTGAACCGTCACTGTAGGTCGGGGTTTCTTGTCCCTCCATAGCCTTGGCGAAGGCGGAATCCCCGACAGAGTGATGTCGATGCGTATTGGTGTCGGGCATGAAGGGCCAAGTGACAGTAAATGGGGAACACTCAAGTGACAGTAAACGGGGAACAGCTGATCGGCTTGACGGGCGCCACAGCGCTGGGGAGGCAAGGAGGGGCGGAGCCCCTCCTTCTCGTGGATTGATGATAGGAATGGCCGTGCACAGGCGGAAGAAATGAAACCGGGACGAGATGGAGGGAAGCGCTGGTGGGGTGGGTCCGCCGGGGCCACAGCTACCGCGAGGCGGCACGGCGCTGGCGGGTGAGCGTGCATACGGTAGCGCGCTGGGTGCAACGGGCCAAAGGGTGCGAACTCGCGCGGATGGATTGGGCCGACCGACCGCGCGGCAATCGGCAGCCCGCCTGGCGCACGCCAGCGGTGGTGGTGCGGACCATCGTGCGGGCGCGGCGGCGGCTGCAAGCCCACGACGCCTTGGGGGAACATGGGCCCGAAGCCATCCGACGCTGGCTGCAGCAGACCGGCCAGCGGGCACCCAGCGCGCGCACGATCGCCCGGATTCTGGCGAGCCGCGGTCTGAGCGGGCAGGAAAGATGGCGGCGGCCGCCTCCACCCAAGGGCTGGTATCTGCCGGACGTGGCGTGCGGCCGGGCGGAGTTGGACCAAATCGACATCGTGGAGGGTCTGCAGCTCCGCGGCGCCACCGCCGTGGAAGTGCTCAATGCACTCTCGCTCTGGGGGCGGCTGGCGGCTTCCTGGCCGCAGCCCCGCGTGCGGACCGACGCGGTGCTGCGTGGTCTCCGCGAGCACTGGCAGCGGTGGGGCCGACCGGCTTACCTGCAATGCGACAATGATACCGTCTTCAGCGGGGCCCACGCCCAGCGGGCTTATCTGGGGCGACTGGTCCACTGGTGCCTGTGCGTCGGCGTCACCCCGGTCTTCACCCCGCCGTATGAGTTTGGCTTCCAAGCTGGCATCGAAGCTTACAACCGCCGTTGGCAGGAGCGGGTGTGGCGGCGCTGGCGTCACCGCAATCACACGGCATTGCGTAAACGCAGCACCGCCTTCGTACAGGCCTACATTGCGCGGCAGGACCGCAGCCAGCCCACGCCCGGTCGTCGCCCCTGGCAGGGGCGAGGTCCGCGAGGCTCCGGCGGAAAGCAAGGTGCAGCTACTGCGCCGACTCGACGACCGCAGCGCGGTCGTCCTGTTTGCTCAGTCCCTCCAGGTCGGCGCCCACTGGGCCCATCGACTTGTGCGCTGCGAGGTGTCGGTAGATCGGCAACGCGTCAACGTTTACGCTCTCCAACGGCGCAACCCAACCCAGCAACCGCTGCTCGCCACCCGTAAACTCAACTGCCGCCTTGTCCCGTGGCACACAAAACCATGACCCAAACTGTTCCCCATTTACTGTCACTTGGCCCATGAAGCCCGACCTACATAAACCGACCCACCGCCGCCGGACGGGTTTGATGCGCGCCTTCAGCCGCGGCACATCTCGGACGCAGATTCGCTCCCGGTGACAACCCCCTTCAAGGACCACTTTTCCGCGGTCGCCGCCAACTACGCGCAATACCGGCCGCGCTAAACTCCTTCATCTGGCGTGCCTCAGCAAGACTAAGTTGCACGGACCCATTCACCCGGCTCCTCGCCGCCGGTTTCCACCGCCACGCCTCTGCAGGTGAAAAAAGGCAAAGGGGATAGCATGAACTCGCGTGTTCTCCGCTACGTCAGATCCCGCCCCCGGCGGCGGGCTTGCAGCCAGACGAGCAACAACAGCGCGCGTTCCGCATCGGGATAAGCCGTCTTAGCCACGATCAAAAGGTGCAGACGCTGGCGCGTGATGCCCAGGAGGCGGGCCAGTCGGACCTTTTCGCCGCGACGGTTGAGATGGCTTTCAACGGCGCGGGCCAGCTCGTTCCACAATGGGGTATCGGGTCCCGGTCTCAAGGTCTGCCCCCGGCGCTGGCGCCGGGGGATTTTCGCCAGCCTGCGCGCTGCCTTGATCGATTCACGCGCCAGCGCGACGAGCGCCTCCGCCGGGAGATCGATGTACCAGCGCCGACCAACCATTTGTATGCTCATGACCGCCTTTCTGCACGCCCCTTGAATCGATGTCATCTATTAAATGACAAAGATGCGGCGGCAGGGACCGAGTAGCGCGTGTTCTGGACGGCGGGGGAAAAGCAGGCGGGGAGCCAGCAGCGGAGGTTTGTCATCTATTAAATGACAAATATCTGACGACAGGCCCGGGAAGCGGGAGGGGGAAGGAGGGCCTGCCCTCGACAGCGGGAGAGGAGCGGGCGCGTGGCGGGCAGGGTATTTGATCGGCGTGTTGCCTGTTGTGGCCAACTTTGGACTGGATTTTTCGGGAAGCGGATGACTTATTCCCGTTTCCCATTCCGCCAGGGTAGCTCAGTGGTAGAGCAGAGGACTCATAAGCCTTTGGTCGCGGGTTCGACTCCCGCCCCTGGCACCAGTCTTGATATGGCGTGAGTTTGCCTATTGCGAGGATCCAACGGGCGCCACTATTTGGGATCGACCAACGATCTCGAACGCCGGCTCCAAGAATACAAAGCAGGAAAAACCCATTCCACGAGGCGTCTGCGCCGGGAGATCGAGCTGATCACAAGCCGGGAGTGTGCCTCGCTGGATGAGGCCCGCGCTTGGGAACGTCAATTGAAGTCATGGGAAAACCACCGCAAGGTAGTGGCTTATTTCTGCCACTGATCCATGGCAGGTAGAACAGCCCCGCCGCTTCGGCGGAGTTGGTCGTGGGCTTGCTCGCGATGCAGTCGGAGTTCGACCCCCGCTCCTGGCACCAATCTCCGCCCGCGTGTCAGCGCATGGAGACGGGCCCCCCAACTCACAGCCCGTAGGTGAGCGTGCGGGCACCCGCGATGCCGGTCACCGTGATGGCGGTGGCTTGAGTGTAGGCGGCCGGATAGCTTTCGTCGGCCACGGTATTGAGCGTCTTGATGTAAGCCGAGGAGCCAACCAGATCGAGAAGAACCGCCGTGGACGTGCCGTTCACCAGAAAGTACTGATCGGCCGCCGCGGCGAGCTGGCGCATGTTGTTCAATATTGCCTTGTCCTGGGTGGCGACGCGCACTTTCTGGAACGCAGGAATGGCCATCGCGGCCAGCAGGCCGATGATGACAACGACAATCATGATTTCAACAAGGGTGAAGCCCTTGCTGGAACGAGGGACCTTATTCATAGAATTAGATCATATGAACTACCCCTAGCACGATGGCAGATATAGGTTAATTACCTCTGCCCATGTCCAGCAACCCTAATCCTGTTAGAGGGTCGTAAATTTGAGCGTGGTTCCGTGGCCCTGAACAGCCCGGTCCACACCTCGGCCTTGCGCTATGACTGGCGGTTTGAAGACACGCCTTGGCATCCGGTCTGGGCGTATCGCACGCAGAACCAGACTGTCTCCCGTACGCTCCTCCCCATGAATTCCTTCTCCGTCGGCTCAGAGTTCCGAAAAAAAGCCCCAACCGGAAGCGTTGGGGCTGAAATCGGAGACACTGGTCCTGACTCCTAGTCTTTGGAGGTCTTCCCTCCATGGTCGCCGATCAACACCCACTTGTCGCCCTGCTTCATCAGGATGTCCGTCCAGTTGCCGGACTCGGACTTCTCCTTGCCCTCGGTGCCCTTCGTGATCTGGGAGTAGTAGTAGTCGACGAACGCGAAGTCGCCGTGGATCTTGATGGCTACCGGCTTGATCTCGTAAAGCACGACGTCGTTCGTCTTGAAGTCGTGCTCGATCCATTTCCGCAGCTCGGCCTTGGTAGTGGGCAGGGGCGTCTGCTGATCCCACCCGACATAGTCGTCGTGGAAATAGGCGAGAAAACCTTCGAGGTTTTTGTCAGCGCCCAACTTCCAGTACGTTTCAACATTCTTCCAGACTTCCTTCTGGGCGGCGGACCATTCCTGTGCGCGAGCCTGCGTCGCTGAACCGGCCAGCAAACAAACGGCGGCCAGGAACAGTCCCAGGTTTTTCATACGTTTCATCGATACTCCTTGGTTATTGGGGGTTGTTGTGCGTTTCCCCACCATTGCTGGTGGGGAAAGTGATGGGCTCCATGGGGCATCAGGAGCGAAAGCAGGACCTGATGTCAGGCGTCAGCGGTCAGCGAGCTGAGAGGCACACCGGTAACACGGGTGGCCGGCAAAATCAAATGACCCAGCGACATCCGCCGCCGCGATCGAAGATCCAAAAAGCAATAGGAAAGACCAACGGGACTGCGCACTCGCTGATTTTCCTTCTTCGTTCTTCCCTCTTCAATCGCGGCCGCGGAGCGGCCGCCGGCGCAGCCAGGCCGCGGCCGAGAGACCCAGCAGCATCAAGACGGCGCCGTAGGTGGCGGGCTCGGGCACGGGTGTGATCTGGCCGGTGCTGCCGTAGGGAATCCACTTGGTGTCGGCACCGGTATAGGTGGGGGGATTGAAGACGATCTGTCCGAGGATGGTGTTGCCCGGGTTATTCTCGCTGTAGAAAAAGTCCACCGCGTCGGTCCAGTTCTGGATCGTGAGGGTGACGCCCGTGGTAATCGTCACATTATTCAAGATGTTCAGGATCGAGCTGCGGCTGGCGCCGAAATCGAGGATGGAGTTGGCGGTGACATTAAGGGAGCCGAAGGTGCTGCTGTAGCCGCCGAGATTGAGCGTGCCGCCGCTGAGCACGAGGGTGCCGGCCGAGAGGTTCATGGCGGCGCCCAAGGTGAGCGTGCCGGTGCCGGTCTTGGCGAAGGTGCCGGTGTCGCCGCTGGTGAACGAGCCGGAGAAGGTGGTGGAGGCGTTGCTGACGCCGGCCGTCAGGGTGCCGCTGCCGAGGGTAATGACTCCAGAGCCCGCCAGTGAGCCGATCGTATCGGAATAGTTGTTCAGGTTGAGGGTCGCCCCACTGGCAACCGTCACCGCCGTGCTCTTGGAAAGCGCGTTGTTAACGCCAAGCTGGAGTTTGCCCGCATTGATGTTGGTGGCGCCGGTGTAGGTGTTGACGCCGGAAAGGGTGAGGGTGCCGGTGCCGGTCTTCGTCAGGATGCCCGAACCGGAGATGACTCCGGAAAAGTTCGTGGAGGTATTATCGGCTCCGGTGGTCAACGTGCCGGTCCCGAGGGTGACATTGCCGGCGCCGGCGATAGAGCCGACCGTGTCGGACTTGCTGTTCAGGTCGAAGGTCGCGCCGCTGGCGACGGTCACGGCGGTGTTCGGCACGACACTGCTGGCACCCAGCTGGAGGATGCCGGCGTTGATGTTGGTGGCGCCGGTGTAGGTGTTGGCGCCGGAAAGCACGAGGGTGCCGGAGTCGGCCTTGGTCAGGGAGCCGGTGCCGGCGATGACGCCGCCGTAGGTGAGGGTGGTGCCGGAATTGACGTCGAGAGTGCCGCCGCCGGCGCCGAGGGTGACGCCGCGGTTGGCATTTAGCGTCATGTTGGCCGTGGTCTGCAGGGTGCCGTCATCAAGGGTAAGCTCATTGGCGGTGACCACGCCTGGCACGGTGCCGAGGTTGCTGTCGGCACTGATGTTGAGAATGCCGCCGGAGATCGTCGTGGCACCACCGTAGGTGTTGGCGCCTGACAGGGTCAGATTGCCGGCGCCGGTCTTCGTCAGGTTACCGGTGCCGGAGATGACGCCGGAAAAGGTGGTCGAGGTACCATTGGCCCCGGCCGTCAAGGTGGCGGTGCCGAGGGTGACGCTGCCAGCGCCGGCGAGGGAGCCAATCGTGTCGGAATTATTGTTCAGGTTGAAGGTCGCGCCGCTGGCGACGGTCACGGCAGAGCTGCTGGAGATTGCGTTGGCGGCACCCAGCCGCACGGTGCCAACATTGATGTTGGTGGCGCCGGTGTAGGTGTTGGCGCCGGAGAGGGTCAGCGTGCCCGACCCGATCTTTTGCACGAAGCCCGATCCGGAAATGACCCCGGAGAAGGTGGTGGACGTGTTGGCGCCGCCCATCTGGAGGCTGGATCCGCTGGCTCCCAGAGTGATGCCGCCAGCACCGGCAATCGAGCCAACCGTGTCGGCAAAGCCGTTCAGGTCGAGGGTCGCACCGCTGGCCACGGTGACCGCAGTGGCGTTCGGAATCAGATTGGAGGCCCCCAGCCTAAGGGTGCCAGCATTGATGTTGGTGGCGCCGGTGTAGGTGTTGGAGCTGGAGATCACCAAGGTGCCGGTGCCGGTCTTGGTCAAGCCGACGGTGCCGCCGAGGATGGCGGAGATGGTGCCCGTGGTCGCGGCGACATTGATCGTGCCCGTGTTGGTGAGCGTGAGGGTGCCGGTACCGCCCAAGGTCACGGCGCCTTCCTCAAACGTGATCCCGCCCACGCCGGTAACCGTTCCGCTGACGGTGACCGTAAACGGGCCGGTGGCGTTGGTGCCCGCGGAGAAATCGGCAATGGCATTTCCGGCGCCGATGGCTGTACTCCAAGTCGTTGTCGTGTTCGTGCCCACACTGCTGGTGGACCAATTGGCGGTGGTGGATTGATCCCAGGTGCCAGCCGCGGTGGTGCCGCTGCTTGCCCCTGCGGTCGCGCCATTAGTGTCCCAATAAATGATCGTTTGTGCGCGAAGCGTTGCAGGTGCCAACAGCCCCGCCATTGAAACAAGCAGGCACGCACCCAACGCCGCGGGTGCAGCGAAAGCCAAGGCCTTCCATCCACCTCTCGTCAGGCCGACCAAGCGCCTTTCGCTTAGAATAAATTGCATGACGCATCATCACAGAAACGGGGATAATCCGATGTAGGTGTTAGTCCTCACATTCACGTCTATTAGAGCTCATCGCATTGTTGTTTTATAATTATTCACCAACAAGTTGGGACGGCTCCGATGCCCTATGCCCTTGTGTTACAGGCACGGTTGAGACAAAGGACGGAATTTGTGTTCCCGTCGTGTTGGAGAGAACGAGTCTCCAACAGGAAATTGGATGAGGTCGCTGCCTGGATCTGTCACGCAGCAGATCCGGCGTACCGCAGGTGCGCCAGTATTCTGGCGCGGGGCTACTTGATGGGACTCAGCCCCGCCCACGGAGTGAGCTTGTCCAGCGCAGGGACGATCGCGCGGCGGAGCTTGAGAAAATCCAACTCACCAGTCTGACGGTAGAGCACCGCGCCGTCTGCCCCGATCACCAGCGTGTGCGGCAGGGCGCCGGACCACTCCGGATCGAGCGCCGCCATCAGCGTGTACTTGTCGGTCTCGCCGAAAAGCAGATTGCGGGTCGAGGCGTGATGCTGCTGGAGGAACTTCAGGACCTTGTCCTTCTCGTCCGGGAACTGGGCCGCGACGGTGACCAGCTCGAAGTCGCGGTTGCGGTAGATCAGGTTGGTCTCGATTAACTGATCAAACTCCGCCACGCACGGCCCGCACCACGTCGCCCAGACATTCACCACCCGGATCTTGCCGGAATGGTTGGCGCGCAGCTCGCGCAGTGCCGCGGCATCGGCGGAGTCGAGCGCCACCGGCTCCTTGCGCACCTGCTCCCGCCACCGGCGGTTGGACTCGGCCTTCTCGGCCCACTTGATCGAGCAGCCGAAGACCCTGGTGACGGTCACCGGCGGCTCCCGGCCGGCGAGCAGCGCGTCTAGGGCGTTGCGGGTGTCGTGGTTCCTGGCCAGCGCTTCACGCTCGGAGTCATCGATGCGGCCCTGGAAACGCAGCCGGCGCGCCTCATCGAAGATGAAGACATGCGGCGTCGCGGCGGGACCGTACTGCCGCGCCACGGTCTCGGTCGGGCCGTCGTCGAGGAAGGGATAGTTGAACTGCCGGTCGGCCGCGCGGAGCTTCATGGACTCGAACGTGTCGTCGAGGTCGGTGAAGCCCTGCTCATCGAGACGGACGGCGTCCGGATTGTTGGGGTTGATGGCGACGAAGGCCACGCCGCGCGGGCCGTAATCGGCGACCAGCTGCTTGATGCGTCCTTCGTAGGCCTGGGCCGTGGGGCAGTGGACGGAGGTGAAGACCACGACGAGGGCCTTCGCGGCGGCGAAATCCTTGAGCGAGTAGGTCCGCCCGTCGACGCCGGGCAGGCTGAACTCGGGCGCGGGTGAGCCGAGGGGCAGCGTGGGGTGCTCCGTGGTTTCCACGGCGCGGAGGGCGGTCGCGAGCAGGAGGAAAGAGATCAGGATGGGGCGCATAAATTCATCAGATCATCGGTTGTCGCCGCGCAGTGGCGAGATCGGCGGGATGGCGGGTCGCGCCCGCAGCTTGTGCAGAAACACCAGCGTCAGCCGCGGCGACACCTGCTGCTGGCGGAAGGGCACGTAGCCCAGCCGCTGGTAGAGCCGCAAATTGCGTTCGCTGCGCTCACCGGTGAACAGCTCGTAGTGCGTGACGCCGGGAAAGGCGGCCTCGATCGCCGTCATGAGCGCCGTGCCCAGTCCCTTCCGACGGAAGTTGGGGTGCACGATGAGCCGGCCGATCTGGCAGACGGAGCCCTCGCGCCGGCCGCGCACCGAACCAACGAGCCAGTTGCCCTGCCACGCCGCCAGGATGGTATGGGTGCGGAAATCCTCCCGCAGGCTCGCCAGCGTCTGCGTGAGGGGGGGAATGTTGAATTCCTGGTTCAATTCGGCCTCCTCGTGGAAACAGAGCTTTTGCAGGGCCAGCAATTCCGCCGCGCACTCCAGCGTGGCGGGGATGATGGGTAACGCTACCGTCGGGTTCATCGGCGCCGGCGGAACAGCAGACCGCTCCAGGCGGTGTCCACGGCGCAGACCTTGTAGTCGACCAGACCGGCCGCGAGGCAGGCGCCCCGGATATAGTTTTGCGACAGGTCGGCGGCCAGCGGGCCGCTTTTCTTCGGCGAAACAACCCACACCGGCATCCGGGCGCCAAGTTTGACCGTCCGGGCAAACCCTCGGTCAAACTCGCGATGCGTGCGGACGAACCACAGCGCGAGCCCCGTGGCTGCCATCACCCGGCCGGTGAGACGCGCCCCGGCGGGCAGCGCACCGAGCGTCGCCGCAAAGTCATCCGGCGCGCCGAGCAGCGCCACGTTCAGGTCGGATTTGATGCCGAGTTTCCTGGGCAGCGGCGTGCCCGAGTAACCGGCCATCGCGCCCACCGGCGTGGCGGGCACCGCGGAAGTCGCTGCGGGCGGCCGGGCCAGCGCGTGCGCGAGCACCGGTCTGATTCTTTCCCAGGTCGTGTACGGCGCGAACGGCACCTTGGCGCGCACTCCGGCCACCTTTTCCGGCACACCGCCGACAAAAACGAGGGGCACGGCCCGGGTCGCCTTTGCGCCGAGCAAAATGAGGGCGACATCGCGTCCCTGCGACGGCAGACGGTCGAGCGAGATGACGATGGCCTTCGGTGGTTTTCGGCGAAGGGCGCGAAACAAGACCGGCCACGGCGGCGACCCGGCGTCGACCGCGCAACCAAGCGCCTGCAACCGCTTCGCATGCCCCTTCACCTCTGCCGCGTGCCAGTGAATGAGTCTGACCAACGGCTTCATGCCGGGGTGGAGGAGGTGGATATGGGGGCGAGCGGGAGGCGGCCGTAGGAGTGCAGCGTGAGCAGGGTCTGCAAGGTGAGCACGCCTTTCCACTCCAGTTCCGCCTGCGGCCAGTCCTCCGGGAAGATCCCAAACCAGTTCCAGTTGGGAGGCCAGGCCCCCTCGGCGTCTTGCCGGCCGATGACGAAATCGAGATTGGCGGACAGCGTGTCGCTGAGGAGGGGCTCCATCAGGGAATCGACGCGCGGCGCCAGCATCAACGGTTGCAGGCCGTAGCCGGCCCACGCCTGTGGGTCGCGCGCCACGATGACCGGTCCGGCCCAGCGCACATACTCCATCGCCCCTTCGCGCAGGGTGGCAGGGACAAACGGGGTTTCGGCCAGGTGGAGCAGGCAGAGCAGATCGTGCATTTCCGGTTCCTCGGGCAGGGCCTCGACGAGCTTTTCGACGCGGGCGGTGATCTCGGCCAGAAATCCGGCGTCCGCCACCGCGCGGTAATGCCAAAGGTGCGCGACGAGTTCCACGCCGGGGTTGGTGGTGAAGCCGCGTTCGCCCGGCCCCTTCCACGTCCACCACGGGGCATGCGGCCAGTCGTTGACGGCGGGAGGCACGGCGGGCCAACGATCGAGTTCGCGGTCGAATGCGGTCTGCGTCCAGCGCACGGCGGCGCGCACCATGGGATCCTCGGCGGGCAGGCCCAGCTGGCGCAGGTGTTGAAAGGCCACGGAGGTTGCCAGGGCCGACGAGGCGGGCAGGCGGAGATCGGGTTCAAGGGCACGGCCGAAGCCGCCGTTGTTATTTTGGAAAGCCGCAAGCGCGGCGCGGGCCTCGGCGGCGGGCACGCCTCCAAAATGGAAACGGTAGAGGGCGCGCTCGAGCGGCCGGGCGCGGGTCAGCAAAAAGTCCCGGGCTTTCGAGAAGGATTCTGGGGTCAGCATCATGGGGGGATGTAAAAGCAGCGATCAGTGTTCTAAGGGGTGAGGAGGGCGTGGTCGACTCTGATGTTGGCGGACTTGCAGGCTGTAAAATCGGCTGGCCCCGGGCTCCCGACTCCGGAATCCTTGCCGCCGTGACCTACGATCTCGTTGTTCTCGCCGCGGGCATGGGCAACCGCTTTGGCGGTTTGAAACAGATCGAGCCCGTCGGTCCCGGCGGCGAGCTCGTCGTTGAATATTCCGTCCACGACGCGCGCCGCGCCGGGTTCGACCGCGTGGTGCTCGTGATCCGGCGCGACATCGAGCAGGCATTTCGTGCGGCGGTCGGCCGCCGGCTGGAGGCGCGGATGGACGTGGCCTATGCATTTCAGGAGCTGGGCAACCTGCCGCTGCCGTATGCCCCGCCGCCGGATCGGGCGAAGCCGTGGGGCACCGGCCAGGCGGTGCTGGCGGCCGAGCCGGCGGTGCGCGGGCCCTACGCGGTCATCAACGCTGACGATTTCTACGGCGCCTCGGCCTACCGGACGCTGGCAGGACATTTTCGCGACGCGGGCGCGATGGAAGTGGCGCAGGGCAAGCCGGTGTACGCGCTGGTGGGCTACCCGCTGCGCCAGACCCTTTCGGAGCACGGCGCCGTCAACCGCGGAGTGTGCGTGACCGACGCCGCCGGCCGGCTGACCGGCATCGACGAGGTGATGAAAATCGAGCGCACGCCGGACGGCCGGGCGCGGCATCCGCTGGCGTGGGGGGAGTGGCGCCAGCTCAGCGGCGACGAGATTGTCTCCATGACCTTCTTCGGCTTCACGCCCGTGTTCTTCGGCCAGTTGCGCGGACTCTTCGTGGATTTCCTGGGGAAGTACGGCCGCAGCGAGACGGCGGAGTTTTATCTGCCGGTGGCGGTCGGTGAACTTCTGCAGGCCGGTTACGCCGAGATGCGCCTGCTCAAGAGTGACGATGCCTGGTTTGGCGTGACCTACCGCCAGGACGTGCCGGCGGCACGCGCCGCGCTCCGGCGGCTGATCGACCAGGGCGTGTATCCCGAACGACTGTGAGCAGCTGGCGCGGGCGACGAAGCCGTTGTCCGGCGGCCTTGGTACAAAAAAAGCGGAGCCGCCCAACCCGGTGCGATGGCGGACTTATTGCTTCTCAGGCTCGAACCGCTTGAGCGAGTCCCTGAATTTCCGGGTGTTGGGCGGCAACTCCTCGCTTTGTGGGCGACCGCGATCTGGCAAGCCCGCCGGCCACTGCCGCTTGGGGGGCTTTCGCGGGGGATCCAGCAGCGGGGTTGAATCGCGCGCTCAGACCGAATCCACGAAGATCAGCACGCCCGTGGCGTTATCGTGTCCACCGCGGGCGTTAACAAGATCGATGATCTCCTTCAGGCCGTCCGCCGGGTTCGCCGCGTTGGCCAGCAACAGGGCCAGCTCAGGCTCCCGGACGAAGCGGGTGATACCGTCACTGCACAACAGGAGGCGGTCGTCGGCCTTTAACGGTCGCATCAGCAGGTCGGCTTCCGGCGAGGAGGACTGGCCGATGCAGCGGGTCAGCGCATTCCGCGTGCGGGCATTCAGGAAGATGGCGACGCCATGCCCGTGCCGCGCCTTGATCTCGTTTTCCAGTGTATGATCGAGGGTGAGTTTTTCGAGAATGCCGTCGCGCCAAAGATAGCAGCCCGAGTCGCCGACGTGCGCCAGGTGCAGCCGCTTGTGGTACAGCCGCACCACGGTGAGCGTAGTCCCGATGCCAAAGGTGGCGTCGATGATCTTCCCCAAGCTGGCCACGCGCTGGCTGATGGTATCGAAGAGCGGCTGAAAATCCCAGTCGTCGCTGGCGGACTGCGTACGCGCGAGGGCGAGCAGTTGCGCGATGGCTTCCTCAGCCGCCTGCGCCCCGCCGGCCAACCCCCCGATGCCGTCCGCGACGGCGTAGAGCTGCAGCTCCTCGTCGAGGAGAAAGCGGTCCTCGTTTTCTTCGCGGACCTTGCCGATGTCGCTTAAAGCGGCGGTACGGATGCGCATGAATGAAGCGGACAAGCTAGCGGAGCCTGTTTCAAACGAAAGGCTTAAATCTCTCCGCGCGGTTTTCCCTCGTAATCCGTTGATAATCCCGCTTCGGCAGGCACTCGAGGAAAAGGCGGCCGTAGGCCTTGGCGAGCACGCGCGAGTCGAGAATCGTCACGAGGCCGCGGTCGGTTTGCGTGCGGATGAGGCGGCCGATGCCCTGGCGGAACTTCACGAGTGCCTCGGGCAGGGTGAGCTCGTTAAAGGGGTTGCCGCCGCGCTCGCGGATCCACTCGGCCCGGGCTTCCGCCACGGGATGCGTGGGCACCTCGAAGGGCAGTCGCGTGATGACGACCTGGGAAAGCGCGTCGCCCGGCACGTCGACGCCCGACCAGAAGCTGTCGGTGCCGAAAAGGACCGCGTTGCCGGCCGCGCGCATGCGACGGGCGAGCTCGGTGCGCGAGGCGTCCGCTCCCTGCAGGAAGAAGGGCCGGCGGTGCCGCGCCAAGACGGCCTCCAGCGCGTCGGCGCACTGGCGCATGTCGTGGTAGCTCGTGAAGAGCACGAGCGATCCGCCCTTCACGCGGAGGAGGCAGAACTCGAGGTAGTCGATCAGGGCGTCAATGGCGAGGCGGGCGTCGGCGGGCGAGGGGAGCGGGATGTCGGCGGCCACGTAGACGCGCAGATGGCGCTCGTAGTCAAAGGGCGAGGCGACCATCACGGCGCGCGCGTCTTCCGCGCCGACGCGCTGCTGAAACGGCTCGATCTGGCCGCCCATCGCGAGCGTGGCGCTGGTGAAAACGACCGAGGTCTGGCGCCGCAGCAGATGCTCGCGCAGGTACGGCGCGACGTCGATCGGGGCGGTGCGCAGGGTGACGATCTGGCCCTTGCGGCCGGACCGTTCGAGCCAGTGCACGTGGTCCTCGGCGCTCAGGCCGAGGAACTGGCGGAAGCCCGTTCGGTAGGTGGTCAGCCGGCTGCGCTGCTCGAGCAGCTCGTCGCGATCACGACCCTCGTCGAAACGGTCGGCGAGCGAGCCGACGTCCTTGCTGAGCGCGAGCAGCGGGGCGTCGAGCCACGGCTCGGCAAAACCCGCTTCGCGCAGCCGGACGATGGACTGCTTGGCGAGCAGGCTCTCGCGCAGGAACCCGAAAAACTGCTCCGCGGCCTCCAGCGCGTCCTCGACCAGCTGCTTCTCCCTCGCGCCGCCGAGCCGGTGGAGCAGGCCGCGTTTTTTCTGCGGATTCCAGAGGTATTTCAGCAGGCGGTCGGTGCCGTAGCTGCTCAACCGCAGGCCGAAATGCTCGGTGGCCACCTCGGGCACGGTCTGCGCCTCGTCGAGCACCACGAAGTCGTCGGGGAACAGCACGCCGCGCGTGCCGCCCTTCTCGGCGGCGCCGCCGGCGTTGACGTGGGTGAAGAGCAGGCTGTGGTTGACGATGATGACCTGCGCGTGCCGCAGCCGGGCGCGGGCCCGCTGGTAGAAACAATGTCCGCCGGCGCAGTTCTTGTGGCTGCAGGTGGAGGAATCGGCGTTGACGGCCTCCCAGACTTCGGGCGACGGCGCCGGACTGAGTTCGTGGCGCAGGCCCTCGGGGGACTCCTTCGCCCACGCCGCGATGCGGGCGAGTTCCTCCTGCTCGGCCGTGGGGAAGAGCTCATGGCGGCCCTGCAGGGCATGCGCGAGGCGCGTGGTGCAGAGATAGTTGGCTTTGCCGACGAGCACGGCCGACTTGAACTTCGCGTAGGGGCGGAGTTCCCCGACCGACTCGAACAGGCGCCGGCAGAGCGGCAGGTCCTTTGTCTCGATCTGCTCCTGGAGAGAAATCGTGTGGGTCGAGACGATCATCTGCCGCGATTGATCCATCGCGTGGATGATGCCGGGCACGAGGTAGGCGAGGCTCTTGCCCACGCCGGTGCCGGCCTCGAAGAGCAGCACCTCGTCGTCACGCAGGGCCGCGGCCACGGCCCGGGCCATCTGCTCCTGCTGCGGACGGTGTTCGAGATGGAGCACGCCGTGCAGCCACCCTTGTTCCGCGAACGCTTCCGCCGCCAGCGCGGGCGCATGGCTGACCCCGACAGGGTCGGGGCTGACGGGTGACGGAACGGAGCCAGGGTCGTCGCGGAGTCCGATCATGGGATGAGATTGAGACTGACCAGCAAGGGATTTCGGGACCCGCAGTGCAATTGGATTTGCGCTTTGCCGCCGGGCCAAAAAGGTTGTGGCGCGATGAGTGAGCGCACCCCCTCCGCGGCCTGGATTGAAGACCTGGTGAAATTCCTCCATGCCCAGCCGGGAGTCACCGCCGTGCGGGTGGATCCGACCGGGAAAAAACTGGCGGTGGCGACGCTGGGTGGCGATATCGACTTTGCGGCGGTCGAGGCGCGGCTGACCGAGGCGATCACGGCCATCGAGGCGCGGCTCGATGCCAGCGCCCAAAGCGGCGCGGCCACCGTGCCGCGGGGTTTCGTGCTGCGGCGGGTGGGCGAGGCGACGGAAGTCGCCAAGGAGACCTGCGCCACGGCGCCGACCTTCTGGCGCTGGCGCGAGTTCGCCTGGCCCGAGGTCGAGCCGGTCGAGGCGCCGCCCCTCCCGGAATGGAAGCCGCTCGCCGCGCGGGCGGCCGCCTGCGGCGGGCTGGGCCTGACGGCGTTCATCGGCGGCCATTTCTGGGGCGAGGCCACCTGGCTCATGCGCGCCCTGTACCTCGTGGCGCTCATCGCCGGCGGCTGGGACGCCGCGAAGGCCACGTGGGAAAACGTGCGCAGCGCCAAGCTCGACATCCATTTCCTCATGCTGGCGGTGGCGGCGGGCGCGATGGCCATCGGGGCGTGGGGCGAGGCCACGCTGCTGCTCTTTCTGTTCTCGGCCTCCGGCGCGATGGAGGAGTTTGCGCTCGACCGCACGCACCGCGAGGTGAGCGCGCTGCTCAAGGCCTCGCCCAAGCAGGCCACGCTCGTGCGGTCCGACGGCAGCCAGCGGCTCGTGCCCATCGAGGAGGTCGGCCTCGGCGACCGGGTGTTCGTGAAGCCGGGCGAGCTGTTTCCCGCGGATGGCGACGTGGTCAAAGGCAGAACCGCCAGCGACGAGTCGACCCTCACGAGCGAGGCACAACCGGTCGAGAAAAGCCCGGGCGAGCCGGTGTTCAACGACACGCTCAACCTATGGGACGCGGTGGAGGTCATCGTGCGGCGCCGGCCCTCCGAGAGCACGCTGCAGAAGATCATCCGGCTCATCCAGACCGCGCAGAAGCTCAAGGCGCCAAGCGAGCGGTTCACGGACAGGTTCGGCGCGAAGTACACGTTCTTTGTCCTCGGCCTGACCGCGACGATGTTTTTCGTGTGGTGGCTGGGCTTTCACCTGCCGCCCTTTCACAACACGGCGGAACACACCTCGGCCTTCTACCGGGCCATGACGCTGCTCGTCGTGGCCAGCCCCTGCGCCCTGGTGCTGTCGATCCCGTCGGCGATCCTCGCCGCCATCGCCTGGGGCGCGCACAACGGCATCCTCTTTCGCGGCGGAGCCGCCATCGAAAAACTGGCGGAGGTGGATCTCGTGGCGCTGGACAAGACCGGCACACTGACCACCGGCGAGCTGGTGGTTGTCGGCTGCGAAAGTTTTCCGCCGGGCCGGGAGCAGGAGGTCATCGAGCTGGCCTGCGCGCTCGAGATGAATTCGCAGCACCCCATCGCGCGCGCGATCACCCATTACGGCAAAACACACGGCGTGCGCGAACTGCCGGTCGAGGAGTTTGAGTCGCTCACCGGCCAGGGGTTGCGGGGCCGGCACGACGGTGCCTCGGTGTTGCTTGGTCGCCGCGAACTGCTCGAGGAGGGGCCGCTGGCCGGGTGGGCCAGGCAGCTGCCGCCCGCGCCTGCCGAGCTGACCGAGGTGTGGGTGCTGGCCAAGGGGCTCATCGGCCGGGTGCTGCTGCGCGACGAGATCCGCACGCAGTCGCGCGACGTGCTGGCCCGGCTGCGCGCCGGCGGCATCCGGACCGTCATGCTCACCGGCGACCGCAGCCATGCCGCCGAGGCGGTGGCGCGCGAGATCGGGCTCGACGAGGTGAAGGCGGGTCTCACGCCCGAGGACAAGGTCGCGGCCATCCAGACGTTCCGCGCGCAGGGACACAAGGTGGCCATGGTCGGCGACGGCGTGAACGACGCGCCGAGCCTCGCCGCGGCTTACGTGTCGATCGCGATGGGGGCCCGCGGCAGCGACGCCGCGCTCGAGCAGAGCGAGGTCATCCTGATGAACGACCGCATCGACAATTTTCTCGCGGCCCAGCGGCTCAGCCGCCGCGCGCGGAGGATCATTCGGCAGAACCTCGCGGTTTCCCTTGGGGTGGTCGTGGTCATGGTACTGGCAGCGGGAGCGGGCGTCGTGCCGCTCACGGTCGGCGTCTTCGCCCACGAGGGCAGCACGGTGGCGGTGTGTATGAACAGCCTGCGCCTGCTGCTGGGAAAGAACGGATGAATCGGTCGACGGCGAACTCCATGTAGGAAGCCCGCTTGCCCGTTCGACAAGCTCAGGGCCCCGAGCCTGTCGAGGGGCGGGCGAATCTTCAATTATCGCGCGCAAGCGCGCTTCCTACACCTAAGAGACAATTCGAAGCCCCCGCAGACATTGGAGGGGCGTGATCTCGCCTGCGCCCGTTTCGACTTCGGCTCGGCGGGAGCCTCGCCCTCCCTCCCGGGCGAGCGCGTCGCGTGGAGGGCGGACCTCCCGGTCCGCCGCCGGGTTTTTGCGGGAAGCCCGCCGGGGACGACGCGCCCAGCCATCACGCGGTGATCCACACGTGGTCGCCGATGCGCACCTCCTCGAACAGCTCCACCAGATCGAGGTTGCGCATGAGCACGCAGCCGGCGCTCTGCGGTGTGCCGAGGCGATCCTCGTGATTGGCGCCGTGGATATAAATGTAGCGGTCGTGGGAATCGACCTCGCCACCCAGGTTCACACCCGGTTCGAGCCCCCGCAGCCACAGGATGCGGGTGGTGATGAGGTTGGAGCGGTTTTCCTCCGCGCTGAATTCGCTGAAGTGCCGGCCGGTCGGCACCCGGCCCTTGAAAACCATGCCCGGAGGCTGCCCGTGGCCGATTTTCTCGGCGATGTCATGCAGTCCAAGGGGCGTGCCCAGCGAGCCTTTCACATTGGCGGGCGGCCGGCGCGAGGAGGAAATGACAAAAGCGCGGACCAGTTCGCCCGCCCGATAGAACTGCATGGTCTGGGTGCCAAGGTGGATGGCAAGCAGCTGGTTTGCGGGCTTGATTCCCAGCGTCGCGCACTTTTGCATGACCTGTTGGACCGGAGCATTCACTGTGAACACCAACCTATATCGAGTCGGCATCGTCGGCGCCACGGGCGCAGTCGGTCAAGAGCTGTTTCGACTGCTGTTGGAGCGCAATTTCCCCATGGCCGAACTGAGGCTGTTCGCCTCGGTGCGGTCGGCGGGCAGGGTCATGGAGCGCGCCGGCAAGAAATACCCGGTGAAGGAGGCCACGCCGGGGATTTTCGACGAACTCGACGTGGCGTTTTTCAGCGCCGGCGGTCCGACGGCCCGCGCCCTGGCGCCGGCGGCGGTGAAGGCCGGCTGCCTCGTGCTCGACAAGAGCTCGGCGTTCCGCATGGACCCCGCCGTGCCGCTGGTCATGCCGGAGATCAACGCGCCGGCGATCCGCCGCCACCGGGGCATCATCGCGAGCCCCAACTGCTCGACGACCGTGACGCTCATGGGCCTGTATCCGCTGCATCGCGCGTTTGGTCTCAAGCGCTACATCGCCGCCACCTACCAGTCGGTATCGGGCACGGGCGTCGCCGCGGTGCGCGAGCTTGACGCGCAGACGCATGCCTGGGCGAAGGGCGAGCCGCTGCCGCGCCAGGTTTATCCGTACCAGATCGCGTTCAACGTCATCCCGCAGGTCGACACGTTCGGCGCCAACGGCTACACCGGCGAGGAGAACAAGATGGCGGCCGAAAGCCGCAAGATTCTCGAAATGCCCGATCTCCCCGTTTCGGCGACCTGCGTGCGCGTGCCGGTGGTGCGCGCCCATTCGGTGGCGGTCAACGCCGAGTTCGAGCAGCCCGTCGACCTCGCCGTCGCGCGGGCCGCCATCGCCGCGTTCTCCGGCGTCGAGCTGCTCGACGAGCCCGCGCAAAGCCGTTATCCGACGCCGCTGGCCTACAGCGAGCAGGTGAAGTGCGGCGTGGGTCGCCTGCGCCTCGACACCGCCCTCGACAACGGCCTGGCGTTCTGGGTGAGCGGCGACAACCTCTGGAAGGGCGCCGCGCTCAACTCCATCCAGATCGCCGAGCTGATGCACCGCGAGGGACTGCTCAAGCCCAAGGCCTGAGCCGGGAAGAGAAAATTGAACATCGACTACTCGCGCATCTGCGAGTGTTACGACGCCAACCCCGACCGCCACCTCATCGCGGTCGATGCGGAGATCTCGTGCCTCTTACAGCGCAGCGGGCGCGGTCGCGCCGTGCACGTTCTTGACCTCGGGTGCGGCACCGGCAATTGGCTCGCGGTCCAGACGAGGGCCCTGGCGTCATCGGCGATCGAATGGCATGGCCTGGACGCTTCGCCCGACATGCTCCGCGTGGCGCGCGCCAAGGTGCCGGCGGCGCGGCTCGTCGAGGGCCGGGCGGAAAACCTGCCCTATCGCGATGGCGAGTTCGATTTCGTGGCGGTCAACTTCGCCTTCCATCATTTCGGCGACAAAGACGCGGCGCTCGATGAAATCGTGCGCGTGCTCGCGGCAGGCGGCAGCGTGCGGATGAACAACCTTGCGGCGGAATCTGCGGACCGTTGGTGGGTGTATCGCTATTTCCCGGCAGCGATTGCGATCGATCGCTCCAGGTTCTGGCCGGTCGACCGCATCGTCACCGGGCTGGCAGCGCGCGGCGTCCCGAGCGAAGTCGCCTTCACCCTCGACGACCGGCCGGCGCGCCTCGCCGCCCGGATCGAAGAGGCCCGCCGACGCGACATCAGCCAACTCCATCTGATCACTGAGGAGGAATACCGCGAGGGGCTCGCAGCGATGGCACGGGAACTCCAGGCAAATCCCGACGCGGAGATCGCCAAGGGCATTCCCCTCTATTCCCTTCTTGGACGCAAACGGTGACTCCGCGTGCTCCCCCAAGGGGCGGTAACGCCCTCTGAACTGCCACCGGCGCGACGACGGCCCGAATAAATCCTTGTTCCGCCGTATCACGCCTGCTTATCTCCACCCCCGGCCCGGACGGCTAGCTCAGTGGTTAGAGCATCTCGTTTACACCGAGGGGGTCGGGGGTTCGAGTCCCTCGCCGTCCACCAGCCTTCGCGCGCAGCCTAGCGGAGCGTGAAGGCTGTCCTCCGCAGCCTCGAGCCCGTCGAGAGGCGAAGGAGGACAACTCATACCGCTGCGTGCTTCGGCTGGCAGGCCAGCCGGTTCCCTTTTCCACCCCCAACCAACCACCTCCCATGCGACACACGATCTCGGTCCTCGTCGAAAACAAATTCGGCGTGCTGGCGCGCATCGCCGGCATGTTCTCCGGCCGCGGCTTCAACATCGATACGCTGAACGTCGCCCCGACGCACGACGCGTCGCTCTCGCGGATGACCGTCGTCCTCAAGGGCGACGACTCCGCCCTCGACCTCTGCATCAAGCAGCTCCGCAAATTGATCAACATCGTCAACGTCACCGACTTCAAGGAGGGCCAGGCGGTCAGCCGCGAACTCGTGCTGGTGAAGATCAAGGCGGATGGCAAAACGCGCCCCGAGATCATGCAGATCTGCGACATCTTCCGGGCGAAAATCGTCAATGTCGCCCACCGGGACGTGATTGTCGAAGTCACCGGCGACGAGGGGAAGGTCACCGCCTTTCTCGGTCTCATCGAGCCTTTTGGCATCCTCGAACTCACCCGCACGGGCCAGCTCGCGCTCAAGCGCCTGAATTCAACGTGACCCGTGAACGAACAACCCCGAACTGATTTTTCCATCATGCCTGCCAAAGTCTACACCGACAAGGACGCCGATCTCGGCGTATTCGCGAACAAAACCCTGGCCGTGCTCGGCTACGGGTCGCAGGGCCACGCCCACGCCCTCAATCTGAAGGACAGCGGCTGCCCTGTGATC
The DNA here is from genome assembly GCA_049513315.1 of Opitutaceae bacterium. Taxonomy (GTDB): domain Bacteria; phylum Verrucomicrobiota; class Verrucomicrobiia; order Opitutales; family Opitutaceae; genus Fen-1467. The sequence continues at coordinate 173,170 of JBEKWG010000006.1, forward strand.
ATCGGCCTCTATCCCGGCTCGAAGTCCCGGGAGGTCGCGCGGCAGCACGGGTTTGAGGTGGTCGACACCGGCGCGGCCGTGCGCCGCGCCGACGTCATCATGGTCGGCCTGCCCGACATGAAGCAGGCCGGCGTCTACGCGCAGGACATCGCGCCCAATCTTGCGCCGGGCAAGTGCCTGCTTTTCTCGCACGGTCTCAGCATCCATTTCGGTCTCATCAAGCCGCCCCAGGACGTCGACATCATCATGGTCGCGCCCAAAGGCCCCGGCCACATGGTGCGCCGCCTCTACACCGAGGGCAAAGGCATGCCGTCGCTCATCGCGGTGTTCCAGGACAAGTCGGGGCAGGCCAAAAAATTCGCGCTCGCCTGGGCCAAGGGCATCGGCTCGACCCGCGCCGGCGTGCTCCAGACCACGTTCAAGGAGGAGGCCGAGACCGATCTATTCGGCGAGCAGGCGGTGCTCTGCGGCGGCGCCAGCGCCCTCGTGCAGGCGGGCTTCGAGACGCTGGTCGAGGCCGGCTACCAGCCCGAGATGGCGTACTTCGAGTGCCTGCACGAATTGAAGCTCATCTGCGACCTGATGTACGAAAGCGGCATCGCCGGCATGCGCTTCTCCGTCTCCGAAACCGCCAAGTACGGCGACGTCACCCGCGGCCCGCGCATCATCAACCGGCGGACCAAGGCCGAGATGAAGAAGATCCTGAAGGAGATCCAGTCCGGCAAGTTCACGCAGGAGTGGGTCAAGGAATACCAGGGCGGCTTGAAGAACTACCACCGGCTGCTCAAGGCCGGCGAAAAACACCTCATCGAGAAGACCGGCCAGCGGCTCCGCGCCATGATGCCCTGGATGACGAAAAAGAACATCAAGGGCGTCCAGGCCGCCTATTAGGGAAGAATTTAGAAGCTAGGAGATAGAATTCAGAAGCCATCTAATTCCAGCTCCTAGCTCCTAGATACTAAATGCTTTCGTGACCAAGCTCATCATCGCCACCCGCAAGAGCCCGCTGGCGCTCGCCCAGGCGAAGCTGGTCGCCGCCCAGTTGCGGAGGCACTTCCCGGACGCCGCGTGTGAACTGCTCAAGGTCGTGACCACCGGCGACCGCAAGCTTGAGTGGTCGCTGGAGAAGCAGGGCGGCAAGGGGCTCTTCACCGCCGAACTGGAGCAGGCGCTGCTGCGCGGCGAGGCGCACGCGGCCGTGCACAGCTCGAAAGACCTGCCCAACGAGCTGACCAGCGGTCTGGTCATCGCCGGTTATCTGCCGCGCGAGGATCCGCGCGACGTGCTCGTGCTGCGTGCGGGCGTGCGGACGCCGCTGACCATCGCCACCAGCAGCCCGCGGCGGCGGCTGCAGATCGCCCGGATGTATCCGGGCGCGGCGTTCACCGAGATCCGCGGCAACGTGGACACGCGCCTGAAGAAGATCGCGGCGGGCACGGCCGACGCCACGGTTCTCGCGGCCGCGGGGCTCAAGCGGCTGGGATTCGAGTCGTGGCCCGGCGTGGAGTTTCGGTTTCTGGATTTCAAGCAGATGGTGCCGGCGGTGGGGCAGGGCGCCATCGCCGTGCAGTGCCGCCTGGAGGACGCGCCATTCCTGGCCCCGGCGCTCGACGCCGCGACCGCGCGGCAACTCGGCCTCGAGCGAACCCTGCAGGGCCGGCTCGGCGGCGGCTGCCAGCTTGCGTTCGCGGCGCATGCGACTCCCGATACGCTGTACATTTTCCACGAAAAGACCGGGCCGCGCCGCCTGCCGCTCTCCCCGGACGATTTTGACCAGCCGGCGAACGCGGTGGAACGGATTTTGAAGGCACTGGGATTGGCGGATCAATGAAGGGCCGGCGGATCCTCGCGGGAGTCCTCGGGCTGGCGGGGCTGGTCGGCGCCGGCATGGCGGTCATCACTTGGTCCGAGCCCGACGGCGGACGGTGGATGTTCGCCGCCTTTGCCGCGCTGTTCGGCGTGCTGACCTACGCCGTCGTTCGGCCGGCGAAGCCGCGGGAGCCTGCACCGACGCGGTTTGTGCCCGCGTGGTTTTTCGATGGCGCGATCCTCGTTTCGGCCGTCCTGATCCTTCTCGTCATCGCCTCCTGCATCTTCGGCCGGAAGCCGTGACGAGGAGGTTTCCGCCTGAATCGCACTGTACCGTGAGAATCCGGTGGCGCGGCGGCGGAGAGCCGCGCGGCAGGGCCTCCTTCTTCCGGCGATTGCTCATGGGGTGGGTTGCGCCTGGCCGGAGCGGGCCTGCAGGGCTTGCAGCTTGGCGGCCCAGCGTTGCGCGTCGGCGGTCCGCCCGAGGCCTTGCGCAACGAGGATGCGGAGTTCGTAGAATTCCGGCTCGTCGTCCTTGATCGCGATGGCCCGCCGGAGATGCCCCTCGGCCTCGGGGTACTGGCCGCGCGTATATTCGGCGCGCGCGAGGAAGCTCAGATAGTAGGGATTCCGGAGCCGGTAACCCTCCACCTTCTTTACCAACTTGGCCGCCTGCTTGAGCTGGCCGGTCTGGGCGTAGAGGTCCGCGAGGCTGCTGAGCGCCGCGAGTTCCGTGGAGTCCTCCCGCAGGGCTCGCTCCAGGCAGTCGTGGGCGCCCGCGAGGTCGCCCGCCAGTCGCAGGGCGGAACCTTTGTTGGCCCACACAAAGGCGGCAGTGGAGTCAGCCGCCAGCGCGCGGTCGAACAACGCCTGCGCGTCCGCGGCGGCGCCTTCCGCCAGCCGCGCCACGCCCAGGTTGTTGTAGAAGTGGGTGAAGGCGCGTGCGTCGGATATCACCTTGGCCGTTGCGACGGGGGCTTGGCGTTCAGCGGTGGGCAGCGGGTCGAGCTCGAATTGCTCCACCCCCGCCCAGACGCGGACATTCAAATGCCGGATTTCGGTGACGAGATTGCCGAACCGGTCCCACCGGGGGTACGTGTTGACCTCGCAAAACCTGGCGGTGAGGCCGTACGCGCGGGCGACGGCCACCGCCAGCAGGGAGAACGAGAGGCAGTTGCCCCGGCGTCGTCGGTAGGTCTCGCGGGCGGAGTAGTTGCCGCCCTTTTCGTAGACAAATTGCAGGCCCTGTTCTCCCAGAATGGCGGTGATGATCTGGTTGAGGCGGGCTGATTTGATGGCGCGGGCGTCAATGCGCGCGGAAAAGAAACGTTGCATCTCGTCGTCGAGCGCCAGCAGCTCCCGGTCGTCGGCGGGGAACGCGAAGGGCGCGGCATGCACGGCTGGCGGCGGTCCCGCGGATGCATCCGTGCCTGCCTGCTCGCCGGGGGCCGGCCCGGCCGCGCCCAGGGCTCCTGCGATGCAGCCCACGCCGCGGATCAACGCGGAGAGCCGGGCCCAACCATGGCGCCGCCCCGGCCTGCGCCGGAAGAACGCCGTCCAACCGACAGCGCCGTCCCGCAAAGGCTGCGCGCCGCGGCAAATCCGGGCGCCAGCCGGGGTGCAACGCGCCGGCGGGCGGTTCCGGTGACCCGTGGCAGAAGGCGATAGGGAGGATGGCAGACCGGATGACATGAAGCTCGGTTGCCCAAAGCGGCCCCGGGCTCAAACACTATAGGCCGCGACCCGGCAGGTTCCAGCCAGATGCTGTTTGGGTGAATGGAAAGGCGGCAATCTTGGGCCGTCACGGACAAGCCGGCATGGATTACCAGTATTCCTCGACGTGGATCGTGCCGGCCACCTTGCCTTGGTCGGGCTTGAATCCGCGCGCCAGCAGCAATTCCTTAACGGCCCGGATCATGTCCGGATTCCCGCAGAGAAAGACATCGGCCCGCTCCGGATCGAGCGGCACGCCGCTGAGCAAATCGACGATGCCTTTCTCGAGCAGGGTCTGGACCCAGCCGGTGTGGCCGCGGAAATGCGGATCCTCGTGAGGGTAGGTGATCGACGGAATGTAGGTGAAGTTGGGCCGGATGCGGGCGAGGCTTTCCAGTTCCCCGCGGTAGCCCAGATCCCAGCTGTAGCGCGCGCCGTGGAGCACCACGACGGGTCGCTGGGTTTCGCTCACGAGCAGCGTGCGCAGCATCGACATGTAGGGCGCCAGGCCGGTGCCGGTGGCGACGAGGATCAGCGCCTTGCCGGGGGCAACGCGATCAAGGGTGAACATCCCGGTGGCTTTGGGTCCCAGGAAGAGCCGGCCGCCGTAGGGCAGGGCGAACAGGCGCGGAGTGAGCTGGCCGCTCGTGATCAACGTGACATAAAATTCCACGTAGTGCTTTTCCACGCTGGACGAGGCGATGCTGTAGGCGCGTTTGATCAGCTTGTCGGGCTCGGCCGGCGGCTCCTCGTCGTCCGCCTCGGGCACCCGGGCCTCGCGCCCCAGCAGACCGAGCACGGCAAACTGGCCCGGCTTGAAATCGAAGAGCGGGGCGTCGGGTTGGACGCGCATGATCTGCAGCTGGGCGTTGATCTCCTCGCGGCCGGCGAGAACGGCGTTGTAGCTGGTGGTTTCCGGTGTGCTCATGGGATTGCTTCCAGACCCTGGCTCAGTCCCAGATCGGCCGCCAGTTTTTCGGGTATTTTGTGAGCTCGTTGAGCCGGCTCATTTCGCTGGCGTCGAGCCGGTAGCCAACGGCCCCGAGTGATTCGCGGAGCTGGTCGGCGTGGTTGGCGCCGACGATCGGCGCCGTGACAACCGGATTGGTCAGCAGCCACGCCAGGGCGGTCTGGCCGGTCGTCTTGTTGTGCGCCCGCCCGATCGCGGCGAGCGCATCGATGACGGCCCAGCCGTGCTCATTCAGGTAGTTTTCCGTCACGGCCTTGGCGCGGGCGCCGGCCGGCGGCGGCACGCCGCGGCGGTATTTGCCCGTGAGGAAACCGCCCGCCTGCGGCGAATACGGAATGACGCCGAGCTGATGGTGCCGGCAGAGCGGCATGGCCTCGATCTCGAAGCCCGCGCGCTCCATCAAGTTGTATTCCGGCTGATAGCTGTCGAAACGCGCGTAGCCATGCCGGTCGCTCTTCCAGAGCGCCTCCATCAACCGCCACGCGGGATAGTTGGAGGCGCCGAGATAGCGCACCTTGCCGGCGCGCACGAGGTCGTCGAGCGCGCCCAGCGTCTCATCGATGGGCGTGGCGAGATCGGCCCAGTGGCATTGGTAGAGGTCGAGGTAATCGGTCTGCAGGCGGCGCAGCGAATCCTCGCAGCAGCGGAGCACGCGGGAACGCGAGAGGCCCTCGCCGTTGGGGCCCTCCCACATCTTGCCTCGCACCTTGGTGGCCAGCACCACGTCGGCCCGGCCGCCGCGCGCCTTCAGCCAGCGGCCGATGATTTCCTCCGTCACCCCGCCTCCCGCCAGCCCGGCGGCGTGCCACGTGGTGTAGATGTCGGCGGTGTCGATGAAATTCCCGCCGGCTTCCCGGTATGCGTCCATGACGGCAAACGACGCGGCTTCATCCGCCGTCCAGCCAAATTGCATCGTGCCGAGGCAGAGTTCGGAGACCTTGAGGCCGGTGCGGCCGAGATTGCGATAGTCCATGGCAGTAACAGTTAGGAGGAATGGCGCGCTTTGCCAGCCGGACTTGAGCGTCCGGGCCAGCCGCAGCGCTGGTCGGGCACGGATACTATTGGTCATTGCGAGGAGCTCTGCTGGCCAGCAGAGCGACGAAGCAATCCAGCCTTTCGACAAGCTCATCCATCGACAGGCTCAGGATGACCCTGAGCAAGGTCGAAGGGTCAGGGCCCCGAGCGCTGTCGAGGAGCTGGATCGCCACGGCTGGCTTCGCCAGCCTCGCGATGACAAAGTAGACTGTACCGGTAGCGTACGTTATCGTCCGCCTGGGAGGGACCAGAAAAGAACTTTGCATGAGGGCGGCGGAGTGGATTTTAATCCCGCTTCCGCGTTTCCACCAACGCCTCCACCTCTTTGCAATGACCCAGGGCATCGTCTATCTCGTCGGCGCCGGGCCGGGCGACCTCGGCCTCGTGACCCTCCGCGCGAAGGAGCTCATCGCCTCCGCCGACGTGGTCGTTTACGACTACCTCGTCCACCCCGACATGCTGGCGTGGTGCCGGGCGGAGTGCGAAAAGATCTGCGTCGGCAATCCGCCGCAACTGCACGCGCTGCCGCAGGAGGAGATCGAGGCGTTGCTCGTGGCCCGGGCGAAGGCCGGCCGGCGCGTGGTGCGCCTCAAGGGCGGCGATCCCTTTGTCTTCGGCCGGGGCGGCGAGGAGGTGCGCCGGCTCGCCGCCGCCGGCATCCCGTTCGAGGTCGTGCCGGGCGTCACGGCCGCCCTCGCCGCGGGTGCCTACGCCGGCATTCCGCTGGCGCAATGCAACACCAGCTCGTCGCTCATCTTTCTCACCGGCCATGAGGACCCGGAGAAGCACACCCTCGCGGTCGACTGGCGCCAGTACGGGGCGCTGGCCAACGCCACGCTGGCCGTCTACATGGGCATGGATAACCTGCGCCTCATCCTTTCCGAACTCATGGCCGGCGGACTGGCCCCCGACACCCCCGCCGCCGCCGTGCAGTGGGCCTCGCTCGGCCGCCAGCGCAGCGTGGCCGCCACCGCCGCGACTCTCGCCGACCTGGTCGAGGCGCGCAAACTCGGCGCGCCCGCCATCATCCTGATCGGCGAGGAGGTGCGTCACCACGCGGTGATCGACTGGTTTGAGCAGCTGCCCCTCTTCGGCCGCCGCGTCGCCGTCACCCGCGCCCGCGACCAGACCGGCGAGCTGCGTCGCAAGCTCGAGGATCTCGGCGCCGAGGTGCTCGAGCTGCCGCTCGTCGAGATCAAGCCGTTCACGGACCGCGAGACGACGGTCGATATTTTCACCGAGGTCGGGCACTACGACTGGCTGGTGTTCACGAGCGCCAACGGCGTCCGCCACTTTTTCGACCTGTTTCTCAAGGCGTTCCAGGACATCCGCGCCCTCGGCGTGATGCGCATTGCGTGCATCGGCGAAGCCACGGCCCGGGCCGTGCGCGCCCTCCACCTCGAGGTCGAGATCTGTCCGGAGACCGCCACCGCCGAGGCGCTGGCCGACGCGTTGATCGCCACCAGCAGCCTCGACAACGGCAAGGTGCTGGTCGTCACCGGCAACCTCAACCGCGACACCCTGGTGAAAAAACTCGAGCAGGCCCGGGCCATCGTCGACCGCATCCAGGTCTACGAGAACGTCCGGACCGACCTCACCGGGAACCCCGCGGCCGGGGAATTCCGCGAGCGTGGCGCGGACGCGATCCTGTTCGCCAGTTCCTCGGCGGCGCAGGCCTTCGCCGCGCAGGCGGCGGCGCTGCAACTGTCCCCGGGCGCGAAGCGCCCCTTCGCCGGCAGCATCGGCCCGATCACCAGCGAAGCGATGCGCCAGGCCGGCCTGCCGGTGGATTTCGAGGCGAAGGAGGCGACGCTGGATGCGTTCGTCACCGCGCTGCTTATAAAGCTGGCGAGCGGATGAGGGACATCGCGCCTGAAAGGATGATATCATGATCAACGGCATCCGGTTGAAGGTCTGCGGGCTCACGTCGCTGGTCGACGCGGAGCTGGCTGACCGCGCCGGGGCGGATTACCTGGGCTTTGTGCTGTACGCGAAGTCGCCGCGGCACGTGACGCTGGCGCGGTTCCGCGCCATGGCGGCGCGCCTGCCGGATCGCAAGAAGGTGGCCGTGATGGTGGAGCCCTCCGCCGCCGGACTGGTTGAGGCCATGGCGGCGGGTTTCGATTTCGCCCAAGTGCATTTCCGCCACGATCACTCACCGGCCGTGGTTGCGGCCTGGGCTGCAGCGATCGGGCCGGGGCGTCTCTGGCTCGCCCCGAAACTTCCACCGGAGGCCGATGTGCCGGCGGCGCTGCTCCCGCTGGCGACCACCTTCCTGTTCGACGCCTTTCACGCCGAGAAATTCGGCGGGTCGGCGCAGACCGCGGACTGGACGAAGTTCCGCCACCACCGTGAGGCGCATCCGGAGAAGACGTGGATTCTCGCCGGCGGATTGAATCCGGAAAACATCACTGTCGCGCTCAAGGCGACGGGCGCCCGCCATGTCGACGTGAACAGCGGGATTGAAGCCTCGCCGGGCGTGAAAGACCCGGCGAGGCTCGCGACGTTTGTCGCGCACTTGGCGGCCAGCCGGCTTGGCTCGCCCATGGGCGGTCCTGGCCGATAATGGATGTCTGCCTGGGCTGGACGTAGTGCGCGGCTTCAGCCCGCACTCGGAGGCTCTTTAAGCGCGGGCTAAAGCACCGCGCCACGGATCGATCAGGATGCAGTTGTTGGCAGGAGGCGCACTGTTTCTTCCGCGAGTGCTCGCGGATGGCACGGATTTCCTCCGGCGGGAGGCCGAGGAATTCGAGGAAGCGCTGGTGGTACTCGGGATCGGTCCGCTCAGCGGTAGCCGGCCTTTTGCAGCGCTTCCAGCGTGCGGATGGGGGTCGGCGGATCCAGATACTGGGCGAGGAACGTGTAGATTTTGACGCGAATCTGCTTGGCGAGCTTCGTGTCGATCCGGTCGAAGCTGTGCCCGCCCGGCGCGTTCTGGAAAACCTCGTAGTCGAATTTCTTCCCCGCGGCCTTCAGGGCGTCGATCAGCTTCTGGACTTCGAGCACGTACACATCGTCGTCGTTCGTGTTGGTGTGGATGAGCAGCGGCGTCTGCAGTTTGTCGACGTGCGTTACCGGTGAGCGCCGGAGGTATTCGTTGACATCCTCGTTGACGGTCTTGCCGATGTGATACGGCGCCGCGAACTCCTTGCGGTACTCTTCGTCCTGATAGCCGAGCCGCGCCACCAGGTCGCTCACCGGCACGCCGGCGAACGCGACCTTGTAGTCCTGCGGGTGCTCGAAAATCTCCATCAAGGCAATCAGGCCGCCGTGGCTCCAGCCGACGATGCCGACGCGCGCGGCGTCGATGAAGTCGTAGTTTTCAACCATCCAGTCGCGCGCGGCGTGGACGTCTCCGATTTCGAGCCCGCCGTAATCGATCTGCCGGTAAAAGCCCTCGCCGTAGCCGGTGCTCCCTCGATATTCGGGCGCCACCACGACGTAGCCCTGGGCCATCATTTCCCGGATGATGTGCGTGTGGTAGGTGGTGAAATCCGCATGCACCCCGCCGTGCGGCAGCACGATCAACGGCGCCTTTTTGCTGCGGTCGAGCTGGCGCGGCAGGAAAACGTACGACCAGAACTTGACCGGGTTGGTCGCGCCCATCGCGGTCGGGTTTTTCGGGTGCGCCGGCGGGGGACCGACCATGAACACCTTGTCGATCACGGCGACGTCGCCCACCTTGTCGTACCAGAGCACATCGTCGACCGCCTTCTCCAGCGCGTCGACCCGCTGGTTGAGGGCGTCGAATCGGGATTCCAGCTCGGAGGGCTTGGCGGGGTTACCCGCGGGCGCATCCTGCGCGGCGACGGGCCGTGAGGCGAGCGCGCCGGCAGCCAACGCCGCCGAAAACAGCCACCGGGCGAGGCAAGTTGCTCGTGAGTTCATGCCGCGACAGATACGCCGCCGAGCCGCCGAGGGGAAGCTGGATTTCGATGACTGGGGCGCGTCGGGGCGCATGGGGATCACGCCCGCTGAAAAGAACTGGATCGCCACGGGCCGGTTGCGCCGGCCCTCGCGATGACAGGCGGAGCGGGTAAGCGTGCGGGCTTGTCACGCCCGCTCCATCGCCGCGCCGGTCAGGCCGGGCGCAGGTCGGTCTTCGCGATGGGCAGCGTGCGGATGCGCTGGCCGGTGGCGGCGAAGATGGCGTTGCACACCGCGGGGATCGCCGGCGGCAGGGCGGGTTCGCCCAGACCGGTGGGCGGATGGTCGGTCTTGAGGAAATGGACCTCCACCGGCGGCGCCTCGGTGAAGCGCAGGAGTGGATAGGTGTCGAAGTTGGCCTGCTGCGTGCGGCCGCGGTCGATGGTGACCTCCTGCAGCCAGGCCGAGCTGAGGCCGTCGATGACCGAGCCCTGCACTTGGTTGAGGGCGCCGCTGGGATTGACGATCGTGCTGCCCACGTCGGCCGCCACCCATACCTTGTGCACCTTGAGCGTGCCGCCCTTGTCGACGCTCACCTCCGCCACCTCGGCGAAATAGCCGCGGTGGCTGAAATGGAAGGCCACGCCTAGGCCGCTGCCTTTCGGCACGGTCCGGCCCCAGTCGGATTTCTCCGCGACGAGCTGCAGGACTCCGCGCATGCGATCCGCGTCGTAATTGCCGCCGGTTTTGGAGGCGAGGAGATCGAGGCGGAACTGAAGCGGATCCTTGATGGCCGCGTTAGCCAGCTCGTCGATGAAGGACTGCATCACCCAGGCGATGGCGTTGCTGCCGGGCGCCCGCAGCGGCCCTGTCGGCACTCCGAGCGGCATGAAGGTGGTCTCGAGCTTGAAGTTCGGCACGAAGTAGGCCGGGAACTCGCTGTCGGAAAGGCCGGCGCTGTCGGCGGCATGTTCGCCCTGACCGAAGGTCACGAAGTGGTTCTGCCACGCGACCAGTCTGCCGGCCGCGTCGACACCGCCCTTGAAAAAGTGGAAACCAGCGGGCCGGTAGAAGTCGTGCTGCAGGTCGTCCTCTCGCGTCCAGAGCAGCTTTACGGGAGCGCCGGCGGTCTTCGCGATCCACGCGGCCTCGACCATGTAATCGTTCAAGAGTCGCCGGCCGAATCCGCCGCCCACTCGCGTCATGTGAATGGTGATGTCGCCTTCGGGAAGGCCCAGCGTATGCGCAACGAGCTGGCGGCCGGGCTGCGGGTTCTGGGTGGGCGCCCAAATCTCGAGTTTGCCGTCGTGGAAATGCGCCGTGCAGTTCTGCGGCTCCAGGTTGACGTGCGCGAGAAACGGATAGGAGTAGGCGGCCTCGACGACCTTGGCGGCGCCTTGCAGCGCGGCGGCAACGTCGCCGTCGTTCCGCAGGGTCCTGGCACCGGGCTGCGGCGCAAGTTCGGCGGCGCGCCGGGCGAAGCCCTCGCTGCTTTGCTCGTTCGTCTGGCCCTCATTCCAGGTCACGCGGAGCTGCTGCCGGGCGCTGCGCGCGGCCCACCACGTGTCGGCGACGATGGCCACGCCGCCGAGGAGGCCGTGGAGATCGCTGCCGCCCTCCACGACGAACGCCTGGCGCACGCCGGGCATGGCCTTGACGCGGTCGAGGTTGGCGCTGGCGACCTTGCCGCCGAAGACGGGGCATTTTTCAAACACGGCGTAGAGCATGCCCGGCACCTGCACATCGATGCCGAACAGGGGCTGGCCCGTGACAATCGCGGGATTGTCGACGCCGGACACCGGCTGGCCGATGATTTTGTAGTCCTTGGGATCCTTCAGCTGGACCGAGTGCAGGTCGGGCGCGGGCAGGGTGGAGGCCTTGGCGACAAGCTGGCCATAGGCGAGCTTGCGGCCGCTGGGCCGGTGATACACGGCGCCGGAGGAGGCGTAACATTCCGATTCCGGCACGCTCCAGGTCTGGGCGGCGGCGCTCACCAGCATCTGCCGCGCGGCCGCGCCCACGCGGCGCAGTTCGTCCCAGTTTTTGGGTGTCGTTGTGCTTCCGCCGGCGCTTTGGTCGCCGTATATGGCCGGCTCACTGAGCGCCTGCTCGATCTTTACGTTCTTCCAGTCGACGTCGAGTTCCTCGGCGATGAGCATGGGCATCGAGGTTTTCACGCCCTGCCCGATCTCGGGATTTTTGGCGATGAGCGTCACCACGCCGTCGGGCGTGATGCGGATGAAGGCGTTGGGCGCGAATTCGGCCGCGGTTTCATCCGCGGCGGCGGCGAACACCCTCGCGCCGCTTTTCAGATAAAAGCCCAGCAGCAATCCGCCCCCGGCGAGACCGGAGACGCGCAGAAAGGATCGGCGGTCCATGACAGAAATCGGGTTGTTCATGGTGCCTCCTTATTTGCCGGCCGCGAGGGTCGCGGCGTGGTGGATGGCTTCGCGGATGCGGAGGTAGGTGCCGCAGCGGCAGAGATTGCCGGCCATGGCGTCGTCGATGTCCGCGTCCGTGGGATTGGGGTTGCCGGCGAGCAGCGCGGCGGCGGTCATGATCTGGCCGGCCTGGCAGTAGCCGCACTGGGGTACGTCGTGCTCGCACCAGGCCCGCTGCAACGGGTGGGAGCCGTCCGCCGAGAGGCCCTCGATCGTCGTGATCTTCATGCGGGCGACCGTGGACACGGCCGTCATGCAGGAGCGCGTGGGTACGCCGTTGAGGTGGACGGCGCAGGCGCCGCACTGGCCGATGCCGCAGCCGAATTTCGTTCCCTTGAGGTCCAGCAGATCCCGCAAGACCCAGAGCAGGGGCATGTCGGGGGGCGCCTCCACCGGGCGAGACTGCCCATTGATGTTTAATGTGAATGAGGACATAACGCGAAGCAGGCCAAGGAGCGGGTGCGCTGGAGTGCGGCAAAGATGCTCGCGCACCCCTGCCAGTCAAACGGCCGGCGAAAAAAATGCCGGCGGCTTATTTCGCGGCACTGCGCCGCACGACCCAGTCGATGATGGCGTCATCGTTGTGCTCGTGGCGCCAGACGAGGCTCAGGAACTCGGCCGGATGGATGTCGTGGGCCTTGAAGAATTTCCGGTCGCCGCCGCAGCAATACATGAGCGATGGCGGCAGTTCGCCGCGGAGCTTGGCCTTGGTCTTCGGGATGATGCGCGGCAGCCACTCGATGCCGCGCACGGTGTCGGTCTTGGCGGGCATCTTCGCCTCGTCGAGCACGGCGGCCGATGCCTTGCCGTCCTGCGCGTTGAGGAAGTAGTCGCGGCGCACGAGCTCGATGGCGAGCGCGGTATTCCAGGTCGGCTCGCCGCCGGAGGTGAAGTCCTCCGCATAATCGTAGAGATACTGGGCGGTGAGGCCGTTGGCGGCGAGGAAGGCCAGTTCATCCGCGGTGAAATAGGTGTCCGCGCCGCGCCGGCCCTGGGCGTAGAGCCGGCCGGCCTTTTCCCACAGCGCGTGGAGTTTCTCGGCAAAATCGTAGTGTTTCATGGGCGCTCATTGAAACGCGGAAACGCGAAGACGCAAACCGGCCGCCCGGACCGCAGCGCTTTGGCGCAGTGGCGGCAACACACCCGGCCTCGCGCCAGGACGTAAAGCCGCCAAGATCTCAGGGCTCGTTGTGTTTGCATCCTGGCATCGGTTCATCCAAGAACGGGCGCCAAAAAAAACCACATCGCAACAAGGAGAAATCATGTCGACACACACCTGCCCTTGGTGGCTCGGCTATCTGCTGGCATCGCCGCTGCGCCGCCTGATCGAAAACCCCGCCGCCCGCCTGGCGCCGTACGTGCGAGAGGGCATGCTCGTGTTGGAGCCTGGTCCCGGCATGGGGTTCTTCACGCTGGAGCTGGCCCGACTGGTCGGTCCGGGCGGCCGCGTGGTGGCCGTCGATCTGCAGGAAAAGATGATCGCCGCTTTGCGACGGCGCGCCCAACGGGCTGGGCTGGCCGATCGCATCGATGCCCGGTCCTGCACTGCCGACGACCTGGGGATCGGCGATCTGGCGGGCCAAGTCGATCTCGTCGTACTCTTCCACATGCTGCACGAGGTCTCCGATCAGAACCGGTTCCTGCGGGCGATTCATGCGGCGCTCCAGCCCGGCGGCGGCGTGGTGATCGTCGAACCCCGCGGGCATGTGTCGGCGGAAGCGTTTCAAGCCTCCCTGACCTTGGCGAAGACGATTGGGTTTGAGATCGCTGAGCCCGCGCGGGGGAAGGAACTTCGCGCGCTGCTTCGACGCCCGGCGGCCTGACCGATCGCGGAGAAAAATGCAGCGCGGGGAGGGCGGAGCTCCGGCTTCGCCACAGATTTTTGCGCCATGGCGTCCTTGCGTTGGTCCGTTAAGCCTCACGCCAAGCCGCGAGGTCGCCCAAACTCACAATCGCAGAATTTCGGCAGTTGCTCACAAGCGCCGCGAATGCTTGGATGCGATCGTGGCGTTCGCTCCAGCCATCACGACAATCGAAACCAATCGCGGTAATCCATCGATTGCCCCCGAGGAAATAAAGATCTGAAAACCGCTGCGGCCGTTTCCTAGTTCGGACTTTGGTCAGCCCGCTCCCCATGAAACCCTCCCGTTACCTTCCCATCCTCATATTTATCTTCTGGGCCCCCTTGGCGTCGGGTCAGCATTACCTCGCCGTCAAGGATGGCGACAAGACGCGGATCGTCGTGGCGGCAAGGGGCACCGAACCCTTGGTGCTCAACAAGGGCAAGCTGGAGGTGGTCCATGCCGCCAGCTTTGCCTTGGCCGAGGGGGGCGAGTACCTGCCGCTTTACGTCGCCGTCCGCCACCCGCGGGTGATGACGTCCTCGGCGACGTTAAATTACACCGGCGAAGTGAACAAGGAGTTCCACCTCAACTGCGAACTCGAGACGGCCTATTCGTTGGAGCACGTCTTTCTGGTCATCTTCCTGAATCAGACGGGGGGAAAGAGCATCTTTCTCTGGGAGGTGGGCCAGCTCGAACCCCGGCACCCGTCCTCGGTCAGCGTGGTGGTGCCTATGCAGATGAACAATGAACCGGGGAACTACCAACTTTACCTCTTCTCGGGCGGGCGCGAGCTCTTCCACACCATGATGCCCTTCGGCCTCATGGATGCGGCGCTCAATCGGATGGTTCGCGAGCGCATCAAGGATGTCCAGAACTCGCCCGTAACACCAATCTTGGGTCCGGCGCCGGAGTATCCGGCCGCACTCTCCAAAAAAGGGATCGAAGGAAGCGCCACACTCTCGTTCACCATCGACACCAATGGCAGCGTCTCCGACCCGGCGGTGGTCGAGGCCAGCCAGCCTGAATTCGGCGAGGCCGCCCTGGCGGTGATCCGCCAATGGCGCTTCCTGCCCAAGGTGAAAAACGGCCAGCCGGTGCGGGCCCGGGCCGAGATGCCCTTCATGTTTTCCGCGCCCAAGGAAAAGTAGGGCGCAGCCAGGCGGTACTTATTTTTTACAGAAGATCGCAAAGGACGCAGCGCAGCCTTTCCCTTCGTGGCTTCCGTGCCGGGCTTCGTGCCCTTCGTGTTCTTCGTGGTGCAATTGATCGCGGCGCGCCTGATGACGAAGCAGATATACTGACGTTGAAACGTCGCCTGGACCGCGACTGCAGGCCGGCCTTGACCGTCGCCCGCCTTTGCGGTTCGCCTGATGCGCACGCAGTCCCTCCCGGGGCGGTAGCTCAATGGACAGAGCATCGGTCTTCGAAACCGAGGGTTGCGGGTTCGAGCCCCGCCCGCCCCGCCACTTTTCTTTCGAGATCGAAAGAAAAGTGTCCTCCGAAACCTTGGCGAAGGAGGACATTACCTACGGACTGCAGGCTTCGCTCGGCACGACCAGCCGGTTGAGTCGGCCCGAATATGCCCAAATCTGGGCACCAGGTGACCCAAACGGGTTACACTTTCCCAACAATGTCATCGGGCCGAACCACGTTATACGGCTGGCTGAGTCGGCGAGTTCTTGAGCTCGAAATACAAGATGAAGCAGCAAACCAAACAGACTGTAAACACCGCTTCATTTGCCAGGTACCAACCGATAGACAATGAACTCATCCCGAGGATGACAGCCTTCATGCCCGGATGGAATCTGCCAAAGGGGATTGCACTGGCCTTAGGCTTGGGAGGAACAGGGAGGGTGAAAGCGTTTGCGCAGCGCCACGAGGAGGCTGAGCGCGGCACAGAACCACCAGCTCAGGGCGCCTCCTCCGCCGCCACTGCCGCTTTTGTTGAGGGGTGTGGGTGTGGTGGTGTAGACGCTCAGGAAGGCTGGGAAGCTCGTGGCACTGCCCAAGGAGTTGGTGACCACCACGGTATAGGTGCTGGCGTCGCTGGCTTGGACATTGTTCAGGGTCAGCGTGGAGGAGGTGGCCCCGCTAATGGGTTGGCCCGCCTTGTTCCACTGGTACGTGGGTGGGGGTGCGCCGCTGACTGTCACGGAAAAGGTGACGGTCGTGCCTGTCGGCACGATTTGGGCTTGTGGCTGGGTCAGGATCTGCGGGGTGGCCGGTAGCTGCCCCTTGCGGATGGTGTCATTGCTGGTGTCGGCCACATAGACATTGCCTGACCGGTCAACCGCTATGCCGGTGGGGTAGAATAGCCGGGCGGCGCTGCCGAAACCGTCGGTGCTCCCGCTGGAACCGGCGAGGCCGGCCACCGTGCCTACTGTGCCCGCCGGGCTGACTAGCCGGATGGAATGGTTGTCCGTGTCGGTGACATAAAGGTTATTCTGGTTGTCCAAAGCCAATCCCGCGGGGTACTGGAAGCGCGCCATGCTGCCAAGCCCGTCGCTGCTTCCGCTGTTCTGCGCCAGTCCTGCCAGGGTGGCAACCACACCGGTTGGCGTGATGGTGCGGATGGTGTGATTACCCGCGTCGGCGACATACACCGTGAAGACATTTGCCGCCACGCCTTCCGGTGAGGAGAACAGGCCCTCGGCACCGTCGGTGGAGCCGGCGGTGCCCGCGGTTCCCGCCAGGGTGGTGACGGTCCCACTGGAGGTGATCTTGCGGATAGTGTCGTTACCGGTGTCGCCCACGTAGAGATTGCCTACGGGGTCCGCGGCGATGCCCGAAGGGTGGTTGAAGCGGGCGCTGCTGGCGGAGCCATCGGTGCTGCCGCTGCTTCCCGCCAGTCCGGCCACTGTGGTGACATTGCCGGCCGGGGTGATCGCGCGAATAGTGTGATTTTCCGTGTCGGCGACATAGATGTTCCCGAATATGTCCACGGCCAGTCCGCTGGGGCTTTTGAACCGGGCAGCGCTGCCAAGGCCGTCGCTGCTGCCGCTGGTTCCAGCCAGTCCGGCCAGCGTGGTGACATTACCGGCCGGGGTGATCGCGCGAATGGTGTGATTTTCCGTGTCGGCGACATAGATGTTGCCGGTGTTGTTGTCCGTTGCGACGTCAGCCGGGGCCCGGAAGCGGGCGGCGCTCCCAGTGCCGTTGGTGCTGCTGCTGATTCCCGGTTGGCCAGCCAAGGTGGTGAGCCACAAGGGGGAGGTTACGATCAGGGCTGCCGGTGCGCTTGTGACTGAGCCGTTGATGTTGTAGATGAAGCACCGGTAAAGGTTCCCGTTCATGCCAGTCGTGACTGCGTTCACGGTCACGGTGGCGGTGAGAGAGCCGTTGTAGGTACTGTTGTCGGTCAGGGGTACCCAAGGGTTGGTGAACCAGGTGATGGTGCTGGGCGTTTGCAGACTCCATTGGTAGCTGGGCGGGGGGGAGCCGCTGACCGTCACGGGAAAGGCGACATTCTGCCCGGGTTGCGTCGTTACGCTGACGGGCTGGGAGGTGATGCTGGGAGGAGGCAGCCCGGTTCCGATCGCTGAGACGAGCGAAGAGACAACCGGTACGCCAATGCCGGTTACCATATCGTAGCCAGAGCCCGCGCTGTAGGCGCCATTGTTGCCGCTGGTGATGTCCCGGAAGTTCGCCGTACCCATCAGTGGGTAAACCTTAGGCCCCAACAGTCCGAGGGGCGCCAAGCCGCCGACACTGGCCCTTGCTTGATTTAGCAGGGCGCAGAAGGCGGCCCAAGTGGGGCAACTGGCGCTGGTGCCCGCCGCTGGCGGCATGCCTATTCCTTTATAGTAGATGTAGAAGCCCGTATTGGGGTCGCCGAGCGCTGCTACATCCGGCACGAGCCGTCCGCCGGGGGCTAGGGGGATGCCGGTGCCGGTCTGCCAAGCTGGGCGCGAGGTGAAGATCGTACTGATGCCGCCGCCGCTGCCCGACCAGCCGACCTCGCTGGTTTCCGTGCCGTCAGTGATATTGAGTGTCAGATGGGTGCCCCCGACTGCGGTCACGTTGGGATCGCTGGCCGGATACGAGGGCTGCAAGGGGGCGGTGGGATCATAGTGTCCGGTGGTGTAATTGGGGTTGGAGCCGCCGTCGCCTGAGGCGGCGAGCACCGTGACGCCGCCGCTGGCCAGCGCCGCAAAATATTGTTCTGCGGTCTGCAAGGATGACTGGGACATCTGTCCTTCTCCCAAGCCGTAGGAGAGGCTGACCACGCGCATTGCCGGCTGAGAGGGCAGGTCGTTGTAGATTTGGAGGTAGGCCGCATTAAGGTAGACGTTTGCAAGCGTGCCAGTGGCATAAATTCGGATCTGGGCCGCGGGGGCAAGGGAGCTGGTTAGCTCCGTGTCCATGGTAACCTCCAAGCCGTCATAGCTGGGGCTGGAGGGACCTACCGGGGTGGGGGTGTTGGGCACCGGAATTTCGGTAATGCTGGTCAGCGACCGGTTGATTCCGCATTGAGACCAGAAGGTGGTGAGGTCCGTGTTGATCGGGAACACATCGATGACGATGGCGATGGTTTGGCCCGCACCAGTCAGACCTGTGGTGTCGGCGTTGTAGGCATGGAGGATTTCGGAGGGCAGGTAAGGCACGGAATAGGGTACGTTCAGCGAGTCCTTGTGCGCGATCTTGTGCGGCCGGATGTGGGGTTGCAGGCCGTTGACACCCACCAGCGAGGGTGCGAGGGCGGCGGGCAGGCTGGGGGCCGTGACCGCCGAGGTGTATTCCGCGCCCTCGGAGGCCACGCGGGCAAAGTCCACTTGGAAGGCCTGCCGGATTTGGTTGACCGTGCCGCGGGCAAAGAGGGAGAGTCGCATGGTGTTGTCGCGGGTCACCTCCAGTCCCTGGGAGGTGAGCCAGGCAGCCATGGCCTCGTAGTCGGCAGCCAAGGGGAAATATCTGGCGGCCATTTCCTCGCGGAGGATGATTTCGCCGCTGGCCACGCGGGCTTGCAGCTCGGTGAAATTCCGCATCTTGAGCCCCACTTCGACCTGCATGGGTGCGGCCTCTTCTTCTGAAGTGAGGGTGTGGCGCAGAAGGTGTGCCCGGTTGGGGGCGGCCTCGTCCTTCTCGGGGATCTCCTTGATGCTGCCGCTGAATACCCGCAGGGGCGGATTGGCTGCGGCCCAGCAGGATAAGGGACCTAGCATCAGCAGGGTGCTGAGGATCAGGCTGGTTTTCTTTGTGATGGTGCGCAGCGATTTCATGGGGTTTCCTCAGAGCTGTGGGGTTGAGTGGGAGGCGATGATCGCGGATTTGGCGCGTTGGGCGGTGTCGGCAAGGGACGAAAAACCTGGGACCTTGAGGTTAAGTGCGTCGGTCAGCTGTTCCAATCGTTGTTGGTTCCGTTGTCGCATGAATTCGATCTGTTGGGTTTCCCAACCATGGGCCACGGGCGCGGGTGCGATCGGAGGGGGACTTGTGAGGGAACAGGTGCGGGTAGGTGGTGGCTCAGCTGAGCTGCTCGACCACTCGATCGATCTTCGCAAGCGTGTAGCTGGATAGGAAGAGTGAGATAGCTCTAGTGTAGATCTCGAAGCGGCTCTGCTCCTTCAGGTGGTTGGGCGTCGCCAGGAGGCCGGTGAACCAACCGAGAGCACAACCTAAAATCACAACTGTGAGATTCATCCCCCCCGCCACGCTCGAATCGCTCATGACGAGACATAAACCTAAGCTAAGAGCATAAGGTTGAGAATAGCGGCGAGAACAGCGGTCATGCGAATCTTGTAGTTCATCTCTGCCTTTTTCTTGCCGAACTGTGTTTATGCCACCGTGCGTATATGTTTATTTTTCGCATAAATCAACCGATTAATTAGTAGGTTATGGAAATCGCGGGGTGAATTATATTCTGGGTCATGCCGTCGACAAAAGTGCCGGGACAGTTATCAACCGCAGATAACATGGAAAACGCCAGGGCTGCGCCCGGCGCAACCAAGGGGTCTGGGAACACTTTTGTTCCGTTAAGTGGGGTGCTACTTCACGCGCAGGACGCAAAGGAGCAGCCATCAGGCTCGGCGCGGCCAGCCGGTGGAGTCTGTGGTGTTGCAGCGGCAACCTTAGCGTCTGGGCGGTCTTGCGCGAGCCCCCGGTACCTCACGCTAAGACGCGAAGGACGCAAAGGAGGCTCAGCCTGGCCGGCTTCGTGCCCTTCGTGTCCTTCGTGGTGAGACCGACCGCAGCGAGCTTCAGGCGCTCAGCCGGAAGTCGATCTGGCGCTTGAAGCGGTCCACCCGCTCGGTGACGACCTGGACCTTCTGGCCGACGTCGAGGCGGCGCCGGGTGCGGCGGCCGATCAGCGCAGTGCCGGCGTTGTTCAACAGGTAGAGGTCGTCGCGCAGCGTCGACAGGTGCACGAAGCCGAAGGTCATGGCGTCGGGCAGCTCGACGAAGAGCCCGTGGTTGCGCACGTCGGTGATCACCGCGCCGAAGGCGGTCTTTTTCTTCTTCGCCACCTCGCGCTCGAAGAATTCCAGCAGCTTCACCTTCTGCGACTCGCGCTCGGCCTCCATGCTGTTCTGCTCGGTGAGGCTGAGATGCTCGGCCAGGCTCTCCATGCGCGCGGTGGTGGCGCCGGGCGGGTGGCCGCGCGGCGCGGCGTGGCCGAGATGCTTGACGAGGTACTGGTCGAACACGCGGTGCACGACGAGGTCCGAGTAGCGGCGGATGGGCGAGGTGAAGTGCGTGTAATCCTGCCTGGCCAGACCGTAATGCCCGTCGGGCGCGGCGCGGTAGACGGCCTTCTTCAGGCTGCGCAGCACCTGCGTGCGCAGCGTGTAGCCTTGCGGGTGGGTCTTGAGGACGTGGAGCAGCCGCGTCATCTCCTCGCGGCGCGTGAGATCGCCGGTGGTGACGCCGAACGTGGCGAGCAGCTGGCGCAGCTCCTGCAGCTTTTCCTCGTCCGGATCGTCGTGCACGCGGTAGAGCGAGGGCAGGTGGTGCTGCTTTGTCACGCGCGCGATGGCCTCGTTGGCGGCCAGCATGAACTCCTCGATGAGCTGGTGGCTTTCGTCCTGCTCGATGCGCTCGAGGCGATCGGCGTAGCCCTGCTCGTCGACGAAGATCTTCACCTCGGGCATGTCGAGGTCGAGGCTGCCGGCGCGCATGCGCTCGCGGCGCATCCGGCCGGCGAGGTCCCAGAGCTGGCGGATCCAGTGTTGCAGATCGGCCAGTTCGTCGCGCCCGAGCGCGGACAAGGCGCGGCCGGTGGCGCCGGTCTGGTGCGCGGGCGGCGCGGGCAGGCGGCGGATCTTGTCGAGGTTGTCCTCCTTGAGAAACGCGTAGGCCTGGTGATAGGTGAGGCGCTTGCGGCTGCGGATGACGGTGTTGGCGAAGGCGGTGGCGCTCGGCCGGCCCTTGTGGAAGGTGAGCAGCACCGCCTTCGTGAGCCGGTCCTCGCGCTCGACGAGGCTGCACAGTCCGTTGGAAAGTTTTTCCGGCAGCATCGGCACGACCGCGCCGACGAGATAGGTGGAGTTGCCGCGGCGCTGCGCCTCGCGGTCGAGCGCCGTGCCGGGCCGCACGTAGCTGCTGACGTCGGCGATGTGGACGCCCACGCGCACGTCGCCGTTGGGCAGCGTCTCCACGGACAACGCGTCGTCGAAATCCTTGGCGTCGTCGGGATCGATGGTGAACGTCGGTATATTCCGGTAGTCGAGCCGCCCGGCCAGCTCCGCCGGGTTCACCCGGGCGGGCAGGGCGGCGGCCTCGCGCAGCACGTCGTCGGGAAACTCGGGGGCGAGGCGGTACTTCAGGTAGATCGCGGCCAGCTCGGCGCGGGGCTCGTGCGTGCGGCCGAGGCGCGCGACGATCTCCCCCTCGGGATTGACGTGGCGCTGCTTCCACTCGCGCAGTTTGACCACGACCTTGTCGCCGACCGCCGGCACGGGGCGCAGGTTCGTCTTGGCCGGATCGGGCACGTAGATGTCGTGGATGAAGCGCGGGTCGTCGGGGACGACGTAGAAAAAGAGTTTCGTGCGCTGGAGGTTGCCGGTGAGCTGCTCGTGCTCGCGCGCGAGGATGCGGATGACGCGGCCGGTCGGCTCGCCGCCGGCGCGGTTACCCCGCGGGCGGGTGAGTTCGTCGCTGAGCCGCACGACGACCTTGTCGCCGTGCATGGCCACGCCGGTGTCCTCGGCGGGGACCTGGATGGCGGGCTTCTCGGGCTCGGTGGCGCGCTTTTCCGGGAGGACGTAGGCCGAGCCGCCCTGGCGGAACTGAATGCGGCCGGTGACGAGGTCGGCGTCGCGCGGCAGGCAGAGCCGGTCCTGCTTGATGCGGACGATCTCGCCGGCGGCGAGGAGCCGGCGGATCTCAAAGACGAGCGAGTCGCGCTCCTTTTTGGGCAGTCCGAACGCGCGGGCGATCTCGGGTTCAGCAAGCGGCACGTAGTCGGCGGAGCGGAGCAGGGCCAGGAGGCGTTCGCGAAGCATCATGGAGGAAAAATTGGGTATGTCTTCAACCACCTGTCATCGCGAGCACGCCGCGGCGGCGGGCGTGGCGATCCAGCCCCTCGACCGGGCTCGAGGCCCTGACCCTTCGACCTTGCTCAGGGTCATCCTGAGCCTGTCGATGGATGAGCTTGTCGAAGGGCTGGATTGCGTCGTCCCGCCTTGGCGCTCTGCTGACCAGCAGAGTCGCAATGACGGTTGGCAGGTCCACCGTAGCCGCGATGGCGGTCGCCGCAACCGAT
The DNA here is from genome assembly GCA_049513315.1 of Opitutaceae bacterium. Classification (GTDB taxonomy): domain Bacteria; phylum Verrucomicrobiota; class Verrucomicrobiia; order Opitutales; family Opitutaceae; genus Fen-1467. Next base: position 195,550 of record JBEKWG010000006.1, read on the forward strand.
TAATCGCAAAAGCGATGCGCGGGTTAAATCCCCCGATCGGGCGCTCCTTTCGACTGGCTTGGAGGCGGGGGCAGGAGTAAATTTCCGCCATGAAGATTGTTCACGCCGCCAGCGAACTGTACCCGTATGTGAAAACGGGCGGGCTGGCCGATGCCGTCGGTTCGCTTACTGCCACGTTGGCCGACAAAGGGCACGACGTGTCGGTCTTCGTTCCGGGTTATCGCGCCGCCCTCGAGCACGAGGACGTCGCCCAGGCCGAGCAGCGCCTGGGCCTGCGGGTGGAGATGGGCGACCGGACTTACGCCGGCGACGTGCGCGTGCTGCCGGTGAAGAAGGGCCTTACCGTCTATTTCATCGGGCGCGAGGAGTTTTTCGACCGCCGCCTGCTCTACGGCAACGGCGAGCGCGACTACGAGGACAACGACGCGCGCTACGTGTTTTTCTGCAAGGCGGTGGTGGAGGTCATGCGCATCGCCGAAATCCGCGCCGACGTCGTGCACGGGCACGACTGGCAGGCCGCGCTGCTGCCGCTGCTGCTGCGCTACGAGGAGCGCCGCAGCGGGATCGCGCTGGCGATGAAGACGGTGTTCACCATCCACAACATCGCGTTCCAAGGCGTCTTCCCGATGCGCTCCTTCGCGCTCACCAACCTGCCCGACGAACTCCTCGGCATCGACGGCTTCGAATACTACGGCCAGATCAACCTCATGAAGGGCGGCATTTTTTTCGCCGACCGCGTGATGACGGTCAGCCCGCAATATGCCAAGGAAATCCAGACGCCCGAATTCGGCTGCGGACTCGAGGGCGTGGTGGGGACGCGGGCGGATGATCTGGTGGGATTGATCAACGGCATCGACATCCGGCTGTGGAATCCCGCCCGGGACCGGCTGCTGCCGGCCCGGTACGCGGTGCACGACCTGACGGGCAAGCGCGTCTGCCGCGCCGCGCTGCTGAAAAAGCACGGCATGGATGAGGCCTACCAGGGGCCGGTCTTCGGCATGGTCTGCCGCCTGACCGAGCAGAAGGGGCTCGATTTCCTCCTGGCGGCCCGGGACTTCTTCGTGCAGCAGGACTGCCGCCTGATCGTGCTCGGCACGGGGGAGAAACGCTTTGAAGACGCGCTCCGCGAGCTGGCCGCGGCTTATCCCCGGAAAATCGCGCTCAGCTTGCGGCACGACGAGGGGATGAGCCATCTGATCGAGGCGGGCGCGGATTTCTTCCTCATGCCGTCGCATTTCGAGCCCTGCGGACTGAACCAGATGTACAGCCAGGCCTACGGCACGGTGCCGGTCGTGACGCGCGTCGGCGGCTTCGTCGACACGGTCACGGACATCGACGAGCGGCCGGAGGACGGCACGGGCATCCTCTGTCAGCCGACCGAGGCCGAATTCATCAAGGCGCTGGAGCGGGCTGTCCGGTTCCACGCACAGAAGGAGCGCCTGGCCGAAGTGATCAAGCGCGGCATGACGCGCGACTTCAGCTGGCAGAAGGCGGCGACCGCCTACGAGCAGTTGTATCAGAACACGATCTGAAACCGCCGTCCCCTGTTGTTTGGATTATTGGCGCGGTAGCGCCGGTAGGGACGGACCGCCGGGCCGTCCGCGTTTACAGGGACGGAAGGTCCTCCGTCGCCGGGGCGGCAGCCTGACGCCGCCGCCACAAGGCCTCGGCAGTGAACACCCCCAATGCCAACCAGACGCAGGCAAAGGTGATCAGGCGGGTGGTCGTGACCGGTTCATGATACAGCGCGGTGCCGAGCACAAAGCTCAGGCTCGGCGTGAGGTACTGGATGAAACCCACCGTGCTCAACGGCAGCCGCCGCGCGGCGTGGGAGAACCACAGCAGCGGCAGCGCCGTAATCACGCCGGCGCCCATCAGGAAGACCGAGGCGTGCAGGTCGTGCAGACCGAATGCCGCCGTGCCGGCGATTTCTTGCCGCGCCAGCCAGGCCAGAGCCAGCGGCGTCATCGCCAGCGTCTCGAAGAACAGGCCGGGCAGCGAGTCGAGGTGGGATTTCTTCCGCAGCGCACCGTAGAGGCCGAACGAGCCGCACAGTCCGAGCGCCACCCAGGGCATCCCCGCCCGCGCCGCCAGCGCCTGGCCCACACCCGCCGCGGCGACCGCCACCGCCACCCGCTGCAGCGGTCGCAGCCGCTCGCGAAAAACCACCAGCCCCACGAGCAGGTTGAACAGCGGCATGAGGAAATAACCGAGGCTGGTGTCCACGACCCGGCCGGCGTTCACCGCCCAGATGTACAGGCCCCAGTTCACCGTCATCGCGGCGCCGGACAGGGCGGCCCAGCCGAGGGTGTGGGCGGTCCAGTGCCGGCGAATGTCGGCCCAGCTGCGTTCCCGCGTGAGTAAAACCGCCACAAAGAGAAGCGACCACACCACCCGGTGGGCCACCATCTCGCCGGCGGGCACATCCGGGAGCTGCTTCCAATAAACGGGCAGCAGCCCCCACGCCGTGAAGCACGCCAGCGCCGCCCCCAGGCCGCCGGCCCGCCGCCGGGCTTCATCGGCGGCCCGGGATGAAGCCGGCCCAGACGGAGTATCCTGGCTGGCAGTCGGCATCCGGTGATTAACGAACGGATCGCTGAACGCATGCAATATCGGAGCGGACGCGGTCGGGCCGCCAGAGGCGCCGGTGAGTAGTGGTACGTTCGCCTGTCATCGCGCCTGCCCATCGTAGCTCGCAGAGCGGGCCGCCTGTCGTCCGTAGCCTCGGCGAAGGACGATGGCGATCCAGCCCCTCGACCGGGCTCGTGGCCCTGACCCTTCGACCTTGCTCAGGGTCATCCTGAGCCTGTCGATGGATGAGCTTGTCGAAGGGCTGGATTGCTTCGTCGCCCCGACCTGTCGGGGCTCCTCGCAATGACAAACTATACCACTAGCCGCCCGGTGTCGCGGCTTGGAAAATTCCCGCCGGCTGTCATCGTGACGGCATGAAAGTGGCCGTCGCCGGTGCCTCGGGTTTTGTCGGGAGCGCGCTGGTGCGGCGGCTGGAGCTGGGCGGGCACGAGGTTGTCCGGTTGGTGCGGCGGCCGGTCGAGCGGCCGGATGAAGTCGCCTGGCATCCCTCGTCATGCGAAGTGGAGCAATGGGAACGGCTGGAGGGGGTCGAGGCGTTTGTGAATCTTGCCGGCTCGAATCTCGCGGCCGGACGCTGGACCGCGGAGCGCAAGGAGGAGATCAAGCGGAGCCGGATCGAGGGCACCCGCACGCTGGTGGCGGTGATGGCACACATGAATCATCATCCCCGCGCTTTTATCTGCGCCTCGGCGGTCGGCTATTACGGCAACCGCGGCGACGAGGAACTCACGGAAGCGAGCCGCCAAGGGGAGGGGTTCCTCCCGGATCTCTGCCACGCCTGGGAGGAGGAGGCGCGGATCGCCGAGTCCGTCGGCATCCGGACCGCCCTGCTGCGCCTCGGACTCGTGCTGGGGCCCGGCGGCGGCGTACTCGCGAAACTGGTGCCGGTGTTTCGCGCGGGATTGGGCGGGAAGCTCGGCGACGGGCGGCAGTGGATGAGCTGGATCGCGCTCGACGATCTGCTGGGCGCGCTGTTGCGCGGATTGTCGGACGCGCGTTTGAGCGGTCCCATCAACGCCGTCGCGCCGGCGGCGGCGAGCAACGCCGAGTTCACCCGGGCCCTGGCCCGCGCCGTCGGCCATCACACGTTTGCGTCCGTGCCGGCGTTTGTGCTGCGGGCGATCTTCCCGGAGATGGCCGACGAAATGCTGCTGGCGAGCGCGCGGGTGCGGCCGCAACGCCTGCTGGAGGCCGGGTTCAGCTTCGCGCATCCGGAGCTGGAGGGAGCGCTGCGCGTGGCGCTCGATGAGAAGTGACGTTCCCGGGTTTGTGCCAGCGGACGCGCGGGGTGGAGCCCGCACTCCGTGCGGGCTGGGCGACGTCCGCAGGAGAAAACCCGCACGGAGTGCGGGTTCCACCACAGCCAACCTTGAATCGTTTCGACTAAGGAAATCACCCAACCTGGTCTGGGTAATTTATCAACCGGGGCTGGGACTCATAGCGGGCGATGCTGGGGGTGGCGTGGGGTCAGATTAAGGGAAGACAGGCAATGATTTAAGGGGGAGGCCGAGTACCCAAAAAACGCCGCGGCGGTTAAGCTGCCGGCATGATTTTTAACACTGCCGCCCGCCAAAGCCTCTTCGTGAGCATGACCCTGCTCGCGCTGGCGGTGACGACGAAGGTCAGCGCGGCGAACATGACCTACGAAGCGGCGGTGGCCGACGCACTGACGGTGGCCGCGCACCGGCCCGAGCTGAGCGTGATGCGGATCGCCGGTCAGTCGATGCTGCCGTACTTCGGCGACGACGCCGTGGTGGTGGTGAAGAAAATCGACGCCGCCCGGCTGCGCGTCGGCATGATCGTGATTTACGTGAACCGTTTTGGCGAGAAGATCGCGCACCGCGTGATCTCCCCGGTCAACGGCGGCTGGCAGGTCAAGGGTTACAGCAACGACGAGGCCGACAGCACCGTCGTCAACAACCGCAACCTGCTCGGCATCGTTTACGCCACTTTCCACTCTGCCGGTCGGGCGCCCGTCGCGATTGCCACGGCGAATCTCCCGGCCATCGAGACGGTCTACGCCGCGCCGGCGAAGTGATTTGGGGTCACGCGTGGAACCCGCGCTCCGTGCAGGTTGGTCCCCACGGAGTGCGGGCTCCACCATCGGGCAACGGCCTCAAGCCATTTGACAAGCCATGTAGGAGCCTGCTTGCAGGCGATTCCTCCGGCTCACCGTAGTGCGGTGCTTTAGCCCGCACCACCCGCACAACTTTGCGCGGGCTAAAGCGCCGCGCCACGGGCTGGCTGGCCCAGCGACAATTCCGGGCTTCCCTAGCCGGACGCCGCTGCCATGATGTCCGCCTTCATGCAGAGAACGCTGATCATTTTCAAACCCGACTGCATCGACCAGCGGCACGTGGGCAATGTGATCGACCGCTTCGAGCAGGCGGGCTTCATCATCGTGGGCTGCAAGATGACCCGGCTCGCGCCGGCCCTCCTGCGCGAGCATTACGCCCACGTGGCGGACCAGCCGTTTTATCCGACGCTGGAGAAGTTCATGGGCTCGCACCCGGTGATCGTCATGGCGCTCCAGGGCGAGAACGTGGTGCAGCGCGTGCGCGATCTGCTTGGTCCGACCGATTCGCGCAAGGCCGCGAAGGGCACCATCCGCGGCGATTTCGGCACCGACACCACCATCAACGTGGTGCACGCCTCCGACAGCGACGCGAACGCCCGGATCGAGCTGGCGCGCTTCTTCGCGCCCTACGAGCTGTACGACGTATAGCGCTGATTTCGCCACCCTGCCATCTTTTGCACGAGATCATGACTGCCTCACGCCAAGGCCGCGAAGGCCGCAAAGGCTTTGGAACCGCTTATCCACACTAATGAAGTTATCGCTTCACGCCATGGACCAGCCGTCGCTTTGCGTGCTATGGCCGGCAGGCGCAAAGATCGCAACAGGGGAGATCATCAAATCCCACCTTTGGTTTGCGACCGTTGCGTCCTTTGCGTGAGAAAAGCTCTGGGGCCGCTTTTTTCCTTGAGATTCCCCGCGCCGGTCCAAAATTCGCACGCTTCGCCCGCCCTCATCGTCTAGAGGTTAGGACAGGAGATTCTCAATCTTCAAACCGGGGTTCGATTCCCCGTGGGGGCGCCATCTGATAGCCAACAGGTTACAGAAGAGCGTAGTAAAAACGTAGTAGATTTTGCGGCTCGGGAGTACGGGAACGGGTGCGAAAAGAGGGCGACGGTTGGAGTCGCTTTTGAGGAGGAAAAGGCCGGAAGGGCCGCCGGATGCCGCCGCGAAGCGGCGGCGCCGGCGCCCGCCGGCCTTCCTTGTCGGAGTAGTAACAATTCCGACAGGAAGAGATACCGGCTCTGGCCGTATTCAGGTGGGAAAGGATTGGTAACAGACCGCGAGGGTCGAACCATTTGGGAGAAGGATGAGGACGATGAGACGCTTTATCGGTGGAGATGCTAATGTCGGCAGATGTCGTCGCGATAATCGGGTTTGGGTTCCACGGCCCTAACCTGCGGCGAATACTCTTCGACGAGCTTTGCGCGCTGCCTCACACGACTATATTTGCAACCCTGTTCGACCCGGATGAAGATGCGGTGGGAGCATTGGCAAATCGACCGTCTGTGCGGAAATTCTCTCTTCAAGCGCATCAGTTTGTACCTGAGTTTCTAAGGCGATTGCAGGCGGGCAGCTTGGACGACTGGCGCAGTGGGCCGGGGTTCGTCATCTGATGGTGGTGCGATGGGGCTTGGGATGCTTGGGTCATCCGAAATGCCTTGACTGCTCTGTCTGCTTCGTTTGCTTTGTTTGTGATGAAATCGATCATCCCCCAAGCCCGGCAGGCTATAGCAGAATACAACCGTGCCGCGGAGCTCTTGCAGGTGGCCAAAGATATGCCGCCGGCGAAGAAGGTTAAGCTGGCGCCTTATTGCGCGGTGATCTTGGAGTTACGGCGCAAAGAATACAGCTGCGCCGCTATAGCCGATTTCCTGACAAATCAGCTGGGGAGAAAGGTGAGTCGTTCCCAGGTGTTTGGTTATATGAAAAGAAACCCGCTAATCTTCGATGATGGGAGGATCAAAGCGTTTAACAGGTGGTCGGAAACGATGGTTAAGACGGGGAAACCGCAAAAAATTAGTTTTAAGACAACTCATCCAACGGAGGGGGTGGTCCATTGGACTGGAACGGTTAAAGTAACTAGAGTCCCCAAGAGGTTGAACGTAGTGGAGGGCTTGCCGCCGGATTTCTACATGAGAAAGGGGACGGGGCTCTATCGGCTGGAAAAGGAGGGTGATGGCTCCAGTGAATGGGTTCTCGCCAGAAGGCTTAAGAAACCGAGGGGTGAGAAGTGAGTGCGGAAGATATGATTCTAACGACGGCGCGGGCCCAGGCGGAAGCCGTGGGCGTATCGCGTTGGACCATTCAGGCTGTCCGTAAGGCTGGCCGCGAACTCGGGGACCCTGTGGGGCGATATATCACCCGCCGTAGGCTGCTCGCTTGGTTTGGCCGGCACCCTGATTTTGTGGGCGCCCATTACTTGGGAAAAAGCGCAAAGCGGCCGTGCAAAGGGTCAGATCATCCGCCTGTAGACGCTGGTAAACCCGATGAACTGTCTCATCAGCATGGCCAACATATGCCATCGCCTGTTGAATAGGAACGCCTGCACGGGCCATTCGCGTGATGACAGTGACTCGGGTGCAGTGAAAAGAAGCGTGCGGGCAGACACCTTTCCAGTTCCTTTCAGGACGGCCTTTCAAGAACCAGTGCCATTCCTTGGTGGCCATGCGGGGAAGGGTGCAGGTCCGGTCAAGATTTGCTTCACGCAATTGGCGAATCAGGGGGACAAGGGCAGGGTGAAGCTGGGTGGTGAACACGTGGCCCCTTTTCGCATGGAAGGTGATGCGTCCGGCTCGCTCGTCGATATCGCTCAGGGCGATACTCGTTTCGCTGATGCGGCACCCTTGGTGCAGGGCAATTTCAAAGGAAATGGTCATCCACCGTTCGCTCAAAGGAAGGTTGCCTTCCCATTCGACCAAGCCGGCGCGGATGGCGGCCACGTCGGCGTCGGTGAGTTCGGGCTTCTCGGGGTAGCGGTCGCGAGGGATGCCCATTCTTTCAAGCGGGCTTGCAGCGATGTAGCCACGGTGAACCGCTTCGCGCATGGCACGGGCGAGAAGTCGGAGCTCCCACAGGGCGGTGTTGTGAGACGGATTTTTTTTGGAAACGCGTTTAACCTGGCTCGTCCTCCATTTTATGTAGTCAAGGCCAAGCTGATAAGTGACGGCATGCGGTCCGCGAACCTTGCGCTCGGTGAGGAACGCATCCAGCCAGCGCCAGCGGTGGAGTTCGCTGTCGAGGGTCGTCTGGCAATTTCTGTGCTTGAGGCGCAACCACTCGGGCACCCAGCGATCAAAGCGGGCCGATGGGGCGATGGCGCGGGCGGCGCGTGCTTCGGCGGAAAGCTCGCGTGCCATGTCGAGCGCGCGTTTGAATCCTTGCGAGTCGTCGCGCCGGCACTGCGAGCTCTTGGCGACGTAGCGCAGACGTTTCGGACACCAGTAACTAATCCACCAATACGGCGAATCAGTGCGTTTGTAGACGCTGGTTCCGCTCAAGTTCATGAGCGTAACAAAGCGTAGTAAGGGTCACATTCCAAGAAAATAGTTCACTCGCAAACGCCTTATGAAGACCAACATACACCAACATTCTGGGGCCACCGGGGTTCGATTCCCCGTGGGGGCGCCACTTCCAGGCCACATCCGATTTCGGGATGTGGCCGTGTGTTTTAAGGCACCGGGTCGGACGAGGAGCTGCGAGCCGAGGTCATGGCACTTGCGGCTGAGCGCGTGTTACATCGGGTAGGCTTCGGGCCGGACCGCCAAACCGGTCCGTCCCCCCGCCGGGGATTGCCAACGACACCCGAACGCACTATATCAACCAACGTCTCCGACGAACACTCTCCGGGTGGAGCAGTTTGGGCGTCCCTCTCACCTCCTCTCCCTAATTGGCCTTTTTTGGCCAGGTGGTTTGGGCCAAGGGCGCCTAGAGCCCGCAGAAACACCCCCAACAAAAACCTGACTCAACATGAATGCTCCCAATCCCACCTCCATCGAACCCCTCGCCCAGCGCGGCCTGCGCTTCGCGGCGCTCGGGTTGCAGGCTGTCCTCGTCACCCTGCTCCTGCTCTTGCTGGGTCTGACCGCGTGGCCCACCCCCGTATACGATCAACTCCAAGCTTTGATGTATGGGATTCACCCTTCGGTCCCAAGCTGGATCCTCTGCTTTGGCCTGGGTCTCGCGTTGTTCCTCGTTGCCCTTGGGGTCTTTCTGGCCTCCTGGCGGCTGCAAGTGCGTTCGTGGTGGCGCATTGTCCTCGGCTATGTCGCGCTGGGGGTTGTGCTCGCCTACCTGGCGCACGATGAGGCAGTGATCCGGCATCCGCTCACGATGGAGGAGATCTCACCGGTGTTTCCCGGCGCCGAGGCGAGCTACAACGTGCTGATGCGCTATGGGAAGGCGCACCCGCTGGCACAGAAATTCAAGGCACCCGACTTCAAACACGGTTATCCCTCTTTTAACCCCGAAGCGCCCGGCCCGTGGCGCGAGACCATCACGGCGCACCGGGCCGAGTTCGAGGCGCACTGGGCGGAACTCGCCCCCGTGCGCGCCTGGTGGGCCGAACTCAACGCGTTTGACCGCATCGGCGACCTGATGCCAGCGCGCATGGACGCCGAGATCGTCTCCTTCCAGGCCTTCCGCACCATGTCGCAGCATGGCGTCGCCATCGCCAGCCTGCAGGCGCTGGACGGCCGCGGCGACGACGCCATCGACACCCTGCTGCCTAGCTTCCTCATAACTTCGGGATTGCCGCGAAGGTCCCACTCCTTCCGGAGTGAACCAGAGGTTGAAGTTAAAGGACATAATCTCCCGGGGATAATACGGGCCGCCGTGGTCGGCGATAAGTCTTCCGTCGAGAAAATACCGCACATGGCCGCCGGCTACTTGAAGCACGAGGATGTGCCAGCCGCCTTCCTGGCCGGGAAT
>JBEKWG010000007.1:0-105575 GCA_049513315.1 Opitutaceae bacterium
GCCTTCGTCGCAATTGGGTTGCTCCTGATTGTCTGCGGTGGCTTCCGCAGATGGAATTGGGTTCGGAATCCGTGGTTCCGGATGGCGCATCTTGCCGCGACCGGTGTGGTCGTCGTCCAGGCTTGGTTCGGAGTGATCTGCCCTCTTACGGCATTGGAGATGAGCCTCCGCGAGCGAGCCGGCGATGGAACATACGGCGGGACTTGCATCGCATACTGGCTTCAAAAGTTGCTTTACTACGAGGCGCCACCCTGGGCCTTCGTGGTTTCCTACACGCTCTTCGGCCTTGCAGTTGTGGGCAGTTGGATCGGATTCCGGCCGAGACCGTTCCGCGACGGCCGGGCGCGACCGAGCAATGACTAAGACCCGAGAAAAGAAAGATCCCCACCCAGAGTGTCGTGTGCCGCGCTAGCCGGCACACAACCCTTGTTGAACAGGCACACATGGAGCCTCAACAGAGGTTGTTTGAGACGACGGAGACGGCGTGGAGTCTCCACCCAACTCAGGATGGCTCATCAGCCTCACTCCCCTCCACTTCGATTAGAACGGAAGTGGAATTGCCCGCCAAAGTCGGCCCCGCCGTTTTCACAAGCCACTAATCGGTTGAAATATGCGAAGGGACGGCGTACACGGCTCGTAGGATAACCACCCTGTTGATGCTATGAGGACTACGAAAAAGGTGTTTTTGTCGGCCTTAATCGGGACGGTATGCGTGCTTGGTGTTGTCATCTGGGCGGAGGCAAACTCCACAACAATGTTCGCCCCGGCAGATTTGCGTGAAGCGAAGAAGACTGTGAGCGCGGCAACGGAGGGAGCAAATCGGACGTCTACAAACGAAGAGAGAGAAATCATACGGCTCTTCGAAAGAGAGGTTCAAATGGTGCAGAGCACCAACGTAACAGCGAAATTCTGTGGTGTCGCCATAGTGATCTTTTCGGTGTTGTGCATAATCGTAATCTGGGTTCCTCCCGATTCCGAGAAGCTCAACCAGCCGCCCGAGCCAACGCCGGGCGAGCGCCTTCCATCCGCGCCGAGTCCTCACTCGGGCGCGCCTCAGCTCTAGACGTTCGGCGAAAGGGTAAATATGCCACTGCCGAGAGAGAAAGCATGGTTTTCTGCAAAGACATATGGTTGGGGCTGGGGCCTACCTATGCGTTGGCAAGGCTGGATCGTGATGATCGGTTTCATCGTAGTCTTGGTCGCTGGCGCGCCGCTCACGAGAATAGGAACAGCGCTTTTTGTGGGCTACAGTGTGGCAGTCGCAGCGGTGCTGTTGGCGATATGCTACTGGAAAGGCGAAGCTCCGCGGTGGCGTTGGGGAAAAGACGAATGAAAAACGTGCCGAACCAGGCGCCGGAGCCAACGCCCTTGGCTATCACGCCGGCTGCTAACGCACCCGTCGCGCCGCCTCCCCCCGTGGCAGATCTCTGACGTTCGGGTGCAACAGGGGAGACCCAATGCCTTTCATGCTGTACGACGTGGCTGCCCTTCAAGGCCGGAAGCAATACACGCTCGTCCGGACGATTCCACTCGCCGGCAAAACCGGGCCGTTGGCTGCGATCCAGCGGTCCAAGAACCCATCGGGTGCGACACCGTTCCCCTGGCACGCGACCTCCACGGAGATTGTCGCTGCGATCGCAGGTACCTCACCGACGCAAGAGATCGTCATCGACCTGAAGCCGAACGTCGCGAAGAACGTGTCCCTGTATCGCCTCCTCGACATCTGGGGCTTCTCATACCGGGACTGGACCCCGCTGGCCGTGCGCCTCGAGAGCCTGTTTGAGGACCTCGGCCACAACGAACCCCAACAGTTCAAAGCCTCCTTCTCCGATGCCGACGCCAATCGCTCCTTGGTGGGCGAGTTTCTCTACGTCCAGGGGGGCACGGCTGGCGGCAGCTGGATTTGGGGTCGCGTTGGCAGCGTAAACGGCGCTCTTCTCTGGCGCGATGCCTTCGATTACCTGTCGGGCAAGCTCAATGAAGCGCTGTAGCCGCGGCGTGCGAGCGTTGGAGTGCCTATCGACGGGCTCCAGCGGACGCGCTTCGCGCGCCGCTGACCGCGAGCGTTAGGCACGTTACCCGGACGCGATGAACTAGCATCAAACGGGCGACGACTGCAATGCTCAGCCGCCTCCCTATCGCGTGATTTCACCGCAATCCGCACGGCCTTATGAACCGCAAATCAATCTCCTTCCAGCGGCCAGATCGAGATTTTGCGTATATATATAGCTGATGAGAACGATGACTGCTTTCGAACGACTATTGCAGGACCGCATCATCGCCCCTGTCCTTGCCTCGGCGACGGCGCCGTTGAGCGTCAAAGCCGGCGTACGATTTACCGCGATGTGCCTCAACAGACTGCCCGCGCAAAGCCAAGAAGCTTATTTCTGGGACGCTATCCGTGGCACCCAAAGGAGCCGCAGATTCGCTGCCTCGATGGCGGCAGCGGGATTCGAGACCTTCGACGACATCATTCCTGACGCGTGCCGGATCTTCACAACAACCAAGTCGCTGTAGGAGTGACCGTCGCTACTCCTCCTCTGACGTGCTGGCGACTCATCGGTGGGAGCCATCCCACTGCTCGGATTGAGTCGAACCCATAACCCCATGCCCGGGAAGGCATCAAGCCGATACCAGATTGACTATGGCCGTCTGCTAGCCGGCCGGGAGCACTGTTCAACCCAGCAGAAGGCGGAGATGCTCTTGAAGCAGCTGCCGGATCTTTGGAGGGCGGCCTACCTCAAAATGACCCCGCGACAGACGGAGATATTCTTTGTCCGCCACGGGTCGTTCCAATACATGTTTGACCACCCGATGCATGCGGCCCCCAGTGTCGCTTCTTCCCAGCCAGCCTGTGAGAGCCGATTGGTGGTAGCGTTCGGTTGGTCCAAGAGGCAACTTGGCGGTCGCGACGACTTCAGATTGAAGGGATGGGTAGGACCGACTGAGAAGACTTTTGGCCTGGAATGGGACAAAGGGCATTTCATCGGGCACTCGATTGGGGGCACGGTCGACCAGTGCGAGCTGAACGTGTTTGTGCAGCGTCGCGATCTGAATCGTGGGTGGTCGCCCTCCGGCAAACGCTATCGACGCTTGGAGCGGTATTGTTTCCGCAACCCGGGCACGTTTTGTTTCAGCCGGCCGATCTATCTGGATGGTTCGTCGATGCCCGCGATGCTCGAGTTCGGAATCCTCAAGACGACGGGAGAGTTGGTGGTGGAGCTGTTTGACAACAGCTGACGGGCCTTAATGTTCGGCGATGCCATTTGCTGCAAATGACGTCGCTTCGTGCGGGTCAACCACGCCTTGATGCTCGCATGCTGGGCGCTCCGGGTCGACACGGTGCAGGTGGTCCGGGCGCTGCGCAGGGCCGACGGGACGCCGATGACCAGGCCGCCGCGGTAGGCCCGCCCGCGCCGGGGGGACCGGTGGCGGGGGTCTCACCGCCTCCGCGGCGCCGGCCCCACGCCGGGCAGCCCCAGCTCGCCCCAGTCGCAGCGCTGCGGGTAGAGGTCGGCGACGGAGGTCCCGAGGACCTTGGCGAGCAGGGCGACCTCGAAGTCGCCCACCCACCGCACGCGGCCCTCGATGGCGGCGACGATGCTGCGCGAGACATCCCAGCCGGCGAGCTGGCACTTGACCGCGAGGCCGGCCTGGGACCAGCCCAGCTCGGCCCGGCGCTTCTGAACTGCCCTGCCGACGACGTTTCGGGGTTGTGTCCTTCTGGGGCGCATTGTCCGGATTTCCGGACTTGCACCCTAGCGGCTTTTTCGGTCTCATGTGTCTGAATTTCCGGACAATATTGAGATGAAACCGCTCCTCGTGGTGTCACGGAGACATGAAAACCTACAAGGCGTCGTTCTGGCTCAACAGCAGGTACATTCAGACGACCATCACCGCCAACGGCTACTGGCAGGCGAAGGAGATGATCCAATCCCAGTACCCAGGCGCCTCGAGCATCACCATCACCGAGATGCGGTGATTGGTCGGTATTGTCTACACCACCGCCCATTCTGGTCATGACCTCGTGGTCAACCGTGAAAGCTGTGCTTTCTGCCGTGTCGGTCTGCTGCCTCATCCTGGCTGCCGCCTGCTCGCGTGGCTCAATCCGGTCCGCGGAATCCTACGACGAAGGACGCCGCCTGGAGAAGGCCGAGAAATACGAAGACGCCATCCGGGCCTATCGGGAGGCGCTCAGGTTCCGGCCAGACGAGCCCCATGCGTATTACCATCTGGGCAACTGTTATTTTCACCTCCGGCAATTCGATGCGGCGGTCCCGGTCTACAGGAAGGCGATGAGCCTGGCGCCGGACTATGCGTGGCCGTGCATCGGCCTGGGCCGCTGCTATCTCGACCGCGACAACGAGCAGGCGATCGCCCTGTTCAAGGAGGCCATCCGTCGCGCGCCGGATCTGGCCATAGCCCATTATGATCTGGGAGAGGCTCTTTCGATGCAGGCGTTGCTGGACTGGGTGCAGGCTGGGATGGGTGGGCGCCGGGACGCCGAATCCGAATCCCCCAATATGCGCGAGGCGATCGCGGCGTACAAAGAGGCAATCAGACTGCAGCCGGACCTCTGGTTCGCCTACGAGGACCTCGCCCACTGCTATAGAAGGCTCGGGCGGGAGGAGGACGCCGCGGCCGCCGACCGGGAAGCCGCCCGCCTCCGCCCCGTCAAGGGAGGCGCCAAGCTAGGCGCCGGTCCGCCGTAGCCGAATCCCGCCGTCGCAACCCGTGGGTACCGATTGTCACTTCACGATGAAACCCGCTATCCGATCGGTCCTGTTCTGCCTTGCTCTCTGGTTGACTGGCGGCTGCGAGCCCGCACAACCCTCGGCGGAGACGGTCGTGCGCAGGTGCCTCGACGCCGCGATCGCGGAGGGCGACGTCAACGAGTTCGTCGAGGTGGGCGTGGACACCTCCTTGGTCACCCGGTACGTGATCGACAGCTACGAGGTGAAGAACGCCGGCAAGGAGGTGGTGTCAGTGGTGGTGAACTACCGGGGGACCGAACGGCCCCGGGACGACTGGGTCACGCCGCCGAAGCGGATCGAGATGCCGCAAACGCTGCGCTTCCAGGTGAGGAACGGGAGAATCGTCCACATCGACTGATCGCCCGGAACCGGCGATGGGGAGGCGCGCGCTGAGGGGAGGGCAGGTCGGCGGAGACCGCCGCCACGCTCGGGAACGCGGAGCCCCCCTCGGATGCCCGCCGAGCGCCGGCGCCTCGCCCAGGCGTGACGAACGAGGAGGTCGCCGGGCAGGCAGCTCGCCGCCATGCTGTTTATGGGCCGCGGGCGCCGAGTTCTCAGAGGGAATGACCTGCCATCCTGTTCCCTCCAAAGGCGTCCTGCCCGGGCGCACGCTCCACTGCGCGCTCGTGGCGGACTGCCTCGACCTCCTGCGGGCGCTGCCTGACGGCTCGGTGCAACTCCTGGTCGCCGACCCGCCCTACAACCTCCGTCTGGCGCCGTGGGACGCTCACGAGGACTATCTCGCTTGGGCGGCACCCTGGCTCGCCGAGGCGGAGCGCGTCCTGGCCAACACCGGCAGCATGGCGCTCTTCGGCGGGATTCAGTACCAGACCATGGCCGGCTCGGGCGATTTGCTGACGCTGCTGGCCCACCTGCGGGCGCGGAGCCGGATGCGCCTCGTGAACTTGATCATCTGGAACTATCCCAACGGGCCGGGCGCGCGCAGGTTTTTCAGCAACCGCTATGAGCTTGTCGCCTGGCTCGCGCAGACCAACAAGTATTACTTCGACCTCGACGCCGTCCGGGAGCCGTACGACGAGGCGACAAAGAAGATCTATCTCAAGGACCGGCGCCTGCGCCCGAAGAACGTCGAGAGGGGGCGGAACCCCACCAACGTGTGGCGCATCCCGCGGCTCGGCGCCAACTCCAAGGAGCGCGTCGGCCACCCGACCCAGAAGCCCGCCGAGCTGGTCCGCCGCCTGGTGCGCGCCCTCTCGTGGCCGGGCTCGGTGGTCGCCGACCCCTTCGCCGGCAGCGGGGTCGTCACCCGCGTCTGCGTCGAGGAGGGCCGCCACAGCGTGTCCTGCGACAGCGACCCGATGATGTTGGAATATCTGAGGAAGCAGCTGGCGGCGGCGGAGCGGGCGGGGCGCCTGCCGCCCCACGTGGTCGTCCACGGGCTCGAGCGGTCGCATCCAGTCTTCGCCAGCCGGCCCGCGTATGCACCCGGCGGCTGGGTGGGCGGGCCACGGGTAGAGCACCCGCCCACAGTGCCTTGGAGGAACGCAACCCGCCCCTCAAATCTTCGGCGCGGGGAGTTCGGAGATCAGCCTGTCGAGCCGCTCCGCCTCGTCGCCGCTGACCTTGAGCCCGCCCGGCTGTGTTCCAGGCATTCCCGGGTGAATCGCCGGCACTCCCGCACTACCGTGTCCAGCCGCCTGGCCGTCGCCAGCCAGCCGGCGGATCGCCCGCCGTGCTTGAAGCTGTTCAGGGAGCTGCGGGCCTTGCCGGCGATGGTTGTCGGCCCGGTGCTCTTGCGCCACGGCTGCCAATTGTGGATCAATTTCGATTGCCGGTTTCGTTCGTCCTGGCTCCAAAGTCTCACGATTGTTGTCCTCGGATAATAGTTGGTTTGAAGGAGTGCTGATTTTCCCTTGGTCCGCGCGCGCGGTGGACATGTTCTGCACGAGCTGCTGGCCAGCGACGTTTGCCTGCTGGACGAACGTCGCCGACCTCGGGTTCACCAATTCGCCCAATGTCTCCAGGGTCGCGCGGGATTGGGCCTGACACTTGAGCGCCAGCGCCAGCGTGGGTTCGTTGCATCGCGGAACGCAATTCGTTCCCATCGCCCTCTGCGCGAGGAGCGCGAAGATCGTCTGGAGGGCCACGGCCTGCGAGTAGAGCATCGCTTCCGGGCGGCGCATGTCGCCCGCCGCGATGTCGCGGAAGTTCTGGGACAGCGCCACAGCGATGGCGGCGCAGTCCGCCTGGCCAGAAGCGCCCCTGGCGAACGCCGCGGCAATCTTGGCGCTGGGCAGGAACGGGTTGATGGCGACCTCGGCAAGCGCGATCCGGTCGGCGAGGGCCTGGTCGAGGTCGGCCCCGGCGCTCGCGTCCTCGATCTTGGCGTTTGCCGATCTGCTGGCCTGCGGGATACCGTCATCCAAAGTGTCCATGTTGTGATAACTACCGAGACCACCCATGCCCGGCGAGACCCTCACTGGACGTCGGGCGCTGTCGTGGCCCTGCCCATCCCTTTTGGCGCGTGCCGGGCGGGATGGGGAGTGGCACGCGGGCGTTTGGAACGACTCGCGCGAACCCAGGCGTGGGGCGCCGGAACGCAGATGGTTACGACGTTCTTGCAACAGGTGGCTTGGCAGCCACACATCAGGCCTTGCGCAAGGCGGTCCAAAATGCGACCTTGAGCACGCCGTACGAGCTTCTGACATGCCCAACGCACAAACCGTCCACCTTGGCACGATCTTGTTCTCGCGCTGCCTCGAGGCCGGACACTGGCCCGACAAGATCCAGTTCACCAAGTATCTTTACCTGCTGGATTACTGTCATTGGCGTTTTCACGGCGGGCAGCTGACAGACATCCGCTGGATTTTCTACAACTACGGCCCTTGGTCGCCAGACGCCGCTGCGGTCATGGACAGCGTGCAAGCCCACTTTCGCCTAGGCTGGCGGGACTTGACCGCGAACAACGAGGACGAGCGTGAGTTTCATGGCTTTGACGCGATTGCGGAGAAGCTCGCACCCGGGATCGAGGGGATGATCCAGAAGATCCTCGGCGCGTTCAAGAATCGCGATGTCACCGACCTGATCGACTGGTGCTACACGCAGACCGAACCGATGCTGGCTGCCCGCCGCGGCGAAGCGCTGGATTTTTCCACGGTTCCCGTCGCGAACGAGATGCCGGTGTTCTATCCACAGGTGACCACGCGCGCGATGCCGCAGCTCGGCGCCGCCAGCCAGATCCGCATCGCCGCCTATCGCGGGAAGGCGGCCAACCTCAAAGAAAAAGCCCGCCAGTGGCGCGCCGCGATGCAGACGCCGGCCTACGAGGAGGCGATGCTGCTGCTCGCCCAGCAGCGCCGGAGCGAGCTGCCCGACCTGCACGGACGCAAGGTGTACCTCGACGCAGACAGCGTCGCCGCGCTCAACGAGCTCGGTCATGAGTGACTTCTACTGCCAGCTGCAAGCTGGCCCGATGCGCTCCCATCAGCCCGGCCAGATTTTTTGGGTGCCCGCGCCAATCATCAGCATGGGCGCGCTCGGATTACGGCTGGGCCTTCTCAAGGAGGGACAGGACATCACTCAAATCCCGCTCAAAATCTCCAGACTGCGTTGGGAAGACGTCGGACGACCGACCGAAGCCGAGAAGGCCGAGTTCTACAAGCGAATGCCGCTGCCGGAGATTTCTCTCAGCGCGAGCGAGGATCTGCTCATCCAGAAGGTGAAAAGGCGTCTGGCCGTCCTGCTGTTCAAAGGTGGCTTACACCCGCGGCGGTTCGCGCAGTACATCGCCCGACTGACGACAAAGCCTGTCAATCCCAGCCATTACGTCTTCGCTCCGATCTACTCCCTGCGCAAGCAGGACAATGTCGGAAACGATTACCCGCCCGTTTTCATCAGCGATTTGCAGGCTGGCAAGTTCCCGCACCTGCTCCATCTGCCTGCCCACGGCAGTCACCTGCCCAACGAATCGATGGCCGTGCTCAACGATCTCTTCGGCATCGGCATAATGGCTTTCGAGGAGACACCGCTCGCCATCGACCCGCTCGAACTCGCCTCCAAACTCGAAGAGTTCTTCGAGTTCTTTCAGGGCGAGCTGCTGTTGCAGGCCGAGGGCGAGTGACCCTGGGATTGAGCGGCATCATCATCCACGTTCCTCGTAGGTACCGGTTGAGGAAGAAGAGCCACCGCCAGACGTTCCTGTCTTCAACCGCCCACTCGCTGCCCTCCCAGACGTCAGCCAGCGTTCTCCAATACCCCGGTCCGTCAGCCGTGACTGTACCGATAGAAACGGTCTCATCGGGGTGCGCGTGGACAATAAAATCCACGCTTTTATTAGCCGGCAATTACAGGCGAAAAACAGATGCAGTTTGGGCCACCTGGGCGAGCTCTGCGGACGCAGCTCGCCCTATTTCAGGCGCATTGCGGGCGCGCGCGAGAGGCGCGCGTCGTTGGGCGAGCGTGGCGCATATGCCGGGCAGGTCGGGGCCGGCGGCGCTAAGTCGGCGGGTTTAGCCGAGGCCCGACCGGACGCATCTAGCACTTATGTGAAGCAGTCGCTAGCCGCGTTCGAGAGGTCGGACGAAGCCGAAACCTCAGGGATGAGGTTTCTGAAGACGCTGCAGATGTTGGGTGCGGAATGCCAAGCCGCTGATTCGGGCTTGATCATGGGGAAAGACCAGATTGCCGCCCTGGCGTGGTGTGGGCAGGCCGTCGTCCTTTTTAAGCCGGGCCATAAGGGGCGCGGCAGGCCGTGAGATTGTGGGTTAGAGCCGGACGGCCAGTGCCGGGTTTGAAGCCGGGCTACAACGAGCGCGGCGGGCCGTGAAGTTGTCAAAGAATTGGCGCCGTGAATCAGTTGCCATTTTCAAAGGCGCTCTGCCAACGGCAGCCATCTAAGTATTCGATCGCTCGAAATTGACCTCACAAAAGAGTTGAGTACTAAAAACGCCCTATGGGCATTTCCCGAATCTCCACGTCAACCTGTTGTTAGGGAGTCGGGTCAGCCTGGGTGAGCTATTTATCATCAGTTGTTTCGAATCAGCTGCTCCTCTCGGTAGTCGATCATGACTACGATCTTCCCCTCGATGTCCGGAGGGCTTGCGCGTCCGATGGCCCAGCCCCGCTTCTTTGCGGCTTCGGTTTTGACCCGGTCGCGGCGCTTGCGGCTGGGCTGCCTGTGCCAAGTGCGCCCGTCAACCTCAATGAGGAGGCGTAACGCCGGTATCGCGAAGTCAAAGAAGAAGCCCTCGATCGGATACTCCTGGTCGAACCGGTAGCCGGTTTGGGTCAAGACCCTGATGGCGATACGCTCGAGGTAGGATGGCCGCCGGCGGCGGTGGCGGAGACCGGGCCTCTCCTGCAGCTTGGCGCGACAGGCGTCGCACACGAACTTGAAGTGGCAGCGGCCCGGGATTCGCTGGAAGCGCCCGGCGGCACGGGGCTTCAGCTTCCGGCAATAGTGGCAAACCTCAGGCAAGGGCATGGCACTTCACCGTGAACAGAACCGGATTGCGGGCGGAGCAGGGCGGGGGAAACGCGGGCCATCATTGCCGAGCGCGTACAACGGGCGGCTGCGTGGCCGGCCGACGTCGGCCCAAAGCCTGGCGGCTTTGAGGGCGGCCCAGGCGCTGCAGAGCCTGCACCTCCTGCAACGCCTCGGCGAAGACCGAAGTGACGCGGCCGACGGGCGCCGTGTTCTCCTGCAGCATATCGACCGCCCTCCGAATCCCACCCACGAGCGCTCGCTCGGCCAGGAAGTCGGCCACGTGGTCGCGGACGAACTCCCAGTCCGACACGTCCAGCTCCTGAAGCCTTTTCACGAAGTCGGTAACGAGCATGAACTCGGACTCCGGCACCTGGCTGCACGCCTCGTGAAGGCGCTGGTCGAGCGCCTCCCACGTCGGGAAGCGCTTGTACCGCTCGAAATGCTCCAACATGCACCGAGCCGCCATCCTGGGCTGAGCGCCCGTGAAGTACTCCGTCTTTATCTCCGGCGCGACGTGGAGGAAGTGCTTCGGTTCCCGCATCAGGCAGGAAAGGAACATCTCCTGAAAACCGTCTCTGAAGTCAAATTCCATTGGCATGGTACTAATCTCCTAGATTGTGAGGGATTAGGCCGGAGTGACGTGGGTAATGGGAAAGGCTCGGTCACCGAGCCGGCGACGTTGAGTGGCACTCCGGCCGCACCCTCTAAGAACAGAAGTCCAGCCGCGTGGGGCAGGGATGCCGCAGGGCATCCTCAAAAAGAACGCGGCGCTGCCTGCACCAGTCTCAAGGACCTGCACTGCAACGGTGCAGAAATGTTTACAGGCTCGGCTAGCGGCCGATGAGGCCAGCGCCGTCCGTGACCGTTACGAGATGGTGGAGATGGTTTTCAGTTGCTGCCGCCCACCTGACTATTACCCAAGTGCGGTTCAACCCTGGCACGTTGGCGGCTGCCACCTACCACGACGTGCTTCGTGAGGCGACCGCGGGTGAACCGCGACAACGCCGTGGTCCGGACGCGCGCCAGGATCACCTCGAGGCCGCCCATGCTCGGCGCGTCCAGCAATGTGGTTTACCTGCTGATACCGCCGACGCCGGGAAAGGCGGCGCGGGTGCGGGGGCCGCCTCTGCCGGTCAGCAGAGTGGTGAAGGCCGCCGCCGTTGGTGTTGACCAGCCCGTTGACCAGCCCAGCGACAGCAATGCGCGCCGGCGCTGCCACCGCCATTCCGGCCATCATCAGGATGCCGGTCACCAGCGATTTTGTTTACGCGACCTGCGGGCTTGAAGCGGCCTAAGGCATACCCTGGATTGGATACCCCCTGCCAGGAGATCGGGCCTGCCATGCGCGCACGCACAGCAAAGGCGGGCTTGCTGGCGCGCGTGTTCAACGAACACGTTCTGCTGTCCAGCAGAACCGTTGAACAACCGCAAACAAGTCAGCATAAAGTAGGACTTGTTAGGACCTGCTGGCCTAATTTGTTAGGACCTTGGCGATATTTGCCAAAGAAAACACAGTCTAAACAGTTGACTGTAAGTTAATTGGTCGGGCCGGTGAGACTCGAACTCACGACCCCTTGCACCCCATGCAAGTGCGCTACCAGGCTGCGCCACGGCCCGAACCAAGGAACGGAGAGCTAGAGCCACGCCGGTGAGCGAGGCAAGGGTTTTCTGATCGGACTGACGGCGACCTGAATCGTTACGATGGTTCAGGTCTGCATTTGTTGTAGCCGGGGTCGCCGACCCCGGATGACCGGCCTCACCGAGGCCGGCTACAGCGGCACGTTTCCGGGTGCTGCCTCAGCAGCCATGACAACCACGTGTTGAAATTTTGGCCGAACCACTGCCTAATCACTGGGAATGACTTCCGCCGAGGCCAGGCAGCGCATCGCCGACCTGCGCGCCCAAGTGGCGCGCCACGACGAACTGTACTACCGGCAGGCGAAGCCGGAGATCACGGATTTTGAGTACGACCGTCTGAAGCGCGAGCTGGCCGACCTCGAAACGCAGTTTCCCCAGTTCAAGGCGGCCGATTCCCCCACGACCCGCGTCGGCGACGACCGGCTCGAGGGTTTCGCCACCTACCGGCACCGCCAGCCGCTGCAGAGCCTCGACAACACCTATTCCGAGGCCGACCTGCGCGCCTTCCACCAGCGGCTCGTCAAGCTTTTCGGCCGCGAGGACCTCGCCTATGTGGTCGAGCCGAAAATCGACGGCATCGCCGTGAGCCTGACCTACGAGAAGGGCGCGTTCGTGCGCGCCGTCACGCGCGGCAGCGGCTTCGAGGGAGACGACATCACGGCCAACGCGAAAACCATCCGCACGCTCCCCTCAAGGCTCAAGGCCGTCCGCGGAGCGCGCCTGCCCGACGTCATCGAGATCCGGGGTGAGATCTACATGACGCTGGCCGAGTTCGAGCGCATCAACCGCGAGCGCGAGGAGGCCGGCGAGGTGTTGTACGCCAACCCGCGCAACCTCACCGCCGGCACGATCAAGCAGCTCGACCCGCGCGAGGTCGCCCGCCGCAAGCTCGAAATCGTCCTCTACGGAGTCGGTTTCTGCGAGCCGGCGGTGATGGAAACGCAGAGCGGTGTCCACGGGCTGGTGCGCGCGTGGGGCCTGCCCGCGGTGGAAAAGTTCTGGACCACGCATGGCATCGACGAGACCTGGAAGACCGTGCAGGAACTCGACAAACTGCGGCACAGCTTCGCCTACGGCACGGACGGCGCCGTGGTGAAACTCGACTCGCTGGCACAGCAGCGCGAGGCCGGCAGCACCTCGAAGGCACCGCGCTGGGCCATCGCCTACAAGTTTGCCGCCGAGCGCGCCGAGACGCGCCTCAACGCCATCACCGTGCAGGTGGGCCGCACGGGCGTGCTCACGCCCGTGGCCGAGCTCGAGCCGGTGGTCCTCGCGGGCACCACCGTGTCGCGCGCCACGCTGCACAACCGGGACGAGATTGCGCGCAAGGACATCCGCGTGGGCGATTACGTTTTTGTGGAGAAAGCCGGCGAGATCATTCCGGCGGTCGTCGGCGTGAACACGGAACGCCGGCCGAAGGACTCCGCGCCGTTCCTCTTTCCTGGCAAATGCCCGGTATGCGGCACCCGCATCGTGCAGTACGAGGGCGAGGTCGCCCTGCGCTGCCCCAATCCCGACTGCCCCGCCCAGGTGCGGCGCCGCGTGCAGCATTTCGCCTCGAAGGCGGGCGTCGACATCGAGGGGCTCGGCGAGGCCATGGTCGACACGCTGGTCGAGAAGGGCTGGGTCAAGAGCATCACCGACATCTACCGCCTGAAGCGGGACGACCTGCTGACGCTCGGCAAAAGCGTCGAGAAATCGACCGACAACCTGCTGGCGGCGATCGACGCGAGCAAACGCGTCGAATTGTGGCGCTTCATCAACGGACTCGGCATCACGCATGTCGGCGTGGCGGCGGCCAAGGATCTCGCGCTCAAGTTCGGCAGCCTTGAGGCGCTGGCCGAGGCGAAGCGCGACGACCTGCTGACCATCGAGGGCATCGGCGAGACCATGGCCGACGCGATCATCACGTATTTCAACGAGCCGAAGAACCGCACGCTCGTCAGCCGGCTGCTCACGATCGGCGTGGCGCCCATCGCGCCGGCGCGCCCGGCGGGCGGATCGGCCCTGGCGGGAAAGACTTTCGTGCTCACCGGCACGCTGCCCACGCTGACCCGCGAGGCGGCCGCGGCGAAGATCGAGGCGGCCGGTGGCAAGGTGAGCGGCAGTGTCAGCCGCAAGACCAGCTACGTGCTCGCGGGTGAGGAGACTGGCTCGAAACTCGAGAAAGCGAAATCGCTCGGCGTGTCCGTCATCGACGAAGCGGAGTTTCTGCGGATGCTCGGCGGGTGATGAGTCAAAGTCCCGCGAATCCGGCTGCGGACTGGTCGTGTCCTAATCTGCCTTGTCATCGCGAGTCCGGCACAGCCGGACGTGGCGATCCAGCCCCTCGACAGGGCTCGGGGCCCTGAGCTTGTCGAAGGGCTAGATGGATTGCTTTGTCACCCGCATTCGCGGGCTCCTCGCAATGACAAATTAGGACCCCGGCTACGGGCTCAAGAATTTGCCGGCGGACTGACGGCCGCGGCCCCGTGGGGCAGCTCCATGCTGACGGCGCGGCGGTAGCCGGTGACCGTGAGGTTCAGATTGGGATGCACGTCGACCACGGCGTAGGCATTGTTTTCCGGCCCCGAGCCCTCAACGACCGCCTTGAGCGTGTAGTAATGGATGCCGTTGATGAACGAATAGGCGCCCGGGTGGTGGTGGCCCTGGAAGACCGCCAGCACCTTGCCCGAGCCCTCGAGGATGCCGCGGACTTCCGCGCGATTGTCGAACTGCGCATCGCCGTCGCCATCGAACCGCTGGTGGGCGAGGATGATGACCGGTTCGGTCGCGGCCTGCAGCTCGAAGCGCAGCCAGTCCAGTTCCTCGGGCGGGAGGTTGTACTCGCGCCAGTCGTAGTTGCCGTGGTCGTAGCTCCGGCCGTCGCGCAGATAATTGGCGTCCGTGACGGCGAACCGGACGCCGCCGCAGCTGAAGGCGTAGTAACTGCGGCCGGCGGCGATGCCGGTGTTGGTGATGCGGGCGAGCACCTGCGCCTTGGAGAGATTATCCATGTCATGGTTGCCCAGCACGTGGTAGGTCGCGCCGCCGAAGCGCTGGATTTCGCGCTCGATGGCGGCGAGATCGGCCAGCGTGCGTTCCTCCGGCTCGTCGGGTGCCGTGTCCTTGAGCAGGTCGCCGAGCTCCGCCAGAAACCTGACCCGCGCGGTGTGAAACTGCTCCACCGCCTCGCGCACTTTTCCCAGCGATTCGCGGAAGTAACGGGTCTCCTTGGGGGCGGCGCTGCCGTAGTGCGGATCCGTGAGCAGGCCGAAACGCAGGCGGGGACCGTTCGGCTCCTCGGACGCCAGGAAGCTGCAGCCACCCGCCATCAGGCCGAAGAGCGAGGCGGCCGACGCCTTCAGAAAATCCCGGCGGTCGACGCGCCAGCCAGCCGGAACGGCTCTGACCATGCCGGCGCTCCCTGGCGTCGTGGATACGGATGTCTTTGGCATGGTGCGGCATTATCTCGAAAAGAGGTGGCACGGCAATACTGCGCCAAAGTAATCGCGTGGGCGTGGCTTGGAGTCATGACACAAGGTTGCAGACGGCATTATTCTGAAGCCGCTTCCCGTTAAACGGAATGTCAACTATTAGTTGACAATGTGTTTTTGACCGAACCAGGGAACTGCGGCGAGGGAGCAGGAGGAAGGTGGGCCAAGCCGGGGGCGACGGTTCATCCCAGCATTGCGCGGCGCGGGGCGGCGTGCATGCTCGGGCGGATTGGCTGAGCCACCGATCACTGTCGCTTATCTTTTCACGACCTTCCCGAAGACGTCCGAGGCGTTTCTGCAGCGCGATGTCGCGGCGATGCAGGCGCGTGGAGTCAACCTGCGGCTCTATTCCCTCTGGGGCGGGGGCGGCGAGTTCCACGGCCTGCCGGTTCAGGCCCTGCCGCGCTGGTGGTTCTTCGTGGCGCTGCTCTGGTGGATCCCGTACGAGGCGGTCCGGCGGCCCGACCTGCTCTGGGAGCTCATCGTGAACACGCTCGGGCGGCGCGCCCCCTCGGCGCTCAATTTCTGGGAGAACATGCTCGGCGCGGGCTTCACCGCGTGCTTTGTCCACTCGTTCCGCCGCGATCCGCCCGACCTCGTCTACGCGGCCTGGACCGGCGCGCCGGCCACGGCGGCGTGGCTCATCTGGCGGCTGACGGGCATTCCGTACGGCACGGGTGCGCACGCCTACGACCTCTACGAGCACGGCGGCGACTGGTGGCTGATGGAGAAGGTGGCGCTGGCCCGCTTTGCGCACACGTCGACCGAGATGGGCCGCCGCACGCTCCTCGAACGCGGAGCCGACGCAGCCAGGGTGACCGTCATCCGCCGGGGTCTCGACGCCTTTCCCGCGTTGAAGCCGCTGCGCACGCCGCGCCGGCCGCTGCGGCTC
The DNA here is from genome assembly GCA_049513315.1 of Opitutaceae bacterium. Taxonomy (GTDB): domain Bacteria; phylum Verrucomicrobiota; class Verrucomicrobiia; order Opitutales; family Opitutaceae; genus Fen-1467. The sequence continues at coordinate 16,207 of JBEKWG010000007.1, forward strand.
ATCTGCGTGGCCCGGCTGGTGCCGAAGAAAGGCCTGCGGGCACAGCTCAATATCTACACCGCGCTGCGCGATGCGGGGATGAATTTCGAGACGCGCCTGGTGGGCGGTGGCGAACTGCGCGAAGAGCTGGAGCGCCAGACCGCGGCGCTCGGGCTGGCGCGGCGGGTGGCCTTCACCGGCGAAGTGCCTCCAGCTGAAGTGTGGGAACACCTGCGGTGGGCCGACGTGTTGCTGCACACCGGTGTGGTGGCGGCAACCGGCGACCGCGACGGCCTGCCCAACGCCATTCCCGAAGCCATGGCCATCGGCACGCTCGTGCTGACTTCCTCGACGGCGGCGACGACCGAGGCGATCCAGCACGAGGCGACCGGTCTCGTGGCCGACGTGAACCGGCCGGAGGAGTGGGTGGCGGCATTGCGCCGGCTGGCGGAGGACAACGCATTGGCGGAGCGGCTGCGCCTGGCGGCGCGGCGCTGGGCCGAGGGAAATTATGACGCGCACAAGAACGCGGCGCAGCTGCACGCGTGCTTCACTCAGGCGGTGAAAGGTGAGAATAGCCGGACTCCCCCGCGTCTGGCTCCGGGAGCAGGCCCATGATTTACTTCGACGTCACCAAGGCCGGCGCGGCGCGGCATCAGTCGGGGCTGATGCGGCTGAGCGCGCGGCTGCGCCAGGAGCTGGGCGCGGCAGTGACGCCGGTGCAGTGGGATGGGCGCAAGGGCACGTGGCGGCACGCCGGCGGGAGAACGCCCGCGACTTTCTCGGCGGCGGACTGGCTCTTCACGGCCGAGTTGTTCAGCGAGGCGGAGCGGCCGGGTTTCTGGAGTTTTCTGCACGCGCGGCCGTGCCGGCTCGCGGCGATGTTCGCCGATGCGATCCCGCTGCGGCATCCGCGGATCACCTGGCCGCAAAGCGTGGCGCGGCATCCCGAGTACCTCAAGATGCTGGGAGCCTTCGACTGCGTGTGGGCGATTTCCGGGGCGAGCCGGCGCGACCTCGTGGAATTCTGGCGCTGGCAGGGAGGGGAGGTGCGCGCCGCCGTGGAGACCATCGCGCTCGGCGCAGACTTCGACGGCAGTCCCCGCGCCGTCTCACCCCCCAAGCCTGAAGCCGCATGCCTGCTGTGCGTCGGCATCCTTGAACCGCGCAAGAACCAGATGTTCCTGCTCGACGTGTGCGAGGCGCTGTGGGCCGGGGGCGCCGACTTCGACTTGCACCTCGTTGGCCGGGTGAATCCCTTTTTCGGCGGACCAATCGCGGCGCGGCTGAAGGCGCTGCGAAAAATCCAGCCGCGGGCGCATCATCACGAAGTGGCGTCCGATGCGCTCCTGAACCGGCTGTACACGGCGGCGACGGCAACGGCGTTTCCCACCATGGCGGAGGGCGGCGGGCTGCCGGTGCTGGAGTCACTGTGGAAAGGACGGCCGTGCGTCTGCAGCGACCTGCCGGTGCTGCGCGAGATCGCCGACGGGGGCGGGTGCGTGATGACGGCACCGAACGATCGGGCGGCGTGGACAACCGCACTGCGCACGGTGCTCACGGATGACGCGGAGTGGCGGCGGCTGACGACCGAAGCGGCGTCACGGCCGCTGCCCACTTGGGCGGACACCGCGAAGACGCTGCTGGCGGGGCTGCAATAATCCGGCCGGCCGCCTAGAGTTTCTTCACCGCGTAGGCCATGGCCTCGGCGACCCGGTCGAGATCCTCGTCGCTATGCATGGACGAGACGGCGGTGCGCACCAAGTCCTTGCCGGGCGGGACGGCGGGCGCGATGGACATCACCGTGAACACGCCCTTTTCGAGCAGAGCCTGCCAGAAGCGGTAAACGAGCTCCTTCGAGCCGAGCACGATGGGAATGGCCGGTGTCTCGCTTTCCCAAATGTCGAGGCCGAGCCCCTTGAGCATCTCGCGGTACCGGCGGGTGTTCCGCCAGAGGCGATCCAGGTGTTGCGGCTCGGTCTGCATGATGTCGAGCGCCGCGGACGCGCAGGCCGCCTGGCTCGGACTGATGGCGGCGCTGAAAATGGTCTGCTTCGAGTGGGTGCGCAGGTACTCGATGAGCTCGCGCGAACCGGCCACGAAACCGCCGGTGCTGGCGAGCGATTTGGACAGGCTGCCGCAGATGAGATCGACCTTGTCGTTGAGATGGAAGTGATCGACGGTGCCGCGCCCCTGCCGTCCAAGCACGCCGAGGCCATGGGCGTCATCGAGCACAAGAAAACAGCCCTTGTCGTCGGCGATCTGGGCGATCTCGGGCAGACGCACGATATGTCCCTCCATCGAGTAGACGCCCTCGACGACAATCATCTTGGAGGTGTGGTGATGAATGCTCTTGATGAGCTCGCGCAGATCCTCGGGGTTGTTGTGCGAAAAGCGCTCGAAGGAGGCCAGGGAGAGACGAATTCCGTCCCACACGCAGGAGTGGATGTTCTTGTCGGCCAGGATCACATCACCCCGCTGGGCGAAGGTGGCGATGCTGGACATGCACGAGAGGTACCCGGCCACGCTGACATGACAGGCTTCACGGTCGAGGAAGGTCGCGAGCTTTTTTTCCAGCTCGAGGTGGTAGGCGCGGGAACCGTTGGACAGGCGGGCGCCGGTGGTGCTCGTACCCCATTGCAGCATGGCGGCGCGGCCCGCCTCGATCACGGCGGGGTGAAAGGAGAGGCCGAGATAATCGTTGCTGGCCAGCATGATCATGTCGCGGCCGTTCAGGCGGATGTGCGTGCCCTGCTGCCACTCCATGGCGTGATAATAAGGCGCGTACTTCAGCCGCATGCGGGTGGCATAATCTTCGCGGCAACGTTCCAGGATGGCCTTCTTGTTCCGGGTTAGGAGAGTCAGCGCCATATAAGTTGTGCGGCCACGTTGAGTAAGAGGGAAAGGGTTAGCAAACCGAAAGGTCCCGCTTTTGCCCGGCGGGCGCGTGGCTTACGCCTGGCATGGCGCCGGCGCGTAAAGTCGCCGGGCAGGCCGCCATTCCAGCCATTGGTGAAGCCCGGGCGGAAAAAGGGTGGACAAAATCCGTCTTATCCGCGGCGCGGCAGGGAGCGCATCCAGGCGGCAAGTTCGTCGGCGTAGGTGGGCCACGCCTTGAAGATGCGCCTAAGGGCGGCACGGGTGAGCGCTTCGAGGCAATCGGGGTCGGAAAGCAGCCGCTCAATTGCCGCGGCAAGACTGGGCGCGTCCACGCGATCGAGGGCGAGGCACCCGCCGCCGGGGACACATTCGCCGAGGGCGCCGTGCGCGGAACAAATGCAGGGTTTGCCGTGGCTGAGGCTTTCCAGCACGGGCAGACCGAATCCCTCCATGAGCGAGGGATAAACGGTGAAGACGCAGTCGCGGTAGGCATGGTGCAGGCCGGCCTCGGAAGCCGGGCCGTCGTAGCGTACCGGCCGGCCGGCGGCCTGCAGCGCGCGGAGCCGCGCGAGGGCCGCACGGCCGGTCCGCGGATGGGCCAGGCCGATGAGGCGCAGTTCGAACCGCCGACCGCGGCCCCAGAGGATTTCGCAGGCCTCGAGCAGCGCGAGATGATTCTTGCGGCCTTCGATTGAACCGATGCTCAAGACCGCAGGTGGCGCATTTGACGCCAGGGTCTGGCCGTACGGAGAACTCACAGGCGCGTCGATGCCCAGCGGGAGGGCGACGACCGGCGGCGGGTTCGCGACACCCAGCCATCGCCAGTAGTCGACCAGCGTGGCGCGTGATGCCTCGGAGATCGCGGCAATCCCGTCGAAAAGGAGCAGATCCTGCAGGTAGTGGGGATAGCGGGCGACGGTTTTGGCCGGTGAAAGCTCGGGCAAGCGCAGGACGGTGGCATCGTGAAACGCCGCCACCCGCGGACCGGAAATGCCGGCGAGCAGGCCGGGCAGCGCGCGGCTGACAGCGGGCGAAAAGATTTCGGGTTCGATCAGACTGTCGCCCCGGATCGCCGCCGCCGACCCGTTTTTTGACCGGACTGCGAACAGCCGCCGAACGTGACCGGCGATCCTGGCGTGCAGCGGCCAGCGGGCGCCACGGGCTCCGGCCACCGTGCCGCCGGGGGGTACGAGGTCGCGTCGCTCCCACCCGCGAAGCGGACGCCAGACGGCTTCATAAGCATCGTAGCACAGGGGCAGCACGTCCTCCGTCCGCCCACACAGCGCGGTGTACAGCGCCCGGCACAGGCGCTGGATTCCAGTGTGGGCGCGCGTGTGGCTGGTGTGGGTGAGATCGATCAGAAGTCGGCTCATGGTGCGGCAGGCGTATCGTAACGCCAGATGCTTACCTGACGCACGGCGCCGACCTGGACCCAGTGGCCGGTCAGATGTTTGTCGAAGGCGGCCCAGTTCTTGTCCTCGATCTCATACGGAAACAGTACGGCGTAGATCGGACGTCCGGCCGCGGCACAGGCTCCGGCGATCCGCGCAAAGTCAGCCGGCGAGATCATATCCCAGCGGAAGAAGGTGAACCGGGTGTGGTAGAGCATCGCGCCGCTGGTCTGCATCGAAGCCACGACCGTATTGGCCGGCAGATGCGCCTGTAGCCAGGCGGCGGTCATCGGATAGACCCTCTCGCCAAAGCCGGCGTGATGCACGTAGTAATGGCGGCACCACGCGACGCCGTGCACGGCGACGGCAATCCCCGCAACCACCAACCACCCGGGACGCCACGACGTTGTCAATCGGTTCAGCAGCGCGCGGCCGACGAGCATCGTGGCTACGATCAAAGCGGGGAATGCGGGCAGGAGGAAACGCAGATACCACCAAGCCTCATGCGTGTGCAGGTAAAACAAGTAGAAGACGAAAAAGGGGAGAGCCCAAAGCGCGAGAATCGCCGAGACTCGCGGCTGGCGGCGCCACAGAACCGGAAGGCCCAGGGCCAGCAGGCAAAGCGGAGTCAGCACCATCGGCATCCAGATCGCATAATGCATGAGGGTCACCGGCACGTATTGGCGGCCGAAGACTCCACCGACATCGCCGTAACCAGTCGTGAGGATGCGGCCATAAGCGGTCAGATTGAAATACCCGAGAAACACGGCTCCGGGCAGGCCGCCGAGTATCAGCAGAAGCCAGCGGCGCAGGGACCAGCCCAATGCCAGCGCCACCGGCATGACCGCCAGGAGATTCGTTGGGCGCACGAGCACAGCGATCCCCAAGGCAAAGCCTCCCGCTACAGCCAGCCAGGTTCGCTTTTGGCTGCTCCAGGCGAACCAAACGGCAGCCGTCACCCACACCAGCGCGGGTATGTCGCTCATCGCCTGCAACGACATGATGAGATACAGGGGACTGGCCGCCAGCAGCAGGACGCCCAACCAGGCCCACCCGGCCTCCAAGCCCAAGCCACGCGCCAATCGGAAGACCAGCCAGAGGCCGATCAAGGCGTGCAGCCCCATCACCAGTCCCGGCGCACACTCCCAACCGACCAGCTGCGCCGCGCCCATGATCAGCAAGGACAGACCCATGGGGTAAGTGGGGATCAGCGTGACGTGATCCCGGTTCGGAATGAATCCGAGCGGGACATGCGTGTACGCCGGCATCGTGGCGGGATCGAGCCCGGGCACCAGACGCATGGGCAGAGTCACCTGTCCCTGGGCGAGGATGCGCGCGTTGTTCAGATAACCAGAGGAATCTGAACCGCCCGCACAGGCGCCCATGTAATGCGCCAGCAGGCAGGCATAAACCAAAAAGCCGAGCGCGGGCACGAGAACGCTCCAGGAAAAACGCGGACGGGATGCCGGGAGCTGCGTATCGTGAGAAGTCAGGGAATCCATTCTTGCCTCGTGGAGCCGAAGCGGTTGGTTTGTCCTCTTTTCGTGGAGCGGTTCAAACTAATTTTCCGGCGCCAGCCACATTCTCTGTACTGGCTCGCCTATGGAGTGGCCGTGGGATTTTTCGTCTGGACGGCCGCACAGTTCTATCTTCCCGGGAAGGGATTCACCGGGCTGATCTACTTTGGCGGCAACCCGGAGTTGCATCGCATCCGGGAACTGCAGGCGCTCGATTACTACGTGGACCGGGACACCAAAGGCTACGACGGCCAGTACTACGCCCAGATCGCCGTAAAGCCGGTGCTGACGAGCCGGGATCTGCGGGCGGCGATGGACAATCTGCCGTACCGGGCGCGGCGCATCCTGTTTTGCTGGACGGCGTACCTGCTTGGTCTGGGCCAGCCGAACCTGATTCTGCAGGCCTATGCACTCCAAAACATCCTCTGCTGGCTGTTGCTGGCCTGGCTGCTGTTGCGCTGGTTTCCCCCCACCAATTTGAGCAACCTCGTGCGCTGGGCGGGGACGATGTTTGCGTGGGGTCTGACGATGAGCGTGCGCGAGGCCCTGATGGACGGCCCCAGTCTCCTGCTGATCGCCTGGGGCGTGGCGCTGGCCGAGCAAGGCCGCCGCTGGTCGTCGGCCTGCGTGCTTGGTGTTGCGGGACTCGGACGGGAGACAAATCTGCTGACCGCCCTGGTTCACGCACCAGCGCAAAAATGGAATTGGCGTGAAGTCCTCGGTGCCGCCGGCCGCGGATTGCTGGTGGCGGCCCCGCTGGCCTTGTGGGTGGCTTATCTCTGGAGCGTATTTGGCGAGCCGAGCAACGCCGGCGGCGCAAATTTAGCCGCACCCTTCACGGCGTATTTCGCCAAGTGGTTCAACACCCTGGTGGAGTTTCAGTCGAACGGCTGGGACTCCTCCGCCAAATGGACCATCCTACTTTTGGTCTCGATGACGGTGCAGTTCCTTGTGCTCCTCCTGCGTCCGCAGTGGGCCAATCCCTGGTGGCGGATTGGCGCGCCGTTTGCCATGTTGATGATCTTCCTGGGCGAGGCGGTCTGGGCAGGCTTTCCGGGCGCGGCACCGCGCGTCGTGCTGCCCATGACCCTGGCGTTCAATGTCCTGCTGCCGCGCGGCCGCTGGTGGTGGCCGGTTCTGATCCTGGGCAACCTCTCCGTGCTGACGGCCGCCGATCAACTGACCCCGCCCGGCCGGGAAAGCTTCCGGCTGGAGGGTCCGCTCACGATCTGGCGGGCTCCGGACAGCCGCGCCATCGACATCACCTTCAGCCAGGAATGGTATCAGGACGAGCGATCCAATTTTGAGTATTGGCGCTGGAGCCGCGGTTCTGCCGGGATCGTGATTCATAATCCGCAGGCGGTGGCGGTGGAGATCGAGATGGATTTCGACCTGCGGGCCTTTGACGCGCGCACGATCCGTGTTTTCCAAGGCCAGACCCTGCGGTGGGAGGGGCGCGTCGGCCGGGAGAGCGCGTACGTACGCCTGCCGCACATCCGGCTGGATCCAGGGGGGAATCCATGGCATTTCGAGGCGGACGGACCGCCGAGCCGGCCCGACGGAAACACGTTGCGCCCCGTGACCTTCAATCTGCGCAATCTGGTGATCCGCGTGGTGCGGAAGCTCGACGACCAGCTCGCGCCGGCCGCGACCCAGCCTCGCGAGCGATAAGCGCGTTCCGCCTCGATCGGATCGGTCGGTGGATGCTGACGGCGCAGGTCGGCCGGTGTGGCGATCAATCGCGGGGAGGCCGTTCGCACGGGCGCCGCGCCAGACCGGCTGAAGCCTCCCGCCGCGCCCGAGAAACGACGCGATCGCCGCTGCCCAAGAAAACCAAGGCGGGAAACGATTGAAAGGAGGGCCTCGAGGGAATCGTCGTTCGCTGGAAACCCTTCGCGGACGGTGGACCCGGGTTTCAGGCGGGCGAGACGTCCGCGCCGTGCATGCCCGGATGCCTGGGGCACGGCTCACGCCAGCGCCACCCGGTGCCGTCCCGGCATTTCAATGCCAAGGACAAGGTGCAGCGCATCGGCGGGCAACCATGCCGCGATCCTCTCGGGCCATTCAACGGCCAGGCAGTAGGGCGAGGCCAGAAAATCCTCGAGCATCAGCTCGGAAACCTGGTGCGCATTTTCAAGGCGGTAGGCGTCCAGATGCACCAGGGTGCGCCCTCCTTCGCCAAGGCTAGGGAGGGCAGGTCCGCCGCGATAGAGATGCAGGATGTTGAAGGTCGGGCTCGTGACCATGTCCGGTATGCCAAAACCCTGGGCCAGACCCTGCACGAACGTCGTCTTTCCCACGCCCAGATTGCCGTGCAGGGCGAGCGTGGCGTCGGGTGGCAGCGCGGCGGCGAGCCGTGCGCCCAGCAACCGGGTCTCCCCGGCTGAACCGGTGACCACGCCGGCGCGGAGTTCAGCGAAGATGCTCATAGCCGTATTGCCCAGAATATCCGGAGACCATCGCCAGATGGACCCTTCTGCCTTGTCACGTAATACGTGACCAACGCCTCTTGTCTCACGGGCCTTGCGGTGAGAGATTTGTAACGTATTACGTTACAAACTGCGGGGTGGTCACTGCAGGTGTTCATAGCCGTGAAACTCCTCCAAGGGCAGTGAGCCCGGCGGAATTTTCCCTGCGGGGACGAACCGGCCGATGCAGGTGAGCCGGAGGCGCGGAAACGCCCGCCGCCAGGCGCGCTCCAAGATGGGGCGGTCGGCGCGCTGCGCCACGGCAAAAACGAGTTCGTAATCCTCGCCATCGCTGAGCGCATGGTGCAGCGGTGGACGGCCGGTGCGCCCGGCACAGACGCGGGCGGCGCGGCTGATGGGAATGACGGAAGCCTTGAGCGCCGGCCGGGCGCCCGGCGGCGTGAGGGCGTACAGGTCCTTGGCGAGACCGTCGCTCACGTCCATCATCGCGCGAACTTCGCGGCGCCGGGCCAGCCATTCGCCCTCGGCCAGCCTCGGCGTGAACCGCCAGTGGCGGCCGAGCCGGCTGCCGCCGAGCGCGCCGGTGACGTAGATCCAATCACCGGGCCGCGCGCCGGTGCGCGGCACGACCCGGGGGCCGGCCGCCTCGCCAAAGAGCGTGAGAAACGCGCCCAGAAAACCGTCACCCTGCGCCACGTCGCCGCCGACGACGGGTACGGCGAAGCGCCGCGCCGCGGCCGCGAGTCCGCGATAAAACTGCTCCAGCCAGCGCGTGCGGACGTGCGGATCGAGGGCCAGGGCGATGACCGCGGCGGTCGGCCGGGCACCCATGGCCGCGAGGTCGCTGAGGTTGCGCTTCAGCAGCATTTCGCCAACCGCGCGCGGCGGCACCGCGTCATCGAAATGGCGGCCGTAGATCACCGGATCGGTCGTGACCAGCTGCCGGCGGGGATTGGGCGGAAGCACGGCGCAGTCATCGCCGATGCCGAACGGCGCGGGCGGCGACACGTCCCCCAGCCAGCGGCGGATGCACTCGATCAGCCGCGTCTCGCCGAGTGCGGAAACCGAGTCTGCAAAGTGTTTGGTGAAAGGGTGCACCGGATAGTGAAAGTGAGAGGGAGAGTGAAAGTGAAAGTGAGAGTGAAAGTGAGAGTGAAAGTGAGAGGGGAAGTGGATTACTGACTGATCCCGCTCAAGACCAGCAGCAGGGTGTGCAAGTTGAAAAGGGCATGGGCGAACATCGGCACGCGGATGTCGCCGGTGCGCTCATAGGCGGCGGCGAACAGGACGCCGAGGATGAAGAGGGGAAGAAAGGTGACCCAGTTGGCATGCAGCAGCGCGAAAAGTCCGGCACTCGCGCCATACGCGGCCCAGCGCGGGATGCGGGTGCGCAGAAAACGAAAGAGCCAGGCGCGGAACACGAGTTCCTCGCTGATGGGGGCGACGGCCAGCGCCAGCACGACCATGAAGCCAAGCAGGGCCGGGGATTTGGTTTGCGTGAAAAGGTCGACGAGTTCCTGACGCTCCGTGGGCAGATGGACGACTTTGAGCAGGTGTTCCCAGAGGAAGCCCGCTCCGCCGACCAGAGGCACCACCACCAGGAAGGTCAACACCGCGGCGCGCACGCTGTCACGCAGGCAGGCGCGCGGCCGGAACGGCTCTGTTTCCCCCCGCGTCCGCTGGCGCCGGCGTTGGAGCACATGGGCACAAAGCCAGGCGAGAATGGCGCCGGCATGGAACATCGAGCCATAGAGCACGAGCTCGATCGTCCCGCTCTCGGGCTGGCTGCGGAGCGTATGGCCGATCAGGAGGCGCAGCAGGCCTTGCCCAAGGAATCCCAGCGTTAGGACGAGCCAGAGGAGGAACAGAAAGTCGGTCAGGCTCACCTCCCAGACCGGCAGAGCGGCGGGGCGAGCCCGCGCGGCCCGGCCGGCGGCGCTCAGAAAGAGCCAGCCCAGAAACCCGAGCCCGCCGAGGAGCAGGGTGGATTCAAGGACGATGATCGTTTGTTCAAGAAAGGAAGGCATGGCGGCGGGCGTTTTGCTGGGCAGCAGAATGGCGGAGCCCGCCCCGAAACCAACACGAAAGGCGAGGGAGGGAAACGCAGTTATATTCAAGAGAATTTGGGCGCTTCTTAAACCGGCCCAAACTCTCACGAGTCTGGCGACAATTCCAGAGTTGCGCTTGGGGCTGAGACCTTCCGCTACGCCACGATCCTCTGCCCGTCGTAGACCACCCGGCCGGAGACGATGGTGGTCTTGACCCGGCCGGTCAGGGTCTGGCGATGCCACGGGGAATTGCTGGATTTGCTGAAACCGGCCTCGGCGTTGTAGAGCCACTTTTCGTCAGGATCGAAGAGGGTGACATCGGCCACCGCGCCCTCGGCCAGCGTGCCGCCGGGCAGGTTGAGCAGGCGCGCCGGCTTGTGCGTCATGAGCGCGATGACGTCGGGGAGCGAAAACCTGCCCTGGCGGTGCAGCACTTCGAGCACGACGGGCAGCGCCGTCTCGAGGCCGATGACGCCGAAGGGCGCGTAATCGAATTCCTTGTCCTTCTCGTAGTCGGTGTGCGGCGCATGATCGGTGGCGACGCAGTCGAGCGTGCCGTCGCGCAGACCCTCGATCAGCGCACGGCGGTCCTCCTCGGTGCGCAGCGGCGGGTTCATCTTGAAGTTCGGGTCGTAGCCGGCGAGGGCGGCGTCGGTGAGCGCGAGGTGATGCGGGGTGGCCTCGGCGGTGATGCGCACGCCGCGGCCCTTGGCGCGGCGGATGCTGTCCACCGAGTATTTGGAGGAAATATGCTGCAGGTGGATGTGCGCGCCGGTGTAGGTGGACAGGATGACGTTGCGCGAGACGATGACGTCCTCGGCGGCGTGCGGCCAGCCGCGCAGGCCGAGGCGGGTGGACATCACGCCCTCGTTCATGGCGGCGTCCTGGGTCATGGCCTCGTCCTGGCAGTGGTCCATGACGGGCAGGTCGAACATCTTCGCGTATTCGACGGCGCGGCGCATGAGCTCGTTGTTCTGCACGCAATGGCCGTCGTCGGTGATGGCGACCACGCCGGCGCGCTTGAGCGAGCCGGTGGGCGCGAGCTGCTCGCCTTTCTGCCCGACGGTGATGCAGCCGGTCGGTTGGACGTGCACGACCGCGCCGTGCTCGATGGCGTTGTGGATGTACTCGATGGTGCCGGCGTTGTCGGCGACCGGGCTGGTGTTCGGCATGCAGACGACAGTGGTGAAGCCGCCGGCGGCCGCGGCCCACGAGCCGGTCTGGATGGTTTCCTTGTGCGTCTGGCCGGGTTCGCGGAAGTGCACGTGGATGTCCACGAGTCCGGAACAGGCGACGAGGCCGCGCGCGTCGATTTTCTTCGCCTGTTTTTTCTGTTCGGCGGAGAAGCCGGCCACGAACCTGCCGTCAGCGATGAACAGATCGCCCCGGGCGTCGCGCTGGGCCGCGGGGTCGATGACGCGGGCGTTGGTGATCCAGAGGAGGGACATGATATATGACCAATAGGACCTATAGGATGAATGATTCTCAGCCGCCCGGGAGAACGGCTTCCGGCTGTCCTCCCGAGCAGAGGTAGAGCGCGGCCATGCGCACGGCGATCCCGTTGCTGACCTGTTCGAGGATCACGCTGCGGGCGGAGTCGGCGAGCTCGCTGTCGATCTCGACGCCGCGGTTGATCGGTCCGGGGTGCATGATGATGGCCTTGGGGTTGAGCCAGGAGGCGCGCGTCTTGTTGAGGCCGAACATGCTGGTGTATTCGCCCAGCGAGGGGAAATGGCTGGAGGTCTGGCGTTCGTGCTGGATGCGCAGCAGCATGACGACCTCGGCGTCGGCCAGGGCGGACTTGAGGTCGTGCGAAACCTTCACACCGAGGTCGGTGAACCAGTGGGGGACGAGGGTGGCGGGGCCGACGAGCGTGACGTCGGCCTCGAGCTTGGTGAGCGCCCAGATGTTGGAGCGGGCGACGCGGCTGAAAAGAATGTCGCCGAGAATCACGACCTTGCGGCCTTTCAGCGAGCCGAGGTGCTCCTTCATCGTGAACGTGTCGAGCAGCGCCTGGGTCGGATGTTCGTGGGCGCCGTCGCCGGCGTTGATGACCGGGATATTGAGCAGGCGGCTGAGGTAGAGCGGTGAGCCGGCGGCGGAGTGGCGCAGCACGATCAGGTCGGCGTTGAGCGCCTGGATGTTCTGCGCGGTGTCGCGCAGGGTCTCGCCCTTGGTGGTGCTGGAGGCGGCGGCGTCGAAGGAGATGACGTCGGCGCTGAGGCGCTTGGCGGCCATTTCGAAGGCGATGCGGGTGCGGGTGCTCGGCTCGAGGAAGAGATTGACGATCGTCTTGCCGCGCAGTGCGGGCACCTTCTTCATGCTGCGCTGGAGGATCTTCCTGAACGCGGCCGTGGTCGCATGGATCTGGTCAATCTCGGCGCGGCTCAGCTCCTCGATGGCAATCAGGTTGCGGCGGTTCCAGGGCACTTTTGATTTCGGATTTTGGGTTGCGGATCTCGATTGGTTTCAGTCGCGGCGGTCGGCAACCGGCGGGGTGGACATCTGCTCGGCAGGCAGGACGCGGACGGAGTCATTCGCCGGATCGTCGGGATCAAGGCGGACGGAGACCCTTTCGGTGTCACCGGCTTTCAGCGTGAAGCTGCAGTAGTCGGCGGCGATCGGGAGCCGGCGGCCGCCGCGGTCGATGAGCACTGCCAGCTCGACCTTGGCAGGACGGCCTTGGTCGAAGAGCTCATCGAGCGCGGCTTTCGCCGTGCGGCCGGAGAACAGCACGTCGTCGACGAGCACGACGTTGGCGCCGCTGACGTCGACCGGAATCTGCGTGGGCGCGAACTCCTTGGGGATGGGGTTGCGGCCGAAGTCGTCGCGATGGAAGGAGATATCGATCACGCCGCAGGGTGCCCCCGGGAGCAGGGCGGCCAGCCGGCGGGCGAGGGTAATGCCCCCGTTGGCGATGCCGAGCAGTACGGGCGGCGTGGCGGCGTGGCGGGCGGCAATGGCGGTGGCCAGCTGCTGAATCGCGGGTTGGATCTCCGCGGAGCCGATGCGGTTCGGTGTGGCCACGAGCTTTCGTTGTGACGCGGACCGGCGGACCGGTAAAGCGAAAAGCCGTGACGGGCAAAACATGCTCCGTGACAAACCACTGCGATCACACGTTCAGGCATGCAGCCAGGCAGCGAGATCGGCGTCAGCGGCGATGAGATCGCCGCGCTGGTATTCGGGCGAGAGGAGCGTCGCGTAGGAGGGCTCCGCGAAACGACGGCAATGCAGCAGCACGCGGGCCTGCTGGCCCGGCGCGCGTACGAGGCGGCCGAGCGCCTGGTTGACCTTCTGCATGCCGGGAATCTGGTACACCCGGCGGAATGCGGCCACGCGACCGAATCCGGCGCGCTCGAGTCCCGCCATGCGGGTGCGCTGGATTGCATTTACTTCGGGCAGCGCCGGCCCGACCACCATGGCGTGCGTCACGCGGCCGCCGAGCAGGTCGATACTCTCGGCAAAACTGCTGCCGAGCACAAGGAGGAGCGCATCGGCTAGGGCCAGTGATTCCTCGACCCAGGCGAGCTGCGTGGCGAGGTCGGCCAAACGTGGTTGCAACGCCGCGCGCAAAGGGGAACCGGCGGCCTTTAGCGCCTGCAGGATGTTTTCCGCGTAGGCGTAGCTGGGAAAAAACACCGCGATTGCGTTAGTCGAAGGTCCAAGGTCCAAGGTCGAAAACCCACTCCGGCCTTCGACTTTGGACTCTGGACTTTTGACGGCATTGCACGCTGCGGCGTGCAAAGCCTCCGTGGTGGCCGCGGTGGTCGCGTAGTGGCGGGAGCGATGTTGAAAGGTGGTATCGACCCGCATATCGATGCCGACATGATAGGCGTTTTCCCGCCAGGGAGTCCGGGCGTGCAGCAGACGCGGCCGGGCTGCGTCGCGCGCCTCCTCCACCTGCAGCAGCTGGTCGCCGGAAGTGAGCGTCCGCAGTGTTTTCCGCGCGCGCCGTGAGAGTTTGCCGAGGGCCGCAGGTGGCTCGATTTTCTTGGCGGTATCCGGCCTGCCCGCCATGGCCTTGGCGGAGGAAGGCATCGGATATCCGAGATCATCGAGGCCGCAGGCGGCGGCGAACACGTCCGTGGGTTGCAGCGTGGCGGAAGCGAGTATGACGCCGCCAAAGGCGCGCAACGTCCGGCCGATCATGACGGAGGCATCAAGGCATGTGAGATGCAGTTCGCCGTCGTGCGGGCACCAGACCAGTCTCGAGATTTCGGATTGCGGATGCCGGAGACCGGAAAGTGGAGATTCGGAAGAGGGCGGAAGAAGCGTTAATTTGCCGGTGAGCCAGTCGCGCAGGGCAAGCGTCTGCCAGAGTTGCTCCGACACGTGCGGTCCGAGCGCCGCATAGTCGAGCGGCGTGGTGGCGACGAGGGTGGCCAGGCGGTCAACCGCGGCGTGAATATCGTCCTCGGTCATCGGATCGAGGCTCTCGGCGTGGCGGAGTCCGGTCAGGAGCCGGGTCCAGTGTTCCCACGCGAGCAGGAGCGAGGCCGGCGGATGCACGCGATGCAGTTCAACCAGGACGGCCTCGGCATCGCCGGCGCGCGCGACGTACGAGTAGGCGTCGGCCACCCGGGCGGGCAGGTTGTGGGCCTCGTCGATGATGAGCAGGGTCTCGGCCGGATTGAAACCGGGGCGCTCGTAGAACACCCCGCGGCTGTCGGGCGCAAAAACGTAGTTGTAATCGCCAATCCAGACATCGTTGAAAGGCAGGGCCGCACGGGTGATCTCATAGGGGCAGATGTGCGCGTCGCGGCCGGCGGAGCGGAGTGCCTCCAGGTCGCGCGGCTGATCCTCGCGCAGATAGAAGCGGGCGAGCCCGCTTTGCGGCCAGCGGGCCTCCATGTCGGCGAGGAACAGGCACACAGCGCGCACGCAATGGAAGACCGGATTGACGCAATGCTCGGCTTTCGGCCGCACCTGCCAGGCCGCCACCGCCACGGACGTGGCGGCGAGTGAAGAAGGAAGAGGAAAAAGAGAAGAGGGAGAGTCAGTGGAGGTCATGGCAGCCAGCGTGCGCATGACTTGAAGCTGGCCGGTGGATTTGCCCGTCAGATAGAGCAGGCGCGAAAAGCGGCCGGCGCGGAGCTGGCCAAGCGCGAACTCGAGCAGCACGCCCGTCTTGCCGTAACCGGTCGGAGCTTCGAACAGGAGCACGGGCGAAGGTCGAAAGTCGAGGCTCGAAGGCTGGACGTTCTGGCTTTCGGCTTTGGACTTTGGACTTTCGACCTCGCTGCCAAAAGCAGCGAGCAAGTCGGCCTGGATTGCCTCCTGACCGGGACGGAGAACGGCAAAGGCGGGCCGGAAACGCAGGCTGCGCAGCCGGTCGCGCGCCCGCCGCCGAAGGTTGAGAAACTCGACCAGCCGTTCGAGTTGTGTCCGGAAAAGCGCCTCGTCGTCGGCGGTGAGGACAACCGTCTGGGTGATCCCGGTGCCGACTTCGACGAAAATCAACTCGGCGCGCAAGGCGCCGCGGGTCGAAAGGCTAAAGTCCAAGGTCGAAGGTGGAGGCAGCTGGCTCTGGACTTTGGACCCTGGCCCTTCGACGCCTGGTTGCGCCGTGCGCAACAACGCCAGGTAAGCGACGGTCTGAATGAAATAGTCCGGGTAGTCGGCGCGCAGCGTGGCTTCGTCGGCGGGGAGCGGGCCGCTGACCGTCTTGATCTCACGAACGATGGTGGCATCGGCCGCGGTGACGAGCTGGTCGATGCGACCCGTGAAGGTGAAGTTCCATCCGTGGTGAAGCTGGCCGAGCGCCAGCGGTACTTCAAAGGCGGCGTTGGCTTGGGCACCCGCCGCCGTCCGGGAGGCGACCTCCTGCTCGGCTTGGGCGCGGAGCCGGGCATGCCATTGCTGGCCGAGCTGCGCTCGCCATATGCCCTGCGGCCCACCCTGGCCGGCGTCGCGCGGCCCAAGCGTGAAGCTGGCGAATTCACCGACACTCAGCGCGCAGGTGCGGTCATCGAGGGAAAAGTGCATACGAGGTGACAGTGAGGGTGAAAGGGGAGGTGAAGTCAGGCCCGTACGCTTTTATCAGCCAACGATCACTTTCACCCTCACTTTCACTCCAACAGGATCTCGGTATGGCCGCGGAGGTAGTCCTCGAGGCGGCGCGTCAGGTGGGCGACGGCGGGGGCGGCGGCCATTTGGGTGGCGAGCGGCTGGTTCAGCAGCTCGGTCGTGGCCGAGCGGTCGCCGGCGGGCAGTCCCTGCCACCATTCCTGCTTGACCGGATAGCCCTCGTCGCGGGCAAAGCAATAGAGCGCCTTGAGGTACACGATATCGGGCCGTGCGGCGGTGCCGAAGGCCGCAAAGGTCTGCCGCAGCAGTGCATAGACGCCGGCCCGGCTTTCCTCAGGCACGGGGTTGCGGGCGATGATTGCGGCGAAGGCGGAGGCGAGGCGCAACGCGTCGTAGCTGCGGCCGATGGCGGCTTGGCGCACGAGCAGGCGGGCCTCCTTGAGAAACCATGTCCGGCCCTGGTTGGAGCTTTCGAGAAAAAGAGCCGCCTCGTCGAACAGATCGAGTACGACGGACGTGGACACGGATTTGATGGCGAGACGCCGCAGGCAAAGGAGCGGGCCGTGGTCGGCGGACAAGACCGTGTACTGCTGAAAGCGTTCGGTGGGGGGCTTCCTGAGCAGCACAAACGCGTCGGTATGGAGCTGCAGGCCGGGCAAGGGAGGGAGTGAGGTATAAGGGAGTGAGGGGAGGGAGGCAGGGGTTTGCTTTACTTATTCCCTTTTCCCTCGCCACTCGCGAGCGCCGAGGGGGCGAGCGGCGGATGCTGCACCGGCATGGGCGCGCGGCTACCGCCGGAGAACGAGGGTGCCACGGTGCCGCCGGAGATGATCATCTTCATGCCATCACCCACGGACATTTCCAATTCGATGATTTCATGCTTCGGCAGCATCAGAAGAAATCCGCTGGTCGGATTGGGGGTGGTGGGGACGAAGACAGACCAGAGCTCCTCGCTGACCTTGGACTGCAGATCGCCCCTGGCCTTGTTGGTGAGAAAGCCGATCGTGTAGACACCCTTGCGCGGAAACTCCACAAGCACGACCTTGGTGAAGAGACTGCGATGCTGGGCGGAGAACGTGTCCACGATCTGCTTCACCGTTTTGTAGACGGTGTTCACGCCGGGAATGCTCTGGATGAAGCGCTCGGCCAGCCCGACGAAGTACTGGCCAAAGACGTAACGCGAGAGGTAACCCAGGGCGGTGATTATCACCAGGACGGCAATGGTGGCGAGCACGTCCCAGAGCAGGGCGAGGCTCTGCAACGAGCGGGGCAGGTAGGGCTCGAAAAGCGGTCGGAAGGAGCCGCCGACCCGCGCAAACAACCAGCTGAACACGAGCCAGGTGACGGCGAGCGGCGCCAGCAGGAGAAGGCCGGAGAGAAAGGCGTTGCGGAGGGAGGTGAGCAGACCCTTGTTCATGAGGGAAAGTGAGCGCCGTACTATGCGGACGCCGCCGCCGAAACGCACGCAAAAACACCGGTCCGGCCGGCGCGGGAGAAATCCTTGTTTTATGGAGGCCGGTCGCGGCCGCCGCGGAATCTTGCATGCGGCCGGCATTCGTTGAACATCGCGCGGTGATGGAGCGCATCCTGCACGTGCTCACGGGTCCCACGGCGGTCGGCAAGACCGAATGGGCGCTGCGCTGGGCGGAGACCCATGGCGCGGAGATCGTGTCGTGCGACTCGCTGCTCCTCTACCGCGGCATGGACATCGGCACGGCCAAGCCGACGCCGGCGGAGCGGGCGCGCGTGCCCCACCACCTCATTGACATTCTGGAGCTGACCGAGACCTGCGACGTGACGCGCTACGTCGCAGCGGCGCGCGCGGCCTGCGACGGCATCCTGGCGCGCGGCCGGCGGGTGCTGGTGACCGGCGGCAGCGGATTCTACCTGAAGGCGTTTTTCGCGCCGGTGGCCGACGAAGTCGACATTCCCCCAGCGGTGCGTTCCGCGGTGGCGGTCCGGTTGGAACACGAGGGTCTGCCGGCGCTGGTGGGGGAACTGCGGCGGCTGAACCCGCAGGGACTCGGCCCGCTTGACGTGCACAATCCGCGACGCGTGGTACGGGCGCTGGAGCGGTGCCTGGCATCGCACCGCACCCTGGCGGAACTGGCCGAGGCGTTTGCCCGCCAGCCGGCGCCCTTCGCCGGGTGGGAGGTGCGGCTCACGCGGCTGGACCGGCCCCGGCTGGAACTGGAGGCGCGCATCGACGTCCGCGTCCAGGCGATGCTGGCGGCGGGACTGGTGGAGGAGGTGCGGCGTCTGCTAGGCGCGGGGTTGAAACAGAACGCGAGCGCGGCCCGGGCCATTGGCTATCGAGAAACGATCGCCTGGCTGGAGGGACGGCTGCGCGCGGACGAACTTGCCCCCGCCATTGTGCGGAGCACCCGGGCGCTGGTGAAAAAACAGCTCACCTGGTTTCGCACGCAACTGCCGCCGCATTCCGCGCTGGCGGCAGGCAGCCTTACTCTGGACTCGCTGTTTCCGGGGATTTTTGCCTCAAGCGCGCGTAGATGATCACGTGCGTGGTGATGAGGAGCGGCACAAGAAACGTCGGCAGTATGCTAAGGGGCAGGTGCTGGAACTCGCTGAGCTGCCATGGCTGCGAGCGTTCAATCCTGGCAGCGATGGTCACGACAAGCAGCATGTCCACCAGGCCGATGGTATTCCAGATGAGGTAGGCATGGCGGCGGAGTTCCTCGCGCAGGGGCACGAAGACCACGCCCAAGGCAAGGAAGGCCACGATGTTGTCGCTCCAGCCGCCGGGCACAGCGAACGCATAGGGCAGCTCGCCGCGTCCGTAGAGGATCAGGAAATAAAAACCGACGAAACGCGTGACGTGCAGCAGCACGAGGGCGCGCAGATCGAGCGCAACGGCCCAGGTGCGGACGGCGGTGATGCCGAAGCAGGCGGTCAGCAGCAGTGCGGTCAGCACAAAAAGAATGATCTGCACCGCCGGCGCAGGCAGGCGCGCCAGCAACTCCAATCGGCCGACGACGAGCGCGGCGAGGAACCACGTCCAGAGGACAAGCCGAACAATGATGCGCACGGAGATTTAGGGTTGGGGGTCGCGGGAGAGGCCCCGCACCCATCGGGGCAACAGGCGGGGAGCGGAACCGTCGGGCCAGGAACGGAACGGCTGGTGATCCCGGCCTATTCGGGGAGCGTGAGGTGGTAGCGATCGAGCGAACTGCCCTCGAGGCGGTGCAGGGCGGAGATGGAATTCTGCAGGGTGACCCGCGCCTGCAGCTCGGCGACGCGGGCGTTCTCCAGGTCGGATTGCGTCTGCAAAACCTCGCGACTGGTGGCGAGGCCGGCGGCGAAGCGGGCGAGTTCAAGGTCGTACTGTTTGGCGCTGTATTCCGCAGCGAGGGCGGCAATCTTGACCTTCTCGTTGTTGGTCTCGACGTCGCGCACAGCGGAGCGGACCTGCACCAGGATGGTCTGCTCGAGTTGGCGGACGATGAGCGTCTGCTGGTTGAGGGTGGAGAGACTCTGGTGATAGCGGGCCTTGTCGCTGACCCGACCCCACGGATAGCTCAGCGTGAAGCCGACCTGCCATGAGTTGTTATCCCGATTGGCCTCGCTGCTGAAGGCGTCAGAACCGCTGCCCCTGGTGCCGTTGAAACCGAAGGCGCCGTTGAGATCGAGGGTGGGCTTGAGGGCATCCTTGGCGACGAAGAGATCGAGCTTGAACTGATCAAGCTGCATCTTGGCGGAGATGTAGTCGGGCTGATTCCGCATCGCGAGCTGGTAGGAGGACGCAATCACGGGGAGCTGGCCGCTGAAGTCCGCCAATTTCGTAGTACCCAGCGGCGCATCGAGCTCGAACCGGCCGATGAGGGCGAGGAGGGCGTCACCGTTGTTCTTCACTGATTCCTCGGCGGAGATGACGTTGCTGCGCGCGCTGGCGACGCCGACCTGCGCCTGCAAAACGTCGATATCCGTGACAGTGCCGACGGTTCTCTTGGCTTGGGCCTCCTCGAGCAGCCGGTTGGCCAGATCGAGGGAAACCTTGTAGACGCTGAGCTGCTCGCGGGCGTAAACGAGATTGTAGTAGGCGCCCTCGGTTTGCTGCACGATGTTGAGCGCCCGGGCCTTGAAGTCAAAACCGGCGCGCTGCTGGCCGATCCGGGCGCGGTTGAGCGTGGCGGTGGTCACGGCCGTGCCCGCGCCGCGCAGGAGCGGTTGCGTGACGGCCACGGTGACATCCGAGGTGTAGGTCGGGTTGTAGAAGCTGGTATACGAGGGAGGATTGCTCTCGGAGCGGTCGAAGCTCGTGCTGACGCTGACCGAGGTGCCGGTCTGGAGCAGTTCGGTGATTCCAAGGTTGAAGAGCCCCGCATCGCTTCTGGTGCCCGGAGTGCCCCCGATGGGCCCGGTGTTGGAGTGGCTTTGCGAGCCGGTCAGCGAAAGCGTGGGGAAGAAGGCGCCCCGGGCGATGTCGACGGAGTCCTTGGCGATGGCCGGGGTGTAGCGCTGGATTTCGATGTCGAAACCGTGCTCGAGCGCACGCTGGACGCAGTCCTCCAGCGTGAGGGGCGCGCTCGCGGGCGCCGGCGCGGCGGCGGTCAGGGCCGACGCATCCGTGGCCGGGGGCGGGGTGTTTTGCGCGAGGGCTGGCACAAGGCAACCGGCAAGGAGGCTGGCAGCAGCGAGGGACAGGCGAAGTCGGTTCGGCATGGCGGGTAAGACTACTGAAGAAAAGGGAATAGGTGCGGCGCGGGTGACAACGGACTGGCTAAGAACACAACGGGCGCGACAAAGGTTTGAGATTTTTCAAACCCATCCACCTGGAGGTGTATCCAAGCGTTGAAGCCGGCCTGCCTCGCCCTTGAGACGCCCGGAAGCGCGGAAGGTTTCGGGGAACCGACACTCGCACGGGGCGCCGCCCGCCCGGCCTGACGTTGTCTGGAGGCCGGGCTGCATGGGCGGACGGTGGCGAAGGCGGGAGCGGGCAAGGGAGACGGCATGACGCAACCGAGACTGTCTGGTTTGCCACGCGGCGTTGAAGGTTTTTGGATCGGCGGCAGCGGGAGGGGATCAACGGTTGCGGCCGTCGCCCGGCGGCTCATCGGATCAGCGGGGAGCGGCAGCGGGCGCGCTCTTCTTCAGCTCGCTCGCAACGATTTCGTTCAGTGCGAATTCCTGGTCGAAGGTGGCGGTCAGCCGGGCGAGTTGTGCGCGCGTGACGGCATACTGCGGGTTGGTCTCGGACAGGTCGGGGAGCTTCTTCTCTTTCACGTAAACGAAGAAGCCCTTGTCCTCGGTCAGCAGCATGTCGGAGACCTGGCCTTGGTTCAGCCGTTCGAGCGCGCTGAAAACGGCGAGATCAAGATCCTTGGGGGGCTGGCGGCGGATGAAGGGGGGATAAGTCTTCACTTCGAGCTTGGACTGGGCGTCGGCGACAGCCGCCGCGGCTTTGTCAAACGAGTCCCCGGCCTTGAGGCGCGCCTCGAGCTGGCTGCGCACCGTCCGGCTGTATGCAATGAAGAGCTTGCGGCGTTCGTTTTCCTTGTAATCGGCAAGAACGTGTTCGCGCACCTGGGCGAGTTCGGGCCGGTAGGTGGGCAGGGTCTCGCGCCAGAAGAGCACAATGCTGCCGGCAGCAGAGGGCAGCGCATCTGACACGGGGCGATCTGCGGCGAGCTGCAGGGCCTGTTCGACGATCTGCGGGGTCCAGCCGAGTTCCGGCGGGACGGTTTCACGGTAGAACGGGGCCACCCGCCGGGCAGTGAGTTTGCTTTTGGCGAGGAAATCGTCGAAGGCGGGCATGCCCGGTTTCAGCCGCTGCTCATAGATGGCCACGGTGAGGTCGGCGGCGGCCTTGGTGGCGAGGCGTCCGGCGCGCTCCAGCTTGAGCGCCTGTTCGACCTGGGGCCGTACGGCGGCGAAATCGGCATCAGGGTTGTACTGCGCGGCGGCGTCCAGCTGGGGCGGCTTCTTGTCGCCTTCGGCCTTCTTCTCCTCGGGCCGGGGGAAGCGCTTGCGGTTATCGTCGTAGTAGGCGCGCACGTCGGCGTCGCTGACCGTCACCGCGCCCAGGAAATCGGCGGTGCGGAACTCAACATAATCGATGCCCACGCGCGGGGGCACGTCGTAATGGAAGGCATTGTCTTCGAAGAAGCGCTTGAGGGTGTCCTCGATGACGGGAATCTCGGGCTTGAAGGCGGGGTAACTGGCGGTGGCGACGGCGATGTCCCACATGGAGTCGGAGCGGACGAGCTGGTCACGGACTTCGTTGGGCAGCACGTAACCGGGGCCGGCGAGAAGCTGCTGCAGGCGCAGAATCCGGACGTCGTCGTTCAGGACGCGGGAGATGTCGCCCTCGGAAAGGCGGGGGTTGATCTTGAGGTTGTCACGGAAAGCGGCGTAGCGGCTGGCGTCGAACTGGCCGTCGGGGCCGGCGAAGACGCGGAGGTTTTTGATAAAGGCGGTGAGGTCGTCCTTGGTGGGGGCGGGGATTTTGAGCTGGTTGGCGAGGGCGATGGCGGCGGCGCGCTGGAAGCCGTATTGCTGGAGCTGGGTGCTGTCGAGGTTGCTGAGAGCCATGAAGCCGGCCTGGAACTGGACGCTCAGGGAGGCGTCGCTGAAGAGCTGGTCGCTGGTGCCCTGGCGGGTGAGGTCATGGCCGAAGAACTGCTGCCGGAGGGCCTTGGGGCCGGCGCGGCCGATGCCGGGGGAGGCGCCGATGGTGAAGATGAAGGAGATGATGGTGACGGCCAGCAGGACGCCGAAGACCATGCGGAAGTGATGCTGGAAGGAGCGTTGGATCCAGGAAATCATGGGCGAAAGGGGGCGAGCTAAGGCGGGGCCCGGCGGGGTGTCAACCGCGCGCTATGCGCAACCCATTCAGAAGCCAGGAAGCCGCGCAGGCCGGTCGCTAGTTTCCGGGCCGAGGAGTACGACGATGAACGTGGTCGTGGTCATGGGATCCTGCCGGACGCAAACGGCGGCTCGCGAGGAGGGCTGGTTCAGCCCGTTTGCACGGTCTGCATAACCTGGAGCGGCAGCGTGCTCATGGGCCTGCCGTCAATCAGGACACGCACATCATAGACGCCCGGCTGCGGGAAAGGGAGGCCTTGGAAGTGAAAGACGAAATTCTGCGACAGAAAGAACGACTCCGGTGGCAGGGCCGGAAGGTTGAATGTCACATTCGGGCTTTTCTCCACGGGGATCAAGGAATGGCCGTCGGGGTTGACGAAGAGAATCTGGATGCGGTGTTCGCCTTTGTCCTCCTCGCGGAGCAGCAAACGCAGCGCCACGGTGCATTGCGGATGCACCGCCGGGAAGGAGCGGGCCCAGATGGTGTCGAACGCGCCGATGATGCACAGTTTCCCCTGGTAGTCGGCGGCGAAGTCGCAGAGGGCCGTTAAGATTGGTTCCATGGTATTCCTGAGGCTGACGGCGTGGGCCGTCCTGGGTGAAGTGAGTTTGGTGGCGTCGGGCAGATTAAGGCACGCGGGGCGGTGGCAGGCAACGCGGGAAATCCCGCGGAAAGAGAAACCGCTGCGCCAAGCTGATGACGAATGAAGAAGCCAGGAAGCCGCATGGATAATATCGCGCCAGCGTCAAACCATCGCGGGCTCCAGACGATGGGGCGGGGCGGCGATTTGCCTGGAAGGGTCACTGGCATCCTTTGAGACCACGGATTCCACCCGGCCGGCCGAGAGGGTGATGATTTGATCGGCGATGGCGGCCAAGCGGGGATTATGGGCGGCCAGCAGGATGGTCTTGCCGGCGCTGCGCAGGCGCATCAGCAGGTCCATCAAGGCCTGTTCGGATTTCGCATCGAGCGCCGAGGACGGCTCGTCGAGCAGGAGGATGGGCGCGTCGAGGTAGAAGGCCCGGACGAGGGCAATGCGCTGACGCTGTCCGCCGGAGAAATTCACGCCGTTTTCGTTCAGGTAGGTGAAGAATCCCTGCGGGAGTTGTTCGATGAACTCCAACACGCCGACGTCCCGGCAGATTTGGAGTAGGCGTTCCATGTCCGGCATGGGGTCAGCCGGGGCGAGGTTTTCGAGCACCGTGCCGGAGATCAGAGTTGTCTGCTGTGGCACGACCGCCAAGCCGCGCCGGAGACTCTCGAGGGTGAAATATCGGATGTCGACGTCTCCGATGAGAACGCGGCCTTTCTCCGGCAAATAGAGGCGCTGCAGCAACGCCAGTAAAGTGGTTTTGCCGCAACCGGACTCACCCGCCAGCACCGTGATCTGGCCGGCCGGCATCGTGGCTGTCACCTCCTGCAGGGTGGCGAGGCGGCCCGCATGCTTGAAAGTGGCATTCTCGAAGCGGATGTCCCCCGCCTTCTGGGTGGTGAATTCGATGCTCCCTTGGTCCTTCTCCAACTCCAGATCCATGATCTCGAACAACCGGTCGGAGGCGATGAGGGTCTCCTGAATCGTGGTATTGAGTCCGATCAGTGCGGTGAGGGGACCGGTGAGGTAGTTTGCCAAGGTGTAACACGACATCAGCTGTCCCGGTGTCAGACCGGCTTCGAGCACCAGACGCGTGCCGATCCAAAGAAGCGCGATCATGTAGGTTTGTGTGATCAAGGTCGTCGCCGTGCCGCAGCCGAGGCCGCCCACCGCTGCGCACCACACAATTTTCAGCAGACGAACGAGGCGCGCCTCGGTTTTAAGTCCGGCCCATTCCTCGAGCCGGAAACGCCGCAACACGGACTGGGCATTGAGCGACTCCACCAACTGGGCCTCGAAGTCGGCAGCGCGCTCCATGATGCGGCGCTGGTATTCGCGGTTAAGGCGGTTGCTGACCCCGTAGATCATGAGGTTGGCCGGAATCAACGCGAGGGAGACCAGCGCCAGTTTCCAGGAGTAAAAGAACATCGCCCAAAGCGAGAAACCGAGAATGAGCGGGTTGAGCAGCAGGTTGAGCAGCGCGTTGTTGAGGAAATTCCGGATTTTGACGGCGTCGGCCACGCGTGACGTGATTTCGCCCACGCGCATGGCGTCGAAAAACGGCTGCGGCAGCCGCAGGAGGCGCCGGTAGTATGCGAGAATCAACGTGGCATCGATGTGCTGCGCTGTCTGCAGGGACAGCAACGACTGGAAGACTCCGAGCACCACCCGGAATCCAAGGAGCACCAACATCGCCACCGTCAGGAGATTAAGGAGACGTGGATTACCCTCCGGAATGACGCCGTCGACGATTTTCTGGACATAGACCGACATCGACAAGGCCAGCACGGTCGAAACCATTGCACCTGCAAACGCCTGGATCAGCATCGCCTTGTGCGGGGCGATGAGACCCCAGAACCGTCGCCATGGTGGCGACGTGTGATCGCCCGGCTGGAAGCCGCCGCCGGGTGCCAGCAGGATGAGCACGCCGGTCCAGACGGTTTTGAATTTCTCGTGCGGCCACCGCTCCACGCGGCCCACGGCCGGATCCATGACCTTGGCGTGCCTAGGCGACCATTTGACCAGCACCACATAATGCCACAAGCGCCGATCGATCAGCACATGCGCTATCGCCGGCACCGGCACGCCAGCCAATGCTTCAACGGGCCCTTTTACGCCCTTGGCGGAAAACCCGAGACTCTTGGCGGCCTCGACGAGCGCATACACCGAGGAACCATTGGAACCAGTGCCAACCAGTTGTCGCAGGCTCGGAATCGGCAGCCGCAGCCGGTGATGGTGGGCCACATATTTCAAGCATGCCGGACCACAGTCAGTGGCGTCGCGTTGTTTGAAGGAAACCACGGCGGGTCAGGCCTGGCGTCATAAATAATAAAAAGGCGAGCCGTGGAGCCCCCCCTCGAACCACAAACGCTAGAAGAGTGCAGAAAAACCGCCGGCCGATCTCTCAATGGGCCGATTCACCGTCTGGCACAGCGGGGGTTAAAACAGCGTCCAGCCTGTCGCGCATGTAGAAAATCAACTGAACAAGCGGACGATCCACGCCTTGATCGCATCCCATTTTTCCAGTGTTGCGTACGCGATCACCACGGCGAGCAGAACAATCACCCAGGCACGCAGTTCATAGACCAGCTTTTTGTTCATCTGAATTGATACCGGCGGCAGGGCGGCCATACCGCCGGTTGGACCATAGGACTTATGGGACCACTACGACTTTCAGGCGCTGTGGACGATCCAGTCGCCAACCGCCGAGGGCACGCCAATACCGATGGGGGCGCCTCCGCAATCGGTCAATGCGATGAAAATGAAGCGGATTACCCGGCCGGCGTCGTAAGCGAAATTGCCGCCGGCGAGCGATTGCTGTTCGCATTCTGGCATTTCAGATAGTGACTGTGGGAATGTTTTCATGGGTAACTTCAACGGGCGGAATGTTTCGCTGCAGGATCGGGATAGCCCATGAGGCCGGCTTTGAAACTATCCCAGTTATTAATGATATTGAGGCCGGCCCCAACCACGAGACCCACGAGGATTGATTCGATGACGCCCAATCCTCCGCGGACGTTTTGAGCTTCTTGATCTTCCAAGGTGTTCATGAGAATTGTATAAGTTTAGGGATGGTGAGAAGGAATCATTCCGCGATGCCCGGGTGATGGGTGATCAATGCACGCATCGCCAGATTCATGAAATAGCGCATGATGTCCCGGGCTTCATTGGACGGATCCGGGAAGGGTGGATCAGGCAGAGCAGGTGCGTATCCACCCTGAATGAGATACATATCTTTCGATGATAGTGTCTTCATAGAGGACATGATGGTTGATGGTTGGGGTGAATTCCGTGGCCACGGGAAAGGCGGAGAACATCGGAGGTGTTTCCAGATCTGAGCAGCGGCTGCAGGGTTGTATTGAATTCTGCGGGTAATGTTTTGTTTTCAGCCCGGTGGAATATGCCCTCTCTCCGCGCCATGGATGCTAGTGCGGCTTGAATGCGTACCTTAACTTGCGCCGCGCATTTGAACTGGATAAGGATCGAAGGAGGACCTGATATCATCATATAGAAGCCGGAAGAGACTGCGGCGGGTAACGAGAAAACGGGTTTGCACCAGGAGGCCTTTTTTCAGTTCGCCGCAGTGACCGTCAGGTGGGTACAACGCCGTGGCAGCAGGGCGGATAGTGACTTTAAACTGAAAGGGAGAAACGCCACTGGCGCCCGTGCCATACCCCGCGGTGACATCCCCGGAGATGGCGATAACCTCGCCCTCGAGCATGCTTCCCTGGGCATAAGGGTAGGCATCAATCCGAATTTTTACCGGCTGGCCAAGGCGGATCAGTCCGACATCTCGCGGGGGATGAGGGTTTCGACGACGAGCGAGTCATCGGGTGACAGGGTGCCGAGCGACTGTCCGGCAGGTACAAAGACACCGGCGCTCAGTCCATTGAAACCCAGCAGGACGCCATCGATCGGGGCGCGGACCGTGTAAAGCGCGCGTTCCTCGCGAAGCCGTTTCTCTTCGGACACCAATGCGTCAAGCGCTGTTTGTTCTTCACGCAGCCGCGCCTGCCAGCGGGTAAACGCCTGCTGCACCAGGAAGGCCCCTTCGGCCTGAACGCGACTCAACTCGTAACGGGAGTTATCCAATTCGCACCAGGTGGTGATCCCGCGGGCGACCAGCGTGGCGACGCGGTCAAATTCGGTGCGGGATTTGGCCGTAGCCAGCCGGTTGGCCTCGATCGAGGCGATGAACTGAAGGTACTCTTGACGGAAGGCAGAGGTTCTGAAATCCGCCGAGGGGAGTGTAGATAAAGCGGTGGGCGGAAGAAGTTGGGGGCGATGCTCCGTTGCCGCCACGGTGACGGCGTTCAAGTCGGAAATCATGTCAATGTGTTCGGCTTGAATGGCGTGATTACGGCTGAGGCGTTCATCCACGTCCCGCGATTGAAGCACCACGAGCGGCTGACCCGCCTGAACGCAATCATTCTCGTGGGCCAGCACCTGAGAGATCAAACCGGCGATGGGAGCCTGCAGATCGCAACGCTCGATGGCAGGGCGCACCATGCCGGTTGCGCTGATCGAGACATCGATCTTGACAAGCGGCGCGGCGATCATGCCGGCCACACAAGCCCCAAGGATCAGCCAATAGACAACAGGACGGGCCAACAGATGCCCCGCGTTAAGACCTTCCACCATGTCTTGCCCTAGTTCCGCGGGGATCAACGGCATGCCCGACATAATGGCGTATCACCATGCGCCACTGCTTCGCAACTGACAGCTTGCAGTTTCCACCTAATAAATGAAAATTAAGGCTTGACAGAATTATCCTGCTAGAAAGCAGCCCGCTTTGGCCGAAGGAAATCCACAAAGCCTTTCCCCGCCGCCCAACGGATTAAGTCAGCCGTTCGATGCAGATCCAATTTGGCCATGATGTGTTGACGGTGGGATTTCACAGTGGCCGGACTCAGACCAGTCTGGACCGCAATTTGCGCATCCGTGAATCCTTGACTGAGCGACGGGAGCAAAGAGAGCTCGCGCTCAGATAAAATCTTAAAGAAAGCGGCGGGATCGCTCCGAATTACGCGCATGGCATCGCGTACGTCAGCGGGGAAATATTTTCGCCCAGCCAATGCTTCTCCAATCGCTTGCCGCAGGGTGTCATGAACATGACTGGCTTTCCAGACCATCCCTGAAATAGGGGTGTGGTTGGCACGATAGAGGGTCGCTTCATCGGATTTCACCGTCAGCAGCAAGATTCGAGGCGGGAATGGTAAGCTGGCGAGAGCCGCCACGAGATCGAAGCCGTCGGCATCAGGTAATTGTAGATCGAGCAAGACGATGTCGGGCTGGAGGACTTGGCATAATTCAAGCCCTTTTGCAGCGGTAGTCGCTATTCCAACATGGTGCACCTCGCGCCAGGTACTGATCATTCGTTTTACAGCCCTGCCCCAGAGAACATCGCCTTCGATATGAAGAATCGACTTCTGTTGGGGAGATGGAGGGGAAGACACGCAAAATAGAAAAACTAATAAAATAAGAAATTCAAGCAACGTTTTCTTGCCCTGACGAATGATAGGTCGAATGGAACCTAGGTCCCCGCGGGCTTGGAAGCGGCGGGCAGCTCGTCCAGCAGGGCGTCGAGCGGCGGCGCGCCCAGCGCGTCCTGCAGGTGGCGGGCCAGGCGGTCGTGGTAGAACTTGAGCACGGAGTCGACCGCCTCGAGGGTCTCACCGCCGGGATTCTCCCCGTGGTTCTCGAAGAGCTGCTTGAAGTCGGCCAGCGTGATGCGCCCGAGCGGCCGCGCCGGCTGGTAGCGGTGGTCGGGCGCCGCCTGCCCCTCGGCCGGCGGCACGGCGGCGACGAGCCCGAGATCGCCCAGCCGGTTGAGGCTCTCGTTGAGGAGCTGCGTGGGTACCTTGATGAGCCGGCCGAGTTCCGACGCGGAGTAGGCGGGCTGGCCGTCCTTGAAGCGGTGGCAGATGACGAGCAGCACGAGCAGGGAGAGGCTTTCGCGGGCGGACTCGCTCAGGTTGTGCCAGGCCACCTGGCTGCTGCGATAGTGGACGTTTTGCACGGCGTAGCTGATTTGTCCGCCCACGAGCACGAAGAACCAGAAGGTGTAGAGGCCGAGCATCAGGATCGGCAGGATGCCGAGTGCGCCGTAGAGACTGCGCTGGACCACGACGTGCTTGAAGTAGAGAAACGCGAGGTAGTTGTTGAGGAAGAGCAGGGCGGTGACGAGGACCGCGCCGATGAGGGCGGCCCACCAAAAGACCCGGGTGTTGGGGATGTAGCGGTAGAAGAGGGTGAGGAGCGCCACCAGCAGCAGGATCGAGAGCGAGGGCAGCATCCATTCCAGCGCCCGGAGCAGGTCAGGGCCGTAGCGGAGCTTCTCGAAGAAGACGCTGATGAACGCCGCCGCCGACAGCGCGGTGAGGGACACGAAGAAAAGCACCGTGCCCAGCGTGATGATGGTCCAGTAGAACACCACGCGCAGCAGCCACGAGCGCCCGCGGCGCACGCCCCAGACGGCGTTGAAGGCGTTTTCGACCGAGGTGAAGAGCTGGATGACGATGAGAATGAGGATAAGCGCGACCACGGCACCGGCCGTGCCCGAGCGGGTGCCGGCGATAAAGTTGTTGATGAACTGCACAAGCGCGGGAATGGCGGCGGGCCGGGGAACGGTGGCGCCGCCGACCGGGGTGTTGGGCGCGGCGGTTCCGGGTTCCGGTGAAGCTGGCGGCGGGCCGGCGCGCTGGTCGAGATGCTCGTACTCCGCGACCTGCGGGGCGATGAACTTGATGACCCGGTTCATCGTGTTGACGGCGAGCGTCGGGTCGCGCTGGTTGAGCGCGAAACCCGCCAGGAGCATGGCGATGGCCATGAGCGGGCCCAGCCCGAGCAGCGAGGCGTAGCTCAGCGCCGCCGCGCGCGTGGTGATGTGGTTTTCAAACAGGCCGGTGTACGTGATCGATACCACGCGCAACAGGGTATGGACGCGGCCGAGCACCGGATGATCCTTGAGCGCCATCGGCTGCCAGATGCCGCGCCGGAACAGGTGTTCGAGCCTGCGATAACTTTCAGCCAGCCAGCCCATGCGGAAAAATGTTCCGACGCGCGCCGCCGTACGCCCTCATGACAGCATGAAGAAGGCGAATCCCCCGATGCCGGCCAGGCCCAGCATCGCGGCGGTGATCACCGGCACGTAGCTCACAGAGACGGTGCAAAAATACATGCCCACCGACCCGACGGCGACGGCCAGGACCACGTGCGGATGGCTCTGCGACCAGAAGATCACACTGAGGAAACCGAGGCCGAACGCGGCGCGGAAACGGATGAACGGATAGGCGTTCACCACCTCGAGGCCGAGCAGCACCGAGCACGCCAGATCGACGAGGCCGAGGAGGATCAGGGGCTGCTTCACGATGGCATTGAAGTCGAACGACGACAAAATTTCGACATTCGGCACCAAGAGCGCGGCGGTGCTGAGCAGAAAAATAATCAGCCCGGCATACAAGCCGATCCTCGCGGCGTTGTGCTGGGCGGCGACACGACTGCGCATGTCCTTCGTCTCTTCGGTGCGTCCCTCGGCGGCGGCGAGGATCTGGTCGACGGTGATGGGCCGGTGCTCCTCTTTCTGGATGTTGAGCTCCTCGATGCTCTCCTTGGGTTTGAAGGTCAGTTTCTTCTTCTGGGGGAAAACGGCGTTCTTCAACTCCTCGTTGGAGCCGATGGTCGACCACTGCTCGGTGGCGGCGTCGTAGAAGAGGGTCTCGTTGTCGATCTGGCCGGTTTCGCCCAGGGTGAGGAGCTGCTCCACGGTGAAAGGTCCGCGGGCTTCCGTGTCGTTGATTCCTCGTACGTAATACTCCTGGGTCGCCATGAGCAGGGAATCTGGCGTGAAGGCCAGGGTGCGGCAAGAGTGTTTTGGCGGGGGTGAAAGGCGGCCCGACGTCCGCCCGCGGCCGCCGCCTACATTTTGGTCAGCAGGCGCAGACCGAGGAGTTGCAGACCGGTCTCGAGCAGCAGCAGCGTGCGGTGGCAGAGGATGAGGCGGCGGGCCCGCACGGGCGCATCGTCCAGCGCGACCTTGTCGGCGTTGTAGAAGGTGCTGAACTCGCCCGCGAGCTCGTAGAGATAGGTGCAGAGGAAGTGCGGGCGGAGCTGCTGCACGGCGAGATCGAGCGCGTCGGGGAAGTGCGTGAGCTTGCGGGCGAGGGCCAGTTCGGCGGGGGTTTCGAACGGCGTGGCGCCGGCCTCGTTGGCGGTGTCGCCCGGCTGAAAGCCGAGCTTGCGGAAGATGCTGTGGATGCGCGCGACGGCGTAGAGGAGGTAGGCGGCGGTGTTGCCCTCCAGCGAGATCAGCTTGTCCCACGAGAACACGTAGTCGCTCGAGCGGTTTTGCGAGAGGTCGGCGTACTGCACCGAGCCGATGCCGACGATCTGCGCGATGGCGCGGCGTTCGGATTCGGGCAGCTCGGGATTCTTCCCGCTGACGAGCCGGTAGGAGCGCTCGACCGCCTCAGCGAGGAGGTCCTTCAAGCGGATGTTCTCGCCGCTCCGGGTTTGCAGGGGCGTGCCGTTCTCGCCGAGCACGGTGCCGAAGTCGAGGTGCTCGAGGCGCGGATAGGGGCGGCCGGTTTTTCCCAGCCATTTTTGCGCAGTCAGGAAAAGCTGGTCGAAATGGTCAGACTGGCGCTTGTCGACGACGTAGAGCACGTCGGTGGCTTGGAAGTGCCCGAGGCGATAGAGAATCGTCGCGAGGTCATTCGTGGCATAGTTGGCGGCGCCGTCGGATTTGCGGATGATGAACGGCTGGGTCTTGAAGCGCCGGTGCTCCGGGTGGAAGACCACGAGCGCGCCCTGGCTTTCCTCGGCGAGGCCGCAGGCCTTGAGCTCGCGGTAGATCTGATCGACCTTGTCGTTGTAGAAGCTCTCCCCCAGCGTGACGTCAAACCGGATACCAAGTTGATCATAGATCTCCTGGAAGGCGGCGAGGCTGGCGTCGTTGATCTTCTTCCAGATGGCGAGGTTTTCGGGATCGTGAGCCTGGAGTTTGACGAGTTCCTGCTGCGCCTCCTTGAGCACGGCGGGATCGGCTTCGGCGATGGAGTTGCCGATCTTGTAGAGGCGTTCGAACTCCTCGAGCGGATCGCGGGCCAGGGCGGCGGGATCGAGGTGGCGTTTGTAGGCCCAGACGAGCTTGCCGAACTGCGTGCCCCAGTCGCCCACGTGATTGTCGCGGATGACCTTGGCGCCGCTGAATTCCAGCAGACGGCAGATGGCCTCGCCGATCACGGCCGAGCGCAGGTGGCCGACGTGCATCTGCTTCGCGGTGTTGGGCGAACTGTAGTCAACGACCACGGTGTGCCCCTGTTCAGCTGCCGCCGCGCCGGCGGCGAGCACGGCGCGGCTGCCGTGGGCCATGAGCCAGGCGAGGAAGGTGGCAGGCTTGAGCTTGAAGTTGATGAAACCCGGCCCGGCGATCGCGATGTCGAAGAGCGGCGTGAGTTCGCCGAGTTGCCTTGCCAAGGCATCAGCCAGAACGCGCGGGTTCTGACGATGACGTTTGGCATAGGCGAGGACACCGTTGGCCTGAAAATCGCCGTGAACGGGATCGGCCGGCCGTACTTCAGGCGCGAAGCCGGCCTCAATCAGGCCTGCTTGGGGAGCAGCATCGGACAGCGCGCGATCGAGGGCGGCAGCAAGATCGAAGCGAAGATCCATCCGGCCACTCAACGAAGCGCCCGAAATCGCCGCAAGCGCGTAATTGACCGAAGGTTGTCTTCCAGCGGCATCGAAAATCGTCTCAGGCTTTGTCCCAAGCACCCCACCCAAGATGGGTAAAATTGTCTCGACAAACAGGATAGATTGTTTTTTGTGGTAAACTTTTCGCGCCAACGGCCACCAACAAGTTCCATGACCACGCACATGAGGAAACGTCCCCTGCCACAGCGCAGGTTCATCAAGCCTTCTTTCAGCTATCTCATTGAGAAAAAGCGCGATGGGAATGAATTTACCCAAGAGGAGATCCGCTACATCATAGACTCCACGCTGGATGGCGAGATGCCGCAGCCCCAGCTCGCGGCTCTCTTGATGGCGATCTATTTCGCCAACATGTCAGCACAGGAGACGGCGATCCTCACGGAGGAAATGATGCTTTCCGGCGAGGTCATTGATCTTTCGCACATCTCCAAGCCGAAGATCGACAAGTACTCCACTGGCGGGGTGGGCGACAAAACCTCGCTCGTGCTCGTGCCTCTCGCGATGGCCAGCGGCGTGGTTGTGCCCATGATGTGCGGGATCGACCAGGAATTCATCATCAACACCCTCGACAAGCTTGGGGCCATCCCCGGATTCAAGGGTCACCAGAGCATCCCTCATTTCGTCGAGCAGCTCGGCCGGATTGGCGGGGCCATCGTCGCGCAGGTGCCCGATCTCGCCCCGGCCGACGCCAAGTTCTACGAGCTTCGCAAAGCCACCGGCACCATCCCGAGCCTCCCGCTCATCACGGGCAGCGTGCTGTCGCGCAAGCTCGCCGAGGGTTCCGAAGGACTCGTGATCGACGTGAAGTGGGGCAACGGCTCGTTCATCAAGGATCTCGAACCGGCCAAGCAACTCGCACGCTCCATGACGCGCGTCGGCCGCTCGATGAAGCGCCGTTGCGTTGCACTGGTCACCGACATGAACCAACCGCTGGGCGACTCGGTCGGCACTTCGCTCGAAATCCGGGAGGCCATCCAGCTTCTCAAGGGCGGGGGGCCCGAGGATGCGAAGGAACTGGTCCTCAAGCTCGGCATGGAAATCGTGCGCCTCGCCGGCGTCGCGGGCTCGACGCTCTCGGCCAAGCAGACCGTGCAGCGCCACCTGACCGACGGCTCCGCGCTCGAAAAGTTCAAGGAACTCATCAAGGCGCAGGGGGGCGACGCCTCCTTCATCGATCATCCGGAGAAGTTTCCGCAGGCGAAGCACATTCGCAAGCTGCCCGCCCCGAAGCGCGGCTACGTGCACACCATCAACGCGGCCATGATCGCCCGCGGCGTGCACTTGCTCGGCGCGGGGCGCGAGAATCCGCACGACCGGATCGACTACGCGATCGGCGTGTCGGAGATCAGGAAGGTCGGCACGCAGGTGAAGCAGGGCGAGCCGCTCATGATGATCCACTACAACGACGAGGCGAAGCTCGAGCAGGCGCTTGAGTATTTCAAGAGCGCCTACCGCCTCGCGCCGAAGCGCCCGACGCCCCCGCCGCTCATTGTCGAGCGCGTGGCGTAGGGAAGTGCCTTACGCCAAGGCGTGAATCCTTTCTGCCCCGCCCTCGCGGCGGGGTTTTTTCACCGTCTCATTGCGACTTTGCGGTTTTGCGAGAGGCTGCATGGATGAAGTTCCGTCCAACTCTTTTCGCGACAGGGGCGACCAGTCGCCGTGGTCCCGTCCGTGGGCGCAGCTCAAGTTCGTCACGTTCCAGCCGCCCATCTTCCCGCGCATGCTGGGCCGGGTGTCGCCCGACGTGAAGGCCCGGGCCACTTCGAGGGCCGCCGCAAATACGAGGACCTCGACCAGCTCGCGCTCAGCCTCGTGAAGCCGGGCGGGCTGGTCGTCACCTGCTCCTGTTCCGGCTTGGTGAGTCTCGAGGAGTTCGAGGCGCACGTCATCAAGACCGCGCACCGCCTCAATCGCCGCCTGCAGTTCTTCGACCGCACCGGCCCGGGCCCGGACCATCCGGTTTTTTCCAACTGCCTCGACAGCCGCTACCTCAAGGTGCTCTGGGAGCGGGTGGTTTGATTGCGGAAACCGGATACTGGATTGCGGATATAATGGATGGTCGGCTTTACACTGTCCGATGCGTGCCGTCACAGAAGGGCGCGTTCTTCGAGTGCTTGCAGGCGCACCAAGCCACTTTCTTTGCCTCGGCGATCACGACCTGCTTGGGGGTGAAGCCGGTGCCTTTGTGCGAACCGTCGCAGAACGGCTGGGTTTTCGAATTGCCGCAGGCACACCAGGAGTAGGTTCCGGCGGCCATCTCTTTCACAATCGGGAATTTTTGGGGGATGTTGGGCTTGTCCATAGCAGAATCGGATTGGGAAATTGCTGATGCGGGACTCAGTCCGATCGTTTGGGCATCAGCGGTGAATCACACGATGCATGTAATCGTCCGAGCTCGACGTCACAAGGGGAATTCCGCGGCTGCTGCAGCCGCCGGCAAGATCCTTCGGCAAAAGGCCCGCGTTTTCTCGCGAGCTCAAATCTTTCCGGTATCCGGTATCGGCAATCCGGTATCAAATCAGGCGCGGCCGAGATAGCCGCCATTGGCCGTGCTCACGCGGATGACGTCACCGGCCTTGATGAAGAGCGGCACCTGCACGCTGAGGCCCGTCTCGCAGACCGCGGGTTTTTGGACGTTGCTGGCGGTGTCGCCGCGGATGCCTTCGGGGGCGTCGGTGACCTTGAGCGTGACGGCGGAGGGAAGGTCGACGGTGACGGGCCGGTCATCGACGAAGAGCACCTCGACCTTGCCGTTGGCCACGAGATAGTACTTGGCCTCGCCAATCATGGCGGCGCTCAACTCGACGGTTTCGAAGCTATTGGGATCGAGGAACGCGTAGGTATCACGGTCGGAGTAGCTGAACTCGAGTGTGCGGCGGTCCGTGTTGAGCACCTCCATCGTTTCGGTTGAGTTGAAGCGTTGGTCCAACGAGCGGCCGTTCCGGAGGTTGCGGAGCTTGGCCTGGACGAAGGCGCGAAGGTTGCCCGGCGTGCGGTGCTGGGTTTCCATCACCAGGTGCGGCTCGTTGTTGAACTTGATCACCTGGCCTTTGCGGAGGTCGTTGGCGGACAGCATGGGAGGTTGCGAAGAGAGGGTTTGGTGTTGCGAAGAGTGGAGGGAGTAAGGAGTCGCACAGCACACTGTCAAGCCGGGCGCTGCAGGATTATTACGCTGGGGAGCGCGGCCACCGATCCTGGGCGAAAGCGGGACCAAGGCGGCCGTGGTGCATCTCCGGGCTTGCCCTTTTGGCCCGCCTTCCGACACTGCGCCAAACCCATGAAGCAACGGACCATCCTGCGTGAGGTTTCGCTCAGCGGCAATGCGCTTCACACCGGCGAGGCGGTCACGCTGACGATGAAACCCGCGCCCGCCGGCCACGGTATTCTTTTCAAGCGTATGGACATCGCCGGCCAGCCCGAGGTCAAGCCGCGGGTCGACCAGATCACCGACCTCGTGCGGGCCACGACGATCCAGTCGGGTCACGCCAAGATCATCCTGGTCGAGCATGTGCTCAGCGCCCTCAACGGCTGTGGCATCGACAACGTGCTGGTGGAGATGAATGCGAGCGAGCCGCCCATCATGGACGGCTCGGCCAAGCCGTTCGTAAATCTCATCCTGGAGGCCGAGCCGGTCGAACAGGAGGCGGAACGTCAGTACTTTGTGCTCGACCAGCCGGTCTCCGTGACGCGCGGCGGCTCCTCGCTCATCGCGCTGCCATCCGACACCCTGAGGATTTCCTGCACCTCGGCCGATGACCGCGGCATCCACACGCAGCACCTCTCGCTCACGATCGATCCCGACACCTACATCACGCAGGTGGCCGCCGCCCGCACCTTCACGGTCTACGAGGACATCGAGGAACTCATCAAGCTGGGCAAGATCAAGGGCGGCAGTCTCGACAACGCCATTG
Source organism: Opitutaceae bacterium (assembly GCA_049513315.1). GTDB lineage: Bacteria > Verrucomicrobiota > Verrucomicrobiia > Opitutales > Opitutaceae > Fen-1467. The sequence continues at coordinate 53,515 of JBEKWG010000007.1, forward strand.
TCATCAAGGGCGACAAGATCATCTCGAAGGACCCGCTGCGCTTCAAGGACGAGTTCGTCCGCCACAAGATCCTCGACATCATCGGCGACCTGGTGCTGCTCGGCCTGCCGCTCAAGGCGCACATCATCGCCACGCGGCCGGGCCACGCCATCAACGCCGAGCTCACCAAGGCGCTTTACGCGCGGATGGAGGAAATCAAGGACGGAGCCAGGAAGAAACCCGCGGCGCGCCCCAAGCAGGTGCTCGCCACCGAGACCTCCCTCGACATCCGCCGCCTCCTGGACATGCTGCCGCACCGTTATCCGTTTGTCATGCTCGACCGCGTGGTGGAATTCGTAAGCGCGGACGAGCTCGTGGCGATCAAGAATGTCACGTACAACGAACCCTATTTTGGCGGGCATTATCCGGGGAATCCCATCATGCCCGGCGTGCTCCAGGTCGAGGCGATGGCGCAGGCTGCCGGCGTCCTCCTGCTGCGGCGCGGCTCCAGCGAGGGCCAGGTCGCGCTCCTGATGAGCGCCGACAAGGTGAAGTTTCGCAAGGCGGTGCGCCCGGGCGACCAGGTGGTCATCAACGCCAAGCTGACCCGGCTGCGCGGCAACAAGATCACCACGGCCGAAGTCACGTGCAGCGTCGACGGGCTGGTGGTTTCATCGGCCGAGCTGATGTTCACCCTGGTCGAGGAGGGACTGCTGGAGTAGGGCGGTGACCAAGAGGGACCAGGCTTTCATCCCGTCCTGGCGAGGAGCAAAGCGACCATCGAGCGAAACGACATCAGCCAAACGATCCCGCCGTATCGCCACGGTCAGCGGACATGCGAAGACGGGATGTCCCCCACCTAGTTCATGGCCTCCCAAATCCATCCCACCGCGATTATCGAGCCGAAGGCCCAACTGGGGGCCGACGTCACGATCGGCGCCTACGCCTATGTCGGAGGCCCGGCCGTCATTGGCGACGGCACGGTCATCCACCATCACGGCACGGTCGAGGGCAACACGATCCTTGGCCGGCAGTGTGAGGTTTTTCCCTACGCGGCCATCGGGACGAAGACCCACGATTTGAAATTCAAGGGCGGCAATCCCGGTGTGCGCATCGGCGACCGCAACGTGTTTCGCGAGTACGTGACCGTGCATTTTGCCACCAAGGACGGTGTGTTCACCGTGCTCGGCAACGACAACGTCATCCTCGCGTACAGCCACATCGCGCATGACTGCGTCATCAGCAATCACCTCGTGATGAGCAGCCAGTCGGCGCTGGCCGGCCACGTCGTCATCGAGGAGCACGTGAACATCGGCTGGGGCACCGGCGTGCATCAGTTCTGTCGCGTGGGTGCGCATGCCATGCTCGGCGCCATGTCGAAGGTCGTGCAGGATGTGCCGCCCTTCCTCATTGCTGACGGCAACCCGGCGGTCATCCGCTCGATCAACAAGGTGGGGCTGGAACGCAGCGGCTTCACGCCCGAGCAGATTGAGCGCATCAAGCAAATCCATCGCATTCTTTTTCGCGAGGGCCTCAATCGCGGGCAGGCCCTCGAGAAACTGCAGAAGCACCCGCAGGCCGCCAGTGAGGAATTCCAACGCGTACTCTCGTTCGCCGCCGCCAGCGAACGCGGGCTGATGCCGGGACGCTGAGCGGCCCCGCGCCGTTCAGGGGCGCGGGGAACCGGGGCCGCCGGCCCTTACTTTTTCTTGTAGACGGTCGCCGGGTCGAACACGCGGGAGGCCGTGAATTCAAGCTGCAGTGCCAGCTCATCGGCCAGCCGGCGGTAGAAACAGGAACGATAGCCGTTGTGGCACGCGGCGCCGCCGACGTTGTCGACCTTGAGCAGCACCACGTCCTGATCGCAATCGACGAGCAGCTCTTTCACCAGTTGCACGTTGCCCGACTCCTCGCCTTTCATCCAGAGCTTGTTGCGCGAACGGCTCCAGTAGGTGGCCGTTTTCGTCCTGATCGTGTGGGCGAGGGCCGCGGCATTCATGAACGCGAACATCAACACCTCGTTGGTTTTCGCGTCTGCCGTGATGCAGGGGATGAGTCCGTCGGGTCCGAACTTCGGCTGCAAGGTGAGGCCGAGCTCGATTTCCTGCGTCGTGGTGCGGGCGGGGAAGGCGTGGGTGCTCATGGATGATGGGGGAAAGTAAGAGTAGCGTTAGGGGGGGAGCCTGCCGGCGGGTGATGATGCCCTGCCCAGAGAAACGGGGCTCGTCATCGCGGGCAAGCTCACACCTGCATCCCGTCGGCCAGTTTCAACAGATACTCGTACGCGTAGATGCCGGTGCGATGTCCGTCGCTGAAGTCGAAGCGCAGGGCATAGTTGCCGATCCGTTCCCAGCCGGCGACCGTGACGCCGGAAAAATCACGCGGACCATGTCCACCATGCTGCTGGCCAAAAATATCGCGCTCGCCCTGCGTCTCCGCGCTCGGTGAGGCGGCGCGCAACCGGTCGGCCGCATAATAGGTTTCGCGGCCGTCGCTCCAGCGGAGAGCGACCTCGGAGCCAATGATCTGCACATCGACCGGCGTCAGCATGCGTCTACGGGCAGTCTCTGGGGCAAAGTCCGCGTGATGGACAGCAAATAAAGCCGGTAGGGTGGGGCGTCGTGCGCCGGGTGCCGGTTTTTCAGCAGGCTGCCTGCACGCGCCGGCCGTCGCGGTCACCGCGTCGCTGGCCCAGCGAGATTCGTCTGCGGAGGGGGCTTGCGCGGTGCGAAAACAAGGACGGCCAACCTCCCAAGGTTCTGGATTGGCGAGTTGCATTCCATCCTGCCGGCCGGCTTGCAGTTCTCCTTTCCAGGACCTAGGGTTCTCATGATTTCCCTGGAGCAGCGGACCATCAAAAACACAGGCCCGCTCAAATGTTGCCTGCAAAGTCATGAAAAAGATCACCCTCGTCATGCTGGTCTGCAGCGCGCTGTTCGCGCGTGCCGCCGAGAAGATCGTCGTAACCATCACCAACGATCTCGATGCCGCCCGCCCCGCGGAGGTCGTGGCGGTTCCGTTCAGTGAAATCCTGCGGCTGCTGCCGGGCGTGATGATCGACCATCTGGTGGTGAAGGACGCCGCGGGTGCGGTGCTGCCCGCGCAGGTCACCAACTTCGAGCCGGACGAGCATCGCGACAACTACCTCGATCTGCTCTTTCAGCACGATTTTGCCGCGGGGGAAAAGTCGGCCACCTTCACGATTGAGAAGACGGATGCGCCGGTGCCGCCGTTTCCGGCCAAGGTCTTTGCCCGATATGTCCCCGAGCGGTTCGATGATTTTGCGTGGGAAAACGACCGCATCGCGCACCGCATTTACGGGCCCGGCCTCGACACGCCGGCCGCGGGGAGCACCCGCATGATCAGCAGCGGCGTCGATGTCTGGAGCAAGCGGGTCCGCTACCTCATCGTTGACCGCTGGTATGTCAAGGGGCACTATCACACCGACACGGGGGAGGGGCTGGATATGTACGACACCGGCACGAATCGTGGCTGCGGCGGCACCGGCGTGTGGGATGGCCGGAAGCTGTACGTGTCGCACAACTGGAAGACATGGAAAGCGCTCGCGAACGGACCAATCCGCGCCGTGTTCGAACTCGCGTACGCCCCGTGGGACGCCGGCGGCGGCGTCAAGGTCTCCGAGACCAAGCGCTTCACCGTGGATGCCGGCCACAATCTCGATGAGATCGAGAGCACCTTTGATTTTGCGCCCGCGCCCGCCGCGAGCGGTGAACTCACCATCGCCATCGGCCTGACCAGGCATCCCAAGCAGGCCACGGCCGTGACCGCGCAGGACGAAAAGGCGGGATGGATCAGCCTGTGGGAAGATTTCCAAAACTCCATGGCCGGCAACTTGGGCACCGGTGTCATCGTCGCCCCGGACACCAGGTTGGCCGGTCTGGCCGAGACGCCGAATGACCGGCTGATCCTGGCCAAGGTGAAAGCCGGCGAAACCCTTCGTTACTACGCCGGCGCCGGCTGGGCCCAGAGCGGCGATTTCGCCACGAAGGACGACTGGAACGCCTATCTCGCCTCTTGGGCGAAGCGCCTGCAGTCGCCGATTAAGATCGCCAAGATTGAGGCGCAGTGAATTTATCCGCGCGATGAAACTGCATTATTTCCCGAGTCCCGCCGAGGCGAATACGCTCGGCACGGAACCATTACGCGAGCAGTTCCTGATCACCGGGCTGTTTCAGCCCGGCCAGGTCACGGCGCACTACACGGACCTCGACCGGATGATCGTCGGGACCGCCGTGCCCACAACTGCTCCGCTGGCGCTGCCCAGCGCCAAGGAGACGGGCACGGCCTTTTTCCTCGAGCGTCGTGAAATCGGCATCCTCAACATCGGCGCCCCGGGCGCGGTGCGGGTGGGGGCCGTGCGGCATGCGCTCAACCCGCTCGACTGCCTCTATGTCGGCCTCGGTGAGCGCGAGGTCGTATTTGAAAACGGCAGCGCCGGACAGGCGCAGTTTTATTTCATCAGCACACCGGCTCACGCCAAGTATCCGACCACGCTGGCGACGCGCGCCCAGGCGGAGGTGCAGGAACTCGGCGATGCGGCCCTCGCCAACCGCCGCCGCATCTGCCGTTACATCCACCTGAACGGCATCAAGAGCTGCCAGCTCGTGATGGGCTTCACCGAGTTCGAGTCCGGCAGCGTATGGAACACCATGCCGCCGCACACCCACAGCCGGCGCACCGAGATTTATATGTATTTCGACCTCGGCCAGCAGATCGTCGTGCACCTCATGGGCGAACCGAAAGCGACGCGCCACCTCGTCGTGCGCGATCGCGAGGTTGTGCTTTCGCCGGCTTGGTCGATCCACGCCGGGGTGGGGACGGGCAATTACCGCTTCTGCTGGGCGATGGGCGGCGACAACCAGGTGTTCCATGACATGGACCCGGCGCCGATCAATGAGCTCCGCTGAGCAACGCCCTCTGCGCCTTAATTCCAACCCTCACCCAATCATGAGCTCGATTCTGGATCGTTTCAAACTCGACGGCAAAGTCGCCATCGTCACCGGAGCCTCCCGTGGCTTGGGCCAGGGCATGGCGCTGGCACTGGCCGAAGCCGGCGCCGATATCGTCGCGGTCGACGTCCTCCCGATGGATGACACGCAAAAGCAGGTCAAGACCTTCGGGCGCCGGTGTGCCACCATCGTGGCGAATCTCGGCGACCGCCCGGCCATCCCCAAGGTCATCACCGAGGCGAAAAAAACCTTCAGCCATCTCGATATCCTCGTGAATTGCGCCGGCATCATCCGCCGTGAGGAATTCGACAAGTTCAGCGAGAAGGACTGGGACGATGTCATGGGCATCAACATCAACGCCGTGTTTTTCCTAAGCCAGTGCTTCGTGCGCGATCTTCTTGCACGCCATGCTCCCGGCAAGATCATCAACATCGCCTCGATGCTTTCTTTTCAGGGCGGCATCCGCGTGCCCTCGTACACCGCTTCGAAGAGTGCGGTGCAGGGTCTCACCCGTCTCCTGGCCAACGAACTCGCCGCAAAGGGCATCAGCGCCAACGCGATCGCACCCGGCTACATGGCCACCGACAACACGGCGCCGCTGCGCGCCGATCCTGATCGCAGCGCCGCGATCCTCGCCCGCATCCCGGCGGGCCGTTGGGGAACGCCCGATGACCTCAAGGGGACGGTGGTGTTCCTCGCTTCGGCGGCGTCCGACTATATCAACGGTTATACGATTGCCGTCGATGGTGGCTGGCTGGCCCGTTGAACCCAGCGTAGCCATTTCCCGACCCTTTTCTCCTTTCGCCCGGGTTGGCCGGGCGGCTTCCTGCTTTTTCAGCGATCACCTCCGCTGGTTTTCCAGTTTTCATGGGGGGTTTTGCTTGTGTTTAGGACACGTGTCCGCTACACCCCTACACTTACCCCAATTCGTTTCCCTGCAACGGCGGAGCCGCCTCAAGGCGGCCCCTCATCATGAAAAGAACCCCCGGGATCTGTCACCGTTCGTTTTTTCTGATCGCTCTCCTGGCCGGCACGGCCGTTCGGGCGACCGATACACCGCTCCCGCGCGAGTTTGCCGGCGCCAGTCCGCTGCAATGGTCGGTCCGCATGGCCGACTCCGAAATCATGCGGCGCGGCGAAAGCCTGATCTACAAGGAAGGTGGCGGCGCCAAATGGGATTATACGGTCGGCCTGTTCACTCTTTCGCTCGTCAAGCTCAGTGAGCGGGTGGATGAACCGCGCTACTGGAAGTTCGCTGGCTCCGTCATCGGCTCCTTCATCACCCCGGAGGGGCAGGTCAGGGGCTACCGACTGGAGGACTACAACCTCGACAATATTAATTCCGGCAGGACCGTGCTGGCGCTCTATCGCCTGACGAACGAAGAGCGCTACAAGCAAGCCGCCGGTCTTCTGCGCAAACAGTTCGAGACCCAGCCCCGCACCAGCGAGGGCGGCTTCTGGCACAAGCAGCGTTATCCGCACCAGATGTGGCTCGACGGCGTTTACATGGGCGCGCCGTTTTATGCCGAGTATGCGCGACTTTTCCACGAACCCGTTGGCTCATTCGATGACATTGCGAAACAGTTTCGCCTGGCCGGAACCCACACCTATGACGCGGCAACCGGCCTCTTTTATCACGGTTGGGACGAGAGCAAGGCCCAGTCCTGGGCCAACCAAACCGCCGGCACCTCACCCAGCTTTTGGAGCCGCGGCATCGGCTGGTACGGAATGGCCTTGGTGGACACCTTGGACTATTTTCCCGCCGAACACCCTGCCCGGCCTGAGATCATCGCCATGCTGCAGAAGGTCTGCGCCGGCGTGGCCCGGTACCAGGACGCCGGCAGCGGCCTGTGGTATCAGGTCACCGACCAAGGCAGTCGCAAGGGCAACTACCTCGAGGCAACCGGATCAAGCATGTTTGTCTACACCTTGGCCAAGGGTATCAACCATGGCTACCTCTCGCGCGATTACCTGCCCCTACTCCTGAAAGGCTACACGGGGCTCGTCGAGAAACTCATCAAGGTCGACAAAACGGGCCAGGTCACCCTGACCCAATGCTGTTCCGGGGCCGGACTCGGCTATGGCCGCGACGGCACCTACGAGTACTACCTCAGCGAGCCCATCGTTGATAACGACCTCAAGGGGGTGGGGCCCTTCATCCTTGCCGGCATCGAATTGCAGGAACTGCTCGGCCTCACACCGACCGTCGAGACGGCTGCGAAGACCGCGGACATTGCCGCGCCTGCGAAAAGCCCCGCTGCCCCGGAATGGGCCGGCGTCTCCGAGATTCTCGCCCGCATCAAAGCCCCCGTGTTTCCCACCAGCGAATTTGCGATCACGGACTACGGGGCGGTGGCAGATGGGAAAACGGATTGCACCGAGGCCATCCGGAAGGCCATCGAAGCCTGTCACGAAGCGGGTGGGGGGCATGTGACCGTATCCGCCGCAGGCATCTTCCTGACGGGCGCCATCCATTTGAAGAGCAATGTCGACCTCCACATCGCCGGAGGTTCCACCCTGAAGTTCATCACCGATCCCGCCAAGTATCTGCCGGCGGTCTACACCCGCTGGGAGGGCACGGAGTGCTTCAACTACTCCGCCCTCATTTATGCCTTCGAGCAGGAGAACATCGCCGTGACCGGCGAGGGCACCCTCGACGGCGCAGCCTCGGAGGAGAATTGGTGGGCCTGGAACAAGGAGGGGCCGGCTGGAGCTCCGGCCAAGGTCAAGGCCAGCCGCGATCTTTTGAACGATCTGGGCGAGCGCGGCGTGCCGGTGGCCCAACGTCTTCTCGGCGGAGGCTATTTCCTCCGGCCCAATTTCATCCAGCCCTACCGCTGCCGCAATGTCCTCATCGAAGGCGTGCGCATCCGCCGCTCCCCCATGTGGGAGATCAATCCCGTGCTCTGCACCAATGTCATCGTCCGCGGGGTCAATATTCTTTCGGACGGTCCAAACAACGACGGCTGCAACCCGGAATCCTGCCGCGACGTGCTGATCGAGCAGTGCCAGTTCAGCACCGGCGACGACTGCATCTCCATCAAGTCCGGCCGCAACAACGACGGCCGGCGCGTGGCCGTGCCGTCCGAGAACATCATCGTGCGGCGCTGCACCATGAAGGATGGCCACGGCGGCGTGGTCATCGGCAGCGAGACGTCCGGCGGCTGCCGCAACGTCTTTGTCGAGGATTGCGTCATGGACAGCCCCAATCTCAACCGCGTGCTGCGTTTCAAGTCCAATGCCCGCCGCGGCGGCGTCATCGAGAATGTCTTCCTGCGCAACATCGAGGTCGGACAGGTGGCCGAGGCGGTGCTGACCATCGACTTCCTCTACGAGGAAGGCTCCAACGGCCCCTACCGTCCGCTGGTGCGCAACGTCGTGCTGGAAAACATCACCAGCCGCTCCAGCCCGCGGGTCATGTGGGTCACAGGTTTTGCCGGGGCAATGATCGACGGCGTGCGTTTCGTGGATTGCACCTTCAGCGGCGTGCAGACCGCGGAAGTATTGCAACACGCCGGTTCCATCTCATTCAATAACGTCACCATCGAACCCGCGCAGACGAGCCGCAGCCTCAACTCCCGCCCCTCCCCATGATCCCCCCGCCATCCCCTCCGCATAAAACCACCAACTTCCGCTGGGTCATCTGCGCCCTGCTTTTCTGGGTCACCACGGCGAACTACATTGACCGGAATGTCTTTGGCAATCTGGCGCCGGAGCTGCAAACCAAAATCGGCTGGAGCGAAGGCCAATACTGGTGGATGACCGTGGGCTTCAGTCTGGCCTACGCTTTCAGCATGCTCGTGGCCGGACGGATCATCGACGGCATGGGCTTGCGCTGGGGTTTCGTCCTTGCCGTGGCCCTGTGGGGCTTGGTGGCGATGGGGCATGCGCTGGCGTCCACGGTGACGGGGTTCTTCGTCGCGCGCATCCTCCTCGGACTGTTCGAGGGCGGCAATTTTCCCGCCGCGAACAAGACTATCGCGGAGTGGTTCCCCAAGCGGGAGCGCGCCATGGCCATCGGCCTGTTCAACTCCGGCTCGAACGTAGGCGGCATCCTCGTGCCGTTCGGGCTGCCGCTGTTGATGCCGGTGTTCGCGAGAATCACCATCGCGGGGCACACGCTCGGCTGGCGCGGGGCGTTCATCTGCACCGGCATTTTCGACATCACGTGGATCGTGGCCTGGCTGCTGGTCTACCGGCCGCCGCAGGAGCATCCGCGCGTTTCCAAGACGGAAATGGAGCTGATCATGAGCGAGCCGCCGGAGCCGACAGTCAAGATCCCGTGGCGCCGGCTCCTGCCGCACCGCCAGATGTGGGCTTTTGCCACGGCCAAGGTCATGACCGACTGCTTCTGGTGGTTCTACCTGTTCGGTTCGCCTTATTTCTTTGCCGACCGCTTTCACTTGAGCCTGAAGTCGCGGAGCGCGCCCGTGGCCATCATCTACGTGGTGGCGTCCGTCGGCAGCGTCGCCGGCGGCTGGCTGGCGGGCCATTTGATGAAACTGGGCTGGGCGCCCAACCGGGCCCGCAAGACCACCATGCTCATCTGCGCGCTGGCTGTGATGCCGGTCGTCTTTGCCACGGTCACCAGCAATCCGTGGGTCGCCGTGGCGCTGATCACGCTGGCGGCGTCGGCGCATCAGGCCTGGTCCGCCAACGCCTTCAGCCTGGCGTCAGACATGTTCCCGCGCCGCGTGATTGGCTCGGTCACCGGCCTGGGCGGCTTCATTGGGGCGCTGGGCGGCGTGGTGCTCTTCGTGGTGGTCGCTTTCATCCGCGATGCGGCGGTGGCGCGTGGCGAGACCGGCAATTACTTCCCGATCTTTCTGGCGGCCAGCCTGGCGTACATCCTCGCGATGGGCATCGTGCAGCTGCTCGCGCCCAAGCTCGAGATGGCCGACGTCGAGGCGAAACCGGTCGCGGCCTGAGTAGCCGACATGATCACGTCTTTGGAAGCCAGCGAGGCTGTCCTCGCTGGCTTCTCTTCTGGCTGGGCTACGCGCTTTCGAGATTGCGGCTTTTAAACGGCCCAATTCTCTTCCACTACGTGTCCGCCCCAAGCAGCGGCGACGAACACCGGTTAAACAGAAGGCAAACGCACATGAAACACAGCATGCCATCGAGATGGGCGGCGGTCCTGCTGCTGGTTGGATCCGCCTCGGCCAGTGAAAGCGTTGACTGGGCAACGCAAGCCAACGCCGTGGTCGCGGCCGACGGCAGCGGTGAGTTCAAAACGGTGCAGGAGGCCATCAATGCCGCGCCGCAGCTCAGCAGTCCGGGCCCTCGCTGGGTCATTTACATCAAGGCGGGCACCTACAAGGAGCTGATCTACGCGCAGCATGAGAAACGTTTCGTCTCCCTGGTCGGCGAGGATCCTGTGAAGACGGTGATCACCTACGGCCTGTATGCGAACGTCCTTGGGCATGATGGCAAACCGATCGGCACGTTCCGCACGCCCACCGCCTTGATCGATGCGGACGACTTCACGGTGGAGAACCTGACTTTTGAAAACTCCGCCGGACTGCAGGGGCAGGCGCTGGCCATCCGCGTCGACGGCGACCGCGTGGTCTTCCGCCACTGCCGCTTCCTCGGCTGGCAGGATACGGTCCTGGTGAACCGGGGCCGCCAGTACTTTGAGGACTGCTATATCACAGGACACGTGGATTTCATCTTCGGCGCTGCGACCGCCTTCTTCGAGAAATGCCACATCCATTGCCTGCGGGACGGTTATATCACGGCCGCCTCGACGCCGGACAGCCAACCTTACGGCTTGGTGTTCTCGCACTGCCAAATCTCCGGTGAATCGCCCGAGGTGAAGACCTACCTCGGTCGCCCGTGGCGCGGTTATGCCCATGTCGTTTTTCTCAACACCGAGATGTCCGAAGTGGTGCGTCCCGTTGGCTGGCACAACTGGAACAAACCCGAGGTCGAGAAAACCGCCCGCTACGCCGAATTCAACAGCACCGGACCGGGCGGCAGTCCGGCGGCGCGCGTCCCGTGGGCGAAACAACTTACCGCCGCCGAAGCCGCCCGGTTCACCGTCGAAAACGTGCTCGGAGGGGCGGACGGGTGGAACCCCGGCACCGGCGGGACGCACCGGTGATTTCTCCGCTCTGCCCGTTGCCCCCTGCGGCGCCCACCTCAGACCTGTTCCGTACGCCCAAGTTCGCAACCAATCCCATGAACTCCAAACATCTTTTTCTCCTCGGATTGCTGCTTGGCGGGGCTCCGCTCCTGCCGGCGGCGACTCCCCCCGCCATATTCAATGTGCGTGACTACGGCGCGGTCGGCGACGGCCGGCAGCTCGAAACCGTCGCGATCAACCAAGCCATGGACACCTGCGCCAAAGCCGGCGGCGGCACCGTCTATGTGCCGCCCGGCCGGTACCTGACCGGGACCATCGTCTTGAAGAGCCACGTGACGCTGGAGCTGGAGGCGGGCGCAACAGTCCTCGGCAGCGAAAATCCCGACGATTATCCGTCCACCCCAAGCGTTTGGGGCGACGATAAGGAGGTGATGGCACCGCTCATCTATGCCGCCGATGCCGAGAACATCACGATCACCGGACGCGGCACCATCGACGGACAAGGGGCGATTTGGTGGAAGCGTCTCCGGCTTAATGATCCCAGGAAGTATCCACCCGGTCCGCAGACACCGGAGGATTTTGCGGAGGCGAAAAAACTGTCACGCGGACGTCCGCATCTCATCCGTCTTGTCCGCTGCGAGGATGTCGTCATCGAACAGGTGAACCTGCGCAATTCGGCGGAGTGGCATTTGCATCCTACGCTCTGCGACCGGGTGCGCGTCGACGGGATCACGATCACGGCTCCGGCGACGAATGCGCACAACACCGATGGCATCAATCCCGAGGCGTGCCGCAATGTGCAGATTCTCAATTGCCGGATCGATACGGGCGACGACTGCGTCACGTTGAAGTCGGGCGTGAATGAGCTGGGGCGGCGCATGGGCAGGCCGGATGAGAACATCACCATCGCCAACTGCGTCATGTATCACGGGCACGGTGGCGTTACGATTGGCAGCGAGATGTCCGGCGGCGTGCGGAATGTGGCGGTGACCAACTGCGTTTTCCAGGGCACCGACATTGGCATCCGGATCAAGTCGCAGCGCGGACGCGGCGGCGTGGTGGAGGGGGTGACGGCGTCGAACATCGTCATGCAGGACGTGCCGCACCCTTTCGTCATAACGACCTTCTATACCAGCGGCGATACGCCTGATGAAATCCATCCGGTCGATGAAGGTACGCCGCGCTACCGCGATTTCCTCTTCAGTAACATCACGGCGCGCGGGGCAAGGGATGCCGGTGCCATCACGGGGCTGCGCGAGCTGCCGGTCGAGAATATCACCTTCAGCAACGTCCACGTGCAGGCGGCCGCCGGTCTCACCTGCACGAATGCGAAGGGGATTTCCTTTCTGGATGTGGTGATCGACACTGACAAAGGCCCCGCCTTGATTCTCCACAACGCCACGGAGATCGATTCAGCGCGGCTGCGCACGCGCGCCCCGCATGCCGACACGCCGCTCGTCAAGGCTGACGCTTCCGCCGGTGGATGACCTGCTGAAGCAGCCGGTCACCCCCACCGGGAAAAATCACCTGATGCACCAGACCCAACCCACGGCAACGCGGCCAGTCCGGTTTCATCTGGCCAGTCCCTCCCTCTGGCCGGCGGCAACTTCCGTTGGGTGATTTGCGGCCTATTGTTCTTCTCCGTCGCGGTCAACTACATCGACCGGAACATCATCGGCATCCTGAAGATGCCGCTCAGCCGGGAACTGGGCTGGGGTGAGACCGACTACGCGCACATCGCGGCAGCCTTTCAATTTGCCTATGCGTGCGGTTACCTTTTCGGCGGGCGGATGATGGATTGGATGGGGGTGAAACGCGGCCTTCCGTCAGTGGTTCTGCTATGGAGCATCGCGGCAGCCGCGCACGGTCTCTGTTCCTTTATCCCGGCCAGCGACATCTTAAGCGTTTCCCTCCCGTGGGCTTCTTCGGCGGCGAAAACGTTAACCTGGTCCATCCCAACGACCGTTTTCGGTTTCATGGCCGCCCGGGTCACCTTGGGACTGGCGCAGGGGGGCAACTTCCCCGGTGCCATCAAGGCCGTGGCGGAATGGTTTCCGGTGAAGGAGCGCGCGCTGGCGACCGGGCTTTTCAACGCCGGCACCAACGTGGGCGCGATCATCTGCCCGATCGCCGTGCCGTGGATGTATTCCGCTTGGGGCTGGCCGGCGACCTTCTACGTCACCGGCGCCTTGGGGCTGCTCTGGATTGTCGCGTGGTGGCTGCTTTACGACGCGCCGGACCAACACCAATTACTCTCCGCGTCCGAGCGTGATTACATCCGAGGCGGCCGGTCGCAGACCGAGGAGAAGAAGACGTCGGTGCCCTGGCTTTCGCTGTTCGGCTACCGCGCGGTGTGGGCTTATTTGATCGCGAGCATACTCGCCGGCCCGGTCTGGGGTATCTACATGTTTTTCCTGCCCGATTTTCTGGGCAAACGCTACAACCTGACGCTGACCGCGGTAGGGAACTGGACGGCACTGTTCTATCTGCTTGCATCGTTTGGCGGCGTGGCTGGCGGCTGGCTGGCGGCAAAACTCATCGGCCGCGGTTGGAGCATCAACGCCGCCCGCAAGATCTCGCTCCTGCTTTGCGCGGTGTCCGTCGTCCCGGTGTTTCTGGCGCCTTACGTGCCCAGCGTCTGGCTGACGGTGATCATCGTCGGGATCGCCGGTTCGGCCCATCAGGGGTGGTCGGCCAACCTGTTCAGCTTCGTCTCCGATACGATGCCGAAGCAGGCGATCAGCTCGGTCGTGGGCTTGGGGGGATTCGTCTCCTATCTCACGGGAGCCGCCATTGCCGAGTTGATTGGCTATGTGCTCAAAACCTCCGGCAGCTACGTCACGATCTTTGCCGGGGCCTCGATGATGTACGTTCTGTCGCTGTTCGCCCTTCATCTCCTTGTTCCCAGAATACCACCAAGCGCCTGACGGAAGCGCCGCCTGTCGGCTGCCGCGGTCCGTGCACCCAAAGCTTAGGGCGAAATTCCCCGTTGGCTCCCAACGAGGCGTCGGACGCAAATCAGGATTGAACGATCCCTTGATTGGTGAAAGAAACGGTATTGATCGGCTCCCAAGCTAAGCGTGCGGCCCGCCCCGGCGGGCAAACCCCAGAAAAGGACTGTATCATGAACTCACCAACCTGTGGACTGCGTGTTGCGAGCGTGGTCTTCGGCCTTATGTGTCTCGGGCACTTGTTGCGGATTATTGTCCGTGTCCAACTGCATGTCGGGGGATTCTACATTCATCGCTGGTTCAGCGCCGCCGCCGTGGTAATCACCGGCCTGCTCTGTGTCTGGCTGTGGATGCTTGCGGCGAAAGCGAACCAACCGAAGCCGGACGCTGCGCCCGCGAAACCCGCGGCTTAGCCGCGGTCCATGCGCGTCTCGTCCCTGTTGGGCCGCAGCTTCTTTCGCCCTGACAGGTTAAGTGGCTTCTCCTGCTCGCCATGAGCGGGTAGGAGAGGCAGGGGTTGCGCGGTGGGGGGTCTGCCGTGTCAGCTTGTGCGGCTGCGCTTGCGCTGGAGGCTGGAGCGTTCCATTGGCGCAGAACGCGCCATGCCTCTGCCCACCTCCGCGTCCAAAGATTTCGCGCTGCTGTTCGCCGCGCGGATGTTCCGGCTCTTCGCCTACGGTTTCCTGGGCTTGGTGCTGGTGCTTTACCTCCGGGCGCTCGGCTATTCCGAGGCGCGGGTGGGCGTGCTGCTGACGTTCACGCTGCTCGGCGACGCAGTGATTTCACTTACCATCACGACGCGCGCCGATCGCCTCGGGCGCCAGCGGATGCTGCTGCTGGGCGCCGTGCTCATGGTGTTCGGTGGTGTCGGCATGGCCATGCTCGACAACTTCTGGTTGCTGCTGGTGGCAGCCATCATCGGCGTGCTCAGCCCCAGCGGCAACGAGATCGGACCGTTCCTCGCCATTGAGCAGGCGTGCCTGGCGGAAGTGATCCGTAACGAGGATCGCACGCGGGTGTTCGCGTGGTCGCATGTGCTCGGTTTCACCGCCAACGCCCTCGGTGCACTGGCCGGCGGCTGGCTGGCGAACGTCCTGCAGCACCGGGGCTGGACGCCATTGGCCAGCTACCGGGCGTTGCTCTGGCTTTACGCGGTGTTTGGCGGCGCCCTGTTTATGATCTTCTGGATGCTCGGACGCCAGGTGGAGGCGCCCAAGACTGATCCGGCATCGGGCCGCGGCGTGATCCCCGCGTCGTGGCATGGACTGCATGAGGCCAGGGGACATGTGGCGAGACTCAGCGCCTTGTTCACGCTCGATGCCTTCGGCGGTGGTTTCATCGTGCAGAGCTTTGTGGCCTACTGGTTCCACCGGAAATTTGGGATCGATCTCACGACGCTCGGCGGGATTTTCTTCGGCACCACGCTGCTCTCCGGCCTCTCGGCACTGGCCGCGGTGCCGCTGGCGAAAAGGTTTGGCCTCCTGAACACGATGGTGTTCACGCATCTGCCGTCCAACGTGCTGCTGATCCTCGTGCCGTTCATGCCGACGCTCGGGCTGGCGGTAGGCGTTCTGCTCGCCCGGCACCTCATTGCGCAGATGGACGTGCCCACGCGCCAGAGCTACGTGAACGCCATCGTGCCGGCCGCGGAGCGCTCGGCCGCCAACGGCATCACCACGACGATCCGCCAAGCAGGCACCGCGCTTGGGCCACTTGCCGCCGGGCCGCTTATGGGCGTACCGATGCTCGCCGGTTGGTGCTTTATCATCAGTGGCAGCCTGAAAAGCGTCTACGATCTCATCATCTGGTGCACCTTCAGTCACGTGAAACCGCCGGAAGAGCAGGGGATGAATTAAGGCGCTCGTACTTGGCCGAGCGGTCGAATTACAGGGTAAATACCCCAAGTGGCCGCACGTCTTCGAGGCGGAGTCCGCATGACCTCGTGAAAATCCCGGTCAAAAGCGGTTTTTAAACGAACTTTTCTTGACTGTGTGGGGAAAAGTGGGGAATAGTGGGGCATCTTGGGAGACACAGCAGGCCCTTCCCCATGTCTTCAACGACCAAACCGCGTTACACCGGTCACTTTCGGCATTCATTGGACGACAAGAATCGGCTCACGATTCCATCGGGCTGGCGCATTGCGCACACCGCAGACGATGAATTCGTCGCTCTGCCTCACCCCGATGGTTATATCTCCATATTGCCACCTCCGGAGGTCGATCGCCTCTACGAAAAGGCCGCGGCCAAAAATCTGAGTGACAGTGAGGCACAGGATGTCCTGACGCAGCTTTTTGCCCACGCGCAGACGCTGCGTTTCGACAAGCAGGGCCGCATCGGTCTTACCCAGGAACTGCTCAGCCACGCCGGCATCTCGAAGGACGCCGTCCTGGCCGGCTCGCTCAGCAAATTCGCGATCTGGAGCCCCGAGCGCTGGGACGTGAAGGGCCGGCGTATGGACACCCAAACCTACCGCGATCTCATGCGGCGCGCCGGCATCTGATTCCCCGCACCTTTTCGCCATGAACAATTCTCCGATTCATCGCACCGCCAGCATCAACCTCTGGACTCTCGGTCACCGCCGTTCCTATTCGCCAATGATGCGTGTGCCGGGGGGGCTGCCGCCGGTCGACACCACGGCAACGCCTCGGGCGAGCCCGAGCCCTGTGCCCCGCCGGGAGCCTGGTCCGACGGGTGGCGCTGCGGTGGAGGCCACTGTTTCCACTGAGAACCGCGCCACCTCTCATGCTCACGGCGCCCCATGATCTTTCCCGGCCGGCGATGAGCAAGGGCCACCAACCGGTGTTGTTGCACGAGGTGCTGGAGTTCCTCGCCCCGCGTGCCGCCAGCCGCTATCTCGACTGCACGTTCGGCGGGGGTGGGCATGCGCGGGCGATCCTCGAGTCTGCGGCGGACACGTAGGTCATCGCTCTTGACCGCGATCCGGTGGCGTAGGCGCGCGCCGCCTCGCTTCGCGAGGAGTTCGCAGGTCGTTTTACGCTCCTCGATCGTGACTTCGGCCGGCTCGGCGAACTGGATCTCGGTGCATTCGCCGGCGTGCTTTTCGATCTTGGCGTATCCTCCTTTCAATTCGACGACGTGCAGCGCGGCTTCTCTTTCCGTCATGACGCGCCGGCCGACATGCGCATGGATCCGCGCAGCGGCGTGCCCGCTTCGCAATGGCTGGAGACCGCCACTGCCGAGATGCTTGCGCGCGCCATCCGGGAATATGGCGAGGAACCGCACTGGCGGCGCATCGTCCGCGCCCTTGAGGCCGCCCGCGGCACCGGCGCGCTCCAGCGCACGGCCAGCCTCGCCGCCTTGATCGCCGATGCCATTCCGGCCCGCGACCGCCATGCGGCGAGGATTCATCCGGCCACGCGCAGTTTCCAGGGCATCCGCATCGCGGTGAACGACGAATTGGGCGCGCTCGAACGGGCGCTGCCCGCCGCCTTTGCCCGCCTTGTGCCGGGCGGCGTGCTTTGCGTCATCAGCTTCCACTCGCTCGAAGACCGCCTCGTCAAGCAGCTCTTCCGCCGCTGGTGCGGCCAGCCCGAAAGCGCCGCCGACGCCACACCGCAGCAACTCCGCACCCGGCTCGCCGAGCCGCTCACCCGCCGTCCGGTCATGCCGCGGGAGGCCGAACTGGCCGCCAATCCCCGGAGCCGTTCCGCCAGGCTCCGCGCTCTGCGCAAGCTTCAACTCATCGCCACGCCCCCCTCGACCTCCGCCTCATGAACACGTCCACCGCCAACGCCTTCATCAACCAGCTTCTGGTCTACACGCTGGTGATGCTCGTTTTCACCGGCTCGATCGGCTTTGGCACGGTGTGGCTGCGTCACGAGATTTCGCTTGCCGCCGATCGGAACAAGAAGCTGCAGACGGACTTCGCCGAAATACAGCGGAAGCTTGACCAGTTCACCGCCGAGATCGCCGCCGCGCGAAGCCCCGATACGCTCATCCGCCTTAATTCCGAAATGCGTCTCGGTTTGGTCCCGCCGCGCCAGGAGCAAAGCGAGCAAGGTCCCGTCAATGTGGATCAGTGGCTCGCCGGCCGGCGCAACCCGGGGCTTTTCACCGCCGAGATTCAACCGGTTGTTTTCCGCCGCGGAGGGACGCGCTGAAGGCCATGTCGAAGGGTTTCGCGTCGAACTACCGCATCGTTTTCCTCGCCACAGGCATCTTCCTTTGCTTCGGCGGCGTCGCCGCGCGCCTGGTCGACCTGCATGTGTGGCAGCGCGCGGAGCTGCTGAAATACGTCGAGCAGGCGCGCCGCACCTTTGTCGTGGAAAACGCCCGCCGCGGCAACATCTGCGACGCGAACAAGGAGATCCTCGCCACGAGCCGCACGCTCATCGACATCGGGCTGGACCCGCATATGCTCCGCCCCGAGGACGAAGCCCGCTGGCCGGACCTGGCGCGGCTGCTGGGCATCACCGCCGCCGATATCCGCGCCGCGGCGGCCCGCCGTTTCCTCGCGACGCCGGAAGATGATGAACGCGAGGCAAAGCCGGTACAGTGGATCAAGCTCGCCGAAGGTGTCGACGAGAACGTCTACGATGAGGTGAAGAAGCTGCAGATCCGCGGCGTCTATGGCAACCGCATCTACCGCCGGTTCTATCCCCACAACTCGCTGGCCGCGCATCTCATCGGCTACGTCAACAAGGAGAACGTGCCCGCGGCCGGCGTCGAGCATTACATGGATTTCTTCCTGCGCGGCCAGGACGGCTGGCGCGAATCGGAGCGCAACGGCCGTCGCCAGGAACAGGCGCAGTTCCAGACGCGCGAGGTGCCGCCCATCGCCGGCTACGACGTCAAGCTGTCGATCGACATGTACATCCAGCACATGATCGAGGCGGAGTTGCAGCTGATCGCGGAGAAATACGCGCCGGCGAAGGCCACCATCATAGTCAGTGACGCGCACACGGGCTTCATCCTCGGTCTCGCCAATTATCCGACTTTCAACCTCAACGAGTTCAACAAGGCGCCGCTTGATGCCCTGCGCAATTACGCCGTGACGGACGTTTTTGAGCCCGGTTCGACGTTCAAGATCGTCGCCATCAGCGGCGCGCTTAACGAGCGGCTGGTCACGCCGGACAGCGTCTTTGATGTCGGGTCGAACGAGGTGGAGTATCGCGGCCGTCATCTGCATCTGCCGAAGGATGATCATCCCTTTCAGGACCTCACGGTGGCGGGGATCATCAGCCATTCCAGCAACCGGGGCGCGGCCCACCTGGCCATGCTGCTGGGCGACCAGCGGTTCTATGATTACACCCGCGCCTTCGGCTTTGGCGAGAAGACGGGATTTCCCTTCGGAGGCGAGGTCGACGGCCTGCTCGCGCCGCCGAAGGATTGGGACGGCCTGACCATCACCCGCATGCCCATGGGCCAGGCGGTCGCGGCCACGCCGATGCAGATTCATTATGCCATGGCCACCATCGCGAATGGCGGGGTGCTCCAGCACCCGCAGCTTTTCCGGGAGGTGCGCGATGAGAACGACGACCTCGTCTTCAGCCTTGGCGATCAGCCGCACCGGCGGGTCATCACCGAGCGCACGGCCCAGACGATGGCGCGCTTGCTCATGGGGGTCGCCTCGCCCGACGGCACGGCACCCGAAGCCGCCATTCCGCACTTCGAGGTCGCCGGCAAAACCGGCACCAGCCAGAAGGTCATCGACGGGAAATACTCGACCACGCACCACGTGGCTTCGTTTGTCGGCTTCTTCCCGGCGAGCCGTCCGCAGGTGGTCGTCTCCGTGATCGTCGATGACGCCCAGATGCCAGGCGGGGGTGTCGCCTACGGCCGGATCGTGGCCGCGCCGTCGTTCCGCAACGTGGCACTGCGGCTCATCCAGTACCTCGACATCAAGCCCGTCACCGAATTTCCCCGCAACCGCCTCGCCCTCCAAGGAGACCGCTGGTGATCGCCTACCTTCCTCAAAACTACACCCTCATCCATGCCTTTCGCCCGCACCCGCGTGGATTAATTTATGGCGGCAGGCACGTCCGCCGCCAGATCTTCAAAATGGCACCCAAACTTCAGGATTTTTTTCCCGCGGACGAGGTCGTTGCCGTCAAGGGCAGTCTCGATCGTCCCATCTCGGGCCTCACCATGGACAGCCGGCGCGTGGTGCCGGGCAGCCTGTTCTTCGCCCTGCCCGGCCTGCGCACCGACGGTGCGATCTTCATCGACGAGGCCATCAACCGCGGCGCCGTGGCCGTGGTCACCCAGAAACCGGTCACGCGGCCGCACGGCAAGGTCACCTTCATCCAGGTGGCCAATGCCCGCGCGACGCTCGCACGCGTGGCCCAGCGCTATTACCGGTTTCCCGACCGCGAACTCGAGGTGGTGGGGGTCACGGGCACGAACGGCAAGACCACCGTCACGCATCTCCTCAAGCATTTGCTGAACGGCGACCAGCGCGTCGGCCTCATCGGTACGGTCAGCTACGACCTGGGTACGCGCACGGTGCCGTCCTACAAGACCACGCCCGAGTCGCTCGACATTTTCGGCATGCTCGCCCAGATGCGCGATGCCGGATGCCGCCGGGCGGTCATGGAGGTGAGTTCCCACGGCATCGATCAGCAACGCGTGCTCGGCCTGCATTTGGGCGCGGTCGTCTTCACCAACCTCACCCGGGACCACCTCGACTATCACAAGTCGCTGGACGCCTACTTCGAGGTGAAGTCGCGCCTGTTTGCCGGCGGCACCGGTTCGGTGCCCCGGGTCGCCGTGATCAACCTCGACGATCCGTACGGCCGGCGGTTGGCGGCGAAGATACCCCCTGGCCTGAAGCTGGTCACCTTCGGTGAAAATCCCGCCGCGACCGTGCGCGCGGAGGCGGTCAACCTCGAGTTCAGGCGCACCGCATTCCGCTGCGTCTGGCCCGGCGGCGCCGTTGTCGTCGAAAGCCCGCTCATCGGCCGCTACAATGTCAGCAATCTCCTGGCCGCGCTCGCCACCTGTTATGCCCTCGATTGCGACGTGGCCGCGCTCCTGCCCAAGCTGCGCTCGTTCAAGAACGTCGCCGGCCGCATGGAACGCATCGAGGAGGGCCAGCCCTTCAACGTGCTGGTGGACTACGCGCATACCGATGATGCGCTGCACAACGCCCTCGGCATGCTCCGCGCCGTCACGCCCGGCCGCCTGCTGGTCGTCTTTGGCTGCGGCGGAAACCGCGACCGGACCAAGCGTCCCCTCATGACGCGCGCCGTGCAGGAGCTGGCCGATTTTGCGTGGGCCACGGCCGACAATCCGCGCAGCGAACCGCTCGCGCAGATCTTCGCGGATATGAAGCAGGGCGTCACCACGCCCGGCAAAATCATCTTCATCGACGAACGCCGCCGGGCCATCAGCCTCGCGCTTGACGCCGCCCGGCCCGGCGACTGCCTGCTCATCGCGGGCAAGGGCCACGAGTCCTACCAGGAGTTCGCCGACACGGTCATCCCATTCGACGACCGGCAGGTGGTCCGGGAGTTGATCGCGGTGAAACAGATCAAGGAAGGATGAGCTGCAGCGGAATCTAGTCATGCCGGTTTTTTCTCCAGGCCAACTTGCCGCCTGGTCCCGCGGACGCTGGACCACGGTCCCGGCCACACCCATCACCGGCTTCAGCAACGACACGCGCACGCTCCAGCCGGGCCAGCTGTTTGTCGCGCTGACCACCGACCGGCGCGACGGGCACGAATTTCTCGCCGCGGCGCAGGCCGCCGGCGCCGCGGGCGCATTGGTCAGCCGCGCCGATCCGGCGCGGGCGCTGCCGCAACTGGTCGTGGCGGACCCCTTGGGCGCTTTTCAGCTCATCGCCCGCGAACACCGCCGCATGTTCGCCGGCCCCGTCATCGGCATCACCGGCAGCGTCGGCAAGACTTCCACCAAGGATCTGCTGGCGCTTCTGCTCGGCGGTGCGCCCACCGTGCTCGCCACCGAGGGCACCCTCAACAATCACATCGGCGTGCCGCTCACGCTCACGCGACTCGATCCCGCCCGGCATCGATTTGCGATCATCGAGGCCGGCGTGAGCGCGCCCGGCGAGATGCGGCCGCTGGCCGGTATGATCGAACCCGACCTGGCGATCATTACACTGATCGCCCCGGCGCATCTGCAGGGGCTGGGCGATGTCGAGGGGGTTGCGCGCGAGAAGGCCGCGCTGCCCGCCGCCGTGCGGCCGGCCGGCATCGCGGTCTTTCCCCGTCCGTGCCTGCAGTTTGATGCTTTCCGCGACCTCAGTGTGCGCGCGCTGACGGTCGAGCCGGCCGAGGTGGTGCGGCCGGCCGAGCCGCCCAAGGACAAGGTCTACTTTGCCGTCGCCCAGCGCGGCGACACGACCGCGCTGGCCATCGCCTATGGACCGCCGCCGCCGCTCACCTTCACGATGCAGCGGGTATCCGCCGGCATGGCGCAGAACGCCGTGCTCGCCATCTGCGCCGCGCTCTGGCTCGGCGTGACGCCCGAGGTCATTCAGAAGCGGCTGACGGCGTGGCAGCCCGCGAAGTGGCGGGGCGAACTGCGCCGCGAAGCCGGCCGGCTGTTCTACCTCGATTGCTACAACGCCAATCCCGCCTCGATGGCGGACGCGCTTGACAATTTTGAGTCGCTGGCGCCGGCCAGCCAGCCGCGCGCCTACGTGCTCGGCTGCATGGAGGAACTCGGGCCGCGGGCCGCGGAGTATCACCGCCGGCTCGGCCGCACGCTGCACCTGCGTCCGGGCGACCGGCTGTTCATCATCGGCGACCAGGCCGCGGCGCTGCGCGAAGGCCTGCTCGAAAACGGCAACACGGCGGAGCAGATCGCGGTGGTTGCGGAACTCGCGGCCGTCACGGCGTTTCTTGCCGGATTTGGCGGCGCCGTGTTCCTGAAGGGGAGCCGCCGGTATCAACTGGAAAAGGCGCTGGCCGCGGACGCGCCGCAGGAGGCCGTGGCATGCTGAGCTACCTCTCCCAATACGAAAACGTGTTCGGGCCGCTGCGCCTGCTGCGGTTCATCACCCTGCGCACGCTCATGGCCTCGGGCACGGCGGCGGTCATCGGCTTTCTCATCGGGCCCTGGCTGATCGCGCAGCTCCGCGCGCTCAAGTTCGGCCAGCACTACGACGACGACCGCACCGGCGATCTCGCGCAGCGGTTCGACAAGAAAAACACGCCCACCATGGGGGGACTGCTGATTTTTTTCTCGGTCTTCGGCAGCACCTTCCTCTGGGCGCAGCCCAACATCTGGGTGGTGGTGAGCATGTTTGTATTCGCGGCGCTCACGGCGGTGGGCTTTCGTGACGACTACCTGAAGGTCGTGCGCAAGAGCCGCGACGGCATCTCCTCCTGGGAGAAGATCCTCTGGCAGACGCTGATCACCATCGCCGCGCTCGTGCTTCTGGTGTGGCACCCGACCAGTGCCCAGAAGATTCGCGAGCTGTGGGTGCCGTTCTACAAGGAGCCGGTGCTGGTGTTCGCGGGAAGCTTGGGGGTGATCGCGCTTTTCGTGCTGGTTTTTTTATGGATCGTCGGCTTCAGCAACGCGATCAACCTGACGGATGGACTCGATGGTCTGGCCATCGGGTGCACGATCACCGTCGCCCTGGTTTATGGCATCATGGCCTATGTGGCGGGACGGGTGGACACCTCCCACTATCTGCTGATCAGTTACGTTCCGGGCACGAACGAGCTGACGGTCATCTGTGGCGCGCTGGTCGGGGCGGGCATGGCCTTTCTCTGGTACAACTCGTACCCGGCCGAGGTGTTCATGGGCGACACCGGCTCGCTGGCCATTGGCGGCCTCATCGGCGTGCTGGCCTTCATGGTGCAGCAGCCGCTCACGCTGATCATCGTCGGCGGCGTGTTCGTCATGGAGGCGGTGTCGGTCATCATCCAGATCGGTTATTTCAAGGCCACCAAGCGCCGCCTCGGCGAGGGCCGGCGTTTCTTTCTCATGGCGCCGATCCACCATCATTTTCAAAAGCGCGGCTGGCCGGAGACCAAGGTGGTGCTGCGCTTCTGGATTCTCTCGCTCATGTGCGCCCTCGCGGGCCTTGGAACCCTCAAACTCCGTTGATGTTATCCCATGCCTACCTCCACCCTATCCGCCGCTCCCCTCAAATCACGTCGCCTCGCCGTCTTCGGCGACTATGCTGGCAGCAACCCACCCATGGCTCTGCTCCCGCCCGATTTTCTCGAACCGCTGCTCCAGCGCCCCGTCGCCATCCTCGGCGGCGGTGTGAGCGGCCAGGCGGTGCGCGAATTGCTGGCGCAGTTCGGCGCCCAAGCTGGGTTTTTCGACGAGAAATCCGGCAGCGGTGCGGCCCAGGTCTTCACCACGGCCGAGGCAAAGCAGCATCCGCTCGTGATCTTCAGCCCCGGCTTCACCCCGGGACACGCGTGGCTGCAAACGGCGCGCGCCGCCGGCTGCACCTGCCTCGGCGAACTCGACTTTGCGTCGCTCTTCTGGCGCGGCCGGCTCATTGCCATCACCGGCACCAACGGCAAGACCACGCTCACCGAGTTCCTCACCCATGCGCTCGCGGGCGCGGGCGAGGACGCCTACGCGGTCGGCAACGTCGGTTTTCCGTTCAGCCGTCTCATCACCTTCAAGCGCGATCCGGGAGCGGACTCGGTCGCCGTCTGCGAGGTGAGTTCATTTCAGGCCGAGACGCTGCAGCATTTCCGCGCGGACGCCGCGCTGTGGACCAATTTCGCCGAGGATCATCTCGAACGACATCCGGGCCTCGAGGCCTACTTTGCGGCGAAGTGGAATCTATTCGAGCGTACCCGGGCCGGCGCGGTGTTTGCCGGAACCAGCGTGCAGCGGTTTGCGCGCAGGTTCGGGCGGAGGCTGCCGCCGGAGGCCACGGTGTCCAGCGAAGGCGCCGCGCCTGATCCGCAGCTTGAAGGCACCATTTTCGCCCGGTATCCGCAGCGCGAGAACTTCCTGCTGGCCCGGGCGTGGTGGCGGCACGATGGCCGGCCCGAATCCGCGCTCTACGCCGCGGCTCGCACCTTCAATCTCGGCCGGCACCGGCTCACCCGGATCGGCGAGCTCCACGGGGTGTCGTTCTGGAATGATTCCAAGGCGACCAACTTCCACGCCGTCGAGGCCGCGCTGGCCACCTTTCCGGCACCGGTTCACCTCATCGCCGGGGGCAGGGCCAAGGGGGGCGATCTCTTTGCCTTCATCCAGCGCATTGCCAACCGAACCAAGCACGCCTGGCTCATTGGCGAGACGCGGACCGCGCTGGCCGCTTTTTGCGCTGCCCACCACGTCCCGCATACCGTGTGCGGCACGCTCGAGGAAGCGGTGCGCGGGGCTTATGCCGCCGCCCAGCCGGGCGACCCCGTCGTCCTCAGTCCGGGGTTCGCCAGTTTCGACATGTTCCGTGACTATGCCGACCGCGGCAACCAGTTTGAAAAGCTTGTGAGCAACTTGGGAACAACTTCCACTTTTCAGTAGCCATTCCGTCACTCCCCGACCCATAATCCAGCACACCGCCACTATCCATGAATATCCTGAAGATCCTTGGTATCGTCGTGGCCGTCCACGTCGTCGCCTTCTTTCTCATGTTTGTTAATCCCGGCTGCCGTTCCACGAGCCAGGGGTCCGCGCCGATCGCCACCGATACGGCCCCGGCAGTCGGCGCCGGCACCGCCACTTCGCCGGCGACCAATCCGGTCGCCGCGCCGACCGATTCCGCCTCCGCGGTTTCGGTCAACATTCCCCCCTCGGCGGTCGTGCGGTATAGCCCGACCCGGCCCGGCAGTCCCGCCGCCGCGGCGCTGGAAAGCGCGCCGCCTGCCGACGTCACCCCGGCTACCGCGTATACGGTGGTGGCGGGTGACAATCTTTGGAATATCGCAAAGAAAAACGGCACCACCGTCACTGAACTCGAGAAAGCCAACAAGTTGACTAGCAACTCGAGGCTTAGTGTCGGCCAGAAGCTCATCATCCCCGGCAAGACCCCGGCCGCTTCTGCCGCCGCCGCGGGCGGCGCCGACCTTGTGGCCGCCGCCACCTACACGGTCAGACCCGGGGACACCCTCGCCGGCATCGCCCGACGTGCCGGCACCACGACCGCCGAGCTGAAGCGCGTGAATGACCTCAAGAGCGATTACGTGCGCGTCGGTCAGGAACTCAAGCTGCCGTCAGGGGCCGCCCCCGCGACGGGTGCGACGGTCGCCAGTCCATCGGCCGCTGCGTCCAGCGCTTCTACGGCGCCAGGCAAAAAACCGGAAGGCTCCGTGATCCACGTCGTCAAAGCCGGCGAAACCCTCGGCGCGATCGCGCGGAAGTATCAGGTGAAAGTCTCCGATCTCGCCGTGGCGAATAATATCGCCGATCCCAAGAAGATCCGCCCGGGCCAGGAACTCGTGATCCCTGGCTTCACGGCTGTGGGTGGAGCCGCCCCGGCGACCGCGCCTGCCGCCAGCCCATCCGCCGCGGCGACGCCCGCTGCCCCGGCGCCGACGCCCCCCACGACGCCGCCACCGCCGCCGCCCGACCAAGATCTCGACGCCGGCCTGAAGCCGCAGAACAACGTGCCCGTCATCAAGGTCGATGACACGGGTGCGGCGAAGACTCCGTAAGGTTTCCCTTCCCATCGTAGCTTTCCAAGCGCAGCGAGCCTCTCCTCACCTGTTTCGGGGAAGGGGGGACGCCTCGCGGCGCCGCTCATGTCGTCTGCACTGATCCGCTTCCCACCTTAGATGTCCTCCGCACCGTTGGAAAAACCGCGCCGGGTCCCGGTTATCAATCCCGCGACCATCATCCTCGTCTGCGTCCTCAGTCTCTCCATCCTTGGTCTTACCGTCCTGTTCAGCGCGAGCGTCGTGTCGCTCAAGAGCGATCCTTATTTCTACCTTACCAAGCAGGTCTTCTGGTTTGTCCTCGCCGCAGTGGCTTGCTTTGGAGTCAGCCGCCTGGATCTTGAGGATGCACGGCGCCACGTGTGGGTTTTCGCGGTCGTGTGTCTCGTCGGGCTTGCCTTCGTCCTGCTCCCCGGCATCGGCATCGAGGTGAAAGGCAGCCGCCGATGGCTCGGGTTGGGACCGGCGCGGCTGCAGATTTCGGAGTTTGCCAAGCTCGCGATGGTCTTCGGCCTCGCGCATTATCTCGCGCTGAACCAGACCCGCATCCACCAATTTTTCCGCGGCCTGGTCGTGCCGCTGGCCGGGATCAGTCTCTTCGCCGGTCTCATTTTGCTGGAGCCTGATTTCGGCACCGCCGCGCTCACCTTCGCCATCGGCGTCACGCTCTTGTTCCTTGCCGGCGGCCGGCTGCGCCATCTCCTCTCGGCGTTCTTGGGCGCGGCCGGCGTCCTCACCCTGGCGGTCCTCCACAACCCCAACCGGCTGGCCCGCTTCACGGCGTTTCTCGACATTGAAGGCAACAAAAGCGGCGGCACCTACCAGCTCTGGCAGGCGATCCTGGCCTTTGCTGCCGGCGGCGTGGATGGCGTCGGCCTCGGCCAGGGCCGCCAGCAGAACGGCTTCCTGCCCGAGGTGCACACCGATTTCATCTTCGCAGTCATCGGTGAGGAGTTGGGCCTCGTGTTCACCATCGGCGTGGTGGTGATCTTCGCGGTGATCTTCACCGCGGGGCTCCTTCACCTGCGCAAGGCGCCGAACCTTTTCCAGTTCCTGCTGGTGGCCGGCAGCCTGCTGCTCATCAGCCTGCAGGCGCTCATCAATCTCGGCGTCGTCACCGGCTGCCTGCCGACCAAGGGCATGTCGCTGCCGTTCATCAGCGCGGGCGGATCGAATCTGCTGCTGATGGGCATTCTGGTCGGGATTCTCCTCAACACCCAGCGCGCGTGGACCAGGCCGGCATTCATGCGCCGTGAGCGCAGCCTGAAGGAGGTCATGGCGTGAGGGGCGGGGCGGCCGGAGGCGGAAGACGGAAAGGACATTCATCATGAGTCGCTTTCTCATCGCATGCGGGGGCACGGGCGGGCACCTCTCGCCGGGCATCGCGCTGGCGGAAGGGCTTACGGCGCGCGGGCACGAGACCATGCTCCTCATCAGCTACAAGAAGGTCGACGCACGGCTCATTGGGAAATACCCGCAGCTCCATTTCGAACGCATCCCCGGCGCGCCGTTCACGCTTCATCCCCTCGGCCTCCTGCGTTTCGTCTGGCTGCAGACGGCGGCGTTTTTGTTCAGTGCCCGCCTCATCCGGGTGTGGCGGCCGGATGTCATCGTCGGGTTCGGCGGTTTCACCACCGCGGGCATCATCGTGGTGGCGGCGCTGTTCCGCCGGACCGTCGCGCTGCACGAGGCGAACCGCGTGCCCGGCCGCGCCATCCGGTTCCTCGGGGGGCTCGCCCGGCGCCTTTACCTCCCGCCGGGCGTCCGCCTGACGGGCGTGCGCATGGCCGGCGTGCGTCACGCCGGACTGCCGGTGCGCAAGGAGATCGTCAGTCTTCCGCGGGAGGCCGCGCGGATCCGGCTTGGGTTTGATCCGTCGCAAAAAGTCCTCGTCATCCTCGGCGGCAGCCAGGGAGCCTCGTCGCTGAACCGCTGGGTGCGCGAGCGCCTCGAGCGCCTGGCGGGCGAGGGCATCCAGGTCTGCTGCGTCACCGGCCTGGGCAAGGGCGGGGACGAGGTGCGCGAGCTGCGCGCAAAATCGAGCCGGACGGTAAAGGCAATCTTCATGCCCTTCTGCGACGACGTGGCCACGCTGCTCTCTGCGGCCGACCTCGTCGTGTCGCGCGCCGGGGCGGGCACCATCGCCGAACTCATCCGCTGCGCCACCCCCGCCATCCTCGTGCCATTCCCGCAGGCCGCCGACAACCACCAGTGGGCCAATGCGCGCTTCTTCGAGCGGCAGGGCGGCGGCATCGTCGTCGACCAGCACTACCTCGCCAACCTCGATCGCGAGGTGGGCGAAGTCATTTTCAACGACTGGCTGCTCCACAAGTTCCGCGCGAACCTGCAGCGGATGGACCGTGCCAACATGCTGGACCTCATTCTCGACGATCTCGAGGGGCTGGCGTCCCCCCCCGCCGGCAAGCCGGCGGAAGGCCCGTCGTCGCCTCCTTCACCGACGGAGTCCCAGCAGCAAGCCGCATGAGAGCTTCGCCGCTGCCCCGACCCTTCGACCGTGATCTCCGCGCCATCCATCTTGTCGGCGTCGGCGGAACGGGCATGGCACCGCTGGCCCTCTGCCTGCGGCAGACGGGCTTCACGGTGAGCGGCGAGGATGACGCGCTCCCGCCCGCGGTGCGCGCATGGCTGGAACCGGCGGGCGTGGCGATCACCGAAGCGGGCGACGTGCCCGAGGCCTGCGAACTGGTCGTGCATTCGTCCGCCATCCCTGCCAACCACCCGGCGCGGGTACGCGCCGCGGCGCGCGGCCTGCCGCTGGTGCGGCGGGGCGAGATGCTCGCCGAGCTTCTCGGAGGCAAAAAACTCGTCGCGGTCGTGGGTGCGCACGGCAAGACGACCACCACCGGCATGCTCATCACCGCGCTGCGCCGGTCCGGCTTTCCCTGCGGCTGGCTGCTGGGCGGCCTCTTCAACGACGATGCCGTGCCCCCCGGCCGCATCGGCTCGAGCGACTGGGTCGTGGCTGAGATCGATGAGAGCGACGGCACCATCGACCGGTTTTCACCCGAGATCACGGTCATGGTGAGCCTCGACTGGGATCATCCCGATTATTACGGACGGATCGAACAGCTGGAGGAAGCCTTCCGCCAGCTGGTCGCCCGCACCCGGCAGGCGGTGGTGTTCGACCCGGCTTGCGCCATGTCCGTGCGGGCGGTGGCGGGCGCAAAGGCCGGCGCGTTCACCTTTGGCGCCAACGCGCACTACCGCTCGCGCGTGGTGGGCGAATCGGCGAGCCACCTCGTGCTCCGACTTGACGCCGGGTTTCCCTCTTTGGAGATAGCGGTTCGGGCCTGGGGCGCCTTCAATGCCCACAACGCCACGGCGGCGCTGGCCGCGGCGCACCTGATGGGTGCCAGGCTTTCACCGGATCTGCTCGCCGACTATCCGGGCGTGCGCCGGCGGCAGAGCGTCCTGCGCGCGACAGACCGCCTCACGATCGTTGAGGACTATGCGCACCATCCGGCGGAAATCCGGGCGCTGCTCGCGAGCCTGCGCCAGCGCAAAACGGGACGGCTGGTGGTGGTTTTCCAGCCGCATCGCTTCAGCCGCACCGCGCAGTTCAAGGCCGAATTCGCCGCGGCGCTGAGCTTGGCCGACCAGCTTTTCCTGCTCGACGTCTATCCGGCCGGCGAGGCGCCCGTCCCCGGCGGCACCACGGCCGACATCCATGCCGAAATCAAGAAATCCGGCGCGCCCATACCCGTCACCTACCTGCCGGGCCGCGACGGCATCTTTCTCGGCGTGTTGCGCGCGGCGCTGCAGGCCGGCGACTGGCTGGCTTTTGTCGGAGCGGGCGATATCGACCAGCTGGCGCACGAACTGGCGGCCCGGCTGGAGGAAGATTCTGCCCGCGCCCAGTTTTGGGACCGGTTTGTCGCGGAGATGAGGCCGCGGCTTTCCGCCGAGACCCGGCTGATTCGCGAGGAGCCGCTCGCCCCCCGGACGACGATGCGGACCGGCGGGGGGGCGCGCTGCTACTGCGAGCCGGCGAATGTCGCCGATCTGCAAGCCCTGCTGCGGGAGGCCGCCGCGCGTAAACTGCGCGTCTACTTTCTCGGCCGCGGCTCCAATCTCATCGTACCCGACGAAGGGGTGGACGGCCTGGTGGTCTGCCTCGCGCATCCCGCCTGGCAGGCGTGCGAGTTGCGGCCTGATGGCTGCCTGTGGGCGGGGGCCGGTCTGCGTCTCAAGAGTCTCTGCGGCTTTGCCAGCAGGGCCGGACTCACGGGCTTCGAGTTTCTTGAGGGCATTCCGGGCTCGGTGGGCGGCGCGCTGCGGATGAACGCCGGCGCCATGGGCGGCTGGATGTTCGATGTGGTCGAGGAGGTGCAGCTCATGACTCTCGCGGGAGAAGTGCGGACGCTGAAGAAGTCCGGGATGCGCGTGGCCTATCGCGAGTGCCGTGACCTGCTCGAAGCCATCGCGCTCGGCGCTCTGCTCAAGCCGGCGGCGCAGGTCGAGAGCGAGGCCATCAGCCGCCAGATCGACGTCTACCGGCGCAAGCGCCATGAATCCCAGCCGCGCGAGCCAAGCGCCGGCTGCGTTTTCAGGAATCCGCCCGGCACCTCGGCCGGAAAGCTCATCGACGAAGCCGGGCTGAAGGGCGAGCGGGTGGGGGACGCCGAGGTGTCGCCGGTGCACGCGAACTTCATCATCAACCGCGGTCAGGCCACCAGCGCGGACATCATCACGCTCATGCGCCGGGTGCGCGAACGGGTGAAACAAGCCCGCGCCATCACGCTGGAGCCCGAGGTGCTGCTTTACGGAAAGGAATGGAAGGACGTGCTGTGAATGCTTCCGTGTCGGCGATTTATCTGCTCGAAATCAATGCCGCTCCCGGCATCAGGAAGGCGGGCGCCAGGTCGGGGGGCACGGGCGGCGCGGGGATGGATTTGCGCGCAACGTTTCAGGAGCCGGTTGCCCCTGCCGTGAGGCGTCGTTGGCCTCCAGACACCGCCCTTTCCGTCTCCCTCCCCCCATGAGCCAGCCTGCCACCATCCCGCCGGCCTCGCGCTCCTGGAAGGATATCCGCCAGGGAGTCAGCCCGCACGCCATGTCGAAGGAGGGACGCCGACGCATGGTGTTTGCGAGCGTAAAATTCGCGGCGTTGTGTGTTTTGGTGTTCGGCGGCATCTGGGCGGCGGTTGAGGTCTACCAGACATGGGAGAGCGATCCGGCGCGGCTCAAGGAACCGGTGAAGGCCGTGCCGCTCAGGCAGATCGTATTCGCCACGGATGGCGTGCTCGAGCGGGCGTGGCTCGACCAGACCCTGGCGCTGCCGGCGAGCGCCAGCCTCATGACGCTGGACCTTTCCGCGATGGAAAGCAGGCTGTTGGCCTCGGGGCAGGTGCAGAGCGTCGTGCTCAGGCGGCGGTTCGCCGACAACACGTTGATGGTGACCGTGCAGGAGCGCACGCCGGTCGCGCGCGTGATGGTGCAGATCGGCGAGGCCTCACCGAGGATGCGGCTCGTGGCGCGCGATGGCGTGGTTTACGAGGGCGTCGGCTATGAACGAACCGTGCTCGAGCGGCTGCTGTGGCTCGACGGCATCCAGTTGCGACGCACCGCCAAAAGCGGGTTTGAACCCATCGAGGGCATGGAGCGGGTTGCCGGGCTGCTGACCGCGGCCCAGGGACTCATCCCGCTGCTCTGTGCGGACTGGCAGGTTTTGTCACTCGCCCGGCTCGCTTCCGACCAGGAGATCATCGTGCGCTCGCAGGAAATCCCGGAGATCATCTTTGAAGCCCGGGGGGATCTCCCGCGTCAGCTGGCGAAACTGGCCTACATCGTTGAATCCCTGAAAGCGCATGACGCCCCGCCCGTGAAACGAGTGAACCTTGCGCTGGGCGGTCAGGTGCCCGTCGAACTGCAGGACTCCACTCCGTTGAAGCCAGCGCGTTCCTCTTTGCCCAAGACAACCTCCCAACCCAAACAGAGACGTGATTTCTAAGACCAAACTCATCGGCGCCGTCGAAATCGGCACAGCAAAGGTGGCCGTCCTCGTGGGTGAACTCACGCGCGGACGCACCCTCAACATCATCGGCGTCGGCTCCTGCCAGTCGCGCGGCGTGATCAAAGGCAGCGTGGTGGACTACAAGGAGGCGAGCACCTGCACGCAGGCCGCCATTCAAGCTGCCGAGGCGCGGGCGGGCGTGGCGGTCGAGGTCGTCTACCTGGCTCAGACCGGGGCGCACCTGGAGGGCTTTTATAATGAGGCGGCGGTCAACGTGAACGCAGCCGACAACTGCGTGAGTACGCTCGACATCGACACCGTCTGCCGCCTGGCCAAGGCCAAGGAGCTGCCGGAGGGACGCGCCGTGGTGCATCACATCCGCCGGCCCTTCCGCCTTGACGGGCGCCTCGTACCCAACCCCGAGCACCTCGTCGGCCAGCGCTTGGAAGCCGGCTACTGGACCGTGCATGGCAGTGAGGCCAAGATCGGCGACCACATTCATGTCATCACCGGCTTCAACCTGCGGGTGGAGGAACTGATTCTCTCCAGCCTGGCGGCGGGCACGATGGTGACCTCGGCCGAGGAGCGGCAGAACGGCGTGCTCGTGCTCGACATCGGCTGCGGCACCACGGACTACGCGCTGTACCGCGACGGGGTGGCCCAACAGACCGGCGTCGTGCCCGTGGGCGGCGATCACTTCACCAACGACCTCAGCCTCGGCCTGCGCCTCACCCGCGGGCAGGCCGAGAAGATCAA
Organism: Opitutaceae bacterium; assembly: GCA_049513315.1. Lineage (GTDB taxonomy): Bacteria > Verrucomicrobiota > Verrucomicrobiia > Opitutales > Opitutaceae > Fen-1467. The sequence goes on from JBEKWG010000007.1 coordinate 86,793, forward strand.
GCTCCGTTACGGCTCGGCCACCCTGCGCGCGCGCGACAAGCACGAAAAGGTCTGGCTGAACGGCGACTACTCCATCGGCGACCGGCAGTTTCCGCGACAATCGATCGAGCAGATCACCTTCGCCCGTGCGCGGGAGTTGCTCGAGGTGGTGCGCAAGAAGCTTGGTCCGGCATTCGTGCCCGAGCAGACGCCGGTGGGGGTTGTCCTCACGGGCGGCGCCGCGAAACTGCCCGGCATGGATGAGGCCGCGAGCAAGGTCTTCGGCGTGCCGGGCCGGCTCGGCGAGGCGCCTTCCTGGGTGTCCGACGAACTCCGCGACCCCGGCTTTAGCACGGTGCTCGGCCTGCTTTATTACGGACTCAATGCGCAGGCGGAACGGACCTCCGCCGCGCGCCGCTCCGGCGGCTTCCTCCAGAACATCAAGCGCATCCTCATCCCCGTCTGAGCCATGCAATTCGATCCCAACCACAACGAGCTGCCACTCACGCACGAGATCCTTACCGACCGTTCCATCGCCATCAAACTCGTGGGTGTGGGCGGCGCGGGTTCCAACGCCATCGACCGGCTCAAGATGGAGAATCTCGAGCGGCTGCAGCTGGCCGTCATCAACACCGATCTGCAGGCGCTTTCCACGTCCCCCGTGCAGGACAAGGTGCTCATTGGCAGCGGCGTGACCCGCGGCCTCGGCACCGGCGGCGACCCTGTTCTCGGCCGGGAGGCGGCGGAGACAGACCGGGAAAAGATTGCCGCGGTGGTGAGGGATTGCGACCTCGTGTTCCTGCTCGCCGGCATGGGTGGCGGCACGGGCAGCGGCGCCGCTCCGATCGTCGCCGAGGTGGCGACGGAGCAGGGGGCGCTCGTCATCGCCTTTGTCACCATGCCGTTCAGCTTCGAGGGAGGCCGGCGGCTGAAACAGGCCGAGGAGGGCCTTGCGGCGCTGCGCCGGGCCTGCGACGCGGTCATTCCGCTGTCCAACGACATCCTGCTTCAGGAGTGCGGCGACGACATGGGCGTGCTCGATGCCTTTGCCCGCGCTGACGCGTGGATCGGCCGCGGAGTAAAGTCGATCTGGTCCATGCTGTTCCGCACCGGACTCATCAACCTCGATTTCGCCACCCTGCAGCAGGTGTTCCAGTCGCGCGGCGGCAAGACGCTCTTCAGTCTCGGCAGCGGCGAGGGGCCGCAGGCGGTGGCCCAGACCATCGAAAACCTCAAGCTGTGCCCACTGCTGCATACGACCGAGTATTCCCGCAAGGCCGACCGCCTGCTCGTCAACATCATCGGCGGCACTGACCTCACGCTCCCGATGGTCAACGAACTCATGACCGCCATCACCGACCAGTACGGCAAGGATTCGCACGTCATCATGGGCGCGGTGATCGACGAAAGCATGCAGCAGCGCCTCGAGGTCTGCGTGCTGGGCACGACGGACATCGGCGGCCGCGGATTCGCGCAGCGGCGAACGCTCGCCGGCATGCGGGGCACCCACACGCCGTTTGCAAAATCGCCGCCCGCCCGGCCCGCCGGCCCGGCGGTGACACCGGTCACGGCGACCGAGACGCCCCGGCCCGTTGTCGTGGGCGCAAAAGCGGAACAAAACGAATTCTCATTCAACGAGCAGGAGAGCCGGGGGTATTTCGACAAAACCGACCGGAATCTCTTTGAGGGCCAGGATCTCGACGTGCCGACCTACCTGCGGAAGGGGATCAAGGTCACAGTGTGACCGCCGGCCGATCTGAAGAGGTCGTCTCCATAGGATTCCCGGCGCGATCATCATCCCGCACCGGGTGTTTGTAACGTAAGGGGATTATCCCCTTGACATACGGTATGAATTGTGCTCCTATTGGAGCCATGAAAGAGAAAACCAGCCTGACGATCCGCGAGTTCTTCGCTCAATTTCCCTCTGACGAATCCTGCTTGGAGCATCTTTTCGAGGCTCGCTTTGGACAGGGCCACGTCTGCCCGAAATGCCAACGGAAAGCGAACTGGTACCGCATCAAAGCCGAGCGCGCCTATTCCTGCCAATGGTGCGGCAATCACCTTCACCCGACTGTCGGCACGCCGTTTGAGGACAGCCGCACGCCACTGCAACTGTGGTTTTATGCGATCTACCTGTTCACGACTTCCCGCCATGGCGTTCCCGCGTTGGAACTGAAACGCCAGCTTGGCGTGACCTACAAGACTGCGTGGCGCATGGGGCACCATATCCGCAAGCACATGGAGGCGGTTGACGGTGAATGGCCGTTGTTCGGGCAGGTGGAGGTTGACGAAACGATAGTGGGTGGCTACCGCCCCGGCCCGCGTGGTCGCGCTGCGCTGGGCAAAACGATTGTGATGGGAATGCTCCAGCGTGATGGAGACGTGATGACGAAGGTCATTCCGAACGTGCAGCGCGAGACGCTTCACCCGATCATTGAGGAAAACATTCAGCCGGGCTCCACGGTTCACACGGACGAATTGATTTCCTACCGCGGCCTGAAAGCGAAGGGCTACAACCACAAGAGCGTCACCCATCGGCTTGAGGAGTATGTTCGCGGAGACTGTCATGTTAACGGCATTGAGAATTTCTGGAAGCATCTCAAGGGAAGCATTAATGGCACTCACATGAGCGTGTCGAAAAAGCACCTGGCTAAGTACGCCAAGGAATTTGAGTTCCGGTTCAACTCCCGCGAGAAACCTTCTTCGATGTTCCCCGCTTTGGTTTCACAGTTCCCCCAGCCATCGACTTGATGGTGCCGTGAAAATGGCGGTGGCTAGCGCGGGGATGAGTCTTCTCCCTCTCAGCGATGAAGTGCTCCAGCTTGTTTTTCTCTTTGGCTTCTTTGAGGTGCATGGGTGTCGCAGGGTTATGGTTTTTGAGACGATTCCGTTGCGGCGGCCTGAATTAATGCTTTTACGCCCTCTGTAAATGCCCGCTGTTCGTTGTCGATGGATTGCCGTATTTCAGCGGTCGTAGGAGCATGCTCACCACGAAGCCTTTGCTCCATCGTCAAGGTAGAGTCACCAATGAGGACTCCAACCGATCCAAGTTCATTTTCCAATGTCTCCATTCGCTTCATGTGCTCATCGTATAATTTAAGCAGGCGTTTCCTAAGCTCCGGGTCCATGGCTGTCGGTGCCGATATACCCAGGTCTTTTAGTTGATTCGTCAGCCTTTCTGGCGCTGCCGATGGCTCAGCTGGGGGCGCCTCGATTGACTCAAATCCGCCTTCGACAAACTTACCGACAACTCGCTTTGCGTACCAGTTGTGTTTTTCATCTCTGAAGTGCGTATTAATCGTGATGTGGGTCTTCCCGGACCGCATTGCTCCTACAATTTTACTTAAGGCTACGGGATCGTTGCCCACGAAGCTTGACCGCCAGATAAATTCTCCGTCTTGACTAGGCAGTATTTCAAATTCACCGCCGGTGTCGCCAATTATGGTGAAATTGGGGTTTTGGACGGAGATCTCTGGATCTAGAGCAATCGCTGAGATCGTCGGCGAGGCATTGTGGTAATTTATTCTTATTGTGAACCCGCCATCTTTGCGGTCTTCAATCAAGAAACTTGTGACTGCGAGGAGGGGTTTGGGGATCTCTTTGGTCGACTCATTCTTTAAGGGTTCTCTGGGATATTCCCTGCGAAATTGATTAAAGGTTCCATAAGAACCTAGAGCGCCGATTACCAATATCCACAATATAGCGCCAGCTGCTCGTGTATTTCGGCTTTTGTGTGGCGCTGCGTGGGTCAAAAATGACCAAACCACACCGCAGATCACGGCGAAATAGACGATGGCTGATAACAACCAGTTCATTTCGACAACTCCGTTCGCTTGAAGAACGAAGAAGAGAACAGCCAATGCCGCGCCGAGAAAAATACCAAACCAGCCCAAGTCAGGCTTCTTGATCTCCGTGCCCGTCTGCGGTCGCCGTGATCGTGCTGACATGCTTTTTGTATATGGGAACTAAATGCATTAGGGTCGAGCCCGTTCTTACGTATGCAGAGGGGATAATCCCCTAACGTAATACGTTACAAACACGGCAGGGGCACGCTTAGGATGATCAGCCGCTGCATGTGCCGCTTGGCAAGGCCATCGGATTTCTGCACAGTACCTCCCATGTTTGTCGACGAGTGCGTCATCAAAGTGCAGGCCGGCGACGGTGGGCGCGGTTGCGTGAGTTTCCGCCGGGAGAAGTTTGAGCCGTGGGGCGGCCCCAACGGCGGCGACGGCGGCCGCGGCGGCGACGTGGTGCTCGTCGGCGACGACGACACCAACAACCTCATCGACTACCGCTACCGTCCGCACTGCAAGGCCGCGCACGGCGGGCATGGGCGGGGCAAGGATTGCAACGGGCGCGAAGGCCGGTCCGTCCTGCTCAAGCTGCCGCTCGGCACGGTGGTCATCAATGAGGAGACGGGGCAGACCGTCGCCGAGATCGTCGAAGATGGCCAGAGAGTCGTGCTGTGCCAGGGGGGCAACGGCGGCTGGGGCAACACGCGCTTCAAGTCATCGACCAACCGCGCGCCGCGCCATGCCAACCCGGGCCAGCCGGGCGAGCGCGGCGTGTACCGGCTCATCCTGAAGAGCATTGCCGACGTCGGCCTGGTTGGCTTTCCCAACGCCGGCAAGTCCTCGCTCCTCACCCGGCTGACCAAGGCCCGGCCCAGGATCGCGCCGTATCCCTTCACCACGCTCCAGCCGCAGATCGGGGTGATTGAATCCGCCGCGGACCCCCGCGCCCCGCACCGGCTGCAGATCGCGGACATACCGGGCCTCATTGGGGGAGCCAGCGAGAACCGCGGCCTCGGCCACCGTTTCCTGCGCCACATCGAGCGCTGCCGGCTGCTGCTGCTGCTGCTCGACATGGCGGGCAGCGATGGGCGCGACCCGCGCGGTGATTATGCCACGCTGCTGCGCGAGCTCGAATTGTACGATCCCGCGCTGTTGAAGAAGCCGCGGCTGGTGGTCGCCAATAAAATGGACCTCGCCGGAGCCGCGGCGAACCTCGCGAAGTTCAGGCGCCGGCACCGCCTGAAGATCGTCGGGGTGTCCTGCGTGACCGGCACCGGGCTGCCGGGGCTGAAAGAAGAATTACTAAAGGGCCTGCGGGTCCTGCGGGCCCGCGAAAAGAAGTCGCCTTCGCCCCAGGTCTAAACTATCTCCAACCACATGTCGGAGCATCGTACACTGCTCATGCGGGCCAACCGCCTCTTGGGAGCCGCCTTGGTTGAAGCCAACCTGGTGAAGATCGAGGACTTGGAGGCGGCCAACGAGCGCCTGCTCGGGCTGCTGCAAAGCAACGCCGAGCGGCAGGCGACGTTGCTCGGCGTGCTGATGTACGAGAAGAAGGTGCTCAGCGAGGATGATCTGTTGCATCACCTCGTCGACAACGACGGCATCGGCCTCATCGATCTCCGCACCTACGACGTGCCGGAGGATTTCCGCAAGAACGTCGACCTCGGCTCGTGCTGGGCGACGTGGACGGTGCCGTTCGACAAGGAGGAGGACTTCTATCTCGTGGCCACCGCCTACTACCTCAGCCCGGTCGTGCGGTCTCATTGGGAGAAGCAGCTGGGCAGCAACATCCTCTGGTACGCCACGACCCTCGAGGTCATCTCGGATTTTTTGGAAAAAATCGAAGCCGACTTGGCGAAGAACGCCCCGGCTGAACTGACCAAGAACGCCCCGGCCCAGCCGGTTGCGAAGACCGCGTAACTCCACCCATGGCACTCGGCAAAGTCCAGCAACAGATTATTGCGAAGCTCGAGGAGATGGACCGCCTCACCTCCGAACAGGAGGAGACCATCCTCGCCACGCCCGGTGACCTGACCGGCGAGGCCTTGGACAAGCTCCTGCAGGACGAACACAAGATCACCGACTTCCAGCTCCTCGTCGCCAAGGCGCGGGCCCACGGTCTGGCGCCGTTCAACGTGCAGCGTTATCAGATCGGCCCGACCACGTTTGAACGCATCCCGCATGACTTCTGCCAGCAGAATCTCGTGCTGCCCGTGGGACAGGTGGGCAACTACCTGCTCGTCGTATTCGCCAATCCGTTCGAGGTCTCGGTTGCGACCAAAATCCAGGAGATGACCGGCAAGAGGGTCGTCCGCCTCCTTGGCCGGGATCGGGAGATCCGCGACAAATTCAGCAAGACCCAGCAGGTCGAGGTGCAGTTCACCGATGTGGTCGAGAAGATCGGCATCGAATTCGGCCCGGCCGAGGACATCAGGGATGAGGATCTCGCCAGCGAGGAGTCCGGGCCGATCATCGAACTGGCCAACCGTATCATCGAGGACGCGTATTTCGCGGGAACCAGCGACATCCACATCGAGCCGTGGGAAAAGGACCTTGTCGTCCGTTACCGCATCGACGGCGTGTGCCAGGAGAAGCTCCGCCTGCCCATCAAGGTGGCGGGGGCGCTCGTCGCGCGCCTGAAGATCATGGGCAATCTCGACATCGCGGAGCGCCGCCTGCCGCAAGACGGCCGCATCATCTTCAAGCAATTCACGAAGAAGAGCATCGACATCGATCTGCGCATCTCCACCGCACCGCTCAACCACGGTGAAGGCATGGTCATGCGTATCCTCGACAAGCAGAAATCCACGCTGCCGCTGCCGATGCTCGGCTTCACCGAAGCCAACCTTGCCCTCTACCGCCGGGTCATCCGCCAGCCCTATGGCATGATTCTACACTGCGGCCCGACCGGTTCAGGCAAGTCGATGACTCTCTACGCGGCCCTCAACGAGATCAACTCGCCCGAGCTGGTCATCCGCACCGTCGAGGATCCGATCGAATACACGCTGGCCGGCATCAACCAGGTGCAGATGCACCGGCAGATCGGGCTCACCTTTTCCGCCGCGTTGCGCTCCTTCCTGCGCCAGGATCCCGACATCGTCCTCGTGGGGGAAATCCGCGATCACGAAACGGCCGAGATCGCGATCGAGGCCGCGCTCACCGGCCACCTGCTCCTCAGCACGCTGCACACCAATGACGCCCCCAGCGCCATCGCGCGCCTCACCGACCTGGGAATGGAGCCATTCATGATCTCGGCGTCGCTGTTGTGCGTATGCTCCCAGCGCCTCATGCGGCGCGTCTGCAAGAACTGCCGGCAGCCCCTCGAGCCGCAGGGCCGCGAGAAGGAGCTGATCGAAAAGGCCATCGGTTGGAGCGGGCAGATTTTCAAGCATAACCCCAAGGGTTGCGTGCGCTGCAACCACACCGGCTACAAGGGCCGCGTCGGCATCCACGAACTCATGGTGATCGGCGAAGAGCTGATCGAAGCCATCAACAAGGGGAGCGAGACCTCCGAGCTGAAACGCATCGCCATCCGCGGTGGCATGCAGACCCTGCACCAGGACAGCCTGATCAAGGTGAAGGAGGGAATCTCGACCTTTGAGGAGGCCCTGGCCACCGCGCCGCCGGATTTGTGAGGTCAGGCGGCCGTGAGCGCGGCGGGAGGGGTGCGGACTTCTGCCTGCCGGGATTGATTCGAACTCGCCCGGGCGGCGGGTTCCTCCTTTGGTGGTGGCCCGTCGATGACCTCCTACTGGTCTGAATTTCTCCTCGTCGCGCTCGCCCACCTTGTGGCAGTCGCCAGCCCGGGACCGGATTTCGCCATGGTGCTGCGGCAAAGCATCACCTACGGCCGGCGCCCGGCGATCTGGACGAGCGTGGGCATCGGCACCGGCATCTTCCTGCATGTCGCCTACTCGTTGCTTGGCATCGGACTGCTCGTGCGGAGTTCCGTGCTCGCCTTCAACATCCTGAAGTGGCTGGGGGCGGTTTATCTCGCATGGATCGGCCAAAAGGCCCTCCGGGCAAAGCCGTTTGCGAACGAAGCTGCTCCGAACGCAACCGTGTCCACCGTGCCGGCCGGCGGCGCGCGGGAAACACCCGGCCGCCGCGCGGCGTTTGTCACCGGCTTCCTCACCAACGCCCTCAATCCCAAGGCCACGCTGTTCTTCGTGGCGCTTTTCTCGGTCGTCATCAACCCGCGGACCCCGGTGCTGATCCAGAGCGCCTATGGCGTCTGGATGGCGCTGGCGACGATGGGCTGGTTCACACTCGTGTCGCTTTTCTTCTCCCAGGACCGCGTGCGCGCGGCCTTCCTGCGCTGCGGGCACTGGTTTGAGCGCACCATGGGTGTCATCCTCCTCGCCCTCGGCGTCCGCCTGGCCTTGGCCACGGCGAAGTAGTTCACGGCTGCATGTCCGTGCGGTGAATCTCATTTATTGCGCGACCATCCCGTTTCAACCCGGCGTCCGTTTGTAACGTATTACGTTACAAATTTCCGCTGCCAGGCCTCCTGTGGTTTGTAACGTAATACGTTACAAACATTCTCGGGCCAGAGCTGACCGGCGGGGCAGACGTTCGCCCGCAGCGCGAGTCTGGCCTTGGCCACGGCGAAGTGAGCCGCCGCAGGCGCCCCATCAATCTGCGGCGGGATGGATTAATTCGGAAGCCACGAAGCCAGGGGAGCGGAGCATTTGAAATCCCTTCCTGGTTTCTTGGCTTCTGAATTGACCATTCCTTTGCGTCTTGGCGCGAGTCTCAGACGTACACGCCGCCGCCGAGGAGCTGCTCGCCGTCATAGAGGGCGAGGACCTGGCCCGGCGCGAGGGCGCGCTGTGGATGAAGGAAGCGAATGAGCGCGGTGCCGCCATCCCCGGGAACGAACTCCAGCGGCACGCGCGGATCGCGATAACGCACGCGGCCTTCGAGCGGTCGTGACGTTGCCACCGGCTCGCCGATCCAACTCAGCGCCTGCACCCGAATCTCGCTGATAAACAGGCCGGGCGCTTCGGGGGCGTTGAAGGCGACGAGCAGGGCGTTGTCGGCGGCGCGCTTGCCCGTGACCACGTAGGCCTTGCGGTCGGTGTTGGACGGGATGCCGATGCCCTTGCGCTGGCCGATGGTGTAGTAATGCAGGCCGCGATGGCGGCCGATCTCCTTTCCGTCGGTCGCGCGGATGACCGGGCCGGGATGGTCGGGCACATGGGCGCGCAGGAAGTCCTGCATTTTCACCTCGCCGATGAAGCAGATGCCCTGGCTGTCCTTCTTCCGCGCCGTTGCCAGCTGATGCTCGGCGGCGAGGGCGCGCACCTCGGGCTTCGTGAGGTGGCCGACGGGGAAGCGCGCGTCGCGGAGCTGTTCTTGGGAGAGCAGGGCCAGGAAATACGACTGGTCTTTGTTCGTGTCGACACCCTCCAGCAGCGTGCAAGTCCCATCCCCGCTGACGGCCCGCCGTGCATAGTGGCCGGTCGCCACCGCGGCGAAACCCCCGGCCTTCGCGTAGGTGCGAAACACCCCGAACTTGATCTCGCGGTTGCACATGATGTCGGGATTGGGCGTGAGACCGTGCGCATAGCCGTCGAGCAGGTAGTCAACGACGAGTCGCCGGTAGTCGCGCATGAGGTTGACAACCTGAAACTCGATCCCGATCTGCCCGGCCACGGTCCGCGCATCCTCGATGTCCTGCAGCCAGGGGCAGTCGCCGGGCACATTGTCCTCGTTGATCCAGTTTTTCATGTAGGCGCCGGCGACCTCGAAGCCCTGCTGCTTGAGGAGGAGCGCGGCGACGCTGCTGTCGACGCCGCCGGACATGGCGACGAGGATTCGCATGAAGAAGCTTGCGAAGGAAACCGTATTCGGGGCCGGGCGCAAAGGAAACATTCGCCCCGCCGCCGGTCGATGGACAAGAAACCGGGCGGCGTCACCTGACGACGGGAGACGGCCGGCACGGCGCGAAGGCTGTCGTGACCATGGCAAACGCGATCTCGCAATTCCTCAGGGAAGAAAAGAACGGCGGTCGCCGAACGGTATGAGCCACGGGCTCAGCGTGCCGGTCGGCCGGTGGACAGCGAGGCGGCACGGACTCGGAACGCGCGGAGCAACCCGCCATGCACGGTGCCGCGCTGTCACTGGTACTCCATCCGCTTCTGGACGGCTTGATGCTGCTCAATCAGAATGCCGTCGAACATCAGCAGTCTTGTCGTCTCCTCGACTATCTGGACCTTATGCCGGTACACGGGTTCCTCGACCGTTTGCACCACATGGTCTTGGCCGTCGGCCCCTTTCATGGTGGTCGAGGTGGACCGCGTGCCGACTTGGATCTGTTCCATGGGGCCGTAGGTCGTGTGGTGATAAATCCAGACCTCGGCCGTTCCGGTCGGCGCCGTCATGGGTTTGATTTCGGCTGGTTCACCCATGAGGCGCTTCACCTCCGCGGCGGTCATCCCCTTTTGCAGGACATGCTCCGGCTCGTTTCCAACGGCGGTTGCCGTCGGACCGGGGCCGGCGTTGTTTGCCATGGAAGACGCGGGCGTGCTGGTGCAACCCGCCAGAAATGCAAGCAGTGCGGCCGGAATTAAAGCGGGATGGAAACGGCACATGATATAATGGCAGAACACCGCAGGCGCGGATTGCCCTTCAAATGCCCGCCGGGATGCCGCTGTCAAGAGAACGTCACACAGCGGCCCTTTACATGGCGGATCGACCCGCTAGCTTGGCACTTCTTTCCATGAAGTCGTGTTTTGTCTTGGTACTGTTGCTGGGCCTCTCCCTGGTCGCCCGGTCGCAACCGGCAGGCCCGGTGACGAAACCCCAGCGCCCGCTGCCCGCGGTGCAGCACGTGGTCATCATCAGCGTCGATGGCCTGCGGCCGGACTGTCTTCTGCTCGCGGACGCGCCGGTGCTGCACGGCCTGATCAAGCAGGGCGCCTATACCATGTGGGCGCGCACGTCGGCCGAAGCCATCACGCTGCCGGCGCACACGAGCATGCTCACGGGAGTCACGACACGAAAGCACGGCATCGAATGGAACCGCGACCTGCCGCTGGGCGAACCGGTCTATCCGAAGGTACCGACGGTTTTTGAAATGGCCACGCAGGCCGGCTACCAGACCGCCATGGTCACCGGGAAGGCCAAATTTGACACGCTGAACAAACCCGGAACCGTCACGTTCGCCACGATCCTCGGCGGCGCGAAGGGAACGGACGCGAATGTCGCCGCGGAGGCGGTGAAAATCATCGAGCAGCACAAGCCCGACCTGCTATTCATCCATTTTCCCGGGGTCGACACGGCCGGACATGCGAAAGGGTGGGGCTCGCCGGAGCAACTGGCCGCCATTACCGCGCTCGACGGCCACATGGGCGCCGTCTTGGCGGCGCTGGAGCGAACCGGCTTGCGCGAGAACACCGTTGTCATCATCTCGGCGGACCATGGCGGGGCGGGACTCTCGCACGGTCCCGATGACGCGCGCAGCCGGCATATCCCATGGATCGCAATCGGGCCCGGGGTGCGACGCGGTTTTGATCTTACCCGGGTTGAGAAGCTGCAGGTGAACACGGAGGACACCTGCGCCACCGTGTGCTGGCTGCTGGGGCTGGCACTGCCGACGTATTTTGATGGCAAGGCGCTAAGGGAGGCGTTTGAGAACGGTCAATGAGGTTCCGCCCGCCGGATCTTTTTGAGGAGCGACGACCGTGAGCGTCATTGCGAGGAGTCCCGCCACGCGGCGGGACAACGAAGCAATCCAACTGGACCCCGCCGCCGCGGCGGGGCTGGATCGCCACGGCCCGTTCTGCTGGCCAGCAGAACAGGCCTCGCGATGACAAGGCATTGGCCGCGAGCCCGTGAACACTTCGTGCTTGGCGTCTTCCGACATGACGGATGATGCTCCATCTTCCGCATGAGCATGCATAACCAGCGGATTTTTCAGGCATGGCTGACGGCACCGGACAGCGGCATCATCGAGCTGACTCGTGATTGGACTGCGGCCACGTTGCCGCCGCTGGCGTTTGGCTCCGGCGGGCCGCCGTTCACCGCGCTGACGCGCGTCGCCGACCACACCTACGGCTGCGAGAGCGGTTATTTCGTCAACGGATTCGGAGAGATCTTCTTTTTTCTCCAACTCGCCCATCATCCGGACATCGACCCCGCGGCAACCGCCGTCTATCTCGCGGGCGATTTCAATGGCTGGCAGCATACCGTCGGCGACCCCGACTGGCGCCTGCTGCCGGCGTCGCTTGACGGCGAGGCGGTGCTGCTGTTCGCGGCGCACGCCGACCGGTTTTTCTCCCAGCCGCCGCAGCGTTTCAAATTTGTCACCGGCGAGCACCTCTGGCTGCCGGTGCCGTCCCAGGCACCGAACGCCGTGCGCGACGACCTCGGCAACTACAATTACGCCATCGATCCGGCGCGCACCGGGCGGCATTTGTTCCGCTTCACGACTGCCGCGCCGATCGACCTGGCGGCGGCGCTGGCGGTGAGGTGGACCGACGACGCAAGTACCGAGCAGGCGCCGCTGCGCCCCGGGGAGTTCTTTTTTCAGTTGAAGAGCCACGTGCCGCTGGGGGCTTTGCTGGACAGCAGAGTCGACGGCGGCGGGACGGCCTTCCGGCTGTTCGCCCCCCGCGCCCGCGCCGTGCGGCTCCACATCAGCAACAACTTGAAAAAGCCCGCCGAGGCGGTCGGCTACGACATGGATCGCCGCAGCGACGGCGCCTGGGAGGCGCGGCTCGATGGCAACCTGCACGGCTGGTACTACTGGTATACGCTCGACGGTCCGCCCAACATCTTCGGTCGCTACGACGGCAACCGGCGCATTCTCGATCCCTATGCACTGGCGGCCGTGGGGCCCGACGGACCGGGCATCGTGCTGGATCGCGCCAGGCTGGACCCGGCCGACCGCGGCTTCCGCACGCCGGCCTGGCAGGACCTCGTGATCGCCGAGGCCCACGTACGCGATCTCGCAACCCTGGCGCCGGTGAAGGTCAAGCCGGAGGAACGCCGCGGTTTCACGGGGCTGAGGAAATGGGTGGAGAGCCCTGACTTTTACCTCGCTCGGCTGGGCGTCAATGCCGTCGAGCTCCAGCCGGTGCAGGAATTCGACAGCGCGGCGCCCGAGGAATACCAATGGGGCTACATGCCCGCGAACTGGTTCGCCCCGGCCAGCAGTTATGCATTGGCGCCGGAACGGGCCTCGCAGGTGCGGGAGTTGCAGGAGTTGGTGGCAGCCTTCCACCGCCGCGGCATGGCGGTGCTGTTCGACGTGGTCTACAACCATGCCGGCCAGCCGCTGCACCTGATGTCCATCGACAAGCTTTACTATTTCGAGCAGGACGGCGCCGGCAATCTTGCCGACTGGAGCGCCTGCGGCAACGACGTGCGCACCCGCGCTGCCATGGTCCGGCGGCTGATCATCGACAGCCTCACGCATTTCATCGAGGTCTACGGCGCCGACGGTTTCCGCTTCGACCTCGCCGAGCTCATCGGGGTGGAGGTGCTGCGGGAGATCGAGACGGCGCTCAAACGCGTGAAACCCGAGGTGGTGCTCATCGCCGAGCCGTGGAGTTTCCGCGGGCACATCGCGCGGGACCTGCGGACAACGGGTTTTGCCTCGTGGAATGACGGTTATCGCAATTTCTTGCGCGACTATGTGCACGGCGCCGGCACCCGCGAAGAGTTCGAGTATTTTCTCAAGGGTTCGCCGTGGTTGTTCGCCGCCTGGCCGGCCCAGACCGTCAACTATACCGAGTCGCATGACGACAAGACCTGGATCGACACGATCACGGAGAATGCCGACGGCAACGGCCGCCACCCGACCTTCAACGACCGCCGCCGCACGCACCTCATGTGCGCCATCCTCATGACCTCGATCGGCCTGCCCATGCTGGCCGCCGGCCAGGATTTCCTGCGCTCCAAACAGGGCGTGACCAACACGTACCGGCGGGGTGACCTCAATGCCCTCGACTACCGGCGCCTGTATCGTTTCCCATCCACCCACGCCTACTTTGCGGAGTGGATCGCCTTCCGGCGGAGCGAACGCGGGCGGCTGCTGCGGCAGTATTCGCGGCCGACGGAGGGTTTTTTCCAGTTCTGTTTTGCGCCTGATTCGACCGCGGCTGCCGCCATTTTCAACGCCGATCAAAGCCAGGGATCGTTGCGACTGCTCTTTGCCGTCAATCCGACTCTGCAGGACGTCGAAATACCGCTGGGTGAAGCGGCCCAGACCGGCTGGCGGCAACTGGCCGACCACGAGCATTTCTTCAGCTCCGGCGATCATGAGCCCGCGCGACCGGTCGAGGAGGCGCTGTTCATGCCGGCCCTCGGCTGCGGTCTGTGGATGGCGGAGTGACGCCGCCCGCGCGGGCGGCGGCACTCCGCCGATTTAAGAAGGAAGGGCCGCCGCCGGCGGCCGATTCAAGAGGAAAGAAGGAAGAAGCAAGAGCAGACGAGACTCATCTGACTGATCTTCCCTCTTGCGTCTTGAATTTTCAATCACGCCCGCCGCTCACGCCGATCCAAGAAGGAAGACTGAAGAAGCAAGATCAGCAGTGGGCAGTCCCTCGGGTCTTCAATCTTGCTTCTTGGATTTTCAATCGAGGCCGCTTTGCGGCCTTGCCAAAGCCGGGGCGCTTCTCTTGATTCGTGCGGCTTGGCGGCCCGTGGCCGCGTGCTCATCTGAATCAGAACACTACCCAAAACCTACCAGAAACGGAGAAAACCATGGCAGTTAAAGTCGCAATCAACGGTTTCGGCCGCATCGGCCGTCTCGTCTTTCGCGCCCTCGTGGAGCAAGGCCTGCTCGGCACGACCTTCGACGTGGTCGCCGTCGGCGATATCGTGCCGGCCGACAACCTGGCCTACCTGCTCAAATACGACTCCACCCAGGGTCGTTTCCAGGGGACCGTCGATTCCCGGAAGTCGTCCCCCGACAAGCCCGATGACGACGTGCTCATCGTCAACGGCAGGGAGATGCTGGTGGTCAGCGCCAAGACGCCGGCCGAGCTGCCCTGGGCCAAACTGGGCGTGCAGATCGTGATCGAGTCGACCGGCCTCTTCACCGATGCCGCCAAGGACAACCCGAAGTCCTCCTACGGCCACATCGTGGCGGGCGCGAAGAAGGTCATCATCTCCGCTCCGGCGAAAAACGAGGACATCACCATCGTCATGGGCGTGAATGACGGGAAATACGATTCCGCCAAACACCACGTCATTTCCAACGCCTCCTGCACCACGAACTGCCTCGTGCCGCTGGTCCACGTGCTCCTCAAGGAAGGCTTCGGCCTCACCGAGGGACTCATGACCGCGATCCACGCCTATACCGCGGCCCAGAAGACCGTCGACGGTCCCTCGAAGAAGGACTGGAAGGGCGGGCGCACCGCGGCGCAGAACATCATCCCGAGCACCACCGGCGCCGCCAAGGCCGTCGGACTCGTGATCCCCGAGGTCAAAGGCAAGCTCACCGGCATGTCGTTCCGCGTGCCGGTTCCGACCGTCTCGGTGGTCGATTTCACCTTCAAGACCGCCAAGGAGACCTCGCTCGCCGAGATCAAGGCCGCCCTGAAGAAGGCCAGCGAAACCTACCTGAAGGGCATCCTCGCCTACACCGACGAGGAGGTCGTCTCGAGCGACTTCATCCACGACCAGTACTCGTCGATCTTCGACGCCGGCTCCTCGATCGAGCTGA
Source organism: Opitutaceae bacterium (assembly GCA_049513315.1). GTDB lineage: Bacteria > Verrucomicrobiota > Verrucomicrobiia > Opitutales > Opitutaceae > Fen-1467. The sequence goes on from JBEKWG010000007.1 coordinate 102,246, forward strand.
ACAAGAACTTCTTCAAGCTCGTAAGCTGGTACGACAACGAGTGGGGCTACAGCAACCGTTGCGTCGACCTGCTGAAGAAGGTCGCCGGAAGCCTGTAACGCACCGTTGCACACCGCGCAGTAGCGAGGAGTGAGGAGCGAGTAGCGAGCATTCAAACGCTCCTCACCGCCTTGCTCCTCGCTTCATTTATCCGTCTGCTTATCGCTTAAAGCTTACCGCTTACCGCTTTTCCCCATGCCCGCCTACCAAACCATTCGCGACATCGATATCGCCGGCCAGCGCGTGCTCATGCGCGTCGACTTCAACGTCCCGCAGGACAAGGCCACCGGCGCCATTACCAATCCGCAGCGCATCCTCGCGGCGCTCCCCACGATCAAGTACGCGCTCGAGCGCGGCGCCTCGATCGTGCTCATGTCCCACCTGGGCCGGCCGGACGGCAAGGTCATCGCCAAGTTCAGCCTGAAACCGGTGGCCGAAAAACTGCAGGAGCTGCTCGGCAAACCCGTGAAGTTCCTCGCCGATTGCGTCGGCCCCGAGGTCGAGCAGGCCTGCGCCCCGGGCACGCTCAAGCCCGGTGACGTGGTGCTCCTCGAAAACCTCCGCTTCCACATCGAGGAGGAGGGCAAGATCAAGAACGAGGACGGCACGTCCGTGAAGGCCGATCCCAAGGCGGTCGAGGCCTTCCGCGCCAGCCTCTCCCGGCTCGGTGACGTTTACGTGAACGATGCCTTCGGCACCGCCCACCGGGCGCACTCCTCGATGGTCGGCGTGAAACTGCCGCATAAGGTCGCCGGTTTCCTGATGGAGGCCGAGCTCAAGGCCTTCACGGCCGTGATCGACAACCCCAAGCGGCCGCTTCTGGCCATCCTCGGCGGCGCCAAGATCGCCGACAAGATTCCCCTCATCAACCACCTCCTTGAGAAGGCCAACGAGATCATCATCGGCGGCGGTATGGCCTTCACCTTCAAGAAGGAACTCGAGGGAATGCCGATCGGCGGCAGCCTTTACGACCCCGAGGGGGCGAAAATCGTGAAGGAGCTCTGCGCCCGGGCCCGGGCCAAGGGCGTCCAGATCACGCTCCCGGTTGATTTCGTCTGCGGCGACAAGTTTGCGGCGGACGCCAATACGAAGCTCGTCTCCGACCGGGAAGGCGTGCCGGCAGGCTGGATGGGTCTCGATGTCGGTCCGAAGTCGATTGAGCTCTTTGCGCAGGTCATCGGCCGGGCGCGGACCATCGTCTGGAACGGTCCGTCCGGCGTATTCGAATTCGACAAGTTCGCCGGCTCCACCAAAGCCATGGCCGAGGCGATCGCCCGGGCCACCGCGGCCGGCGCCATCACCGTGGTCGGCGGCGGCGACACCGCCACCGCCGCCAAAAAGTTCAAGGTCGACACGAAGGTCACGCACTGCTCCACCGGCGGCGGCGCCAGCCTCGAGTTCCTCGAGGGCAGGGTGCTCCCCGGCGTCGCGGCGTTAGACGCGGCCGCGTCTAACGCGGATTGAAGAAGGAAGATCGAAGAAGCAAGATCTGCCGGTGCTTTTCCCTCTGGTCTTGAATGTTCCTTCTTGAATCTTCAATCGCCGCCGTGCGGCGGCGGCAGGCCGCGTCGAGCGCCGATTGAAGAAGGAAGAAGGAAGATGCAAGATCAGGCGGGAGGACCGTCGATCGGATCTTTCATCTTGCGTCTTGAATCTTGAATCGCGCCCGCAAAGCGGCGAAAGTCCGGTTTTGGTTCAGACCCAACCACCAGCCTCGACACCTTTCCTCGCATGACACCTGCTTCCTCCGCCTCCACGCCGCCCATGTTGCTGCGCAAAAAACTCATCGCCGGCAACTGGAAGATGAACAAGACCTCCGCCGACGCGGTGAGCCTCGTCAAGGAGATCGTCGCCGCCGTCGGCAAGTTGCACGACGTTGAAGTCGTCGTGTGCCCGCCCTATACCTCCCTGGAAAGCGTCGCCCGCGTGCTCGAAGGCTCGGCTCTCAAGCTGGGCGCGCAAAACATGCATCCGGAGCCGGGCGGCGCCTACACGGGCGAGGTGTCCGCCGCCATGCTCCGCGCGCTGTTCGCCAGCTACGTCATCCTCGGCCACAGCGAGCGCCGCACCTACTTCAAGGAGTCCGACGCCTTCATCAACCAGAAGGTGCTCGCCGCGCTCAAGAGCGAACTCAGGCCGATCCTGTGCGTCGGCGAGACGCTGCAGGAGCGCGAGGCCGGCGCGACGCTCAAGGTCGTGCAGACCCAGGTCGAGCAGGATCTCGACGGGGTGGGCAAGGATCACGCGACCAGCGTCGTCATCGCCTACGAACCCGTCTGGGCCATTGGCTCCGGCCGGGTGGCGACGACGGAACAGGCGCAGGAGGTGCACGCCTTCATCCGCAGCCTGCTCACCAAACTTTTCGGCGAAGCGCTCGCGCAAAAGGTCCGCATCCTTTACGGCGGTTCGATGAAACCGGCCAACGCGCCCGATCTGCTCGCGCAGAAGGACATTGACGGCGGCCTCATCGGGGGCGCCTCGCTCGAGGCGCGCTCGTTCCTGGAACTGATCAACGCCGCCGGGCGGTCGCCGATTTAAGAAGGAAGATTGAAGAATGAAGATCAGCAGTACGCCGTTCCTCTGATCTTCTATCTTTCTTCTTCAATCTTCGATCGCGGCCACAGGCCGCGCCGGCCGGCGGCCGCCAGCCGATTCAAAAGGGAAGAGTGAAGACGCAAGATCAGCAGTGCGCCGTCCATCTGGTCTTCCATCTTGCTTCTTGGATCTTCAATTGCAGCCGCCGCGCGGCGGCGGCCGCGGGCCGCAAAAAGTCCTTGCGCTTTGAGGGGCGCGGCGTGAACTAAACCGCTTCTTTTGCGTCGGTGGAGTAGCGAAGTGGCCAAACGCGACTCACTGTAAATCAAACCCGTTTCTCGCAAGCCAATGGCTTACGAAGATTATTTCCGCATATCCCATGGCATTTTGTGGCAGCCTGTGGCACGGAAACTTGAGCCTTGACGGGCTGCGGGCGAACCGTCTTTTTCCCTGAGTCCTTCGGGGGTATCGCATAGCGGCAATTGCACCTGACTGTAAATCAGGCGGTCTTCGACCTGCGATGGTTCGAGTCCATCTGCCCCCACCAACCTCTTTTTCCGCGGACCGGAGGAGGGGGAGTCACACCGACGCCCCGGACCCGGAGGGTGGCCCAAGGTGTGAGGCGGGCGGAGAATGGGGTCTACACCAAAGATTGGGGAGGGGGCACGGTTGAGGGTTGGGTTGGTGAGTGGAGGGTTAGCCGCACTGGGCGATGACGCGGAGGCGGTAGTTCTGGAAGGAGCGGAAGCCGTAGGC
>JBEKWG010000008.1:0-150229 GCA_049513315.1 Opitutaceae bacterium
ACGAACCGTAGGCGATCAAATAGCGGCTTTTGCGGCGCAGCAGGTGAGCCATCGCCTCCTGCTCGGTGGACCGGATGGCCCCGTTGAGCAGCGTGGCGAAGATGGACTGGTCGGCCATGGCCCCGACGTCCTTGTACTTGAAGTCCATCGCCACGGGCCACAGGACGATGTCCACCTTCTCCACCACCCCGAGGATGTCCTCGGCCAGGTCCACGACCGTCTCCTCGCAGCCCCCGCAGGAGGCGCACCAGTAAAAGGCCACTTTGGGCTTAGGCATGGGTCACCGCGCTTTCCACCGGCGCCGGCTCGACGGCGGGCGCCAGCTCCGTCAGCTCCCGGTCCCAGTCCGCGAACTTCCCCGGCAGGTCCAGCGGGCCCAGGGCCGTGATTTTTTTCACCATGTCGTTGATGACGCTTTTGACCTTCTCGCCCTCGGCCGCGGAGATCCATTCCAGCCGCAGCCGCTCCTCCCCAATGCCCAGGTCCTTCAACATCCGCTGCAAGAGCGCAAAGCGCCGCAGCATCTTGTAGTTGCCCTCGCCGTAGTGGCAGTCGTTCGGATGGCAGCCCCCGATCAGCACCCCGTCCGCCCCCCGCGCGAACGCCTCCAAAATAAACTGCGGATCCACCCGCCCCGAGCACATCAGCCGGATCGTCCGCGTGTTCGCCGCGTACTTCATCCGCGACACCCCCGCCAAGTCCGCCGCCGTGTACGTGCACCAATTGCAGAAAAAAGCCACAATCCGTGGGGTCCATTCTTTAGTCATAAGCCAGTACTCCCTGGATTTCACTGAACACTTCTTCGTCATCGAAGAGGTTTTGTACAATCGAGCCCGACGGGCAGGCCGCCACACAGGTGCCGCAGCCCTTGCAAAGCGCCTCGTTAATGACGGCTTTCTTGCTGCCTTCGTTTAAGGTGATGGCCGTGTATGGGCAGAGTGGAATGCAGGACTTGCAGCCGCTGCACTCGGCCTCGACCACGAAGGCCGTGTTCGGCTCCTGCTCGATGTGGCCCTTGTCAATGAGCACCATCGCCTCGGCCGCAGCGGCCCCCGCCTGGGCCACGCTGTCGGGAATGTCCTTTGGACTCTGACAGCAGCCGGCGAGGTAGACGCCATCGGTGAAGGTATTTACCGGGGCGAGCTTCGGGTGCCGTTCGAGGAAAAAGCCTTCCGAACCGCAGCTCATGTTGAACAGGCGGCGGACGTCTTGGGCGTCGGCTTGCGGCTCGAGGCCGGTGGCCAGAACGACCATGTCGACCGGAATCCGCCGCACCACGCCGGCCAGCGTGTCTTCCACACGGATGACGAGTTTGCCTTCCTCCTCCGGAATGAAAGCCCAGTCGGTTACCTCGCCCACGCGGCCGCGGATGAAATGCACGCCCTCTTCGAGCAACTTGTCGTAGAATTCCTCGTAGCCTTTGCCGGGGGCGCGGATATCGATGTAGAAGTTGTAGATTTCCGCCTCGGTGTGCTCCTTGAGCAGGTGGGCCAGCTTCATGGAGTACATGCAGCACACCCGCGAGCACCACCGGTTGGTGTTCTTGTCGCGCGAGCCGACACAATGGATGATGCCGATGGACTTGGGATGGCAGCCATCGCGCAGGATCACGTCACCAGCCGTCGGGCCGGAGGCGTTCACCAGCCGCTCGACTTCCAGCGCGGTGTAAACGTTCGGATAGCGCCCGTAGCCATATTGCGGCATCCGCCCGACATCAAACGTCTGAAACCCGGTGGCGACGATGATCGTGCCCACCTTGATTTCCTTGAGCTCCTCCTTCTGCTTGAAGTCGATCGCCTTCCGGTCGCCGCAGGCCTCCACACAGGGTTTCTTGCACTTGTCCGTCAGGACACCGCGCTTGAAGTTCAGGCAGACTTCCGGGTCAATCAGCACCACCTGGGGCGTGGCCTGTGGGAAAGGGATGTACACCGGCTTGCGCTTGCCAAGGCCTTCGTTGAAATCGTCATGGAACTTGGGTTCCTTGTAGACGCAATGGGAGATGCACTCCTGGCAGCCGGTGCAGAGGTCTTCATTAATGTAGCGAGGCTTCCGCTTGATCTTGACGGTGTAGTTGCCCACGTAGCCGTCCATTTTCACGACCTCGGAGTGGCTCCACAGCGTGATGTTCGGATGGGAGCCGACCTCGGACATCTTCGGCGTCAGAATGCAGGCCGCGCAGTCCAGCGTCGGGAAGGTCTTGTCGAACTTGGCCATGTGCCCGCCGATGGAGGGCTCGCGCTCCACGAGGTAAACCTTCTTGCCGGCCTTGGCCAGCGTCAGGGCCGCGTGGATGCCGGCGATGCCGCCGCCCACGACCAGCACATCGGGATGGACCGGCACCTTCTTCACCTCGAGGGCCCGGTGATGCGCGACGCGCCGGATGGCGGCGCGGGCGAGCGCCCTGGCTTTCGCGGTGGCCTCGGCGCGGTCGGTGTGCACCCACGAAACGTGCTCGCGGATGTTGACCATGTGGAAAAAGAACGGGTTCAGTCCGCCGGCTTCGACCGCGCTGCGGAAGGTGTGCTCATGCAGCAGCGGCGAGCAGGACGCGACCACGATCCGATTCAGGCCGAACTCCTTGATGTCCTTTTGAATCAACTCCTGGCCCGGATCCGAGCACATGTACTTGTAGTCGCGCGAGAGGACCACGTTGGGAAGCTGCCCGACGTATTTCGCCAACTCCGCGCAGTCCACCATCGCCGCAATGTTGTGGCCGCACTGGCAGACATAAAAGCCGATCCGAACGTCGTGGTTGCCGTTAACCTTGTCCATTGGAGTCCCTGCGTAGGAAAAATTGCCTCGTGGTCGGGTTCGTCATATGCGTCAGGCGGCCGCCGGTTGCGGTTGGGCGCACGCCGGTTTTCGCATCGGGGCGAAGCCGCGCTGCAGGCCGAGTTCTTTTTCGGACAGGCCGAAGGCAAGGCCGATCAATTGGGTGAAGAACACCACGGGGATATCAAGATACGGGCCCACGGGGACGCGGGCGTCTTTGTTCCGGGGATCGGGGATGGTTTCGTTCCCCCATCTGCCCACCATCTTGTCCCGATAACAGTCCAGGTTGAACTGGCAGAGCGGGCACACGGTGGCGATGAGATCCGCTCCGCGGGTGATGGCCTCCTTCAGCAGAATGTAGGAACAGAGTAGACCGGGCTCCGGCAGGGTGCCGGTCAGGCTGCCGCCACAGCAACGGGTCTTGAGCGGGTAGGTGACCATCGTGCAGCCGATGGCTTCCAGAAGCCGGTCCATCGTCGTGGGATTGTACTGGTCATCGAACGTCGCGTAGGGACGCACAATCTGACACCCGTAGTACGGAGCGACCTTGAGCCCCTTGAGCGGATGCTTCACGTGTTTCTTGATCTCCTCGATTCCCACGTTGTTGACCAGCACATCGAGCGGATGGCGCACGGGCGTGTTGCCACTGTAGGAGAGGTTCGCTTGGCGGAGCGCCTTCTGCACGACTGCCTCGACCACGGGCGATTCGTGGAGGTAGTGCTTGGTCTTGTTCAAGACCAGGTAGCACGCGCTGCAGGGCGCGAGCAGTTCCTTGTGGCCGGCCTTCTCGGCGATGGCCAGGTTGCGCGAGGCCATCACACATGCCTTGACTTCGTCCACCGCCATGTAGGCCGTGGCGCCGCAACAGTTCCAGTCGTCCAGCTCTTCCAGTTCCACCCCGAGAACCTTCAAGACTGGCAGCAGGGATTCCTCGTAAGCCCGGCCCGTGCCTTTCAACGAGCAACCGGGGAAGTAGGAGTATTTCATGGTTTAATGCGCTCCGTTGTGACGCCCGCCATGGCCGCCGTTCTGGTGGTCGTTGTTCAACGCGTCGATGGACAGTTTGTCCACCACCGCCATCATGCGCACGAGTTCGTCTTTGCGTTTGATGCCCTCGAGCTTGAGCGGGAAGCGTCCGCGTATGAGGAGATTCAGCCCCAGCCGCCACATGCCCAGCGCCGCCGGGATGTTCGTTTTGAGGAACATGACGGTGGCCAGGAAATTCTCGGTCACGCGGCCGCGTTTGTGTGACATCTTGTAGAATTCCTGGGCCAGCACGGGAATGGGAAAGCGCTTGGGATAAAAGCCCTCGTGAATGGCCCGCTGCTTGAGCTCATACATGATGTCGGTGATGCGAATCTGCTTCGGGCACTCGACCGTGCAGGCGTAGCACGAGGCGCACAGCCAGATGGTCGTGCTCTGCAGCACCTCGTTTTTGAAATCGGACCGCGTCAGCTCCATCACCTGCCGCGGGGTGTGGTCCATAAAAATGCTCAGGGGGCACAGACCCGAGCAGGTGCCGCACTGGATGCAGTGTTCCAACTGCTCGCAGCCCGGCACGCGCATGACTTCGCGGCCAAAACCCTTCACCCGGTCGGACTCGTACTTGATCGTCCGCCTGAGCTCCATCACCGGCTCATTGACGTTGCCGGCTCGCTGAATAACTGATGGGGAACTGGATTTTTGAAGAGGTGGTTGAGGAGCGGGAGGCGCGGAAAGGGCAGTCATTGGGTGAACCGTAAAAGGTGGTTAGTCAGGCGGGCGGTCAGGATCGCCGCCTGAGTTGGGCGCCGTGGAGAGTTGAGAAGAGGGCGTCGTCGCATAGAAACCGCGGACCGCTCTGGGGCGGTGCGCTAGTCCAAAGAGGTGAAGCAACGCGAATGCTGGGCGCGAGAAAAATCAACCATTCTAATGCCCGCTTGCCATGGTTTCAGTGGGTGGAACCGGGGGATCACGCAGCCTGGGTCAGAAGCGGGTCACGCAGCCTGAAAACCATCCGCGATCAACAGATTGCTGGGAAGCGCATTGCCCTTGGAAGTGCCTTCACCTCCGTATGATCTGTCACGCTGCGGAAGACTGCACCCCCTTGGTAGGTCCGGAGGATACTGACGTGATATTCCACAGCGCGCCAAGCGCCTGACCGGCGGAAAGTCCGCCGTCGTTGGGCGGCAAGTCACGATGGCACAGAATATTAAAACCCGCCGACCGGAGCGTATGGTGGATCGCGTCCAGGAGCCGCACGTTTTGGAAACAGCCTCCGCTGAGGACCACCGTCTTGATGCCCACCCGCACGGCCAGGTCCAACACACAGCGCGTGAGGGCATTGTGGAAGCGCGCGGCGAGCAAACCCGGTCTGGTGCTCGATCGTTCTTTCAGAATGGCCGCCACCGCCGGCCGCCAGTCGATCTGCCAGATTCCTTCCTGACCCGGGGCAATAATGGGCATGATTAAACCCGCTTCTTCTTGTGGTTCAGAGGCTGCCACGAACTCCACTTCCATCGCCGCCTGTCCCTCAAAAGAGCTTTGATGACGCAGGCCGAGCAAGGCGGCGATGCCGTCAAAAAGCCGGCCGGCACTCGTCGTCACCGGGGCATGGACTCCGCGTTCCAGCAATGAGAACAGAACCGCGGCATCGCGGTCGCTGAAACCCCATGACCGGGCCAGCGGCTCAAGACGCGCCGCGTCGCCCGCGAACAAACCGTGCAAAAGCCCGAGCGCGCTCCGCCGCGGCTCGCGCACCGCGGCTTCTCCACCGGGCAGCCGAAACGGCAGCAGGTGGGCCACCCGCCGCGCCGTCCTGGCCACCCGGTCGACCACGATAAACTCCCCGCCCCAGACGGTTCCGTCGGAACCGTAACCCGTGCCGTCCCAAGCCACGCCCAACACCCGTTCCGGACCGCCGCCATGCTCGAGCAGGCAGGCGAGGATGTGAGCGAGATGGTGCTGCACAGTCACCACCGGCACACCCAGATCCTGGGCAAAACGGGTCGAGGCGTAGTCGGGATGTGCATCGCAGACGACGCGGGCAAAGCGCCCGGGGTAAAGAGAGCCGAGCAGCGCCACGGTCCGGCGAAATGCTTCCATGGAAACGGGGTTGGAGAGATCGCCGATATGAGGGCTCAGCACCAGGCTCGTTCCCGTGGTCAGGGCAATCGTGCTTTTGATGTGCCCCCCGACACAGAGCAGCGGCTCCGTCGCCGCAGCGTCCTCGGGCAGCCGAAATGGGGCAGGGGCGAATCCCCGGGCGCGACGCAGCAGCACCGGGCCGGCAGCCGCCCGCCTCAGCACGGAGTCGTCGACCGGCCGGGCGATGGGCCGGTCGTGCACCAGGAAGAGATCGGCAATCGTTCCCAGCCGTTGCCGCGCTTCCTCATTGTCCGTGCAAAGCGGTTCCTCCGAGAGATTGCCGCTGGTGGCCACCACCGGCCGCGCGACGGCTTCAAGCAGCAGCACATGCAGGGGCGTGTAGGGCAGCAGCGCGCCGACCCAAGGGTTGCCCGGCGCCACCGCCTCGGCCAGCGGTGCCTCCGCTTTGCGGCGCACCAGCACAATCGGGGCGGCGGTGGAGGTCAGCCAGCGTACGTCATCCTCACTCAATTCGGCCGCCCCGCGTAACGCCTCGAGCGACGGAAACATCACCGCCAGCGGTTTCTCCTCGCGATGTTTGCGGCGGCGCAGTTCGCGGACGGCGGCTTCATTGGCTGCGTCCACCATCAGGTGGAATCCGCCCAGGCCTTTGACGGCCACGATCTTACCGGCGCGCAACGCCTCGGCCGCCGTGGCGATCGCCGCTCCGCGGAAGGCCAGTGCCCGGCCCGCGATGTCCTGCAACTCCACCTGCGGTCCGCAAGCCGGACAGGCGTTGGGCTGGGCGTGATAGCGTCGGTCGGCCGGATCCTCGTATTCGCGCCGGCACGCCGGGCACATGGAAAACCCCGCCATGGTGGTGCGCGGCCGGTCGTAAGGCAGCTCGCGAAGAATCGAGTAACGGGGCCCGCAGTTCGTGCAGTTGATGAAAGGGTAGGCATGGCGGCGATCGCCCGGATCGACGAGCTCGCGCCGGCAATCGGCGCACAGTGCCAGATCGGGGGTGACCGCCGCCGTGCGCACGACCGCGTCAGTATCGCTGTCGAGAATCAGAAAACCCATGGCCGGCACCGGCGGCAGATTCCGGACTCCTTCCGCCGGGCGCTCCCGCAGAAGGGTGAGGCGGGCGGCCGGTGGCGGTTCCGCCTGCAGCGTTGCGGCAAAGACGTCGAGCATGTCCCGGGAGCCGAGGGCCCGCACGGTCACGCCGCGTTCGTCGTTCCGCACCCAGCCGCGCACGCCGAGGCGGGAGGCCAGCCGGGCGACAAACGGCCGGAACCCGACCCCTTGCACGGTTCCCTCGATCTCCAGCAGACGATCTGCAGGGCGCGGGGTGGTGCCATCAGCCGCCGGTGGCATGGTTCAAAGCAGCGCGCGCAGGTAGGCCAGCCAGCGATCGAACCCTTCGCCCGTGCGGGCGGAGAGTTCGAAAATCTCGGCTTGCGGCGCGACGCGACGGATGTTGGCCAGCGCCGCGGCGCGGTCGAAGCCCAGCACGGCCGCGATGTCGATCTTGTTCACAATGACGGCATGCGCGCTGGTGAAGATGGGGGGATACTTGAGCGGTTTGTCCTCACCCTCCGTGCAGGAGAGCAGCGTGATGCGGCGGTTCTCCCCCAGGTCGAACGACGCCGGGCAGACCAGGTTGCCGACGTTTTCGACGAACAGCAGGCGCACCTTGTCCAGCGATAGGGCGGCGAGGCCGCGGGCGACCATCGCCGCATCCAGGTGGCAGGTTCCCCCCGTGGTGATCTGGACGACGGGAAGTCCTTCGCGGCGGAGCCGCCGCGCGTCGTTGTCAGTCTCCAGATCTCCGACCAGCACGGCGCAGCGCACCTCGCCGGCGAGGGCGTCAAGGGTGCGCTCCAGCAGCGTCGTCTTGCCCGCTCCCGGCGACGAAACGAAATTCAAGGCGCGGATTCCGCGTTGTTGCAGGAAGGCCCGGTTGTCCGCCGCGCGCCGGTCGTTTGCATCGAGGAGACGCACCTGCAGGTCGAGGGTACGGACCGTGCCGGGCAACGGATCGCCGGGCGGAACCGGCGGGATGTCCGCGGGATCGCGCACGTCCACCAGGATCACGTCGCTCCGGGCCGGGGCGCCGGCCCGGCTTCGTTCAGGATTTTGGTTGGGCATGGGGATTAAAGCATTTCGAGACGGACCAGATCGAGTTCGCGGCCTTGCTTGATGGTTCCGCATAAACGGCCGCAGGTTGGGCATTCAAAAAAATGATCGGTATCGGGAGTGAAGTCCTGGAGGCAGTCGGAACAGTACGCGACGGCGGCCACCGGGTCAATTTGCAGCGTGGCTCCCTCGGCCGCCGTGCCCGGCAGAATCGCCGTGAACCCAAAACGCAGCGCCTCCGGATCCACGCCGGAGAGCGCGCCCACGCGAATCACGATGCGCAAAATCCGCGAGGCGCCCGCTTTTTCCGCCTGCGCCAGCGCCATGGCCAGGGCCGATTCGGCGATTCCCAACTCGTGCATAAGGCAAACGTGGGCCGGCCGGCTCGGGAAGTCGAGCCGCCATGCCGCGCTGGAAGAAGATTATTTAATTAAATGACCTCAAGGTCATATATCAATTGATGCACACCAAAATCTGCGCAGACTCGCCCCCATAAAATCCCCCCAAACCTCGCGCCGGCCGGCCGGCGCGATCAACCAAGGATCATCATGAATGTGTTGGAATCTCCGCCCCAAACCGGCGGTCTGACCATTTGGGAAGAGATGCGTGCGCGCGGCGTGAGCCGGCGTGATTTTATCAAGTTCTGCACGTGGATGTCGGCCTACCTCGGCCTCGAGGCGAGTGGAGTCGCCGATGTCGTGAAGGCCCTGGAAAAAAAGCGCCGGCTGCCCGTGGTCTGGCTGCATTTCCAGGAGTGCACGTGCTGCAGCGAGTCCTTCATCCGCTCCTCGCATCCGATCGTGGCGGACATCCTGCTCGACAAGGTGTCCTTGGATTACACCGAAACGCTGCAGGCCGCCGCCGGTTTCCAGGCGGAGGAATGCCTGCGCCGCACGATGAAGGAACGGCGCGGCGAATACCTGTTGATGGTGGAGGGTTCGGTTCCCATGGCCGACGAAGGCATTTACTGCGTCATCGGCGGCCGCACCGCGCTTGACATCGTCCAGGAGGCCGCCGACGGGGCGAAGGCCGTGGTCGCGTGGGGCAACTGCGCCTGCGCGGGCTGCGTCCAGGCCGCCAAGCCGAATCCGACGAGGGCCACGCCCATCCACAAGGTCATCACCGGCAAACCGATCATCAACGTGCAGGGCTGCCCGCCGATCGGCGAGGTGATGGCGGGCGTCGTGGTCCACCTGCTGGCCTTCGACCGCATCCCGCAGCTGGATGCGCTCGGCCGCCCCAAGGCGTTCTACTCGCGGCGGGTGCACGACACCTGCTACCGCCGGCCCTACTATGACGCCGGTCTCTTCGTCGAGTCCTTCGATGATGAAAACGCGCGCCGGGGCTTCTGCCTCTACAAAATGGGCTGCCGCGGGCCGACGACCTACAATTCCTGCGGCGTGATGCGCTGGAACAATGGCGTGAGTTATCCCATCCAGTCCGGCCACGGTTGCATCGGCTGCTCCGAGGCGGGCTTCTGGGACAACGGGCCCTTCTACCAGCGTCTCGCCAGCTTCCCCGGCTTCGGCATTGAGACGACGGCCGACCAGATCGGACTCGCGGTCGGCGCGGCCACCATCGCGGGCGCCGCGGCCCACGCGGTCCTCACCAACGTTCGCAAACAACATGAGATCGGCGAACACCCCGGCGAATCGGCCAGCCTCGCGCCGCCGCCCGCCGTGGCCGAGCCCGACGACCAAGCCAAGGAGTAAACCATGAGCACACGCATTGTTGTCGATCCCATCACCCGCATCGAAGGCCACCTGCGCATCGAGGCGGAGGTCAAGGACGGCCGCATCGCCGACGCCTGGAGCGCCGGCACCATGGTCCGCGGCATCGAGACCATTCTCAAGGGCCGCGACCCGCGCGACGCCTGGGCTTTCACCGAGCGGGTCTGCGGCGTCTGCACCACCGTGCACGCGCTCGCCTCCGTCCGCTCGGTGGAAGACGCCCTCGGCGTCGCCATCCCCCCCAACGCGGAATTGATCCGCAACCTGATGTTCTGCGCCCAGTACCTGCAGGACCACGTGGTGCATTTCTATCACCTGCATGCGCTGGACTGGGTCGATGTGGTCAGCTCCCTGAAGGCCGATCCGGCCGAGGCATCGCGCATCGCCCAGAGCATCTCGAACTGGCCCAAGAGCTCGCCGCAGTATTTCCGCGACCTGCAGAAACGCCTGACCGCCTTCGTGGAGAGCGGCCAGCTCGGCATCTTTGCCAACGCCTACTGGGGCCATCCGGCCTACAAGCTGCCGCCCGAGGTCAACCTCATCGGCGTCGCCCATTATCTCGAGGCGCTCGAGTGGCAGAAGGAGATCGTGAAGGTCCACACGATCTTCGGCGGCAAAAACCCGCATCCGAACTATCTGGTGGGCGGCGTGCCCTGCGCGCTCAACATCGACGAGGCCAACGCCATCAACGCCGAACGCCTCGCCTACGTCGGCCGGCTGTTCGAGGAGGCGGCCCGGTTCGTCGAGCAGGTCTACCTCCCGGACCTGCTCGCGATCGCGCCGTTCTACCTCGACTGGACGGAAATCGGCGGCGGCGTGTCCAATTACCTCTGCTACGGCGACCTGCCAACCAACGGTTTTGCCGACGTGGCGCGCTTCAAGTTCCCGCGCGGCGCCGTGCTCGACCGCGATCTCAGCCAGGTGCATCCGGTCGATCCGCACGACCCCGACGGCGTGCGGGAGTCGATCAACCACTCGTGGTATTCCTACAACGGGGGCGAGGACAAGGCGCTGCATCCCTGGGACGGCGAGACCCGGTTCAACTACACCGGCCCCAAGCCGCCGTACGACAACCTGAACGTCGACGGGAAGTATTCCTGGCTGAAGACCCCGCGCTGGAAGGGCCACGCCATGGAGGTGGGCCCTCTCGCGCGCATGCTGGTCGGTTACGCCAGCGGCAACCAGGAGATCAAGGACGCGGTGACCGAGACGCTGGCCGCGCTGAAGGCGCCGGCCGCGGTGCTCTTCTCGACCCTCGGCCGCACGGCGGCCCGCGGCATCGAGACGCGCTTGGTCGCCCGCTGGGCGATGGAGTTCTACAGCCAGCTCCTCGCCAATATTCGCAACGGCGACTCGCGGACCTTCACCAAGGAGAAGTGGGAGCCGGCCACCTGGCCCGCGCAGGCGCGCGGCGTCGGCGCCACCGAGGCGCCGCGCGGCGCGCTCGCGCACTGGATCGTCATCAAGGACCAGAAGATCGAGAACTACCAGCTCGTCGTCCCGAGCACCTGGAACGCCTCGCCGCGCGACGGCCAGGGGCAGCGCTCGCCGTACGAAGCCTCGCTGATCGGCACGCCGGTGCATGATCCCACGCAGCCGCTCGAGATTCTGCGCACGATTCACTCGTTTGATCCGTGCCTCGCCTGCGCCGTCCATCTCTACGACGACCGGGGCGGCCGGCTCGGCGCGGCCTCCACCGCTCCCGTGCTCTGAAAGGAGGAATCACCATGACTCCTGAAGCATCCCCGGCCGCCCTTTCCCCGGCGGCAGCGGCGCCTGTGTTCAAGCGCGTCTATGTCTGGGAATTGCCGGTGCGCCTTTACCACTGGCTGAACGCCCTCTGTGTCTTTGTGCTCATCGTCACCGGCCTGCTCATCGCCCATCCGCCGGCGATCACGAGCGCGAGCGAGGCGTCGTTCAGCTACTGGTTTGGCGTCAATCGCTTCATCCACTTCGCCACGGCGTACGTGTTCGTCTGCAACTTCGCGTTCCGCATCTACTGGGGTTTCGTCGGCAACCAGTTTTCGGACTGGCGCAATTTTTTGCCGCTGCGACGTTCGCAGTTCCGGCAGGTGCGCGCCGTGCTACGCGTCGACGTCCTCCAGGCGACGAACAAGCCCATCGAAGCGGTCGGTCACAACGCCCTCGCGTACTTCACCTATTTCGCGATGTTCCTGGTCTTCCTCTTCCAGGTCGTCAGCGGCTTCGCGATGTACGCCTCGATGAGCCAAGCGTGGTTCCCCCAGCTCTTCAAGTGGGCGGTGCCGCTTTTCGGCGGCGACTACGGGCTGCGGCAGTGGCACTACATGGCCATGTGGTTCTTCGTGATCTTCACGATCGTCCACGTCTACCTCGTGTTTTACCACGACTACGTCGAGGGGCACGGGGTGATGTCGTCGATGGTCGGAGGATGGAAGTTCGTGCATCCCGACACGCTGAAAGGCAACGGCCGGTCCTGGTTCCCGCTTTCGCCCAAGCCGCCCCGGGACGCCGCGAAGCCTCCGCCCCGCTGACCCGCATGATCGCCATCAGCCGTTTATTCAACCAGACCGGAAAAATGGAGGGCGAGGTTCCCACCGAGCCGCGGCGGACCGGGAGGTCCGCCCTCCACCCTGACGCGCGATTCGTGGGTTCTGCTGATTTGAGCAGGGGAATGGCCATGCTCCATTCTGACGGGCAGGCGGCTCCGGCCGCACCAGCGCCGCCGCCGGCCGAGGTGCTCGTGCTGGGCGTGGGTAACCTGCTCGTAGGTGACGAAGGGGTGGGGGTGCACGCTTTCCGCGCCCTTGAAATGGATACATGGCCGCCCCATGTGCACCTCGTGGACGGCGGCACGGGTGGATTTCACCTCCTTGATCTGCTGCGCAGCCATGCGCGCGTCATTCTCATTGACGCCACCCGCGACGGGTCGCCGCCGGGCACGGTTGCCCAGTTTCGCGCGCGGGTTGCCGCCGACTTTCCCCCGGCGCTCGGGGCGCACGACATCGGGTTGCGCGATCTGATCACCGCCGCGGCGCTGCTCGGCCCCCTGCCGGAAATCGACGTCATCACCGTTTCCATCGCCGAGTTGAAACCCATGACGCTCGAGCTCTCTCCGGCCGTAGCCGCGGCCCTGCCCGAGGTCAGCCGGCGCGTGCGAATCCTCGTCGGCTGACGGGAATTTTCAGCCGTGCACGGCCTCGACGTAGATCTCCTGGTCGTCGTCGATGCAGCCGGCAATCGCGAAGCCATGCCGATTGAGCGCGGCAGTCAGCTCCGCCGGCGGCGGCAGCACGTCCGCCGCCACGACGTCGTGGGGGCCATGAATGGCCGCCAGCGCCGCGCGTCCCTCCCAATGCCCGATGTCGATCCGCGCCACGGTGACCGGCGCAAGGATCGCCGTTCGTGTTTAAACGATCCGAAATTCGTCAGGTTGATTTGGATTTTCTGCTTTCAGAGGCGAGACTAGCAGGAGAAACTCGCGACATGCACATTCCAGACGGATTCCTCGATGCGAAGACGGCGGTCATCAGCGCTGGAATGGCAGCGATGGGGATAGGGATTGCCCTCCACTCGGTCCGCCGCTCGTTTTCCGTGCGCCGGGTGCCTTTGATCGGCCTCGCCGCGGCGTTCGTTTTTGCCGCGCAGATGCTCAACTTCCCGGTCGCAGGAGGAACGTCGGGACATCTGATCGGCGCCGTCCTCGTCGCCGTTCTGCTCGGTCCCAGCGCCGCCGTGCTGGCCATGACGGCGGTCCTGATCGTGCAATGCTTCATGTTCGCGGACGGCGGCGTGACGGCGCTGGGCGCCAACATCTTCAACATGGCGATCGTGGCGCCCGGCGTCGGCTATGCCATCTACGCGCTCGTGCGGCGTGCGGCGGGCGACAGCCTGCGCTCCCGGTTGCTGGCGACCGCGTTCGCGGCGTGGTGCTCCACCGTCATTGCCGCCATCGTCTGTGCGGGGCAGTTGGCGTTTTCCGGCACGGTGACGTGGAAGGTGGCGTTTCCCGCCATGGCCGGTATTCACATGCTGATCGCCATCGGCGAAGCCGTGATCACCACGTTGGTCGTCGCCGCGGTGGCCAGGGCGCGTCCCGAATTGCTGGCCTCGCGTCCGCCGACCTCCGCCCCATCGCACTACACGGAGTTGACGGCTTATGGCTTGCTCGTGTCGCTGGGTCTGGTGGTTTTCGTCGCTCCCTTCACCTCCGGCTGGCCGGACGGATTGGAAAAAGTCGCGGCGGCGCTCGGTTTCGAGCACAAGGCCATGGCGACGGCCGTCATGACCGCCCCGCTTCCTCATTATACGATTCCCGGTTTTCGATCCGCGGTGTCCTCGACGATTGTGGCGGACGGCGTCGGCACCCTGGTCGCTTTTGTGCTGGCCTATGTCCTGGCCCGCGCGCTCACCCCGCGGGGTGACGCCGCCCAGGGCCGCGACGCCGGAGGTGCGTCCCCTTGTGCATGAAGAGCTGCTCAATCCCTACCGGCACGGGGCCAGTTTGATTCACCGTCTGCCCGCGCCGGTCAAACTGCTGGGCGCGGCCGTGGGCGTGTTGGTCAGCGTGCTCCTGCCCCGCACGGCGTGGCCCGCCTATGCCGGAATGGGGGCCGGTCTGTTGCTGGTGGCTTTGTTGACCTCGGTTCCGCTGCGGCATCTCGGCCGGCGCCTGCTGATCGCGGAACCATTTGCCGTCGGCGTCGCGCTGCTGGCGCTGCTGCAGGACCACGGCCTGCAGATGTTCCTGGCCATGCTCGCCAAGAGCACGCTTTGCCTGTCTTGCGTCATTCTGCTGAATTCGACCACCCGCTTCACCGATCTGTTGCAGGTGTTCCGGCGGCTGCGGGTGCCCCCGCTGCTCGTCGTCACGCTCGCCCTCATGCATCGCTACCTGTTTGTGTTGTTTGAGGAGATGGGGCGCTTGCGCCGGGCGCGGCGCAGCCGCACGTTCACGAGCGGGCGCGTGTTCGCATGGCAGCTGACGGCGACCGTCGCGGCGCAGTTGTTTGTCCGGACCTCGGAGCGCGCCGAGCGCGTCTATGCGGCCATGTGCGCGCGGGGATGGAAGCTATGAACGCCCTCGAAGTTCACCACCTCGGTTACCGTTATCCGGACGGCACCGAAGCCTTGCGCGATGTGTCGTTTTCCGTCGCTGAAGGCGAACGCGTCGGCCTGATCGGCCCCAATGGGGCGGGCAAGTCCACCCTGCTGTTGCACCTGAACGGCCTGCTGCCGGAGCATCCGCCGCCGGAACCTGCCGTCCGCGTGTTTGGAACTCCGCTGGCTGAGCCAAATTTGGCGGCCATTCGCGTCCAACTCGGTTTGCTCTTCCAGGACCCGGACGACCAATTGTTCTGCCCCACCGTGTGGGAGGACGTCGCTTTCGGCCCGCAGCAATTGGGCGTGCGCGGACCGGAGTTATCAGGTCGCGTCGCGCGAGCGTTGGCGCAGGTCGGCCTTGCCCATCTGGAAGAGCGCATGCCGCACCATTTGAGCCGGGGAGAAAAACGGCGCGTGGGCCTGGCCGGTCTGCTGGCGTGTGAGGCCCGCCTGCTGGCTCTCGATGAACCAAGCAGCGACCTGGATCCCCGGGGACGACGCGAGCTTAAAGCTCTGCTCGGTTCGCTGTCGGTCGCGCAGATCATTGCCACGCATGACCTCGAACTGGTCGTCGAGATCTGCTCGCGGGTGATCGTTCTCGATCAAGGAGCCGTGGTCGCGCAAGGACCGACCGTGGAGCTTCTGAATGACGAAGCCCTGATGTTGGCGCACGGGCTGGAACGTCCGCACGTTTTGCGACACCGGCATCCGCATTGATCGCCCGTTACCGTCCGCCTGCGGCGGCTGGTTGCAGAAACCGCGGGGGTGGGTCGGAGGGAAAATTACTGCGCCACGCGGCTGCGCGCCATTCGGCGTTCGTGGGCAACCACGTCCGCGAGCGTCGTGTAGCGCAACGTGAATTCGATCTGCTGGCGGGCGTCTTTCCAGAAATTGTGCACGGGGCAGGCGCGTTCATCGCTGCAGGTGACGAGCCCCAGCAGGCAGCGCCCGAGCCACTGGCACGCCTCCACCGCTTCGCTGACCTGCAGCAGCGTGATCTCTTCCGGCGGGCGGGCCAGCAGCACACCGCCGCGCTTGCCCCGGACGCTCCGCACCAGTCCGGCCGCCACCAGTCCGGGCATGCGTTTGGCAAGGTAGGCATAAGGCACGCGCGCCCGCCGGGCGATGTCACGGAGACCGACCGGCCGGCCGCCGGGCGGGTCCAGATGCGACATTGCTGCAATCGCATAGCCGGTGGTTTTGGCCAGACTCAACATGGGTGCCTACCATCGTGCGCGGCAGCCCCGCGGTCAATCGCCTGGATTCACCGGCGCGGACCACGGGGGTCGAAAGTCGGCTGGCGGCTTGTCAGCGCCGGCAGGGTGGGTAGGCTGGGGCTGTGGCCGAAACCGCCCCCAACCCTGCGAATTACAGCTGTCCCGCCCCGCTGACCGGCCACGCGGAGATTCAGATTGCGCATGGCGGCGGCGGACGGCTGACCCAGCAGTTGATCGAGCGCATCTTCGGGCCGGCCTTCGACAATCCGGCCCTCAACGCGCGTCATGACGGGGCGGTGCTCGCCGCGCCCGCCGGAGCCCGGCTGGCGTTCACGACGGATTCGCACGTGGTCAGCCCGTTGTTTTTCCCCGGCGGAGACATTGGCCGGCTCGCGGTTTACGGCACGGTCAACGACCTCGCCATGTGCGGCGCCCGGCCACGCTGGCTGAGCGCCGGCTTCATTCTCGAGGAGGGTCTGCCGGTCGCGACGCTGGAACGCATCGTGGCGGCGATGGCGGAGGCGGCGCGAAAAGCCGGAGTGCAGATCGTCACGGGCGACACGAAGGTGGTCGAACGCGGCAAGGGCGACGGCCTTTATGTGAACATGGCCGGGATCGGGTGGGTGGAGCACGACCGGGTGATCGCACCGGCATCCGTGCGTCCCGGTGACGTGGTGTTGCTCAGCGGCGACATCGGGCGCCACGGCATGGCGATCCTCGCGCAGCGCGAGGGCCTCGCGTTCGAGTCGCCGATCGAGAGCGACTGCGCGCCGCTCTGGCCGGCGGTGGAGGCCTTGTTCGCGGCCGGCGTCGAGGTGCACTGCCTGCGCGACCTCACGCGCGGCGGACTGGCGACCGCAGTGATTGAAATCGCCGAGACCGCCGGACGGGCGGTGGCGCTGGAGGAAGCCGCCGTGCCGGTTTGCGAGCCGGTGCGCGGGGCCTGCGAAATTCTCGGACTCGATCCGCTTTACGTCGCGAACGAGGGGCGGTTTGTCGCCTTCGTGCCGGCGGCGCAGGCGGAGGCGGCGCTTGCCACGCTGGCCCGCACCGCGCCCGGCGGGCCGCCGACGCGCATCGGCGCTGTGCGCGCCGGACCGGCGGGCGAAGTCACCCTGCGCAGCGTGATCGGGGTCGACCGCATTCTCGACCGCCTGAGCGGCGAGCAACTGCCGCGGATCTGCTGAGCTGTGGCCGGTGTCGCCGACCGCGGCGACAAGGCGTTTACGTGCTCGCGGCCGCGGCCTCTGTTTTCCGCAGCCGGTAGCGGTAATAGGCGGAGCACGCGCCCTCGCTCGATACCATGGGCGCGCCGACCGGATGTTCCGGCGTGCAGCGGGTGCCAAACGCCGGGCACTCGTGCGGCTTTTTCACGCCGCGCATGATCAGGCCGCTGATGCACTCGGTCGACTCCGGCGGCGCATCGCCGGCCACGCCGAAGCGCCGGGCCGCGTCAAACTCCGTAAATTCCGGGCGGAGCGCGAAACCGCTGCGGGGAATGCGTCCGATGCCGCGCCAGTTGCGATCGACGGTCGCGAAGACCTCGCGCATCACGCGCTGGGCGTGCACGTTTCCCTCCGTGCGGACGGCGCGGGCATAGGCGTTCGCCACCTCGGCCCGGCCGGCCTCCAACTGCTCGATGCATGCCAGCACGCCCTGCAGAATATCCACGGGCTCGAAACCCGTCACCACGATCGGCACGTGGAAGCGGGCCGCGAGCGGGCCGTATTCGGCGGTGCCCATCACGGTGCAGACGTGTCCGGCGGCGAGAAAGCCCTGCACGCGGTTGTCCGGCGCGGACAGGATCGCCTCGATGGCCGGCGGCACCAGCACGTGTGAAACCAGCAGGGAAAAGTTGCGCAGTCCCAGGCGCCGGGCCTGCACTACCGCCATGGCATTGGCCGGCGCCGTGGTCTCGAAGCCGACCGCAAAAAACACCACCTCGCGGCCGGGATTCTGCGCGGCAAAGGTCACGGCATCCAGCGGCGAGTAAACCATGCGGACATCGCCGCCGCGCGCCCGGGCCGTCAGCAGGTCGGCGCCCGTGCCGGGCACGCGCAGCATGTCGCCAAAGGAACAGACCGTCACGCCGGGACGGGTCGCCAGCGCGACCGCGGCGTCGATCAATTCGACCGGCGTCACGCACACCGGGCAGCCGGGGCCGTGCACCAGGGTGATGCTGGGCGGGAGCAATTCATCCAATCCGAACTTGACGATGCTGTGGGTCTGCCCGCCGCAAATTTCCATGATCGTCCAGGGCCGGGTGACGCGGCGGGCAATCACCGCGGCCAGCTGCCGGGCCGCCGCCGCGTCGCGAAATTCGTCGACAAACTTCATCGGGGCGCGGCCGGAGGCGGGGTTGTCAGCTCCGCGAGTTCGCCCATCTCCTTGAGGTAGGTGAACACTTCCGCCGCTTCTTTTTCATCGACGACGCTCAGGGCCATGCCGACGTGCACGAGCACATAGTCGTCGACTCGGGCCTCCGGCACACACGCGAGGCTCACCTGCTTGATGATGCCACCGAAGCTCACGCGGCCGGTGCGGAAGTAGGGATCCTCACCGATGATTTCGAGGATTTTTCCGGGAACGGCGAGGCACATGGCAGGGGGCGGGTTTTGCCTTGAAACGTATGGGCGACTCTGATCGCAGCAACCGCAAACGCCGGATTTCCACCATCAATCCGGCGGGCGGTCGCAGCTTCGGCTCAGCCTGGCATGCGGCCGGATCAGGTCGCCGCCGGCTTTTCCGGGAGAAACCGGAAGTAGCTGAAGTCGGCACGACCGTCCGTGTCGCCGCCTGCGCTGGCCCCTACGGCGAAGAGGCCGACCTTGGCGCCGATCCAGCCGCCTTCCCGCGCTTGGAACGTTTTTTCCAGCGTCGTGAACGGACCGTTCGGGGAGGCGAAGCAAAAGGTGCATTTCGCCGTTTCATCGACGGCGATCCGGAGGCGCACCTCCCCCGCGGGCGCAGCCGTCTTGAAGTACGTCTCGCCGTTGATCTGGAACAGCAGCTGGTTGCCCTCGGACGCATGGGTCAGCGCCAGCGAGGCATGCATGCCGCCACCCACGACCACCAAGCCGGCCGTTTCCCCGGCTTTGCCGGGATGGAAATCGAGGGCGGTCTCGGTGGTGAACAGCCGCGCCGGGAATTTTTGCATCAGCAGGTTGGGTGCCTTGCCTAAATCACCTCCGGCCGGTAGGGGCTGCGGAAAGAGCCGGAGATAACCGGGACGCGCGGCGAGGGAGCACCAGGAATCCTCGTGGTTGGCATGCCATTGCCACTGGAGTCCGAGTTTCGGCCCGTCGAATTCGTCGCTGGTCTGCGGCACGGCGACCGGGGAGTTCACCGCGACGGCGGGCTTGCGTGAGGTGGCCACCGGCTCGCCGACGCCGTTCCCGTCGTAATCCACGCCCATGAGCGGCCACTCGTCCTGCCATTTGACGGGCTGCAGATGCGTGATGCGGCCGAAGGGGCCGGCGTCCTGAAAATGCAGGAACCACCACCCGCCGTTGGGCAGGTCGATGAGGGCGCCTTGGTGCGGCCCGTTGATCTTGGTGGAGCCCTGCTCGAGGACGATCTTCTCTTCGTAGGGGCCGTAGATGTCGCGCGAGCGCAAGGCCACCTGCCAGCCCGTGGGCACGCCGCCGCCCGGGGCGAGAATGTAATACCAGCCGTTGAGCTTGTGGATCTTGGGACCTTCGAGCGCCGGGTGGTGCGGTGCATCAATCACGATTTTGCCCTCGCCGAGGATGCGCGAACCGTCGGGCGCCATGGGACGGACGTGCAGCTTGTCCCGTATGCCCGCGCGGGATTTGGAATAGGCATGCACCAGATAGGCTTGGCCGTCGTCGTCCCAGAAAGGGCAGGGGTCGATCCAGCCTTTGGCTTCCTGCACGAGGTGCGGGTCGCTCCATTGGCCGGCAGGATTCTCCGCGGTGGTCAGGTAGATGCCCTCGTCGGGCATCGGGAAAAAGATCCAGAATTTGCCGGCGTGAAACCGGAGCGAAGGCGCCCACACGCCGCATCCCGGCTGCACCTCCCGATACCGCGGATGCGGCACGTTTTTGATGGCGTGATTGATGATCGTCCAATTGACCAGGTCGCGCGAGTGGAGGATCGGCAGCCCGGGCGTGCAGTTGAAGCTGGAGGCGGTCAGATAGAAATCGTCGCCGTGCCGGATGACGTCCGGGTCGGAATAATCGGCGTGCAGGATGGGGTTGCGGTAGGTGCCGTCGCCGGCATCGGCCACCCAGGGATAGGAGAAAGGTGTGGGCATCTCAGGCGGACTCGAGAATGAGGTTGGCGTATTGGATCGTATCGCCGGTGCGGATCAGCCCGATGGCCCCGGGGACGCGCTGCTTGAAGGCGGCATGCGGCTCGAACAGCAGCGGAATGCCGGCGAGACGCGAGATGAGCGCCTGCTGCCGCGCCGCGTCGTTGTGGTGCAGAAACTCCTCGGCGGCGAAGACGCGACCGATCTGGAAGTTGGGCCGGAGCGCGTCGAGCACTTGGAGCACGGTGGGCACGTCGTCGACCAGGGAGAGGTCGACGGTTTCAATCTGCGGCCAGAAAGGGAAGCCGCGGTCGGCGATGACGAGGGTGTTGGTGTGGCGCACGCGCGCCAGCAGGCTGAGGACGGCGGGATTGAGAATGCCGGATTTGAGCATGAAGGACGCGAAATGGAGGAGGATACCTCTCGCAGCCTTTGGAAAAAGACAATGCTGGATCATACGTGCGTTCGACGATCCTGATTGCCACCTGCGTCATTGCTGCGCTCCCCGCCATCATGATCAGTCTCTGGACACCGCGGATTTGGGGGACCAATTACCGTCTGAGGGCAGCGTGGCATAACGGGATTGACATTGCCGGGGTGGATTTTCTTGTAGACCCTCTTTTTGCCGCGTTACCCAGTAGCTTAGCGGTGAGTCCCGGTGGGCCGGGATTAATCACTTGGTCGCTGGCAACCGTGGTGACAGAGTATCGCAACACTGCCCAGTAGCTCAGCGGTAGAGCAGGTGACTGTTAATCACTTGGTCGCTGGTTCGATCCCAGCCTGGGCAGCCATCTCGCAGGAATGCAGCGAAGTGACAGAAGACGCCAAAGCGCGACTTACGCTCTCTGTGCCAGAGACTTTCACCGCTTCGATCAGTTGCGCGCAGATGTCAGTAAGTGACGCGGTGGGACGTGAAACGCCGGAATTTTGTGCCCCGTGTTGTGCCACGGTTCCTTCTGTCGAAATCCACGGCAGCTTGGCGATCTCGTCGTGCAGCTGAAGTGACGCAACATCGGTATAGGCACGTGCCGTAAGATTGGCATCCGAGTGACCAAGGATTTCCTGCGCAGCCCGTTGGTTGATGCCGAAGCGGACACCTAGGCTCTGCATTGTTTTACGAAACGAATGGAGGTTAACGCGACGACCCAGCCCGTCCTTCCACTCGATGCCAGCACGTTTCAAATCGCCCCGTAAAATATCGTACGTCGGCCAACACCACCAGAACACCCGTTTCGTCGGGTCGACCTTTTCGTGCCGGATGGTCAATAACTGCGCAGCAATCTCACGGCGTAGCGGGACGGCGCGTTTGTCATCGTCCTTCATTGTTTCCTCCCGGAACAAGGCATACGGTTTATTGGAGTCCAGGTGGAGATCACCCCAAACTAGGGCTTGCACCTCCGACTTTCTCTGTCCCGTGTAGAACATTCCCGGTGTATCCAGAACGATGCCGGCACACCCAATATCCCCTCTAATCCCTTGGCGATCTCCAAAGTGATCGCCACTTGACCAGCAACGAGTTGGTTCACGAACGATAGCGCCCGTCCGAGCCGTTGGGCAAATTCCGGTTGTGAGAGACCTCGCTCGTCGAGAAGATCGACGATTGTATCACCGGGAGGGGAAGCCCAGTCAGGCAGGAAGCGGAGATTTTCAGTCATGGTTTTTCGATCCGGATGATTTTGACTCGCGAAAATGCCTTCCAGTCATTGCTCCCTGGCATTTTTCCAATATGATTTCCGGCAAGTACGATAAAATAGCCGTCGCACAGTTCTACCGTGATCTCGCCATTGGATAACCCGACGCGCAATGCTAGGGAGCAGTGTTCTTCTTCAATAATGCCGCTAATGCATCGCGCACTTTGACAGAACTTCCGAGCCATGCACTGAGCGCATCGGGTAGTTTGGAAAGGCCAGCTTCGACCGTGTTGGAGCTAGCCGAGCCATTCGTTGCGTTTGTTCCGACGTAAAGCGGAATACTCAGGTTGCCGTCCTTGGCGCGAATTTCATCCAGCGTGGCGACACAAGCGAAGCCAGGTTCGTTCTTGAACTGTTCGTAGGCTTTGACGATGCGCTCGATGTGTTCGTCGGTGAGGAAACTTTGAGCGCGTTCACGGGTGACCTCGTTGACGGCGTTGATT
Organism: Opitutaceae bacterium; assembly: GCA_049513315.1. GTDB lineage: Bacteria > Verrucomicrobiota > Verrucomicrobiia > Opitutales > Opitutaceae > Fen-1467. The sequence goes on from JBEKWG010000008.1 coordinate 22,417, forward strand.
AAAAGGATGCGACCTTTGCGCGTCTTGGGTTTGGCCGTTCGGCAAATGACGACGCAGGCTTCCATGGGCGAGTTGTAAAAGAGGTTCGGTCCGAGCCCTAGGACACATTCGATGACATCGGCTTCGATAAGTTTGCGTCGCATCTCCGCTTCCTCTTGTCGAAAAAGGACGCCGTGCGGGAAGAGGATGGCGCAGCGACCAGTCTTCGGTGCAAGGCTGCAAAGTATGTGCTGCCAGAACGCGTAGTCCGCCCGACCCTGTGGCGGTGTGCCGTAGAGGTTGCGTCCCCACGGATCTGAGGCGAAGGCGTCGCGGTCCCACTGCTTGATGGAATAGGGCGGATTGGCCATCGTATGCTAGCTGCGGGGGACAATTGCAGCGATATTATCCCAGTAAAGTAATGCGCGCCGAATCCATAGACCCCAGGTTGGCACTTCGATGTTTGGGTAATAAAGAATAGTTCGGCTCATGACAGAATTCCCTCCTTTTTAAGTATCGCGATCAGCTCCTCTTCCGCAGCAAACGCGGTCTCAGCGCTTGTTCTCAGACGCCTCATCGCTTCATCCACGGTCAGTGCTTCCTGATCGACCTTCGGTTCGACGTAGCGCGGGATGTTGAGGTTGTGTTCGTTGGCGGCGATCTCGTCGAGCGTCACCACGTGGGCGACACCGTCCACATCCTTAAAATTACGATACCACTGGTGAATGTGCTCGACGTGCTGCGGCAGCAGCTCGTTCTGAGCCCGGCCAGTCTTGAACTCCTTCGAGGCATCGAGAATGAGTACCTTATTTTTCCGATCCTTCGCCTTGCGCTGACGGAAGACGAGGATACAGGCAGCGAGACCGGTGCCGTAGAAAAGATTCGGCCCGAGGCCGATAACGGCCTCGATAAGATCCATGCCAAGAATCTTCTTCCGAATCTCGCCCTCCTTACCCATGCGGAAGAGCGCTCCATGCGGCAGCACGACTGCCATGCGTCCGGTCTTCGGCGCCATGGATTTAATCATATGCTGCACCCAAGCATAGTCGCCGCTCTTGGCCGGCGGCATCCCGGCGAAGTTCCGTCCGTAGGGATCGCTTGCCCAGACTTCGTCGCCCCAATTCTCCAGCGAGAACGGCGGATTGGCGATGACGCAATCGAACGTGGCGAGGTTGTCGCCAGAAAAGAAAGCTGGACTGCGCAACGTGTCACCCCGCACAACCTGGAAATCCGCCGCGTCATGTAGGAAGAGATTCATGCGGGCAATCGCAGACGTGGTCAGGTTCTTCTCCTGCCCAAAAAGCTTACCCCAGAGCGTGCGGTCGTCGCCGTGTTTCTCACGGACATGGTGCACGGCCTCCAGGAGCATGCCTCCCGTGCCGCATGCCGGGTCATAGATGGACTCGCCTTCCTTAGGGTCGAGCATGTTCACCATCAGACGCACCACCGGCCGTGGCGTGTAGAATTCGCCCGCCTTCTTGTTCGTGGCGTCGGCAAACTTCTTGATCAGATATTCGTAGGACTGGCCGAGTACGTCGGCCTGCGCCGCCTGATTGCCGAGGTTAATCCCGGAAAAGTGCTCGATGAGATCGCGGAGCAGCGAATCGGGGAGCCGGTCTTTGTTGGTCCACTGCGCGTCGCCAAAGATTCCGTAAAGTTTCTCTGGGTTGGCCTTCTCGATGCCACGCATAGCCTTTTGCAACGCCTGGCCGACGTTGGTCGCGACAGTGCGTACGTCCTCCCAGTGGCAGTCGTCGGGGATCTGAAAGCAGTAGCTCTGTGGAAATTTAGCGTATTCCTCATCGCCCCCGGATTCCGCGAGAGCAGCCCGATACTCCTCGTCGTGCACGTCGGAGATACGTTTGAAGAAGAGCAGCGGAAAAACGTAGGTCTTAAAGTCAGCCGCGTCGACGGGACCACGGAGAATGTTTGCTGCCTCCCATAGGTATGACTCCAAGTGACTAAGACTTGCGGCGACGGTTTTTTTGGGGGGCATGGCGCAGGTAAAAGCACCATTTGTAGCTTTCGGAATCTTTAACGCAACGCCGGTTTCTAGCTGAAAAAGAGTAGGCCGGGAGCTAGATGTCAGCGGGCAGAGACCAGAGGACAAAAGACAGCTGGAACCATCGTACAAAAACCGCAGCAGAGGCGCTCGCCTCGAAAACGACTGTATCTCCGGCGGTGCGAAGAAGACCGCGTCGCCTGTCGGCTGTTGACTCTATCGAGATTGCCCCTCGCGGTCCATTCCCCGGCAAGAGCATTCGCTCCTCTCGCGGGACGGAGAAAACCGGAGCCGGCGAGTCCAAGGCGGAACTGGGGACCAGGCGCAGACAGCCGGGGTTGCTGCGCGGCCGGACGCTGCGCTTTCCGCCGCTGCGCAACCCCGGCCGACTGCTTGGTCCAGGTGGGGAGGGGAGAGCCATCGCAAACTGCGGCTCGCGCTGGTCGCTGCAGATTGCTCCGGGCTCCCCCTAATTGCGTAGCAATACAGCCATCTCCGGACTCTCGGCGAGGATAGCCCGCCGAGATCATCCCGACAAAAGGCGCGCGATGTCCAACAGGTCGTTGATGATCTGACCCCGTCTAAACTGAAAATCGGCCCCGGGCATTTGCCCCTGTAATCCGCCGATCATGAATTCAACGCACCGAGCCGGCCCACTTGCCTCCGGGGAACCAAAGAACAGGGCGAGGGCTTCCTTTGCCGCCGGGTAGCCTGAATTCTCCCGGGCTTCTTCTTGGAAGCGCCGGGCCGCGAGTTCGCTGCCGCCGTCGTAGTGCAGCCCGCCTTGGTAAATGTCGAAGGCGTCTTTGGGCTGCTGGCGGCGGGCAAATGCGTTCAGTTTCAGGACGAGCCACGGGCCGATTTCGCAGACTTTCACGCGGCAGTTCTGCTGGCCGCCGAAGAAGTCCCGGCCGCTGACGGGCACGAGGCGATGGACGGCCAGCGCGCGGTTGACGCCGGGGAAGGAGCTGACCGGCATGTCGTCCACCATCGCGGCCGTCTGGCCGGATTTCCCGGTTTCGGTGAGAAAATCGACGAAGAGCGGCAGGCCGTTGATGTCTTTGCGAAAACGCTGCTCCTCGCGTTTGAAGCCGAGGCCCTGGAGATGCGAGCTGATCGTGCCGTATTGGCCTCCCGTCGCGCCGAGCGCGATGCCCAGGTCCACGTCCATCGTCACGGCGGGCAGCGCTTCCGGCGGATGGGCGCAAAGGAATTTCGGCACGAGGCCGCCCACCAGCACGAGGTCTTCCTGATAGTCGGCCAGCGAGCTCCAGACCGTCAGCAAGGCGGCGACGGCGAGATCGGTGCTGCCGTCCGGGTAGGCATGATGATGCGGGTATTTGGTCATCGGCAGAAATCCTCCCATTGGCGCAAGGCCTGCGCTTGATCGGGGCCGCGCAGTCCGACCGGCAGGAGATCGAGGTAGATTTGCGGGTCGCAGACGAGCGGAAAATCGCGGACGACACGCGGATGGTGAAACACCCCGGGGTCGTTCGGCACGATGAGCCAGAGACGCCCGCCTTCGTTCACCGGCCGCGCCTTGAGGTCGCTCAGCAGGGACTCGTCGGGAAACGTGGAGACGTAGGCGGACACCAGCGGGGCGGGGGTGTAGGGAAAGCGCAGGTTGGCCGCGAACCATTGCGTGAAGGCGATGCGCTCGGCGGGGCGGGAACGCAGCAGGTTTTCGGCGAGGCTTTCGAGATCCGGCGCCAGCACGGCGTATTGCCGGAGCGTGACGCGCTTCGCCCAGCGGTCCTGCGCCGCCCACGCGTCGAGCAAATCGCCGGGGCGCACCACGCGAAACGCGCGCCCTTCGCGCTGGAGGTAACCTTCGTCTTGCAGATGGCGCGTGAGGCGCGACACGAGGCCGGTGCTGAGTTGCGTCGCGGTGACGAGCTCCGCTTGCGACCACGGGCGGTCTTTGTGGGCGAGCAGCGTGCGGACGAGCCGCGAGCTTTTGGGCGAGAAGACGTCCGGCGGTCGTTGCGCCGGTTTGAAATCCGCCTGCGGGCGGGCCGCGCGGTCGATCAGCACGCCGTCCTGGCGAATCCAGACCCGGCCGTTCAGATCGAGGCAGTTGATGCGATGTTCGCGGCAGAGCCGCAGGATGTTCTCCGTCAGTTTCGCCGTGATGAGGAGGGGCGGATGGGACAGCTTGCGCCCGGCGAGGGCTTGCACGGTGCGCGCACTGAGCGCCACCTTGTATTCGACGGCGAAGGTCAGGGAACGACCGTCCAGGCGCAGGCGCAGGAGGGCATCGTAGCCGCGGTCAACCCCCGGGTTGGATTCCGGCAAAAAACGCCATTCCAATTCGTGATCCTGCAGCAGGAAATCACGAGCGGCAGTAACGAGCTGGTGCTCGGTGGCGATGGTACGACTTTTACTCAAGATAGGCCTTTTACTGACAAGTAAAACAGGCTTTTCAAGTGAAATCGTAGCATAACCCATTGTTAATCATTGGATGATTCAAAGCAGACCACGCTTGTGGCTCCAGCCCTCAGCGGACCGTTCCCGTTCCACCTCAAGAGCTTGCTTGTTGGGGGTGGGGGACTCCGCCTGCCCGCCGCCCGTTTTTGTCCGCGCCCGTCAAGCTCCTCCTCGCTGCGCTGCGGTCCAGCTTGACCGGCGCGACGGAAGGGCGGTTATCGCGGGCAGGTGGAGAGGTGGCTGGTTCCTCTGACTTTCCTATGGCGTCGTAACGGCGGGTTGTTTCGGCCGCGCCGCTTAATGACCCGGTCCGTTCGGATATTGGTCAATCCAACGTTGGACTCTCCGGCGAACCCAACGCATAGCGGTTGCGTGGGGGCGCCACTTTGGAATAAGCCCCCCGATGATGAGCAAACGCGCAGCGTCGATTGAGGAACTGTTTCCTCTGATGGAAGCCTGCCGAGCCGGCGATCTGGAATTCGTCGGAGCATGGATCAGGGCGGGCAAGCCGCTCGATCCCCCGGAGGGAAAGAAGTCGCGCCGTCGCAGCCCCCTGCAGGTGGCGATTGAAAAAGGATTTCTCACGCTCGCAAAAACGCTGCTCAACGCGGGCGCCGATCCTCTGGCCAACGGCAATGCCCTGGAGTTCGCCGTCGATTGTGGCCGCGTTGACTTGGCACGTCTGCTCCTGGAGCAAGGCGTCGGGATCGGCTCCGTGAGCTTCACCCAGGTATGCTATGGGGCGAATCCCGCCATGATCAGGTTGTTTCTCGATCGCGGTGCGGACGCGGTGACGGACGATCCTTTATACCATGGGCTCACGTCGACCGTCCGGCCCCTCCTCGGGATCTACAAGGAGTATCACGATCGTTTCCCGGACTGGCAGCGCCAGCTCAATCGCGCGCTCGTCCATCATGTTCAGCAAGGAAGCCCGCAGAACGTCGCGCTGTTGCTTTGGGCCGGGGCGCAGCCGGACGTGGCCGCTCCGCAAAGTGATCAGCCCGACGGGGAAGAGACCGCGCTGGAGGTGGCGGCGGCCGCCGGCAATCTGGAAATCCTCAAGGCACTCAAGCCCGCGAAGTACCCGCAGTCGCTCGGCAAGGTGCTTCGCTCGGCCTGGCTCCAAGGCTCGATCCCGATGATCGATTACTTGTTGGAGCTCGGTGCGCCTCTCAATGACAAGGCTGACGGCGGCTCGGACCTCCTGGATTCGCTCATTCGGACGCGGCTGGACGATTGGCCGGGCGGCGCTTCCCGGAGCGAGGACGCCTTGCAGGTGATCGAGCATGTCTGCAAGCGCGGGGCAAAATGGGTGTTCACGGGCGATCAGGCCGTTCGCGATGCCCGTTATTCGCTGCGGCGCATTCCGTCCGACCGGGTTTACCGGCTGATCAAGATTCTGCTGGAGAACAAGACTGCCGCACCGGAGTTCATCGAACCGGTGATTGCGACGCCGGGATTTCAGGCGCGGCTTGGAACCTACGCCCAGACGGTCAGAAATCTGCTGCATCCACCGATACCCAGGAAGCCGCGCGCGTCGGCTGCCCCGGGCGAAGATCAACCCGCGACCCCGCTGCCGCTGCCGGAAGTTCGGGCGCGCGCCGAGCGCTGGATGCTCGAACGGATCGTCCGGCAAGGGCGACCGCACTTCAGCCGGGTGGGATTCTCCGAGAGCTTCACCCCATCGGAATTGCGAAGCCCTCTCGGTATCCGCAAGGATGACGAACGAGACCCGCACGCGGTGATCGAGGGGGTCTGCACGTCGCTCAACCGCAAGCTGACCTCCCTGCAGTTCGCCTACGAACCGGTCAACGATGGCTGGCGGCGCACGCTGGCGATCAGGCTGGCTGCGGCAGCGGAGTGGCCGGACGTCTTCCGCGAGATTTCACACCTCCTCGGCACCGATTCGCGTTACTGGCTGTCGTCGCAGGCGGCCAAATTGCTGCGGCTGGTTGAGGGTGGCGAGTTGGGAGCCGACTTCGTGGCGGAACGCCAAGTCTCGGCCAAGATCGGGCTCGGCCGGTATCTGGCCCTCGAGCCGTACCTCCTCGAACTCGAACGCGAGACGAATGGCAGCTTCCGGTTCGAAGCCCAAGGTGAAGGGTCGGGACCGCACACCTACCGTTTCTCGTGGCAACCGACTCCGGCCGGCCACAGCCCGATCTCGATTGGTGTTAATCCCGAGTGCAAAGCCCGTTGGCATTCCATTTCCAAATCCGATTTCGATGAGTTTAGAGTCCTGGTTTACGAAAAACTGTGCGCAGCGAAGCCCACGGGATCGCAGCCGGTGAGCATTTATCGCCTCGCCACCCGGCGCGAACTACTCCGGTGTTTCCCGGGGCTGCCCCTCGACGACAGGAACAACCTGGGCACTCGACTCGCCGAATTTTTCCGCGGGGTCATGCTCAATCCCGCGTTGCGTCGGTCCTACGATTTTCAGGACCACGCACCGGTGTGGCACTTCACGCTGCATCCGACGGCGGAATGGGAGTCTGTGCTCAAGGCGATCGAAGAGGAGATGCGGGGGCCCACGCTGGAGATGCGGTATGGATTGCTGCCGGATGCCGCGCGGCTTCTGGAGTGGTTGGAGCGACTGGACCCCAAGCGATTGCAGGGTGCGTGGACTCCACCGGTCGAAGACTGCAACACGCGGGAAATCGGCCTCCAGCAAACCGGCGGCGAGGAGAATCTACCGTTCTACCTCCAAATTCTGACAGATGGTTTTCGTGGCGGGAATATGCCCGCCAAAAGACGCGGCTGAAGCTCGCGAAGAAAACGTCGGACCTGGACGGCGTCGTGCGGCAAATCCAATGGCTGGGATTGCAGCACGGCCAACTGCTGCAGGAGGAGCGCGTGCGCGCGACTTTGAAAGCGCTGCTTCAGGACTAGGCGGCAGGGGAATGGCCGTGGAGGAAAGCCGATCCAGGAATTGAGAAGCTCCCCACACTTCGCGCGTTCCGCGAGTGGATCCCACCCCTAAGCGGAATTGAAGCAAGTGGAGCAAGCTGGATTAGCGTGATGGTTCGCCTCGACCCGACGCACTTGCTTCGCCGGCCACGGTGGTCGACGGAGGTGACTGGGATTTTCCCTCGTATAAACGATGATCCGCCGGTCCAGTTGCTTCAGTCTCTTCGGATCGCCCTCCGAGATGCGGGCAGCCATTTTACAGCAAAGAGATGAGCACTTTCTCTGTCCTGTTAAAAAACGTGCTTGGCCACTTTTCGACTCAGTGAAACGAACAGGGGGATCTAGTCTGCGGCTGTATTCTGGCCAAGAAAGCGTGTGACAGACTATAGGACGAAAATGCCCGGTTTATATCCGTCCAAACGGCGGCAGCGTTGTCTTCGTTCCGATAATGCTCTGGCAGCCCAAACCAGACTGTCCGGGCAACGCCCGGAACGGGATCCTCGGCCACGGACGCAGCAACGGATGGCTAACGTCCAGCACCTGCATACGCCGACGCCGGTGCGCGCGGCGTTACCGGCGTGCGTGCGCCTGCTCGACGTGCTCGCCCGGCCGGCATCCTACGCTGGCGGCGGCATCGGGGCCGGCTCGGAACCGGAAAAGGAGTTCGCCGAGATCGAGCTTAAGTTCAAGGCGCTGCTCGAATAAGCCGGACGGGAGGGTCAGGCCGGATGCCGGTTGCGACGACATGCGACCGGAGGATCGCAAGGTAATCGTTCAGTAGCCGGGAGGTTTCCGTGCGCAGCCATACCGCGTAAATCTCAATCGCCTGGCAGTCAGACTGGAGGTAACGCACCGACGGCCGGTCGGTCGGGCAGAGAATGTCCGGCAGCAGCACCGCCCCGAGCCCGGCGCCTGCCAGGGTAAGGAATGCCTCGAGGGACGAGCATTTGTGGGAGACAAAGATCGGCGCGAATCCGGCCACGCGGCATGCTTGGAGGACGAAGGTGGTGTAGGCTTCCATCTGGCCGTCGATCGGCCGGACGAAGGTCTCGTTGCGGAAATCGGCCAACCGGACCGACGGGCGCCGGGCCAGACGATGGCGGCGGCCGACCACCACCCTGACCTCGGCCTTCATTATGAGCATGGAGTCAAAGTCGGCGTGGGTGGGAACCGAGTCGCGCGGCAGGAAGCACACGTGGGCATGACCAGCCCGCAAGGCGGCGATCTGCTCATGGGTGGAAAGATCAACCAGGGCGATCTCGACCCCGGAGTGGCGGGTGCGAAACTCGGCGATGGTCTCGGGGATAAGATGAATCGAGAGCCGCCAATCGTTGCCGATCATCAACCGGCCGCCGGTGCCGTGCTCGGCGGCGCGTACCGATTCGATCGCGATGTCCGCCTCCGCAAGGATCTTGTCGGCGTGGACGACCAGCGTGCGGCCGGCGTCGGTGAGTTGGACGCGCACGCGGTTCCGGTCGAACAACCGGGTGCCGAGTTCTTCCTCGAGATTGTGGATCTGGCGGCTCAGCGCCGGCTGGGCGACATGCAACTGTTCGGCCGCCCGGCTGAAATTGAGCGTCGCGGCGACGGCCTTGAAATAACGCAGGTGACGCAGCTCCATGGCGATCACGATGGCCGGTGGCCGCCGGATGACGAGCGCTTTCCCCGCCGGCCGGGCTGGGGCGGGAGCGCCGGCGGCGGTGGGCTCGCGACGATCCGGCGCTGGCCGTGGGGCCCAGCTACCGTTCAGGCTCGGATTGCCAGCCTCCGCCCAACACCGCGTAGAGTCTCACATCGTTGACGAGCTTCGCCAGGCGCAGAGAGACCAGTCCCTGCCGCGCTGCGTAGAGGGACCGTTGCGCATCGAGGACGCTCAGATAGCTGTCGATTCCCTTGTCGTAAAGGGAACTGGACAGGCGGTAGGTTTCCGCAACGGCATCGACCAGGGATTGCTGCGCCGACAGCTGCTGGTCCACCGTGCCGTGCACGGCCAGGGTGTCGGCCACTTCCCTGAAGGCACTTTGAATCGCCTTCTCGTATTGGGTCACGGCGATCTCCTGCTGCACTGTGGCGGCTCGGTGCGCGGACCATATGCGGGCATCGAAGATCGGCATCACGATCTGCGGTGCAAAGTCCCACGAACCCTGGCCTGACTTGAAGAGTCTTGAGAGATCGCTGCTGGAGGTGCCAAACGCGCCCGTCAGAGAAATGCGCGGGAAAAACGCCGCCCGGGCGGCGCCGATGTCGGCGTTGGCCGCCCGAAGCAGGCTCTCGGCTTGGAGGACATCGGGCCGGCGCAGGAGCACCTCGGAGGACACGCCGGGAGAAATTTCTTTCGGAGGGGTAACGTCGGCCAGCCCCGCTGGCCGGAGTTCGCCTCGCACCGGAGCGCCCAGCAGAAGGTTCAATGCATTCTCATCCTGGGCCACCAGTTGTCTGAAGCGGGCAAGGTCTCCACGGGCGGCATCCACTTGCGCCTGCGCGCGATAAAGGTCCAGGTCGGGCACGAGGCCGAGATCATGGCGGCGCTTGATCAGATTGTAGGCCTCCTGCTGGGTCGCAAGAGTGCTTTCCGCCAGGGTCAGGTTCTCTCGATCCGCGGCCAGGGCGAGATACGTGTCGGCAACAGACGACACCAGCAGGATCTGTGCGCTGCGACGGGCCTGCTCCGTGGCCAGGTATTCCTCTAGCGCCACATCCTTCAGGCTGCGGATGCGGCCAAAGAAGTCGATTTCCCATGACGCGACGCCGAGGTTGACGCTGTATTGTTCCGTGATCTGCCGGCTTCCAGTGCTCGAGAGGTCAGCGGGAACCCTGGACTTGCTACCGCTGCCAATTGCATCAACCGCGGGCAACAGCTCGGCTCGTTGGATGCCGTACATGGCCCGGGCCTGTTCCATATTCAAAACGGCCAGCCGCAGGTCGCGATTGTTTGCCAGGGCCGTTCCGATAACTTGCTGAAGTTTCTCGTCGACGAAGAATTCCCTCCACCTCAGGTCCTGGGCTTCCGGAGCGTTTGGTACCGCCGGGGTGTTCTGGTAGGCCGCACCGCTCGGCCATTCTGCGGGGACCGGAGCTGCCGGCCTCGCATATTTTGGAGCCAGCGTACAGCCGCCCGGGACGATGGCAATTCCAGCCAGCAGAAGAAAAAGGTGTTTGTTCATTTTAGCGATTTCCAGATTGACTCGCCTTGACGCTCTCGGCCGCTGGTCGCCGGCTGCCTTTGCCAAAGGTCTTCTCGATCACCACAAAGAAGAGTGGTGCAAACACGGTCACCAGGAAGGTCGAGGTGACCACGCCACCGAGCACGGCGGTGCCGATGGCGTTCTGGGCGCCGGCGCCGGCCCCGTGCGCAAATGCCAGCGGCATGACCCCGAATCCGAAGGCCAGCGACGTCATGAGGATGGGGCGCAACCTCAGCCTTGCTGCTTCCAGTGTCGCCTCGATCAGCCCCATGCCCTCTTCCACCCGGGCCTTGGCGAACTGGACGATTAGGATGGCGTTCTTGGTGGCCAGGCCGAGGGTCGTCAACAGGCCGATCTGGAAATAGACGTCGTTGGGCAATCCCCGGAGAGACGAGGCGATCACGCCGCCGATAACTCCCAGCGGCAAGGTCAGCAGGATCGAAATCGGAATGGGCCAGCTCTCATACAGGGCCGCCAGGCACAGGAAGATCACCAGGATGGAGAAGGCGTAAAGGGGACCCGCTTGGGCGCTGGCCTGCCGCTCCTGGTAGGAAAGCCCGTTCCAGTCATAGCCGATTCCCTGCGGCAACTTCTGCACGAAACCGGCCATGACATCCATGGCCTCGCCGGAACTTCGCCCCGGCGCCGACTCGCCCACGATGTTCATGGACGGAAAGCCGTTGAAACGCTCCAGCTTCGGAGACCCGGAAGTCCAGTGCCCGGACGAAAAAGATGAAAAGGGAACCATCTTGCCCGCGTTATTGCGCACATAGAGTCTATCCACATCCTGGGGCAGCATGCGGTAAGGCGCATCGGCTTGGGCAAAGACCCGCTTCACCCGACCGCCTTGAATGAAGTCGTTGACATAGGCGCTGCCGAAGGCCGCCGAGATCGTATTCTGAACCGAGGTGATGGGCACCCCCAGCGCACCGACCTTATCCCAATCCAAGTCAAACCGGTATTCGGGCACGTCTTCCAGACCGTTGGGCCGGACCTTCGCCAAGACGGCGTCCTTTGCCGCCATGCCGAGGAGTTGGTTGCGGGCGGCCATCAACCCGGCGTGGCCCAGGCCGCCGCGGTCCAGCAGTTGATAGTCGAATCCCTTCGACATGCCCAGTTCGGCGACCGCTGGCGGAGCGAAAGCAAACACCATCGCGTTACGAATCCGGGAAAACTCCCGCATGGCTCGTCCGGCCAGGGCACCAACCTTCAGGTCCGCACGGTCGCGGAGTCCCCAGTCCCTGAGTTTGACGAAGGCCATGCCCGAATTTTGTCCCCGGCCGGCGAAACTGACGCCGGAAATCGTCATGACGGCCTCAACGGCGTCTTTCTCGTTCTTCAGGAAGTAGTCTGAGATCCCCGCCATGACCTTTGTGGTCTGATCCAGGGTCGCGTTGGCTGGTAGCATGGCCTGAACCAACATCATCCCCTGATCTTCATCCGGGAGATAAGCGGTGGGCATTCGCCGGAAGAGGAAACCCAAGGCGACCACGATGACCGCGAAGACGGCGACGTACCGCAGCTTCTTGGCCAGCGAGCGCCCCACCAATTCCAGATAATGGTCCCTCGATCGAAAGAACATCCGGTCGAACCATCCGAAGAACGGACGCAGGAACCAGACCCCGGTCTCCGCCGGTTCATGCCCCTTCTCCACCGGCTTGAGTAGCGAGGCGCACAGCACCGGCGTCAGGATCAGGGCGACCACCACCGAAAGCAGCATCGAGGCGACGATGGTGATGGAGAACTGGCGGTAGATGATGCCTGTCGACCCGGGGAAGAACGCCATCGGACCGAACACCGCCGAGAGCACGAGACCGATGCCGATCAGGGCGCTCGTGATCTGGTCCATGGACTTGCGGGTGGCCTGCAGGGGCGAGAGTCCCTCCTCGCTCATGATCCGCTCCACGTTTTCCACCACGACGATGGCATCGTCCACCAGGAGGCCGATGGCCAGCACCATGGCGAACATGGTCAGCATGTTGATGGAGAATCCGAAAAGCCCCAGCGCCGCGAATGTTCCCAGGAGCACCACCGGCACCGCGATGGTCGGAATCAGGGTGGCCCGCATGTTTCCCATGAACAGATACATCACCATGAACACCAGGGCTATCGCCTCGATGAGGGTCTTCACCACTTCGCCGATGGCCACCCGGATGAACGGAGTGGTGTCGTAAGGATAAACCACCTTCAGGCCGGGGGGAAAGAAGCGGCTCATCTCCTCCATTTTCGCCCTGACATTGTCGGCGGTTTCCAACGCGTTGGCGCCGGCCGCCTGCCGGATGGCCAGCCCGGTCGAGGGTCTGCCGTTATGAAAGATCTCCATGTCGTAAGCTTCGGTTCCGAGCTCCGTCCGGCCCACGTCGCCGACGCGCACGATGGACCCGTCCGGGTTGATGCGCAGCGGTATCGCGGCAAACTCGGCCGGTGTCTTGAGCATGCTCTGGACGATGATGGCGGCATTCAGCCGCTGGCCTTGGACCGCGGGCGCCCCGCCGAACTGACCCCCGGACACCTCCACGTTGTAGGCCTGCAGCGCCGTGACGACATCTTGAATCGTCATTCCGTAATCGGTCAGCTTCTCGGGATTGAGCCAGATCCGCATGGCATACTGGCCGCCGAAGATCTGTACCTCGCCCACTCCCGGCACTCGCGACAGCACCTTCTCCAGGTTGGATGCGGCATAGTCCCGCAGATCATATCCGTTCATGCTCCCGTCTTCCGAGACCAGGCCCACGATGATCAGGTAGTTCCGAGTGCTCTTCCTGACGTCGACGCCTTCGAGCTGGACTACCTGCGGCAGGCTCGCCATGGCGAGCTGAAGCTTGTTCTGCACCTGGGCCTGGGCGAAATCCGGATCGGTCCCCGGAGCAAAGGTCAGCTCAATGCGGGCCGAACCGGATGAGTCGCTGGTCGCGCTCATGTACAGCAGATTGTCGAAGCCGGTCATCTTCTGCTCGATGATCTGGGTGACGCTGTTTTCCACCGTCTCCGCGGAGGCACCCGGATAAGTGGCGGTGAGGGCGACCGACGGCGGGGCGATGGGGGGATACTGCGAAATGGGCAGCTTGTAGATCGCCAGACAGCCCCCCACCATCAGGATGATGGCGATCACCCAGGCGAAAACCGGCCGCTTCAGGAAGAATCGCGATAACATGGCGCGGTTCCGTTAGTTTGAAGTTGAGGCCGGCTGGGCCGTGTTTCCCGGCTGTTTCCGCCCCTCATCAAAGGGCACCGCTTTCACCTCGGCGCCGGGCCGCACTTTTTGCATGCCTTCCGCAATCACCCGGTCGCCCGGCGCGAGACCGGAGGAGACGAGCCATTGGGAGCCGATCGCCCGGTCAATGCTGAGCTGCCGTTGCTCGACCTTGCCGGCGGCGTTCACAACCAAGGCCACGGGATTCCCCTTGGTATCGCGTGAGACCGTTTGCTGGGGCACCAAAATGGCCTGCTCGTCGACGCCTTCTTTTACCACCGCCCGGACGAACATGCCCGGCAGGAGAACTCCATTCGGATTGGGAAAGACCGCGCGCAGAATGACGGAGGCGGTGGTCGGGTCCACCGAGACGTCGCGGAATTGCAGCGTCCCTGGCAACGGATACTTCGTGCCGTCTCCCAGGATGAGCTGCACCTGGTTCGCGTTCGTCGCGTCGCGGGTGAGCAGTCCATTCTCCAGGCGGCGCTGCAACCGCAACAGTTCGTTGGTGGATTGGGGAACATCCACATAAATGGGATCCAATTGTTGAATGGTTGCCAGAGCCATGGGCTGATACGCGGTGACGATGGCGCCACCGGTCACCGTGGACGACCCGATGCGACCGGAGATCGGCGAGACAATATGGGCGTATCCCAGGTTGATGCGGGCGGTTTCCACGGTCGCTTTATAGTACAGGATATCAGCCTCGACCTGTTTCAGCGCCGCATCCGCATCATCAAAGTCCTGCTGACTGACCGCTTTGTCGGCCAGAGCTTCCTTGAAGCGATCCGCCTTCAACCGGATGGCAGGCAGACTGGCCTCAGCCCGGCCAAGGGCGGCCTTGGCGGCGTCGAGCGCCGCCTGAAAGGGGGCGGGATCAATCTGATAGAGCTCCTGGCCGGCCTGTACGTCGGAACCCTCCGTGAAGAGCCGTTTCTGGATGAGCCCGTTGACCTGCGGCCGGATTTCCGCGATAAGGTAGGGAGAGGTGCGGCCGGGCAATTCGGTGGTCAACAAGACCGGCTGGCGGGCCACCGTCACCGTCGCCACTTCCGGCGCGGGGGGTGCCGGAGCTTGGGTGCGGGAGCAAGACGCTGCACTCGCGGCGATCAAGAGGCCGAGAATAGATAGGTTTTTCATGTGGTGATTGGCGAAAGGCTGCGGATGGTCCAAATCTTTTGGCCACGAAGCCAGACAGACGAATCTTCAACTAGCGGGAGAATAACGATACGGTTTCTCATGAAAGAGGAGGGATTCATTCGGTGACACCGGCACCGATCTTGAGGCGTGCGCATACGATGGCGGCGGCCGCGCGCTCAGCCTTCCCGACGAAACGGGCGACGTGGCCCGCCGTCTGCAGAAAGCGCTGCAGCGCGGAGTTGACCGCCTCGCGGCCCGCCCTAGTCAGCCGCACATTGATGATGCGGCGATCGGCGGTATCGTGCTCGCGCGCCACCAGCCGGTGCGCTTGCAGACCGTCGAGCGCATCCGTGATGGAGGTACGGGAAACGCCGGCGTGGCTGGCGAGGTCAGCCGGGGTGCTCGGCTCGGGGTCGAGGGTGAAGAGCACCACCAGGACGGCAAACTTCAGTTCGGTCAGGCCGCAGGGAGCCAGGGATTCCCGCAGGGCCGCGCGCACCGCGGCGCCGGCGCGCAGCCATTCAAGCACGAGCCGACAACGCGCTTCATCCAGGCCGGGACGCTGCCGGGCGGTGGCGAGCAAGGTTCGCACTACGAGCGAGTCCGGCGGAACGGACGCAGATGGCGCCGGCGGAGCGTAGAACGAAGATTTCATGCGCAACAGGATACCGGTGGCGGCGGGACCCCGGGAAATACTTTGGAACGCTCTGGGTAATGCCGGGCCGGCATAACCAGGCCGGTGGCTCCAGACCGCTCGGAGACTCTGCGTGGCGATCAGGCGATCCGTGTCGCCGGCAGGCGGCCGCTCCATTGCGTGCGCCCCGGCTTCCGGGGTGACGCCGATCCGTCCGGCAGATCAGTCCACCGGGCAGAACCCGTTCACGACGATCGCGCCGCCCGCGGCTTTCGGAGTAGCGCGAGCAGAGCCGAGCGGCGCCCGAATCGGGAGAAAAACTGATCGCGGCATTTTCCCGCGTTGGGCGCCGGACAGGAGCATGCCCGCCGCTCATGCCGTCCGGGCATCACCCTCAGTCTGAACGTGTATTTCCGAAGCGGTCCGGGCCGGCCTAGAGTAGCGCGGCGGCATCGGACCAGTCCGGTAACGCGTCCTTCGCATGAATGTCATCGTCGCAGTCGTCGTGCTCGCCCTCCTGTATCTCCTGATCGTCACGGAGGATGACCGGCCGGGCGAATAGCGGCGGAACGCGGTGAACGGACGGGAAAAACGAAAAAGAAACTAATTTTTATTTCGTATGAGTAAGCTTCAATAGGGTCAAAAGTTCGTCCCGTGCGGGCCGGTTGGAGCAGGAAGGAGTCGGTCGCCGGCACGGGAACTGAAGCAAGTGAAGCAAGCTGGAGACCGCATTCAGACTTCAGAATGCGAACTCCGTGAAGCAAGTTGAGCACTGGTTAACGCCCTTTTAAGGCTGTTTCCCCTCTGCAACCGCCCGAACTTGTTTCATTCAGTTCGTAACGGCATCGGATGCGGGCAGCCATTCGACGCGGGCCTCGCGATGCTCGGCCCTTGCCCGTTCGGCCGGCTCAGGGCCCCGAGCCTGTCGAGGGGCTCATGGCAGGCCACACTCGGCCGCGAAGCCCGCGGAGAATACCCTAAGCTCGTCGAAGGGCTTTCGACACTCGCTCTTCAGAGTATGAAGAGGGCCTCCTGGTTTTATTCAGGTCGCGGCTGCTGCGGATCAGTCCTCAAACGCGCGGATGGTCCAGAGGTCGTCTGACAGGTTCCGATTGTCGAGGTAAGCGTAGGGCATGGTGAAGTAGCCCGCCAGGCCCCAGTCCGCGCCCCACGAGTTGCGGATGGTGAAACGTTGCGTGGTTTCGTTGTAGCCCACGGCCATGACCGCGTGGCCACCCAGGGACTTTTCCTTCGGCTTGGGCAGGTTGAGCTGGCCCGTTTTGGCCACGGCGGGCGACTCGAAGGCTTCGTAAACCGTGAAGCCAAAAACGAAGGGATACCCTTCGGCCAGGCAGCTCTTCATCTCCTGCAACGTCAGGATGCGGTGATAGGAGAGCACCTGGTGCGTGAGCGCTTCCTGGTAACAGGCGGCCGGGGGCTTCGCGGTGAACCGACCGATGACGTACGGCCACTTCTGCTCCGTGCAGACGCCCTGCTTGACAAGCGACTTGACGCCGTCGCGAATCATCGCGCCCGCGTCTTCCTTCACGGTGCCTTCCATCGCCCGCTCGTTGTAGTAAACGAACAGCCGGCTCAGGTCGGCCGGCGCGTGGCTGGCCTTCTTTTCGAGGAACTCCAGGCTGCCAACCAGCGCGTTGGCGGTGCAACTGCCCAACTGCCCTTGATTCTCCACGGGCGAACACATCGCGCGCAAGTCCACGGATGGCGGCAGCTTTTTCGGCGGTGCGGCAATGGCGGCATACAACTTGTCGCGATGGTCCGGACGATCCGGCATCCATCCGTACCAGGCATTTACTTGGTGGGATTTACTCATAGCCATGTCCTTCGTTGTTTGTGGTTGGTTTTCTCAGTTTACGCGTTCCTTCCCCAAATCACTTTCCCGCCGGCGCGCTCCGTCATTCCGGTCCTACCCGAAACCAGCATTCGCGCAGTCTGCCCTACCCGTGTCAAGGCCGCCCTCGAGATCGCTGCTTCGGCCGCCCGTCATGATCAATCGCGGATTTTCCCCAGCACCCGGCCAAGGAATTTTTCCGCGTACAGCACGCTCCGGCTGCGAATCGTGATTTGCGGGGGATGGCGCCGGAGACCCAGTTCCGGCACATTGTTGATCACCGTGCCGTCGTCGGGGCACAGAATGATCCAGGCCAGCGCATGACGAAGCTGATCCTGCTCGAAGCGCGCCTGCAGTTCGTCGAACACGACCCGGGCGATTTTGCCTTCGCGGGTATCCTGACTCACGTCGGCAATCGCCGCGACACAAACCAGATTGCGGATGCTCTGACCGGCGTCGTCCAGGTGCCCCGGGGCCCAGGCTTTGAGTTTCGCGGCAAATTCGTCCACGGCTGCCCGGTCACCGGAGTTTTTGAACGGCGGTGCCAGCGGGGTGACGAATTCATTGTCGCCAGGCAGATCATTGTAGGTGATGCCGTCGATCTGAGCGTCGGTGATCGCCTCATACGCCGCCCCCTCCGGCAACACCGGTTTCAGCCGGCCGGTCAAGGCCGCGGTCAGGCCGACGGCGATCCAGGACAGCAGGGCCAAGGCGACCCAGGCCCGGGCGGACCGGCTGACGTATCGGCCGGCATCCCAGCGAAAGAGCCTGGCGCCGACGCTGCCCGCGGCGGCGCCGATCACGACCAGGGCGATCAAACTGAAGCCGGCATCCCGCAGCCCGTGCGGGTCGCTGAAGCAGCGCTGCAAGGCCTCGACGGCGTAGCGTCCCGGCATGAAACCCGCGATCCGTTGCGCCCAGACCGGCAGCACGGCCAGCGGCACCCCCACGCCGCCGATCATGATCATGGGCAGGAAGAGGCACTGCCCCAGCGCCTGGACCGCCGGCACGTCGTCCGCCAAGGCGGCGACCAGCAGCCCCAGTCCGAGAAAAGAGGAAGCGACCAGGAGAAAGGCGATGCAGGTCTGCGTCGGGTGCATGGGCAGCGGGGTGCCGTAGATCACGCGGGCCAGGACGATCTGCAGGACCGCGGCCAGGGCCACGATGACCAGCCGCGCCACCAGCGTGCCAGCAATCAGGCTGCCGGTGGTGACGGGCAGCAGGCGGTAACGGCGCCACACGCCGCGCTCGCGCTCCGCGACCAGGGCGGTGGGCAGACCGAAGCACGCGCCGCCCAGGATGCTGATCGTGAGGAGCTGGCCCATTTGGTGCAGCAGCAGCGGGGTGTCGCTCCGGAAAACACTGCCGAAGGCCAGCAGGAAGAAAACCGGCACGAGGTAGCCGTAGACCAGCGCCTGCCGGCTGCGGAAGTTCAGGTGCAGAGTCAGGAGGAAATGCCGGAGCAGCCCGGCGAGCCTGGGTGACCTGCCCATCAGTCGTCCTCCTTCGCCGGAGAAGTCCACGCGCGGCCCGTCAGCTCGATGAACACATCCTCCAGCGACGGCCGCTGGATTTGCAGATCGAGCAGTTGGTTTTTCCCCGCTTCCAGCAAGGTCACCAGTCCGACGATCGTCCGATTCACGTCGGTGGTGCCGAGCAGCCATCCGTTTTCCTGCGGCTGGCAGCTCACGACTCCGGGCAGCGCTTCCACCTGCGCCACCGCGAGCGGCTGCGCGGTCCGCACCGCCACCCGCGGGTGGGTGCCGGCGCCGGCGATCAGCTCACCGGGTCGGGCTATGGCGACGAGCCGCCCCTCGTCGATGATGCCGAGGCGGTCGCAGAGGTGATGCGCCTCTTCGAGGTAATGGGTGCTCAGCAGGACCGTCCGCCCGGAGGCCCGCATGCCGGTGATGATCTGATGGAGTTCCCGACGGGATTGGGGATCCAGACCGGTCGTCGGCTCATCGAGGATGACCAGCCGCGGATTGTTGACGAACGCCAGCGCCAGGAAGAGACGCTGTTTTTGTCCATTCGAGAGCGAATCGAACCAGGCGTCGGCCTTGGCCGACAACGCGAACCGCTCGATCAGGTCGTCGACCCGGGCGGGCGCGCGATAAAACGAAGCGAAGAGTTCCAAGGCCTGCCGCGGCGTGATTTTGTCCTGCAAGGCCGCGGACTGGAGCTGTGCCCCCACGAGCTGTTTCGCCTGCTCGGGCTGCGCCACCGCGTCGATGCCGCCGATGGTGATTGTGCCGGCGTCCGGGCGGCGCAGGCCCAGAATGCACTCGAGTGTCGTGGTCTTCCCGGCGCCGTTGGGACCGAGCAGTCCGAAGATTTCACCTTCGGCCACGTCGAAGCTGATGCCGCGCACCGCTTCGACCGGGCCGTAGCGCTTGGTCAAGTTGCGCACGCAGACGCTGGCGGGCATGGGCGCTGCCATTACGCCATGCCAAAACGGGTTTGGCGCACAGATGTCAACGCGAACCTGCCGGCCGGTCCGGCCGCGCACAAATTCCTTTCTTTTCTTTCCGGACTTGAGGAAAGTCTCCGGCTGGCCAAGGAACGAAGCCATGGGACTGCTCATCCGCAACGCCCGGATCCTCACCCTCGCCGGCGACACCCGTCCGCGCCGGGGCCCCGCCCTGCGCGAGCTGGGCGTCATCGAACGCGGCGACGTGCGGGTGGGCGAGGGGAAGATCGAAGCGGTCGGCCTCAAGCTCGACGCCCCGGAGGGGGCGGAGATCATCGAAGCCAACGGCCGGGTGCTCATGCCTGGGTTCATCGACTGCCACACCCACGCCTGCTGGGCGGGCGACCGGTTGGCTGAATGGGAGCAGCGGCTCAGCGGCGTGCCCCACCGGGAGATTCTCCCGGCCGGCGGCATCCAAGCCACCGTGCGCGCCGTGCGTGCCGAAACCAAGAAGCAACTGGCCGCCGAGCTCAAGCCGCGGCTCGACGCCCTGCTGCGCGAGGGCACGACGACCGTCGAAATCAAAAGCGGCTACGGTCTCGCGATCGAGGAGGAGCTGAAGATGCTGCGCGCCATCGTCCGCGCCGGCCACGAATGGCCGGGCACCATCGTGCCGACGGCGCTGCTGGGGTCGGCGTTCGAGGGCAGCCTGGAGGACCATGTCCGGATGGTCGTGAAGGAGATGCTGCCGGAGGTTTCGCGCGAGTTTCCGGACATCACGGTCGACGCGATCTGCGAGCGGGACGCGTGGCCGGTGGAGGCCTGCGTGCGGCTGTTTGAGAAGGCCCGCAAGCATCATCCGCTCCGCGTGCATGCCGACCAGTTCAGCTCGCTCGGCATGGTGCCGGAGGCGATCCGGCTGGGCGCGCGCAGTGTCGATCACCTGGAGGCCTCCACCAAGGCCGACCTGCTGCAGCTCGCGTCATCCCGGACCTGCGGTGTCATTCTGCCCTGCACCGGCTTCAGCACCAACCAGCGCTATGCCCGGGCGGGCTTTTTTGTCGATGCCGGCGGCGCCGTGGCGCTGGCGACCGACTGCAACCCCGATACGACACTGACGCACTCCATACCGTTCGCCATTGCGCTGGCCGTGCGCGGCTGCGGGCTCACTCCGGCCGAGGCCATTGCCGCCTGCACCGTCAATGCCGCGGCGGTGCTCGATCTGCGCGACCGCGGCACGATCGAGGCGGGCCAGCGGGCCGATCTCATCCTGCTGCGGCACCGTGACGAGCGTCTGCTGGCCTGCGAACTCGGCGGCAACCCCGTGGATCTGGTCGTCTGCGGGGGCAAACGCATCGCCTAGGCCGCCCCGGAAGGTCCGCGCGCCGCCCGGCGTTTTTCGAGGCGGAGAGGCCAGCCGGCGGCAGCGGGGTGACTGCCAAAGTTTTGGTTGCATTTGCCGGAGGGCGACCTATACCCTCCCACCCCTTTTCCATTACGCCTGCCTTCATTCTGGAGCGACAGGGGGAACGAAAGCATGAAACACCAGTTTACGCTCAATGTCACGCCGCGCGAGGGTACCGGCCGCAGCGCCTCCCGCCGGCTCCGCAAGCAGGATCGCATTCCCGCGATTCTTTATGGCAAGCACACGGCGCCCATCACGTTGTCGATTGATGGCCCGGAGCTTGCCCGTTTGGTAAAATCCATCGGAGATAACGCGGCCCTCATCGAACTCAAGGGCGCCAGGGACAACACCCTTTCCATTTTGCAGGAGATCCAGCGGGATGCGATGACCGACCGGTACCTCCATGTCGACCTGCATGAGGTGAAGGCCGAGGAGAAGATGGAGATCAACGTCCCGGTGCACATGTCCGGCGAATCCACCGGCGTGAAGAACGAGGCCGGCGTGCTTGAGGTGGCGTCGCACACCCTCCGCATCCGCTGCCTCCCGAAAGACCTGCCGTCGTTCATCGACGTCGATGTCACCGAACTGCACGTCGGCCAGACCATTCACATCAGTGAACTCAAGCCGGTGGCGGGCGTCGTTTTCTTGGGTGACAAAACCCAGCCCGTGGTGTCGTGCGTGCCGCCCGTCGAGGAGATCGTCGAGGCGGTCGTCGAAACCGCGGTGCCGGCCGAGGGCGTTCCCGTCGAGGGGGTTGCCGCCGAAGGTGCGGCCGCCGCCGTTCCCGGCGCCGCCCCTGCCCCGGGGGCTGTGCCCGCCGCCGGGGCCGCCCCGGGTGCCAAACCTGGTGCCCCGGGTGCCAAACCCGGTGCCCCGGCCGCCGCTGGTGCCGTCAAGGGTGCCGCCCCCGCCACACCTGCGGCGGGGGTCAAGCCCGGTGTGCCAGCTCCGGGAGCCAAGCCTGGTGCCCCGGTCGCGGGCGCCGACCGGAAGGCCGCACCCGGCAGAAAGTAAAATTTCACCGACGGCCCGCTGCTTGACGCAGACGGGTCGGGCGCGCTGTTCTTTGAGACATGTCCATTTTACTCGTCGCCGGCCTGGGCAATCCAGGGCGCGAATACGCGAAGACGCGCCACAATGCCGGCTTCGCGGTGATCGATGCCCTGGCCGCCCGCCATGCCCTCGCGTGGAGGCGGCAGCTGCGCTTCCCCGCGGCGGTCGCCCGCTGGGAGCGCGCGCCGGGAACCGCCTGCCTCCTCGCCAAGCCGGCGACGTTCATGAATGAAAGCGGGCGCGCGCTGCGCGCGCTCGTCGATTTCCACCGGGTGCCGCCCGCCGGGATCATCGTCATCTACGATGACCTCGCGATCGAACTCGGGCGCGTCAAAATCAGCGTGCGCGGCAGCGCCGGCGGCCACAACGGGGTCGCCAGCCTGCTCGAGCATCTGGGCGGCGGATTCATCCGCTACCGCATCGGCATCGGCCCGAAGCATCCGCCGGAAATGGACCTCAAGGACTTCGTGCTCGGAAAGTTCACTCCCGACGAACAGACTGTTTTCAACCACCATCTCACCACTTATGTCGACGGCCTCGGACTGCTTATCGCCCAGGGACCGGCCCAGGCCATGAATCAGCTCAACCGACGAACCGACTCCCATGACCCAGATCAAACGCAACTACCGCGCGACCTTCATCCTCGATAATCGCGGCAAGGAAGAAACCATCGACCAGATCATCGAAGTCCTGAAGAAGGAGATCGCCGCGGTGCAGGGCGATGTCACCGCCGTCGAAAACCTCGGCAAGAGGGATTTCGCGCGGGTGACCGACAGCAAGTTCCCCGATGCCGTCTACGTGCAGGTCAGTTTCGCCGCCCCCCTCGACGGTCCCCGTCATCTTCACGAGCGCCTCCGGCTCAACTCCAGCGTCTACCGCGCACTGGTGCAGGCGGTGTAAACGCCTGCCGCGCCCACCCCATGGCCTACCTCAACAAAGTATTCCTCATCGGCAACCTGACGCGCGATCCCGAACTGCGGGTCACGCCGAAAGGGACCGCCATCTGCCAGTTCGGCCTGGCGGTCAACCGCCAGTACAAAGACGAGTCCGGCGCCACCCGCGACGAGACGGCGTTCATCGACATCGAGGCTTGGAGCAAGCAGGGCGAGCTCTGCTCGAAGTATCTGCAGAAGGGCAGCCTGGCCTTCATCGAGGGCCGCCTGCGCTTCGATTCCTGGGAGGACAAGCAGAGCGGCCAGAAGCGCAACAAGCTGAAGGTGGTGCTCGAAAACGTTCAGTTCCTTTACCGCAGCGGAGGTGGTGGAGGCGGTGGAGGTGGTGGAGGGGGCGGCGGGGGAGCGGAAGCCGCGGCCGGTGGCGGCGACGAGCTGCCAGCCGAACCTCATGCTCCACCGGATCGGGGCGGGGCGAAACCCGCTTCCGGCGGCCAGCAGAATGCCGAGGACGATGTGCCGTTTTAGCCGCCCTTGCCTCCCTCCCCGGTAAAACCTCAAACCCAAACGCCCAATCCGATTTCCGTCATGGCTCACAATGAAGTATTGCTGATCAAACCCGTCGAAGGCCTCGGCGCCGAGGGCGACCAGGTCAAGGTCCGCGCCGGCTACGCGCGCAACTGCCTGCTGCCGCAGGCCGTCGCGGTGCCCCTGACCCGCGCCAACCGCAAGCAGATCGAGGCGCTGAAAAAGCGCCGCGCCGAGCGCGAAGTCCAGGAGCTCTCCGGCGCCAAGGACATCGCGACCAAGCTGGGGCAGACCCGCATCGCGTTCGCGGTGAAAACCGGCGAGGGCGGCAAGATGTTCGGTGCCGTCACCGCCAGCGACATCCATGGGAAGCTCGCGCAGGCCGGCCTCGAGATCGACCGGCGCAAGATCCAGCTGCACACCCCGGTGAAGACCCTCGGCCAGCACACGGTGAAGATCAGGCTCCACCCCGAGGTGTCGGTCGAACTGAGCTTCGACATCGTTTCGGAAAACCCGATTGTCCCGGCCGAAAAGTGAGCGGGACCCGACTTTTTTTCCAGGCCGCGCCGCGAGGCGCGGCCTGCTTGTTTCCCCTCTGGCACGCCCTGTGAACACATTGTGCAAAGGTTCAGTTTGCCGACCACCCGGTTTCGGACTCTAACCTTGCGCTTTCCCCATGGCTGAAATCACCCCTGCGCCCCTCTCCCCCCGCGCCCCGACCGGTGGCGGCGACCCCACTTCGTCCACCTTCGCCGGGCGCACGCCGCCGCACAGCGTGGAGGTGGAGGAGTATCTGCTCTCGTGCTGCCTGCTCGACGGCGGCGACACCATCGCGCGCTGTCTCGAAGCCAAGCTGGTGCCGCAGGCCTTCTACCTCCCCGCCAACCGGGTCATCTTCGAGAAGCTCTGCGAGCTCTACCAGCGGAGCCCGCCCGTCGCGATCGAGATGCTGATCGAGGAGCTGCGCACCACGAAGCAGCTCGAGGCGGTGGGCGGCGTGCCCTACCTCATGCAGGTGAGTTCGCGCATTCCCACCACGGCGCAGGCCGTCTATTTCATCGAAAAGGTGCGCGAGCTCTACCTGTTGCGCGAACTCATCAGGGTCACCACCACCACCGCCGAGCAATGTTTCAGCTACCAGGGCGGCCTCGAGGAATTCATCGACAAGGTCGAGCAGGACGTCTTCCGCGTCACGCAGGATCGCATCTCGGATGCGGCGAAGCCCATGAAGGAGCCCACGCATGAGGCGATGACCGTCATCAACAAGCTCATGATGAAGAAAGGCGAGAAGACGGGGGTGGTCACGGGCTTCAAGGACCTCGACGATCTCACGTTTGGCTTTCAGAAGCAGGAGATGATCGTGCTCGCCGCGCGCCCCTCGGTGGGCAAAACCTCGCTCGCGCTCAACATCGCCGACGCCGCCGTCCTGCCCAGGAGGGGGATCCCCGTGCCCACCCTCATCTTTTCGCTCGAAATGAGCTCCGCCCAGCTCGCCCTGCGCATGCTCTGCTCCCGCGCCCGGGTGAACATCAAATTATTGCGCGACGGCATGCTGCCGAAGCAGGGGCCGGAACAGCAGCGGCTGGTGGATGTCGCAGATGAACTCTCCAAGTCCCCGCTCTTCATCGATGACTCCAGCCACCTGACGATCATGGAACTGCGCGCCAAGGCCCGCCGCCTCTACACGCGCTACAAGCTCGGCCTGATCGTGGTCGATTACCTGCAACTGCTCAGCCCGGCCGATCCCCGGATACCGCGCGAGCAGCAGGTGGCCGAGGTTTCCCGGGGGTTAAAAGCGATGGCGAAGGAACTCGACCTGCCGGTGCTTGTTCTAAGTCAACTCAACCGCTCATTGGAAAAGGAGAATCGTGCGCCGCGCCTGTCGGACCTGCGTGAATCCGGCTCCATCGAGCAAGATGCCGACGTAGTGCTCATGCTCGCCCCGCCCAAAGACGCCGAAGAAAAGTTCCAAGCTGGCGCCTATGACTTAGTGGTTGCCAAGCAGCGAAACGGACCGGTAGGACAATTCCAGCTAACCTTCCTCAAGGACATCACTCGTTTTGAAAACTATGCCCAATAGCTTGGGAGCCGGCTTCTTGCGCCTCTTTTCCGTTGCCCTGGCTCTGCTCATTGGTGCCGCCACGGCGCGGGCCCAGACGGAGACGCCCGCCGCGGAAGCCGCCCCCCCCAAGAAGGTGGGAACGATCTCGGTCAAGTTCATCGGCATCGCCAATGTCAGCGAGCAGATCGTGGACGCTCTACCGCACGGGCCTGTTTGAGTTCATTGAGGTCAAGCACGAGGAGCTGCCGAACAACATCGTCAACCTGGTCTTCGAGATCACGCCCAAATACCGCGTGCAGGCGGTCCGGTTCCAAGGCAACAAGAAGATCAAGACCGTCCGGCTGGAAAAGGAGGTCAGCACCAAGCCCAACAGCGCGCTGGACGAGCGCGCGGTCAAGGCCGACGCTGAGAAGCTCCACGAGTATTATCAAAAGGGAGGCTACAACCAGGCCCTGATCACCTACGACATCGAGCGGGACCGCGGCACGGGCTATGGCACCGTGATCTTCAAGATCCGCGAAGGCGAAAAGGTGCGGATCGCCGATATCCGCTTTACCGGCAACGATCACATCAAGAGCAAGCGGCTCCGCAAGGAGATGGAGACGAAGCGCTGGTGGATGTTCTCCTGGCTGATGGGCACGGGCAAGTTCAAGGACGACGAGTTCGAGGACGACATCGGCAAGCTGCTCGATTATTACCGCGAGCAGGGGTATCTGGATGTCGACATCCCGCAGGACCGCGTCGCCTACAATTATCCCAAACCCAACCGGATGATCATCATCATCCATGTCGACGAGGGACGGCAGTACCGCATCGGCGACATCACCATCACCGGCTGCAAGCTTTATTCCGAGACGATGCTCAAGCTGCTGCTCCGGCAGAAGAGCGGCATGATCTTCCGCCCCGCCAAGCTCGACAAGGATACGGAGACCATGGAGGACTTCTACGGCCGCTCCGGCTACCTCGAAACCCGGGTGCGGCTCGTGCGCAAGCCCAACGTCGTCACCGGCAACATCGACATCGAGTACCAGGTCGACGAGAGCGACAAGTTTTACGTCGAATCCGTGAAGATTGAGGGCAACACCAAGACGAAGAGCATCGTCATCATTCGCGAACTGGTGCTGAGCCCGGGCGACGTGTTCGACACCGTGCGCATGAAGGCCAGCAAGCTGCGCCTGGAGAACACGAACTTTTTCGAGGACGTCAATCTCACGCCGGAGAGCACGAACATCCCCGGCCGCCGCGACCTCAAGATATCCATGAAGGAGGCGCGCACCGGCAACCTCAGCTTTGGCGCCGGCTACAGCTCGCTCGAACGGGCGACGTTCTTCGCCGAGATCAGCCAGTCCAACTTCGATCTGTTCAACCGCCACTCCTTCTTCCAGGGAGCCGGCCAGAAATTCCGCCTGCGGTTCCAGATCGGCTCGCAGTCCAACGAGCTGATCCTGTCCTTCGAGGAACCGTGGCTGTTCCAGAAGGAGCTCGGGCTGGGCTTCACCATCTACCGCCAAGAATCCAACTACACCAGCACCTACTACGACGAGGTCCGCATCGGCGCCGAAATCTACCTGCGCAAGCACCTCTTCGAGTACGTCGAGGGCCGCCTGTCCCTGACCGACGAGGAGATCGAAATCAAAGACGTCGATCCGTCGGCCTCGCCCATCATCCAGGAGCTCTCCGGCAAGACCCGCACGGTGAAAATCGGCTTGGAGCTGCTGCGGGACGTCCGCGACAAGATCGTCAACACCACGCGGGGCAACCGTCTCCAGGTAATCGCGCAAGTTGCCGGCGGCCCGCTGGGCGGTACCAACGACTACTATTCTCTGGAGGTGCGGGGCTCGGAGTTCATCCCGGTCTTCCGGGCGCAGACCCAGGTGCTCGGCTTGATCGCCCGGGGTGGCGTCATCGAAAACTTCGGCAAGAGCACCGATGTGCCCTACTATGACCATTTTTTCCTCGGCGGCCCCGATGACCTGCGCGGCTTCGAATACCGCGATGTCGGCCCGAAGGACACCCTGAACGAGCCGCTGGGTGGCAAGACCTATGGCATGTTCACCGCCGAGTATTCGCTCGATGTCGTCAAACCCGTCCGCTTCGCGATCTTCTATGACGTGGGCTTCCTCAACACCGCGGCCTACGACTTCAATCCGGTGAACTACAACGACGATTTCGGCGTCGGACTCCGTCTTTTCGTGGCGGGCGCGCCGCTCAGCCTTGATTTTGGTATTCCCCTCACCACGGATAAGGTTAATAAGAAGGGCAACCAGTTTAACTTCACCTTCGGCACCCGGTTCTGACCGTTTCCCTCTCCCTGCCCACCTCTCCCATGAATAGAACGTTGAAATCCCTCATCACCTCAATCGCCTGCGGCGCGGCCGCGCTCGGGCTTTCGGCCCAACCGGCGCTGAAGATCGTTACCGTCGACGTCGGCAAACTCTTTGACGGCCACTACAAGACCGAGGAGCAGATGGCCAAACTCAAGGACGCGCAGACCAAGGCGCAGGAGGAACTCGAGCGCATGGTCAAGGAAGGCAACCAACTCGTGGAGCAGTACAAGGAAACGGCGGAACAGGCCAAGAACACGCTCCTGACCTCCGAGGCGCGTTCCAAGGCTGATAGCGACTCGCAGAAGATGCTGGAGGACATCCAGCGCCGGCAGGCCGATCTGCAGAACTTCCGCACCAACTCCCAGCAGTCACTCCAGCAGCGGTTCAATAATTTCCGCAGTCTCCTGCTGGATGAAATCAGCAAAAAGGTGACGGACGTTGCCAAACGCAAGGGCGCCACCCTCGTGGTGGACAAGTCGGGCCCGTCGCTGGCCGGGATTCCCCCGGTGATTTACGCCGATGCGGCCTACGACATCACCGACGACGTCATGGCCGAGATCAACAAGGACCGCCCGGCCCCGCCCGTGGCCAGCGCTCCCGCCAGTCCCGCGCCCGCGGCTCCGCCGCCGGCCGCCGCGCCCGCGGCGGAACCCATCGTCACCGTGCCCGGTCTCGCCCCGAAGAAATGAGGCGGTGGCGCCGGCCGTCCCCGTCTTGGATTTTCCTGCCAAACCCCGCCCGGACCGGGCGGGGTTTTTTCTTTGGGTCGGCCGAAAAATTTGCTTAAGTGCAGGGGTGACGGTTCCGGGCGATTGCTCCGACCACGGATTTTTCGCACCCGGCCCCGCCGCCGGATTCATCTGTCATGCAGCTTGCGTTCACTCCTGACGAGATTACCGCCATCGTGCAGCCCCGGGCCGCGCGCGGCACGACCACCGCCACGATCCGCGGCATTGCCGCGCTCGGCGCCGCCCGCCCCGGCGATCTTTCCTTTCTTGGCAGCCCGAAGTACAAGGCCGAGGTCGCGGGCACCCAGGCTTCGTTGGTGCTGGTGCCGCCGGATTACGTGGGCGACCCCCGGCCCGACCAGCTCTTCCTCGTGGTGGACCAGCCGTCCATCGCTTTGGCGCGGTTGTGCGCCCGGATCGAACAAATGTTATGGCCGCCGCCTCCCCCGGGAGTGCATCCCACCGCGATCATCGCCCCGGGCGCCCAGGTCGCCGCCACCGCCTCGATCGGTCCTTGGTGCGTGGTCGAGGCGGGCGGGCGCATCGGCGAACACACCTGTCTGCAGGCGTCGGTGTATGTCGGCCGCGACGCGGTGATCGGCGATGACTGCCAGCTCATGCCGGGCGTGCGCATCTATCCCGGCTGCCAGCTCGGGCAGCGGGTGCGCGTGCATGCGAATGTCGTGATCGGGTCCGACGGTTTTGGCTACGAGCTGGTCGACGGCCGCCACGAAAAAGTGCCGCAGATCGGGCAGGTCGTCATTGAGGACGATGTGGAGATCGGCGCGGGCAGCACGATCGACCGGGCGCGCTTTGGCCGGACGGTCGTGGGGGAGGGGACGAAAATCGACAACCTGGTGCAGGTGGGGCACAACGTCGTCATCGGCAAGCATTGCATTCTTTGCGCCCAAGTCGGCATTTCCGGCAGCGTTACCATTGAGGACTACGTCGTGCTGGCCGGCCAGGTCGGCGTGGCGGGACACATCACGTTGGGCCGGGGAGTCAAGGCCGGGGGCCAGGCCGGCATCCCCTCTAATGTGCCGGCCGGCACCTATCTGAATGGCACTCCCGCCCTTCCCTACATGCTCGAGCGCCGGATCACGGCGCTCAAGCAGCGCCTGCCGGAGCTGTTCCATCGTGTGGACGAGCTGGAGGCGCAGGTGAAGAAGCTTGCCGGCGGCGACGGCTGAGGCGTCCGGCGCCGGCTGAGGCGTCCGGCGCCGGCGGGGACACCGGTCCGGATCATCCCGGCCTCAGAATAATCTTCCGCCGCCACCTCTTCGTGACAAGATGGCGGCCACCTTATGAACGAAGCGCGGCTGAAAATCTTCTCCGGAAATTCCAACCGGCCCTTGGCGGAGGAAATCTGCCAGCACATCGGCGTTCCCCTCGGGGATGCCACGGTGACCAGCTTCCCCGATGGCGAGTCGTTCGTGAAGATCAACGAGAACATCCGCGGGGCGGATGTCTTCATCATCCAGTCGACCTGCCCGCCGTCCAACCATCATCTGATGGAATTGCTCATCATGATCGACGCCGCCCGGCGGGCGTCGGCGCAGCGCATCACCGCCGTCATGCCTTTTTACGGCTACGCGCGTCAGGACCGCAAGGACCAGCCGCGGGTGCCCATCACCGCCAAGCTGGTCGCCAATCTCCTGGTGGCCGCCGGCGCCAACCGCGTGCTGACGATGGACCTGCACAGCCAGCAGATCCAGGGCTTCTTCGACATCCCGGTCGACCATCTCTACGCCTCCCCGGTGTTTTTCCACTACCTCGCGAAGAAAAAGACGGCGAACCTCGTCGTCTGCTCGCCGGATGTGGGCGGCATGAAAATGGCCGCGGCCTACGCCGACATGCTCGGCGCCGGCATCGGCTTGGTCGCCAAAAAGCGCATGAACGCCACCACCGTCGAAGCCATCAACGTCGTCGGCGAGGTGAAGGACTGCAATGTGCTGCTCGTCGACGACATCACCGAGACCGCCGGCACCCTCACGGCCGCGGCGAAGATCCTCCGGGAGAGCGGGGCGATCAGCGTGCGGGCGGCCGTCAGCCACTGCATCCTCAACGAGATGGCCTATGAGCGGCTCAAGACGGGCCTGATCGACGAACTCATCACCACCAATTCCATTCCCAACGATCCGCGCGGGCTGCCCATCACCGCCCTCAGCATCGCGGGTCTGCTCGGCGATGCCATCATGCGCATCAACAGCAACGAGAGCATCACCAGCCTCTTCAAGATCAAGGGATTTTAGTGGAGACCGGGTTGTGCGGAACCCGGATTGCGGCTATGGTGCCGCCATGCCTTGGCTTGGGTATTTCCCTATGAAATTGAAAACCTTGCTCCACGCGTTCGCCCTCGTCGCGATCGCTCTTTTCCTGGCCGGCGCCAAGGAGGCCCCGCCGAAACCCGTGCTCAAGATCGATCCGTCGCCGGTCGCCGACGGGAAGTCCGGCCTGGTGACCAGTTATGCCAGCGTGGTCGAGCCCGTGCAGCAGGCCGTGGTCTCGGTTTACTCGGCGAAAATCGTCCGCCAGCACCTGCCGCCCTATTTCCGCCAGTTTTTCGGCGACCAGGAGCGTGAGACGCGGGAGGAGGGCCTGGGCTCCGGCGTCATC
The DNA here is from genome assembly GCA_049513315.1 of Opitutaceae bacterium. Taxonomy (GTDB): domain Bacteria; phylum Verrucomicrobiota; class Verrucomicrobiia; order Opitutales; family Opitutaceae; genus Fen-1467. The sequence goes on from JBEKWG010000008.1 coordinate 53,758, forward strand.
GTGTCGCCCGACGGCTACATTCTCACCAACAACCACGTCGTCGAGGGGGCCGACGAGTTGAACGTGGCGCTGCCCGACGACCGCGAGTTCAAGGCCAAGGTCATCGGGACCGACCCGAAGACCGACATCGCCATCATCAAAATCGACGCCCAGAACCTGCCCACGGTCACGCTGGCCGACAGCGACAAGCTGCGGGTGGGCGATATCGTGTTTGCCATCGGCAACCCGCTCAACGTCGGCCAGACGGTCACGATGGGCATTGTCTCCGCCCTGGGTCGCAAGAATCTCCACCTGCTCGACGATGTCGGCGGCTATGAGAATTTCATCCAGACCGACGCCCCGATCAACATGGGCAATTCCGGCGGGGCGCTGGTCGATGCGAAAGGCCGGCTGGTCGGCATCAACAGCGCCATCATGTCCACGACCAACGGCAGCATGGGCATCGGTTTTGCCGTCCCGATCAACCTGGCCGCGAATGTCATGGAGAGCCTCATCGCTACCGGCACCGTCGCGCGCGGCTATCTCGGGGTCGGTGTCGACCCGCTCACGCCGGAACTGGCCGAAGCCATGGGGAAGGATGCCAAGGGGATGGTCATTTCCACCATCACGCCCGACAGCCCGGCCGCCAAAGCCGGCCTGAAGCAGGAGGACGTCATCGTCGCGATCAACGACAAGCCGGTGGAATCATTGGAGGTGTTGCGGCTGATCATCGCCCAGACTTCCCCCGGCACCAAGGTGAAGATAAAGTACGTGCGCGACGGCAAGCCGGCGGAAATGGAGGTCGCGCTCAGCCGGCTGCCCGAAGACAACGTGGCCTCCAACGAATTTCTCACCGGCGTCACCGTGGCGCGCGTCAACGACGAGCTGCGCCGCACCTACCGGGTGCCCGACGAGGTCGACGGGCTGGTCGTGACCGAGATCGCCGACGACTCGCCCTTCCGCGAAAAATTCCGCCCGGGCATGGTTATCGTGCAGGTCAACCGTGCGCCGGTCGAGGATGCCGCCTCCGCCCGGGCGTTGCTGCGCCAGGGTTTCAATTTCTGCCACGTCTGGAACCGCGGCGGTTACCGCTACATCCCCTTCAAGTACGGCAACTGAGCGAAGCCCGGAGGCCGGGGTGCCCGGCTGATGCTTTTGCGCCGGAACGATTCAACAGGTTGGCGAATCACCTCGGGGAAGTGGATCGGCCGGATGGTTGGTTTTGTAGGAAGCCCGCTGGCGGGCGATTTTCATGCCGCCATCGCGCGCCAGCGCGCTTCCTACACTACCCTGACAGCCATCGCGCTCTGGAAACGGAGCGATTGGTTGGTTTTGTAGGAAGCCCGCTGACGGGCGATTTTCATGCCGCCATCGCGCGCCAGCGCGCCTCCTACACTACCCTGACAGCCATCGCGCTCTGGAAACAGAGCGATCGGTTGGTTTTGTAGGAAGCCCGCTGGCGGGCGATTTTCATGCCGCCATCGCGCGCCAGCGCGCTTCCTACACTGAAAGGTTACGCAATCGTAACTCGGAAATCTCTTCAGCTCCCCGGCTTCTCCACCGGCAGGTGTAGGAGCCTGCTTGCAGGCGACTTTTCCTCTGCAATCGCGAGTAAACTCGCTCCTACAACGGCCTGAGTCCGCCTCAGCTCCCCGGCTTCTCCACCGGCAGTTTCGCCAGCCACTCCGGCACCTGGTCCGGCGGATAGGTGGGGAAGCTCATCTCCAGCAGCGAAAACACCGGCGCGTCGAACGTCACCGCACCGGCGCTGCGGTCCACCAGCATGGCGATGCCCGCCGGCACGCCGCCGGCCCGGCGGATGAGGTCGAGGCACTCGACGACGCGCCCGCCGCGCGTCACCACGTCCTCGACCACGAGCACGGGCTCGCCGGCGGCGATCTTGAAGCCGCGGCGCAAGCCGAGCCCGTTGGCTTCCTTTTCCGCGAAGAGAAAGCGCGCGCGCGCCTGCCGCGCCACCTCCTGGCCGATGACCAGCCCGCCCATGGCGGGAGACAGCACCGTCTGGAAGGCGACGCCCGACAGCTTCGCGTGCAGCAGCTGCGCGAGACGCTCCACCTCGGCCAGGTGCTGGCAGACCTGCGCGCACTGGAAATAGTGGGCGCTGTGCAGGCCGGAGCGCAGCACGAAATGCCCCCGGAGCAGCGCCTGCGTGCGGGTGAAGATGTCGAGCACTTCCTGCGAGGTGGCATCCATGCGCCCCCACGCTGCGGAAATCGCGCCGGGAAAACAAAGCCATTTTTCATTGCCACCACGGATTGCACGGATGGGCACGGAGGTGGATTCACTCCAGTTTTCGGAGAACCCTGCGAGAGTGGCGCGGCGCTTTCTTGTCCGTCGTAGCCCGCAGGGCGAAGTCGGAAGCCTGCGCTGTTCTCCCGGCCAGCGCAGGCTGAAGCACTGCGCTACGGCGCGCACCATCGAAACATGCGACCCGACGGCAGGAAGCCCGCTGGCAGGCGATGCTCGTTCCACCATCGCGCGCCAGCGCGCTGGATCGTAGCGCGGTTCTTTAGACCGCGCTGAATCGGGCATGCCAAGGGCGGGCTGAAGCTCCGCCCTACGACGAGGTTTGTCGTGACGGAACGCTGCCAGCTGCCGCCATCTCCTTGGAACGGCCGGCATTGCTTTTCATCCGTGATTATCCGTGTAATCCGTGGTTAAATTCCGCGGTTAAAAACAAGCGTTTCTCCATGCCCGCCATTCCGCTCGAAGACGAACTCGGCGACGTGCTCGACAAGGCCCTGCATTGCGCGGGCCTGAACGAGGAGCAGCTCGCCGCGCGCAGCGGCGTGGCGGTGGACAAAATCCAGAACCTCCAGGACTATCGCTACGACGAGCTGACGGACGACGACCTGCACCGGCTGGCCGCGGCGCTGCGGCTCAACGAGGTGGGCCTGTGCGCGCTCGCCCGCAACAAATATCCGCGGCCCCGCATCACCGGCCTGCCGTTCTGCGTTTATCCGATCCACATGCCGTTCGGCGTGGGCGTGGTGAACGCCTACGCGGTCGTGGACTGCGGCACGGGCGTCGGCGTGCTGTTCGACGGCGGCATCGGCTTCGAGGCGCTGCAGCAGGTCTGGCCCAAGGCGGTGACGCGCATCGAGGCGGTGTTTCTCACGCACCCCGAGGCCGAGCACATCGGTGGCGTGGCCGGGGCGCTGCGGCAGCACGGGCTCGCGAGCTTCTACGGTCCGCGCAACGCCCCGTGCGGGCCCGAGTGCTGGCCGCTGGGCGAGGGCGAGACCGTCGTGGCGTCGGGCTACCAGATCACGGCGTTCAGCACGCCGGGGCACTGCGCCGAGCACAACTGCTACCTCGTGCGGCCGAAAAACGTGCCGAAGGCCCGCGCGCTGCTCATCTCGGGCGACCTCGTCTTCGCCGGCTCGCTCGGCGGCGGCTATTTTTCCTGCGAGCAGCTCCTGCGGCACGCGCGCCGCATCCTCGAGGCCCTGCCGGGCAACACCGTCATCGCCCCCGGCCACGGCCCCCTGACCACGGTGGAGAACGAACGGAAGTACAATCCGTTCCTCTACGAGTGAGGATTTTTTCTTCACTCTAGGAGAAGTGCACAGCGTTGCTTACGGATGCAGTTTGATGGTCTCTTTCGGGCACCTATCTGGCACCGCCACCGCAGGCATCACTTCCCTAGCAGCGAATCCCCTGGGCATCTAGCGGCACGATTTCTGGCAGAAATTGGACAGGAATTTCGCTGCTTGGCTGCTGCGGTGCGCGCACAGCCAGCCGCCGCCGGGATTCGTCCCTCAATGCGGGCCGGCCGCGGCGGCTGCGGGCGCCGCCGGAGCCAGGTGTGTGGCGAGGAATGCTTCGATGCGGGTGTAGAGTTCAACCTCGTTTTTCAGATGCTTCATGCCGTGGCCTTCTTCGCCCACCAGGAAGGACTCATACGGCACATGATTTTTCTCCAACTCGGAGATCAGACGTTTCGATTGGCCGATGTCGACGTTGGGATCATCTTTGCCATGGGAGACGAAGACCGGGACGCGAATCTGGTCCACATGCCGCCCGGGAGAGATGGCGTCGAATTTCTCGCGCTGCTGGTCCGGATCACCGAGTTCTCGCATGAAACGCCCGTAAACGGGGGAATCGTATTGGTAGTATTTCTTGTCCTTGATGTGCTCCGCCCAATCGAACACCCCGGCAATGGTGACCGCGCATCGATACAATTGCGGTTCGTTTACCACCCCGGCGAGGGCGAGGTACCCGCCAAACGATGCGCCCATGATCGCCACGCGATTGCCATCGATCAATCCCGATTCGATCATCGCCTTGGTGGCGTCCGTCACATCGTCGTGCATCTTGCGGAAATCCCATCTGTCCTCCTCCGGAAACATCCAGGCGTAGCCGTTTGAGCCACGATAGTTGGGCTTGAGCACGGCATACCCGCGGCTCGCCAGGAACTGCGCCTCGCCATCAAAACCCCAGCTGTCCCGCGCCCACGGGCCGCCATGTGGCAACACGACCAAGGGAGGAGGATTTTGCTTCGAGGCGCCCGACGGAAGGGTCAGGTAGGCGTCAAGCTGACGCCCATCGCGAGTCTTGAATCTGATGAGGTTCAGCGGCTGCATGCGCTTCGGATCGATCCACGGTGCCGACTTGTTGATCAGTCCGGCGGTGCGCTTTCCCGGATCGACCCAGCTGTAGATGACCGGCTGTCGGTCGGAAAACGTGGCGACGAGAAAGATCTTTTTCGCTTCGTCGCTCCCCAATATCCGGACGACCACGCCCGGGAAGAATCTATCCAGGATTCTCTGCAGGTGGCGATACTCCTCGTTGAACCATACCACGTTGGGATCATCGCGCTCGTACACCGCTCCAATGATCAGGTGGCTGACGGGATCGCGATACAGCGTGCCCCCCGAGAGACCATTGCCAAAGAAGTCATAAGCCTCGTCCTGCAGCAACACCTCGCCCAGCTTGCCGGTCGCACCGTCCATAAACTGCAGCGCGCGCGGCTTCCCGTCCTGGCGCGGCCCCCGCACCACCAGTTGTCCGGGCTCGTCGCCACAGCCGATGATGTCGATGTCATCCAGATTTACCGGGCATTTTTCCCAATGCCGGTCGACCAACCGGTGCATCGTCGCCACACCGCCCTGCATGGTGAAGGCAAATTCGAGCCTCCCCTCTTTGTCCGCCAGATACCGATATCCGATCCCTGATTCCGGCACGGGATAGTGGTCGACGATGTGTTTCAGGTTGTTATCGCGGGCATTCACGACGTCGGAGTGATTGAAGCCGGCCGCGAGCGCGTTGAAATACTTGCCACCGCGAATGTCCGTATTGATTAAAGCCACCCCGAGATCCTTCTGGGTTTCAAGACTGTCATGGCTGTTCCAGACCAGCGGCTGGAGACGATTCTGTGTCGGTACAGCGATCAGGCGCGAACCATAATATTGCAGCAACGGATAGGCATCACCGATCATGCCGACATCCGCGGCAAACAAACCAAGGCCATAAAGCTTCAGTGCGCTAAGCTCGAACACCAACCGGCGATCGTTGAGCCAGTAGAATTGATAGATATCCTTGTCCCCGATACCGCCAACCCGCTCGGTCTTCTGTGTCTTCCGCTCATACACCAAAAGCTCATGCTTGTCCTCGCCGGCGGTGACGATCGCCGCGATGTGCGTGCCCGAGAGGTTCAATTTCGGTTCCTGCAGCGTCCGCGGACGAAAAAAATCCACGACCGGAACCGGCTCGTTGGCTGGCACGGGATCGATTCGATTCAGGTCGTAACTGTCACGGCCCGAAAGACAGTTCGTCGCGGCCAGGGGAATTGAAATGATCAGGGCCAGATTGATCTTGGAGGCGGACATGGCGATCGGGGGGTTGAATCGAGGCTGAAGACCTTTACGGTCGAGGCAACCGGAATGATGTTCCTCGTCTGGTCGAACGAAACAAGAAGACCGGCAAATGGGAAGTGCCATCCGTTCCTGGTCTGAAGGAGCGAAGGAGCGAGGAGTGAGGAGCAAGGACGGAGAGGGGTGGGAACGGGAGACGGCGGAACGGGGATTTGCAGTTTGCAGGTGGACGGGGGAGAACTAGCCTGAAATCCGGGAAGCAATGAAAACGGGTCGTTACCTGCTTGGCTTAAGCTTGGTACTTGCGCTGTGCAGCGGCTGCACGACCACGCGCACGCTGTCGGTCTCCCCCGCGAATCGAACGGCGGCGACTTCCGAGCAAGGGGTGCCGTGCCTGCAGTCGGCAAAGAAGAACGTGGTGACCGTCTGGCTGCTCACCCCCCAATACCAAACCGACCTGCGCCAGTTCGATCTGCCGGCCTTCCGGGTGCTCGTCAGGAACGGCGGGGACCAAGCCTTTGATTTCTCGCCCGCCAACGTCACCGCTTCATCCGGGGGAAACTCCGTTCACGTCTTCACCAGCGGGGAATACTGCGAGGCCATCGATCGCCGGGCGGAGGTTTTGTTGCAGTACGTCGATCGACAAACGGCGCAGCAAAAGGCACAGGAGGAACAAACACGGGTGTTTTTGGCGACGGCTGAGCCGCCGGAGTATCGGGACTGGAACAAAACCTTGGGGCGTGACCTCGCCCTGCTGCAAAGCGGTTCCGCCATTGAAGGCCTGCCAGGAATCGAGGGAGCCGCAGCGGACCAGCGGAACGCGATCAATCTCAAGCGGAAAAACCTGCTGGATGAAGCCCAACTGATGCTGGTTCAGCAGACGGTGGAGCCCGGGTTGATGGCCGGCGGCATCATCAAGCTCGACCCGGCCCAAATCAGCCGCGGCCAGCCGCTGAAACTCGTGGTCACGGTCGGTGGCGAGGCGCACGAATTCGTCTTCGAGGTCGGGGGCTGAGTACCGGCGCGCGACCATGACGATCTCATCCCTCAACTGGTTCCAACTGGAGGAGTACCTGGGCCGGGATGACCGGTGCGTCCTCCCGATCGGCTGCACGGAGCAGCACGCCTACCTGAGTCTCGCGACCGACAGCATTCTCGCGGAGCGCGTCTCGATCGAGGCTGCCGCTCCCCTGGGGGTGCCGGTATTCCCGGTCCTGCCGTTCGGGCTGACCCCCCATTTCATGGCTTATCCGGGCACCGTGACCCTCCGGCTGGAAACACTGATCAGGGTGATGGACGACGTCCTCACGAGTCTCGCCCAGCACGGCTTCAGGCGGATCGTGATCGTGAACGGCCACGGCGGCAACGCGCCGGTCGCATCCTTCCTGCCCGAATGGACGGCGGCTCACCCGCCGGTGCGGGTGAAGTTCTGGAATTGGTGGAATGCGCCGAGGACTTGGGCGGCCGTTCAGGCCGTCGATCCGCTGGCGGGCCATGCGTCTTGGATGGAAAACTTCCAATGGACGCGGGTGGCCGGACCCTGCCCCGAGGCGCGGAAGCCGGGGATCGATGTCGGGCGCCTGCGGCTGCTCCGGCCCGCCGAGGCGAAGGAGCTGCTCGGCGACGGTAACTTCGGAGGAAGTTACCTGAAACCGGACGCGGACATGGCCCGCATCTGGCAAGTCGCGGTCGAGGAGACGAGGGAAGTCATCGCCGGCAACTGGGAGAAATGAGGCGGCGTGCCTTCAAGGGCGCCTGAGGCCATCCGAGTCGAAGGCGACATGGCAACGAACACGATCGAAGGCCCAGCGGTAACGACAACCAAGCCATGGTGGAAAAGCAGGCGACAAAACGCACGAATTCGCCTACGATGTCGGCACCTGAAGCGGAGGCACACGATGAAACCGACTATCGCGCTCCTGATCGTCCTTGGGGTAAGCGTCGCGGTCAGCGGCTGCGTCTCGACCAGGACAATCTCGGTCGCTGCCGCAGGGACCAGCCGGACTGCTGATGGACGCGGAAGTCCTGTCCCGCCGTCGCAGCAGAAGACCGACGTCAGGGTGCTCTTGGTCACCCCAAAGTTCTCAAACGACACGGACGCGTTGCCCACGTTCTATGTCGAAGTGAGGAACCGGGGAGAGATCGGCGTCGACTTCTCCACGGAGAACATCACGGCCTATAGCGGCGAGTCACGTGTCAGGGTTTATACGTACGATGAGCTCGCCAACCGGATCAAGAGCGAGGCCGAAGCGGAGGCGGCTGCGGTGGCGGCGAATGAGGCGTCACAGTTAAAAAACTCTGCCATGAGTCGAGCGCCGGCCGGTCGCAATATGAAAGACAATCCTGAGGGATGGGCCGTGACGAAGGCGCAGGTTGATGCCCAGAACGGGATGGACCGAACCGGGTGGATGGGGGTGCAACAGCAAAATGATCTTAGGAGAATGCTCCAAAGGAGTACGGTCCCTCCTGGGGGAACCGCTGGCGGGGCGGTCAAGCTCCATGCCGAGGATATCAGGAGCGGGCAGCCGCTGAAACTCGTGGTCACGGTCGGCGGCGAGGCGCACGAATTCGTCTTCGAGGTCGGGGGCTGACGGTTGCCCACGCGGAAAACACGTCAGGGATCCGTTTCACAGAAGATCGCAAAGGAAGCGGAGGCGAGTTTCCGTTGGGCTTGGAATGTCAACTATTAGTTGACATGTGGTTTGCGCAAACACCGGTCATGGCGCGGTAGACGTCGGGCCCGCCGCTGGTCTTGAGCGGGGCGCATCCACGGATCGCGCAGGAGCTCATGCGGCGCAGCGGCGCGCGGCTGATAATGATGATGCGTGATCTGTTTTACACAAAAGATCGCAAAGGAAGCAAAGGCGTCTCCCGTGTGCTCCACCGGACACTCCGATCCGGGACTTGTAACGTATTACGTTACAAACGAAAAAACCCGACACGGCTTTACTGCCCACCGTAGCTCGCAGAGCGAAGGTGGATGTCTCGAAGCTGCCGCTGGCGGAGGGGATTACAGCGCTACCGCATTTTGGAACGGGGAATGTGCCTTTAGGTGGCGGGGCGAAATGGATCTTGAAAGCCAGTATTTCCTGACATATGGATTGAAATTGGGTTACTCTTGAAGCGTTTGCCGGCGAAGCAAGGCTGGCGCTCGGAATAGATTACGCCATGAAAGTCAAAAATATTAATGGAACCAGCGACCATACGTGTAAGTGCGGGAGCTGGCTCGAACACTGGAAGAAGTTCGGCGGCGTGACCGCCCCGACATATTGTCCGGTTGTCGGCTGCCTGGAGAAGGTTGAGGTGGGGGCTCACGTTCAAAAAGACAGCTCGTCCGATTCTAGTTGGTATATTGTCCCTCTCTGCAAGACGCATAACGGGAAAACTGGAGAGAGCATAGAAATTGCCGATTGGGTTTCATTGGTCTCCGCAAACGTCAGTGAGACATGCGGAAAAAAGTAAAGAGGAGCGATGCGGCCATCAGGCGTAGCGGCTGCAGACACTGCGGAAAGCGTAACGGCAGGGTATTCCAAAAGTTGGAGAAATGAGAACTAAACCGGTGATCTCAATCTTGCTTGCGCTAGTGGCTGTAGCGAGCCTGTTGCGGGCAGAACCGACTCCGAAGGTCGACGAAAAGGTGCTTGCGAAAGTTACGTATAGCGACCTTACCGACGTTAAGAAGTTCTTCGCGGTGTATGTGCTTCTGGACGGGAGCGCAGAAAAGATTGGGCTAGACCGGAAAGAACTAAGCGATTTCGTCAAGCTAAGGTTCAAGAACCTCTTCACAGGGTTTCCGATTGAAGAATTGCCGAAGAATGAGCAGGGCTTGCCTGCCGATGGCATCAATGAGCGGGAATGGGCGAATCTGTCTGTCGTAGTGTGGACCGTCGGCGACGACTATCCGGTCGCTTATCACATCGAGCTTAAGATGGGTAAGTTTCGCGGGGGCGGCTGGGGCTATTCCGACGCGTCGCTTGGGTATGCCAGCGCAAAAACGCTGAAGGATGGCCGCGTTATTAAAGATACGATTTCGGATTTGATGGAGCGCGCGGCCGCGACGCTGTTTAGGATTCAGGACAAGTTGTGAAGAACCACACACAAATGGTGATCTTTTTCAGTCAGTGGCAGTCGCAAGCAGTCGCAGCGTGTGTTTAAGGCGCCTTTGGAAGGCCTTCGCCGGCCCTGGGACGTGTTTGAGGTGCCTTAGTTGTAAAATGCGCGGCCGTTGACACGTCTGGTGGTCGTTGAATCATCAATAACGACGCTTGGATGATCCCTAGCAGGGAATAAATGATCGCTGGCGGAGTACAGACCATCACGTGCGTGATTTGAACTATCGCAGGAGATGTCTGGATCGCGACAGACACGGCATTAACTGAGGCTGTCGCTCCATGAATCGCGACTGGCGATGCATGTAAGATCTATCGCTTAGCTTAAATCAAGACTCACGGCGTCTAAATCAAGGCTTGTGGTCGATAAATCGACGCGCACGGTGCAAACAAGGAGACTCGTGGCCGATAAATGAAGGTTGACAGCGATGGGATGGTGGTTTGAAGGCGTTAAGTGAGGACTGTGGAGGTCTTTTCTCCCTCCAACCACCCCCGCGCCCGGTACGCGGTGGCGTGCGGGATTTCAGATTACGACGGCCTGCGCCGATAGCTGGGGCTGCGGTGGACGTACCAGTTGCGCGGGGCCGTCACGATGTCCAGCTATGAGGAATTCGCGTTAATGATCGAGTCGTTGGCCATGATTGGGCGAAGAAGGTAGCATACTGCAAAACAAAAATCGCCCCGGCGTTTTCACAAGCCATTAATTGGTTGCTCCATGCGAATTGAGGGCGTACATCGATTTTGGCCTAATAACACTTCTCTGAAAGGCTAAACGATGAAGCCCTTTTACACGATCGACGCAGGTGAATTCCTTGTCGGTTCACAAATCGAGAAAGAACTCCCCAGCGTATCGCTCTGGTTCCCGGCGAAAGACGAGGGCGACGACCTACTCCTTCTGGATCGCAGTGCCGGTACGATCTGTACGGTGCAGATCAAGGTATCAAGGGATTACCTCGCCACTCACATGGATGCCTTTTTCCATCCACATCTCGAGTGTTGTGGGTGGTTCACTCCGAGGCGCAGTAAGATCCAAAACAGTATTGCTGATTTCTGGCTTATCGGGCTGCATTCATACGGCCACCATCGTTTGAGCATTTTGATCGTGACTCCCCGGGAGCTTCTTCGGCGTTATGATCTGATCCACGGACAAGTGGAGAGGCTCCAGAGTTACTTCTGGATCACGAAACGAGGCAGGGTGTTTGAGGCTCGCGGGTTGAGCAAAGACGACCAGAAAAAAGTGGTTGAGGATCGCTTCGCTGACGATGCGCGTGACTTCACACCTTTCTTAAGCAACTGGGCAGACATTCGACAGAAACTGAGAGCCGAACCAAACGGTCCAGCGAACGGGAGCCAGCCGATTCGCTCAGATTGAAATACGAACATCAGTGGTGGCTGGCTCCCGTCGCTGATCGTTGCGTTAGGCAAAAACATGAGTAACGAGAACGACGATTTGAAGCATATGCTTGGTGCATCTTCCAGCGCTTTTGAAGAGCACAGCAAGCGCGTTGGCGAAATCTTGGAGAAGGCTCAAACGAAGTTCGAGAAAGACTATACGAGCTTCACAGCGGTCGCTGCGGTTTGCATGATTGCAGCCGGAGCAGTTCTTGCTTGGTTCGATAAGTCCTCGGCCTTCGCAGTTACCGTCGCAGCACTCGGCGGGCTGTTTTTCGCACTAGCTTTAGTTCTTAGACATATGTCGGCGAATAGTCAGGTGGAGCACGCCAAATCTATTGTGGAACTTGAGAAAGAGAGATCGAAGATCGCACTAAAGTCTGGGCTTCTTCAGCATATGTGGCTGTATGGTCCGCCGAAGAATTTGCAGTTCGATCAGATTCGATTTTTGCTAGGAGATTCTGAGAGTCAGCGACGGCCTCCACCACGTGAGACGCCATTGTTGGAGGAAGACAAGAACGCCAAACCAGACGTCACAGTTTGAACGTTGACGAAGTAAGTGCACACGAATTTGCACACGTCCGGCGGTCATTCAGGGTCGAGGGACGTCGCAACCGGTCGCGGGTGTGCGGACAAACGAAATCTTGCATTCCCGCGACCCTGCCGTAGTTAGTCCACAAAAGACGCACCGTGTCGCGACGGTGCGTGGAGGTCGAAATGGTCGGGGTGGTCAGATTCGAACTGACGACCTCTACGTCCCGAACGTAGCGCTCTACCAGGCTAAGCTACACCCCGTTTTTGGAGCGTTGAGAGTTGCCGGTTTCGTCCGGTCTTAGCAAGGCCAAATCCCATGGACAGATATTCTTTTCCTCACGCCAAGGTCGCCATGGACGCCAAGTGTGGTTTTGGAAAATCCAATTGATCCTGACCGTGGCGCCCGTTGCGTCCGTGGCGTGTGGCAAAAGCAGACCGGCCGCTTACTCCAGTGCGTGCAGGTTGCCGTCCGCGCCACCGCCGCAAAACTCGCCAGCGAGCCTCCCGCTTTTCGGAAACGTCCCCCAACGCGGCAGCCGGTACTGAATCAGTTTGTCATTGCGAGGAGCCCACAAAACCGGGCGACGAAGCAATCCATCTGGCCCGTTCGACAAGCTCATCCATCGACAGGCTCAGGATGACCCTGAGCAAGGTCGAAGGGTCAGGGCCCCGAGCCCGGTCGAGGGGCTGGATCGCCACGCCCGGCTGTGCCGGGCTCCCAACTTCGCTCTGCGAGCTACGATGGGCAGGCGCGATGACAAGGCAAACTGGGTCACCACCGGGCTGCCGGATGGCTTGCCAGCGAATGGCGCACATCATATTTTCTCCGTGCTTGGCAAACGTAATTTCGCCCACCCGTTGGCTGCCTCAGTGGGGACACCCAGCTTGCTGACCCCGCCCCAATAACGACATGCCATTGCTCAAGAACAAACTTCCCCGGTGCGTTTCGCTGCTGCTGGCCGCCGCCGGCGGGCTGTCCGCCGGCGAAAGGATGGACTTGGACCGGGTCGTGCCGGTGCCGGCCACCGAGCCGATCCCCGTGGTGGACTTCTTTCGGCCGGCGTTGCTGCAGGAACCGAAATTGAACCTGTCCGGCACGCATATTGGCGCGATCATCACCGCCGGCGAGGACCGGCATGAGCTGTTGGTGTATGAGCTGAAAACGCAGAAGATCGAAAGGGTGGGCGGTATCGGCGACAAGGACATCTATCAATTCTCCTGGCTCAATGATCGCCGGCTGGTGTTCGAGCTCGCCGCGCGGAAGCTTTATGGCCTCGGTTTGTTTGCCGCGGACGTCGGCTCAATCGGCAACGCTTATCCGTTGCTGCAATATTACGGTTCACGTTTGGTTGCCGTCCCGACGCAGAATCGTCTCCAGCCGTTGGTCTGGAACAGCTCTGATTGGGAAACCCGCCGGGATCTCGGGGTGGCGGCAATCAATACGGACATTCGCGGCGGCAAGTTCGTAAACCTGCTCGCCGCCAGCGACAGCAACGCCCAGTGGTCCGCCGCAAAAGACGCCACCGACAACAACGAGAAGCACATCGTCGACCGCTATCCCGTGCCGGCCTCGGGGATCGGATACGGGTATCTGGCGGACAAAGAGGGGCGGCTCGAGTTTGCGTTTACCATGCAGGATGGTCTGCCAACGTTGCATCGGTTGGTCGACCGGCATTGGGAAAAATGCCCGGTGAACCTGGAGCGCATCGATATTATCAACTGTGGCGACCAGCCCGGACAATTGGTGGTGTTGGGGCCGCGCCAGGACGGAAAACCGCGCGCGTTGCAGTTCATGACGGGTGCGACCGGCCAGCTGGGCGACGTGGTGCTGCAGGACGAGGCCTATGACTTCTATGACAATGGCATCTCGAATGGCTGGCTGTATCGCGAGCCCGTTCACCATCTGATCATCGGCGCAGTGTACGAGCGCGATGGTCCCAACGTGGTGTGGTTCAGCGAGGGCTACCGCAACCTGCAGAAAATCCTGGATGGTTTCTTCCCGGGCCTGGTTGTCCGGATACTGGGGAGCGACGAAGCGCAGGAGCTCTTTCTCGTGGCCACGTTCTCCGACCGGCACCCGGTCGTCTACAGCTGGGTCGACCCGAAGAAGCGCACCGCCGGACTGATCAAGAATTCGGAACCGTGGATCGATCCGAAGCGCATGCAGCCGATGAACATCATCAAATTCAAGACCCGCGATGGCCGCCGGCTTGACGCCTACCTGACGCTGCCGGCGGGCGCCTCGAAGCAAAACCCTCCGCCATTGGTCGTATTGCCGCACGGCGGTCCGTGGGCGCGGGATAGCTGGGGTTTTGATCGCGAGGCGCAGTTTCTGGCGAGCCGCGGCTATGCCGTGCTCAAGCCCAACTATCGTGGCTCAAACGGCTACGCCTGGATGTTTCCGGAGGAGGACAGATGGGATTTCCGCAAGATGCACGACGATGTCACGGACGCCACCAAGGCGATGATCGCATCGGGATTGATCGATGGCAACCGCGTGGCGATCATGGGCGGATCGTTTGGCGGGTACCTCGCACTCGCCGGGGTGGTAAACGAACCGCAATTGTATCGATGCGCGGTCACCATTGCCGGGGTGTTCGATTGGGCACAGCAAATCAAAGACAAGAGATACAACCAATACGATTCCCCCGTTTTCGGGTGGCTGATGCGAAAATTGGGCGATCCCGAGCGGCAACGAGAAAAATTCGACGCCATCTCTCCGGTGCGGCATGTGGATCAGGTTCGCGTCCCGGTGTTCGTTGCCCATGGCAAGGATGATCCCATCGCCGACATCGGCCAATCGAGGAGCCTGATCTCCGAGTTGGAGAAGAATCATGTGCCGTACGAGGCGTTCCTGGTCAGCGAGGAGGGCCACGGCATGGGCCATCTCGACAACCAGGTCGAGCTTTACTCCCGCATCGAGGCCTTTCTCGCCAAATACCTGGGGACCGCGACGCCGGCCACGGCCGCGCCCTGAGACGACGCCGGGTCACCGCGGGCGAGGAGAGATACAGATCCCAGAAATCGGGAATCGTCTGCGTGCGCGGCTGGTAGCGGTGGAGGCCCCCGGCCGCGAATTTCTTTTCGACCGGCGGCGCCGGGTCCGTCAGCTTATTTTCATTGAAAAGCAAGAGGCGCCCGGGTGGGCGCCTCTGCGAAGGCCGTCAGCGAGGAGACCGCGCCTCACTGCTCGAACTGCTTCTCCATCTCCTGCAGTTCCTTTGACTCGCGCTTGCTCTGCCAGATCGACCAGCCGATGGCCACGGCACAGAGGAGTGCGACCACGAGGCCGATGACGCGGCTGGTCGTGCCGGTGATGAGGTTGTATTTGATGACGAGGCCGAGCGCGAGGAGGCTGACCATGTTCATCACCTTGATGAGCGGATTGATGGCCGGGCCGGCGGTGTCCTTGAGCGGATCGCCCACGGTGTCGCCGGTGACGGCGGCCTTGTGGGCTTCGGAGCCCTTGCCGCCGTAGTGGCCGTCCTCAATGAGCTTCTTGGCGTTGTCCCACGCGCCGCCGGCATTGGCCATGAACACGGCGAGGAGCTGGCCGGTGAGAATCATGCCGGCGAGGAAGCCGCCGAGGGCCTGCGTGCCGAGGAGGAAGCCCACGGTAATGGGCGTGAGGATGGCGAGAAATCCGGGGCCGATGAGCTCCTTCTGCGCGGTGGAGGTGCAGATGTCGACGACGCGGCCGTAGTTGGGTTTCTTCTTGCCCGACCAGATGTCGGCGTCCCGGAACTGTTCGCGGCACTCCTTCACGATCAGGAAGGCGGCGCGGCCGACGGCGCGGATCAGCATCGAGCTGAAGAGGAACGGCACGGCGCCGCCGAGGAGGAAGCCGATGAACACCATCGGGTGGGCGACGGTGAGCTTGCCGGCCTCCGCAATGTACTGCCCGGTGGTCATGAGGTTGATCTTCTCCTCGCTGCCGACGGCGATGACGGCGATGAACGAGGCGAAGAGCGAGACGGCGGCGATGACGGCGGAGCCGATGGCGATGCCCTTGGTCTCGGCCTTGGTGGTGTTGCCGACCGCGTCGAGGTCCGCGAGAATCTGGCGGGCGCGGCGGTAGCTGCCTTTTTCCTGCCGGTCCATTTCCTGCGCGTCGTAGCCCATTTCGCCGATGCCGTTGGCGTTGTCGGCCACGGGGCCGAAGACGTCCATCGAGATGGTGTTGCCGGTGAGCGTGAGCATGCCGATGCCGGTCATGGCCACGCCGTAGGCGACAAACAGCGGCGGGGTGCCGAGGTAGCAGAGGTAGGAGAGGAGGATGGCGACCGCGATGACGACCACCATGGCGACCGTGCTCTCATAACCGACCGCGATGCCCTGGATGATGTTGGTGGCAGGACCGGTCTGGCAGGCCTTGGCGAGGCCCTTCACCGGCGCGTGCGAGGTGTGCGTGTAGTAGCTCGTCACCTTGTTGAGCGCGACCGCGAGGATGACGCCGATCAGGCAGGTGAGCACCGGCCGCATGTCGAGGCCCGTGATGCCGAAGTTCGCCCACGCCGGCAGATTGCCCGGGACGGTGTTGGGGAAGTTGGCCATGTCATCCGGGCTAACGTTGCGCAGCAGATTGATGGCCGGATCGAACCGGAGATAGGAGAAGCCCAGGACGAAGAAGCCGACAATGGAGATCATGGATCCGATCCAGAAGCCGTTGTGGACGCTCTTCAGGGCGGTGTCGGAGGTGTCGTTGGGGCCGGCCTTCACCGTGTAGGTCGAGATGATCGAGCCGAGCACGCCGATGCCGCGGACGAGGAGCGGGAAGATGACGCCCTTGTGGCCGAAGGTCGCGAGGCCGAGGATCATGGCGGCCACGATGGTGACCTCGTAGCTCTCGAAGATGTCGGCGGCCATGCCGGCGCAATCGCCCACGTTGTCGCCCACGTTGTCGGCGATGGTGGCGGCGTTGCGGGGGTCGTCCTCCGGGATGTTCTTCTCGATCTTGCCGACGAGGTCGGCGCCGACGTCGGCGGCCTTGGTGTAGATGCCGCCGCCCACGCGCATGAAGAGGGCGAGGAGGGTGCCGCCGAAGCCGAAGCCGAGCAGCGCCTCATAGGCCTGCTCGCCGTAGGCGATGAAGATGAGCGTGCCGCCGAGCAGGCCGAGGCCGTCCGTGAGCATGCCGGTGACCGTGCCGGTGCGGTAGCCGAGCTGCATGGCCTCGCCGTAGGAGTGGCGGGCGGCGGCGGCCACCCGCAGGTTGCCGGTGGTGGCGAGGCGCATGCCGACGAAGCCGACCAGCCAGCTGAAGAGCGCGCCGACCGCGAAGGCGCCGGCGCGGCCGAACTTGAAGGCCCCCAGGTCGCTCTGCGTGGTGAAGTAGAGCACGAACGTGATGATGATGATGAGCGGCCCGATCTTGCGGAACTGCGCGGCCAGGTAGGCGTCGGCGCCCTCGCGGACGGCGGCGGAGATGGCCTGCATGCGCGGCGTGCCCCGGTCCGCCGCCTTCACCTGCTTCGCGAGCAGCAGGGCGTAGAGCAGGCCGGCGATGGCGATGCCGAGCACCACCAGCAGCGCGACGAGCTCGAGCTGCGTGTACTTCGGATCGCTGAAGAGCGCGAAGAACTTGAAGGCGTGCTCCCCCGGGGGCGCGGCCGGCGCCGCCGGGCCGGGCGTCTGCCCGAACAGCGGCCGCGCGTAGAACGCGGCCACGAAGAAGACCGCCATCGCGGCCAGAAAGATCGTGTTGGCGCGGCGATGGCGCGCCCATTTGGCGAGTGTGTTGAACATAGTGGAATCTCCGGAAGGAAGAGGGAGGGGGAAACGCGGTTCAGCTGCCGAAGCAGGCCTGCGCGGAGTGCCACCAATCGTGGTGCTCAATGTCGAGCTCGGCCGGCGACGGCATCGGGTAGTATTTCATCTCGCGGCCCTGGCCGGCGTAAAAACCGCCCTGGATGGTGCGGTAGAGCACGTCGTCCCGGACGTTGCGCACGGTGACCTTGGTGGGTTTGCCGGGCTTGCGGTTGAGTTCGCGCAGACACTCGCGCAGGTGCTGCAGGCCGGTGTAGGGCAGGTTGCCGACATTCGTGGACTCGAGATCCGTGGCGAGTTTGCCGAGGGCGAGCTCGCCAAAGGCGATCTTGGGGACGTAGACCGGCACCGTCGGATCGGTGAGGCGCTGGCAGAATTCCGCGGGATCCAGGGTGCTGACGACGCGCGGCGTGACCGGGCAGAATTCCTGGTAGAGGTGGAAGCAGCGGTCCACGGGCGGCGTGTACGGCGCGGAGTTCAGGCTGAGCACGCGGCCGTCGTGCGTGGCGAGGTGGAGCCGGCCCAACGCGGCCACCGGCACATGCTCGAGCACCCGGTAGATCGCCAGGTAGGTGGAGCGGCGCGGCGAGCCGTCGAGATGCGGCACGCAGCGCTTCGCGATTTCCTGGAAGGGCGGGTAGTCGCTCTGCATGTCGGGGTCGACGTCGAAAAACATCGCCTGGCCGCGCGAATACTTTTGGGTGCCGACGGCGAGGTAGGCGCCGAATTCCTCCGGCGCCAGGTGGGAGGCGATGAGCGCCTCGGGATTGAGCGAGAGGTAGAGATGGATTTTCATGATGATTTCGGCTGGAGGGTTGAAAGGGTCCGATCAGGCGGTCCAGTCAACGCCCCGCATGTCGCCCTTCTTCAGGAACTGCTCGTGCATGCGGAAGGCGGTGGAGAGGGACTGCGGGGTGTGGCCGCCCTTGGCCATGTCGAAGTAGCGGCGCAAGGTGTCGCGGAAGTCAGGGTGGGCGCAGCGCTCGATGATGAGGCGGGCGCGTTCGTACGGGTCCTTGCCCCGCAGGTCGGCCACGCCGTGTTCGGTGACGATGACCTGCACGGAGTGCTCGCTGTGGTCGGCATGGCTGACCAGCGGCACGATGGTGCTGATCTTGCCGCTTTTCTGGGTCGAGGGGCAGGTGAAGATCGAGATGAAGGCGTTGCGCGTGAAGTCGCCCGAGCCGCCGATGCCGTTCATGATGTTGCGGCCCATGATGTGGGTGCTGTTCACGTTGCCGAAGAGGTCGGTCTCGATGGCGGTGTTGATCGAGATCAGCCCCATGCGGCGGATGACCTCGGGCTGGTTGGAGATTTCCTGCGGGCGCAGCAGGAGGCGATGGCGGTAGTCCGTCAGGTTCGCGTAGATCGAGGCGAGCACGGACTGGCTGACGGTGAGGGCCGTGCCGCTGGCGAACTTGATCTTGCCGTTGTTGATGAGGCTGATGACCGAGTCCTGGATGACCTCGGTGTACATCTCGAAGGGCGGGATGTCGGGGTGCTCGCCGAGCGCGCCGAGCACGGCGTTGGCGATGTCGCCCACGCCCGACTGCAAGGGCAGGAGGCCGTGGCACATGGTGCCGCGCTTGAGCTCCGCGGCGAGGAAGCCGGCGACGTTCTGGCCGATGCGACGCGTGACCGCGTTGGGCGGATCGAAGGGGCTCGTTTCGTCGGGAAGGTTGGTTTCGACGATGCCGGCGATTTTGGCGGGATCGACCTTGATGAAGGGCCGGCCGGCGCGGTCGGAGGGTTTGTAGATCGGAATCGCGCAGCGGAACGGGGGATCGTCCGGCTCATAGATGTCGTGCATGCCGAAGAGCGACGCGGGATGGTAGCGGTTGAGTTCGATGAGAATCCGGTCCGCGATGTGGCAGAACGTGGGCGTGGCGCCGACCGAGGAGGTGAGGACGATGGCCCCATCGTGGTTGACGTCGGCGGCCTCGAGGATGGCCCAGGAGAACTTGCCGAGGAAACCGTAGCGCGCGTTCTGCGGCAGCATGCTCAGATGCATGTCGAAGAAGCGGGTCTCGCCGGTGTTGATGCGCTTCCGCAGGTCCGGGTCGGACTGGTAGGGCGTGCGCCACGAAATGGCGTTGGCGCGCGCCAGCTCGCCGTCCAGCGACGGGCCGGTGGAGGCGCCGGTGACGACGCCGATCTGGAACGGCCGGCCGGCCTCGTGCTCCGCCTTTGCCCGGCGGGCAATGGCCGTGGGAATGACCTTGGTGGCGCCGGCGGGGGTGAAACCGCTGAAGCCGACCGTCTGGCCATGCTGGATGAGTGCCGCGGCTTCATCGGCCGTCAGAACGGCGAAGGGGGAGCGCGGTGGTTGGTGGTGAGCGGGAGCCGTCATGAGAGGTTCGGTTCAGAAAATTTCGCGGAGCAACTCGACCCGGTGCGGGGGCAGCACGCGCACTTCGCCGGCGGCGCCTTCCAGGAGGAGGCTGCCGTGGGCATCGATGCCCACGAGGTGGCCGTTGATGGCGCCCTGCCCGCCGGCGAAGGTCACGTGCACATGGCGGTGCAACCAGGCGCCGTTGAGGTCACGGCACAGGCCGGCGGTGTCGCCGACCTCGAGGCGGTGGTGTTCGCGCGTGAGCGCCGCGAGGAGGCGCACGAGCAGCGCGGCGGGCGGCGGCGCCTCCGGCAGCAGGTCGGCCAGACGCGTGACCTGGTCGGCCAGCGCCGCATCCGCCGCCTCGGGGTGGTTGACGACATTCAGCCCGATGCCGACCACGGCGGCGTCGGCGGAAAACCGGTCCACGAGGATGCCGGCCAGCTTTTGCCGGTCCGCGAGGATGTCATTGGGCCAGCGCAGGCGCACCGTGGGGAGGCCGAGCGCGCGCACAACGGTGAGCACCGCCCAGCTGGCGGCGAGCGGCAGCAGCGCCCAGCGGGCGGGGTCGCCCGGCGTGGGCACCACGGCCGAGAGCCATAATCCACCCTGGTCGGACACCCAGCGGCGCCCGGCGTGGCCGCGCCCGGCGGTCTGCACGCCGGCGGTTACGGCCGACCACGGCGGCAGATGCGCGGCCAGTGCATTGGTCGAGGTAACCTCGGCAAACTCGTGCAGCGTCCAGCCGTCGATGGCGCGGACGTCGAGTTCTGGAATCAGGGCGAGGTCGTTCAGCATGGGGGCGGGCTTCTCAGCGGACCTTGTGGGACAGGGAGATTTCCCGGCGACCTTCGGCGGACCAGGCGTGCTGGGCTCCATAATCGGGGTGCACGGCGACAATGCGATGCGGAACCCTGATCACCAGGGCGACGGCGGCGGCAATGGCGGCGACGACGCCCTCATCGAAGGCATCCGCGGCGGACATCACGGGGGGCGTCGGTTTCGTGGGAGCGGGCGGGAGGGCGCGTTGCTCGAGGAGGCGCACCGTCCGGCTGAGACGGTTCACCATCAGCCCGAGGTAGACCAGCGCCCCCAGCAGAATGAGCATTCCCACGGTTTGATAGTTCATGGCAGGAAAGGGGCGGGCGGGGCGGCGTCAGGCGATGGCCATCAGCATCGCGCCTTCCTCGACGGCGTCGCCGGGTTTGACCTGCACGGTGGAGATCCGGCCTTTTTTCGGGGCATAGATGTAGGTGTTCATCTTCATGGCCTCAAGGGTCATGACCTGCTGGCCTTCGTTGACCTCCTGGCCTGGTTTCACGTCGACCGACACGACCTTGCCGGTGAGCGGGCTCTTGATGGCGCCGGCCGCAACGGCGGGCGCGGCGATGGGCGCCGCTACCGGGGCGGAGGCGAGGTGGAAGGCGACCGGAGCAACGGCGGGCAATCCACCGGGATCGATGCCTTCCTCGAACATTTCAACCGTCACTTCATACACCTTGCCATCAACCGTGACTCGCAATTTTTTCATGGTGACTGCGGAGGGAATAAAACGGCGCGCTTACAGGGGGATGTTGCCGTGTTTCTTCGGTGGCCGCGTTTCGCGTTTCGAGAGCGTGTTGCGCAGGGCCATCGCCAGCACGCCGCGCGTCTGCGCGGGCTCGATGATGTCGGTGATCATCGCCTTGCCCGCGGCCTCGTAGGGCGAGGCGAATTTCTCGCGATACTCGGCGGCGAGTTCCTGCTCCCTGGCCTGGGGGTCGCTGGCGGAGCTGATTTCGCGCTTGAAGAGAATCTTGACCGCCCCCTCGGCGCCCATGACGGCGATCTCGGCCGTGGGCCAGGCGTAAACGACGTCCGCGCCCATGTCGCGGCTGCACATGGCGAGGTAGGCGCCGCCGTAAGCCTTGCGCAGGATGACGGTCAGCTTCGGCACGGTGGTCGCGGCATAGGCAAAGAGCATTTTCGCGCCGTGGCGGATGATGCCGCCGCGCTCCTGCGCGACGCCCGGCAGGAAGCCGGGGACGTCCACCAGCGTGACGATGGGAATGTTGAAGACATTGCAGAAGCGGATGAAGCGGGCGCCCTTGTCAGACGCGTCGATGTCGAGCGCGCCGGCCTTATGGGCGGGATTGTTGGCCACAAAGCCGGCCACGACGCCCTGCACGCGGCCGAAGCCCACCACCAGGTTCTTCGCAAAGTCGCGATGCACCTCGAGGAAATCGCCCTCATCGACCAGCCGGGCGATGACGTCGTGCACGGCGAAGGGCGCCTTGGCATCCTCGGGCACGAGCTGGTTCAGCACCGGGTCGGGCGACATGTCCACCTCCGGGGTGGGACAATGCGGCGGATCCACCACGTTGTTGGAGGGCAGGAAGGAAAGCAGCTTGCGGGCGATCTGCAGGGCGTGGGTGTCGTCCTCGGCGAGGAAATGCACGTTGCCGCTCACCGTGGCGTGGGCCGCCGCGCCCCCCACCTCGTCCATCGTGGTGCTCTGGCCGGTGGCCGCCTTGATGACTTCCGGGCCGCAGATGAACATGCTGGAGTTCTTCTGCGTCATGATGATGAAGTCGGACAGGGCCGGCGAATAGGCCGCGCCACCCGCGCACGGCCCGGCAATGATGGAAATCTGCGGCACCAGGCCGGAGAGCTCGACGTTGCGGAAGAACACCTCGCCGTAGCCGGAGAGCGATTCATCGCCCTCCTGGATGCGCGCTCCGCCCGAGTCGTTGATGCCGATCAGCGGAATGCCCGCCTTCTGCGCATAATCCATGAGGTCGCAGATCTTCTTGGCGTGGATGCGGCCGAGCGCGCCTCCGCCGACGGTGAAGTCTTGGCTGAAGGCCGCGACCGGCCGGCCGTCGACATAACCGACGCCGGTGATGACGCCGTCGCCCGGCATGGATTTGCCCTCCATGCCGAAGTGATGGCAATCATGCTGGGCATGCAGGCCCCATTCCATGAACGTGTTTTCCTGGAAGAGGACGGCGAGACGTTCGCGGGCGGTCAGGAGGCCCTTCTTGCGGCGCTCGGCGAGCTTGTCCTCGCCGCCCGCGGCGTAGGCGGCGCGGCGTTTTTGCTCGAGGTCGTTGAGCAATGCGGAGGAAATGGGCATGGCGAAGTTACCGGAGATCGAGGCGGGTGGGTGCGGCGAGAAAGGGATCGGTGAGGGAACCGGCCTAGGTCGGCTTCGACGCGCAAAGTTCAGTCAACACCCCATGCGTCGATTTGGGATGCAAGAAGGCGACGAGCTTGCCCGCCGCACCTTCCAAGGGCTTTTCATTGATCAGGCGCACGCCGGCGCCGGCAGCCTGCGCCAGCTGGCCCGTGATGTTGTCCGTGCGGAACGCGATGTGATGGATGCCCTCCCCGCGGTCGGCCAGGAATTTGGCAATCGGGCTTTGGGGCGAGGTCGGTTCCAGCAATTCCAAATGGACGCCACCGACATCGAAGAACGCCGTGCGCACTTTCTGCGAGGCGATCTCCTCGCGATGCTCGCACCGCAACCCAAGCGCTTTTTCATAAACGGGTACGGTCTCGTCAAGCGATCGAACCGCGATGCCAAGATGATCGATTTGCTTAATCATTTCTTATGGGTATGGCTCGGGGGCACGCAGTATGACGCAGCGCGAAGATTAGCTCTGCGCATATTTTGGCAAAGTGCCCTCATTGCTTGGTCTTTCGGCGGTTCAGCGTTGCCAAGATAAGATGGCAGCCTGATGCACAGCGCCGAAAAAGCGGACAACCGCGATTTGCGCTTTTATCACCTCGATGACAGCCCCGGTTAAACACGAAAAATCCGCTCCTTCTTTCTCACCAGCGACTTATGCGGATTGGCGGGCAACCGTCGAGCGGGAATTCAAAGGCGCACCGCTCGAGAAAAGATTCGTGACGCGCACGCCGGAGGACATCGACGTGCTGCCACTCTACCGCCGGGAGGACGCGGCGGCATGGAAGCTCATGACCCCGCCAGGCGAACCACCCTACCTGCGCGGCACCCGGCCGCCCGGTGAAGGGGCGGGGCGCTGGGTGGCGTGCACCGAGCCTTCGGAATATGACTTTTCACCGCTGCCGGCGCTGGCCCTGGCCTTGGCGCGCCCCGGGAAAGATGCGCCGGTGCGGGCCGATCCGCTGGGCTGGCTGTTGCGCCACGGATCGCTCCCCATGCCGCTGGCACGCTGCTTCGACGATGTGGCGGAGGGTATGCGGGAGACCGAAAAGGCCGGCCGGCCCGCCCGCCTCGTGGGCATCGGCGCGCACCTCTGGCATGAAGGCGGCGCCACGGCCGTGCAGGAGCTGGCGTTTGCCCTCGCCACCGGCGCCGAATACTGGCGCCGGCTGCTGGACCGTGGACTGGCACCTGCGCAGATCGCCGCGCACACGCACCTGGGTTTTGCGATCGGCGTGGATTTATTCATGGAAATCGCCAAGCTGCGCGCGGCCCGCGTGCTCTGGGCGAAGATGACCGGGGTCTTCGGCGCCGACGCCGGCGCGCAGAAGGTGTTCATGGTCGCGCGTACGGCCACTTGGGATAAAACGATCCATGATACCCACGTAAATCTGCTTCGCGTCACCACGCAGGCGCTTTCCGCCGTCGTCGGCGGGGCCGAGGCGATCGACATTCGTCCCTTTGATGAGGTAAGCGGCGGACCGACCAAGCTGGCGGCGCGCCTGTCGCGCAATCTCCACGCCATCCTCGCCGAGGAGTTTTCGTTCGAGCACCAGATCGATCCCGCCGGCGGCGCCTGGTACGTGGAAGCGCTCACCGAGCTGCTGGCCCGCAAGGCGTGGACACTCTTCCAAGAGGTGGAAAAGCGCGGCGGCATGGCCGAAGCGGTGCTCGCCGGCTACCCGCAGTCGCTCGTGGCCAAGGCAGCCGGGGACAAGCAGGCGCTGGTCGACACGCGCCGCCGTCCGATTCTCGGCACGACGGTCCAGCCCAACCTGCGGGAAGAGCCAAGGCACGCGCCCCAGGCGGTGGCGTCCGGCATCGCGAGGCGCAAGTCCGTGCCGAAATCCATCAAGAGTTTCCCCGCCCTGCAGGCGGCGGCTGCGAAGCGCACCACGCTGCCCACGCTGCGCATCGCCTGGACGCAGAAGCGCGAGGCCGGCCCGACCGCAACCGCCCTCAAGCCGTTCCGCGCCGCCGAGGGCTTCGAGGCCGTGCGCCGCGCCGGGGACGATTTTCTCACCCGCACCGGCCGCCGGGCGAAGGCGTTCCTCGCCAAGATGGGCCCGCCGAAACAGCACCGGGCGCGTGCCAGCTTCTCCTCGGCCTTTCTCGCCATCGCTGGCTTCGAGACCGACGACCGGCAGAGCTTCACCACCGCCGAGGAGGCGGCCGCGGCGGCGGCGGCCTCCGACGCGGTCATCGCCGTGCTCTGCTCGACTGACGACACCCACCCGCAGCTGGCGCCGGTTTTCGCCCGGCGCATCAAGGCCGCCCGGCCTGCGCTCGTTGTGGTCCTTGCCGGCCATCCAGGCGATCGGGAGCAGGAGTTCCGCGCCGCCGGTTTTGATGGATTCATTCACCCAGGCTCCAATGTCCGGACGACTCTCGCCCAACTGCAGCGTCTCGCCGGTGTCCTCTCATGAAAGTCCACCCGGATTTCACCCGGATTCCCTTCGACGATCCCGCGGCGCCCGCCGCGCCGGTCCGCCCCGCGGTGGAAGCAGCCCCATGGCTGACCCATGAGCAGATTGCCGTGAAGCCCGTCCACACCGCGGCTGACATTGCGACGGTCGGGCAGCCGCTCGATTCGATGCCGGGTTTCCCGCCGTTCCTGCGCGGACCATACCCGACAATGTACGTCGCGCGGCCGTGGACGGTGCGGCAGTATGCCGGCTTCTCGACCGCCGCCGAGAGCAACGCCTTTTATCGCCGCAATCTCGCCGCGGGCCAGATGGGCCTGTCGGTCGCCTTCGACCTCCCGACGCACCGCGGTTACGACTCCGACCACCCGCGGGTCGTGGGCGACGTCGGCAACGCCGGTGTGGCGATCGATTCGATCCTGGACATGAAGCAGCTCTTCGACGGGATCCCGCTGCGCGATGTCTCGGTGTCGATGACGATGAACGGCGCGGTCATCCCCATCATGGCGTTCTACATCGCCGCCGCCCTGGAGCAGGGGGCGAAGCTCCCGGAGCTGGCGGGCACGATCCAGAACGACATCCTCAAGGAGTTCATGGTGCGCAACACCTACATCTACCCGCCCGGGCCCTCGATGCGCATCATCGCCGATATCTTCGCCTACTGCGCGCAGCGCATGCCCAAGTTCAACTGCATCTCGATCTCGGGCTACCACATGCAGGAAGCGGGCGCCACGGCCGACCTCGAGCTGGCCTACACGCTGGCCGACGGCCTCGAGTATCTGCGCACGGGCGTGCAGGCCGGCATCGACATCGATGCGTTCGCCCCGCGCCTGAGCTTCTTCTGGGGCATCGGCAAAAACTTCTTCATGGAGATCGCCAAGCTGCGCGCCGCCCGCGTGCTCTGGGCGGAAATGGTGGCCCGGTTCCATCCCAAGAACCCCGGGTCGCTCGCGCTCCGCACGCACGCGCAGACCTCGGGCTGGAGCCTCACCGCGCAGGATCCCTTCAACAACGTCGCCCGCACCTGCCTCGAGGCGCTGGCCGCCGCCGGCGGCCAGACGCAGTCGCTCCACACCAACTCGCTCGACGAGGCGATGGCGCTGCCCACCGATTTCTCGGCCCGCATCGCGCGCAACACCCAGCTTTACCTCCAGCAGGAGACCGGCATCTGCCGGACGATCGATCCGTGGGCCGGTTCGTACTACGTCGAGCATCTCACCGACGCGCTCATCCAAAAGGCGCGCCAGCATCTGGAGGAAGTCGAATCCCTCGGCGGCATGGCCCGGGCCATCGAGACCGGCCTGCCCAAGATGCGCATCGAGGAGGCGGCCGCCCGGCGCCAGGCCGCCATTGATTCGGGCAAGGAAACCATCATCGGCGTCAACCAGGCCGTGCTCGAGAGCGAGCCGCCCATCGACATCCTCGAGGTGGACAACACCGCCGTGCGCGAAGCGCAGATCAACCGTCTCCACGAGCTCAAGGCCTCCCGCGATCCCGCCGCCGTGCAGGAGGCGCTCGACGCCCTCACCGCGGCCGCCCGCGACCGCTCGGGCAACCTGCTGGCGCTGGCCGTCGTCGCCGCGCAGGCCCGCGCCACGCTCGGCGAGATCTCCGACGCGATGGAAAAAGTGTTTGGACGTCACCAGGCGGTTGTCCGTACCATCGCCGGCGTGTATCGTTCAGAGTGGGGAGCCAGCCCGGAGCTCGAGGAAGTCCGCGCGTTGACCGACGCCTTTGCCGCGCGCGAAGGCCGCCGCCCCCGCATCTACATCGCCAAGCTCGGGCAGGACGGCCATGACCGCGGCGCGAGGGTCGTGGCCACGGCGTATGCCGACTTTGGCTTCGACGTGGACATCGGCCCGCTCTTCCAGACACCCGAGGAAGCGGCCCGCCAGGCCGTCGAAAACGACGTGCACGCCGTGGGCATGAGCTCGCTCGCCGCCGGACACAAGACGCTGCTGCCCCAGCTCGTCGCGGAGCTGAAGCGGCTCGGCCGGCCTGACATCATGGTCGTCTGCGGCGGGGTCATTCCACCGCAGGACTACGAGGCGCTCCGCGCCGCGGGCGTCGCGGCCATTTTCGGCCCCGGCACCAGGCTGCCCGCCACCGGCCGCGAAATCATGCGCCTGCTCAACGAGCGCCTCGGCCACGCCTGAGCGCCGGGCGGTCAGCGCTTCGGCTCGGGCGGTTTGATGAGGATGGAAACGACCTCCGTCGATTCCACCAGGCGGCGGTCCTTGACTGCGGGATCGAATTTCCACTGGCGTACCGCGGCCAGCGCCGGTTCGGAGAATGCCGGATGGTTGCATTCGACGACCTCCGCCGACTCCACCTCGCCCCGGGTGTTGATCCGGC
The DNA here is from genome assembly GCA_049513315.1 of Opitutaceae bacterium. Classification (GTDB taxonomy): domain Bacteria; phylum Verrucomicrobiota; class Verrucomicrobiia; order Opitutales; family Opitutaceae; genus Fen-1467. Next base: position 81,654 of record JBEKWG010000008.1, read on the forward strand.
AGCTCACCTTGACCCGGCCCTCCAGCACGTTTGCCATGAGTTCGATGGGATAGACGGCCCTGACGGGACGGGTGGGTACGGCGTGGAATTCTTTCTTCCGTCCGCTCCAAAAATCGTCTGTTTTTTGCTTTTGCGCGGCGAGGTAAGCCGCCGGCATCCTAGAGTGCAGCAGCTCAACGCCGTCGGAGAAGATATGCACTATGTAGTTCCCCTCTTCGAGGGGTATCTCCAGCTGGAAATTCAGATCAAAGTCTTCCTCCTTGCCGGCCTCCAGGTCCGGCATGCGCGAGAAAACGACGCTCGTGTCCTTCCAGGTCGTGAGTTCCAGCACGAAAAAACAGTTCTTGAGCGTGACGTCCGATTTCGCAATGCCCTGGATTTCCATTTCATAGTTCATGCGCGCCGCGCCGCCGATTATCTCCAGATGACGGGTTGTAACGTTAAACTTCGGGAGGGCGACGAAGCCCGGCAAATAAGCCGGCGCCTTGACGAGGCCGAACCGCCGGCCGTAGGCCTGCTGGAGCTTTCCATCCACATCGATTTCCGGGAAGCCGTTGCGAATCTCCCGCACCATCCGGAGCCGGCCATCTTCGTTGACGACAAAGGCGTTTTGGGCGGACGCGCGCGGGGTGATCGCCAGGACGCTGAGCACCAGCAGATGCATGACCTTGGGAAGGGTTAGCATGAATATTCCTCTAGGCCGGAATTTCTCGCGAGAACAGCAGAAAGGGGCGCACTACGGCGGCGAATGTCATGTTGCCAAGCTGGGCGCCAGCTCCATCTTTTGGTTGCGACACATGACAAAGCCGGTCCACGCGCATCCCGACTGGCGGCCCGAGAACGCGGGCCCTGAGTTTGCCGCCCGCATCGTGCCGGCGGGGGCCAAGGCATCGTGCCCCGCAAAGTCATCCCATGTGCCGCGCCGCCGGCGGCTTTCGCCGGAGGAGTATGCCGAAGGCGTGCGACGGGGCGACCGGGCGCTGCTGGCGCAGGCCATCACGCTGATCGAGAGCGACGCCTCCGCCCGCATTGACGAGGCACAGGCCGTGCTCGCGAACCTGCTGCCGCACACGGGCCGTTCCGTGCGCATCGGCATCACGGGCGTACCCGGCGCGGGCAAAAGCACGCTCATCGAGGCCTTGGGCACCCGGCTTTGCCGCCAGGGCAAAAAGGTGGCCGTGCTCGCGGTCGACCCGAGCAGCAGCATCAGCCGCGGCAGCATCCTCGGTGACAAGACGCGCATGGAACAGCTGGCGCGCGAACCCAACGCCTTCATCCGGCCCTCGCCCTCGGGCGGCGCGCTGGGCGGCGTCGCCCGCAAGACGCGCGAGACCATTCTCGTCTGCGAGGCGGCGGGCTACGAGGTCATCCTGGTCGAGACCGTCGGCGTGGGGCAGAGCGAGATCGCCGTCCGCTCCATGGTGGATTTCCTGCTGCTGCTCACGATCACGGGCGGCGGCGACGACCTGCAGGGCATGAAGCGCGGTGCGCTCGAACTGGCCGACGCCGTGGGCGTGACGAAGGCCGACGGCGCGAACGCCGCGCCCGCCCGGGCCACCCGGCGCCTGCTGCAGGATTCGCTGCATTATCTGGCGCCGCCGACGCCCGGCTGGCCGGCCCGCGCGCTGATCTGCTCGGCGCGCACAGGGGCGGGCGTGCCCGAGCTGTGGAGCACGGCCGAGGAGTTTCTCCAGACCACGCGGGCCAACGGCGCGTTTCTCGAGCGCCGCCGCCGGCAGAATCTCGCCTGGGCGCAATCAATGCTCGAGGAGGCGCTACGCCATCACTTTTTCCGCCAGCCCCGGGTGGCGGCGCGCCGCGCCGCGTGGGAACAGGCGATTCTCGACGGCAAAATCCCCGTCACCGCCGCCGTGCGTGAGTTGCTGGCCCTGGGCGGGGAGTGAACGGCCATGCTTTTTCACCCCGGCGTTTCCCGTTTCCACCCGGACCGTGGCTGACGGCCATCCGCACGGAAACGGGCAAGCGGCCGGAAAGCGGCAGTAAGGCGATCACGGCACGGCGACGACCGTGCAGGGGGCCCGCTGTTCAACGTAGCGCGTGATGGGGCTTTTGGCTCGCGTGGCGGCGGACGCATGATCGTGTTTACCCATGATGATGCAGTCGGCCTTGATCGCATCGCCATACGCGACGATCTCCCGGGCCGGCTCGCCCTCGCGGATGGTGGTCGAGACCTGGTACCCCTCGTCACGGAGGTAGCGTTCGAGGCGCTCAAGCTTGTCGATGGCCGCGGTTTCCTCCTCGGTGCTGAGCACGCCGGGCGCGATCTCCCGGCTGCCGGACGAGACATGCATGAGGACGAGCTGGCTGCGGTTGCGGCGGGCCAGCATCGCGGCGCACTCGATGACCTCGGGAGTTTCCTCGGAGAAATCGATGGGAACGAGGATCGTGCTCATGCAGCCATTGTAATGATCGGCGGGCAGGCTGACTCCGCAAATCTTGCCAAAAACCGTGCGTGTAAAAACCGGATGCGCCAGCCATGCCGGCGGGCGCCCAGAACAATATACGCCCAACAATTGGCAAGCGGTGCGAAGCGGAATCCCGGCATTTGGCGTACATATTTACCGTTGTTCTTTGGTTACCTCCGCATCGCTGGCACGCCGGCAGCCGATGCACCGGATTCCGCCTTCGCCACCCCTGACAAGGCATGAATCCACGGAAATTCCGCCCGGATTAAAACCCGGGCGGTTGGTGAACACGATCAAGGTAATCCCTCTCGTGGTTCACGTGATTGAGGACTAAGTGCGCAGCTCCCCGCGGGAAACCGCGGGGAGCTTGCACGCGCCCGCCGTTTTCCCAGCCTAACCCCAACAACCTCTGACGCCCGCGTTGCCGCCGCCGCAACGCGGGCATTTCATTTTTCGACGGGAGCCAGAATGCCGTCGCGCCAACCGATGCGGTGGGGCGTGCCGAGCCCGGCCATCGGTCGCCCCACATGCGCGCGGCGTGTTCGGGCGGCCGGGCGGGCCGGCTTTTTTGGGGGGCAGCGGCAGGCGGCCGACGGGGCGATGGGCTTCGAGCGTTGGTCGCAGGACGCGGCAGGCGCGGGAAATCAGCCGGACGGTCCCGCCACCGCTCCGTCGGCACCGCCCGGAGCGGGAGGGAAATGGTGTTTTGGTTTGCCGCCCACCTGATTAGGTGGATGTTGACTGGCGCGCACTGTCCATGTCGAACGAGATTCCATTAGCTCAATCACGCAGCAAAAGCATCGTCGAGCACCTCAAGGCCTCGCAGATCTGGCGCGATTACGAAAAGGCGTTTGCGGAGGCCACGGGCCTGCCGCTCGGCCTGCGGCCGGTGGAGACGTTTCAATTTCCGCTGGCCGGCCAGAAGAACGAGAATCCTTTTTGCGCCCTGCTCGCCCGCACCAACAAATCCTGTTCCGCCTGCCTGCAAATGCAGCAACAGATCGCCGAGGTGGCGAAGGTGGAGGCCCAGACGCTGCGGTGCTTCGCGGGGCTGTGCGACACCGCCATCCCCGTGCGGGTGGGCGAGAACCTGATCGCCTTCCTGCAAACTGGCCAGGTGCTCCTCCACCGGCCCAGCAAGCGCGAATTCAAGCGCGTGACCCGCCAGTTGCTCCAGTGGGGTCTCGAGATCGACCTCAAACGGATCGAGGAGGCTTATTTTCAGACCCGCGTCGTGTCGAAGCGCCAGTATGAGTCGATCATCCGCCTGCTGGCGATCTTCGCCCAGCATCTCGCCGCGCTGAGCAACCAGCTCATGGTGCGGGAGGAGAAGGCGGAGTCGCCGATGATCGCGCGGGCGCGCGCCTACATCGCCGATCATCAAAGCGATGAGCTCTCGCTCAAGGAGGTGGCGCGGGCGGTCAACACGAGCGCCTTCTATTTCTGCAAGATGTTCAAGCAGGCCATCGGACTCACGTTTACGGACTACCTCGCACGGGTGCGCGTGGAAAAGGTGAAGAATCTGCTGCTCAACCCGCACAAGCGCGTCAGCGAAGCGGCCTTCGAAGCCGGCTTTCAATCGCTTTCGCAGTTCAACCGCGTCTTCAAAAAGATCGAGGGCATGTCGCCCAGCGATTTTCGCGAACAGCTGCACGCGGACGGCGGCCCCGTGCCGATCTGAGCCGACCCGCTCCTCCCGGCGCGCCGGCCGGGGCGGGAAATCCTAGCTTCGGGCCGGCGTGTGCCAGGGCAGAGGGCACACCGGCTTGCCGGGGGAACCATTGCCGGCGGCGTGCGCGTTGACCGGTGAATATTGGCAGACTTCGCAGAAGGCTTGGATCTCGCGGTGGGCGAGGAAGCGGAAGGTCAGCAACAGTTCGTCCACGCAGATGGTGGCGGCCGCATCGTCGAGGTGATGCTTGCTGCGCGGGACGGTCTGGGCCACGAACGCCAGCGCCGCCTGCCCGGCGATGAAATAGTTGATGAGCGGATTCAGGCGGCAATGGCAGCTCGTGCCGATGATCCGCGTCGCCGGAGGATGGCGGGAAAGCCACTGATGGGTGGATTTGCTGTGGAAGAGGGAGAACAGCTGTTTGATCGACTCGTCCATGAGATAGACGAGCGTATCGGGATTACCCAGCGGCGTAGTCGCGGGGGCAGCGCGAAGGAGGATTTCCCACTTCCGCTTGATTTCCGCGCGGTGGCCGTCGAGAGCCTCCAGGTACGCTTTCTTCACGCGGCCATAGTGACAGGTAACGCACCATCCGGCAGCGCACCCCTTGGCGAGCATTGCGCATTTTTTGCAGGAGGAAAAGACGGCCGGACGCCGGGGGGCGGGGTTTGGCCGCGGGCCGGCGCCTTAATCCTAAACCCCGAAGAACTTCGCCGCCTTCAGGATGACCTCGGCGAGCCGGTCAACCTCCTCGGGCGTGTTGTACAGGTAGAAACTGGCGCGGGTGGTGGCGGGAACTCCGAGTTTGCGCAAGAGGGGCTGGGTGCAGTGATGCCCGCCCCGCAGGGCGAGGCCCTCCTGGTCGGCGAACGTCACCACGTCATGCGCATGGATGCCGGGCAGGGCGAAGCTCACCAGGGCGCCGCGCGGGCCGCGCGGGCCGAGCAGGCGAATGCCGGGAACGGCACGCAGGCGTTCGCCGGCGTAGCAGGCCAGCTCCTCGTCGTGGGCGGCGATCGCCGCGCGGCCGACGGCATCGAGGTAGTCCATGGCGGCATGCAGCCCCACGGCGCCGGCAATATGGGGTGTGCCGGCCTCAAACTTGTGCGGCACTTTGTTCCAGGTGCTCTGCTCGAACTGCACCGAGGCAATCATTTCGCCGCCACCTTGAAAGGGATCGAGCGACTCGAGCAGCGCATGACGGCCGTAGAGCACGCCGATGCCCGTGGGGCCGGCCATTTTGTGCCCGGAGAAGGCCAGGAAGTCGCAGCCCAGCCTCTGGACGTCGAGCGGCAGGTGGCCAGCGCTCTGGGCGGCGTCGACCACGGTGAGGACGCCGTGGCGGCGCGCGCGGGCGCACAGTTCAGCCACGGGGTTGATCGTGCCCAGCGTGTTCGAAACGTGGGTGAAGGCGAAGAGCTTCACGTTGCGCCCGAGCAGGGCGTCGAGTCCGGCGAGGTCCAGCAATCCCTCGTCACCCGTCACGGGGACAAAGAGCAGCTGCGCGCCGGTGCGCTGCGCGAGCAACTGCCACGGCACCAGGTTGCTGTGGTGCTCCATCTCGGTGACGAGGATGGCGTCGCCCCGCTGGAGGCGCGGGGTGAACACGTAGGCGACGAGGTTGATGCTTTCGGTGGTTCCGCGCGTAAACACGATCTCCTCGGGCAAGGCGGCGTTGATAAACCGGGCGGCGCGGGCGCGGGCGGCTTCGTAGGCGGTGGTGGCCCGGTTGCTCAGTTCGTGGATGGCGCGGTGGACGTTGGCATTGTCCCGTTCGTAATAGCGCGTGAGCGCCTCGATGACCGCGCGGGGTTTCTGGGTGGTGGCGGCGTTGTCCAGATAGACGAGCGGCCGGCCGTGGACCGTCTGATCCAGGATGGGAAAATCCGCGCGCAGCGCGGCCCAGTTGGGGGCGTGGACGGGCGGTTTCATTCGGTCGTGACGGTGGCCGCCTCGCCGTGGATGGCCTGGAGGGCGGCGTGCCAGCCGAGCGTCGCGCATTTGATGCGCGCCGGAAACTGGTGGACGCCAGCAAAGGCGGAAAGATCGAGATCCTCCTCGTCCGGGGTGCCTTGGGTGACGATGTCCTTGAACCGGCCAAACAACGCCTCGGCCTCGGCGACGGTCCGGCCCTTGAGGCGCTGGGTCATCACCGACGTGGAGGCCTGGGAGATGGCGCAGCCCGCACCCTGAAAACTGATGTCGGCGATGCGGTCGCCCTCGACCTGCACGTACACGGTGACTTCATCGCCGCACACGGGGTTGTTGCCAGCGGCGACCCGGTTGGCCGTCGGCAGCTTGCGAAAATTCCGCGGCCGGCGGTTGTTTTCGAGGATGACGTTTTGGTAGAGTTCGGTCAGATCCATGAAAACGGTGAACGTAAGCCGGATTTAGCCCGACCGCTAGCGGTTTTTGAGATGCCCGGGAAGGCCAGCCGGCCGCGCGGGAGGCCGCAGCTTCAGGGAAACAACCATTGCTTCTTCCAGCCGCCGTTCTCGCGGGTATAGAGGACGCGCTCGTGACGGCGAAAGGGCTTCTGCTTCCAGAACTCGATGCGCTCCGGCACCACGCGGTAGCCGGACCAGAAGGGCGGCCGGGGCACGGCGCCCAAGGGATAACGCAGCACCACTTTTGCGCAGGCCTGCTCGAGTTCGAAATAGCCCTGTATGGGACGCGATTGCTGCGAGGCCCAGGCGCCGATCTGGCTCAGGCGCGGCCGCGTGGCAAAGTAGGCGTCGGCCTCAGCGTCGCTCACGCGCTCGACCCGGCCGGTGATGCACACCTGGCGGCCCAGGGGGTTCCAGTAGAAGCAGAGCGAGGCCCGCGGATTGTCGCGGAGGTTGACCGCCTTGGCACTCTCGAGATTGGTGTAGAAAACGAAGCCGCGTTCGTCGACATGCTTCAGCAAGACCATGCGCACGGAGGGACGGCCCTGCGCATCCGCCGTGGCCAGCGCCATGGCCGTGGGTTCATCCATGCCGCAGTGGTTTGCATCGTTGAGCCAAGCGATGAATTGCGTGATGGGATCGGTCATGGCGTGGGCGCTATCCCGGCCGGCTGACAAAGTAGCCGCGTTGGGGAAACGCGGCTACCGGGTGTGAGGTTCGGGTTGCAGGCGAGTTAGCCGCTGGTGACAGACTTGATGGTGGCGGGGCCATCACCGTTTCGAGGCGGCGGCGGTTTGGACGCAGGCACGGCCGGAATGGCGCTGATGGGAACAGTGCCACCCGCGGCCTGCGTGGCGGCCAGCTTCTGATACAAGGCGAAGCGCTTGTTTACCTCCGCCTGGGCGAGACGGTCGAGTTCCTCCGAGCGCGCGGGATTCTTCTTCTCCAGCATGCGGAAGCGGTTCTCCGACTTGGTATATTTGGTGAGGGCGATCTTGGGGGCGGGGGAATCGAGCATCAGGGGGTTCTCGCCGCGCTCGGCGCGCCGCGGATCGTACCGGAAGAGCGGCCAGTAGCCGGTCTCCACGGCGAGCTTCTGGTGCTCAATGCCATCGATCAGCGAATAGCCGTGCGAGATGCAGTGGGCGAAGGCGATGACGAGCGACGGGCCGGGGTAGGACTCGGCCTCGCGCAGGGCGGTCAGCGTCTGGTTGTCGCGGGCGCCGATGGCGATGCGGGCGACATAGATGTTGCCGTAGGTCATGGCGAGCATGCCGAGGTCCTTCTTGCCGATGGCCTTGCCCCCCATGCTGAAGCGGGCGGCGGCGCCGAGGGGCGTGGCCTTGGAGCATTGGCCACCGGTGTTGGAGTAAACCTCGGTGTCAAGAACGAGGACATTGACCTTGCGGCCGGAAGCGAGCACGTGGTCGAGACCGCCGTAGCCGATGTCGTAGGCCCAGCCATCGCCGCCGACGACCCAGACGCTTTTCTTCACGAGATAATCGGCCAGATCGCTGAGCTGGCACGCCGCGGCATCGGAGGAGAAGTCGGCGAGTTTGCCGCGCAATTCAATGACGCGGGCGCGCTGGGCGGCGATGCCAGCCTCGGTGTTCTGGTCGGCCTGGAGGAGCGCCTCGACCAGGGGCGGACCGACGCGCGCGGCCAGCTTCTGGAGCAGATCGCGCGCGACGCCCTCCTTCCGGTCGAGCCCCAGGCGCAGGCCGAAGCCGAACTCGGCGTTGTCTTCAAAGAGCGAATTGGACCAGGCGGGACCGCGGCCTTCATGGTTCCGAGTGTAGGGCGTGGTCGGCAGGTTGCCGCCGTAGATGGAGGAGCAGCCCGTGGCGTTGGCAATGACCACGCGGTCGCCGAAGAGCTGGGTGAGCAGCTTGACGTAGGGAGTTTCGCCGCAGCCGGAGCAGGCGCCGGAGAACTCGAAGAGCGGATCGAGAAACTGCGCGCTCTTCACCTGGTCAAGCTTGAGAGTGGTGCGATCCGGCGAAGGCAGCCGCAGGAAGAACTCGAAATTCTGGCGCTCCGGCTCGCGCAGCGGCGCCTGGGGCTGCATGTTGATGGCCTTCCGCTGGGGATTGGTCTTGTCCTTGACCGGGCAGAACTGCACGCAGAGTTCGCAACCGGTGCAATCCTCGGGCGCAACCTGCAGCGTATAGCGCATGCCCTTGACCTCGGGGGAGCGGAAATCGGTCGAGTGGAAGGACGCCGGCGCCCCCACCAGGGCCTCGGGCGGATAATACTTCGCGCGGATGGCGGCGTGCGGACAGATCTCGACGCACTTGTTGCACTGGATGCAGAGCGCAGTGTCCCACACGGGGATTTCGTCGGCGATGTTGCGCTTTTCCCAGCGGGAAGTGCCGGTCGGCCAGGTGCCGTCGGGCGGGAAGGCGCTCACGGGGAGCTGATCGCCGCGGCCGGAAAGCATGACGGCGGTGACGTTGCGGATGAAGTCAGGCGCGTCCTCGGGGACGGGGGGCGGACGGTGCAGCGCGGAGGCGGCGCCGGCCGGGATGGGAACCTCGCGCATGGCCTCCAAGGCGCTGTCCACGGCGGCGGAGTTCTTCTTCACCACCTCCTCACCCTGTCGGCCGTAGGATTTCTTGATGGATTTCTTGATGCTTTCGAGGGCCTGCGGGAGCGGCAGCACGCGGCTGAGCGCGAAGAAGCAGGTCTGCATGATGGTGTTGATGCGTCCGCCGAGGCCGCAGGCGCGGGCGACGGCGCCTGCGTCGATGGCATAGAAGCGCAGTTTCTTCGTGATGATTTCCTGGCGCGTCTCCACGGTGAGGCGCTCCCAAAGCGTCTCGATGGGGCCGGGGGCGTTGAGCAGGAAGACGCCGCCGGGTGCGGCGTGATCAAGGACGGGCTGCACCTCGAGCAGCGAGAACTGGTGGCAGGCGAGAAAGTCGGCCTGACGGATGAGGTAGGGGGCGCGGACGGGTTTGTCGCCAAAGCGGAGGTGCGAGATGGTGGCGGCGCCGGACTTTTTCGAGTCATAGACGAAATAGCCCTGGCCGAATTTGCCCGCCTCCTCGCCGATGATCTTGATCGTGTTCTTGTTGGCGCCCACGGTGCCGTCGGCACCGAGACCGAAGAAGACGGCAAGGGTGCGGTCCGGCGGCTCGATGTCCACGGCTGGATCGTAGTTGAGCGAAAGGCCGGTGACGTCGTCGTGGATGCCGATGGTGAAGGGATTCTTCGGCAGCGGCTTGCCGAGTTCGGCGTACACCGCGAGGACCATGGCGGGGGTGAACTCCTTCGACGAGAGGCCATAGCGGCCGCCGATGACGGTGACGCGGCCGCCGCGCGGCGAGAACCAGCCTGCCACCTCGGCTTCGCGCAGGGCAGTGACGATGTCGACATAGAGCGGCTCGCCGACGGCGCCGGGTTCCTTGGTGCGGTCGAGCACGGCGATGGAACGCACGGTGCGGGGCAGCGCGGCGACGAGCGCCCGCGTGGAGAAGGGGCGATAGAGCCGGACCTTGAGAACGCCGGTCTTTTCCCCGTTGGCGTTGAGCCAGGCGGTGGTTTCGGCGGCAGTTTCGGCGCCCGAACCCATGATGATGATCACGCGCTCCGCCTCGGGGTGGCCTTCATAGTCGAACAGGTGGTAATGACGTCCGGTGAGCTTGCCAAAGAGGTCCATCGTCTCCTGCGTGAGGGCGGGAGCCGCCTCGTAGAAACGGTTGATCGATTCGCGGGCTTGGAAGAACACATCGGGGTTCTGCGCCGTGCCGCGCAGCACGGGATGATCCGGAGTGAGGCCGCGGCGGCGGAAAGCGGCAACCGCATCGGCGTCGATGAGCGCACGCAGGGTGTCGTCGTCGAGGCGGTTGACAGTGTTGACCTCGTGCGAAGTCCGGAAACCGTCGAAGAAATGGAGGAAGGGAATGCGGGTGCGCAGCGTGGCGGCATGCGCGATCGCGGCGAGATCGTGCGCCTCCTGCGGAGAGTTGGAGGCCAGCATCGCCCAGCCGCACTGCCGGCAGGCCATGACATCGGAGTGGTCGCCGAAGATGGAAAGGGCATGCGTGGCGAGGGTGCGGGCGCTGACGTGGAAGACGCACGGCGTGAGTTCGCCGGCGATCTTGTACATGTTGGGAATCATCAGCAGCAGTCCCTGGGAGGCGGTGAAGGTGCTGGCGAGCACGCCGGCTTGCAGCGTGCCGTGCACGGCCCCGGCCGCGCCGCCCTCGGACTGCAACTCGACGACCTCGGGCACCAGCCCCCAGATATTTGGTTGACGCGCGACCGCCCATTCATCGGCGTATTCGGCCATCGGGGAGGATGGCGTGATCGGATAGATGGCGAAGATCTCGCTGAGACGGTAGGCAGCAGCGGCGACGGCCTCATTGCCATCAAGGGTTGAAACGTCGGCGGTGGCGGTGGTTTTCACAGTTAAATTATACGACTAAGTGATTGAAGAATCAGAGGATCCTGGAAGAGTAGCGTCGTTCCGAGAGAACTTCTCCGCATCCCTTGGCAAGCATTGCGCAGATCTTGGGAGGGGGCAAGTCCGAGGGAGGACCAAGCCGGGGAAGCAGAAGCCAGCCAGCAGGTCTGAAAAGGGTGGTGCGTCTCTGCTTCGCGACCAAAAAAAGCCCCGGCACGAGGCCGGGGGCTGGGGAGATTCGGTTGTCGTCCGGACGCCTACTTGGCTGGCGGCGGCGGTGCTTGGGTCAGCGAACTGGCGGCCACCTTTTGCGCAACCATTTCATACATGCGCTGGATTTCCAGTTCGGCGTTACGGCGGTTGATTTTAGTCAACTCGACCTTTTTGGCGAGTTCGAGGACTTCGTGATTCATGTCTTCACGCTTGTTGCGAAGATTGGTGATCTCGATTTCGAGATTGGCAATCTGCTTGGACAGCCTGTCGGCCTCGTTCTCATACTTGGTGGTCTCATCCAGGACCTTGCGATCCTGCTCATCCTTGTCCCGCTGGGCCTTTTCCTGGCGTTGATGTTCCTTTTCATCCCGGACTGCCTGCGCCTTGCGGGCGTCTTCCTGGGCCTTGGTCTCGATTTCCTTGCGGTGGGCATCCTCGGCCGCCTTTTCCTCCGCCACGCGTTGTTGATCGGCAAGCACCTTGGCGGCCATCTCGGGCTGCGCGACCTTGAAAAAATAGACGCCGAAGGCGATCAGCAGGGCGACGGGGAGGATGACATAAAACTTGTTCATAGAAACGGGAGGTGGGTTGGAGGGCTCAGCTCTTTTTCTTTGCGGCGGCCTCGGCGTCGGCGCGGGCTTTCTCAGCGGCGGCGAGTTGGTCCAGCAGATTGTAATAGGTCTTCACGTTGGCTTCGGCCTGAATCACGAAAGTGCGCAGAAAGGCTTCCTCATCGCTGTATTGCTTCTTCTCCAGGTCAAGCTTGGCGAGTGCATCCTTGATTTCATCGGCGTCACTCTTCAGGCGTTCCAGCTGGGGGCGGAGGCGCTTGTTGACGTCATCATAGGCCCGGGTCCGACGGTCCAGCAGGGCGGCGCGGACGGCTCTATCCTCCTCCTCCTTTTTCTCCTTGGCCGCGCGGGCCGCCATGCGCACCTTCTGCGCCGCGATGGCATCCTCGATGGCCTTCTTGCGCAGCTCCAGTTCCTTGCGGGTCTTTTCCCTCTTCGCATCCTGGATGGCCTGCTCCGCCTTCTGCTGCTTCACGGCGTACTCCTTGCTGAAATTCAAGTAGAAAGCGCTGAAGACCAGCAGGCCGACTAACGGCCCTATGATGTAGGCTTTATTCATAACGGACGGGATAAATGGTGATGGATGATGGTTGGGTTAAAGTGGCTTACTGGGAATTGAGCCGGTTCTCACGATCCTGCAGAGTGGCCTTGATGGCATCCTCCATCCTCGCAGCCTCCGCTTTGGCCTCGGGATATTTGGCGGCCTCCGCGACCGCTTTAATGGCTTCATCATACTCCTTCAGGTCCAGTGCGAGGTAGGCGTAAAACAGCCAGCCAATGTGCGGCTTTTCCGTGCCGCCCTTGGCCTCGCAGACCTTCATGTGCTCAAAGGCCTCCTTGTACTTGTCGATGGTGAAGTAAACCTGGGCAATCTGATACTCGATCTGTCCGGACTTCGGGAAAACCTTGGCAGCTTCCTTGAGGATCTCGACCGCTTTGTATTCGCGGTGGAGTTGCTGATAGGAGTTGGCGAGAAGCTCATAATTGGGCCGGGTTCGTTCGATCGAACCATCCCTCAGGCCCTGCTCGAGCAGCCTGCAGGCCTCTGAAAACTGGCCGATGTTAAAATAGATGCCGACTAGGTTGTAGTTGTCCTTCTGACTGTTCATTATCCCGAGCTTCTGGGCGCGCTCGATGGTTAGAATGGTCCGGATATTATAGCTGTAGGCGGCCCTGTCATCATGCTTCTCCGTGGCGGTGGTGGCGAGCTGCAGATAGCAGGAGGCAAGCTGCTGCCAGAAGCTCTTGTTCTCGGGTTTCATTGTGACCAGCAATTCCAGCAACTCGGCTGTTTCGCTGAAACGGCCGAGTTGGGAGAGCTCGGTGAGCTTCAACTGATAAACCGAGTCGCGTGGCCGGGTCGCCAAGTGCAGACACCTGTCCGTCCAGTAAAGTGCCTTCTCCATTAAGGCGGTGTCCGCCTTCAGCTCGACGCCGGGTGTCTCCTCGGGCTGCCCTCGGGAAAGGTACAGTACGGCGATGAAATAGCAGTTTTCCGGAGTGAAATCCTTGTTGTCCTTGATCCACCGTTCGAGGGCTTGATCGGACTTGGCGTAGCAGGCAGCCCGCCGCTTGGGATCCTTGGTGGCGGCTCCCTCCTGATAGTTGAGCTGCGCCACGAGATAGAGGGTTTCCAGATGGGACTTCTCGGCAAAATAATGGTGCTGGTCGTCGATGGCCAGACAGCGCTCGAGCGCCACCAAGGCGTCACTCGAACTCGTACTGCTCTTCTGGAAAAGGGTCTGCGCCTTGATTTGGTACAAGACCGCCGCGTCGTAGCTGTCGGCGGCGGCTTTTGAGAGGCCTTTTTCAATGATGCCGAGCGCCTTGTCCCACTCCTTGGCATCGCTGGCCGGACGAAGATCATTGTTGATCAGATCGGCGATGTCGTCGGAGATCTGAGGCGGTGTCGGCTCTTCCGCCCGGCCGACGGCAGACAGGCTGGCACTCAACCCGGCGGCGAGGAGCAGGGTTGTCAGGGAAAGGTTGGTCCGGAACAAGGCCATGACGATAAACAGGGAAAGCTGGGTCAGTCGTTGAAACTAAAGACGATGGGCACCGACATGCGGGTGTTGACCGCGCGACCGCCTCTCCGCCCCGGGCGGAACTTCCATTTGCTGACAGCCTGCACGGCCGGCACTTCGAATTCGCGATGGGTCGAATTGATGACGTAGGCGTCGCGCACGTCGCCATTGACATCCACGATGAAGCCGATGTTGACCTCGCCCGTGATGCCGGCCCGGCGCATTTCATAGGGATAAATCGGCTGCTGCTGCAGGCGCGCCACGGGGATCTGGTCGAGCTGGGAGATGTCGAAAATCTGGCCGAGACCCCGGCCGAAGCCGGACGGAGGGATGGGAGGAATGGTAACGATACCCTTGGCCTGAGCGAGGCCTGGCGGCGGCGGGGGTGCGATCTGCTGCACAAACGTGGCGTCGGGCACGATGGTCGGAATGTCCACCAGGGAGGGAGGGGCGAAGGTCACCTGGACAGCATCCTCTTCCTGGGGCAGGTCTTCCACCTTTTGCGTCTCAGGCGGCTCCGGTGGAAGAGTGGGCATTTCGATCTGGATGGCCTCCTCAGTTTGCGCGGGTCCATGCTTTGCCTTTCCCGGATGGTCGTTGAAACCCAGGAGCAAGCCGGCGATCAGCGAAGCCGAGACCACAATGCCTATGATGAGATCCCTGCGCATGAGTGATAGGTCGGAAATTAACGTGGCGATTGGAGGGTGAAGTGGGGGCGGAATCAGCGTCCGGTCGGCCGGCTGCGGGTTTCCATCGAAATCTTCTCGATGTTGGCCTTGCGGACCTCGTCGAGCACCTGCACGGTCACGCCCCATCGGGCCCGGTCGTCCCCAGCGACGAGGACGCGGGGCAACTGGACCTGCTTCTTGTACTGCTCCAGACGGGCCGGAACCTCGTCGATGTCGATCAACTCGCGATTCCAATAGACGTTACCCTGGTCAGAGACTTGGATGGTGAGAAGATCTTTGTTGATATCCGGAGGGGGCGCTATGTCCGCCGGGGCGGCCACCGGCAGGTCCACCGGCACCGACTGGATGCGGTTCAGGGAAAGCGTGAAGAGCACGAAGGTGGCGAGCAGGAAGAAGATGACGTCGATCAGCGGGATGATCTCGATGCGCGGCTTCTTGCGGGAACGGAGTTGGATGCGGGTGCCTTCCATGGGGATCGAGGTTCGCCGGGTTCTGGGCTACTATATATTATGACGGGGAACCGGCGGATTTCTTAGCGTAATTGCAGCGCGGGCTCCTATTTGCTCTGGAAGATGCGGGTTTCGATGTAGATCTTCGGGATGCCGGACATGCGCACCTGGTCGACGACATAGACCACCTGGCCAAAAAGGGTGCGCTCGTCGGCGTTGATCAGCACACGCGCGTCAGGCCCCTCGGTGATGGCGTATTGCCTGAGCCGGGCGATGAACTCGTCGAGGGTGATCAGATCCTTGTCCCATGCGATCGTGCCCTCGGCAGTGACGGTGAGGGTCACGGCCCCGGACGGGTCGCGCGGGATGCTGGTGGCCGACGTGGGCAGCAACACGGGCAGACCTCCGGTCTTGTTCAGCGAGAGCGTAAAGAGGACGAAGGTGGCGAGCAGAAAGAAGATGACGTCGATCAGCGGGATGATCTCGATGCGCGCCTTTTTCCTGCCGTGAGGTCCAGTGCCACCACCACCATGCATGTTGTCAGAAGGGTTGGTTGTTGCTCAGTTGCGGATATGGGGCGGCCGGGGTGGGCCGCGGCGCATCATTTGCTGACGGTGTTCCCGGCTTCCGACTTCTTGATGATCAACTCGAGGGCGTTGGAGGCGTCTTCGATCTCGTGACGGGCCTCCTCAAGGCGGGCATTGAGGATGTTGAAGGGGAAGAGGGCGCTGACGGCGATGAAGAGACCGCAGGCGGTGGCAATCAACGCCTCGGCGACGCCCCCCGTGATTTGGCCGGCCTTGGAGGCGATGTCGCCTCCCTGGCCGAGGGAGCCGAACGTGCGCATCATGCCCGTGACCGTGCCGAGCAGGCCGAGGAGCGGGGCGGCAGTGATGACGGTGTCGAGCGTCGCGAGGCCCTGCTGGAAGCGGGCGAGCTCCTGGTTGGAGGCGCGGATGAAGGCGTTGGAGAGCGAGGTGTCCTTGTTGGTGAGCGCATAGACCAGCACCCGGGCAACGAAGTCCCGGCTCTTCTTGCCGAGGGTCAGCGCGCCCTCGACGTCGCTGTGGTCGACTTTTTCGAGCATCTTCTCCACCACCGCGTGATCGCGGTAGGCGTTTTCGCGCACGATAAAAATCAGGCGTTCCACGACGACAGTCAGGCCGAGGAACATGACGAGCAGGACGGGCCACATAACGGGACCTCCAGCTTGGAACAACTCCATTGCAGTTTTGCCCATGAGTATCTCGAAGGCCAGAGGCAGATGCGATGTGATCATGATCGGATGGTGGGGGATTCTAGGGTTGGTGGGTGAGTAATTAAGAACGAAGCGGGGCGGAGGGGTGGTCTGATATGGCCATGAGCGCTACGGACAAACCCGGCGTTATTCAATCATCAAAAAGAGGTATCGATAGCAGCAACCCTGCTGTTGGGGAGCAAAAAAAATGGCGGCGGGAAAATATAAGCGGAGCAACGTTGGACGGCGTGGTAAATAATAGGCGGGGTCAACCTTGGTGCAGGCGTCCGGGCGGAACTACCGCGGAATTACCGGTCGCAAGGATCGCCGGCCGGTTTCCGGTCTCGCGGGTCGAGAGGAGAGATTCTGATGGGAAGGGCAACTTTCAAAGGGGAGGGGAAAATTGGTTTCAATGGTTTGCCGCTGTCAATTCCCTTTCTTGGATTTCGTACGGTAAGACAATTTGCGCGAGAGTGGCTGCCCGACTAGGACTCGAACCTAGACAAACGGATTCAGAGTCCGTTGTGCTACCATTACACCATCGGGCAGTAAAACCCTTCAGACCAGCGGGCGCGGCGGTGGGGAAGTCCGGCCGTCCGTCGCGAAGACTGGAGCCGGCGATGGGACTCGAACCCGCAACCCCCTGTTTACAAAACAGGTGCTCTGCCATTGAGCTACGCCGGCGTGGGTCACCGACTGTCCAAAAAGGAAATTCAAATAACGGCGGTACCGCGGCCAACCTGGGCTTGGAAAGCAGAGATTGGTGGCTCCCCGGGGACTCGAACCCCGAACCTACTGATTAAGAGTCAGCTGCTCTGCCAATTGAGCTAGGAAGCCAGAGCGGAAGGGGAAACGCTCAACATCACTGGAGCGATGTCAACCCCGTTTTCCACTCGGAGCGCATGAAAAATGCGTGGCGGCGACATCACGGAAATTTGCGTGGAAAATTTTACTGCGGGCGCGATGCCGGTCGTGATTTGCGGTGATGACCGCGAGGCTTTCCCCACCGGGCCTCACCCTTCGCCGCCGCCTACTTTCCCCTTGCCAACGCTGGCGGCGTCTCTTGTTCTGACCCGCTCCGCTCGCCGGAGCCATTGTCATGCAAAAGACCAAGAAGTCCGTTGCCAAACGTTTCAAACTGTCCGCCCGGGGCAAGCTCATGCACCGCTCTCCGGGGACCCGGCACCACGCCAGTCAAAAGTCCCCGAAACAGAAGCGCCGGCTGGGTAAGCCCAAGGCCTTGGCAAAGGGCCACGCCGCGGCGCTTATGAAGTGCCTGCCGTACGCTTGAATTAAACCCTCCTTTCGCCAGGCGGGTGATTCTCAGGGCGACCCGCCGGCGACCACAACCACACTCACAACATGCCTCGTGTCACCAATTCCTCCGCGTCGCGCAAGCGCCGCAAGAAGGTGCTGAAATACGCCAAGGGCTATTTCGGCAACAAATCCAAGCTGTTCCGGTACGCCAAGGAAGCCGTCCAGCACGCCTGGCAGTACGCCTACCGCGACCGCCGCAAGAAGAAGGGCGAATGGCGTGGCCTCTGGATCGTGCGCGTCAACGCCGCCTGCCGCAACGCCGGCATCAGCTACAACCGCTTCATCGAGGGTCTGAAGGCCGCCGGCATCGCGCTCGACCGCAAGGTGCTGGCCGACCTGGCGGTGCACGACGAGGCGGCGTTTAACGCCCTGGTGCAGAGGGCCCAGGCCGCGTTGAAAGCCAAGGCCGGCGCCGCCAAGGCGTAGGCGCCTGCCAACGCGAGCCACCCAAGGCTCGCCTTCCGGTTTTCAAACCACTTCACTGCAGGACGGGCCTCCACTCCCGGAGCCCGTCCTTTTCTTTATCATATGCGCCTTTTCGAGACAGTCGTAAAACTGAATGAAGGTTTCCCTGCATCATGGGATACGCACAGGGTCGACAGTGATTTGACGGCAGCATACACGCAGCTCATCCTGATGTTGGATCAGCGGTTGCCTTCGGTCACCACTCGCCCTCAGTGGGAAATATTAAAGGCTGAATTGTTGGGACCGAATGGGGAGGTTACTTTAGCGCTCGATAAGCTAAAAGACGTAAAGCCGCAGCTGAAACCTGTAATAGGGCGCCGCCTTAACATCGCGAAGATGGCTGTAGTCGAGATGTTTGATAATGCCCTTTGCAGGGTTCAGGACGCCGAGATTGCAGCGCAGCTCGGGCCGTCCGTCGACGCCTCGCTGCCCTCGCCGGACGGCGGCCCCGGCACCTACCACCCCCTCACGCTGGTGCGCGAGGAGATGTGCCGCATCCTGCGCAAGGTCGGCTTCACCGTCGCCGACGGCTCGGAGGTGGAGACCGAGTTCTACTGCTTCGACGCGCTCAACACGCCCCCCGGCCACCCCTCGCGCGAGGTGCAGGACACCTTCTATTTTCCCGACACGGCGCGCTTCGGCAACGTCTCCCGCAAGGTCGACGGCGAAAAATATCTCCTCCGGACGCACACCTCCACGGTGCAGATCCGCACCATGCTGAAGCATCCGCCGCCGGTGCGCATCGTGTCGCCCGGCCGCACGTTCCGGCGCGACACCACCGATGCCACCCACAGCGCCAACTTCCACCAGCTCGAATGCCTCTACGTCGACCGGGACGTGACGGTCCGCGACCTCAAGGCGCTGCTCGACTACATCTTCGCCTCGCTGCTCGGCCCCGACACCAAGACGCAGTTCCGTCCCCACTACTTCGGCTACACCGAGCCCAGTTTCGAGGTCGACCTCTCCGCCAGGCACCTGCCCAAGGTGAACAAGGAGTGGATTGAGATCGGCGGCTGCGGCATGGTCGACCCGTCCGTGTACGAGGCCGTCGGCTATGATCCCGCGGCCTGGACCGGCTACGCCTTCGGGATGGGTCTCGAGCGCCTCGCCATGATGCTCTACGGCATCGATGACATCCGTTACTTCTACCAGAATGACCTCCGGTTCCTCCGGCAGTTTGCCTGAGGAAAGTAGCGAGTAGTGAGGAGCGAGTAGCGAGCATGACAGACAAATCCCAATCCTTCCGTGATGTGATCGTGTGGCAGAAAGCGCATGCGTTTGCGCTGGCCGTGTATCGCTGCACTGAACCGTTTCCTCAGCATGAGCTCTTTGCGCTCACGTCGCAGCTTCGCCGCGCTGCGGCCAGCATCCCTTCGAACTTCGTTGAAGGTTTCCGCAAACGTACCAAGCCCGACAAGCTCCGTTTCTACAACACCGCCCAAGCTTCCGCCGACGAGTGCCTTTACCAGCTGATTCTCGCGCATGACCTCAGGTATGCAGACACCACCTCGCTCCAAGCAGACCTTGAAGAGGTGTCTCGTCTGCTTCAGGGCTACATCAACGGCCTCGAACGCGGCTCGTGATCTGCTCGCTGCTCACTACCCGCTACTCGCTACCTTCCGATGAAACTCTCCCTCCACTGGCTCAAGTCCTATGTCCCGCTCGACGCGACGGTCGACGAGATCACCCACGCGATCACGTTCCTCGGCTTCGAGGTCGAGCAGGTCATCCGCACCGGCATGCTGCCGTTGTCCAACGTGGTCGTTGGCGAGGTGCTCACGCGCGACAAGCATCCCAACGCCGACAAGCTCTCCGTCTGCACCGTCGATGTCGGTCCCGCCGGCGGCGTGAAGACCATCGTTTGCGGCGCGCCGAACCACCAGGTCGGTGACCGCGTGCCCGTGGCCCTGCCCGGTGCCGTGCTGGCGGGCGGTTTCAAGATCAAGCAGTCCCGGATCCGCGGCCAGCTTTCCGACGGCATGATGTGCTCACCGGATGAGCTCGGCCTCGGCGGCGGGCATGCCGGTCTGCTCATCCTGGACGGCCGGCCTGCGCTCGGCACGCCCATCAACGATGTCCTGCCGCCCGGCGACGTCGTTTTCGACCTCGAAATCACGCCCAACCGCCCCGATGGTCTCTGCCACCTCGGCATCGCGCGCGAGCTCGCCGCCTGGTTCCGCCAGGACCTCGTCTATCCGCCGGTGAAGTTCACCGGCCTGCCCGAGGGCTCACCCGAGCGGCGCGACCTGCTGGCGGGCGTCTCCATCGAGTCTGAAGAGGACTGCCCGCTTTACACCGCGCATATCATCACCGGCGTGAAGATCGGCCCGAGCCCGGCTTGGTTGCAGGCGCGCCTCACGGCCGTCGGCCTCCGTCCGATCAACAACGTCGTCGACGTCG
Source organism: Opitutaceae bacterium (assembly GCA_049513315.1). Taxonomy (GTDB): domain Bacteria; phylum Verrucomicrobiota; class Verrucomicrobiia; order Opitutales; family Opitutaceae; genus Fen-1467. The sequence goes on from JBEKWG010000008.1 coordinate 101,913, forward strand.
GCAACTACGTCATGCTTGAGACCGGCCAGCCGGTGCACGCCTTCGACGCCAAGAAGATCGACGGCGGCCGGATCATCGTCCGCCCGGCCCGCCAGGGCGAAAAACTCGTCACCCTCGACGGCAGGGAGCGCGTGCTCAACAGCCGCATGCTCGTCATCGCCGACGCCGCCAAGCCGCTCGTCATCGCCGGAATCATGGGCGGTGCCAGCGCCGAGGTCGACGACACCACCACCGACCTCGCGCTGGAAGTGGCTTACTTCAAGCCCGCCAGCATCCGCTGGACCTCGCGCAAGCTCGGTCTCACCACCGACAGCTCCTACCGTTACGAGCGCGGGGTCGATCCGCACACGCTGCTGGAGGACGCGCATCGCTCCATCGACCTCATCCTGGAAACCGCCGGCGGCCGCGTCGTCGGACCGTGCTACAAGGTGGGCGAGGACCGGCCGTGGAAGAGCGAGATCACCCTCATGCCCGACTTCGTCCGCCGGCAGCTCGGTTTCGAGGTGGCCGACGCGGACATGAAGGACGCCCTTGAGGCGCTGGCACTGCCCGTCGTCCGCGATGAGTTCACCGCCGATGGCAAGCCGCAATGGACCGTCTCGATTCCAAGCTGGCGGGGCGACCTCGACCGTCCCATCGACCTCGTCGAGGAGATCCTGCGCCTCTACGGCACCGACCGCATTCCCCGAAGCACGGTCACGGCGCCCGGACTGCTCGGCGACGATGATCCCGTCGTTATTTTCAATCGCAGGGTCACCGACTACCTCGTCGGCCAGCATTTCCACGAGTGCGTCAACTACACGCTGCGGTCGGTGACGGAGGTCCGGCAGTGGGTGTCCGACACCGCGGTGCAGGAACTCGCCCTGGCGAATCCGTTTGTCGAGGACCAGTCGCACCTGCGCTCCACGCTGCTGATCGGCCTGCTCGAGTCCCTCAAGCTCAACCAGTCGCGCGGCACCGGCGCCACGCGGCTCTTCGAGGTCGGCCGGGTGTTCATCGAAAGCAACGGCCAGATCTATGAATGCGCCGCCGCGGCGTTCATCGAGGCGCAGACCAAGGACGCCGGGCGCCAGTGGCTCAAGCGAGCCCCGGCCGATTTCTACACGGCGAAGAACCGCGTGCACATCCTGGCCGCGCACGCCGGGGTGGATCTCACCGCGTTGCCGAGCACACCCGTCGCGGGTCCGTATTTCGGCTGGCAGGAGGGGCATTCGGCGTCCGCGGGTGATCTGCAGACCCACGGCTTCGAGGCGCGCTTCGGCCTGATGAATCTCGCGATGGTCCGCGCCCTCGGCATCGAGGGCCAGGTCATGGCCGGTATCTTCGCGATCCTGCCCGGGAAGCTCACCGCCGCCGGCGGACCGCGCCGCTACCAGGATTTCAGCCACTACCCGCCCGTGCTGCGTGATCTCGCGCTCGTGGTCGACGCGGCCGTGCCGGCCGAGGACGTCCGGCGCACCCTGGCCCGGACGGCGACATCCGTCGTCGGTGACGCCTTTGCCGTCGAGCAAGTCGCCGTCTTCGACGTCTATCAGGGCAGGGGCCTGCCCGAGGGAAAGAAGAGCCTGGCGTTCTCCCTCGTTTTCCGCGCCGCCGACCGCACGCTGACCGACGACGAGGTCAACGCCGTCTTCGCCAAGATCCAGCAGGACGTCACCGCCGACGGAAGAATCACGGTGCGCGGGTGACTGGCAGTAAGCGGGGCTCATGAAGTTACCGGCGTACCGTCATGTCCATCTGGGACTGGAACAGTACGCTGCCTGATGACACGGCCTCGGCGCGAGGATGGGACCAAGGGGGCGCTTGGCGGCTTGGTTGACGCTTTTCATGATTGTCGGCCGGAACGCAGCAGGCTAAACGCCGGAACCATGATGCTTCTTCGCGCCGCCATGTTCTTCGGTGTATTGTCGACCGCCCTGGGGAATGTCACTTCGTACGAAGTTGCCCCGCGGGACACGGATCAACGGATTGGCCCAGCCTTCAGTTCGCCGCACAGCATCTATGTGGATCACCAAATCGTCCTTGCCCGGGAATCGCAGTCATCCCGGGACCGGCACGAACTCCTGCTGTTTCTCACCGGGACGGGCGGCAATGCGGAAGGCGCACAAGCATTTTGCGAACTCGCGGCGGAACTCGGTTATCACGTGATCAACCTGATGTATCCGGACGAAATTCCGGCATCGGTTTGCGCCGGGGACAGCAATCCCGGGGCTTTTGAGGAGTTTCGTCTGGCGATCATCGCCGGCGGGCGATCGAAACATATCACCATCGCACCGGCGGACTGCATCGAGAACCGGCTTGCCAAGTTGCTGCTCTACCTTTGCCGGAAACGGCCCGAGGAAAATTGGGCGCAATTTCTCAACGAGGATGGGACGATCGGATGGCTGGCGATCGCGGTGGCCGGACAGTCGCAGGGCGGGGGACACGCGGCGTTGATCGGGATCAAGCACCGGGTCGCTCGCGTGATCTGCACGGGCGCCCCCAAAGACTACAGCCGGAGGCTGGACGCGCCGGCGGCTTGGTATGCGGAGGTGTCGGCGACACCGAAGGCGTGCTTCTTCGCTTTCAACCATCGCCAGGACGCCAGGGCCTGCACCCCGGAACAGTTGTTGAGAAATCTGGCCGCCTTAAAGCTGGACGAGTTCGGTCCTCCGGCGGATGCAGCCACGGAGGATTATCCCTATCATCATACGAGAATCCTGATGACCAGCTATCCGGCGGTCACGATTGATGGCCCCAACAGCAAAGGCGCAAAGATCGCCCACGGGTCGGTGATCGCCACGACCTACGCGGCGCCCTGGGGAAAGGTCTGGACTTACATGCTGACTGAAAAAGTGCCGTGACCTGACCCGCAGGAATTTGACTTGGGCAGAAGATCGCATGCCTGGGTTTATCGACGAGGCCTCGGTTGGCAAAGTACGCGGGGTGATTTTTCCTCTTCGGTTAGGAGTTGAGCCGCTGGGAGGCGGTGTTTTTGCTGACGTCTGTCATGCCCTCGTACCTGTCCTCACGGTTGCCATTAAGCTTAGCGGTTGCATTACTCGCACTGGGACCAGCTCGGGCCCAGGACAAGTTCGCCGCCATCCCGGAGCGGATGCAGGCCTTTGTCGACCAAGGCGAGATCTCCGGCGCGGTCATGCTGGTCGCGACGAAAGACCGCATCCTGCATCTGTCCGCGATCGGGCAGAGCGATCTCGCAAGCAGCCGCAAGATGGAGACCAATGATTTCTTCTGGATCGCCTCGATGACCAAGCCGATGTCCGCCACCGCCGTGGCCATGCTCGTCGACGAGGGCAAGCTCAGTTTCGACGATCCCGTGGAGAAGTATCTGCCGGAGTTCCGCGACCTCTGGGTGATCCAGGAGCAGACCGCGGAACGGCGGGTGCTGGTGCCGACAGCGCGCCCCATTACGCTGCACGACCTCCTGACGCATACGAGCGGCATGGGCGAATACGTCGCGTACGGCCCGCATTGGACGCTGGCCGAGATGGTCAAGGCGGTGGCGCGTGAGCCGCTCAAATTCCAGCCCGGCGCCCGCTGGAGCTACTCGACGGCCGGGATCGACACACTGTGCCGCGTTGTCGAGGTAGCCGGTGGCGTGTCGTTTGCCGAGTTCATGCAACGGCGGCTCTTTGATCCGCTCGGCATGAAGGATTCAACCTTCTGGCTCACGCCCGAGCAGGAAAAACGATTCGCCACGAACTACCGGCGCAACCCGGAGATCGGGAAGCTCGAGCCGGCGACCATCTATTATATGTACGGCGGGGCCGTGACGGATCGGGAGCGCCCGCCGCTCGGCGGCGCCGGCCTGTTTTCCACGGCGGAGGATGTGGCGAAATTTTACCAGATGCTGCTCAACGGCGGTTCGCTGGGCGGGAAACGCATTCTCAAGCCCGAAACCGTCTCCGAGATGACGCATACGCAGACCGCCGGTCTCAAGGCCGGGTTTCTGCCCGGGTCAGCCTGGGGCCTCGGCTTCTGCCTGGTGCAGGAACCGCAGGGCGCCACCGCGGTGTTGGCGCCCGGCACGTTCGGCCATGGCGGCGCCCACGGCACCCAGAGCTGGGCGGACCCGCGCCGCGGTGTAATCTTCATCCTGATGATTCAGCGGGCCGGGTTGCCCAATTCCGACGGTTCCGACCTCCGCCGGGTTTTCCAGGAAAAGGCGACCGCCGCCCTCGGGCCGTGAGCATTTTTTTGCCGGTTGCCATATCGGTCTGGAATTGACGATGTAGGAGCCTGCTTGCCCCGACAGGTCGGGGCTTGCAGGCGATCCTGAATCGCGAGCGAGCTCGCTCCTACAGATATCTCCATGCCCAATCCGCCCGACATCAACATCGACTACGTGGCGAACCTCGCCCGGCTCGCGCTCACCGATCAGGAGAAGGAGATTTTCTCCCGGCAGCTCGGCGACGTGCTCCGCTACATTGAAAAACTCGGCGAGGTCGACGTTTCGCAGGTCGAGCCGACGGCGCACGCGTTTCCCGTCTCCAACGTCTGGGCCGACGACGTGCCGCAGCCAAGTCTGCCAGTCGAAGTGGCGCTCAAGAACGCCCCCGTCCAACGTGACAACATGGTCGTGGTGCCCGTGGTGGTGGAATAATGGCAAGGAGCCAGAAGCCAGAATACAGGAGTCAGAATGATTCTGCCGCATCCAGCTCTTCTGAATTCCAGCTCCTAGCTCCTGAATTCTTCCTGCATGTCCTCCGATCTCATCTTCAAATCCGCCGCGGAACTCGCCGCGTTGCTTGAGGCGAAGGAGGTCTCCTCCGTCGAACTCGCCCGGGCTTTCATCGCCCGCACCCGGGCCATCGACGGCAAGGTGAGGGCGTTCAATTCCTTTGACGAGGCCGATGCCCTGGCCCAGGCCCGCGCCTCCGATGCACGCCGCGCGGCGGGGCAGGCGAGGGGAGTGCTCGACGGCATCCCCGTGGGCATCAAGGACGTCATCGCGGTGGCCGGGCAGCCGCTCACCGCCTCGAGCCGGATGCTGGCGAACTTTGTCTCGCCCTACGACGCCACCGTCACGCGCAAACTCAAGGACGCCGGGGCGATTCCGTGGGGCCGTCTCAACATGGACGAGTTTGCGATGGGCTCCTCGACGGAGAACTCCGCCTTCCACCCGACCTGCAATCCGTGGGATCTCAAGCGTGTGCCCGGGGGCAGTTCGGGCGGCGCCGCCGCGGCCATCGCGGCCGACGAAGTGCCGCTCGCGCTCGGTTCCGACACCGGCGGCTCCATCCGCCAGCCCGCCGCCTTCTGCAACATTGTCGGTTTCAAGCCCACTTACGGGCTGGTTTCGCGCTACGGACTCATTGCCTTCGCTTCGTCGCTCGATCAAATTGGGCCGCTGGCCCGGACCGTCGAAGGGGCCGCCCTGCTGCTTGCCGTCATCGCCGGTCACGATCCGCTCGACTCCACCTCCTTCTCCACCCCCATTCCTGATTACCGGGCCGAACTGAAGCGACGCCGGGGACCATGGAAGCTCGGCGTGCCGCGGGAGTATTTCAGCGCGGGACTCGACGCCGAGGTCGATGGCGCGGTCAAGGCCGCCATCGAATTTTACCGCGAATCCGGCTGCGAAATCCGGGAGGTCTCGCTGCCGCTGGCCGCGGACTACGCGATCGCGGTTTATTACATCATCGCCACGGCGGAGGCGTCATCGAACCTCGCCCGCTACGACGGCATTCGCTACGGCCACCGCTCGAAGGAAGCGACCGACGCCATCGACCTCTACTTCAAATCGCGCGCCGAGGGCTTTGGCGCCGAGGTGAAGCGTCGCATCATCCTCGGCACCCACGTGCTGAGCAGCGGTTACTACGACGCCTATTACCTGCGCGCCCAGAAGGTCCGCACGCTCATCCGCAACGATTTCATGCGTGCGTTCCAGGAGGTCGACGCACTGCTCGCGCCCGTGTCGCCCACCGCCGCCTTCCAGCAAGGCGAGAAGTCCTCCGATCCCCTGGCCATGTACCTGAGCGACATCTACACGATCAGCCTCAACCTCGCCGGTCTGCCGGGCATGTCGATCCCGTGCGGTTTCACCACGGGCGGCCTGTCCATCGGCCTGCAAATCATCGGTCAGCCGTATCAGGAAGCCGGCCTGCTTGCCATCGCGCACGCCTACGAACAGGGCCACGACTGGCATACGCGTCATCCATCTTTGTGAGTCACAGAGAGCACAGAGGGAAGCGGAGAACACAGAGATGAATGCAGAAATCAATCAACTGACCGAAGCGGTGATTGGCGCGGCCATTGAGGTGCATCGGGAACTAGGCCCCGGGCTGCTTGAGTCCGCCTACCAGCGTGCATTGGAGCATGAGCTGACGCTCCGCGGGATTCGATTCGTGGCGCAAAAGGTTTGTGCCGTGACCTACAAAGGCCTCGTCATCGAGGATGCCTATCGTCTGGACTTGCTCGTTGACGATCAGCTCGTGGTGGAACTGAAGACCGTCGATGCGTTCGCCGATGTGCACGAAGCCCAGGTACTGACCTACCTCAAATTCACACAATGCTCCATCGGACTGCTCATCAACTTCCGCACGAAACTGCTCAAGCATGGTATCCGTCGCCTCGCTCTGTGAACTCCTTCCGCTCTCCGTGCACTCTGTGACCCGCTTGAAAGCATGAACTACGAAGCCGTCATCGGTCTCGAGGTCCATGTCCAGGTGAAGACCCGCTCCAAGATGTTCACGCGGGCCGCCGCCGGCTACGGCGCGCCGCCCAACACCCTGACCGACCCCGTCGTCCTCGCGCTGCCCGGCGTGCTGCCGGTGATGAACAAGGCCGCGCTCGACGCGGTCATCAAGGTGGGCCTCATGCTCGGCTGCGAGATCGCTTCGGTCTGCAAGTGGGACCGGAAAAACTATTTCTACCCCGACAGTTCGAAGAACTACCAGATCTCGCAGTACGACCAGCCGATCTGCCGGGGCGGCGCCATCGAGATCGAGCTGCCCGGCTCCTCGCGCAACATCGTGGGTGAGCACAAAAAGATACCGCTGACGCGCCTCCATCTCGAGGAGGACGTCGGCAAGCTCAACCACGCCGGCCGCGAATCCCTCATTGACTTCAACCGGGCCGGCACGCCGCTGATGGAGATTGTCTCGGAACCCGCGATCCACAGCGCCGAGGAGGCATTCGCCTACCTCACCGCGCTCAAGATGATCATGATCTACGGCGGCATCTCCGACTGTGACATGGAGAAGGGCCAGATGCGCTGCGACGCCAATGTCTCCATCCGTCCGGCCGGCGCGACCAAGCTCGGCACGAAGGTCGAACTCAAGAACCTCAACTCCATTTCCTTCGTCCGCGACGGGCTCGCCCACGAGATCAAACGGCAGATCGCCGTCGTCGAGTCCGGCGGCACGATCGTGCAGGAGACCCGCGACTACGACGGCCAGACCGGCACCTCGCAATCGCTGCGTTCGAAGGAAATGGCGCACGATTACCGCTATTTTCCCGATCCCGATCTGATGCCGGTGAAGGTCGATGCGGCATGGCGGGCGGGCCTTCAGGCGGGCCTGCCCGAGCTGCCCTTCGACAAGCAGCGCCGCTTTTTCGAGCAGTACCGGCTGCCCTACACCATCACCTCGGTGCTCGTACCCGATCGCGAACTCAGCGATTACTTCGAGGCGGCGGCGAAACTCTCCGGCCGGCCGCAGGCCGTCGGAAACTGGATCGCCAACGATCTCCTGCGCGAACTCGCCGCGGCCAGAAGCGCGCTCGCTGCTTGCACGATCCGCCCGGCGCACATCGCCGGCCTCGTGAAACTCGTCGAGGACGGCGTCATCTCCAACAACCTCGCCAAGGAGGTCTTCATCGAGATGTTTCAGACCGGCGAGTCGCCGGAGGCAATGGTCGAGCGCAAGGGACTCAAACAGTCCACCGACATGGGCGAACTCGAGCAGTGGTGCGCCGAAGCCATCGCGGCCAATCCGAAATCCGTCGCCGACTTCAAAAGTGGCAAGGAAAACGCGATCAACGCGATGAAGGGCTTCGTGATGAGGCAGTCGAAGGGCCGGGCCAACCCCCGCCTCGTCGACGAAATTCTCCGCCGGAAGCTGGCGGCGCCGTGATGACTGACAGTTTGACTCTTGGACTTAAGGGCTTTGGTTGACGGGGAACAGCCCGGGCGATCCCTGCAGGCACATCGCAAAGCAAAACGCATGAAACGCATCAGCATCATTGGTAGTGGCAACGTCGGCACCAACACCGCCTTTTTCATCGCGGAGAGGCGCGCCACCGATGTCCTGCTGGTGGACATCAAGGATGGTGTCGCCGCGGGCAAATCGCTCGACCTGATGGAAGCAGGTCCGGTGCGGGACTACGTCACCGCGATTCGCGGCAGTGTCCGGATCGACGACATCGCGGGCAGCGACATCGTGATCATCGCCGCCGGCCGCGTGCGCAAGCCGGGCGAGCGGCGCGAGGATCTCTACCGGGATAATGCGCCGAACGTGCGCGCGATCAGCCGGGACATCCGCCGCCTCGCTCCCGGCGCCGTGGTGATCAACATCGTCGAACCCATCGATCTGTTGACCCTCCTCATTCAGGAAACCTTGGGGGTCGATCGATTCAAGGTCATGGGGGTGGGGGGGCTGCTCAGTTCGACCCGCATCCGCTACCTCGTCAGCAAGGCGCTGGGAGTTTCACCGCGGGAGGTCACGGGTCTGATCATCGGGCCGCATCATCCCAGCATGGTGTTTCTGCGCGACACGATCCGCGTGTCCGGCATCCCGGCGGCCGCCCTCCTCAGCGAGCCCCAACTGCTCCAGTTGATCGAGGACGCCCGGAACGCGGGCGACACCATCCTGCACCTGGCTCAGCGTTCCACCTCCTATTATGCCCCCAGCGCGGCTGCGGCGATGCTCGTGGACGCCATCGTCTGCAACACGAAGGCGCTGCTGCCGGTGTCCGTCCGTTGCGAAGGCGAGTATGGCGTGCAGGGATTGGCCATCGGCGTGCCGGCCTTCGTGGGCGAACACGGGGTGGCCCGCATCCTTCAGCTCAAGCTTTCCGCGGCGGATCGCGACGCGTTCGACCGGGCGGCCGCGGCCCTCAAGGCAGCGCACGACAGTCTCGCCGTCGGGGCGGCGTAAGGGGGAGGCCATCATGACCAAGAACAAGGTCAGCATCATCGGAGCGGGCAATGTCGGGGCGACCGCGACCTACTACATCGCCGAAAAGGTCATCGCCGATCTCGTCATGGTCGACATCGAGGGCGGCATGACGCAGGCCAAGGCGCTGGATTTTCTGCACGCCGGACCCCTGCGCAGCTACGACGTTTCCATCGTGGGCTCGAGCGATTTCGCCCGGATTGCGGACAGCAACGTGGTGGTGATCACGGCCGGCCTGCCCCGGAAGCCGGGCATGGACCGGATGGATCTGCTCAAGGTCAACGCGGGCATCGTCAAGCAGGCCGCCCGGGCGATCGCCGAGCACGCGCCCAACGCTCTCGTAATCGTCGTCTCGAATCCGCTGGACATCATGTGCCATGTCGCCCTGCGCTCCACGGGCTTTGACCTGCGCCGCGTGGTCGGCATGGCGGGGATCCTCGACTCGACCCGTTTCCGCTATTTCGTGGCCGAACAACTGGAGTGCGCTTTGTCCTCCGTGCACGCGATGGTGCTGGGCGGTCACGGCGACCAGATGGTGCCGCTACCGCGATTGACCACGGTCGGCGGCGTGCCGATCACGGAACTCCTGGACGCGGCGACGATCGCGCGGCTGGTCGATCGCACCCGCAAAGGGGGAGCGGAGATCGTCGCGCTGCTGAAGGCCGGTTCCGCCTATTACGCCCCCGCGGCATCGGTGGCGGAAATGGTGGAGGCGGTCGTCACCGACCGGAAACATCTCGCACCCTGCGCCGCCTACCTGCGGGGCGAATACGGCATTGACGACCTGTTCATCGGCGTGCCGGTGATACTCGGGAAAAACGGAGTGGAACGGATCATCGAGCTGACGCTAACGGATGATGAGCGGAAGCAGTTGCTCGCCAGTGCGGATGCCGTCCGTAAAGGCGTCGAGGAGCTCAACACCTTCTTCAAGTCGACCTGACGACTTACGCTTTGTTAAGACGCAGGGCCGGCGATGATTGGGCGCAGGGACTCAAAAGGTCAGCGTTGTATGCAGGCTCGATAAGTGGCGCGTCGACGCCGTTGCAGCCAATCTCAAAGCCATCACCGTCAGCAAATGCTGCAAGCGCACAAAGCGATCAAAGCGAAGGAAGGCTTCGCGATGACGCAATCGTAGGGAATGGCCATCTACTGGCTTGTCGACAACACTTCACAAGAAATCCTCGGCGAAGTCAGAGGTGATTCAGTTTATGAAACAGCCATTAAGTTATTAATAATAAGTCAATAACAGGTAATCGGTTTGGGTATATTCATCATTCGATTTGACTTGCGGTCGATTATGACTGACCAGTCAGTCATAGATTACAAATGAGTTCCGATAAGAAATAACGCATCATGCAGGCGGCGGAACAGCTCTTCCGGACCCGCCAGTTCCATGAGATCACGTTGGATGAAGTCGCCAAGGTGGCTGATGTCGGCAAGGGCACGATTTATCTATATTTTTCGGACAAGGAGGATCTGTTTTTCCAAACCGCGGTGGCGGGCTTTGATGAAATGTGTGAACTGCTCCGGCAGAACGCCACAAGCGGAATCACGTTCCGTGATGGATTGCTGCGGACATGCGAGACCGTCAGCGGCTTCTTCCGACAGCGGCGCCCGCTCTTTCGCATGATTCTGTCCCAAGGTGAACGCGCCATGGAGTTGGGCGGTGGTCTGCGCAAGCGTTGGCTGGAGCACCGCAAAAACATGACCGGGGCCGTGGCGGCGATCATCGCCCGAGGAATGGCATCCGGAGATATCCGGTCAGATATTCCTGCGGAGGTCCTTGCGGATTATCTGCTCGGCATGGTGCGGACCCGCGCTTGGGAGTTGGAGGACCAGCCTGAACCCATGCGAAGCCATCAAGCCTTGGTGGATTTGTTTACCCAGGGGGCAGCCCACCCGACCGCTCCTGAGCACACCGGCATTTCGAACCCATGAGTACTCCTGAAGGACCAACATCTTCACAGCCCAAGACCTTGCAAAACCACCCGGCGGCCCGGCCGGATCCGGCGTCGACGGCCATACCCCGGCGCCACCACCAGAGGATCCTGCTGGGGATCGCGATCCTGGCGGTGATTGCCGCGGGCGTCTTTGGTTACTGGTTTTTCTTCATGCGGGGCATTGTGTTCACGGACGATGCCCGCTTTGCCGGTCACCTTGTCGACCTTGCCCCTGAGATCAACGGGACAATCATCGACGTTCCAGTGCACGAAGGGCAGTTTGTTCAACGGAATACGATCGTCTTCCAACTCGATCCAGCCATCCTGCAGGCGGCGTTGAGCCAGGCCGAGGCGGCGTTGGTCTCAGCCAAGGCCAATCTGGCCTCGAGCGAAGCGAAGTATGAAAAGACGGTGAACGGCAGCCGCCCCGAGGAGATCAAGGCAGCCGAGGCAACCACCCGGCGCCTCCAGAATGAAGAGGAGCTGACGCGGTTGAATTTCGAGCGGACCCAGACGCTCTACAAACAGGGTACGACGTCCCAAGACGACCTTGACCGCGGCCGGACCGCCTATGAATCCGCCCGGCAGAGCTTGGAAAACGCGGTCCAGACCCTGAACCTTTTGCAGGAAGGCTCGCGCAAGGAAGATATCGATGCGGCCAGGGCGGACATGGAACTGGCCAGGAGCCGGGTCACCGAGGCCAGCGCGGCTGTCGACACCGCCAGAAGCAATCTGGCGCGTGTCATCGTCAAGGCGCCCTTTGATGGATGGGTCGTGCGTCGCTGGCTCGACCCGGGGCCATGCCGCTGGCCTCCCAGCCCGTCATCAGCATGTTCGATCCGGCAACGCTACGCGTGGATGCCAACATCGAGGAGAAGTATCTTCACGAGGTCGCCATCGGCGATGAGGCGGAAATCTCCGTCGACTCCTATCCCGCTTTGCATCTCAAGGGCCGCGTGACGGAGATTCTGCGCGCCACCAATTCCGAGTTCAGCCTGATCCCGGCCGAAGGCGTATCCGGCACGTTCATCAAAGTAACCCAGCGCGTGCCGCTGCGCATCTCGGTGTCGGCGCCGCCCGACCTCGCGCTGGGGCCCGGCCTGTCCGTCGAGGTGAAAATCCATTCCGGTTCATCGCTGGCGGCCACACCATCCTCAGGGATAGCCCATGGATAGCGACCGCGCGCTGCGGGCCAACCGGTGGGGCGTGCTGGGCATCATCATGATGGGCACGTTCATGGCGATTCTGGACTCCAGCATCGTCAACGTCGCGCTGCCGCATATGATGAGCACCTTCGGGGTCGACCGTGAGCAGATCGAGTGGGTGGCGACGGGCTTCATGCTGACCTCGGCGGTCGTCATGCCGCTGGTCGGCTGGCTCACCAGCCGGATCAGCTACAAGGCCCTTTATTTGGGCAGCCTGCTGATCTTCACGGTGGCCAGCGCCCTGTGTGCCATGGCTTGGAGCTATGAATCACTGATCGCCGCCCGCATTCTTCAGGCCCTGGGCGGCGGCGCCATCCAGCCGATTGGCATGGCCATCGTGGCGGAATTGTTTGAGCCGCACGAACGGGGACGGGCGCTGGGAATCTGGGGCATCGGCATCATGGCCGGCCCGGCGCTGGGACCGACGTTGGGCGGCTACCTGACCGATGCCTTCAGCTGGCGGACGATCTTTTCCGTCAACCTGCCCTTCGGGGTGATCACCCTGCTGGCCGGCATGATCATCATGCGGCCCCTTCGCGCGCACGGGGCCAGACGGCCCTTCGATATTTTCGGCTTTTCCTTCCTCGCCATGGCACTCATCGCCGGCCTGACCGCATTGTCCAACGGGCAGGAAAAAGGATGGCAATCCGACTATATTCATATCTGCGAAGCCTTCACCGTCGTGGGCTTGGTGATGTTCATCGCGATCGAGCTGGCCGTTGAACATCCCTTGCTCGATCTGCGGCTTTTTCTCATCCGGAATTATCTTTTGAGCATCCTGCTGGCCGTCTTCCGCGCTGTCGGGCTGTTTGGCAGCGTTTTCCTCTTCCCGATTTTCCTCCAGAACTTGATGGGCTACACGCCTGTTCAAGCCGGTCTCTGGATGCTTCCCAACGCCGTCGCGGTGGGCCTGACCATGCCGCTGGCAGGCCGGCTGACGGATCGCTACGGCCCGGCGATCCTGACCTTCATCGGATGTGTCCTGGCTGGAAGTTCGCTCATCCAGTTTGGGCGGTTGGATCCGATGTCCGGCTGGCCTCTGCTCGTCCTGCCGCAGCTGACCCGCGGCGCCGGCTTGGCGATGATGATGGCGCCGTTGATGGCCGCGGCCCTCAACGCGGTGCCCCGCCATGAACTGCCGATGGCCAGCAGCTTTCTGAACGTTTCGCAAAACGTCGGAGGCTCACTGGGCATCGCCCTGCTGAACAACTTTGTAACCAACTCGATTCACACCCATGCCGTGCGATTGGGCGAGGTGTTCCCTATGGAATCACAAGGCTTGGACATCCGTCTGGGATTACGGACCATGTTGCTTGTATTCCGCCATGAACCCGGCCTCATGGCCTTGCCTCAGGCCAGGGTCGCTTTCGCCGCCAGTCAAGGCATTGCCCGCAAGGCCCTGGTATTGGGCTTTGAAAATGGATTCGTGCTCGGTGGTCTGATTGTGCTGGCCGCTATGCCCTTGTGTCTCCTGCTCCAACCCTCCGCCCACCACGTCAGGGAGGAGGAAAAGGTCGAGGAAGCCCTCGAGGCCGGGGTGATGGCCGAGTAAGCCCGAATCGCCTTCGATGTCATGATTCTCCGCACCCGGCGTGAGCTTGCCCCCTCCGTATCCTTTGCTGAAAACTAAACCTCGGCTAGGATTACCGCGCTGCCGGGCGGCACGGTGCCGTGACGGTACAGGCCGGGAAGCCACCTTTTAGTCCTGTGAAGCGAGGAGATGCCGCTCAAAAACGAACCAATTGGATGAATTAAGAAACCCGGCCTTGGGCGAACAGGGCCCCGGGACTGCCAAAACTAAAAGCGATGGCTGGTCCCCGCGCTTCAAGATACACGTTCACCGACTCCGCTCCGGGAGGAATCTCCTTTAGAAACTGGATTTCGACGTTTTGAGGCCGTGGAGGGAAACCGCCTTTGACCAAGGCAGTCTGCAGGTAGTCGAAGTAAGCGGTGTTATTCACGTGGCCGTTGCCGTCGACGTCGGAATACCTGACCGACACCGGATACGTTTTTGCCGACCCGGCGTCCAGGGGAACCAGCTTGAGCTTGTCCAAATCGGGACGAAAAACCGCTCCGGGCCCGCTGGGAAACGTGACTACGACTTCTTCGGGGACCCGGACGAGCGACTTGGTCCGCAAGTTCACGTACAACCACAGGGAGGAGGCCGACACCACCGGCTCTTCGCCGCAATAGACTCGGAAGTCCCGATAACCCTTGAAGGCCCGGATGCCGCTGGACCAGGTCACCACCCGCACCGGTTCCTCGTATCGCGGATAACGATGGATCGCCGCCGCCATCCGGTTCAGCACCCAGGATTCGCCCCGGTTCACCATGGCCCGGGTGCCGGCATCGAACAGGTTTGCGTGCTTGATGGCGGCCTCCTGCAGAAACTTGAAGACGCCGGGGAGCAGGAGCGTTTCGTCGCGGTCGACTTCCCCGTAGGACACCGTTGTGTTCAGGGTCAGTTCGTCGTTCATGGAGAAATACCCGCCGGATTCATGGCTCCGCTTTCCCGGTGCAATTGATGAAGAGAATGAATCCCGCCGCGGTTCAGAACGCCGCGTTGCCGGGCGTGCGGGCGAAGGGAACCACGTCGCGGATGTTGGAGACACCCGTGACGAACATCAGCATGCGCTCGAAGCCGAGTCCGAAGCCGGAGTGGGGCACGGTGCCGTAGCGGCGCAGGTCGAGATACCAGCCGTAATCCTTCGGATCAAGATGGTGCCGTCGCATGTTGGCCTCCAGCACGTCGAGCCGCTCCTCGCGCTGACTGCCGCCGATGATTTCGCCGATGCCTGGCACCAGCACGTCCATCGCCGTCACTGTGCGGCCGTCGTCGTTGAGCCGCATGTAGAAGGGTTTGATTTCCTTCGGGTAGTTGTAGACCGTCACCGGACACTTGAAGTGCTCCTCGGTCAGGTAGCGCTCATGCTCCGACTGGAGATTGGTGCCGTACTCGACCGGGTACTCGAACGGGTGGCCGCTCTTGGTCAGCAACTCGACCGCCTCGGTGTAGCTGACGCGCTGAAACGGCCGGTCGAGCACGAAGTCGAGCCGCGGCAGCAGCTCCTTGTCCACGAACTTGGCGAACAGTTCGAGGTCCTCAGTGCACTGCGAGCGCACGTCGCGGATCAGGTGTTTCACAAATTCCTCGGCCAGGGCCATGTTGCCCTGCAGATCGCAAAACGCCATCTCCGGCTCGATCATCCAGAATTCGCTGGCGTGACGCGAAGTATTCGAGTTCTCGGCACGGAAGGTCGGCCCGAAGGTGTACACCTTGGACAGCGCGCAGGCGAACGCCTCCGCCTCGAGCTGGCCGCTGACCGTCAGGTAGGTCGGCCGCGCAAAGAAGTCCTGCGCGTAGTCGATCGCACCGTCCTCGCGCTTCGGCGGGTTCTGCAGGTCGAGCGTGGTCACCCGGAACAGCTCGCCCGCGCCCTCGCAGTCGCTGCCGGTGACGATCGGCGTGTGGACGTAGACGAAGCCGCGCTCATGGAAAAACTGGTGGATGGCGTAGGCCAGCCGGCTGCGCACGCGGAAGACGCAGCCGAAGAGGTTCGAGCGCGGACGCAGATGGGCGATCTCGCGCAGAAACTCGGGCGTGTGGCCTTTTTTCTGGAGCGGGTAGGTGGCGTCGGCCGAGCCGAGCACCTCCACCGCCTCGGCCTTCACCTCCCATTTCTGTCCCTGGCCCTGCGAGGCCACGAGCCGGCCGCGCACCGCGACGGACGCGCCGGTGTTGAGGTGCTGGATGTCGGCGTAGTTGGACAGCGCGGCGTCGACGATCACTTGCAGGCTCTTCAGGCACGAGCCGTCGTTGAGTTCAAGGAACGAGAAGGTCTTGGCGTCGCGGCGGGTGCGTACCCAGCCCTGGACGAGGATGGCGTCGCGCGGCGCGGTGCTCGCCAGCGCCTCTTTGACCGGAGTCGATTTCAGCATGCGCCGAACATAGCGCCCACGCCCACCCCGCCAAAACAAAACTGCAACCGCGCCACGGCCGGCTTGCAGCGGGGCGGGGGCACTGCACTGGTGGCATGCCCCTGCGCTTGATGCACCCCCAGTTGCATTTGCCGGCAAACAAAGAGCATTGATCATGGACCTTGCGGGGTTTTGTGTGCTCGCCGTCCGTTGGTGAACAAACGCCATTTTCTGCCCCTCTTCGGATTTGTCGCCGCCGCCTTGGGTTTGGCGGCACTGCTTTACGTTTTCGGCGCCCTGTTCCGCGGAGATGTCACCGCTCCTCCGGCTCCTCCGGCCGCCGCGGACGTGGCGACAGCACTGGCCGCGCGCAAACGGGCGGATTCCTTGGAAGGGCAACCGCGGGTGCGGATCACGCAGCAGGTCGATTATAGCGAAGGCTCCCGGGCCGCTTGGTGGCCGAAAAACGAGGCGCCGATCCTCGCCGAGCTGGTGCGTGAGGGGAAACTGCCACCCGTCGCGGAGCGGGTGGGACCGGAGCCGGTCGTCATGGCGGGCGTGGACGGTATCGGCCGCTACGGCGGCACCTGGCAGCGACTGGCCAGCTCTTACAACGACATCAACACCATCCAGTGGCGGCTTTCCTATTCGAATCTCGTGCGCTGGTCGCCGCTCGGCGAGCCGCTGGTACCGCATCTCGCGAAAGCCTGGCAGGCCTCGCCGGACAACCGGGTCTTCACCTTCTGGCTGCGCCGGGGGATGCGCTGGTCCGATGGGCATCCCTTCACGGCCGACGATCTGGTCTACTGGTATGAGGACGAAGTGAAGTATTTCAAGGTGCCGCCGCCCCGCATGCTGCGCAGCGGCGCCGGCATGGGCCGGGTGGAGAAGGTGGATGACTATTGCGTGCGGTTCTGCTTCCCGCAACCGAACCCGCTCTTCCCCGAGCGCGTCGCCTCCCAGGGAAACAACTTCGAGGATTTTTCGGATTACCTCACGCCGGCGCATTACCTGCGCCAGTATCATCCGGCGCTCGGCGATCAGCAGCTCATCGAGCGGACCATGCACGCCCTGAATCTCTCGACCCCCGTCGCCGTATACCGGCGAATGAAGCACTATCTCAATCCGGAACATCCACGCCTGTGGCCGTGGATTTATCACAGCTATTCGTCGACTCCGCCGTACGTCTTTGTCCGCAACCCCTATTATTTCGCCGTCGATGCGCAGGGCAACCAGCTGCCGTATCTCGACCGCTTGGTGATGGACATCCGGCCCATCAATCTGCTCGGACTGGCCGCTTCGGGTGGGGAGGCGTCGATGCAGGACCGGCACATCCGTTACGAGGACCACGTGCTCCTCATGGGGGAAGCGAAACGCAACGGCTACGAGGTTTACGACTGGTTTCCGGCCACCCGCTCGCTTTTCACCATCTATCCGGTCATCAACCGCGCCGTCGACCCGGCGCGACCCGAGACAAAATGGAAGCACCAGCTGCTCAACGACCGACGCTTCCGCCAGGCGCTCTCGCTCGCCATCAATCGTCGCGACATCATCGATGCCGAATTCAACGGCTTCGGGGTGCCCGCGCAGATCGACCCGGGGCCGGACTCCGGTTACTACAGTGAAAAGCTCCTCCAGAGTTACACGGACTATGATCCGGTGCGCGCCAGCCGCCTGCTCGACCGCCTCGGCCTCACGCCGCGCGACAGCGAGGGCTACCGCACCTTCCCCGACGGCACGAAGATGGTGTGGTTTCTCAACCTGACCGACTACACCGGCAACGGGCCGGCCCAGTTCGTGGTCGATGACTGGGCCCGGGTCGGCATCCGCTGCCTGCCGCGTATCCGCGCCCGGGTGCTGTTCCAGGCGGAGAAGGCCGCCCTCGAGCACGACTTCACGGTGTGGACGGGCGAGAGCGAGTTTTTCCCGTTCAGCGAACCGCGCAATTTTGTGGCAACCAACATCGAGTCGTTTTTCGCGCCGGCCTATGGAATGTGGTATCAGCGCGGCGGCCTTTTCAATGATCCGCTCTCGCATGGCCCCGGCGCCGAGGAACCGCCGGTCGAGCATCCGCTCCGGCGTGAAATGAAGATTCTCCAGCAGATCGACACCGCTCCGGACGTCCAGCGGCGCCGCCAGCTCTTCAGCCGCATCCAGGAAATCAACGCCCGGGAGGTGTGGCACATCAGCATCTGCACGCCGCCGCCCCAGCTGGTCGTCGTCAAAAACGGTTTTCGTAACGTGCCGGGGAATGCGATCTTCGGTTCGATTTACAACACGCCCGGCAATGCCGGCCTCGAAACCTACTTTTGGAACCACCCGGCCGATCCGCCGCCCGTCATTGTGGCGACGAAGCGGGCCGTGGTTGAAGTCATTCCCGACCCGGCCGCCCCGGTTCCTGCGACCGGGGCAGGCGGGTGGGGGGGGGCTCCCTGGCTGACGATCGGAAACCTCATCCGCGCACTGGTCCTCGCGGCGGCGCTGCTCGGCATCGGGCTGGTTGCCGTGCGGCATCCGTTCATTGGCCGCCGCCTGTTGCTGATGATCCCGACGCTGCTGACGGTCTCGATCGTGGTCTTTGTGATCGTGCAGCTGCCACCGGGCGATTACTTGGAGGCGAGGATGCTCGAATACCAGATGCAGGGCACGGAGGCCTCCATCTCCCAGATCGAGGATTTGCGCCAGAACTTCCATCTCGACGAGTCGAGCGCCAAACGCTACCTGCGGTGGGCCGGCTTCGTGTGGTTCACCACGTTCGACGAGAGGGATACGGGTTTGCTGCAGGGCAATCTTGGCCTTTCCATGGAGCACAATCGCAGCGTCAACCAGATCGTCGGGGACCGCCTCCTGCTCACCGTGGTCGTTACGGTGGCCGCCTTCCTCTTCACCTGGGTGGTGGCTCTGCCCGCCGGCCTCTACTCGGCGGTGCGCCAATATTCCTGGGGTGACCATGCGCTGACGCTTTTCGCCTTCGGCTGCATGTCCGTGCCGTCGTTCCTTTTCGCACTGGTGATGATTTATCTCGGCAAAACATGGTTCGGAGTGAACGTCTCGGGCCTGTTTTCCCAGGAGTATGCGACAATGCATGGCTGGAACTGGCCCAAGGTGGTCGATCTGCTTAAGCACCTGTGGCTGCCCGTCGTCGTGCTCGGTGCCGGTGGTGCGGCCGGGTTGATCCGCGTGATGCGGGCCAATCTCCTCGACGAACTCAAAAAGCCCTACGTTACCACCGCCCGGGCCAAGGGTCTGCGCCCACTCAGACTTCTGCTGAAGTACCCGCTCCGCCTCGCGCTTACTCCCTTCATCTCCAGCTTGGGCAGTTTGTTCCCCCAACTCGTCTCCGGCGGTGCGATCGTGGCGATTGTGCTGAGCCTGCCGATGATCGGACCGGTGATGCTCGACGCGCTGCAAACCGAGGATGCCTACCTGGCCGGTTCCATGCTCATGGTCATGAGTCTGCTTGGCGTGGTGGGCACGCTCGTCAGCGACCTGCTGCTGCTCTGGCTCGATCCGCGCATCCGCCTGACGAGCGGGCCGCAGTGAATTACGCCGGGAGTGGCGATGGAAGCACCGCCCGCCGTATCCCGGCGAAGAGGCAGGCAAATGGCGCGGACGGGGATAGCCGCGCCTGGGGATGCCGGACTTGTCGGAGGGCGCCTTAGCGCACGATGGTTGCGGGGAGGGGGCTGGATTCGGCTGCCTTCTTCTGGCAGGCGGGGCATACGCCAAAAAACTCGACCATGTGGGTCACCTGCGCGTAGCCGCGGTCCCGCAGCATGCGCTCCACGCTGTCAGTGATAGAAATGTCGATGCGCTCAACCTTGCCGCACGACCTGCAGACGACATGATAATGGTGCGAGTCATTCAGGTTGATCTCATAAAGGCTCGCCCCGTTGTGGAAGAAGCAACGACGCACGAGCCCCAGCTCTTCAAACACGGCCAGACAGCGATACACGGTCACCAAGTCGCACGAGTCACTGGTCAGATCGTTGTGAATCTGCTCGATGCTCACCGGGCTGCTTCGCTGGATAAGTGCCTCGAGGATGGCGATGCGGGGTTGGGTGATCCGCAATCCAGCCGTCTTGAGACGGGCGCACGCCAGATCAAGGGGGTTGGTTGTCCGGCCGAAATCCTTCACGCTACTCAGCGGATGATTCGACTGTGTGGAGGCAATCATTTGCAGTAAGGGTAAAAGAAGCGCCTTTGTGAATGCGAGTCAGATGTTGGTAATTTCATCCTTCGCCATGATTTCTCAGTCCATTGAACCCGGTATTGCCTGTCCAAGTATGCTTGGACTAGCGCGTTGTGTCTCTGCCACTCGGCTCTAGCCGTCGGCATTACGGGTGCGGAGGCCCCGGGCGAAAAGCGATCGTTGATCTGTCCATGGCCTCCTGCAGGGTTGCGGACGACGGGCGGTTATGCTACCTCTTCGTTCACACCGCGATGCAAGACCTCGATTTTGCAGAAATCATAGATCTCATCTGCAAGGAAGACGCGCGCTACGAAAAGAAGGCATATTTTTTTGTACGCCAAGGCCTCGATCACACGGTCAATTACCTCAAGAAAAACGACCCCACGCGCGCGCAGCGTTCGCAGCATGTATCCGGCCGCGAGCTGCTCGAAGGCCTGCGTGCTCACGCACTCGATCAGTTCGGCCCGCTTGCCAAGACCGTGCTGGAGTCATGGGGGGTGCATCGTTGCACAGACTTTGGCGATATCGTCTTCAATCTCATCGAATACAACATCTTCAGCAAAACCGAGAATGACCGGCGCGAAGATTTCGCCGACATCTATGATTTCGACGAGGCATTCGTGAAGCCGTTCCAGCCCGCCGGCAAACGCTGTTCCGGTCCCTCGACTGAGACCGTGGGCTCCGTGTGACCATCGCTGCGAGCGGGGGTGCAATAGGAGCATACTCTGGGCGTGCATTTCTGCCTTCCTCGGATCTTTCTTTGTTTCGTTCGTCCATGCGCACCTCCTCCGTCGATTTCTCCCTGCTGGAGCGTTTTTGGCGTGACCCTCCCGAGCGCCTGATTCTCTCCAACGGGCTCACCGTTCTGCTCAAGCGCGACGCCTCCGCCGCCATTGCCTCCGTGCAGGTGTGGGTGAAAACCGGCAGCATTCATGAGGGGGCGCAACTCGGCGCCGGCCTCTCGCATTATCTCGAGCACATGCTTTTCAAGGGCACCGCCCGCCGTGCGGGCCGGGAGATCTCCACCACCGTCCAAGCGCACGGCGGCTATATCAACGCCTATACCACCTTTGATCGCACCGTCTACTACATCGACCTTCCCGCCGAACATACCGGCGTGGCCATCGATGTTCTTGCCGATGCCGTGTTGCACTCCACGCTGCCCGCCGACGAGGTGGCGCGGGAACGCGACGTTATTCTGCGCGAGATCGACATGGAACAGGATGATCCCGACCACCGCCTCGGCGAGAAACTCTTTGCCACGGCCTTTCGCGAGCATCCGTATCGCCATCCCATCATCGGCTATCGCGACGTGTTTGCCGGTGTCACGCGCGATGATCTGCTCGCCTATTACCGTGCGCGCTATGTGCCCAACAACCTTGTGCTCGTCATCGTCGGCGCATTTGACCCCGCGGCCATCCGCCCGGTCATCGAGCAGCAATTCGGCTCCATCCCACGCGCCCGGCTGGCGGCCATGCACCTGCCCGACGAACCCCTGCAGCTTGCCCGGCGTGAACAGCACCTCTTTGAGAAGGTTCAGCTCACGCGTGCCGGCTTGGGCTGGCAGATCCCCGGCCTGACGCATCCCGATGCGCCTGCGCTCGATCTGCTCGCCACCATCCTGGGATACGGTGACAGCTCCGTTCTCTGGCAGGCGGTTCGCGAACAGGCGCGTCTCGTTCACACCATCGATGCTCATGCATGGAATCCAGGCTCCGGCGGTCTTTTCTACGTTTCCTTCACCAGCGACGCTGACAAGCGCGAGGCGGCCACTGCCGCCATCCAGGGTCAGTTCGCGCGCTCTGCCGCGCGCGGATTTTCTCAAAAACTCATCGGCAAGGCTCTCCGCCAGGTTGTGGTCGGTGAAATCAACACGCGCAAGACCATGGCTGGCCAGGCTTCACGCCTCGGCCTTGCTGAGGTCGTGGTCGGCGATCTCGATTACAGTCGTACGTACTTCAAACGTCTGCGCGCGCTCACGTCCGCTGATCTCCGCCGCGTGCTCAAGACCCACCTCGTGCCCGAGCGACTGACCGTCGTGTCGATCAATCCCGCAGGCGCGAAGACGCCGGCACGGCGCCACCGCCTCAGCCAAGGCGGGGCAGTCACTGCCGACTTCGAGGAAACCGACTGCTCCAATGGCGCGCGCCTCCTGCTCCAGCGGGATGCGAAACTTCCCAACCTTCACTTGCGGCTCCTTTTTCTGGGCGGCCCGCTCTACGAGGCTCCCGATCGCCGCGGTGCCACCGAACTGCTGGCGACACTGTTGACCAAAGACACGAAGCGGCGCACCGCCGCCGAAGTCGCCCGGACCATCGAGGAAGTGGGTGGATCGTTTTACCCGTTCTCGGGCAACAACAGCTTTGGTCTCGCCCTCGAGGTGCTGCCGACCGATCTCGACCGCGCCCTCGACCTGCTCGCCGACGCTGTGCTGGCGCCCGCTTTCCAGCGCGCCACGTTCGAGACCGAACGCGACGCCCAACTTGCCGATCTGCAGGAGGATGCCGACGACGTCGTCACCTTTGGCGGGAAGCGTCTACGCCGGCTGTTCTTTGGCGATCATCCGTTTGCCGTTGACGTGCATGGCGACGAAGCCGGCCTCAAATCCCTCACGCCCGCTGATCTCGCCGCGTTACACCGCCATCTCGTCGTGTCGGGCAATTCCATTCTGGCTGTAGCCGGTGACTTCGCACCGCGCACGCTCGCGCCGAAGCTCAAGCGCCTCCTCGCCCGCCTGCCGCGAGGTGTGCTGGCGCCGGTTGCCACCGGTTTCACCACGCCCGCCAGCATCGGTGACTTCGTTGAAGCCCAGCCGCGGCAGCAGGCAGTCGTGTTCCAGGCGTTTCCAAGCCCCGGCCTGCTGGCGGCCGACTATTACGTGAGCGAGGTGGCTGACGAACTCTTCAGTGGCATGTCATCGCGGCTTTTTGAGCGGGTGCGCGAGGAGAAGGGGCTGGCCTACTTTGTGCGTACGGCCCGCGTGGTCGGACTGCACACGGCAATGTTCTACTTCTTCGCCGGTACCAGTCCGGAGCACCCGGCTGAGGTGCTGGCGGAGATCGGCGCAGAGATAGCCCGCGTGCAGGCGGGCGGGGTGGAAGCAGCTGAACTGCACCGCTGCCAGACACGCCTCAAGGCCGCGCGCCGGATGAATCTGCAAACCAATGCCGCCCGCGCCATGCAGGCCGGCCTCAACGCCCTGTACGGCCTGCCGGTCAACGACTGGAAGCATTACGACGTCCACATCGATGCCGTCACCGTGGCCGACCTGCAACGCTTTGCGCAGGCATGTTTCCAGCGCACGCGGTGCACGCAATTGGTGGTGCGACCTTAAGCCGCATTTTGACCCGGCGAGCGATGGCATGAGCACCCCGCTGGTCGCTTTCCCGGCCGGGGTGTGGGAGGTAAAAAAACCGCTTGCCTGTGAAACTATCACAGTTACGGTATTTCACGTTTATGAAAATAGACCCCTATGCTTACATTCTGTGCGCGGCGGCCTTTCTCGGGCTGCCGCTTGTCTCCGTCTCCGCTCCCGCCGCCGATGAGGAAAAAATTCCTCCCTCCGTCCTCCAGAAGTACGACGCCAACAAGGACGGCACCCTGGATGCAACCGAGAAGGCCGCCTGGCAGGCCGACAAGGAAAAACAGCGGGCCGCCCGCGAGGCCCAGCGGGCGGAAGATCTCGCCCGCTACGACGCGGACAAGGACGGCAAGCTCGAGAAGGACGAGCGTGCCGCCATGAAGGCCGATGATGAAAAAGCCCGGGCTGAAAAGAAGGCCGCGCAGGCGGCCGAGGCCGAGGCGAAGAAACTGGCCAAATACGACAAGAATCAAAACGGAAAACTGGACGACGATGAACTTGCCGTCATGAAGGCCGATGAGGAAAAGCACAAGGCCGCCGCCGAGAAGCGCAAGGCCACCCTCGAAGCCAGGAAGCAAGCCAAGGAAAGCGAATCGGACGCAGACAGTCGCTGACGGCCGCTTCCCCGTCTTGAAACAGACTGCAGCCCCGGGCTTCCGCCGGGGCTTTGGGGCCGCCTCGTTCGAAGCCGGCAGAACCATGGCCGGCCTTCATCGTTGCGAAGCCTGGCCGCACCGTCCGTGGGCGTGATCGCCCGGACTGCCTCCGTCAGCCCGGATCCTTCGGCGCCTCCGCCGCTCCGCCGCTCCACTGCAGTTTGGTGCGCACGACGGTGAAATGAGAGTAGTCGACGCGCTGCACCAGCGGCAGCTTAAGCGGCGAGATCGAGATCTCCACCGGCGAACCCTGGCAAAAGGACAGGTTGCGCTGACCGTCCATGGCCACAAACAATCGCGAATGCTCCATGCGGTTGAAGACGCGCAACCTCACGTCATGGCGGAAAATGATCGAGCGGTTGCTCAGCGTGTGCGGGCAGACCGGCGTCATGGCGATGACTTCCGCCGCTGGATGGATGAGCGGACCGCCCGCCGAGAGATTATAGGCGGTGGAGCCGGTGGGGGTGGTGAAGATGAGGCCGTCGCAGTAGTAATCGGTCACCAGCTCGTCACCGGCGAACACCTCGAGCCGGACCAGCCGGGAGTTGACCTCGCCCTTGATCAGCACGTCGTTGAGGGCGAGATCGTGCTGGCCCGGGCCGGTTGAACAGTCGAGCAGGGAGCGCAAGGCGATGCGATAGCTGCCCGCCAGCAGGTCGGCGAAATGGGCCCGCGCCTCCTCGGAAGAGAACGTCGTGAGGAAGCCGAGGCTGCCGCGATTGACGCCGATGACCGGCACCTGGGCGCGCGCGGCCGCCTTGACCACCCCCAACAGGGTGCCGTCACCGCCGATGACGCAACACGCTTCAAAACCCTTCAGACAGTCCTCCGACAGGGGGAAGTGCTCCAAGTGGGCAAGTTCCACCCCCGCCCGGCGTGCCGTAGCCATGAGCACTTGGGCGAGCTCGGAGGCACCGGATTTATGCTCGTTCACTACAAAGGCGAGTCGACGGATGGGTGGCATGGCTGGGGAACCACAGATTAACACAGATGCATACGGATTAGGGAACTTTTTTTGAGCCTCATCCGTGTTTATCGGGGTCCATCCGTGGTTTCTTCTTCAATCCCAGCAGAAATTCCCGGTTGCCGTCGGCACCGGTGATGGGAGAGTCCATCGAACCAAGGAGCGCGGCGTCGGGCAGGTTGGCCAGGGCGAAGGCCGTCACATCGGCCAGCACCGCCGCTTGCACGGCGGGATCGCGGATGACTCCGCGGCCTTTGTCCGCTTCACTCCGGCCGGCTTCGAACTGCGGTTTGACCAGCGCGATGAGCACGCCGCCCTGCCGCAGGAACGACCACACCGCGGGCAGCACCGACTTGAGCGAGATGAACGAGAGATCCATCACCACGGCATCGTACTCGGCGCGCGGCAGATCGCCCGGCTGGAGATGGCGGGCGTTGGTTTTTTCGAGGTTGGTTACCCGCGGATCGGTGCGGAGTCTGGCGTGCAGCTGGCCGCGGCCAACATCGACGCAGGTCGCGTCCGCGGCGCCCGCCTGCAGCGCACAGTCGGTGAAGCCGCCGGTGGCCGCGCCCACGTCGAGCACATGCGCCCCGCGCAGGTCGACCGCGAATTTTTCGAGAAAGGCGGCCAGTTTCTCGCCGCCACGGCCGACGAAACGGGGCGGTTGTTCCAGCGCGAGGACGATGTCGTTCGGGTATTCCCGGCCCGGTTTATCGAGGCGCTCGGTGCCGTGAAGCACCTGGCCGGCCATGATGAGTGCCCTGGCCTGGGTGCGCGACGCGGTGAGGCCGCGCTGCACGAGGAGTTCGTCAAGACGCAGACGGGCGGAGGGCATGAAATTCAGAGGACAGAATGAAAGAAGCCCGCCTGAGCGCAATCGCATCTTCAGCCGTGAACCATCATCCTGCGTCGCGAAAGGTGTGATTACTTCTTCTCCGTCCATTCCGCGGTGAAGCGGTAGCGGCCGGCGACGAGCTGGCACGTGACCCCGTCCTTGGCGCGCACGATCTTGGCGACGCCTGGCACGCGATCGAGCGGCTTGCCGCCTTCAATGATTCGCGCCTGGGAGGGCACGGGCAGCCGGGCGGTGGCCGCAGTGTTGGCGGGAACGACGACTTCCCAATCGAAGCGGCGGGCGCTTGAGCGCCAGACGCTGGCAATCTCGCCATGCGGGGACGTAAGCCTGGCCCGCACCGAGGAGAGATTTCCTCCGGGGTGCGGCTGCAGCCGGATGTGCTGGTAACCTGGTTGCACCGGATCGACCTCAATGCCGGCCACGACCGCGTACAGCCAGGCGCCGATGGCGCCGTAGGCGTAATGGTTGAAGGAATTCATGCCGGCATCCTGGAAACCGCGGTCATGCGTCCAGCCGTCCCAACGTTCCCAGATGGTGGTGGCGCCTTGAGTGACGGCATAGAGCCACGACGGCCACTGCTTCTGGTGGAGGAGTTTGAAGGCGAGATCGAGACGCCCCGCTGCCGTGAGCACATACGGCAGGTAGGGCGAGCCGACGAATCCCGTCGCGAGTTTCCAGCCGCGCTTTTCGATGTCCTTGACGAGGTCGGCTGCCACGCGGGGCCGAAGCTTCGGCGGCAGCAGGTCGAAATGCAGAGCCAGCACGCACGCCGTCTGCGTGCCGCCCGCCACCACGCCCTCACGCGTGAGAAACTTGCGCTGGAACGCTGCCCGCACGGCGTCGGCGAGCGAAGAATATTTCCTGGCCTCGGCTTTTTTGCCAAGCACGTTCGCCATGCCGGCCACGAGGCGTGCGCTATGGGCGAAGAACGCGGTGCCAATCAGCTCCTTGGGGGTGCCGCCATCAATCCGGTTGCTGTCGTCGAGCGCGAGCCAGTCGCCGTAACCCTCGAAGCCGTGCGCGGTCTTGCGGCGGATCAGATCGGGGTTGGTCGTCCGCAGTTCATCAACGAAACGCACGCAGGCGGCGTAATGCCGCTCAAGAAGGCGGCGATCGCCGAAGCACTGATAGATTGTCCACAGGCAGATCGGCAGCGCGTCCGCCCAAGCGGGACCGCCGTCGGCGTGCAGATCATCGGTGGCCGGCGCCACGGCCGGGATGGTGCCGCGCTCGGTCTGGGCGTCGGCCAGGTCCTGCAGCCATTTCCTGAAAAAGGCGGCGACCTCCATGTTGAACGCGGCGGTGCGGACGAACACCTGCGCATCGCCCGTCCAGCCGAGGCGTTCGTCGCGCTGGGGACAGTCGGTCGGCACGTCGAGAAAGTTGCCGCGCTGGCTCCACTGGATGTTTTTCTGGAGCTGGTTGATCAGGGGGTCGGAGCAGGAAAATTCACCCGTGAGTGAAAGGTCGGAGTGCAGGACCACGCCCATAACCTCCTCGACCTCGACGTCCGGGCCGCGGGTCTCAAGCTCCAGGTACCGAAAACCGTGAAAGGTGAAGCGCGGCTCGAAGGCCTCACTGCCAGTGTCGCCGCGCAGCGTGTAGTGGTCGGTTGCGCGGGCGGCGCGAAGATTGGCGAGATAGAGATGGCCGTCTTTGTCGAGCATCTCGGCATGACGCAACGTGAGGGTGGCGCCGGCGGGACCCCTGACGCGGAGACGCACTCGGCCGACCATGTTCTGGCCAAGGTCGTAGCGGCGCAGGCGGCGCTGTTGGCGCTCGGATGCGTCGTTGATCAGCCTGGCCTTGATCTCATGCAGGGCCCGGATGGGGGGACTGCGCATGGCGTCGAGCGCGATACCGTTGCCGTTGCCCATGCGCGCCGGCTGCCAGCCGCGGTCATCGAAACCGGGCTTGTCCCAGCCGGGAAATTCAAGCCGGGCATCATAACTCTCACCCATGAGCAGATCGCTCTCGAGCAGCGGGCCATAGGCAAATTTCCAGGTGGAATCGGTGCCGATGATGTCGGAGCGGCCGTCGAGATAGTCGATGGCAAGCTGCGCGAGGAACTTGGGCCGGTCGCCATACAGCTGCCGGCCGCGCCAGGCGAGGTGGCCGCAATACCAGCCGTCGCCGAGAATGGCGCCCAGGGTGTTGTCGCCCACCACGAGCAGCGGGGTGACGTCGAAGGCTTGGTAGTGGACCCGCTTGCGGTAGTCGGTCCAACCTGGCGCCAGCTGATGGTCGCCGACGCGCTGGCCGTTGAGGCGCGCTTCATAGGTGCCGAGCGCCGTGGCGTAAAGCCGGGCGCGGGTCACCCGGGCGCCGACAAAAAAGGTTTTGCGCAGATAGGGTGCGGGAATGGTGGTCCAGCGTCCGCCTGTCAGCGTGCCCGTGATCCACTGCGCTTTCCAGTCGCTGCGTTCGAGCAGCCCCATCTCCCAAAATGCCCGTTCGGTGGATTCGGTGACGTGGCCGTGTTCATCCCATGCTTTTACGTGCCACCAGGCGCGCTGACGCGAGCGGAGCGGCTTGCCCGCGTAGACAATGTGGCGGGAGGCATTGGAGGCCACTTTGCCGCTGTCCCACAGGTCGGGTGCACCGCCCGGTTCGGAGGAGGCAAGAACCTGATAGGCGGTCTGGCGCGCACCGCGGCGGTGTTCAGCATCAAGCCACCAGCTCAGGCGCGGCTGTCGCTCATCAAGGCCGAGGGGATTCTCAAAGTATTCGCAACGCAGGTGAACGGGACGGCAGGTTGCTTGAGACATGTGGGTTTTGGGGCGGAAGGAACGCCTGCCATCCAACCACCAGACTGCGGCGGCAGACGGCGAGCGGGGGCGGAAGATGGCAGCGGAAAAGCAAATGGTCGAGATTTCTGTGGCGTGAAGTAGAGGAGGGCACGGGTGTTTTCGGCGGAATGCATTTTGCAATAATCCATCCGGATTAACATATTAAGTAACAGATATAGAGTAACTTATATGACGCGTACACCCAGCGACTGCATCATCCTTGATAGCCAAATGGGCTGATGGAAGCATAAGGCATGACTAGCCTTGCTCCAAGCGGCTCACAGACTCGGTGCTTGATGCACGGGACGAATGGACGTGGTACACGCAACTATCACCACGCGAACATCACGCCGAGATCAATGGGCATGGTAACGCTGCGTCAGTAGAGACACGGATTCACAGTCTCTGCCGTGCGGGCGACCAGCAGGTAGTGCGGCCGCCAATTTTTTCACGTACAAGTCGGGCATCCGTGCGCGGGCAGCGTCCTCCATCCTCCCACCGATGGTGGAAAAGCCATGAATCGGGGATGCGGGCGTTGAGCGCAGGCGGCAGATCATTGCGGCGGCCGGCGATCGTATCGAGCGCGAGGTGGCAGACCCGGCGACTTTCGCGCCACAAGGCGCGGATCTCCGCGGGCGTGAGCGAACCAGCCAGACGCCGGGGATGAATTGCCGCCCGCCAGAGGATTTCATCCGCCATCCAGTTGCCGATGCCCGGGAAGCGCTCCTGCATGAGCAGCGCCGTTTTGACCGGCGTGCGTCCGCGGCGGCGCAAAAAGTCGGCGACCGCGGCGACCGTGAATGCCTCGGACAGAATCGGCGGGGCGAGGCGCGTCCACCACCTCGGTGGCCCGCGGCCGGTGGAAAAAAGGATGCGCCCGAACATACGCGGGTCGGTGAACACGAGGCGGCGTTCTTGTTGCACGAGCACTAGGTGGTCGTGTTTTTGCGGTGTGTAGCCGGCGGGTGCCGTGCGCAGCTCGCCGCTCATGCCGAGGTGCACACCGAGCCAGCAGTCACTGCTGAAGCGGAAAAGCATCTGCTTGGCCGCGGTGGCTGAGGAAAGAAGCGTGGCGCCAGCCAGCCGGCGCACGAGCCGGCGCACGGCACAACCGCGGAACACCTTGGCGCGGGAATGCACCCACACGGTGCGCACCCGCTTTCCCAGTCCCGGGTTCCACTGTTTGCGGTAAAACTCGACTTCAGCGAGCTCGGGCATGCGACGATGGCCACTTACGCAAGCGTGGCGACAAAGGCCGCGAAGCTGACGAACACCGGCACCTGATACCGGGCGACCTCCGGCAGCGTGTCTGGATCGACCTTGCCGGTGCGGACGACAACGGGGCGGATGCCCGCATTGCGGGCAGCCTGAATGTCGGCCGCACTGTCGCCCACCATGTAGCACTGCGCCGGATCAAGGCCGTGCTGCGCGACCATCTCGAGAATGTACTTGGGCGAGGGCTTGCGGTAGACGGACGGCTGGTCCGGCGCCTCGGGCGCGATGCAGATTCCGTCAAAGGCCGGCTTGGGCAGGCCGAACAGCTCTTCGAGCCGGGCATTCACCCGCCGCGTGTCCTCCAGGGTGTGATAACCGCGGCCGATGCCCGACTGGTTGGTGAAGAGAAAGAGCTTGTAACCCAGCGCATGCGCCCGGCGCAGGGCGGCGGCGGCGCCGGGGATGAGTTCCACGCCGGCCGGATCAGCGAGATAGATCTTGTCGACGATGAGCGTGCCGTCGCGGTCGAGGAAAAGCGCGCGGGCGGCGCGTTCCGGTTCGGCGTTTTGAGTTCCGGGTTTTGGGTGCGGCTCGCTCACAATGTGCGCGACACGTAGGCGATGAGTTCTTCCGGGGTGACCGTGGCTGTGCCGAGCTTGCCCACGACCACCCCGGCCGCGGCGTTGGCGAAGTGCGCGGCAGTCTCCAGGTCGGCGCCAACGGCCAGGGCGAGCACCAGTCCGGCAATGGCGGTGTCGCCGGCGCCGGAAACATCGAACACTTCGCGGGCGGCGGTGGGGATTTTCTTCAGCACCCGCCCCTCCGTACAAAGCAGCATGCCATCTTCGCTCAGCGTGATCACGAGGTAGCGCGGACGGTGGCGTTCATGGATGCGGGCGCAAATCGCTTCCGCCGGAAATGGCTGTTGCGGATCCCATTCGAGGCCGGCGAGCTGGGCGGCCTCCTTGCGGTTGGGCGTGAGGAGATCAAGGCCGGCGAAGTGCAGGTTGCGCTTCGGTTTCGGATCGAGCGCGATGAACTTGCCGGCGGCGCGGGCGAGCTTGGTGAGCGCAGTGATGATATCGTTCGTCAGCAAGCCCTTGGCGTAATCGGAGAGAATCACTGCATCGGCCGCCTGCACGTCGGCGCGCAGCAGGGTGAGGGTCGTTTCAGCGTCGACCGCGTAATTGGCGGGCGGCGATTCGCGGTCCAGGCGGCAGAGCTGCTGATGCTGCACAATCACCCGGGTTTTGATGATCGTCTGCCCTTCGCTCGGCAGATTGATGCTCTTGATGCCGCGCTTCTTGAGAATATCAGCGAGCCTGCGGCCGGCTTCATCGTCTTGGAGGCAGCCTGCCACCACGGCCTTCGCGCCCAACGCGGCGAGATTGAGCGCGACATTGGCGCCGGCACCGGCGGTGTAACTGTCGCGGTGGATGTGCACAATGGGCACGGGCGCTTCGGGGGAAATGCGCGTGGCGTCGCCCCAGAGGTAATGGTCGAGCATCACATCGCCGATCACGAGGATGCGCAGCCGGGTGATTTTTTTGAGCAGCAGGCGGGCTTGGGTGGGTGAAATGGTAAGCATCAGCGGATCTCCCAATCGTAGTGATATTCCGAAAGGAGTCTGGGGTGACCGGAGGTCACCTGCACGACATCCTCAATGCGGCAGGCGCCGAGGCCGGGATAATAAAGCCCCGGTTCAACCGTGACGGCGGCCCCTCGTTTCAGTTCATAGTCGACAGTGCCCGAGATGCGCGGCGGTTCATGCACGGCAAGACCGAGCCCATGGCCGGTGCCATGGAAGAAGCCGATGGAGCCGCGTGACGTATGCCGGGTCTCGTAGCCCTGCGCCTTGAAGTAGCCGGCCACGCGGTGATGCACGTCTCGGCCGTTGACGCCGGCGCGGATGGCCGCGAAGGCGAGTTGCTGGCCGGCGCGGACCGTGGCGACAAGCCGGCGCTGGGCGTCGGAGGCGCGGCCGCGAAGGAAGGTGCGCGTCATGTCACCATGGTAACCGGTGGCGTTTATGCGTGGAAATACGTCGACGATGACCAGGGCATGCGCGCGGATCGGGCCATGACCGCTTTCATGCGGATCGCAGCCCTGATTGCCGCTGGCCGCGATGGTGTCGAGCGACACACCGCCGGCGGCGAGGCAGGCGGTCTCGATGGCGAACTTGAGGTCTTCCGAGGTCAGTTTACGGCCCTCGTGGTAGAGCCAGCGGCCCCGGAGGCGGGCGCGACGCAGCAAGGCTTCGGCGGCGGCTATGCCTTGGGCGGCGCACCGGTTGCCGGCGCGGATGGCCGCGGCTTCGGCGGGACTTTTGATTTCGCGCTCGGGAAAGATCATGCCGCCCGCGGGAATGAGTTTGAGGCCATACTTGGTGAGCTTGAAGGCCACGCCGGCGGGAAAGTCGTCCGGCACCGTGAAGGCGTGGATCCGGTAGTGCTCGGCGAGCAGCAGAATGACCTCCGCGGGTCCGATGCGTCGCTCCGGCCAGCGCTGGCGCGCCTTGCGGTGCCACGATTCAAGCGGCAGCACCACGTCGAAGCTCGAGGTGCGTTTCACCCGCCCGAATTCCAGGGCGCTGACGGCGCACACCTTGCGGCGGCCGGCACGCAACGAGATGAACGGGTCAGGCACGGGAACGCGGCCGAAGTAGCGCTGGTCGGGATTGATACTCGAGTCGGCGTAGAGGAGCGGCGGCGGTTGGACCACGGTGAAAGCAGGGTTGAATTACGGTCGACGACGCATTACTCACGAAACCCGCGAAAAACGCAAAGATGTTTTGGGCATTATCCAGTCAATGGGGAAAATGGATGGGGTGGACGCTGCCGTTGGCGCTGCTGGTCGCGGGCTGCACCCGCACCGGGCCGGAAGCCGCCGTCCCGCCGAAGCTGGCCAGCGACTGGTTTGCGATCAAGGTTGGCGACCGGACCGTGCAGATGCAGCTCGCGATCTATTCCGCCGAGATGGAGCATGGCTTGATGGAGCGACGCGTGCTCGGGCGCGACCAGGGCATGCTCTTCGTCTATCCCACCCCCATCCAGATGAGCTTCTGGATGCGCAACACGCCGCTGCCTCTCGACATCGGGTTTTTCAGTCCCGAGGGCGAGTTGAAGGAGATTTATGCGATGCTTCCCTTCGACGAAACCCCCATCCGTTCGCAGGACGCGCGACTGCAGTTCGCCCTGGAGATGAACCAAGGCTGGTTCCACGACAACGGCGTCAGGCCCGGCGCGAAACTGGACTTGGTGGCGTTGCGTGGAGCGCTCCAAGCGCGCGGCGCAGCGCCCGGGGAGTTCGGGCTCCGGTAAGACGGGAACCCGGCTTGCAGCCTCGGCGGACGATTCCCCGCACGGGCAGCCACCCGGCTGCGGAAACAATCCGTAGGTGCGGGCGGCGCAGGGAAGAGGTCGGTGCCCCCCTGCGCGCCTCCCTGATTGTTCCCTGATCGTAACTTGCCTGCAATGCACGTGTCCTATAGGATCCCCGTTTGGAGGAACCGCCGGGACGTAACAAAACCAATCAACCAGAATCCAGTCATGATCGCCACACAAATTCGCCAGAAAGACGCCATCTTTTACTTTGCTTCCTACCCGTCGGAAAAACTTCTGACCAAGGTGCGCTTCATCAGCCGCTATTATGATGAACAGGGCGAAGGGATCAGACCCGAGGAAGTGCCGGCAGACGACGACGTCGCCCAGTTCATCGCCCGCATCGAGCGGAGCGACCGAGCCTTCCAGCGGCAGCTCTCCCGCACCAAGGTGCGCGCGATCCGCAACTTCTACGAGACCGCCATCACGCAGCCGCCCATTCCGGGAACGGTCCTGCTGTTCACGCCTCAAAAGCTGCACTTCGAAGCTTCGACCGACGGCAGCGGAATCGGCCGGCTGCAGGAGCCGGAGGAGAAATACCTGATCATCGACGGACAGCATCGCCTGGCCGCGCTGCAGTTCTACGAGCAGACGCATCCCGACGAAGCCAAGAGCATCCACGTGCCCTGCGTGATCTTCGACGGCCGGAGCGAGGATTTCGCCACCGAGATGTTTGTGATCATCAACTCCACCCCCACCCGCATCAACAAGAGCCACTTGGTGGATTTGTATGAGCGGGTGTCCTGGGCGGAGCCGGACCGCCTGTTTGCGGCGCGTATCGCCGAGCTGCTTTACCGCGAAGCGGACAGCCCGTTGCGCTACCGGATCAACCGTCTCGGCGGGCGGAGCAAACAGGAGAAATGGATTCTTCAAGCCGAGCTCTTCAATGAAATCCACCGCTGGGTCAGACGCGACTGGAAGAAGATCGGACCGGAAGGCGCAGACCGGCGGGGGGCGGTGCGTTATTATGACATGACGCGCGACTTCCTGAAAGCTGCCGCGCAGGTCTGGGGCGAAGCATGGGGCAACCCCGATTACATGGTCACCAAGGCGGTCACGCTGAAGGCCATGGTCCGGGTCTGCGCCGACCTCGCCGCGCTGGATGCGGATCCTGCGGAAAACCGCGTTGTGCGCTGGCGTGAGCGGCTGGCCCCCTGGACGGAGCAGATGCGGGCCTTCCGCAACGAGGGTTTCTACGAGCGGTTCCCGGCCAAGGGTCAGGTCGAGCGCGTCGCCCGCATCCATCGGGAACTCGCCCGCCAGGCCGGCCTGCAATCGCTAGGCCGCCAGTGAAGTCGGGCGACCGCAATCAGCCGCCCAGGCATGGCCGCAGGCCTCCTCTCCGGCATTGATTGTGCGACGGCGTTGCTGCAGAGCAGTAGCGGAGTGAACCATGCGTGATCCTTCCCAGAGCCGGCTGTCGGTGGCGGAATTGTGCGCGAAGTACGGCAATGAAGATGCACACGCGAATCATGTCACGGCGCTGGCGCTGAATTTGTTCGATGCGACTTGCGGATTGGTCGGCGCTCCGGCCGCGGATCGCCCTCTGCTCGAGGCGGCCTGCCGGCTGCACGACGTCGGATACAGCGTCAACCCGCGGCGCCATGCCCGGGCGAGCCGCGAGATCGTCCGGCAAGAAGGGCTGAAGGGATTCACCGACGTCCAGCGCGAGGATATCGCCGCCGCCATCCTGCTGCATCCGGCCGGGCTCAAAAGCAACGAGGCGCGCTCCCTCGTGGCGCAACTGCCCAATCCCCGACGCGCCCTGCGCCTGACCGCCTGCCTGAGGATCGCTGACGGGCTGGATTATTGCCACCTCCAGGACGCCGCGATTGTCGCCATCCGGAAGGACAAACAAACAATTCGCGCCAGCATCCGCTGCAACCAATTCCCTCAAAACATCGGGATCGCCAGACACAAAGCCGACGTGTGGCGCGCCACATTCCCCGTGGGCATCCGCCTCATCCGGACTTCAAGAAGGGTTCCCCGGCCGGGGTCGCTGGTGGAGCCCGAGCTGCATGTCTGTGAAGCCGCGCGCCGACTGCTCTTTCTGCACTTCCGGGCGCTGCTGGCGGACGTGGACGGAGCGCTCGAGGCGAAAGACAGCGAAGCGCTGCATGGCGTCCGCGTCGCCATCCGCCGCATGCGCGCGGCGCTGCGCGCGTTTCGCAAGCCACTGGCGCCCACCTCCGCCGCGCGGATCGATCGCGACCTGCAGAAGCTCAACCTTGCCCTGGGGGAGGCGCGCGATCTCGATGTCATGATCGATTATCTGGCGGGCGATGCCCTGCAGAAGCAGTTCGACCGCCACCCGCGCTGGGCCAGGTTCGTTGGCCACCAAGGCGAGCTCAGGCGGCTGCAGCAGGCCACGGTCCGGCGGCACCTGCGCGGTGCATCCTTCACCGCGCTGCAGAATAGAATCGGCCGCTTCCTCCGTCTGGAGCTGCCGCGGGCGCTCCAGACCGTGCCGCCCGGTTCCCTCGCGGAATTCGGACGCCGCACGCTGGCGAAAAGCCTGCGCCGCGCCTTGAAACTGGCCAATCTGCGGCTTTCGCATTCGCCGGCGAAACTGCACCAGCTGCGCATCGCCCTGCGCCGGGTGCGTCATATCGGCAGCTTCTTCAGCCACGTGCTCGGCCCGCCGACCGGCGAGGTAATCAAGCGGGTGCACGCGGTGGAACGGGCGCTCGGCCGCATCCGCGATGTGGACTTGGCGCTCGCCCGGATTCAACGCGAGGGGCCAACGCCTCCCCGGCTGCTGGTCGGGCAACTCGAACGGCGTCGTCGCACCACCGAGACAGAGCTGGCCGAAGCCTGGCGGCGGCTCGAGAAGCCAAAATTCCTGCGTGACATACGCCGGAAGTTGAAAGAGTGAACGGCGTCCCGATCTTCCGCCGATGATTCCGTCAATGCCCAGGTAATGCCGATGGAGTGTCGCCTTGGGCATCGTCGAATCAAAGTTCCCAGCCAGTCAAACCTCCCGCCCGCGCTAGGCCATTCGCCGAGAAAGGATGCATGTGAATATCAACGCCAAACACTTCCGGGTTCCGGTCGGAAAAAAAGTGAAGCTCAAGCAGTGGCCCACGTGGGTGAAGCCCTTCTACCAGTCGAAGCAGCAGTACGCCCGGCTGCTGGAGGAGCACGTCCGCGAACTGAGCCGGTTGCAGGAGCTCCTTTATGCCCACAGCCGGTATTCCCTCCTGGTTATTTTCCAGGCCATGGATGCCGCGGGCAAGGATGGCGCCATCAAGCATGTGATGTCCGGCGTCAATCCCCAGGGCTGCGAGGTCTTCAGCTTCAAGCCGCCGAGCGCCGAGGAGCTGGGACATGATTTCCTCTGGCGCACGACGTGCCGCCTGCCGGAACGAGGACGCATCGGCATCTTCAACCGGTCCTATTACGAGGAGGTGCTGATCGCCCGCGTGCATCCGGAGATTCTCGACGGCCAGCGACTCCCCGCCGAGCTGCTCGATCACAAGATCATCTGGGAGGGACGGTATCGCTCCATCATGGACTTCGAGCAGCATCTCCACCGGAACGGCACCCGGATCGTCAAATGCTTCCTGCACCTCTCGAAGGAGGAACAGCGGCGGCGCTTTCTCGCCCGGATCGATGAACCGGCGAAGAACTGGAAATTCAGCCTGGCCGACATCGCTGAACGGCGGCGGTGGGGGGATTACAGGAAAGCCTACGAGGATTGCCTGTATGCCACGACCTCCGCGACCGCCCCGTGGTATGTCGTTCCCGCCGATGACAAGGAAAATGCCCGGCTGATTGTTTCACAGATCCTCCTCGATGAGCTGGCGCGGTTCAAAATGAATTATCCCAAGCCGACCACCCAACGCCGGCAGGAACTCCAGGCGATCCGCCGGCTGCTCGCGAAATAGAAATCAGCAGCTCCCGGCGGGCAACCGCGCAGGGTCCCGGTTGGTCACTTGTCGAAAAACGGATGTTTCGCCACCGGCGGCTTGGGGATGGCCCCGGTGGGCTGCTTGAGCGTCACATCGTCGAACAGGAGCGAAGGCACGGCGAGGCTGATCAGTTCCGAACCGGAGGTGCCCGCGCTGATGAACGGGGTGTGATAAACGCAAGGTTCCTTGCCGGCCGCCACGATGTCTTTGAAGGCGGAAATGGTCAGGCCGCTCACCTCGACGTTGCGCAGCAGCTCTTCATGGCCATCGGGAAAGACTTTGGAGACGAGAATGGCGGGCTCGATGCGGCCGCTTTCACGATTCGACGTCAGGGCTCGGTCGCGCACCGTGCGAAAGGACGGGTTCGTGACACGACGCACAATCACGCCGAATTCCTTGCCGCGCTGCTGCGCGAGCTTCAACAGCTCGGCCTTCAGCGCCTCGGCAGTGAGACCCTCGGTGGCGGTCACAATGAGATTGGAGGGGGTGGGGCCTCCGCCATGGCGACTGCCGGTGCTCTTGAGCAATCCGCGCGAGGGCACGCGTGAGGTGAGCAGCGTTTTGAGCCGGCCTTCCTCCACCAGCTTTACCTCCCGGGTGGGCACGCCCTCGTCATCCACCTTGCCCGTGCCGAAGACCGGCACGCCACCGATCTCCGTAAGGGTGGCATCGTCGGTCACGTTGAGGAAGTCCGGCAGCACGCGGGCACCGATTTTGTCCATGAAGGGATTTTCCAATTGCGGCGTCAGCATGGACTCGAACTGGGCGTTTTCGAAGACCAGGCGCTTGCTGGCGACGAGGCGCGGGACAAACACCTGCGCGAACACCTCGGCCGCGGCCGCGTCTTCAAACAGCACGGGTCCGTTGTAAGTGTCCGCGAGCAGCGGCGCCTCCCGCAAAGCGGTGAGCTGCTGCCCGAGGGCGCGCACCTCGCCCAGCAGCTGGACTTTGGCCGGGAGCGCCTCGGCCGTGCGGGCGTAGTGGATGACGTTGCTCTCGAGGGTGCGGCCGTCGGGCGCCTGGGCGACGGCGGCGACAACCAGCGTCACCAGCGTCTCCCGGCGTGTATAGCTGGTGCCCTCGCTGTTGACATAGCGGGTGAACTGCTCGCTGAGCGTAAGCGCGGCATTCGAATGGACCACCGCCGGAAACTCGCGAAACACGGCCGAGAGTTCGCGGACCAGCTGTTCCGCCGCGGGGGAATCGACCTTCAGGCGTGGAGTTTCTTCCGTGGTCTGCGTCGGTGGCTCGCTACCATAGTCGTCGGTTTGGTCGGGGCGCGTCTTGTTTTCCAGCGACGCCTTCTTTTTCGCGAGCTGCTCGACGGCCTGCTTGTAGGCGGTGTCGGTGGCGATCCAGAGCTGGCGGCGCAACTCGGTGTAGTTGTCGTCGAGCGGCAGCTCGTGCGATTGAGAAAAACTGCCAAAGATATTGTTGGACAGGAAATTGGTCTGGTCGAGCTGGGGGCTGCCGACGCGCAGCTCGATCATGGCCACGCGGTGGCGCGGACGGACGCGGTCGCGGGTGACGATGCTGCCAAAACTCGCGGTCACGCTCGTGTCGGTGCTTTCGACCACGCGGTAGGCGGCGAAATAAGGCGGGGCGAGATTTTCGAGCTTAAGCTGCGTAGTGGAACGGGTGAGTTCGTCGCGCATGGCGCACAAGACGGCATCCTCATCGGCCGCTGCGGCCCCGAGGGTGAAGACCAGGGCCGCCGCAAGCGCGGCCGGGAAGCGGAGGAAGAACCGGGGGACGAGATTCATGGCGCGGGAGGTTATGGGCTGGGGGTTCTTTCAAGCGGGGCGGGGAGCAGGGGCGGGCGGTCCTGCGCCTTTTCCTTCTTCTGCACCTCGACTTGGGAGAGCAACAGGCCCGGCGAGATGCCCGTGACCGGCACGGGGCCCGATTCGGCGCCGCAGATGCCGTTGAAGATGCCCGGCGTGTCGTCCGCCGCGACGACCTTGCTGAAGACCGAGAGCGGCGTGCCGATGAAGTCAACGCCGCGCACGAGTTCTTCATGGCCGTCGGGGTAGACGCGATAGACCATGAGGGGACGCACATTGAAGGCGTTGGGAATAAAGCGGCCGGTCAGCGTGAAGCCGCCTTCAATGTCCTCAACATAAAGTCCGTAGGGTTTGTTCTGTTCTTGCACGAGTTGAAGCAGTTGCTCCTTCAGCTTCTCCTGCGAGACGGGCTGCGCGGTCTCGACGATGAGGTTCGACTGGCGCGCAACCACGGGAAGCCCGGGGGCCTTGCGGCCATGACCGTTGGAATTCGGAAAACCCTCGATGGGCATCCGCGCCATCAGGAAGCCCTTGAGGACGCCACCCTCGACCAGCGTCACGCGCCGCGCCTT
Organism: Opitutaceae bacterium; assembly: GCA_049513315.1. Taxonomy (GTDB): domain Bacteria; phylum Verrucomicrobiota; class Verrucomicrobiia; order Opitutales; family Opitutaceae; genus Fen-1467. The sequence goes on from JBEKWG010000008.1 coordinate 141,772, forward strand.
CACGCCCTGGTTGTCGTAGAGATAATAGCCGCCCAGCGCCGTCTTTCCAAAGTAATCGAGCGTGGGATCGCAGTAGACCGTGAACGACGCGGGCAGCACCGGCTGGCCGAGCATCTTCTTGAAGGTCTGCCCCTGGTCGACGCCCTTCTGCCGATGGCCTTCGACGCGATGGCCGAAGACCTCGTGGAAAAACACGCCGGCTGCGCGGCCCGACAGGATGGCCGGGCCGGCGTAGGGATCGATGACGGGCGCAGTGCGCAGCGCGAGCAGATCCTTGATCAGGCGTTCGACCCGCGCCAGCACCTCGGCGTCACCCGGGAGCTGGTCGGGCGTGAAGGCGAAGAAAGTCTCATACCGCGGCAGCACCATCCCGTCGTCGGCCTTGGTCGTGGCGTAGATCAGGAGGCGCGCCGTGGTCTGCGTGGTCTGGAGCCGCGCCCCCTCGCTGTTCACGTACCACCACGTCTGCGCGTCCACATTGAGCGAGGCGCGGGCGCCATAGATGTTGCCGTAGGCCGCGAACGGCGCGGTGTACCGGCGGAGTTTCTCCTCCCAGACGGCGCGATCGATTTTCAGATCGGCCGGCGCCTGAACAAACACCTCCGCCGGCTCGGCCGAAAAATCGGCGGATTGATCCTCCTCGGCGACATTCACCTTCATGTTGGCCTTCACCTTGGTGAGCTGCTCGACCGCGGCCTTGAATCTGTGGTCGGTCTGATACCAAAGCACCGCGCGGATGGCATCGGGATCGTCCTCGATGGGCAGCAGGACCGTGCCGCCGGCCAGGTTCGCCATCGCAAAGCCCTGGTTGCCGCGCAACGGGTGGGTGTTGTCGAGCGTGCGGTCGCCGACGCGAAGGTCGATGTCGAGATGGCGCCTGCGCTCCTCGGTGCTGTTAACCAGGGTACCGAAGGTGGAACTCACCACGTACCTGTGGTTCTCCGTGACCTCGTAACTGAGGAAGTAGGGCGGCACCGGCTCGGCTTTGAGCGCGGTGAACGAGTGATCGAGTTCGGCCTGTAGCGCCAGGAGCACGGGGGTGGCGCCCGCGGGCAATTCGCCCGCGCGCACGGCGGGAAGGCAGAGTGCCGGCAGCAGCCAGAAAGCAAGAAAAGAGCGGCGGGGAAATTTCATGGAGTGACGTGGTTGGTTCGCTGCGGAGCGACACCGGCTGGGTGTGCCTGCCGGCTAACGAATAATACGGGTGAATGGGGAATTCCTTGGTGATGCAATGCGAAAGGGGCACGCCTCCGCGCGCTCCGCAGGCGTGGATCGCCGGACCCGACACCTTGTGGTCCGGCTGCCCGGTTCTCATTTTCAGCGACCCGGTTCCCGTCGCCTGATACTTCTGCGTGCCTCTTTTCGAATCTATCGCAGCACATAATATGGCTGATTGGATAGGTTCGCCTCCAGACCCGGATATAGCCACGACCGTCCCGCTCCGTCGTCCGTTTCGAAATAATACTCCAGGGGATAGGGCGAGTCGGTGTACTCGCCCGGGATGGCCGCCTGGTAGCCACCCGCTTCCATCTGCATTGGCAAAACGCGCCACGGCTCGGCTTGGTGGGTGTGGCGATAAAACATCCGGATCGCCGGGGGCCCCGTCCGATCGTTGGCGCGCATGACGCCAAGCGCAACCGGCTGGCCCCGCCGGAACGAGGCAGGCGGGACATGCGTTATGTTTGGGACGGGACGCTGGGGGCGGCCGAGCGCATCACGGACGAGGGCCGCGAACCTCTCCGGCTCGATGCCCGACACCGCCGGCGATGGAGCAGGCTCCGCAGCTTTCTGCTCCATGGCGGCGATGTCGTGGTCGATCGCCGCCAGACGATCGCTCCAGTGGCCGCGTTGAAACCAGCCTTCGCCATACGTCACGTCGCTGACATAAACGCCCGCGGTCACTGCCGCGATGCGCGTCCACGCCTGCCGCGCCGACCGATAGGCTTGGATTGCCGCCTCCAAAGCAGAGCGTTCGCCCGTGCGGTCGTACAACGCATACAGCACGGCGGAGCGAAGCTTCCAGCCAAAGAAGCGGCCCAGATCAATCTGTACCTGCACGTCGACGGCGAACCGGCGGAAGGCCGGTGCAGTGCGATCGACGGGCTGCGCCTGGGCCTGGGCCAGGTGGTCCGCGGCGGTCTGCGCCAGGTCCTCCAGCCATTGTGCAACCTCCACGGGGGAGTACTTGCCGCTGACCTGACCCTTGAGCAATTCATCGGCGTAGTCGTCCACGCGGGCGAAAAGTTGCGGATCGAGCGGACTGACCGTGCCGAATCGCATGGGGCTGGGCGTATCGGTGTAGGGTTGTGGCCGTGAGGCATCGACAATCGACATGTTCACATACATCTCCGGCCAGTAGTTGTTGTTGGCGGCGGAGGGCGTGTGTGCCGTGGTGAACAGCGGCAGGATGCGGCTGGCGTGCGCCAGCGCCTTTTCCACTGTATCCGCGGCCGGGCCGTATTCCCGGCGAAGGTGTCGCTGCCAGACCTGCGGCTCCGCCTCGGGATTGAAGAGCAGGCGGCCCCAGAGACGATAGGTGTAAAGGTACTTCTCGAAATCGCCGCCGGCCGCGTGCAGCGAGGCGTCGGCATAGCCGTCACGTCCGCCGGGCAGGCCGGATCCCTTGCGGCCCTTGAACGACAGCGGTTCAAAGATTTCGCAGCCCTGGCTGCCGCAGAAGCTCGCGGCGCGTCCATACGCGGCCGCGAAGAGGGGATCGCCCCACAGCAGCAGCCGCTGCGTTCCCGGCCAGAGGCGGTGGACGATGCCGTAGCGCCGGTTTTCCCGGAGCAGATCTCCATAGCCGTAGCGGAGGAAGCTCCGCGCGCCCTCACTCTGGGAGAACGGGCCGCTGCCCCGCTCCCGCACCGGCAGTTCGGTCGGCCGGATCGCGCCCTGATGGTAGGGCAGGCCCATGTGCTCGGCCCAGAACTTGGGCGAGATGGTCACGGGCAGGCCCGTCCCCAGCGCCGCGTCGATCGTGGGTTGATCGATGCCCTTGGCGTGCAGGTCGATCTCGACGCGCCGTCCGCTGCGGGCGCAGCCGTCGAAGATCGTCCTCCACAGGTCATAGCTTCCCTCGGGCACCCCGCTTTCGCCGTGGATGCGGAACGTCACGCCCGTGATGTTGGGACATTCCTTCAGCAGCAGTGCCAGCGCATCACGGCTATAGGGGGCGTGGGTCTGGGGCGTGAGCCCTTCGATGTTGTGGTTGGCATCGGGACTGTTGGTCCACCGGTAGGCATGAGTCCACAGGCCCAGTTGAAAACGCAGCCCGCGGGCCGCGGCTTCATCGCTGATGAAACGGAGCATCACCAGATTCCGGTCGCGTTCCGCCTCGGGCAGATTCGTCGCGCGGACGTTGTAGCCGGGAACCGACACCAGGAACGGGTAGGCGAAGTAAAAATACGTATCGCGGAGATGGTCCGGCGAGTCATAGCCCAGCCCCAGCGCGAGGTTGAAGCGGTTGAAGCGTTGCGCGGCGAGCAGCGAGAGATAGCGGCGCCAGCAATCGCGGTCGTTGAACCAGACCTTGTCCTCGACGTCGCTGACGAACAGCCGCATGACGCTGCGGACCGGATTGGCGGGGCGTTCGACGACGGATTGGGACGGATGCAACGCAGCCAGGGGATCTTCGGCCAGCGCGACGGCATCAGCAATATCCGTCAGCGCGTAGACCAGCCCGCGGCTGTCGCTGCCGCTGGCGAGCAACACGTCCCGACCGCCCAGTTTTCCGGGCACAATGGCCAACGCCTCGGCCTCGGCCGGCGGAACGACGCCGACGTCGCGCGTCATGGCGGATGAACTGCCGGTGGCGACAACGCACGCCTCTCCCGGGTCGGCTTCGTCCAGCCGGGTGCATGCTCGGGCAATGAAGCCCCGTCCCGTCAGCGATTGCTGGAGTTGCTGCACGGCCCATTGCGACGGCTTCGCCGACACAATCGGATCACTGGGGTCGCAGATGATCGCGACGCCCCGGCCGGTGCGCCGGGCCAAGGAAGCACCCGGGTTGGCGCAACCCGTCAGCATGCCCCCCGCCAGGTATCCCGCTGCCGTCACTCCCGTCTGAATCAAAAATTCGCGCCGATTCATCTCAGCAGGGTGGATTTGATGACAAGGGATTGGCGTCCGTGATGAATCACGCGTCCTGAGTCAGAATGAGCTCTCGGGAACTTGTGGTTGAAGGTGGGTTATTCATCCAGGTTTGTCCATCTCCGGCGGAAGTTGGTAATGGTACCGTTGGTCATTGCGAGGAGCGAAGGCGATTACCGAGCTCTGCCGGCCCGCAGAACGGGCCGCGATGACACGCAAACTGACCCGCTACCCGGCGTCGTTCCAACTTTCCTTGCGCAGCCTTTTCCCCGACAATCCCCGGCGATGGACAGGATCCGTTCACCTCAAAACACCGGGAAACACGAAGCAGTCGATGAGCCGGGAGCGCTGCCCAAAGATTTGTTTCTGCTCGATCCGGGGGTCGTCTTCTTGAACCACGGCTCGTTTGGCGCGACACCGCGCCCCGTTTTCGAACAATACCAGGCATGGCAGCGCGAGCTGGAACGCCAGCCGGTGGAGTTTCTGGGGCGACGCTTTGCGGCCCTGCTGCGCGAGGCGCGGACCGCGCTGGCCGCCCATGTGCACACCGGCGCAGACAATCTGGTTTATGTGCCCAACGCGACCACGGCCCTGAACATTGTCGCGCGTGGTCTGCAACTGAACCCCGGCGATGAAATCCTCACGACCGACCACGAGTACGGCGCGATGGATCGCATGTGGCGGTTCCTCTGTCACAAGACCGGCGCCGTCTATCGGGCCGTCCACGTTCCCCTGCCGGTGACCACTGCCGAGGAACTCATCGAACGGTTGTGGGCGGGCGTCACGCCGCGGACGCGGGTGCTTTTTTTCAGTCACATCACCTCGCCGACGGCGCTGGTCTTCCCGGTGCGGGAGCTCTGCCGCCGGGCGCGCGCCGCGGGACTGCTCAGCATCGTGGACGGGGCGCATGCGCTCGGCCAGGTCCCGTTGGATCTGGAAGACATTGGCTCCGATTTCTACACCGCGAACGCCCACAAGTGGCTTTGCGCGCCGAAAGGCTCCGCGTTCCTCCATGCGCGGCCCGCCGCGCAGGCCCTGGTTGAGCCGCTGGTGGTCAGCTGGGGCGACCAGCTGCCCGCGCCGACCGGTTCGCGATTCCTTGATGAGCAGCAATGGAGCGGCACGCGCGACATCGCCGCGTACCTGGCGGTGCCGGCGGCGATCAAGTTTTGGACGGAACATCGCTGGGACGACGTGCGGGTTCGTTGCCACGCGCTGGCGCGCCGCGCCCGCGAGGCCATCGCTGCGCTGACCGGGCTGCCCCAGATCTGCCCGGACTCGGCGGATTGGTTTGGGCAGATGGCCACCGTTCCGCTGCCCCCGTGCGATGGTCCGCGGCTTCAGGCGAGCCTGTATGACAAATTCCGGATCGAGGTGCCGATCATGGAATGGCAGGGGCGGCAATACCTGCGGGTGTCGATCGGGGCCTACAACACGCGGCCGGATGTTGAGCAGCTGACCGAGGCGCTCGGCACACTGCTCCGCTCCTGACGGCCGCGGTGCGCCATCGCGTTGCCCCCGCTGATCGGAAACCGGATTGGTGGCGAAGCGACGGGTTACTTGGCCGGAATATCAAACGAGGGAGGCAGACTCGCACGGTGTGCCCCCCAGGTCTTGTTGGGCTGCGCGCCAAGCAGAAACTCAAGGCGGTTCTCCTTGGCGGAGAGAATGTCCAGAGGCAGCCACGTACTGTCGTAGGTGCTGCCATTCAGCTTCACCGACTGCACGTAGACTCCAACGCCATGAGAGAGGATCTCCAGCGTACGTCCATCCCCCATCCGCACGATCGCGCGGGGAAACATGGGCGTCCCCAGCACCAGCCCGCCGACTCCGGGGATCACCGGATACAGGCCGAGGGCATTCCACACATAGACTCCCGACGTGGCGCCCAGATCATCGTTGCCGGGCAGCCCATCCGGCTTCGTGGTAAAGGTCTCGCGGCGAACGCGATCAACGACTTCCTGGGTCTTCCAAGGATTTCCCGTCCAAACATAGGCGTAGGGGGCGCAGAAATCCGGCTCATTGGTCACTGTGAAGGTTGGGACTGCCCAACCGCTCAGCTTCTGGAAAAACTGGTCGAGCTTGGGAACGACCTTCTCTTCCCCGCCCAGCGCGGCAATCAGACCGGCGTAGTTGTGCGGAATCATCCACGTATACTGCCAGGCCGAGCCCTCCTCGAAGCCAAGCTGGTCATCCTTATCCCAATTCTTGTGGTGTGGCATGAGGTGGTCGGGATCCCAATCGCCCAGGAATTTCCCATCGGACGTGCGGGGCCGGATGAATCCGGTCTCCGCGTCCAACAGGTTCCGCCAGTTCTGGGCAGAGCCAAGCAACTTGGCGGCATTCGCTTGATCGCCCAGGGCGGCGGCGAATCTGGAGATCGCGAAGTCGGCGCTCGCATACTCGAGCGTGACCGACGCACCGGTCTCGTTGCCATCCCCGACGGGGACATAGCCCCGGCTCAGATATTCGGCCAGTCCCGGCCGCTGGGACTGGCCGTGCGGGCCCGTCCCCGGCTGGGTGGCGCCCTTCAGCATGAATTCCAGCGCGGTTCTGGCCGCGAACGACCGCGCCCCGAAGGCATGGGCCTCGGCGATCAGGATCGCCGGCGAGTCCCCGCCCATGACGTAGCTCACATCGTTGGCCACCGGCCAGCGGGGGAGCCATCCGCTTTCCTCCGCGTCGCGGATCAGCGACTGCATCATCTGGCTGGCCTGCTCCGGCAGGAGCAGGGCGTGAAGCGGGACCACATCGCGGTAGATGTCCCAATCGGAAAAGTTCGCGTACTGCGCTTCCCCCGGCGCCAGGCGCCGTACTTTGCCGTCAAAGCCGATATACTCTCCGTTACTGTCGTTGAACAGATTCGGTGACAGCAGCATGTGGTACAGACCGGTATAAAAAATCGTGCGCTGCTCGGGCGTGCCGCCGTCGGCGTGGACCCGCTCCAGCAGATCGGTCCAACGGGCCTTGGCGGCGGCGTGGACCGCCTCGAAATCCCAGCCGGGTATTTCCGCCTGCAGATTGGCCAAGGCGTTGCTGATGCTGACGAACGAGACGCCAACCTTCGCGACAATCGGTTCCGCGCCGCGCGGGAAGGACACATACGCGCCCACTTTGTGTCCCGCGGCGGACGTGCTCCCGGGACTCACCGTGGCGGTCCACGTGCCCGCGGAAGAAAACGGGCGGGCGAACGTCAGGACGAAATAGAGGACGTATTGGCTGTCGCTGCCACAGAAGCCGCCGCTGTGGACGGATCCCACGATGGTATCCGTGCCGCGAACTTCCACCGCGCTGGTGTCGGCTTTGCGTTTCGCGTCATCCACGGTGGCGCTGTCACTGACTTTGATCAGCAAGGTTCGCACTGCATCGGCTGGGAACACGAACCGGCCGATCCCGGCACGCGCGGTGACCGTGAGCTCGGTCTTCACGCCGTTGTCTAATTCAACCGCGTAGTACCCCGGATGCGCCTCTTCGCGACCATGGGAAAATGCCAGGGCATAGTCCGGGGAAGAGCCCGGGCCCGTCAGTTCCTCCGTCCAGGGCAGAATGGGCACGTCCGCGTAAATAGGGCATCCTGCGCCGCTGATGTGCGTGAGGCTGAAGCCGCGGATCGTCTGATCTGCGTAGTGATACCACCCATCCGCCCTCGTGTCCGGCCCCCACTGCAGCAGGCCGAACGGCACGGATGCGCCGGGGAAGGTGTTGCCATCGGCCGCCGTGCCGATGAACGGATTCACGGCGTCATAAGGTCCCAGCGGCGCGCCAGCCTCGGCGATGGCTGCGGCGGAGAGCAGAAATAGTCCAATCAACACCTTGGTCATGATTGAAATGACGCCGAATTTGTGGCGAAGGAAAAGCGAAAAGGAGCATTCGGAGCAACCTTAACGTTCGCGTCTTTGGCCAGATTTGTCGGGGCAGCGCCGAGATCTTTTCGATCCTCTCCTGCAGATGGGCAGAGCAAAATTGGGTCTTCGCCTTTCCCCAAATCTGCCCCTTTTTACCAAAGTCCAAAGCGTCGAGTTCGTCGCTGACTTCGATGGGAGAAATCTCCTAATTTCCATGACAAAATGCCCTTGGAGAGCGTCCAAGGGCCTTAAACTGGGTGCAGGGGTTGGATCCCGCGGAAGCGGGACCAACGATCCCGCAAGTGCGGGATTATGAGCCTGGCGAACCAAGCTTCGGCATCTGGGTAATCCGGTATGGGCCCGCGCCTTAAATTGGGTGCAGGGGTGGGATTTGAACCCACGACCTTCAGGTTATGAGCCTGACGAGCTACCAGGCTGCTCCACCCTGCAGCAGGGAGCAGGCAAAATCGCCGCCGGGGCACAGCCTGTCAACGGCTATTTCGCGGAAGCCCGGTAATGCG
>JBEKWG010000009.1:0-97366 GCA_049513315.1 Opitutaceae bacterium
TGCTGCCTATACTCTTCCGTGTAGCTCGCCTTGCTGCGAGCCGGCTTCTGTAACTGCGTCTTCATGGGCTCTCCTCGGGTTTTGACCCTCAGCCCACTGTCCGTCAAATCAGGGCAACCCTAAACTGACCCCATTCGGTTCACTCCGCAAAACCCACCCGGGGAAGCTCAATTCAACTGAGGCTAATGACACTGTCAGACGGAAAGATTAACCCCCATATAAAATGAAATCATCAGACTTGTTTGCACTCGCCGTAAGAATCGTCGGCTTGGTCAGCCTCCTCTACATGATCGGAAGCGCGGTGATGCTGTTTGGCTCCGGCCTACCCTTCTTTTTGGTCGTCAAGGAGGTCATCTGGTTGCTGGTTTCGATCTATCTGCTGCGCGGGGCGCCGCACGTCGTCCGCTTCGCGTATCCCGAGCGCACTGAATAAAAAAGAGGGACAAGCCTGAGCAGGCGACACAGCCAACCCCGGGAAGTTTCACGCCTCGTGCTGGCCGCATTCTGCTGGCCAGCAGAACGCCGGCTGCGCGCGTGGCTCACCTGTGACGTCCGGCGTCCGAGGTATCACCTAATGAACATCGCATTCAAAATCTTCGCTGCCATTGTCCTAGTTGCTCTCCCAGCTTCAGCACAACAGCTAACCTTGCAGGATCCCTTGCTGGATCATCTGGTCGGGAAGTGGGTTCTTCGGGGTACCATTGAGGGAAGGGAGACGACGCACGATATTATCGCGGAGTGGGTGCTGGGCCATCAGTACGTGCGACTTCACGAAGTGTCGCGTGAGAAGGACGCCCAAGGTCAGGCGGCGTATGAAGCGATTGTCTTCATCGGCTGGGACCAGCCGTCGGGTGGGTACGCCTGCCTGTGGCTCGATTCAACCGGTGGCGGCGGTCTCTCGGCCCAGGCCATCGGGCATGCCAAGCGCAGCGGCGATGAGATCGCGTTCTTGTTCAAGAGCGGTGACGGCAGCCTCTTCCACACCACATTCGCGTACAGCAAAGGCACCGACACCTGGCAGTGGCTGATGGATGGTGAAGAGGGCGGGAAACTGCAGCCCTTTGCACGGGTAACGCTCACCAAGGAATAGTCATCAAGGTGCCCGGCATCGACCGGACACGGGAAAGGGGTCGGTTGCGGAACTTGATCGCGGTGCCTTCACGTCATCAGCTGGATGATCCGGATGATCGGCAGGAAGAGGGCGATCACGATGATGCCGACGATGAGCGCCATCAGCACGATCATCACCGGCTCGAGCAGACTCGTCAGGTCGGGCACCGCGTTGACCCTGCATAAAAATGCCCCCTTTATGCGTGGATAGCATGATGCCATTGTCGGTCACACTCCTGCGGCAATGAGCTCCACGGAGACGGAAGCCCTTCGTGCCTTTTACGTTGGATCCCGCCAGCAGCTCTACACCTATGCCGTTTCGATCACCGGTAATCGCGAGTCGGCCGAAGACGCGATCCATGGCGTTTTCGAGCAGCTGTTGCGACGCGGCGATCTGCCCGCAGAATTGCGCCCCTACGTGTTCCGCTGCGTGCGCAACGCGGCGCTGGATGCGTTGCGGCGTACGAAGGTGCGGCGCGACTCCATCTTCGAGGTTGCCGCAACATTGGATCACCGGGAGCCGCCTCCGGCGTTCCAATCCGACGAGATTGAACGCTGGCTGCAGATGTTATCACCCGATGAACGCGAAACCATCGTGCTTAAAATCTACAGCGATTTGACCTTTCAGCAGATCGCGGACTTGCGCCAAATGCCGCTGCCCACGGTGGCGTCCTGGTATCGCCGGGGACTCGACAAATTAAAGACGATCGTGACCACGGACACCCCATGAGCGAACTCGAACGAAATCTAGCCAACATGCGTCTGGCCGCCCCCTCGGCCGACTTGGACCGTCGCATGAGTGACACGTTCTCGGACGCGGCCCGAACCGCGCCCTCATCGCGCAGGACGTCATTTTGGTGGTGGCTCGCCGCCGCGACGGTGGCCGGAGCCGCGGCGGCGTTGCTGCTGGTTTCGCCGTGGTCCCTACACCCACGGGCCGAGCAGATGGTTTACCGGATCGAGGCGAAAGGCCCGATGCGCCAGCTGCTCCTCGATCCACCGGCAAGTGCGCACCGTCTGCCGCGCCTGGTCGTAAACGGAAGCACACCCTGATTCGATGATCTGGCATTTCACCGCCCAAGTTTAATCTCCATGAAACCACATTTGTTCATCACCGGAGTGACCGCGTTCCTCCTGCCCGCGATTGCGACCCTGCACGCCAGCGAGAAACTCAGCCTGGAAACCGCGATATATATATTCAGGACCGGCGATTTTCATGAGATAAAGCTTCCTGGGACAACGGCGGCGGCAGAAAACCAAGGCATTGTCTTCAATGCTGCAACGGCAGTGGCGGAAAGCCATGGCATTGTCTTACAATCACCGGCCACCGTTGGCTTCGATCAAGTGACGCTTTCACTTGAGGGTTCCCGGGTCACGTGGAGCGGAGCCAGCACTCCGCCGGGGCAATTCACCTTGATCGCGGCTCCTGCAACCGTGCCGCTCACCGCCGGCCAGCCGGTGACCATGACTTCTTCCGTGGCCAGTCAATACCTGGAACGAGTCGCCGATAACAGCCTTCATGTCCGGGAAATCCCCGCGGAGTCGCCGGACGCGCCGCATTTCCGGGTTACGTTCACGGCCAGCCCGATGGCCGAGGCGACCGCAGACCTTTCCCTCGCGTGCGATCTCGATATCGCCACCGTCTGCGCCCGCGAAAATATCCCCGGGGTGACGCTGGAGGTCGGCAAGCCCGTCATTGCCCGCTTCAAGGACAACCTGAAGATCCCCGCGCACGCAGGACAATGGGCTGCATTGTTGTTGAAGGCTCCAAATGGCAGCGATTACAGCATGCTGCTGCTGCTCAAGGTGGTGCCGACATCCGCACCGAACACGGTGCTTTCGAAGGTGGCGGATTATCCTCTCAAGACCGCACGGTGCGGTGCCGCGGCGGTCGCCCAGGGAAATCACGTTTTCATCATCGGCGGGCGGAATTCGAGTGGCATTCTTGGTGACATCGAGCGGTTCGATGTCCGCACGCACGAAGTCACGGTACTCACTGACAAATTGATCCCACGATACAATCATGGCGCGGCCCTGGTTGATGGGAAAATCTACGTGTTCGGCGGGCAGGGTTACGAGCTGCCGGGGGCCAGTCTCTTCGAAGCGACCGTCGACATTTATGACATTGAGTCCGGGGAAATCACCCACGGTGCGCCGATGCCGACGCCGCGCGGAAACTTTGCGACCGCAGCATTGAGCCGGAGAATCTACGTCATGGGTGGCCTGTCAGGCGAACCCGGCACTCTGAGGCAGACCAATCGGACCATGATATACGATCTCGCGGCCGATTCCTGGTCCGAGGGGATTCCGATGCCGACGCCGCGCGAGACAAGAGCTGCCGTGGTGGTTGACGGTGCTATCATCGTGGCCGGTGGGCATCGTTACCCGAACGTGTCAGTCGGGGTGAAGACCGTTGAGTGTTTCGACCCCGACAAGAATCAGTGGCTGAGCCTGCCGGATCTCGGCCGGCCAGTCAGTGCCCACTCGGCCGCGGTGTTGGGAAATTACATTTTCCTCTTCGGAAATTACGATCCGGCGGACCAAATCTTGGCCTATGATCTGGCGACCCATACATCAACGGTCGTCAAGAATGGATTCACGCCCGCGAGCCAATCCACCGCGGTGGCCCTCAATGGCATGATTTACGTTGTGGGAGGAACTAACGGTGGCGGCCGCCAAAGGAGTATCCGCCATTTCATGGATGACATTCAAGTATTTGCACTGGGTGAATAAGCGTGGAGTGGAGGTGTTGCGCGCGCTGAAATTGTGACGGCGAGATGCCGTTTGTCACTTCCCGCCCTGTTTCGCCGCGCGCAATAGCGTCAGGACCGCGTTGCGAATCGTGATCGCGTTGCGGAACGTGATCCCGGCGCCCTCACGTCATCAACTGGATGATCCGGATGATCGGCAGGAACAGCGCGATCACGATGATGCCGACGATGAGCGCCATCAGCACGATCATCACCGGCTCGAGCAGACTCGTCAGGCCGGCCACGGCGTTGTCCACCTCATCGTCATACAGGTCGGCGATGCGCGCGAGCATGGCCGGCAGCGTGCCGGTCTCCTCGCCCACCTCGATCATGCCTGACACCACGGGCGGAAAGACGCCGGTTGCCGCCAGCGGTCGCGCGACGCCCTCCCCCTCCCGCACCCGGCGGTGCACGCGGTCGATGTCTCCGGCGACCACGCGGTTGCCGCAGGCATCGCGCGTAAGCTGCAGCGCCTGCAGGATGGGCACGCCGCTGGCCAGCATCGTGCCGAGCGTCCGGCTGAAACGCGCCACGGATGTCTTGAGGAACAATCCGCCCAGCACGGGAAGACGCAGGAGCAGTTGATCGAAGACGCGGCCACCGGCGTCGGTGCGGAGCAGCCACCGGCCGCACCCGCCCGCCAGGACGGCGGCGCCGAGCGCGTACCACCAGTGCTCCTGCACCAAACGGCTGGCACCCAGCACGCCCTGGGTCAGCGCCGGCAGCGGCGCACCCTTGAGCACGCTGGTAAAAATCTTCTCGAACTTCGGCACGACGAACGCCATCAACCCCGCCACGATGCCGACCGCCACGATCATGATGATGACGGGATAGGTCATGGCCGACTGCACGCGCGCCTTGATCCGTCCGGTTTTCTCCAGATGGTGTGCGAGGCGCTCCAAGACGACGTCCAGCCTGCCGCCGGCCTCGCCCGCCTTGATCATGCCAATGCACAGGCGGTCAAAAATCTTCGGGCACCGCAACAATCCATCGGAAAGCGTGCCACCGGAGCGAATGACATCGGCGAGGCTGACAATGATCGCCTGCCACGCCGGATTGCGCTCCTGTCGCGCTAGGAGGTCCAAGCTGCGTACCAGGGGCATGCCGGCACTGACCAGGGCTGACAACTGGCGCATGAAGATCGCTAGTTCCTTCGCTCCGGCCGCCCGACGCCACCGCCGGAACCATCCACTGACGGGAGAACGGACGAACTTTACCGGCTTCGTTTCCAGCCCCGCGTCAGCCTTCTCCTTGGCCGATGCCAGCGCGGTTGGAAACAGGCCGTGCATCTTCAGTTCGCCAACGGCGGTTTCCGCGTTCACGCGGTCCAGTTCTCCCGTGCGTTCTTTGCCGGTGGCGGCGTCGATAGCGGTATAGATGTATCGTGGCATGGGGAGGGAATGGTTTAGGGTTTAGAGTTCTGGGTTTTGGGTTTGGAGTCTGTCATCTGACCTCTGGACTCTGTCTTCTGATCTCTGCCCTCTGGCTGCTGGATTCTGACTACTGACTTCTAGATTCTGACTTCTGACTTCTGGCCTCACGCGCATCTGGCCAATTCCTCCAATGTTGTGTGTCCGTCGAAAACCGCGCGCAGTCCCGCGGCGCGCAGGGTCTGCATGCCGCGCTCGACCGCCATGCGTTTGATGACCAGCGCGGGGGCGCGCTGCCGGACAAGTTCCCGGAGCGGCTCGCTCATCCGCAGCCATTCGAAGAGGCCGGTGCGGCTTTGGTAGCCGGTCTGCTGGCAGGCGGCGCAGCCTCGGCCATGGTGGAAACGCCGGGCGTCCATCGGCGCCGGATCCAGGCCGAATTCCGCCTGCAAGGCCGCGGGCGGTTCGATCGTCTCGCGACACCCGGGACAAATGCACCGCACCAGCCGCTGGGCCAGCACCGCCTCCAGGGTGGCACAGAGCAGATAGGGCTCCACGCCCATGTCGATGAGCCGGGTGACCGCGCCGGCCGCGTCGTTGGTGTGCAGCGTGCTCAGTACGAGGTGACCGGTGAGCGCGGCCTGAATCGCGATCTGGGCCGTCTCAAGGTCGCGGATTTCACCGATTATGAGCACGTCCGGATCCTGCCGCAAAAACGACCGCAGGGCCGCGGCAAAGGTGAGTCCGATGGCGGGATTCACGGGCAGCTGCATGACGCCCTCGACTTCATACTCCACCGGATCCTCGGCGGTGAGGATCTTCAGCTCCGATCGGTTGATGATCCGCAGGCAGCCATAAAGCGTCGTTGTCTTGCCCGAGCCGGTGGGGCCGGTGACCAGGACGATCCCGCTGGGCCGGCGGATGATCTCCTGCAGGCCGGCCGCGACCTCGGCGGACATGCCCAGCTCCGCCAATTGCAGCGGCGCCACAGCTTGATCGAGCACGCGCAACACCACGCTCTCGCCGGATTGCGTGGGCAGCGTGGAGATGCGCAGATCCACGGACCGGCCATCCACGGCAAACCGGATGCGTCCGTCCTGCGGCACGCGGCGCTCGGCGATGTTGAGACCGGCCATCACTTTGAGGCGTGAAATGACGGGCAGAGCCAGGTGCGCCGGCGTCGGCGCCACGTCGCGGAGCGTACCGTCGATGCGGCTTCGCACCTTGAATTCACCCTCGAACGGCTCGAAATGAATGTCGCTCGCGCGATCACGAATGGCCTGGCTGAGCACGAGGTTGACGAAGCGCACGACTGGCGTCTGCCCGGCCATCTGTTCGGGTCCGGCCTCGGTCAACCCGCCGCCCTCCCCCGGGAGCACCGCGATCCGCTCCGGCTCCGCCAGCCGGCCCTCGCCCGCGGCATCCCCGCCATAGTGAAGCCGGAGCAGGTTCATGACCCGCCCGGGGTCGGAGACCACGAGGCGCACGTCCCGGCCGAGCGCAAACATGAGATCGCCGGCCAACCCGGGGTGGAAAGGATCAACCGCCAGCAGCTCAATCGATCTGGCGTCGGCGCGCAACGGCACCACGGCATACCGCCGCGCCAGATCAGCGGGGACCAGCGTGGCGATTTCCCCGGAAATCGCCGGCGGCGGTTCCTCGACGCAACCCAGACCGAGATGCTCCGCCACCCGGTGGAGCAGATCCCACCCGTCGACCCATCCCCGCTCGACGACCGTTCTCGCGAGCGACCGGCCGGTGAGGCGACATTCTTCGCTCAACGCGGCAAGCGTCTCGGGTGGCAATAGGCCGGCTTCGCGCAAAAGCGCGGCGATGGCCTGATCGTGGCCGTCGAACATAGGGGATGTGACTGTGAAAATGACGGGCGCGCCCCGGACAGAACGGGATGAGGCGCGCGGCGAACGCTAGAGCGTGCGCAACTGGTAGCCCATCTGGGTGAGCTTCTCGCGCATGACCACGGGATCCTGGGCCTTGTCCATGGCCTCGTCCGCCGAGACGATCTCGCGGTTCACGAGACTCATGAGATGGGTGTCCAGCGTGATCATGCCGAGCGAGGCGCCGGTCTGGATGTCGGAATTGATGCGGAAGGTCTTGTTCTCGCGGATCAGCGAGGAGATCGAGGTCGTGTTGATCATGATCTCGAAGCTGGCGACGCGGCCGCCGCCGATCCGCTTGCACAGCACCTGCGAGATGACCGCCTGGATGGAGCTGGAGAGCTGCGTGCGGATCATGTCCTTCATGTTCGAGGGGAAGGCATCGACGATGCGGTCGATGGTCTTGGCGGCGCCGTTGGTGTGGAGCGTGGCGAAGACCAGATGGCCCGTCTCGGCGGCGCTGATGGCCGCCTCCATGGTCTCGAGGTCGCGCATTTCACCGACCAGGATGATGTCGGGGTCCTGGCGCAGCGCGCGGCGGATGGCCTCGGAGAAATTGGGCACGTCGACGCCGATCTCGCGCTGCGTCACGATGCAACGCTTGTGGTCATGGAAATACTCGATGGGATCCTCGATGGTGATGATGTGGCCCTCGCGGTTCTCGTTGATGTAGTTGATCATCGAGGCGAGCGTGGTGCTCTTGCCCGAGCCGGTCGGACCGGTGACGATGATGAGGCCGCGCGGACGGAAGAGCAGCTCCTTGATCCTGTCGGGCAGCCCAATCTCCCGCAGGCCGAACATCTTGTTGGGAATCTGCCGCAGCACCAGGCCGTAGTTGCCCTTGGCCTTGAGCACACTCACGCGGAAGCGCGCCTTGGTGAGGTAGGCAAAGCCGAAGTCCGTGCCGCCGTGGAGCTTCACGTTCTGCACGTGCGGATCCGGCGTGATGGCGAGCATGAGATTCTCCGTGTCCTGCGGCGTGAGGGCCGGGCCGTCCACCGGGGTCATGCTGCCGCTGAGGCGCAAGGTGGGAGGCTGGCCGACTTGGAGGTGGAGGTCGGAGGCGTTCTGCTCGACCACGATCTCGAGCAGGTCGTTCATATCGTAGCTCATGGGGTCTCTCCTTTTAAAGCCGGTCTAAGGCGTGGCTTCGAACGTAGCGAGGTTTCTGTAGACGTCATTCCAAAAAACGCAGCGGCTCCGATTTCACAATCAGTTCGCATCATCCACGGTCGAAACCAGCACTTCCTCGACGGTGGTCAGGCCTTCCCGGGCCTTTCGCCAGCCATCCTCGCGCAGGGTGTGCATGCCCGAGGCGCGGGCGTGCTCGCGCAGCCGGGCGGCGCCGGCGCCCTCGTGGATCATGCGCTGCATCTCTTCATCAACGGCCAGCAGCTCGAAAATCCCCAGGCGCCCGTGATAGCCGGTGCCTTCGCAGGCGGGGCAGCCGGCACCCCGGAGGAACGTCCCGCCGGCCGCACCGGCCGGACTGGAGAGCAACGCGCCCACTGCGGGAAGCGCCGGCGCCTGCGAGCGGGCGCAGCCCGGACAGATGCGGCGCACCAGCCGTTGTGACACCACGGCTCGCAGGGCTGAAGCCACCAGAAATGGCTTCACCCCGATGTCGATGAGGCGCGTGACCGCGCCCGCTGCGTCATTGGTGTGCAGCGTGCTGAACACCAGGTGGCCGGTCAGCGCCGCGTTGATGGCGCTCTCGGCCGTCTCCCGGTCGCGAACCTCCCCCACCATGATGATGTTCGGCGCCTGCCGCAGCATGGCGCGCAGCGCCGCGGCAAAGGTCATGCCCACCTCGCTGCGCACGGACACCTGGTTGATGCCGGCCAATTGATACTCCACCGGGTCCTCGACGGTGATGATCTTGCGGTCGGATTGGTTCAGGTGGTGCAGGCAGGCGTAGAGGGTCGTCGTCTTGCCCGAGCCGGTGGGGCCGGTCACGAGCACCATGCCGTCGGGCAGGGCCAGCAACCGTCCGAGCGTCTGCTGGTCGTCGCGGTGCAGCCCGAGTTCCGCCAGACCCAGACGGAGTTTTTCCGGCTCCAACACCCGCAGGACGACGCTTTCGCCGTGCACCGTGGGCAGCGATGACACCCGCAAATCAAGCGTCCGGCCTTCCACGGCGATCCGCGCGCATCCGTCCTGCGGCAGGCGTTTTTCCGCAATGCTCATGTTGGCCATGATCTTGAGCCGAGACACGACCGGATGCTGCAGGTGCCGGGGCGGATCCTCGCCCTCCTGCAGAACCCCATCGATGCGATAACGGACCCGGAAACGTCCTTCGAGCGGCTCAAAATGAATATCGGAGGCCCGCCGGCCGATGGCATGGCGGAGGATGGTCTCGACGAGTCGGATGACAGGCGCCTCGTCGTCCGCGATCACCGCCTGGCCTGGCTCGTGATCGCCGGCAGTGACCGCGGTTTCGTTCGCCGGTCCGGCCGCGCTGCCGCCATAGTGACACTGGATGGCCTGGCGGATATCCTCCGCCGACGCGACCGCCGGCTCGATGGCGAGCTGGGTCACATGGCCGACCCCGTCGATGGTTTCGAAGTCGAGCGGATCGCTGATCGCCACGCGCAGCGTCGCTCCTGCCCGCGCAAAAGGAAATGCGTTGTAGCGCTCCGCCCAGGGCCGGGGCAGCGCCGCCAACGCCTCAGGCAAAACGGCCATCGTGCGCAAATCAACCGCCGGCAGACCGTGTTGGTCGGCCAGCAGGCGGGCCAGGCGCCGGGCATCGAGCACGCCTTCCCGCACCAGGACGTCGAGCAGCCGCGGTCGTGCGCCGGCCGGATCGGCGTGAAGTTCGCAGCGCGCCCGCGTCGCGGCCAGTTGCGCGGGGGTCAGCAGCCCTTTTTCGAGGGCGAGTTGGATGGCGGGATCTTCGGCGGTGCGCACGGGGGATGTGGCGTGGACTGCCGGCAGGCGGGCGGGCGCGCGGGAAGGCGCGCCGCCGCTAGCGGTTGAGACTCAGGAGGAACTCGGCGTTGGAACGGGTTTTCTTCAGTCGGGAAATCAGCATCTCCATCGCCTCGACCGGCGGGATGCCCTGCATGGCGCGGCGGAGCGAGTAGATGCGCTGCAATTCGTCGGGGTGATAAATCAGCTCCTCCTTGCGCGTGCCGCTGCGCTCCATGTTGAGAGAGGGGAAAATGCGCTTGTTGACGAGATCGCGGTCGAGGTGGATTTCCATGTTACCGGTGCCCTTGAACTCCTCGAAGATGACCTCGTCCATCTTGCTGCCGGTGTCGACGAGCGCGGTGCCCATGATGGTGAGGCTGCCGCCGCCCTCGATGTTGCGGGCCGAACCGAAGAAGCGCTTCGGCTTCTGGAGCGCGGTGGCCTCCATGCCGCCGGTCATGATCTTGCCGCTGTTCGAGGCCAGCGCGTTGTAGGCGCGCGCCAGGCGCGTGATCGAGTCGAGCAGGATGACGACGTGCTGGCCCATCTCGACGAGGCGGCGCGCCTTTTCGATGACCATTTCGGCGGCATGCGTATGGCTCTGGGGCGTTTCGTCGAAGGTTGAACTGACGACCTCGCCGCGGGTGTGGCGCCGGAAATCGGTGACCTCCTCCGGGCGCTCGTCGACCAGGAGGATGATGAGGGTCACCTCCGGGCTGTTGGTCGAGATGGCGTTGGCCATGTTGTGCAGGAGCACGGTCTTGCCGGTGCGCGGCGAGGCGACGATGAGGCCGCGCTGGCCGAAGCCGACGGGCGTGAGAATGTCGACGGCGCGCATCGACACATCTTTCTGGTCGGGCACCTCGAGCAGGATGCGCTTGAGCGGATAATAAGGGATCAATTCCTCGAACGGCGTGACCTTGGAGATGTCCTCGGGCTTGAGTCCCATCACCTTGTCGATTTTCACGACCGCCGGACAGCGCTCATTGCCCTCCGGGGCGCGCAACTGGACTTCCAGCTCGTGCCCGCGCTTGAGCCCGTATCGCCGGATGAGACTCTCCGGCACGTAGGGATCCTCGGGGTAGAGGCGGTAGTTGACCGCCTTGTGGACGAGCAGACCGTGGCCGCGGTCGGTGAGATCGAGCCAGCCGTGGTCGACGAGCGGACGCTTCTCCTCGGTGGTGAGCTTGAAGATGGCGCTGAGCAGCTCCTTGCGGTTGGGCGCGGCGTCGATGTTGATGCCGAGCTTTTTCGCGGCGGCGGTGAGGTCGGCGAGGCTGAGCGCATAGAGCTCCTCAAGGTTGATCGCCTTGCCCTCGCCCGAGGCGAGGTCCGCCGCCAGCGCGTCGAGCGCCGCCAGATCGGCAAAACGTGCCGCATCGGGCAGATCGCCATAGACCGGGGCGAAATTCGGCGGCGGCGGTTGCGGGGGATACTGGAAGCCGCCGGGACCGCCCTGCCAGTGCTTGCCGCGCTTCCGTTTGTGGCGCTTGCCCTTCTTGAAGTAGTACGAGTCGTAACCACCGCCATAATACTGGTTGCCGCCTCCCTGCTCACCCCCCGTGGACTCCTCCCCGGCCCCGGCGGCTTCGGCAGCTGCGGCGGGAGCACCAGCGTCGGCCTTTTCTTCCGCGGGGCCGACCGGCGCTGATCCGGCGGAAGGCTCGGCCGCGTTATGCTCTCCATCCTGCGGGGCGGAAGCCGGTTCGGATTCCGGTTTTGGTTCCTGCCGGGGGACGACCGCGGTGGCAGCCTTCGTCCGGTAATAGCGCGAACGTCGGCGCGCCGGTCTCTTCGCCGAGGAATTCTCCGCGGTGGATTCCTCCGCGGCGCTGCCCCCGCCCGACTCAACGGGCGGCAAGTCATCACCGGGATGTAGCGTATGATCCATGAATGCGTGGAATAACAGACCCGCCAGAGACGCGCGGGTGCCTCGCCGCAGGAGCGGGGGCGGGTGTTAAAGGGACGAAAGCGAATTAACCAGCTGGGCTACCTGTTCACGCAGGAAGTCGGTCGAACCATCATTCAACAGGACAAAATCTACCAACTCTATTTTCTGCGCCAAAGGCAGTTGCATGGAAATTCGTGGACGCGCGAGCGGCGGCGGGAGTCCGCGCTGCTCAAGCCGCGCAAGTTGCACGGTGGGATGAGACGCGACACAGACGGTGAAATCAAACCAATTTTGGAGGCTTTTTTCAAAGAGCAGGGGTACCTCCACCACCCATGATTTCGTCCCCCCGGCCGCAAATGCCGCCCGCCAGTAGGCATAAAGCCGGGGGTGGAGCAGGTTCTCCAGCCAGCCTAGGGCCGCCGGATCGGTGAAAACGCGCCGCGCCACCTGGCCGCGGTCCACGGCGCCCGAAGCCGCCAGCACCTCGGCGCCAAAGTGCTCACGAATGGCGGCCACCACGTCCTTCTCCGTCAACAGCACCGTCCGGATGATGGCATCGGAATCCAGCGGGACATAACCATAAGCGGCGAGCATGCCCGCCGCGGTGGTTTTCCCGCAGCCCATTCCGCCTGTCAGGCCCAGAATCATCGGGATAGTATTAGGATTGATTGCGGTTCTTGGAAAGAGCTGAGATTCAGCTTGCAGGTGCTAAGCTGGAAACTTAGCTCACTACAACGCCGATTATTGGCAATAAGATCTCCTATTCGCCGGTCTGCGGCTGCATAATGTTTCCCCAAGTCGATACCAAGAGTGCCCCGGCTGTGGCCGCCGTCGTGCGAGCAACCTTCCTCCACGCTCATCCGGGAGCCGACACGACCGTCATCGACACGCTCTTTCGCGACGTCGAGGACATGTTTCACGGTCGTTATCTCGACTATCTGCCGCTCGACATGCGTTATCATGACTTCGAGCATACGCTGCAGGCGGTCCTTTGCTTCATGCAATTGCTCGAAGGCCGGTATCGTGCCAGGATCACGCCCATCCTGGATGTGCGGAATTTTGAAGTCGCGACCGCGGCGGCGCTTTTGCACGACACGGGGTACCTCAAGCTGAGATCCGACCGCGAAGGCACGGGGGCAAAATACACCTATGTCCACGTCATCCGCAGCTGTTCCTTTGCCGCCAGCTACCTGCCGACGATCGGCTTCACGGGCGAGGAGGTCGACTGCGTCATTGCCGCCATCCGTTGCACCGGCCCACGCAGTAACATCGCCCAACTGTTCTTTTCCGGTGAGGTCGAACGTTTCATCGGTTGCGCCCTCGCCACGGCCGACTTCCTCGGCCAGATGGCGGCGCCCGATTACGTCGACGAACTCGCTTTCCTTTACTCCGAATTCGAGGAATCCGACAACTTTTTCAACATCCCCCGCGAACAACGCCTTTACCGCAGCGTGCGCGATCTCATCGCCAAGACCCCGGTTTTCTGGGAAAAATTTGTGCTGCCGAAGATCAACCAGGACTGCATGGGGGTTTACCACTTCCTCGCCGATCCCTTTCCCGGCGGCGCCAATCCTTATATTCAAGCCGTCGAGCAGAACATGACCCGGGCGCTCACCCTCGCCTACGCGCCGGAGGTCTCCCTCGACCCGTTTCCCAAGCCCCCCCAGGGCCGGAGCTCGCGATCACCGAGCTTGCCTGGCGCCTGAGTTGTTGTTTTCCTGATTCCGGAAATTTATCCGGAACATGCTGGCGACCGTTCACTCCGCCGCGCTGCAGGGCATCGAAGCCGAAATCGTCCTCGTCGAGGTCAATACGGGCGAAGCCGGCGCGCCCGATCTCATCCTTGTCGGCCTGCCTGATGCCGCGGTGAAGGAATCCGAGGACCGCGTCTTTTCCGCGCTCAGCAACAGCGGCTTTCACATGCCGCGCACGCGCACGACCATCAATCTGGCGCCGGGCGACATCCGCAAGGAGGGTCCCCTCTACGATCTGCCCATCGCGCTCGGCATTCTGCGCGCCACCGGCCAGCTCACCGCCGACCATCTGGCCGGCTACTTGATCGCCGGCGAGCTCAGCCTCTCCGGCGCCACCCGCCCCGTGCGCGGCGCCCTCGCCACCGCTCTGCTGGCGAAAAACCTCGGCAAGCGCGGCCTGCTTTTGCCGCCCGGCTCCGCGGAGGAGGCGGCGCTGGTGGAAGGCATCGCCGTGTATGCCGTGCGCTCGCTCGACGAGGCGTATCGTTTCTTCACGGGCGAAGTGACGCTGGCGCCGCTGCCGGGCGGCATGGCCGCGTATCGCGCCGTGCCCGCGGCCGAGGGCGATGCCGGCGGCGATTTCTCCGAAATCAAGGGGCAGCACGCGCTGCGCCGGGCCGTCGAGGTGGCGGTGGCCGGGGCGCACAACCTGCTCATGATCGGTCCGCCTGGCGCGGGAAAATCGATGATCGCCAAGCTCATCCCGACGATCATGCCCCGGCCCTCCCTCGACGAGTTCCTCGAGGTGCTCAACATCCACTCCGCCGCCGGCCGCACGCTCAGCGACGGACTGCCCTTCCTGTCGCGCCCCTACCGCTCCCCCCACCACACCATCTCCGACGTCGGCCTGCTCGGCGGCGGCGCCATCCCCGGCCCGGGTGAAATTTCCCTGGCCCACCACGGCGTGCTGTTTCTCGACGAGCTGCCCGAGTTCAAACGCTCCGCGCTCGAGGTCATGCGCCAGCCGCTCGAGGACGGCCATGTGACCATCTCGCGCAGCGCCGGCAAGGTCACGCTGCCGTGCAGCTTCATGCTCGTCGCGGCCATGAACCCGTGCGCCTGCGGTTATCTCGGCGACCCGCGGCACGAGTGCCGCTGTTCGCCCGCCCAGATCCAGCGCTATCGCGCGCGCATCAGCGGGCCGCTCCTCGACCGCATCGACCTCCACGTCGAGGCGCCCTCGCTGACCATCGAGGAGCTGCGGCAGGTCCGGCCCGGGGAGCCGTCGGCGGCCGTCCGGGCGCGCGTCGAGGCCGCCCGCCTCCGCCAGCGCACCCGCTTCGCCGCCACGCGCACCACCGTCAACGCCCGCATGACGCACGCGCAGATCCGGGCGCACTGCGCCCCCGACGCCGCGCTCGGCCGGCTCCTGCAGCAGGCCATGGAAGAGCTGCACCTCTCCGCCCGCGCCTACGACCGCATCCTCAAGGTCGCGCGCACCATCGCCGACCTGGCCGGCGCCGACGCCATCGCCGCACCCCACCTCCTCGAGGCCATCCAATACCGCAGCCTCGACCGCAACCTGTTCTATTGACTCGCCGCGGCGCGCCGGTCGTGCCCGCGCGCGGTCGGGTTCATCAATTTCAATTCTCGCTCCCCGCTCCCTTTTTCCGACCAGGGTAACCATCCACCCTCTCCTTGCGGCAGTTGCCGTCCGCGGCTATCTGGAACACATTACGCTCGCCTGCCCCTCAATCCTTCTCTGAAATCCGGTTTCCCGTCCGCAACATGCCCGAACGCAAACCCAGGACGCCCCCGCCCGCCGCGGAAGCCGCCGCCGGCGGACAGCCCGAGGTGATCGTCGACTTCCTCTTCGATCACGGGCTGTTTCACGTGGCCGTGGCCAACGTCGGGGAAGCGCCGGCCTACCTGGTTTCGGTGAAGTTTGACAAGGAGTTCCGCGGGCTGGGCGGAACGCGGGACGTGTCCTCGCTGCCGCTGTTTCGCCGGATCAAGTTCCTCGCGCCCCACAAGCGGATCGAGACCTTTCTCGACACCAGCAGGGCCTACTTCCAGCGCGGCGAACCGACCCGCCTGACCGCCCTGATTTCCTTTCGCGATGCGCGCCGGCGATTGTACGAGCGTAGCATCACTCACGACCTGAGCATCTACAAAGACGTGGCCTATGTGGTGCAACCGGCGGGAATGAATTCGCCTGTCATTCCTCCGCCGGTCCCCTCCCAAGCCCCGCCAATGACCGGAGACCCAAACTATGGCAATCATTAGAGAGAGACCCTATTCGAACTTCAACTTCCTCGTGGATCTCGGCACGGGCAACACCGACGGTCCGGAGGCCGGCTTCGAGGAAGTCATCCTGCCCGAGGTCTGGCTGGACGTGATTGAATACCGCAACGGCAACGAGAAGGAAAACTCCGTGCGCAAGCTGACCGGCGTCGACCACTGCGGCAACGTTGTGCTGAAGCGGGGCGTGATCGGCTTGCTGAATCTTTACCAGTGGTACAACCAGATCCGGAACGGCGACCAGAATGCGCTGCGCACCGTCACCATTCAGCTGCGGAACGAAGATCGCACCGCCGTCGTCCAGACCTGGGTGCTGCTGCGGGCGCGCGCCGTCCGGCTCCGCTGGGGTCCGCTCCAGGCCAAGGGCAAGGACATCGCGGTGGAATATCTGGAGCTGGCCTGCGAGCGGCTGGAAATGGAATAGGCGAACCGGTGTGGCGCCGGCGCCACGAAATCCACGCGACCGGCGACTTCCGCGATGTCAGCGAATTGATCGAGAAAATCTCCGGGCGCGGCGGGCGGCGACCCGGTGGCAGCGTGATCCTAGCCGGAGGCTTAGGACGGGCGATCACCGGTCGGTGGCATAGACACGGAACCCGCCCCAAGCGCCCGCCGGCGGCTTGGGGAAATCGCGATAATCGTACAACCGAGTGGACTGGCTACTTGCTCGCCTTCGGCTGCAGTTTTGCGAGGTCGGCTTGAGCTTTGTCCAATTTCGCCTGCAGGTCGGCGGCGTTGGCCTTGGCGTCCTTTAACTGCGCCTGGAAGTCGGCCGCGTGAGCGTTGGCGTCCTTTAACTGCGCCTGGAGCTTGGCCGCTCCGGCCTTGGCGTCATTCAACTGCGCCAGGAGTTTGGCCGATCCAGCCATGGCTTCATCCAACTGCACTTGGAGCTTGGCCGCTCCGGCCTTGGCGTCATTCAACTGCGCCTGGAGTTTGGCCGCTCCGGCCTTGGCGTCCTTTAATTGCGCCTGGAGCTTGGCGGATCCGGCCTTGGCCTCGTCCAACTGCGCCTGGAGCTTGGCCGCTCCGGCCTTGGCGTCGTTCAACTGCGTCTGCAACTGGGCCGTCTGGTCCTGGGTCTGGGTCAGCTCAGTCTGGGTTTTTGCAACTCGAGCGTTGAGGGTGTGAACCTTGGTGCCGAGTGTAGCGGCGACAATTACAAGCGCGACTGCGAGAAGTCCGATAACGATTGCCGCTGTGGGGCTCTTTTTTTGAGGGGGAGATACCGATGCATCAGTCATTGTGGGGCGGGTTTATTGCCGTTCTGGAAGAACAGCATCTCGGCTATAGTCCTTCTCTCGAAGGGCACAAGCCAAGATTGCGCGCCTGGCGTCTTCCCTGTTCCCCCCCCGAGGCGGCGGCAGTGCGCGCGACAAAAGGAAGCCACCTCCAAGCCTCCGCGTTCACACGGTGAGTTCGACGATCCAGACCGCCTGCCACTCGACTTCGTGGCGCCAGACGCGCGGCGGAGGGTAAGCGCGTCCGGTCTCGGGATCATACTCCTGCGGCATCTCGCCGTTGTGGATCGCCCGCAGCTGTTCGATCATCGCCTCGTCGGCGGGGTGCGCCAGGCGCAGGCTGGCGCGCGCCGGCGGCCGCTGGCCGGCCAGGCGCAGCGGGTAACTCACCGCGAAGGCGAAATGGTCGAGGATCCGCCGCTGCACGTGATGCCATTCGGGGGCATCCGCCGCCGGCCACGGATCCGGCACCAGCGGCTCGGGCGGATCGTTGGGTGTGCCCCAAGCAGTCTCCCTGCCGCGGCTGCGGATCACAGCCGGCGCCTCGCATATGCCCCAGTCCCTCATACCACCCGCCGTTTTGCCAGCCCGCCGGGTCCGTGCCTAGCCCAAAATGGCGATGCTGGCGGGCCGGCCCGTCGGCCCACCGCTTCCCTTCATTTCCTCAATATCAATCTCCGCCGCCTGACCTCATTTGCGCATTAGTTCCGCACGTCGTAAAAGAACTCGTGCGTTTCATCGCCGGTCTTGACCAGGATTCTCAGCCGCTGGCCGCTGGACAAATCGGACGGCTTTAGACGCACGACACCTTTGATGGCTTGCCCTGGGGCGATCAAATATTGGTCCAGCACCAGCATCAATCCGGCATCGGCGAGCAGTTCGCCACTCCGGAGATCGATCATTCTCTTCCCAAACTGCGCGACGCTGCGGTACGCCTCCCTCTCTTCGGGACCCTGATTTGCTGCTCCTGGCACAATGCCCAGCGGCTCCTGGAATTCTAATGAGGCTAGGCCGGCCTGGCGGTCGATTTCGCCACAATACTCCTCGTACGTGAGGATATGGATCGGGCGGCCGTCCGCGGTCGCGGTGATGTCACCGCGCGACAAGCTCATCGTCTGATCTCCGCCGTTGCGGACCACCACGAGGAAGGCCGGAGGGATGAGATCATTAAGATCCGTCTTGTAGGTCGGGGTCAGCAGCCAGACGGCCACCGTGTTTCTCTTCACCGATTGCAGCCACGGCCTCCCCTGTGCGAAGCCTAGTGTGGCCCCGTTCTCCTGGGAGACCGACAGGGTGCGCGTGGTCGTGCAGCCGCCCAGAACCAGGATAGCGAAAGCTGCGAGCACGCATGCTTTCACAGTATTCATCGCAGCTCCTGTTTACCAACAGGACGCGTGGACGTCAATGACTGTGCCCTACCGTCCGAGCTGCGGCGCTACGTACCGCACGCGTTACCGCTTCACTTGGTTTGCGCTGCCGTGTCTTGAAGCAGCCACGCAGCCCGGCAACTGGGAATGTTACGATCCTCGATTTTGCAGCTTGCGGAGTTCCTCCAGGATGCCGTTGAGTCGGCCGCCGATTTCCTTCAGCCGATCGTCGAGTCGGTCGCCGATTTCTTTCAGCCGATGGTCGAGCCGGTCGTCGAGTTCCTTCAACCGATGGTCAATCTTGCGGGTCCCGAGCGAAGCGATGATGCCGGCCAGGATGATCGACGCGCACAAGCAAATGACGCTGATGGTGTTCATAGTGAATCGTTCCGGGTCTCGTATCTGGTTCAGTGCCGCCAATGAAAGAAGGCAGTGGGGCCAGGTTTTTGATATTTCAATCACGCCCCGAAGCAAGGGCATGGCGCAGCGCTGTTTTCGGTGATGGACGGCTGTTGAAAGATTTCAAACCTCACCCCATTGGCCCCCCTATTTGCCGCTCGGCGAGCAGGCGAACTTCGGTGGCGCGGTTGGTAGATCGATTACACGGGATCGATACGTCGCAGAATACGGCGACCGTGCTCGGTGTAATAACGATGCACGTCGCGGACGCCATCGCGCGCGAGAAACCGCACCTCGAGCGTTTGTGGCTGCCCGTGTTTGTCCGGGCGATACGGATAGAGGATGAATTGTAGACCACGCGCGTCAGCGAGCTCGGGCTCTTTCTGGACCCTCACCGGGTCACCATCGAGAGTTATCGTCGCTTCGGGGCAATCCTCGCCACGGTTGTCGATGACGAGAATAATGGGATGGCCAGCCGGTATATCGCGCTCTACCTCCTCGCGCGTGAAGCAGAGCAGGTCACCGCGGGCGTGCGTGCGGTATGGGATCTGCCCCGGGTCGACGGGCGGAAAATAGAGGCAGTCAAACCTTGCATCAGATGGGAAAAGATAGGGTCCGCGAGCGCGCCTGCGAATGCTGGAAAGCTCGGCTTCGGCTGCTTTAGCGCGGCGTTTTGCCGGCTGTTCGAGCAGCCAGAGCACGATCGCTCCGGCGATTGCACCGAGAATGGCCGCGATGATCTCCTTCATCCAAGCAAGCATCGGCTACACGGACAACTTTCTCAATCATTGATTCTAACCACGTCTCGACCTGCCCCTCAACGTCGAGAACGGCGGCGAATCACCGGAAGCCGGGATAATTGTCTGAGAGTTTTTCATGGCGGGTGGCGACGCGGCAAAAGCGTTTGATCCGGGCGAAGAAATTTTCCGCGGTCTGACGCTGGCGGTGGAGGCGCGGCTGAACCGGGTGGGCCTTCGTCGGCCAATCATGGCATACCCACAGAGCCGCCACCGCCCTCCCGGCCGTCCCAGGGCGGCGGGAGCCTCCCGGCCGGCTTCATGGCCGGACGCCCAACCGGGCGGCCGCCTCGAATTCGGCCCGCGCTTCGTCCGGCCGGCCGAGCGCCCGCAGGGCGACGCCCAGGTTGTAGTGCGCGGTCGCGTTATCCGGCTGCAGCCGGATCGCGGCCTCGCATTCGGTCATCGCCTCGGCGATCCGGCCGATGCCCAAAAGCGCCACCCCGAGATTATCGTGCGCCTCGGCATCGGCCGGACTCAGCCGTACGACCGCTTCAAAGTGCGGCACGGCCTCGGCGTTGCGGCCTTCCTGGATCAGCGCCCTTCCCAAGTTGAAATGAATGTCCGCGAAGTTGGGGTTCAGGCGCAAGGCTGCGTCGAAGTGCGCGATTGCCTCGGCCACCTGGCCGTCCTCGAACAGCATGCTGCCCAAATTGAGGTGGGCCAGCCAGCACTGCGGGTTTCGCTCCAGGGTGGCCGCGTAGAGGGTCTGCACGTCGCGATAGATCCGGCACTGCCGCCAGGTCAACGCGCCCAGGACGCAAATCACCCCTGCCGCCACGCCCGCGCGCCACACCGCCCCCGTCCCCGGGAGGCTGCGGACTTTGCCGGCACCAGGCGAAGACAGGACTGCCGCCGCCGCCAGGGCGATCGGCCCGAGCATGGCCAGATACTGAAAGTGGTCGGCCACATAGGAAAAGATGAACGGATAGATGTCGAAGAAGCCGAGCGCCGGAAACAGCGTGCCGCAAAAATACAGGAACGCCGCCAACGGCCCCCGCCTTCCCTTGCGTGCCATCCACCCGAGCGCCCCCGCCAATACCAGCAACCCCGCCGGAAACAAATACAGCCCCCGCGCCCCGGCGCTCACCTCCCAGCGCGGATAAATGAAAATCAGCCTGGCGGGCCAGACCAGCTTGCCCAGGTAGAACCACACGGCCCGTCCCGCCAGCAGGCACCGTTCGATGACAGTCAAGTCAGACCCCAGCCCGGGCGCCCCGATGATATAGGTCCGCTCCACCCAGGCCGTGAAAAGGCCGGCCGTCACTCCCAAGGCGAACCAGGGCAGCAGCGGCACCACATCCTCCCGCCACGACAGGCGCCCGCGCCGCCACCAAAAGACGACGAGCAGCGCCGCCGGCAGGGTTGCCGTCACGCTCTTCGTCAACAAGGCGAGGACGAACAGTCCGGTCGCCAGCCAATAACGGCCTGGCCGGGCGGGCCCTCTCCGGCCTTCGCCCCGCGAAGCCGGACCGTCCGCGGAATCCTTCCACCTCAGGTACGCCAGCGCCCCGGCCAGATAGAACACCGCCGACAGCGTGTTCTTCTGCTCCGAGATCCAGGCGACCGATTCCACGCAGACCGGATGCAGGGCAAAGATCATGCCTCCCAGCCATTCGACTCCGGCGTACCGCCTCCGCTCACGGCCTGCGGCCACCTTCTCGGAGTCGAATGCCCTGAGCGAAGTCGAAGGGCTGGTTTCCCCGTGGATCAACCGGCGTAAAACCGCCACGAAAAGGCACGCCGCGGTCGCGTGGAGCAAGATGTTCAGCAGATGGTATCCCGGCGCCGCATCGCCCCACAACCGGTGCTCCAACCAGAACGCGCTGTGCAAAACCGGATAGTACTGCTGCGTCGTCCCAACCTCGAACCAGATCCGCCAGAGCCCGGGCAGTGACTGAAGCTCCGGCTTCGTCACGTGCGCGTTATCGTCCCAGATGAATCCACCGCTGACCGCCGGCAGGTAGGCCACAACCACCATCAGCAGGATGGCCGCGCCCATCGTGTAGCGTTTCCAATTCATGGTCCGGGCCCTTTCTTTCAGATCCAGACCGACTCTTCAAGCGGCTCGATTTTCCGGAGCCAGCTCACGCGGACTAGGGTGTGTCTTCAAACCGCAAACAGCCTCCTAAATGAACCTCTAACTGCTGCGGCACGTAGCGCGGTGTTTTAACCCGCGCTCCTCCGCCCAGCGCAGGCTGATGCGCTGCGCTACGCCTGCCAGCCTCCCAACTTCGCAGTACAGGACAGTTTGAAGACACGCCTTTGCTCTGGCCTGTCTGCAAACCCCCAACTGCTCCGCCGTCCTTGCCGCCCCGTCCCGGCTCGCTCCGCCGTTTTTCCCCTCAATCACCCATCCGCTGGCCGGTGAGTTAGGACCACTTCTTGAGGTAGCACCGCCTCCGCTTGTGCTGGCGGGTGTCGTAGTATTTCCAATGGCTTTGGACCTTGATGTTATCCTCCAGCTCGATGTTGCTCTCGGCCGAAACGATGCCATTAGCGATCGCCGATCGGTTCATTTCGGTCATCAGCAGAGCGTCGGCGCCCTTGTCCTGAAGGTCCGGCCGGATGGCTCCCAGGTACAGGTCGATGGACTTGGGCTTGCGCATGGCCGCCAGCAGGTGGATGAAACCGAAGGGGAACAGCCGCCCCCGGGCCTTCTGCAGGGCCCGCGACAGCGAGGGCATGCCGATGACAAAGCCGGCCACCCGGCCGTTCGCGTCGAGCAGGATCTTGGTGTAGTCCGGCTTGATGAACGAGAAGTACTGCTTCACGTACATGTCGATCTGCCGGTCGGTCAGCGGCACGAAGGCGTAGAGCGGCGCAAAGGCCTGGTTCAGCACCCCGAACAACTCCCGGGCGTAGGGCAGCATCTGCTTGGCGCTCTTCGCCTCCAACGCCCGGACTCCCAGCTTCTGCTTGACGATCCGCTCCACCCGCTCGGCCTTCGCCGGGAGCTGGGTCGGAATCATGACCTCGAACTCCAACCAGTCCGCGTCCTTGACGTAGCCCAGTGACTCCAAGTGCTTGGGATAGTACGGATGGTTGTAGATGGTGGCCAGGGTGCCCAGCTCGTCGAAACCCTCGATCAGCATGCCCTCGTGGTCCATGTCGGTAAAGCCCAGCGGCCCGTGGAGGCCGGTCATGCCTCTTTCCCTGGCCCACTGCTCGACCGCTCCGAACAAAGCGCCGACCACCTCAAGGTCATCGACAAAGTCGACCCAACCGAACCGGGCGTACTGGTTGCCCCATTTCTCGATGTACCGGTGGTTGATGATGCCGGCAATGCGCCCGGCGATCTTCCCATCCTGGTAGGCGAGCCAGTAGCGGGCGTCGCAGTACTCAAAGGCCGGGTTCTTGTCGCGCCGCAGGGTGTGGAGCTCGTCGAAGATCAGCGGCGGCACCCAGCAGGGATGGTTCTTATACAGTGAAAAGGGGAACCGGATGAACTGCTTCAATTCCTTGCGGGACGAAACTTCCTTGACGAATGTTTTCACGCCATGGGTCATGTCACCGGGGCTGTTCGTCGCTCGGAGAGCTCGGGAAAGAGGAACGCGGTCGTGCTGAGCAGCATCGCGGCGAGGAATTCGGCTGCTGAGCAGAAGAAAAGGAGGATGCACGCGGTCTGCATGGCGGGACCGTGCTCCCGGTACCCGAAGGCCGGGCCGGTGAGGCCACACGCCAACAGGAAAGCGAGGAACGCCAGAAGACCGAGAACGGTGGTGGAGAGACCCCTGCGGTCCGTGGCCCGAATGGCAATGAACACGAGCAGCGTTGCAGCGAGAAGGTCCAAGGCAACGATCCACCAAAACACGGGAACGGCTCTCTGTGGCGTGGCCAACAGGAAGGTGTCGGCCTTGACCGGCGGAACCACGCCTGCGGCTACCACGAGGGCTACCGCGACCAGCAGGGCGGCACAGGTCAGGAGGGAACGGCGGCAGAACTTGAAGGACACCGCCGGCGGGGTTACCCGCCCCGCCAAAACGGCCCCGGCGAAGATCCCGCAACAGCCGGAAATCAACATGGGAAGCCCCTGCTCCAAGACCGTGTGAGGCTTCTCCCTCAACGCCATGAAGACGAACATGACCATCAACGGCGCAGTCATGGCGACCAGGGTGGGCCATTTCGCCCCGAGCCCGCGGCTCCCCTTTGGCGCGACGCAGAACTGGCAGAAGGCAAGATACAGAGCCACGGCGAGAGACCCGGCCACGATTTCCTTGATCGAGGTTCTTCCGCGGACCTCAAAAGGCTCCGCTCCGATGATGAACATAGCTGGCGCAAGGAGTCCAAGAACGAGGGAAAACGAAACTTTTTTCATAGGCCACAAGCCCTGACTTCAGAATTTTTGCAGTCAGAAATCGAATACGGCTGCCCAGCTTCGGCGTCAAGCAACGGTCCCGGTTCGGGAGAGACACCATCCCGTTGAATCCGCGAGCCGGCTCCGCGTGCCGCAAGGCGTAACCGGCACAATCTTTGCCAGAGAGCAACTCGGTCGGTACTACATGCCGGCAGTGACAATTCGCTTCGCCGGGTCGTGAGACGTTCCGGCGCTCGGGACTTGCGCCAGCTTTGCGTCGTGGAAAGATATCGACGGCAAGGTCACAAGTCGATTGGAGCCTCTTGCCGATATATTGGCGATCATTTCGCGCGCTGCTCCGTAGAGGATGCTAGCTCCATTTATAGCAACAAGCCGCGGCATTTCATCCTCCGGCACTTGCGGACTGACGTCGAATATTCCGACGAAAACGACGGTTCCCTTGGAAATTTCTTTTTGCTCGTGGCGGACCGAAAACTTAACGGTAAGTTCTAGCCGCCAATTCCGGGGATTCGCAGTATTAGGACCCATTGCAATCGACGCTGTCGCCTCTACGCCATGCGGGTCGGGAACAACTTCCTCAATCGAGGAAAACTCCAGCTGCGAGATGTAGTGACGTCTAAGCTGAAAGAAGGGGGGATTCGGCATCTTTTTTATTGCTCGACCCAGCTGAAAAAGTGTCGGGCTGGGCATGAGGAGCGGTTGATAATCGCAGGATCGGTGTGCTTACGTTGTAGCGAGGTACCGGTGTTAAGGGCTGAGCGCGCTTGGCAGGAATCTTATAGTGAAATTTCAATAGCGGATACTCCTCCCATGTGGCAGTCACTTCCCTCGGTCTCACATGAAAGCAGAACTCTGCATCGACGGCCGAACAGATCTTGATCATGGAATCCAACGTAAAATTCGAGGTCCCACGCAAGATCTTCGAAACGTAAGGCGGCTCTACCTGCATTCGTTCTGCAAGTGTCGTGGGAGTAATTTCCTTCGCAGCCATTCGCGCTACAATCTGCTCGGTAAACTCCAGAATCGCCCGTTCCAATTTATAGCGATGCCCGCGTCTTGCCGAAGCAATCAATCTGCCGATTCGCTCTGTGATCTTATTCATGTGACAATCCGCACCTGGTTACTAGCCCGGGCTGACATGTAGCGGAGCTTCCAAGATACGGCCGTAGCAATGTCTTCTCTAAGTCGATTCGGTTTCGGTTTGGAAAAGCCGTTAACACAAATTATCACGCTGTTGGCATCGTAGAACCATAGGACACGATTGCCGTCTTTCGTCTTGAATTCAAAAATCCTGTGTTTCCTATCAACGCACCGTGACTTACGTTTTTCATTGATGATGGGTCCTTGAGTAGCAACGTACTCCAACACCGCTATCAAAGTTTGGTAGGAATCCTCATTGGATTGCTGAAGATCTTCAAGAAAGTCGACCACAGGGAACGAGTCATTTTCACCGATGGCATAGATCCTGAATCGAGGCGAGAGGATCTCCGGGAACAGGAGGGAAAGTTCAATTGCCATCAGTGAACCTATAGGTTAAGCTGGAGTCAACTAGAACTGTACCCTTTCTTTCTAATGCCTAGATCGCAAATTTCACAACATTCTTATTCCAAAGGATTCCGGAAGCTCGCAAACGAATAAGGCCGCCGTCTTCGGTCTGACGAAGAGCAATTTCGCGCGCGGTGGTTCCAGAAAAGGAATCACATGGGGGGATGTCCCCACCCTTGGCCTATACCGACGGGTTTTTTGTTGGCGGGGAAGTTCATTGGAAGTATTCGCAGAGAATAGATCGTAGTTAACATCAGATGCGTTTAACGCTTCATTACAGAGGACCGCTGCGGGCAAATGGGGGGCCCGAGCACAAGCACGATATTCGTGAGCATTTCCATGCCCAGTTAGCTGGACTCTGGAATCAGAAGCCGTTGTCTGAGTCGCTAGGCTTCCTCCAGCCGCGACAAGGACCAGGCAACTACTCACTTCTCCGGCCGCTAGGTGCGTTCACTTTCGTTCCTCTGATTACCGCAGAAATGAATGCCCTTGCTGAATTGTCGATCACGCTCCTTCGACCGGAGTCCCCCGGCGGTCTCCTCACGCAGGGTGGAGACATCGACAACCGTCTGAAGACGCTCTTTGACGCTCTGACGATGCCCCGCCATCCAAATGCGCTTCCATCGGGCGGCGCCCCGAAACCCGACCAAGCACGTTTCTTCTGTTTGTTGGAAGATGATAATTTGATCGTGAGCTTGTCCGTTCGAACCGAACAGCTTTTGGAGCCGGTCAACGACAAGTCTCTCGTGGACGCCATGATTTTTGTCCAGACCCGCGTCACCCGAACGACAATAGGCAACCAAGACTTCGTATAGGATAGTATGCCCCACAGTTACGAGGAAATTAGAGGCGCCGTGTTCGATGCTCTTTTAGGCCGTGATCCACTTCGCGGCGTTCCGTCGAGTTTTGACCACTTACTATTGGCGCGGATGCAAAAGATGACATGGGGCGGACAGTGAGGGCGCGAGGCGCCAAGCTGCCCGCGCCCTCGGCCGTCAGCGGCAGAGCCTGGCCCGGGAGCGGGTGCGGTTGATCCTCCAGGGCAAGAGTGCGGCCCTGCTCCGCGGGCATTCCTTGCCGCAGGACTGGTGGGAGCCCAAGGTGCTGCCCGGTTTAGTGACGACACTGCCCGCGGAGTTGCCCGCCCAGCTGGCCATCTGGCAGCGCGTGCTCCTGAGCATCGACGCCGAGTTGTCCGCGCTCACGGTCCAGTTGCAGCAAGCCGCACCCGCCGGACTGCCCCTTGGGCTCGGGCCGATGACTTGGGAGTCGCTCACCCGCGAGGTCGGCGACTGGCACCGCTTCCGCAACCGCCGGCAGGTGGCGAGCTACACCGGGCTGTGTCCGAGTGAGCACTCTTCCGGCCAGTCCCGCCTGCAAGGATGCATCAACCGACACGGCAACCCCCGGCTGCGTCACCTGCTGATCGAGGCCGTCTGGCGGCTGCTCAAGTTCCAGCCGCACTATCGCGCCATCGCCAAGTGGCACGCCGCCCTCACGGCGCTGCGCCTGAGCGGGGCCCGCAAGAAAAAGATCGTCGTCGCCATCGCCCGGCAACTGGCGGTGGACCTCTGGCGGCTGGCCACCGGCCGCACCACCGCGGCAGCCCTTGGCTTGCAAGTTAGCCCCTGACTTCGGAGCGGCGGGTCGCCCGCCCTGACCCCTGGGTGTGCTAGGTCACGCCCGTGCGCAAAGATGGGGCGGCCTGTCACTCCTTCGCGCCGACTTGAATCGATCATGATGCGCTGCGCCCCCAAGACGCACGCGCGGATAGCAGGCTAAGGCCCGGTCGTTGCACCGACGCCGCTCGCGAAGGAGCCGCTTCAATTCCACTCCGTGCTTCCCAAACACAAACCGCCTTGAAGAAGGCTTGACCTCCACGGCCCCATAGCAGGGGTCAGGCTCTAGATATTTCAATCGCGCACCTAAGCAAGGGCATGGCGCGGCTCTGTTTCCGGTGATGGACGACCGCGGAAAGACCCAAAACCTGATCTCACTCGCTACCGCCCGCAATGCCGGTTGAGCAAACAGAGCCTGCGCCACGATTTGGAATTGGAAAATGCTATACACTCCGGCGGCCGGCGCCTAATAATCGCCTGCTCCTCTCATTTCCCCCGGCGCGCCTTCCCGGTACACGGCCCGCGCACCCCTTCATCGCGGCGCTGATGCCCCCGCCTCCATCCTCCATCCCGCCCCATCGCTTATGAGCCCGGATCACCCAATGCCCCGCGTTCAGGCGCACAAGTTGGCCCGGCTGGCGTTGTTTGGGTTCATCCTCATCTTCGTCATCGCCCGCGTATTCGTGCTCCTGATCATGTCGCATCAGATTCCGAATCTCTATTTCTTCATGCAGGGCACCCATGTTCATCATTTGAACTACGGGATTTTTTTGCTGGCGGCGGTCGGAGGGTATAGCGTGTTCTGCCGGCCCGTGGGGCGGACGGCGGAAATTGTCGCGCTGGCTTACGGCGTCGCGATGGCGCTCACGTTCGATGAATTCGGCATGTGGCTGCACCTGGGGGGAAGCTATTGGCAGCGGGCCAGCGTGGATGCGGTGATTGTCATCGCAGCTTTGTTTGCCCTGTTCGCCTATGCGCGGTCGATCGCCCGCTTTGAATCGCATCACTTCTGGGCCTTCGTCATTTTGCTCGCGGCGCTCGGCGGTTTCGGCTGGGCCGTAGTCACCGCCGGCAATCGCGTGGGCGATCTGGTTGGGCCCAAGCTTCACGAATTGGAGGAGTCGTCGTCACCCTGACCTGCCCCGCGTCCGACTGGGCCGGGCCGTGGCGGATCTGCCCCGCAAAGCCGGGTGGCAGAAGCCAACGGAGTCAGGTTTCAGATCTTTCAATCACGCACCGCAGCACGGGCATGGCGCGGCACTGTTTCCGGTGATCAACGGCCGCTGAAAGATTTAAAACCTGACCACATTGGCCACCCCGCCGATGGCGCAATCGCGACGGCTTGTTTCGCCCACTTCAGCGCTGACTCATTATGGGAGAAACGTTCCGCTATCTGCGGCATCAATTTGCTCGGTTTCCACTTCTTAATCAGGTAGTCGGCCGGGCTGTCCAAAAATTGGCGCGCTTCGCGGCCAGAGTCGGACAACCAAGCGCAATGCGTTCCGCATCGCAGATGCCGGCCTCATCGGTCTCACGCAGCTCCGGCTTGGTCTGGGGCATCAGTATCGGGGCGCCCTGCGTGCCGAACCGCTGGTCATGGCCGACGGAATTGAGCATCCGGTCATAGGTCGCCGCCACCAGCCACCGGCCCATGCCTCGGTCGCCAAGGAGCATCGAGCAAACAGCCAGTTCGTGGGCTAATTCAAACCCTGCGAAGGCCGAGCTATGTTGCATGACAAGCGACGCGTTCGCAAAGTCTTTAGCCGTGTGCAGCCCGCCCTCGTTAACGATTTCACGAATGCGCACATTACGTTGATGATCGTTGGAGCTGACTGCTTTCAGCTCCGCCTCAGACAATTTGTTCCAACTTGCCCGGACCGCCTGGTCTGCACCGACGATCTTTTGGACCTCCGCATTGTCGCTCGCATTGCCGGCCGCCTCCCTTGCCTCCGCGGGGTTTCGCAGCACGGATTGGACAACCTTGGGAGCTGGATCGAGCGGGAAATCGTCGCTTCCGGGGTTGTGGGCAGCGAACCCGTGGACGTCGAGTCGCATCGGGCGGCCGAGCGTTAGCAGCAGCGAATCCCAGCTTTCGGCCACGAATTTCTCAACCTCGCGGTTGTTCTTTGCGGCGGCT
This sequence comes from Opitutaceae bacterium, assembly GCA_049513315.1. Classification (GTDB taxonomy): domain Bacteria; phylum Verrucomicrobiota; class Verrucomicrobiia; order Opitutales; family Opitutaceae; genus Fen-1467. The sequence goes on from JBEKWG010000009.1 coordinate 29,348, forward strand.
GCGAGCATAAGTTCATAACGCATCCGCGCGGAGCGGTATTCATTGATCGGCCCGCTCACAAGATTAGCCGCCCGAAAGAAATCATCGCCGGACGCAAGTGTGTTGCTTTCCACCAGGCGGACGACTTCTTGGTGAAATTTTGGGCTGAACTCTGGGTACCTGTTTTCCTTCGGGGCACGAGCCTCGAGTTCAGCGAGGCTTGCCACGGGCAGGGGTACTGGTGAGTCGGCTGCGAAAGCTCTCGACGAAGTCCATAACGCGGCGGCCAGAATCAACAGTGGTAGACAGCGCATAAGGGAACCGGGATGGTACCCTCCATTTTGTACGGCTCAACTAATTAATACGTTCTCGAAACTCGCGACGCCCCCTTATAAAACCCTGATAAACCCTCACCGCCCCGTCATGTTAGAATTCCGCCTGCCACTCACCGCGTTCCGCCGTCACGGCCGCCATCGATTTCTGTAAGCGTGGTCAAGGTCCGTCTCCCCTTCTGGGGACCAGCGGGCTTCTCCTACGATCCTCCAAAAATCCCGCTCTGTCACCTCGTCAAGATCAGGCAGCCCTGCCGGCTTCCCGCCATCGGCGGACCTGCCGAACCGTCCTGTCAGCCATAGGCTGGGCGACGGCGGAAGCCCAACGGGCGAAGGATGGCGCCCCCACGGGAATCGAACCCCGATCGGGATTCCCCTAGACGTTAACGATCAGCCGCGAGGGCCGAAGGCCCGAGTTGGCTGTGTGGCGCGTTAGGCATTCTTGTCTTTCCGCTCAAGGAGTTGATCGGAGAGGTCAGCTGACTTGTCTCTGGGTTCCGAATCGAACGTGAGAAGTCGAGCCAACGGGCCGGCAAAGAGCGTCGCAGCAAGGCCGACGACAAGACCTAGCCACGCATAAAACTGAAAAACGCCCACGAGATTGTCTTGCAGCGTCGACGCACCAGCCAACGCGTGCACTTTCTGAATCTGAAACAGCGCAACCGGGCATGTAGCGAGCAAGTAAAGCCCGACGAGTCTCACGATGAGGGTGGGAGTTTTCATATGTTTGCCTAACAGTGTGGTTATCCTACGAGCCGTGTACGCCATCCCTTCGCATGTTTCAACCAATTCGAATCAGAAAGTGGAGGCGGGCGCCTCCACGGGAATCGAACCGCGACTTGGATTCACCTCACGTCACGTCTGGGCTCAGTCGAACAGGGGCTGGTGCACCCAGCGCCGGCCGGAAAAGAGGCCGCGATCGCTCAATTTCAGATCGGGGATGACGAGCAGGGACATGAAGGAGAGGGTCATGAACGGAGCGTCGAGCCGGGAACCGAGCCGCTTGGCGAGCGCGTCAAGGGCGAGATAGCGCCGCGCCACGGCGTGGCCCTCGCCGGTCGCCATGAGGCCGGCGATCGGCAGCGGCAGCACTTCGCGACGGCCCGCTCCGACCACGCTGAGCCCGCCCCGTTGCGCGATGACGAGGTTGACCGCCGCCGCCAGGGAGGCGTCATCCGCGCCCACGGCGACGATGTTGTGCGAATCGTGCGCCACCGACGAGGCAAGGGCGCCGGCCTGCAAGCCAAAACCCCGCACGAAACCCACCGCCACGGGCGCCCGGGGCACATAGCGGTTGACGACGGCGAGCTTGAGCACGTCGCGCGACGGGTCGGCCACGGCGCGCCCCGCGACCACCCGGGCGTCCAGGCGGCGGTGCCGCGTGACCAGTTGGCCGTTGAGGGCCTCGATGACGTTGAGCCGGCCGGGTCCGGCCGCCACGGCAAAATCCTCCGGCCGGCGCGGCTGGGCGCGGAAATGGTTGACCACCTCCACGGGCTGGCGCGGCAGGAGGCAGCGGCCGTTTGCCGCCACGAGCCGGCCATCCAGATAAGTGCGCAGGACCCGGAACCGCCTCCAACCGTCGACCACGATCAGGTCCGCCGGGTCGCCTTCGCGCAGCAGGCCGACCGGAAGGCCGTAGTGCCGCACCGGGTTTACCGAGGCGCAGGCGAGTACGTCGAAACGGTTGGCGCCGGACGCGAGGGCGCGCCGGACATGCGCATCGAGATGCTGGACGAGCAGCCGGTCGGGATGGAGGTCGTCGCAGCAGAACATGCACTGCGCGGGGTGCGTCTTCAGCAACGGCACCAAGGCGGCGAAGTTTTTCGCGGCCGAGCCCTCCCGGATGAGAATCCGCATGCCGGCGGCGATCTTGTCCTTGGCCTCGGCCAGGGTGAAGCACTCGTGATCGGTCGAGATGCCGGCGGCGGCGTAGGCGGCGGCGGTGGCCCCGCGCAAGCCGGGAGCATGGCCGTCCACCGGCTTGCCCTGGCGCCGGGCGGCGGCGATTTTCGCGAGCAGGCCGGGTTCCCGCGCGAGCACCTCGGGGAAGTTCATCACCTCGGCGAGATAGTAGATGGCGGGCTGGGTGAGCAGGCGGGCCACGGTGCGGGCGTCGAGCGCCGCCCCGGCCGTCTCCCAAGCCGTGGCCGGCACGCAGGAGGGCGCCCCGAAATGAAACTTGAACGGCGTGCGGCGTCCGTCCGCGATCATGTAAGCCACGCCGGCCGCGCCGAGAACGTTGGCGATCTCGTGGGGATCGGAGACGGTCGCGACCGTCCCGTGCACGACCGCCATCCGGGCGAACTCGGATGGCGGCAGCATGGAGCTCTCGATGTGGATGTGGGCGTCGACCAAGCCCGGCAGGATCAGGCCGGCCCCGCGGGGATGAGGATCGCGGACGATGCGGCGGATGACGCCATCGGCGAACTCCACGGTTCCGGGGTACTCGGCCCGGTTGCAGACGTCGACGATCCGACCGGACAGGCGTTGGACTCTCATGGGCGCCCTCCGGGGTGGCCCGCATCCATTATACGCTCAGTTGTCATCGCCGTCGCTGGATCGCCCAAAACACCGCCTCCGCCGTCGCGGGTGAAGCGAGCGTCACTTCGCCGCCGGGCGCGCCGGACGCCGCCACCGCGTCGCGGATCGCCTCCCGCACCGAAATGGCGAGCATGAATGGCGGCTCGCCCACGGCCTTGCTGCCGTGGATCACGCCCGGCTGCGCCGCGTCGGGCAGCAGCGTGACGTGGAACTCGAGCGGCGCGTCGCTGAACGCCGGAATCTGATACGTGCTCGCGCTGTGCGTGGTGAGCCGGCCCTCGTGGTCCCAGAGCAGCTCCTCGCGCGTCAGCCAGCCCATGCCCTGCACGAAGCCGCCCTCGATCTGCCCGCGGTCGACGCCCGGGTTGAGCGATTCGCCGGCATCCTCCACGATGTCCACGCGCCGCACGCGGTGCGTCCCGGTGTAGCCGTCGACCTCCACCTCGGTCACCGCCGCTGCACCGACGTAGTAGTAGAACGGCCGGCCCCGGGCCGTCGTCCAGTCCCAGTGGATGTCCGGCGTGCGGTAGAACCCCGTGGCCGCCAGGCTCACGCGGCGGACGTAGGCCTTGCGGCACAACTCGGCGAACTCAAGGCGCACGTCCGGCGCACTCCTGGCAAAAACCTGGCCGTCCGCGAAAACGAGGTCGGGCGCCGTTTGCGCCCCATCCGCCGGGCCGGACTTCCCGTCCCAAGGGGGAAGCGTGCCCGCGGCCGCGCCCGACTTCACCGCCAGCATCCGCACCGCCACCGGCGCCAGCCGGTCGCGCAGGGTCGCGCAGGCCGCCGCCACCGCCGCGCCGTTGAGGTCCGCGCCGGCCGACGCCGACGTCGCCGACGTGTTCGGCACCTTGTCCGTGCTCGTGGTCATCAGCCGGATGCGGTCGGCGGGCAGGCCGAGTTCGCGCATGGCCACGCCGAGGATCTTGGTGTGCAGCCCCTGCCCCATCTCGGTGCCGCCGTGGTTCACCTGCGCCGTGCCGTCCGGGTAGAGCAGCACCAGCGCGCCGGCCTGGTTGTAGTGCAGCAGCGTGAACGAAATCCCAAACTTCACCGGTGTCACCGCCAGCCCGCGCTTGATGCGCGGGTGCGCGCGGTTCCAGTCGTCCACCGCGCGGCGCCGCTCCGCGAACCGCGCCTGCGCCAGCACCTGCCGCCAGATTTCTTCCAGGCGGTTGTCGCCGAGCTCGACGCCGTAGTGCGTCGTGTTGGTCTCGCCGCGACCGTGGTAGAGGTTGCGCGCGCGCACCACCTCCGGGGGCAGGCCCAGGCGGCGCGCGATCCGGTCCATGATCTCCTCGATCACCAGCATGCCCTGCGGTCCGCCGAAGCCGCGAAACGCCGTGTTCGACGCCACGTTGGTCTTCGCCACGCGGCCCGAGAACCGCACCGCCGGCAGGTAGTAGGCGTTGTCGAGGTGGAAGAGCGCCCGGTCCATGATCGCCTGCGACAGGTCGATCGACCAGCCGCCGTCGGCCACCAGCGCGATGTCCGCCGCCCGCAGCCGCCCGTCGCGGTCGTAGCCCACCGCAAACTTCGCCGCGAACGGATGCCGCTTGCCGGTCACGGTCATGTCCACGTCGCGGTCGAGTTGCAGGCGCACGGGCCGGCCGGTCCGCAGCGCGGCCAGCGCCACCAGCGCGGCAAACGCGTTGCCCTGCGTCTCCTTGCCCCCGAAACCGCCGCCCATGCGCGGCGCCTGCGTCACCACCTGGTGGCGCGGCCGCCCGAGCACCGCCGCCACGATCGCCTGGACTTCCGACGGATGCTGGGTCGAGGAACACACGAGCACGGAGCCGTTCTCACCCGGCTCGGCCCAGGCCGCGTGCGTCTCGAGGTAAAAATGCTCCTGCCCGCCCAGCGCGAACTCGCCGTCCAGCCGGCACGGCGCCGCCGCCAGCGCCGCCGCGCAATCGCCGCGCGCCAGCACGCGCGGCTCCGTGTGAAAACTGTTTTGCGCCACCGCCTCGGCCAGCGTGAGCACCGGCGGCCGCGGCTCGTAGTCCACCTCGACCAGCGCCGCCGCCCGCCGGCAGGCGCGCACCGACTCGCCCACCACGAGCGCGATCATCTGGCCGTGGTAGCACACCTCGCCCGCCGCCAGCAGCGGCTCGTCGGCCCGCACCGGCCCGACGTTGTTCACGCCCGGAATGTCCCCGGCCAGCAACACCGCCACCACGCCCGGAGCCCGGCGCGCCGCGGTGGCGTCGCACCGGACGAGGCGCGCCCGCGCGTGCGTCGAAAGCACCGGCCACGCCTCGAGCATCGGCCGGCGCTGCGCCAAGTCGTCCACGTAAAGCGCGCGGCCGGTCACATGGCCGGCGCCGCTCTCGTTCCGCAGGGCGCGCGAGGCGTCGGCGTCGGGCCACTTCGCGCCGTGGCCGAAATCCAGCGCGCCCTCCTGGGCCTCGCTCTGATCGCCCGCGACGAACTTTTCCCACAAGCTCACGATCAACGCCCGGCGATAGGCCGCGCTGCCGCGCACATCGTCGATCGGTTGAAACTCGGTCGCGAGCACGCCGGCCACGTCGGCCGCCGCGTCGGCCAGCCTTTTCCCTTCCAACGCGGCCTCCGCCCGGCGCGCGCGCCGCGGCAGCGCGGCCACGCCCCCGTAGGCCAGCCGCGCCCGGCGCACCACCCCCGCGGCATCGACGTCCATGCAAAACGCGGCGGCCACGGTGCTCAGGTCCAGCTCACGCCGCTTGGAAACCTTCAGAAAATCGGCGCGGCGCGTCAGCCCCGCCGCGGCCGGGTCGCCGCGCGGCAGCACGATCTCGCGGATGATCTCGCCGGGCCGGAGCACCGTCTGCCGGTAGCCGGTGAAAAACTCCGCCAGGGCCACGGTGCGCTCGCCGCGCGCCGCCGCCAGCACGAGCGTGGCGTCAAGCGCGAGCAGGACCGGCGCACTGTCGCCGATGGGCGACGCCGTGGCCAGGTTGCCCCCGAGCGTGGCCCGGCTGCGGATCTGGCGCGACCCGAACACCCGCAGCATCCGCGCCAGCGACGGGTATTCGCCGGCGAGCGCCTCCTCGATGGTGGTCAGCGGCACCGCGGCGCCGATGCGCCAGGCGGCGGGCGTCGCCGCAAGACGCGTCAGCTCCGGCACGCCCTCGGTCGAAATCAGACAGGGAAAAGTCTGGGCCTTCTTGTTGAGTTCGACGCCGATTTCCGTCGCGCCGGCGACCAGGCGCGCCCCGGGCTGCGCGCCCAGCAGGACAAACAAATCCGCGAGCGTCTCGGGACGGAAGAAGCTCCCGTCCGCCGTGGAATAGGCCAGCGCGGCCGGAGCCGCGACGGGCTTCCGCAGCCGCGCGCGAAACGGTTCGGCCGCCTCGTCCGCCGCGGCGCGGCCCGCCAGCGCATCGAGCGCGGCGTCGCGAATCGACCGGTAACCGGTGCAGCGGCAGAGGTTGCCGCAGAGCTGATCGCTGAGCTGGCGGGCGCCGGGCCCGTCGGCGCGGTGGAACGCCTCGAAGAGCGACACGACCAAGCCCGGCGTGCAATAACCGCATTGCGAACCGTAGTTGTTCACCAGGCTGGCCTGCACGGGATGCAGGTGCTCGTTCGCCGCCAGCCCCTCGACCGTCACAATCTCGCGGCCGGCCAACATCGGCAGGAGCGCGAGGCAGCTGTTGATGGCGCGGTAGGTCGGCCGGCCCGCCGCGTCGCGGTCGACCAGCGCCACGGTGCAGGCGCCGCAGTCGCCCTCGTCACAGCCCCGCTTGCTGCCGGTCAAGCCCCGGGCCCGCAGAAACTCGAGCAGCGTCGTGGTCGGCGGCACGCCTTCAACCCGAACGGTCCGTCCGTTGATGGTGAGGGTGAATCCGTTGATCAATGCGGCGGGGGACGCATTGACCGGCGGGCTGTTCATGCCTCGGAGGAAAACAGTTGAAACCCCCTCACGCAAATCAAAGCTGGGTTCCCGGCGGCGCCCTCGCAGCCGTCCCTCCCGCCCGATTCAACGATCGTGTCGCCCAACGACTTCATGCGCGCAGCCCTCAAACTGGCCGAGGACGGCATCCGTTCCGGCCGCGGCGGGCCATTCGGCTGCGTGATCGTGCGCCGCGGTGTCATCGTGGGCCGGGGCCAGAACGCCGTCACGTCGACCAACGATCCCACGGCGCATGCCGAGATCGTCGCCATTCGCGATGCCGCCCGGACGCTGGGCACCTTCCAGCTCGCCGACTGCGAACTCTACACCAGTTGCGAGCCGTGCCCGATGTGCCTCGCCGCGATCTACTGGGCGCGCATCCCGACGGTGTTTTATGGCAACACGCGCGCCGACGCCGCCGCCATCGGCTTCGACGACGACTTCATCCACCAGCAGATGCGGCTGCCGCCCGAGCAGCGCCGGCTGGCGATGACGCCGCTGCTGCACGCCGAGGCGCAGGCTGTCTTCCAGGCGTGGGCCGCGAAAGCGGACAAGGTGTGGTATTAGCCGGGACCATGCAGTTGAACCGCGATTTCTCCGGTATTCCAATAATCATTAGATGGACAATGTAGGAAGCCTGCTTGCAGGCGATTTCTCCTGTGCAATCGCGAGCAAGCTCGCTTCCTACAACTGCATCTTTCCGGATTAGCAGCGAACACAAACCCCAATTGCCAGACACTGCCGGCGCTTGCAGCCCCGGCGCAACGGCACAAGATCCATCAAGGCGGCTTCGCCCGGCCGCCCTTTCCCTTTCGGTCCGGCCAGCTCGCGTCGTGAAAACCATCGTCATCGCCATCGGCGGCAACTCGCTCATCCGGGACACCCGGCACATGAGCGTGCCCGACCAATACGCGGAGATCGCCCAGACCGCCCGGCATATCGCCGACTTGCTGGAGCGCCGGTGCCGCGTCGTCATCACGCACGGCAACGGACCGCAGGTCGGATTCATCCTGCGCCGCAGCGAACACTCGCGCGGCCTCCTGCACGAGGTGCCGCTGGACTCCATCGTCGCCGACACCCAGGGCGCGCTGGGTTACCAGATCCAACAGGCGCTGGGTAACGAGTTCCGCCGCCGCGGTCTGAAGCACCCCGTCGCCTCCGTCGTGACCCAGACCCTGGTGGATCGCGACGATCCGGCCTTTGCCGCGCCGAGCAAGCCGATCGGCGAGTTCTACACGCGGGAACAGGCCGAAGAGCGGATGCGCGTCGAGCGATGGACGATGGTCGAAGACGCGGGCCGGGGCTGGCGGCGCGTCGTCGCCTCGCCGAAGCCGGTGCGCATCATTGAATCTGAAGTCATCCGGTACCTGGCGGACTCCCATTATGTCGTCGTGGCGGCGGGCGGCGGCGGGATTCCCGTGGTCGCCACCGAGCCGGGCGTGCTGCGCGGGGTGGCGGCGGTGATTGACAAGGATCTGGCGTCGGCCGTCCTCGCCCACGAAATCGGCGCCGACCTGCTCGTGATTTCCACCGCGGTCGAGAAGGTCTGCCTGAATTTCGGCACACCCGAACAGCGCGCGCTCGACTCGATGACGGTGGCCGAAGCCCGGCAATACATCGCCGCCGGGCATTTCCCGGCGGGCTCGATGCTCCCCAAGGTGGAGGCATGCATCCGGTTCATCGAAGGCGGCGGCCGCGAGGCGTTCATCACCTCCCCCGAGGCGCTGTCCGCGGTGTTCGACGGGCACCCCGGCACGCGGATCGTGCCGTAACCGGATCAGCAGGCCGTGGCGCGGTGCTGCGCAGACGGCCTATACAGCGCGCCACAGATTTCTGCGCATCGCAGACCCATGGAGGGCGAGGCTCCCGCCGAGCCGAAACCTGGATTGCGGACGCGGCTCGGCGGGAGCCTCGCCCTCCACACCATGCGTAAAGATCAATGACGTTGCGTATCGTTCAAACGTGGACGCAAACGGCCGCGTTGAACGCTTCAATCAACTCGTCGAAGCGGAGGACCTCCCGTTCGAACAGGGCGCGCCAGTAGTCTGGTTCCCACTGGGCGGCCAAGGCCTTGCTCGTCTTGCCCTGCTGTTCGACCCACGTGTAATACTTCAGATTGTGGATGGCCTTCCGCTCCGGGTAGGTGAGCTCTTTGAAGTGATCGACCCCCTGGTGGGCCAGCGGGCCGGCAAAATCGGCGACGGCATCCCTGGCCCGATAGGCGCCTTGGTCCCGCCGCAACTCCGCCAGGCGTGACTGGTAGAGCTCGGTCGAGTCGGTGAACACGGTGAAAATCACGTCGCGCTCGCCGAGTTCAAAGTATTTGGCCGTCTTGATGGCGGCGAGCAGGTTGCAGATGCTGGAGATGCCGAGCAGGGGGAGCCGCTCGATTTGTTTCCCGTCAACTCCGGCCGACTTCAGCTGACTTCGCCCGGCGCGCTCGTTGAACAGCCGCAGGACCCTCAGGCAGTCCTCATCGTCAATCGCCGCCACGGCGTCGGTATTGCGGACGTTGTGGACCCACGGGACATGCTTGTCGCCGATGCCCTCGATGCGGTGGCCGCCAAAGCCGTTCATCAACAGCGTCGGGCATTGCCACGCTTCGGTGGCGACGATTTTCAAGTCCGGATGCCGTCTCTTGAGGTAGTCACCCGCCGCGATCGTGCCGGCCGAGCCGGTGGCGGAGATGTAGGCCGCGGCGCGCAGCCGCCCGCCGCCCAGGTCCGCCAGCAGCTCCTCGAACGCGGGGCCGGTGACGTTGTAGTGGAAGATCGGGTTCCCGAATTCCTCGAACTGGTTGAAGATGACGTTGGCCGGGTCCTTCTTCAGCTCCCAGCATTTGTCGTAGATCTCCTTCACGTTCGATTCGCAGCCGGGCGTGGCAATGATCTGCGCGCCGATTTTCCTCAGCCAGTCGAACCGCTCGCGGGACATCTGCTCCGGCAGGATCGCGATGGCCGTGCAGCCGAGGAGCGCGCAGTCGAACGCGCCGCCGCGGCAGAAATTCCCCGTCGAGGGCCAGACGGCCTTGTGCACCTCCGGATCAAATTCGCCGCTGACCAGGCGCGGCACCAGGCAGCCAAACGCCGCGCCCACCTTGTGCGCGCCCGTGGGAAAATACTTCCCGACCAACCCGACGATGCGCGCCTTGACGCCGGTGAGGGCGGCGGGAATCTCGAGCGCGTTCACGCCGCCAAACCGCCCCGTCGGCAGGTCGTTCTTCCAGGTGATCCGAAACAGGTTCAACGGATTCACGTCCCACAGGCCGACGCCTTTGAGCCGGGATTTGACCGACGCCGGAATGAGCGCCGGGTCGCGCAGCTGCCGGAACGTCGGGATGATGATGCCGCGCTGGCGGCAGCGGGCGGCGGTCTTCTTGATGACCTCCGGGTGAAGGCGCTTGATGATCGCGGACATGGTCAGCCTTTCGCAGATTTGTTGAGGAGCTTGCCGAGCACCGCCAGCGGCGACTTGACGCGCGCCAGGAAGATCATGGCGGCGATGACGAACGGCTTGTAGCCCGCCTCGCGATACGTCGCGAGGCGGTATTTCTCGAACACCCCGGCGGACACCTCGCCTTGGGCGCAACTGACGCCGGAAATGTCCGCGGGCAGGCAGTGCAGGTAGAGCGCCTGCCCGTCCCGGGTGAGTTTCATTTTCTTCTCGTCGCACTCCCAGTGCTTGAAGCGCGCGTTGTTCGCGAGGCATTCCTTTTCGAGCGCCTTCAATCCGTCGCGGTCGCCCTGCTGCAGCAACGGCGTGCGCCGGCGCATCACGTCGTAAGGCGCCCACGACTTGGGATAGACCACGTCGGCCTCGCGAAAGGCCTCCTCCATGCCCGCCACCACCTCGAACTTGCCACCGCTCGCCGCCGCATGCTTCCGCGCCAAGGCGACCACCTCCGGAAGCAGACCGTAGCCCTCGGGGTGCGCGAGCGTGACGTTCATCCCGAAGCGCGTCAGCAGGCCGATGATGCCCTGCGGGACCGAGAGCGGCTTGCCGTAACTGGGCGAGTAGGCCCAGCTCATCGCGAGCTTTTTGCCGCGCAGGTTTTCCAGCGAACCGAAGTGGTGGGCGAGGTGCGTCAGGTCCGCCAGGCTCTGCGTGGGGTGATCGAGGTCGCACTGGAGGTTGATCACATTCGGTCGCTGGTGCAGCACGCCCTGCTCGAAACCTTCCTGCACCGCGCTCGCGACCTCGCGCATGTAGCGGTTGCCCTCGCCGAGATACATGTCATCGCGGATCCCGATGACCTCGGCCAGGAACGAGATCATGTTCGCCGTCTCGCGCACGGTCTCGCCGTGGGCGATCTGGGTTTTGCCCTCGTCGAGGTCCGTCAGCGCCAGGCCCAGGGCGTTGGCGGCGGCGGCGAAGCTGAAGCGCGTGCGGGTGGAATGGTCGCGGAAGATGGAAATCGCCAGCCCGGTGTCGAACACGCGGAACGACTGCCCGGCCTGGTGCATGGCGGAGAACAGTCCGGCGAGATGCATGACCGCGCGGAGCTCGTCGCCGGTCTTCTCCCAGGTCAGAAGAAAATCCTTCCCGTAACAGTCGAGCTGCAGGGAGTGGAACTCGGCCAGTTGTTTCTCGTGGGTCTTCATAGGATGAAAAAACAAACCGCGGGTCGTCGCTTCAGGTGGCGGTCGGTTCCGCCGCGGAGCGCGGCTCCGGCGGCGGGCGGGGCGCGGCCTGCCGGATCGCGTCGACGATTTGCTGGTAGCCGGTGCAACGGCAGAGGTTGCCGGAGATGGCCGTCCGGATTTCGGTCTCGGTGGGATGCGGATTCCGGTCCAGCAGGGCTTGTGCGCTCAGCAGCATGCCGGGCGTGCAGAACCCGCAATGGACGGCGTCGTAATCCAGGAATGACTCCTGCAGCGGGTGGAGCCGGCCGGCCGGCATCAGGCCCTCGACGGTCGTGACTTCGCGCCCGGCGATCTGCGGGGCGGGAACGAGACAGGAGTTCACCGGCTGGCCGTCGAGCAGGACCGTGCACGCGCCGCACTCGCCGATCTCGCAGCCGCATTTTGTGCCCGTCAGGCCGAGATCATCCCGCAACACCTCGAGCAGCGTGCGGTGGGCGGCAACCGTGAGGGTGCGGGCGCGCCCGTTGATCGTCACGGCCACCGTGCATTCCCTGGACGCCCTGGCCTTTCTCTTTCGGCCCTTCGGCGCGACGGATTTTCCGTCTTCCGTCGTCGCCGGCGACAGCGAAGCAGCGGGCGGGGAGACGGGGGCAAAGGCACATTGCTCCAGCGCCCGTCTCACCAGCACGGCGAGCACCGGTTCCTTGTATTCCGTCGACCAGCGCCGGCCGGTTTCCTTGATCATCTCCTCGGAGACTTTCCGTCCGGCGGCGGCAAACAGCCCCACCGCCGGTTTCTCCCCGACGAGCATCTGCTCGGCCGCCGTCACGCGCCTCCAAGTGGGGAAGGCCGCGCCGGGAACGATGCGCGCCCCGGCGATTCTTCCATCGTCGCCGATTTGGAGAATGACAGCGACACTCAAGCGGGCAATCGAGAGGGCGTTGCGGCGGCCCAGTTTGATGAAGGCGCTCCGGGCGGTCGCCGGCAGATGGGGAAAACGAATGGTCGTGAGCAGTTCGTCCGGGTTTGCCTTGGTTTGATACGGTTTGAGGAACAGCTCGCTTAGGCTCAGCTCGCGGGAGCCGGCGTTGGACTGCAGGGTGATGGTCGCGCCCAGCGCGATGAGCGGCGGGACGGTATCCGCGCAGGCCGCGGCGTTCATGATGTTGCCGCCGATCGTTCCCCGATTCCTGATTTGCGGCGCCCCGATGGCGGCGGCGGCGGACGCGAGCAGGGGCGCAAACCGCCGCACCAGGTCCGAGTGCTGCAACTGCGTGTGCGTGGCCAGCGGCCGGATGACCAGGTGGCCGTCACGCTCGACGATCCCGCCGAGTTCCGACACGCGGGAGATGTCGACGATCAGCTTCGGCAATTTCGCGGAGGGGCGGCGAAACTCGATCAACAGGTCGGTGCCCCCGGCCAGAAGGGAGGCATCGGCGCCGTGTACCGCCAGAAGGTCACAGGCCTCGGCGATGGTCGCGACGGAGACGTAGGCGACGGACTTCATGGCTGACCTCGCCCCAGTTTGCACGCATCGCCCGCCAGCGCTTCCTGCTGGAGCGAGCCGCGCGGACCTTTCCGCGCCAACTTGTGCCCCAGCAGCACGCGCTCGAGCGTGGCCGGAATCTCGCCGAGGCGCCGGCCCGTGGCGTTGCCGATCGCGTTGACGATGGCCGGCGCCGCGATCTCGTTGGTCGGCTCGCCCACCGACTTGGCCCCGAACGGCCCCGCGGGGTCTTCGTTTTCGACGATGATGCCCGTGATGGGCGGCACGTCCATCGCCGTGGGAATCAGGTATTCGTCAAAATTGAGCTGCCGGGGCACGGCCTCGTCGAAATCGAATTCCTCGAGCAGCCCGTAGCCGAGGCCCATGGCCACGCCGCCGTAGAACTGCCCGAGCACGGTGTTGCGATTGATCGCCTTGCCCACGTCGTGGCAGGAAACGAAGCCGACCACGTCCACCTTGCCGGTTTCGGTGTCCACTTCCACCTCCGCCACATTCGCGCCATAGACAAACGTGAAGTAGGCTTCGCCCGTGCCGTCTTTTTCGTGCCAGGAGGTCGGCGGCGCCTGGTGCCAGCCGAGGCCATACATCGGTTCGCCCCGGCGGAAACACTCGGCCGCCACCTCGGTGAACGAGGCGAGGCGCCGGCCGGTGCCATGCTCGACTAGATAATCATCCGCAAATTCGCAGCTTTCCGGGCCGATTTCCAACATGGCGGCGGCGACCCGGAGCATGGTGGCCCGCACGATCTCGGCCGCCTTTTTCGCGGCCGAGCCGCCCATGATGGTTCCCCGGGAGGCCACGGTCGGCCCCGAGTCGGGCACGCGGCTGGTGTTCGTGTTGAGGAACTGGACGCGGCGCATCGACACGCCCAGCACCGCGGCGGTGATTTGCGCCATCTGGGTCTGCGCGCCCTGCCCCATGTCGGTGATGCCCGCCGAAACGATCACGCTGCCGTCGGTCTGGACCGAGACAATCGCCCCCGCGGCGTCCACGCCCTCGGCGCCGAGCGAGACGCCGCGATAGCTGCAGGCCAGCCCGATGCCGCGCTTCCGCGGCGCGTCCGGCGCCGCGCGATAGCGCCGCCACTTCGCCTGGAAATCGGCCGCGGCGGCGGCTTTCGTCAGCACCTCCATCAGGCTGACAGTGTGCGTGAGCCGCTGGCCCGTGGCCGTCACCGCGCCGTTCTTGAATCCGTTCTGCAGGCGGATTTCGAGCGGGTCCTTGCCGACCTTCGCGGCCAGTTCGTCCATCATGGACTCGATGGCGAAGTTCACCTGCGGCGAACCGAAGCCCCGCATCGCGCCCGTGTAATTGTTGTTCGTGTAGACCGCGTAGACGTCGGTCGCGACGTTCTCGCAATAATACGGGCCGGTCGCCTGCACCACCGAGCGCCAGGTGACGAACGGGCTCATCGAGGCATACGCCCCGCCGTCGGCGATGCAGCGGATTTCCATGGCGGTGATCGCGCCGTCGTGCTTCGCGCCCCACCGGTAATACAGGACATACGGGTGGCGCTTGTAGGATTCGAGCATCGACGCCTCTCGCGAGTTGACCATCTTCACCGGTTTTCCGGTGGCGAGGGCGAGCAGCGCGGCCCGGCAACACATCGCCGTCATCACCTCATCCTTGCCCCCGAACGAGCCCCCCAGCGTCGCCTGGACGATCTGCACCCGGTTGAGGTCGAGCCCCAGTGCGGCCGCGACCGAACGGCGGCTGGAGAGAAGATTCTGCACGCTGCCCGTGACCATCACGCCGCCGTGTTCGGCCGGCTCCGCCAGCACCGCCTCCGGCTCGAGATAGGCGTGTTCGACGAACGGCGTCCGAAACTTCCGCGCGAGGACGAAATCGGCCTGGGCGAATCCCCTCGCGATGTCCCCCTTGCGCACCCGGTGATGGACGAACGTGTTGTCGTCGCCGTGGATCTTGGGCGCGTCCGGCTGCAGTGCGACTTCCGGATCGGACACGACCGGCAGCGGTTCGTAGTCGACGTCGATCCGGCTTAGCGCCTCCGCGGCGATCTCCCTCGTCCGGGCGGCGACCAGCGCCACGCCGTCGCCCAGATAACGGACTTTGTCCACGGCGAGGATGGCCTGGTTCTTCAGCACGCCGCCGAAGACCTTTTCGCCCGGAATGTCCTGCGCGGTGAGGACGGCCTCCACGCCATCGAGCTGCCGGGCTTTCGATACATCAATCCCCAGGATGCGGGCGTGCGGATGCTTCGCCCGCAGAACGTCGCCGTAAAGTTGATGCGCGACATTGTAGTCGGCGGCGAACTTGGCCCGCCCGGTCACCTTGCCGAGGGCGTCAACCCGTCGCTCCCCTTTGCCAATGATGCTAGGAACCATGGGCGCGCCCTCCTCTCGCCGCGAGCCGGCCGGCGATGCTCTCCACGCCGGCGGGCGTCGGTTCAATCGCCGCGGGGATGCGGATGTTTTTCATGGCCGCGTCCACGTCCTTGAGCCCGTGACCGGTGATGAGCAGGACGATCTGCTCGTGGGGCTTGAGCATCTCCGCGGCGCGGATCTTCGCCAATGCCGCCACGGTGGCGGCGGCGGCCGGCTCCGCGAACACGCCGGTCTTCGCCGCCAGGGTGCGCTGGCCCTCCAGGATCTCCCGGTCGGACACCGTGAGCGAAAAGCCGCCGCTCGCGACCACCGCTTTTTTCGCCAGATGCGCGTTGGCGGGAACCGAGACGGAGATCGAATCCGCGATGGTCGCCGGATGGAGGGCGTTCCGATACCGGCCGGTCGTGAGGTAACGATGAATCGCGTCGGATTTCTCCGCCTGCACGCAGACCAGGCGCGGCAGCCGGGAAATCAGGCCCATCGCCCGCAAATCGCGAAACGCCTTGAACACCCCGGCGAGAATGACGCCGTCGCCCACCGGCACGACGATGGCGTCCGGGACGCGCCACCCGTTTTGCTGGCAGATTTCCAGCCCGACGGTTTTCTTTCCCTCGATGGTCAGCGGATGATAGGCGGTGTTGCGGTTCAGGCCGCCATGATCCGCCGTGTAGGAGAGGGACAGCCGGAAGGCATCATCGTAAGTGCCCCGGACCGGCACGACGCACGCGCCGCAGAGGATCATCTGCACGAGCTTCGCCTTCGGGGCGTTTTCCGGCACGAAGATGAGCGCCCGTTTGCCGGCGGCGGCGCAGACCGCCGCGAGGGCGCTGGCCGCGTTGCCGGTGGAGGCGGTCACGACGGTGTCCTCCTGCAGGCGATTGGCCTCCGCCACGACGAGGAAGGAGGCCCGGTCTTTCAACGAGCCGCTGGGATTGAGGCCGTCGTTCTTGAGCCAGATGTTGCGGAATCCGCAGGCGTCACCGAGCGCCGCCGAGTGGAAGAACGGCGTGGCGCTCATCGCGTAGGGCGGGAAGAATTCCGGCTCGACCGCGGACAACAAACTCCAGTCGGGCGCGGTTTTCTTGAATCGCTTGCGGATGGCGCCGTAGTCGAAATCCACCGTGAGCACGCCGACGAGCGGCCGGCCCGGGCGATACGCCGGCGCACAGTCCGGGCAGAGATAGCGCACCTGGTCGCGCCGGTAGCGCTTGCCGCACGTGCTGCATTGGTAGGCGAATTCGACCATGAAACGTCAAACCTTCCCGTTCAGTTTTGCGACCAGCGCCGCGTAGAACGCCACCGCGGCGCTCAGGTGCCCGACCGGGCACGCCTCGTCGGCGGCGTGGGCGTAAACTTCATTGCCGGGTCCGAGGCCGAGGGTCGGAATCCCCTTCATGCCGGCGGTGGCGATGCCGTTGGTGCTGAACGTCCATTTGTCCACCAACGGAGGCTTGCCGAGCACCCCGGCGTAGGCGTCGACGGCGTTCTTGAGATAAGGCGACGATTCCTCGAGCACCCAGGTGGGATAGTATTTCTCCGTCGGATAGACTTTGCCCGTGTAGGCGGCCTCCTCGTATTTGAGGACGATCACCTTGGCGTCAGGATAGCCGGCGCGCCTGGCCGCGTCCTGCACTTCGGCCACGGCGCTTTCCTTCGTCTCGCCGAACGTGAGCCGGCGATCGAGGTGGATGTTCGCCCCGTCGGCCACGGCGCACTGCGACGGCGAGGAGGAGCGCACCTCCGAAATCGTCACCGTCCCCTTGCCGAGGAACGGATCGCCGCGCAGGCGCTTGTTGAGCTTCTCGATCTCGAGGGCGATGCGCGCGATCTTGTAGATGGCGTTGTCGCCGCGCTCGGGCGCGGACCCGTGACAGCTCCGCCCCTTCACCTCGACGCGGATTTCCATGCGCCCGCGGTGGCCGCGGTAGATGTTCAGGTTCGTCGGTTCGGTGATGACGACGAGCTCGGGTTTCAGGCCGTCCTCGTTGAGGATGTATTGCCAGCACAGCCCGTCGCAGTCCTCCTCCATGACCGTGCCCGTGAAATAGATCGTGAACCGGTCGTTGAGCCCGAGTTCCTTGATGATCTTCGCCGCGTGGATCATCGTGGCCACGCCGCCCTTCTGGTCCACGGTGCCGCGGCCCCAGATCTTGCCGCCCTCGACCTTCGGCTGGAACGGATCGAAGCTCCATTGCGACCGGTCGCCCGGATAAACGGTGTCGACGTGGCCGTCGAAGGCGATCACGCGCGGACCCGAACCGATCCGGCCGATGATGCTGCCCAACCCGTCAACACGGATTTCGTCGAAGCCGATCTGCTCCATCTCGCGGCGGATCACCGCGATGACCGCGCGCTCCTTCGAGGAGAAGGAGGGGGTGCGCACGAGATCGAAGAGGAAGCGCACCGTGTCGCTTTCCATTTCCTTCGCGCGCCGGCGAATCGCCCCGTAGCTGATGGCCACGGGCGGCGCTTTCCTGGCCCGGCCCTTTTTGATCACAGTCTTTTCCATAAATTCCTTGCCCGCTCGCGGGCGCGGGCGTGCACGCGCTCCACGTCGATGTTCAGCGTGAGTTTCCGGTTCTCCATCAGCACCCGCCCGCCGACGATCGTCGTGTCCACGGCGGCCTGCGACAGGCCGAACACGACGTGGCCGAGGGCGTTTGCGCTCCCGAGCGGTGTCGGCGGGTCGTAGTCGAAAATCGCCACATCGCCCACGCAGCCTGCGCGAAGTTCGCCGAACCGGAGGCCGAAGATCCGCCCGGCAATCGCGGCGTTGTTCGCGAACAGGGCGCTGGTAACTTCCGGAAATCCGACCGACGGATTCTCGTGCGCGAGATGCTGCCCCCACAACGCCACGCGCAGCTCTTCGAGCATGTTCGTGGTCATGGCATCCGTGCCGAGGCCGACGAGGATGCCGCGCCGGCTCATCGCGATGACGTCCGCGATGCCGACAGCGTTGTTCATGTTCGACTGGGGATTGTGCACCACCGCCGTCCTCGTCTCCGCCAGTAGATCCATTTCCCTGCGATTGACGTGGATGCAATGCGCCGCGATCGAGTGGTCGCCGAGAATCCCGAACCGCTTCAGCCGTTCGACCACCCGCACGCCCGCGGTGCGCCGCGCCGCGTCCTGATCGCTCTGCGCCTCGGCGACGTGGATATGAAAACCCGTGTTCAGCTCGTCGCCGAGACCCCTAGCCTGCTCCAACGTCGCGTCCGACAGCGTGAACGAGGCATGCAGGCCGAAAAGCGCCTTGACGCGATCATCGTCCCGCTCGCGGCAACGACGGATGAAGGCCGCGTTCTCCGCCAGACCCGCCCGGGCGATACGGGCGCCGTCGCGGTCCGAGACCTCGTAGCAGAGGCAGGCGCGCAGTCCGGCTTCCCCCACCGCCCGCTCGATGGCCTCCAGCGAGCCGGCGACCGCCCGCGGGCTGGCGTGATGATCGATGATGGTCGTGGTGCCGTGCCGGACCGAGTCGAGGAGGGCGATCAACGCGCTATCGTAGCAGTCCTCCGTGGTCAGGGCCGAATCCAGCCGCCACCAGAGATTCTTCAGCACCCCCGTGAAATCCTGCGCCGGTTTGATCTTGGTCAGCCCGCGGGCAAACGTGCTGTAGCAGTGCGTATGCGCGTTGATCAGCCCCGGCAGCACGACCTTGCCCGAGGCGTCGATGCGTTTGCCCGCAAAGCGGCCAAACCGGCCCGGCGGCGCAACCCGCGTGATGAGCCCGTCTTCAATCAGGATCGAATGACGGCGCAGGACGCGCGGGGTTCCTCCGGTGGAAAGAACCGTTCCGTTTTCGATTAACAGTGGGCGCGTCATGGGAGATCGCGTTCAGGATTCCGCCAACGCCGCCAGCTCGGCCGGCGTGCGCGGGCGCATGGCGATGGCACCGGCGAAACATTTCTGGGCGCACAACGAGCAGCCGACGCAGCGCGCCGCGTCGAAGACCGGCACGTCCCGTCCGTCCAGCGCCACCGCCAGATACGGGCAGCGCGTGCAATTGCCGCAGTGCTGGCAGAGCGCGGCAACGACCTGCGGCAGCTTCTTCGTGGCGGGCAGCGCGTCGAAGGCCGTGATCGGTTGCGGCCGCGCCGCGCCGATCAACTCGCGCACCGACCGGCAGCCGCGTTCTTCGAGCAGATGGCTCAATCCGGAATGCAGTTCGTCCACGTAGCCGAGGCCATGCTTCATCACGGCGGTGCAGAACTGGACGGTTTCCGCGCCCAGCGCCAGGAAGTTGGCGGCGTCCCGGTAGTTCATGGCGCCGCCGTTGCCGGAAACGGTGATGCCCATGGCGGAGACCTTGGCGAGCGTCAGATTGCTGATGGGGAGCACGCCTTCGCCCGACATGCCGATCACGACGCCCTCGTCCCAGCGGCGGCCTTCCGCCGGGCGAAACGCGAGCGAGGGGAAGCTGTTGGCGAGCGTGACGCCGGCCGGCTTGCCCGGATGCCGCGCGAACACCTCCAGGATCGCCTTGATGATCGGCTGGATGGCGGTGACCGCGCCGGTGAGTTTGAAGAGTTTCGGGTTGGCGGCGTCGCTGGCTTCCAGGATCCAGCCGATGATCTTCGCCGTCAGTTCGGCGTTTTGCGAAACGACGTCGCCGTGCGTGCCGTCGCCGCCCTGCGGGCACGACAGGCTGTATTCGACACCCATCGCGCCGGCGTTTTGCAGCTTGCGCGTGTTCGCCTGCCAGACGCGCCGGTCCTCCTCGTCGCGGCCGGTGACCGGGCCGCCCGTCGAAGCCAGCGTCAGGCGATCGGGGAATTCCCGCACGAGCCGTTCGACCTCCGCGCACACCCGGTCGAGGGGATGGCCGGAGACGTTGTCGCAATTGCCATAGGTCGAGCGGCCGAGCACGAACATGTATTCGCTCGGAATGTGAATCGGCACGTTGTCGAACGCCGTCTTCATGACGCCGCCGGACCAGCCCCGCTCGTAGGCGGCGCGCATCTGCTCGTAACCGTCCGTGTGCGGCGCGGCGGACAGCAGGAACGGCGAACGAATCGGGCGGCCGAAGAACGCCGCCTCGAGCGGAACGGGGCAAAAGGGCGTGCCGGCCAGCAGCGCGCGGCTCTTGGCCCGGTTCTTGAAGCGCGGCGGCTTCGCGCCCTGCAGATACGCGTCGGCCTCCAGCGCCGCGTTTTTGCCGCTCGCCACGGACTCCACCACCGTCGACGAGCCGAGCACCAGGTCGCCGGCGTAGAAAATCCCCCGGGCTTTGGCGATCGCCAGCTGGGGCCGGTTGCCGATGGCGGAAATGATCACGTCGAATTCGCGGAAGACCGGCGATTCCTTCCGGTTGACGACGAAGTTTTCCGGCCGCGGCGCCCGGCCCGCGGCAAGCGTCGTCTTCGCGAGGCGGAGGCCCTGGATGCGCCGGCGTTGGTGGACGACGGCGAGCAGTTGGGCGCAGGTGAAGATCTCGACGCCGTGCGCAAGCAGCAGGTCGCGTTCATACTGCGTCAGCGGCATGTCCTGCTGCCGGCGACGATAAATCAATTCGACCGCGGCCGCGCCGCGTCGTTTCGCCGTCGTGGCGCAGTCCGCGGCCACCGCGCCGCCACCGAGGACGGCGACCCGCTTGCGGCGAACACTGATGCGCTTCTGATGGGACAGGTAGTGCTGCCAGGAAAGCAGGTGCTCCTCCCCCGGAATGTTCAGACGGATCGGTTCACCCAGGCCCGCGCATACGATCAGGGCGTCGTGTTTCGGCCGCAACTCCGCCGGATCGGTGATGACCCGGCCCGTTTTGACCTCCACGGCGCCCAGGCTCCGGAGAAACGCCAGGTCGGCGCGCACGACCCGCTGGTTGAGCCGGAAATCCGGAATGAGGTTCATCATTCCGCCGAGCCGCTTCTGCTGCTCGTAAATGGTGACTTGGTAGCCGCGTTGGGCGAGCACGCTCGCCGCGCCCAAACCCGCGGGACCCGCGCCCACGATGCCGACGGTCTTCCCGTTCGGCGCCGCGCGCCCGAATTTCGCCAGCCCGATTTCGTTGGCTTTTTTTATCACCGCGGCCTGAACGGCCGGGATTTCGATCGGCCGATCAAACATCCGGCGGGAGCACGCCTTCATGCAGAAGTAATCGGGACACACGACGCCACACACCCCACCCAGCGGATTCGCCCCCAGAATTAGTGCCGCCGACCGGCGGAGGTCGGATTTCGCACCGACGCGCGCCGCCATGATGAAGTCGGCGGGCGAGCAATGCGCGGGGCAGGCCTCCCTGCAGGGCTTCTCCTCGCAGTAAATGCACCGGTCCAGCTCCGCCCGCAACTGGGCCTCGGTGAGGAATCCATCACGCTTTTTCATGGGTCCGGGGCAGTGAGGATGGGCCGGGGAGGCACGGGCCGCCTCCGACTCTGCGTGTGCCCCCCTCTCTGCGGTGCCGGTTTTCTGGCGGTGAAGAGGGGAAGAGGCATACGGAAGGGCGGGTTTGGGCGCTGGCTTCCCGTCTGTAAGCGCTGGCAGCGAGAGCCGGCAATGGCTTTAATCTTGTGTGTCAGAAGGATAGAAGATTGCGACCCCATTTTGCTGCGCATTTCTTGCGCAAGAATGCGCACCGGGCCGTCCACGGGCCACGAGTAGTGTCCTAATTTGCCTTGTCATCGCGAGTCCGGCACCCTGTCTCGCCGAAGCCTCCAGCGAAGGCGGAAGCCGGACATGGCGATCCAGCCCCTCGACCGGGCTCGGGGCCCTGACCCTTCGACCTTGCTCAGGGTCATCCTGAGCCTGTCGATGGATGAGCTTGTCGAACGGGCCAGATGGATTGCTTCGTCGCCCGACTTCGCGGCTCCTCGCAATGACAAATTAGGGCGTGTCTTCAAACTGTCCTGTACTGCGAAGTTGGGAGGCGGGCAGGCGTAGCGCAGTGCTTCAGCCTGCGCTGAGCGGATGAGCGCGGGTTAAAACACCGCGCTACGTGCCGAACTGTAGGAGCGGGTTTATCCCGCGATCACGAACGTGAGCCCCGCATCGATATCGCGGCGTAAAGCCGCTCCTACTACATTTGAAGACACGCCCCAGCGGGATCGCCACGTCCGGCTTCCGCCTTCGCCGGAGGCTTCGGCGAGACAGGTCGCCGGACTCGCGATGACTAGGCAAATGAGGACACGACCCCCATTTCGGGTTGTCACCGAGGGAATGGCCGCACAAAGGCGCAAAAACGCACAAGGAGGACAGGATTCCTCTGGCACCAGCAGATGGGCGTGAACGTGCGTCAGGTTGCGCCGCATAATGGTTCCTTTTAGAGCGGCTGCGCCGGGCGTCGAATTCTGCTTACCGCCGCCGAAACCGGTGGTTCCGTTGACTCAAGTGATGTTGGGAGCACCTTTCCGCAACCCCTTTGGCCATGGTCAAACCCAACATTACCAGTCTTGCGGGTGGAGGCGCCGCGTCTGCCGGCCAGCCGCGCTCCATTCAGGACGCGGTCATCCGCCTCGCGGGCGATTCCCAGGACGGCATCCAGACCATCGGCGGCTTTCTCGCCCGCCTCGCCGGCCGCTCCGATCAGGACGTGATGACCTACATGACGATCCCGTCCACCATCTCCGGGGGACCGTCCATCTTCCAAGTGCGCATGGGCACCGGCGACATTCTTTCCGCCGGGGACTGGGCCGACGTGCTCGTGGCGTTCTACCAGCACAGTTACGAGGACCACATCGAGTCCCTGCGGCCCGGCGGCGTGCTTCTCTACGACAACGACCACGTCAAGCCCAACCCCGACGACAAGCGCTTCACAACCATCGGCGTGCCCGTCACCAGCCGCACCATCGAGGCCGTCGGCGGCGCGGCCAAGGACAAGGGCAAGAACATCTTCGTCCTCGGACTGCTCGCCCGCATTTTCCAACTCGACGTCGCCAAGCTCACCGGCCTCGTCCGGGAGCGCTTCGGCGGCCGCACGGAAGACGTGGTGCGCAACGCCCTGCTCGCCTTCGACGCGGGCTACGGCTACCCGGCTGACAACCTCCGCGACTGCTTCTTCCGTTTCGAAGCCGTCCAGCGCGTCTCGTCCCGTCCGCAGGTCACGATGGACGGCAACCAGGCGCTCGCCTACGGCCTGATCGCCGCGGGGGTGCGCTACGGCGCGGCCTACCCGATCACGCCGTGGTCCTCGATCATGGAAATGCTGCGCACCGAGCTGCCCAAGTACGGCGGCATTTTCGTGCAGGCGGAGGACGAGCTGGCCGCCGTCTCCTACGCGCTCGGCGCCGCCTACGCCGGCCACCTCGCCGTCACCGGCAGCTCCGGCCCCGGCCTCTCGCTCAAGATGGAGGCGCTCAGCTGGGCCGTGATGGCGGAGATGCCGCTCATCGTCATCAACGTCCAGCGCGGCGGCCCCAGCACCGGCCTGCCCACCAGCGTCGAGCAGAGCGACCTCCTCCAGGGAATCTTTGGCAGCCACGGCGACACGCCCCGGGTGGTGCTCGCGCCGAAAAACGTCGAGGACTGCTTCTACATCGCCCTCGAAGCCGGCCGCCTCGCGCGCCAGTACAGCACGCCGGTCCTCATCCTCACCGACCAGTCGCTGGCCACGCGCATCGAGGCGTTCGACGAGCCCGACCTCGCCCGCCTGATGGTTGAAGTGAAGCCCGATCTCACCGAGCGCGGCGCCGATTTCAAACCCTATCCGCTCGACCGCCTGACCCGCCACGCCCCGCCCGGCACGCGCACCGCCTCGGGCAAGTTTCCGAACGTGACCGGCCTCGAGCACGACGAAGACGGCCATCCTTCGGCCAATCCCGCCATGCACGCCAAGATGACGGCGAAACGCCGCGAAAAGATCAAGGCGCTCGGCGCGGAGCTGGCGCTGCCGGAAGTGCATGGCGACCGCGAGGGCACGGTGCTGCTCGTCGGCTGGGGCTCGACCTGGGGTCCGATCCGCGAGGCCGTCGAACGCCTCCGCCAGAGCGGCCTCACGGCCGGCCAGATGCATCTGCGTCACCTGCACCCGCTGCCCTCCGGTCTCGACGGAATTTTCGCGCAGTACCGCCATGTGTTCGTCGTCGAGATGAACGACGAGGGTCTCTACGGCTTCGGCCAGCTCGCGCTGCTCCTGCGCGCCCGTTATGCGAACCCCGCCATTCGCGGCATCAACAAGACGGACGGCCTCACCTTCAGGGTGAGCGAGATCGTCGACGGCGTTACGCGCCATCTCGCCCGCCACGATCTGCGAGAAACCGTCCCGTCCTTCCGCCGATGAATTCCGTCCCCGTCGTCCGTCCCCTGATTTCTGATCTCCGTCCTCTGTCCTCTGGAATGCCATGAGTCCCGCCGCTCCCGCCACCCTCACGCCTGCCACCAACGGCGCCGCGCCGGCCCGTCCGCCGCTGACCCGAAAGTCCCTCGCCGCCGACCATCCGACATGGTGCCCCGGCTGCGGCGACTTCGCCGTGCTGGCGGCCTTCCAGCGCACGCTCGAAAGGCTGCAATACCCGCAGGAGAACATCGTGCTTTTCGCCGGCATCGGCTGCTCGTCGCGCTTCCCCTATTTCGTCAACACCCACGGCGGACACTTCATCCACGGCCGGGCGCTGCCCATCGCCGCCGGCGTCAGCCTGAGCCGCGACGACCTGCATGTCTTCGTATTCGGCGGCGACGGCGACGGCTTCTCCATCGGCGGCAACCACCTGGTGCACACCGCGCGCAAGAACGTCCGGATCACCTACGTCATCATGGACAACTTCGTCTATGGGCTGACCAAGAAGCAGACCTCGCCCACGTCGCCCGTCGGCTTCCAGACGAAGACCGACCCCACCGGCGCCCTCGACCAGCCCATCAACCCGATGCGCGCGCTCATCAGCAGCGGCGCCACGTTCGTCGCGCGCAGCCAAGCCACCCAGGTGGCCCACATGACCGAGATGATGGAGCGCGCGGCGCGCCATGACGGCTTCTCGGTGGTGGAGATCCTTTCCGAATGCGTGGAGTTTTATCCGGGCGCGTTCGACGCCGCCAATCCGCGGAAGAACGGCGCGCTCAAGCTCATCGAGGAAAAGAAGCACGACGGCTCGCCCGAGGATGCGCAGCGGCATGATCTCTCCGATGAAGTCGCGGCCTTCCGCCTCGCCGCGCTGCCGTGGCCGGGTGTCTTCGGCGTGTTCTACGAGGCGGCCCGACCGACCAAGAACCGCCTCGAGGCTGAACTCATCGCCCGGTCGAGGGAAAAGACCGCCGGCCAGTCGGAGCTGCAGATTCTGCAGTCGGCCTTCGCCCGTCTGCGCTGAACCCCGGGGCCGGCGTTCAGGATATTTTCGTTTCGCCCTGCTGCGGTCGTCCCGCTTGGATGAAGGCCATGGCGCCGCACCACGCTGCCCCGTGACCAACTGACTCCCATGCCCAAGCTCCTCCTCCGCCTTGCCCCCCTCCTTCTCGCCACCGCATACGCGCCGCCGCCGGCCGCCGCGGCGGACCTGCTGGTGTATTTCGGCACCCATTCCACCGGTCCCGGACTCGGTTTCTCCATCGCGCACTTCGACACCGCCACGGGTGTGCTCACGACATCGAAGTTTGATGTCGAGGCCGCGGCCCCGGCATTTTTCGTGATCCATCCCGATGGCCGGCACCTCTATACCTGCAATTCCATCGACACGTTGCATGGCCAGCCCGGCGCCACGGTGAGCGCGTATGCCATCGAGCCAAAGACCGGTCATCTCACCCTGCTCAACCAGCAACCGGCCGGCGGCAGTGATCCCAGCTACGTCTGCCTCGATTACACGGGCCGCCATGTGTTCGTCGCCAACTACCAGGGCGGCAACATCGCCGTCCTTGCGCTCAAGCCGGACGGCAGCTTGGGCGAGCGCACGGCCTTTGCGCAGCACACCGGCAGCAGCGTGGATCCCCGCCGTCAGACGCATGCCTACGCCCACTCCATCATTATCGATCCCACCAATCGCTTCGCCCTTGTCGCTGACCTCGGGCTCGACAAGCTGTTCGTCTACCGCTTCGACGAAACGAACGGTTCGCTCCAGCCGAACGATCCGCCTTTCGCCACCGTCAGGCCCGGCTCAGGCCCCCGGCACGTCAAGTTCCACCCCAACGGCCGCTGGGTTTACCTGATCAACGAGATGGGCTGCACCGTCACCGCCTTCAACTGGGACTCCGCCCATGGAGCGCTGAAGGAGTTTCAGACGGTCTCAACGCTGCCGGCGGATTTCAAGGGCACCAGCACCTGCGCCGAGATCGTGGTGCATCCCAACGGCCGGTTCCTCTACGGCTCCAATCGTGGACACGACAGCCTCGCCGTCTTCGCCATCGATGCGGAAACCGGACGCCTCGCTTTCATCGAACACGCTTCCACGCAGGGCAAATCACCGCGCAATTTCGCCTTCGATCCGACCGGGCAATGGATCATCATCACCAACCACGGCAGCGACAACGCGGTGGTCTTCCGGGTCGACGAGACCACCGGCCGGCTGACCCCGGCCGGCCAGCCCGTGAGCGTACCCTCTCCCTTCTGCGAGCGGTTCCTGCCCGTGCCCTGAAGATCACGTGCCGCGGTGAGTAGGGCGCGCAGCCGGCGGTTGCCGGCTGCGGAGAGTCGAAGCGTTGAGCGGCGCGACCCCGGCGGGCGATCTGAGGATTCAGCCACCGACGGAGATGGCCGCGGTTTCGTTCCATTTCAATTCCACCGGCGGCCCCGCCTCACGGCAGCGGCTGCAGCGCAAAGGCGCCGGGATGGATGCGGCGGAGGCATTCCTGGATCAGCCGCAGGTTTTTCACCGAGCCCTGCGCACGAAACGGCACCGTGCCCTTGGCCGGCGAATAGATGCAATATTTTCCGTGAAACAGGAACACCACTGCCGCACTCCACTTCGACATCCCGCCCTCGAGGTACGAAAATTGCACCAGGTTCACCGGCCGGTGCCGCGCCAGCTTCTCCGCCACGACGCTCGCGTCGCGAAGATCGCTGTCGACATCCTGTGGCTCCGCCGCGGGCGGGTTGTCGGCGGGTTGCTGGGGAAAGTCAAAGAGGTAGAGCGGATATCGTGGCGTGATCCGCGGATACTTCACCAGGACCAGCGGCGACACTTTCTCCACGTCCTCGCGCTGCGCCGGCGGCAGATCGAGCGGGAAAAAGCCGTAGTTGACGTCCCACGCCCAGAGCTGGTCCTTGAACTCGAAGACCGCCACGGCGTGTCCGGCCACAACCTCGTCGTCCTCTCTGGCACCCCACTGCAGCACGCGTACCCAGGCGTCCCCGCCGAAGCGTTCCAGAAACTGGTCGTAGAAATAGACCGATTCGACCAGGCAGCCGTTGGCCACGTTGAGCCGTGCATGCGGGAACGGCGGCGACGGCTTCCCCGCAGCGGCGAGGATCGCCGCGGAGCACAGCAGACACACGAGGAAACACGCGGACCTGACCGCCGGGCGCATGGATGACAGGGCCAGCATCATGCAATCCCCCCTCCGTCGCAAGGAAATGCACCGGGCGGGCGGCGCGACCGGTTTGCCTCTCGCCTTCGCGAGAATAGATACGCACCCTTTTCTTCCGATGGCCGAACTCTTCGACAAAAACAAGCGCATCCTCAACGCGTATCTCATCGGCGTGCAGACTTCGCGCATGCCATCCGGCGAGGGGGCCGAGCTCCTCGCGGAGCTGCGGGAGCTGGTCGATACCCTCGGCCTGGCCGTCGCCGGCAGCGTCCTCGTCAACCTGCGCTCCCCCACGTCCGCCTTCCTGCTGGGCCGCGGCAAGGTCGGCGAGGTGATCGCGCAGGCGAAGACCGCCGGCGCCGACGTCATCGTCATCGACGAGGCGCTCTCGCCCGCCCAGCAGCGCAATTGGGAGGAGGAATCCCAGCTTGCCGTCATCGACCGCCAGGAGGTCATCCTCGAGGTGTTCGCTGACCACGCGCACACCCGCGAGGCCATGCTGCAGGTGGAACTGGCCCGCCAGGAATATTTCCTCCCGCGCCTGACGCGGGCGTGGACGCATCTCTCGCGCCAGCGCGGCCGCGGCGCCCTCGGCGGCGAGGGCGAGACGCAGCTCGAACAGGACCGGCGCACCGTGCGCAACCGCATCGCCCACCTGCACAGCGAGCTGGCCGGGGTGCGCCAGCAGCGCGGCGTGCAGCGCCAGCGCCGCCTGCGCGTGCCCGTGTCCACCTGCGCCATCGTCGGCTACACCAACGCCGGTAAGTCCTGCCTCCTCAACCGCCTCACCGGCGCCCGGGTGCTCGTCGAGGACCGGCTCTTCGCCACGCTCGACCCGACCACGCGCCAGCTCGCGCTGGGCAACAACCAAAAGGTGCTCGTCACCGACACCGTCGGCTTCATCCGCCGCCTGCCCCACGGGCTGATCGAGGCGTTCAAGGCCACGCTCGAAGAGGTGGTCTTCGCCGATTTCCTGATCCACGTGCTCGACGTGACCAATCCCAACGTCGCCCGGCACCATGTCACCACCCTCGGCGTGCTGGCCGAACTTGGCGCCGACCGGAAGACCATCCTCACCGTCTTCAACAAGATCGATGTCGCCGACCCCGTCACGCTCGAGTCGGTGCGCCTGCTGGCACCGGGCGCACTCTACGTCAGCGCCAAGACCGGCGCGGGGCTCGACACGCTGCTCGACCATTGCGCCAGCCTCATCGCCCGCGAGTTCGGCGTCACCGAGCTGCTGGTGCCGCCCGACCGCTACGACGTCATCGCCCGCCTGTACGAGGTCGGCCACATCCATGCGCAGGAACTGCGCGACGATGGCATCCACATCCAGGGCCGTTTTCCCGCCGCGCAGTCGGCGGTCTTCGCCCCGTTTGTGGTCCGCGTACCGCTTGCGCCAGCCGACGGCAAGGCGGTCTGATCCGCCGGCCGGGGCAGGCGCCTCCCGGGCAGATGAACGATCGTGAAGGCCACCCGGGGCTCACGCCACTTTGGCGGCGGCGAGCGGAACCACGCGCCCGCCGAGTTCGGGGCGATTGGCGAGGGAGAGCCAGGGAATGGGGGCCGCGCCGTCGAGGCCGAGCGACATGACCAGCGTGCGCCACGTCTCCCCGGGCAACGCCGGATACTCCTCCGCCGTGAATCCGCGCTTTTCGTAAAGTCTGGTCGCCGCCAGGTACTCGTCCTCATCTGTGGTCCACAACCGCAGCACCGCGCGGCCCTCCTCGCGGGTGGTCTTGATGATCGCGTCGAGCAGCCGGGTGCCGTAACCGTGACCGCGCGCCACCGGCAGGAGGCCATACCACGAAAGCCACGTCTCCGACGACATGCCGCGGTAGTCATAAAGTCCGGCCATGCCGACCACACGGCCAGCCAGACTCGCGGTCCAGAATCGCGCGCATTCCAGCCGCCGCGAAGACAGAAATTCAGCGTGCGCCTCCGGGAAAAGTGCGGCCTCCAGTGCCGTGTGATGTTCACTCTCCCAAGGGAACAGCTCGGCCGCGACGCGGCGCGTCTCCTCCAGCACCGCCGGCTGGAGCGGTTCGATTTTCATGATGGCCGCGGAAAGTAGCCATCCACCGCCCCGGGTTGAATTCCACATTGTCCGGCAGTGGCGGCTAATTTCTCCGCTCATACGGTGTATTTTGCCGTCGAATTTCAGGTGCGCCGCCGGGAATTGTTGCCGACTGGATCAAACTCCCTCGGGCGGCCGGAGTTAGGAGAATCGCCAGCAACTGGCAGGATTTCCGACGCGAGCCGGGTTCGTGCCGGGTTTGAACACCCCCATCCGGCGCCAGGCCGCCCCAAACTCACTCAGGCTCGATTTTTATCGTGTCAGTTTGCGCGACGGGATGTCCTCGTGACCGCACTGCGATGTCCACTGAACGCCTCTTCATCGCCGCCGCGCTGCCGTTGGCCGTGCGCGAGCAGCTCGCCGCGCTCTATGAACCTGTGCGCGGGATCGTCTGGACGCGGCTGGAGCAGCTGCATCTGACGCTGCGCTTTCTCGGCGAGGTGGACGTGTCGCTGGGCGAAACGCTGGAGACGGCGCTCGCTCGCGTGCGCGTGGAGTCGTTCGTGCTGCCGGTGGCCGGCATCGGTTCATTTCCGCCGCGCGGAACGGCGCGGGTGCTCTGGATCGGAGTGGGGCACGGCCACCCGCGGCTCCATCAGCTCCGCCAGCAAATCGACGACGCGCTGCTGGCGACCGGCCTGGCACTTGATGTGCGCTTCTTCCAACCCCACGTCACGCTCGGCCGGGTGAAGGAGGAGGTGCCGCCCGGCGCGGTGACGCAGTTTCTCAAGCGCCACCGGGAGTTCGAGGCCGCGCCATTCCGGGTGGAAGCTTTTCAACTCTACGCGAGCACGCTGCATTCCAGCGGCGCCGTCCATACGCTGAAACGGGAGTTCGCGCTGCAGCCCTCGCCGTGACCGGAGGGATGTCCGGCGGGCCGGAAGACACACGATAGTCTGGTGGCCGCTGCGGGTGCGACCGACCGCACCCTCCGCGTTTTTCAGCTTCCCTGCCGGTGGCGCCCGACCTATCGGTTGCGCCAACCCGACGCCGGAGGAACGAATCAGCATCAGCTTCAACTACAACTGGTCCTGATCAGCCGGCGTCGGTAGTGGGTCAGTTTGCCTGAATTGTGCGATAAACTGTAGGTCGGGGTTTCCTGTCCGCCATAGCCTAGCGAAGGCGGAATCCCCGACAGAGTGACTTCGATGGTTTCGGTGTCGGGCCTACAACTGGTCCTGATCAGCCGGCGTCCGCGAAGTGGCCGGTCGTGCCAGTCCGCGCTCTACTCCATCCAGTCGAGCAGATTGAAATTGCCGACATACAGGGCGATGAGGCCGGCCGCAGTGACTGCCACCAGCAACCCGGCGATGATGCCGGCCCAGATCAAAGGCCAGTTTCGCTTGGGAGTATCTGGAGATTCGTTGCTCATCGCGTGATATGGGTTGAGGCGCGTTGGTCGGGGAAGAGTATGGCCCGGCCGGAGTCGCAAGCAACCGGGATTGGCAAGAACCTTTTTTGGAGCCAATCTGCCGTCATGCTTGTTATCCGCCGCATGGTCGACCGTCGCAGCAGCGCCACCGCTATTTTTCTACCCGGCGAACCGCCAAGGATATTCCCGACGTCGGACCATGAACACGCGCGCATCCTGCAAATCTACAAGCAGGACTGCCGCCATCAGGATGTGCTGAACGACTTCACCGAATATGATCTGGCCGGAGACAAACCACCGCCTTCATTACGCCCAAGAAGATCGGCCGTCCGCCATCGACCGTTCACAACCGCCTGAGGGTAAAATAGAAACAGATTGGACTTGTCAGACATATTAGACCGGTTTAACCTGTCTGCATGAAAAATATCGAGGTCAGTGAGGAGGTTTACGACACGCTGAAAAAACTGACCACGGACTTTCACCAGAGCCCGAACGATGTCCTGGCCGCCCTGCTCAACCTCCCGGCCTCACCCACGGCAGCCAGCGAACCGTTGATCGCCTACATGCTGGGCGCGGAATTCCGGGCGAAATTCACCGATGCCGACAAATATCTCGCGATCCTGGGCTGGATCGCCACCAGGCATGCATCGGACTTCAACGAGTTCATTCTCTCCCTGACCAAAGGCCCCAGCGGCCGCCGCTACCTTGGACTCTCGCGCGAAGAGATTGTCGAGCAATGCCGCCACAATCAGGCCCGTGGGATTCCCGGCACGCATTACTGGGCGATCATGAATCTCGACACCGCCACCAAGCGCCGCTTCCTTTCGCGCGTGCTCGAGTTCATCGGCTATCGCGAGGAGATCATTGACTTTGCCTGCGGTGCCTTGGGTGTGCGGCGTTCGATCCCGCGCAGCGGACGCCTGGCGGCCACCGGCGGGTAGATCCGCCAGCCCGGGCGCGGCATCGGCGGGATGACCGCCGCACTTCAGGCTTCCTCCGGTCCGGCCGTCCGCCTAGGTTGGCCGTGGTGTGAATGCTCCTGACGAACCCACGTCTCTCAAGCGCCGCAGCTTTCGCAATTTCTTCAGTTCGCTGCGCTTTTCCGTCGAGGGTTTTTTCGCCGCGCTCAAGCTCGAGCCTTCCTTCCGCGAGGACCTGATCTTTGCCATCATTCTGGTGCCGTTCGCGATCATCCTGCCGGTCAATGCCGTCTCGACCGCGATCATGATCGCCGCGCTGTTTCTCATCATCATCGTCGAGCTGCTCAACTCGGCGATCGAGTGGACCATTGACTACATTTCGACCGAGAAGCATCCGCTGGCCAAACGCGCCAAAGACATGGCGAGCGCGGCGGTTTTCCTGAGCTACCTGAATTACGTTGTGGTGTGGCTGATCATCATTTTCGCCAACTGGCACCGCATCGCGAAGCTCGAGTTCATCCGATGGCCGCCGCATTTCATCCCGTAGCGCTCGTCACCGGCGCCTCCCGCGGCATCGGCCGGGCGATCGCCCGGCAACTCGCCGTGCGCGGCGCCCGCCTGGCGGTGCATTTCCACCAAAACCGCGCCGCGGCGGAGGCAACCCTGGCCGCGCTGCCCGGCACCGGGCACGCGCTTTTCGCCGCCGACCTCACCGTTCCCGCCGCCTCCAGAGGACTGGTGGCCGGCGTGCTGCGCGCCTTTGGCCGCATCGACGTGCTGGTGAACAATGCCGGCATTTACGAGTTGCACGCCCCGGGAGAGGTGACCTTCGCCGAGTGGCAAAAACGGTGGGACCGCACCGTGACCGCGAATCTCACCGCACCGGCCCACCTGTCATTCCTAGCCGCCCAGGGCATGCGCCGCACCAACGGCGGACGCATCGTGAATATCTCGTCGCGGGGAGCGTTTCGCGGTGAAGCCCGCGCCCCGGCCTACGGGGCCGCCAAGGCGGGCCTCAACGCCTTCGGCCAGTCGCTCGCCAAAGCGTTCGCGCCCGAACGTATTTTTGTGTTCACGCTCGCCCCCGGCTGGGTCGACACCGACATGGCGGCCGGCCATCTGCATGGCCCCCGGGGTGCCGAAATCGTGCAGGATATTCCGCTGGGGCGCGTGGCCACCGCTGAGGAGGTCGCCTGCGCCGCCGTCTGGCTTGCCCTCGACGCGCCCGAGTCGATGACCGGCTGCATCATCGATCTCAACGGCGCGTCCTATCTGCGGACATGAACGCCCCGGCTTTCCCCGGGGGGCGAGGAAAGCAGAACGAGGCAAAATCGAAGACAGACGGTCCAGTCCATTTTTGATTTTCCTTCTTCCGGCTTGCCTCGCGCCATGTGTCTACCGCATCCGCGCAAAAAACCATCCCGCCACGCCAACCATGACGAGGTTGGGCAGCCAGGCAGCGATCTGCGGCGTGAGCAGCTCGCGACCGCCGATCATGTTCGCCAGGCTGATGAGCAGGTAATAGGCGAAAAAGAGCCCAATGGATTTCGACACGCCCACCACCGGGCTGACGCGGACGCCAGACACCGCAAAGGGTATGGCGATGCCGATGACGATCAGGCAGCTGAGCGTACCGGCGATGAGGCTGTAGTACCGCATGGCGTACTTCGTGACCTTGGGATTTCCCTCGATGGTCAGGTAGTCGATGAGACGTTTCAGCTCGCGGAACGAGAGATCGATCGGATTGCGGTCAATCAGCAGCATGAGCTGGGGATCCTCATGAAAATCGACGAAGACCCGCTCGGCAAAGGCGATGGGGCGCACCGTTTCCCCGGTTTCGACATTGAACCTGACCTCGCACCCGTCGTGGAACGTCCAGGTCCGGGTGGCCGGGCGGTACTCCGCCTCCCGCGCCAGATAGCGCGTGGTCTCGCGGCGTTGCGCATCGAGCACCGACACGGTCACGCCATAGGCGCGTCCGGCAAAACGGTTGTAGCGGTTGATGTACCAGAGACGCCCTTCCGGGCGGTTGTCGAAGGACACACTCGTGACGAGGCCGGCCCGCTCAATGCCGGCGGTGCGCGCCTGATGACGGAATTCCAGACTGTCCTTGATGCGGCGTGATTCCTCGACCGACCAGGGCACGACCCACGAGTTGAACAACCACATGAGTCCGCAGCACACCATTCCGACCACCCAGATGCCACGCGTCAGACGGAAGAGGCTGAGCCCCGCGGCGCGCATGGCGGTGAACTCGTTGTTCCGATGGAGCAGACCGAGGCTGTAAAGCAGCGAGATCAGCAGCGCGAGCGGAAGCACCACCGTGAGGAAACTCGGCATGAGCACGGCGAAGTAGACGATGATGTCGATCGCCCCGGCGCCGGCGGCAAGCAGGTCTTGGAAATCCTCATACATCTCCTGCATGAGCAACAGGCCGATCGTGGCCGCGAGCACAAGGCCCAGGATTTTCAGCCATTCGCCGAGAATGTGGCGGTCGAGGGTGTTCAACAGGACGGAGTTAAAGCGGGAGAACGGCGCCGAGGCAAAGCGCAAAGTCCGGTGCCGGCCCGCCGCCCCGGCCCGACCACCCCCGCGGACGAACCGGACATGGCAAGCGATCCCTTGATTTTTTCGGCGGCTCTTTGCTAGTTTGTCGCCTTTCTCACCCGCACCCTCACCTTCACTTTCACCTTCACTTTCACTTTCACCCTCACACCCCGCATGTCCACACCACAACAGTTCGAGTTCCAAGCCGAGGTCCGGCAGTTGCTCGATATCGTCATCCATTCGCTCTACACGGAGAAGGAAATCTTCGTGCGCGAGCTGGTTTCCAACGCCGCCGACGCGCTCGAAAAACTGCGCCACCTCCAGTTCATCGAAAAAGAGGTCTTTGACGACCGGCTCCCGCTGGAGATCAACCTCACCACGGACGACGCCGCCAAGACCTTCACGATTCAGGATTTTGGCGTCGGCATGACCCGCGCCGAGCTCATCGAAAATCTCGGCACCATCGCCCACTCCGGGGCCAAGGCCTTCCTCCAGTCGCTGGGCGAGAACGCCGCCAAAAGCGCGAGCCTCATCGGCCAGTTCGGCGTTGGTTTCTACAGTGCGTTCATGGTCGCGAAGCGGGTGCGCGTTTACGCCCACTCGTGGCGGACCGCTGAACCCGGTCACGTCTGGGAGTCGGACGGCTCTGGCAATTACACGATCGAGGAAGCCGAGGGCCAGCGCCGCGGCTGCAAGATCATCGTCGAACTGCAGGACGACTGCCGCGAGTTCAGCCTCGCCTCAAAGATCGAGGCGATCCTCAAGCGCTATTCCTCGTTCGTCCCGTTTCCGATCAACCTGAATGGCAAACGCATCAACACCATCCAGGCCATCTGGCTGCGCAACAAGAACGAGATCAAGGACGGGGAGTACGCCGAGTTCTACAAGTTCCAGGCCAATGCCCTCGATGCGCCGCGCCTGCGTCTGCATTTCAGCGCCGACGCCCCGCTGGCCATCCACGCGCTGCTGTTTGTGCCGGAAGAGAACCCCGAGCGGTTTGGATTCATCCGTGCCGAGCCATCCGTGTCCCTCCACTGCCGCAAGATTCTCATCGACCCGCATCCGAAGGACCTGCTGCCCGAATGGCTGCGCTTTCTCAAGGGTGTCGTCGACAGCGAGGACCTGCCGCTGAACATCTCGCGCGAGATGACTCAGGACCGCAGCCTCATCGCCAAGCTCGGCCGGGTAATCACGCGTCGCTTCATCAAGTTTCTCGACGAGGAGGCGAAGGATCGACCCGATGGCTACCGGGAGTTCTACCAGCGCTTCGGCGTCTACCTCAAGGAAGGCGCCGCCCTCGACGACACCCACCAGAAGGATCTGATGAAGTTGTTGCGCTACGAATCGTCGCTTACGGACAAGGATGCACTCACCAGCTTCGCCGACTACGTGTCGCGAATGAAGGAGGGGCAGAAGGAAATTTATTACCTCGTCGGTCCGAACCGCGCGGCGATCGAGGCCGGCCCGTATCTCGAGGGATTCCGCGCCCGCAACCTCGAAGTGCTCTTCTGTTATGAGAACGTCGATGAATACGTGATGAGCCATGTGCATGAGTTCGACGGCAGGCGCCTGATCGCCGCCGCCGACGCGGACGTGAAACTGGACGCTCTGCCCGCGCCGCCCGCTGAGGACGCACTGACCAGGGAGCAAACCGAAGCGCTCATCACCTGGCTCAAGGCAATCCTCGGCGACCGGGTGGCCGACGTGAAATCCAGCGACCGCCTGATCGATTCCCCCGCCCTGGCGCTCAACGCCGACAAGTTCATGTCGCCGCACATGCGCCGCCTCATGAGGGCCATGAAGGTCGAGGGCGCCGACGACACGCCGCCGCGCATCGAGCTGCACTTCAACCCGCGCCATGCCATCTTCAAACACCTCGTGGCCGCCAAGGACGCAAAGCCGGAGGTGGCGAAGCTCATGGCCGAACAGGTGCTCGACAACGCCCTCATCGCCGCCGGTCTGCTCGACGATCCGCAGAAAATGATCGCGCGGATCTACAAGCTCCTCGAAAGCGTGTAAGCGGCGCCCCCGGTCTCGGGTTGTCGATCCACCAACGGCCTCCCGCCAACCCGCCTGGCCGCGTTTCCCTGCCCGCCGGGGCGCATCAGCGCGCTCGCCGCCCGGCGCGGTAACCGTACAGGCCGTAGAATGCGATGTAGACGAAGGCGACAATCGGCACGGCGAACGACGCCTGAATGCCGAGGCGGTCGGCCACCGCGCCCTGGATCGGCGGCAGCACCGCGCCGCCAAGGATGGCCATGACGAGGAGCGACGACGCCTGGCTCTTGAGCGCGCCCAGGCCGTCGATGGCCAGGGAGAAAATGTTCGACCACATCACCGAGCAGAACAACCCGACGGCCACGACCGCCCATTTCGCGGCTTCGCCGGCGGTGCTCATGCCGACGGCGAGCAGGACGACGATCAGCGCGCTGAAGAGCGCCAGCATCCGCTGCGGACTTGCCCCGCCAAGAAAGAAGGCGGCCAGCAGGAGGCCGAGGAAAGTGCCGTACCGCATCGCGGTGGCCAGGTCGGCGGTGGCGGCGACGACGGCGAAGGCCGCGACGGGGACCAGCACCACCAGCGCCCGTTTCAGCGCCGGTCGAAGGTCGCTCAGGGCGAAGGCGCCCATGAATCGCCCGATCATCAGCCCGCCCCAGTAGAAGGACAGGTAGCGGCTGGCCGCCTCATGTGACAGTCCGCCGAGCCGGGGTGAGCCGAGAAAGTTGATGAGCGAACTCCCGACCGTGACCTCGCCGCCGACGTACATGAAGATTGCGCCGACCCCGAGCACGGTGTGGGCGTACCTCAGCGGGCTGTCGCCGCGGCGGATCGCTTCGCGGTTGGTGAAAGCCGGCAGGTGGGCCGACTGGAAGAACAGGGCCAGCAGCGCAAACACAGCCGCAAAGCACAGGTACGGCACCTTGACCGAGTCCGCTCCGTGGGCGCCCGCATGGGTGAACACGCGGAAGATCAGCCAGCCGCCGATCAGCGGTCCGATGGTGGTGCCGAAGGAGTTGAACGCCTGGGAGAGATTGAGCCGGCTCGAGGCCGTCCGCTCCGGCCCCAGGATCGTGACGTAGGGATTGGCCGCGATCTGCAGCATGGCAAAACCCAGGCCCACAACGAACAGCGCGAGCAGGAAGAACGGATACGAACTCAAGACCGCGGCGGGATAGAACAAGGCGCTGCCGGCGGCCGCCACCAACAGCCCGATGGTCACGCCGTTCTTGTACCCGATCCGGTTGATCGGATCGCCGGAGACCAGGGCCACCACGTAATAAACGAGCGCGCCGACGGCGTAGGCGCCGAAAAAGGCGAACTGCACCAGCATCGCCTGAAAGTAGTTCAGTGTGAAGGCGTCCTTGAACCGGGGAATCAGGATGTCGTTCCACACCGTCATGAAGCCCCACATGAAGAAAAGCACGGTCATGATCGCGAACGGGCCGCGATAGGTGGGATTCGCGGCAACGGGCGCGGCGCGGGCGGGTGCGGAGGAGGGTTGCTCGGGGGTCATGAGGGATTGGGGAGAACGCTGTCGTGCAATGGGAACACCGGCGGAGCGCCGCTTTCTGTCTGATCCAGTGGAAAAGAAGAAGCCAAATCCACGCCCGGTCTCACGGGAGCCCTACCCGGTATTAATGCGATCGACCGGCGCGGGACGGTTGCGGTAATCCGCTTGTCCCGGCGCACACTCCTTGGTTCTAGTCTTCCAACCGGAGATAAAATCATGCAAATCCCGTTCCTGCCTGTTTCCCTTGTGTTGGCCGGTCTCGCGGCTTCCGGCGTCGCCGGGACGGCGGCGAGACAAACGATCCCCCTCGACGACGGCTGGGAGTTCCGCCAGCAGGTGCCGGCGGACGGTACCGCGCCGGCGGAGTGGCGCCCGGCGCAGGTGCCGGGTGACATCCACCTCGACTTGCTGCGCCACCAAATCATTCCGGATCCCTTCTTCCGCGACAACGAATCCAAACTCCAGTGGATCGAAGGAGCCGACTGGGAATACCGCAAAACGCTGCCGATGTCCGCCGATTTGCTGCGGCACAAACATGTGGAACTCGTCTTCGACGGCTTGGACGCCTACTGCGAGGTGTCGCTCAACGGCCAGCCGGCGCTGACGGCGGACAACATGTTCCGGATCTGGCGCGTCGACGCGAAGCCCCTCCTCAAACCCGGCGACAATCTGCTCCGCATCGTCTTTCCCTCGCCCATCAAGGCGGCAGAAAAGGCGGCCGCGGGTGACCGCTGGCGCACCCCGATCGGCATCGCGGAGAAGACCTACATACGCAAGGCGGCCTACGAATACGGCTGGGATTGGGGACCGCGGTTCGTCACCAGCGGCATCTGGCGACCGGTGCGGCTGGAAATCTGGGATGACGCCCGGATCGCCGACTTGCACATCCGCCAGCGCGACCTGACGGCGGCGGTGGCGCATCTCGATACCGAGGTTGAGGTTCTTGCCTCGGCGGACATGGAGGCTGATGTCACGGTGCAGTACGAATGCGGGGGGAAAAGCGATCAAGTGGCCCGGCACGTCGCTCTGCACGCCGGTCTCAACCACGTCGATCTGCCGGTGGAGATCGCCCACCCCAACCTGTGGTGGCCGGCTGGCGCCGGCGCCCAGCCGTTGTACGCGTTCACGGCCCAGCTCAAGGAGGGTGCTGAGGTGGTGGACGAGCGGCGGGAGCGCACGGGACTGCGGTCAGTGGAACTGCGCCGCAAGCCGGACGCCTGGGGGCGGTCCTTCGAATTCGTCATCAACGGCGTCCCGATCTTCGCGAAGGGCGCGGACGTGATTCCGTTCGACAGTTTTCCGAATCGCGTGACCGGCCGCGAGTACCGGCGCGTGCTCGAGTCCGCCCGGGACGCCAACATGAACATGATCCGTCACTGGGGCGGCGGCTATTATGAGACCGACGAGTTCTATGACATCTGCGACGAACTCGGCATCATGGTCTGGCAGGATTTCATGTTCGGCAACGACTGGCAGCCGGGCGTCTACGATTTCAAGCGCAACGTCGGGCACGAGATCAAGGACCAGGTGAAGCGCCTGCGCGACCACCCGTGCATTGTTTTGTGGTGCGGCAACAACGAAACGGAGGCCGCCTTCCAGTGGATCGCCCGTTCGCGTTCCATCGACAACGCAGCCCAGATCCAGATGTGGAAGGACTACCTGACGCTCTTCTACGGCGTCGTCGGGCAAAACGTGCGCCAGCTGGCACCGGAGACACCTTATTGGTCCAGTTCACCCACCACCGATTTCGACAGCAACGCCGAGGACCCGTCATCCACGTACAAGACCGGGGACTTCCACGATTGGAGCGTCTGGCATGGACGGGTGCCGTTCACCGACTATGAGAAGCATCTCTACCGCTTCGTATCCGAATATGGATTCCAGTCCTTCCCCGAGATGCGCACGGTCGAGGCATTCACGGCGCCGGAGGACCGGACCGGCATTCTCACGCCGGTGATGCTCGCCCACCAGAAAAACCAGCAAGGCAACGCCATCATCCATGACTACACCCTGCGGGATTATCCGGAGCCGAAGGATTTTCCCTCGTTCCTTTACGTCAGCCAGGTCCTGCAGGCCGAAGGGATCAAAGTCG
Source organism: Opitutaceae bacterium (assembly GCA_049513315.1). Taxonomy (GTDB): domain Bacteria; phylum Verrucomicrobiota; class Verrucomicrobiia; order Opitutales; family Opitutaceae; genus Fen-1467. The sequence goes on from JBEKWG010000009.1 coordinate 69,412, forward strand.
GCGCCGAGCATATGCGGCGTCACCGTCCGGAAACGATGGGCTCACTGTTCTGGCAGCTCAACGACTGCTGGCCGGTGGCGTCCTGGTCGAGCATCGACTACTTCGGGCGCTGGAAGGCGCTCCAGTATTATGCGCGGCGGTTCTACGCACCGGTGTTGGTCTCTCCCCACGTGGAGGACGGCACCCTCGCGGTGTATGTCGTGTCCGACCGTCTCGAGCCCGTGGCCGCGTCCCTGCGGACGCGAGTGATCAGCCTCGACGGCCGCACGTTGGACGACACGACGCTGGCCGTGAACATCCCGGCCCAGTCCAGCCAGATCTACCTGCGGACCCCACTGTCCGGCCTGCAGGCCAAAGGCATCGATTTCTCCCATGTCTTTGTCGCGACGGACCTGACCGCGGACGGACGGACGCTCTCGTCCAATCTCGTTTACCTGGTCCCGACCCATGAAATCCATCTGCCGGCCGCAGCGATTGAATCCGTGGTCGTGCCGGGTGCGGATGGGTGCCGGTTGCGCCTCAGCGCGAAGGTGCTGGCGCGCAGCGTGCACGTCACCTTCGGCAAGCTCGACGCGAGGCCGTCGGACGACTATTTCGACCTGATCCCGGGCCAGCCGGTGGAGATCAAGGCCGAGGGCGCCGCGAGTGCGGAAGAACTGCGCCGGGAGCTGAAGGTGCAATCGTTGGTCGACGCATTCTGAACCGGCCTCACGCCGACCAATGCAGGGCTGCCGCTTGCTGCAGGCGATGCGGTTGCGAGCGGACTGGCCGGGCGCCTGCGACCTGCAGTCTCGCGGCACCGACGGACAAGCGCGTCATGGCAAACACCTGATGATTCGCGGACCGCACCCGCCCGGCAACAAATCGGCATGCGCGCTTTGCCGATTTGCGGATATGCATTAGTCATTGATGGTTTCATCCTCATGCCTCTCGTCTCCATCAATCCCGCCACCGGCAGACTGATCCGCCGCTATCGTGAGTATTCCCCCCGGCACCAGGCCGCGGCTGCCGAACGCGCGCACGCCGCCTTCCTCGACTGGCGCCGGGTCTCTCTTGCCAGTCGCGCCCGGCTGCTGCGCACGGTGGCTGCGGCGCTGCGGCGCAAGCTCGACGCGCACGCCCATCTTATCACCAGCGAAATGGGCAAGCCGCTGGCCCAGGCCCGCGCCGAGGTCGAGAAATGTGCGCTCGTGTGCGAGCATTACGCCAGGAACGCGGCGGACTTGCTCGCGGATGAACAGCCCCCGGGCGCGCCCCGGAACGGTTTCATCACCTACCGGCCGCTGGGCGTGATCCTGGCCGTCATGCCGTGGAACTTCCCCTATTGGCAGGTTTTCCGCGCGGTGGTGCCCGCCCTCATGGCCGGCAACACGGTTCTGCTCAAGCACGCCTCCAACGTCTGCGGATGCGCGCTCGCCATCGAATCGGTCTTTCAGGAGGCCAGCCTGCCGGCCGGGGTGTTCCAGACCCTGCTCATCCATTCGGACCGCGTGCCTGCGCTCATCGACCATCCGCAGGTGCAGGCTGTCACGCTCACCGGCAGCACCGCCGCGGGCCGGCAGGTCGCCGCACTGGCCGGTGCGGCGCTGAAAAAGTGCGTGCTGGAACTCGGCGGCAGCGATCCCTACGTGATTCTGGCCGACGCCGACCTGGACCTCGCCGCCGAGGTGTGCGCCCGGTCGCGTCTCATCAACAGCGGACAGAGTTGCATCGCGGCCAAGCGTTTCATTGTGGTGGAGGAGGTGCGCGCGGCCTTTGAACATCGTTTTGTCGCCCGCATGGCGGCGCGCAAGGTCGGCCCGCCGGCCGATCCCGGCACCGACATTGGCCCGCTGGCCCGGGTCGATTTGCGCGAAGAGCTGCACGCGCAGGTGCGCAAAAGTCTGCGCCGGGGCGCACGACTGTTGCTCGGCGGCCAGCCGTTGCCCGGTCCGGGCTGGTTCTACGCGCCCACCGTGCTGGCCGATGTGAAACCAGGCATGCCCGCCGGCGACGAGGAATTATTCGGCCCGGTCGCGGCCATCATCCCGGTGCGCGACGAAGCCGCGGCCCTCGCGACAGCCAACCGTTCATCCTACGGGCTCGGTGCCGCGGTCTTCACGCGCGATCGCCGCCGCGGCCGCCGCCTCGCCGTCGAGGAACTCGAGTCGGGGCTGGCGTTCGTGAACGATTTCGTGCGCTCCGATCCGTCGCTGCCCTTCGGCGGAGTGAAACAATCGGGATTCGGCCGTGAATTGGGTCCGTTCGGTCTGCGCGAGTTTGTGAACATCAAAACCGTCGTGGTGGCGTGACCGGCCGGGGCCGGGCAGCACCGTGCCTGGGTGTGCAAGTGCCTGCAGATGTTATCTCTTCGTAACCCTTCACTTCGTTCTCGTTTTGCCAGCTGGGGATGGTACGCTTAGCGTTTTTCCCGTCTTCTGCCTGATTTCCCGGCATGCGCACGCGTTCCTCCAGATCGAACAAGGCCGCTCCGGCCCCGGCTCCCATTGCGGAGAATCCGCCGCTGCCCGCCCCCGAGGCGGCCCGGCGGCCGGCCAAGGTGGCTTATTTCAACCGGGAACTCTCGTGGCTGGCGTTCAACCGCCGGGTGCTCGAGCAGGCGCAGAGCGAACACAATCCCCTCCTCGAACGGGTGAATTTCCTGGCGATCGTCAGTTCCAACCTCGACGAGTTCTTCGAAATCCGGGTGGCCGGCCTCATCCAGCAGGTCGACAGCGGCGTCACGGAGCCGAGCATTGACGGCCTCGGCCCGCGCGAGCAGTTGCGGCGCATCCACTCGGTCGTGGCCTCGCTGGTCGAGGACCAGTATCGCTGCTGGCACGGGCAGTTGGTGCCGGCGCTGGCGGACGAGAACATCCATTTCAAGACCGCCGACCAGCTCAGCCAGTCCGAGCTCAACTGGGTGAAGACCTACTTCCGCGAGCAGATCTACCCCGTGCTCACGCCGCTGGCGGTCGACCAGTTCCATCCATTTCCCCAGCTCGGCAACAAGACCCTCAACGTCGTCGTGTCGCTTGACAACCCGGAGACGCCTGACGTGGAGGGCTTCATGGCCATCCTGCCCGTCCCGCGCATGCTGCCCCGGCTGGTCAACATCGAGCCCTCCCGGCACGGCCCGCAGCGCTACATTTTCCTCAGCGAGATCATCAAGCTTTGCGCCAGCGAGCTCTTTCCCGGCTATCGCATCTACGGGGCGCATGCCTTCCGGGTCACGCGCAACAGCGACCTCTACATCGACGAGGAGGAGGCGGAAAACCTGTTGAAAAAAATCGAGGAGGAGCTGCGCAACCTCCGCCGCGGCGCCGCCGTGCGCCTGGAGATCGAGGAGGGGGTGGACGACCGGATCTTCACCGCGCTGTGCGATCATCTCGGCCTCTCCCACGAATACGTCTTCCGGCTGCGGGGTCCCCTCAACCTCATGCGGTTGATGAGCCTCTATGACCTGCTGGACCGGCCCGACCTGAAATACCCGCCGTTCACCCCGGCGCGTCCACCGGCCCTGCAGGCCCCCGAGCACATCTTCGACGCCATCCGCGAGCAGGACATCCTGCTGCACCACCCGTACGAATCGTTCACCCCCGTCATCGATTTTGTCGAGCAGGCGGCGCGCGATCCGGAGGTGTTCGCCCTCAAGCAAACGCTCTACCGCACGAGCGGGGACTCACTCATCGTGCGCGCGCTCATCGAGGCCTCGCGCAACGGCAAGCAGGTGACGGCGCTGGTCGAACTCAAGGCGCGCTTTGACGAGGCCAACAACATCCACTGGGCGCGCCAGCTTGAGGAGGCGGGCGTGCACGTGGTCTACGGCATGGTCGGCCACAAGATTCATTGCAAGTGCAGCCTTGTCGTGCGCCGCGAGGCCAAGGCCCTGCGGCACTACGTCCACCTCGGCACCGGGAACTACAATCACCGGACCGCCCGCAGTTACACCGACCTCAGCTTCTTCACCTGCCGCGATCACCTCACCCGCGAGGTGGCCAGTCTCTTCAATGCGCTGACGGGCTTCGGCCGCTCGCCGGAGTTTCACCATTTACTGGTGGCGCCGTTCAATCTTCACGACCGCATCCAGGCGCTGATCGCCCGCGAGGCGGACAACGCCCGGGCCGGCCGGCCCGCCCGCCTCCTCGCCCAGATGAACAACCTCGTCGACAAGACCACGATCGACAACCTGTATGCGGCCTCGCAGGCGGGGGTGCGCATCGACCTGATCGTGCGCGGCACCTGCTGCCTCGTGCCCGGCATCAAGGGCCTGAGCGAGAACATCCGCATCCGCAGCATCGTCGGCCGCTATCTGGAACACGCGCGGGCTTTCTATTTCGAGAACCACGGCGGCGAGCCGCTGGTGCTCGCGGGCAGCGCCGACTGGATGCCCCGCAATTTCTTCCGGCGCGTCGAGGTGCTCTTCCCCATCGAGGCGCCCGAGCTTCGCCGCCGCGTGCTCGATGAGCTCTTCCCCGTCGAGTTCCAAGACAATGAGAATGCCCGCGAGCTGTACGCCAGCGGGGCCTACCTGCCGGTGGCGCGCCACGACGGCGAGCCTTCCTTTTCGGCGCAAACCAGCTTCATGGCCACGGCCGTCCAGCGCGGGCGTCCCGCTTGAGCGCGGCGCGGCTGCGCCGCAGCCGCGATTTAAGAGGAAAGATAGAAGAAGCAAAACGACCAGCCTGCGCCGGGCCTACGGCTGGCAGGCGTCAGGCTTGAGGGATTCCCTCTTGCGTCTTCCCTCTTGCTTCTTTCATCGCGCCGAAGGTGCGCCGCGGCGCGGCAGGTGATTGAGCTTTGACCCGCCAGCAGGGCCGGCCTACTGTCGCGCCAATTCCCCCAGCCTCCAGCCTGGTCCCTGTCCGGCTGGAACAGCGACCCCATGAGCCCCGAGACACTGAAGGTCCTTCAAATTGACAACGACGCTGATGAGCACGCCTGCATCCGCGCGCTCCTCGGCAAGGTGAAAACCGTCAGCTATGAAATCGACTGGGCCCAGACCTCCGAGGAGGGCTGGCGGCTTATCAACGAACGCCGGCACGACGCCTATCTTATCGACGGCCACCTGAAACCGGACAGCGGCATTGATCTGATCCGCCGGGTGCGCGCCCACGGCCTTGCCGCCGGGCCGATGATCCTTGTCACCGACACCGGCAACGAGCCGCTCGACATCGAGGCCATGGCGGCCGGAGCGGCTGACTACCTTGAAAAGGATGCCCTGAGCGCGGCCGCGCTGGACCGCGCCATCCGCCACGCCATTCAGCGCCGGCGCATCATGGAGGACCTGAAGGACAAGGAAGCGCGCCTCAACCTTGCGCTCAGCGCGGCCAATCTCGGCTTCTGGGATTGGAACCTTGCCACGGGTGAGCTCTACATCACGCCCGAATACAAGCGCATGCTCGGTTATGCGGAGAACGAGAAGGTTTTCTCCAGCCACGCCGAGTGGCGGGACGCCGTCCATCCGGACGACCGTGGTTTCGTTGAACAGGTCATCAAGCGACTCAGGGAAGGCGAGACGACCTCGGCCAACATTTTCTACCGGCTGCACGACAAGAGCGGCAGCTACCGATGGATCCAGGACCGTACGACCGTCGTGCAGGACGATCAGCACCGCCTCGTTCGCGTGTTCGCCATCAGCGTCGATATGACCGAGCGTAAACTGGCGGAAGAGCGGCTCCGCGAGCAGGCGGCGGTCCTCGACCAAGCCAACGACGGCATCATCGTGCGCGACTTGAATCATCGCGTCATCTACTGCAACGCGAGCGCCGCGCGCATCCTGGGTCTGCCCTCCGAGGACATCGTCGGGCACACCGCCACGGAACTCGGTGGATTCCCCCAGCAATATTTCGAGGCCTGCGAACACGTCCTCCAACACGGGGACTGGCATGGCGAGCTGAACCTAAAGCACCGGGATGGCACCAGCCTTGTGGTCGAGGGCCGCTGGACCCTGTTGCGCGACGATGCCGGCCGGCCCAAGGCCGTGCTCGCTTTCTACATCGATATCACTGAAAAGAAAGACCTCGAATCGCAATACCTGCGCGCCCAGCGTCTGGAGAGCATCGGCCTGCTCGCGGGGGGCATTGCCCACGATCTCAACAACGTGCTGGCGCCCATTGTCATGGCCACCCAGCTCCTCCGGCTGCGTTTCCCCGACGCCGACAGCCAGAAGTTGCTTGGCACGGTCGAGACAAGCGCCCAGCGCGGCGCCGAACTCGTGCGTCAAGTCCTTGCCTTCGCCCGTGGCTGGGAGGGCCAGCAACTCCTCGTGCATCCCCAGCCGCTCGTGCGCGATGTCGAAAAGCTTCTCATCGACACGATCGGCAAATCAATCGAGGTGGTCACCCACTTCGACGCCGACCTCTGGCCGGTGCACGGCGACCGCACCCAACTCCATCAGATGCTCATGAACCTCTGCGTCAACGCGCGTGATGCGATGCCGCAAGGCGGCCGGCTCACCCTCTCGGTGCGCAATGTGCGCATCGATGAACAATATGCCGCCATGAGTCCGGAAATGCGCCCCGGCCTCTTCGTCGTTTTTGAGGTGAAGGACACCGGCGTGGGCATCCCTCCGGAAATTCGTAACCGCATTTTCGAACCTTTCTTCACCACCAAGGAGCCTGGCAGGGGCACGGGGCTCGGCCTCTCCACCACCCGGACGATCGTCAAGAACCACGACGGATTCATCGCGCTCGATTCCGAGGTGGGGCGTGGCACGACCTTCAAGATTTACCTGCCGGCCTCCGCCGAGACGGCCGTGGCCCGCGGCACCGCCGCGGGGCTTCCGCCCCCGCGTGGCAGCGGCGAAACCATCCTCGTGGTCGACGACGAGGTCTGCATCCTCAACATCACCCGCCATGCGCTTGAGGCCTTTGGCTACCAGGTGCTCACCGCCTCCAACGGCGCCGAAGCGCTCGCCCTGTTCGCGCAGGAGCGCGGGAAGATCGCGGTGGTGCTCACCGACATGGCGATGCCGGTGCTCGACGGGGCGGCGCTTATTTACGCCCTGCGAAAAATGGATCCCGAGGTGAAGGTCATTGCGGTGAGCGGCCTGAAGACCAGCGCCCAGTCGATGGAACCCTTTGGCCTCGGTGCCACCTCGTTTCTGGCCAAACCCTTCACGGCGGAAATCATGCTCCGCACGATCCGCGAGACGCTCGCTCCCCGCGAACCGGCCAGGAAAGAACCGCCGGCGGCCCGCCCGGTCTGAGCCGGCATCGGAACTTTCGGAAGAAGTTGAAGGCGAAACCAAAAGCAGAAGCGCTTCCGCGCCATCTTCTTCAACAGCTTCCCTAAATTCAGGAAAAGTTGGCCCTGATCTGGCCGAGATGGTCGCGGCGTGATCACCGCTCCCATCTGAAGTCCGCACCGCCATCCTGACGCTCCTGCGCGTAGCGAGCCGCGGGAACCGTGACTCCCGAAATCCGGATCGCCGGCGTTGGGTCAACGATGAATCATCCGGATGAGAATTGGCATTCATCGATGACCGTGCGGAGGGTGCAGGTACGAAATTTATGTTGAAGTTGACGGTCCCTGTGCAAGCCTTCTCAAGATCCCTGCGGTCAATATCTACTGGCTTTCATTATGAATACTCGCTCCTACCGTCGGATGATTTTCGCAGCGCTGATGGCTCTGCCGTTTTGGCCGGTCGCGATCGGCCAAAACACCCAACCTCCGCCCCCGAGTGGAGCCCAACCCCCGCCCCCGGCTGGAGGGGAGGCATTGCTGAAGGGCCGCGATATTGATCGCGAGCAGCGGCAGATTGCGACGCTGCTGGAGGACACGACCGCGCAACTCAACGAAGGATTGTTGCGGGTCGGCGAGAACCGGCTCGACAGCGCCACGGCCACCGGCATGCGCGCCATTCGTTCGTTGTTTGACTCGGCCAAACTGATCGATGGCCACCCGCGGCGGATCGAATTGCTGCAGCGCTTGCTGTTCAGTGAAACCGCGCGCGAGGAATACCGCGCCAAGTATCGCGATGTCTTGCGGCCGAAATACTTCGAGGTTGAAAAGAAGGTGGAGGATTTCGCCGTCAACCTGCAGGGGCACGGTTACTCGGCGGTCATGGTGGCCCTGAGCAAGGTGCGCACCTGGATGAATACAGCGGATGCCACCGCCCGCCACACGGCGGAGGAGCAACTCACCAAGGTCATGACCACGTTCTCCGATGAGAACCGCCGCAACGATGATCGCTCCAATCAGAACGTGCTGAATGCCGTGGCCAGCGGTGTCGCGGGCCAGCGTACCGCGCAGATAAACGTCCCCGGCGTTGGAGCCGTGGCGATCAAGAACGCGCAGGATAACGGCAACGGCACAGTTACCCTGGCCAGCGGCGAAACCCTCAATACCGCGGGCGCGCAAGCGTTGGGCGGCGGAAACACGCTCTTCACTTCATCCTCTGGAGCGACGGTCGTCGGCAAAGACGGCACCACCGTCACCATCCCCGGGGCTACCGCCCTGCCGGACGGCAAACTTCGCCTCAAGGACGGGTCCGTGGTCGACCTGAAGGGTTGCGAGGTGCAACCCGACGGTTCAATCAAGCTTGCCGATGGTTCTGTCATCAGGGCCGACGGCACGCGGGGCGGAGGCGCTACGCCGGGAGGGAATGGCGCCAAATACGTCGGTGAGGACGGCAGCGAACTTGTGATTCCGCCCGATTTCGACTGGAAGAACGGCGAAGCCAAGGGCATCGAGAAAGTCTATGTGGGCGGCAAGGGCGCCCGGCTCACGCGCGAAACCAAGGTTACGTTCCGGCCGACGCCGAGCCCCTCTGCGCCGAACACCTTTGTGGTGAATCGGGTCGATGGCGAGTCGCGCACCTGGGCGTTGGAGGTTGTTCCGGTGTCCGGTTCCGAGAAAAAAGCTGCCGGCAGCTTGAGCTACACCCTGGCCTTGTCGGACCACACCGGTGGTACTGGCTTCACGGTGACCAAGTGGGAAATCACCAGCCCTTCTGGTTCGCCCACGCTCAGCAGCACGTCGGGCGCACAGGTCACGGCCACGTTTACCGCTTCTGCCACCTACACGATTGCAGTCAGCGGCACGACCGACTGGGATAGCCCCTTTGTCATCAAATCCAGTCTGCCTGTCGGCGTTGAGTGAACGCAGGAAGAGAAGCTCCGAGCCGTCAATGGTGGCATTGACCGCTGACGGCGCCAGGTGCGCCTCTTCAAGCACGGCTGTCTGTCCCAACCGACTGGGCTGCTGGCTGCTTTCTCCATGACGCGGGAAGAACTTTGCGATCTGCTCGGCCTGCCAGCCGACACACCAGCCGCTGAAGTGGTCCGGGCGCGGGCGCGCCGTTTCTCGGAAATTGCGCTTTCCTTGCGCGAAGAGGATCTGCCCAAACCGGTTAAACTCAAACTCCAGCAGGAAACGGCACTGCTGGAGTCGGCCAATGATCTGGTCGCCCAACTCGAAATCATCGGCCGCGCCGAGACCTATTTTGCCGAGATTGCCGCCGAAATCGCCAAACCCAACGCCGTGCGCGGTGTCATCCGGCTCTGTCTGAGCAGAATCAAACCGCTCGTCCCGGAGATCAAAGATGAAGCGGTGCGCTTTGGGTTCGAGAAGCGTATTATCGAGATCGAGGAGCGTCTTGGTCCGGAACGGAAGCCGTCGGCTGCCGTGCCATCCATGCCGCCCTTTGCCTCCATCCCCTCCCCACCTCCCCCGCCGGCCTCCGCACCCCCCGCTGCCGCGCCCACCGCACCTCCCCCGTCCGAACTCAGAGCGGCTGGTCCGACGTCGCCAGCCGCGCCCAAGCCCGTTCCAAAGCCGTCCGCCCTTTCGCCGACGCGCGGCACTTTGCTGCAGCTTGTGCCGGTGCGCATCGAGGGCACCTTGCGTCAGCCGGCTCCACCCATTCATCTGGTGGCCCGACCCCGCTTCGTCCTCGGCCGCCGCCGTGCTTCCGTTGATTTCGCGACCGTCTTTCTGCCTGAGAATGAGGCGAACCGGCAGAAAAATGAGACGATCAGCCGGGTTAACACGACGTTTTTTCTCAAGGGTAATCAGATTTGGGTGCAGGACGGCGAGGTGCTGGCAGAGGGCAAAGTCAAGCCCAGCACCAACGGCACGATCATAGACGGCCAGAGCATCACGGCAGCCATTGCCCTCAATTTCGCCAAAGAACGCCGGCTGAAGCTCGGCCAATTTGGCTACGAGCTCGCTGTCCTGCAGCTGCCCGCGGTGTCGCCCGACGGACCGTTAGCCATGCCCGCCGCCACCACCATCTCCACGCAGCCCACCCAAATGGTGCCCCAGCGTCCGCTCGGATGCCTGCGTTTTCTGCCCGTCACCTGCCGCGAGGTGGTTGTGACGGCGGTATGGCTGCTCTCCGAGGCAACGCTTGGCTCGGCTCCGCAATGTGCCGTGCGACTTGAGCAACCGGGCCTCCCTCCGGTGGCCGTGCGCTTCCATCACTGGCAGGACGGCTTCTGGCTGGAAGTGCCCGCCGGAGGCGCCAGCGCTGTGGCGCTCGACGAACACCGGCTGGCGGCGGGCGAGGTGCTGCCGCTGCAACCCGCGCACGTCATCCGCCTGGGCAATCTGAACTACGAATTGCGGATCTCTTAAACGGGTTTCTCGCCGGACGAACCTCCGGCAGGAATTTCAGCGATCACTAGATCGCCCAGCTCCCCGTCGCGCGCCCGCCACACCACGCCCATTCCGCCTGCCCCCAATTCCGTTTCGAGCACGTAGCGCCCAAACACCTTCCGCCCCGCCGAGAGTCCCCGCACCGTGGGGTAGTTGTCGGGGTCAGGCACCGGCACCGATCTCATGGAGTTGTCGTCGCTCGGCATGCCCCAGACTTCTGGCCATTGCCAGTAATGCCGGCAATGGAAAATTCCGGCACCCGAACGACCAACTGAGCGCTGCGAATCCGCTCGCCTCAGCCATACCACTACGGAACTGAACTCAGGGTGAGGCGGAAGCCGAGGCTGCCGACGCGGCGGACGCGGAAGGAGGCCTGCTCCTCTTACTTCTGCTGCACGCGGGCATGAGGCAATTTTGTCCTGCTTTCAGTGCTTGCTGGTTTTCTGCTCCCATATGTAGATCTGATCTTGGGCGGAAAGAGCATCCGGCGCATTGGGTTCCAATTCCAGATACATCTTCATGTGCAAAATCGCCGAGTTGTAGCTCTTGGAGTTCCCAAGCAGAATGGCCACGTTGAAGTGACCCACCGCCCAGGTCGGCATCTCCTTCAACCCGTCTTCGTAGATATCAATCGCACGATCGTAGTCCTTCGTCAGTATTGCTGTTTTTGCTAGAACGTCACAGCGGCTGATTTTATCCGGCAAAGGCTTTTGCGGTGAGGCGCGGTATTGGGCGGCCATCTCTTTGAAACGCTGGTCCAGCTCTGGCTCTGTCGCCCTCTGGTCCTCCTCCGCGCCGCGGAACTTTTCTGAAGAGGCTGACACCTCCGCCGTGTGGTTGGCCGCCACGGTCGCCGGCTGATTGACCTGCGGCGCAAGGGCGAGGCGGAAGCCGAGGCCGTTGAAGCGGTAGCCCGAGACGCCCCCGGAGCGGAAGGCGGAGCGGCAGCCGATCGCGTAGCTGCCCCAGCCGCCGCCGCGGCCGACGCGGCCGGTGCCCGAAGCAGGGCCCGTCGGATCGCGCACCGAGCCGCCGGGGTAATTGCCATACCAGTCCAAACACCATTCCCAGACGTTGCCGTGCATGTCATAAAGCCCCCACGCGTTCGCCTGCTTTTGTCCCACCGGATGCGTCGTGTTGCCGCTGTTCTGGCGGTACCAGCCCATGTCGTCCAGATTTCCGTCCCCGCCATACTGACCCGTGGTCCCCGCCCGACACGCATACTCCCACTGCGCCTCCGTCGGCAGCGTGTACTCGTAGCCCTCCGGCAGGCGACCGGCCGAGCGCTCGCGCTCCGTCAGCTTCCGACAGAACTCCATCGCGTCGGACCAAAAGACCTGTTCCACCGGCCGGTCCGGCCCCATGAATTTCGAGGGAATGCTTTCCATCAGCGCCTCCCACTGCGCCTGAGTAACCTCGGTCTTCCCCAGCCAATAGCCCTCAGTGAGCGTCACCTGTGTTTGCGGGCCTTCGTCGCTAGACCGCCCGCTCTCTGAGGCAGGACTGCCCATCGTGAACGTACCCGGCCGGATGTACGCCATCTCCAGATTCAAATCCCGCACCGTCCACGTCTGGCCCTGGCTAGGTCCAGGAAGAACTTGCTTCTCCAGCGATGCCGACACCTCCACCGTGCGGTTGGCCGCCACGGACACCGTCCGCGCCGCCGCCTTGTAGCCCTTGAGTTCGAAGCGCAGTGTGTACTCGCCCGGCGGCAGCGCCACGCGCAGCGGCGTCAGCCTCTCCGCCTGCGTCCGGTCGTCGATGAGTGTAATGTTGTGCCGGTCTCCGCCGTTGATCACCACCCGCACCCCCGCCGGCGTTGTCTCACACGCCACCGTGCCCGGCTTCGGCTTCAGCTCCACGTTTACCGCCGTCATCTCCTGGTCGCGCACGGTCACCGCCTGCCGCCACGGCTCGTAGTCGGGATGCACGATCTCGACCGTGCGGCTGCCGACTTCGAGGCCGTCGAGGCGGAACGGCGCGGCCGCAAGCGCCGGCCCGGCGTTGACAGTCCTTCCGTCGATTCGAATTGCCAGGTCCGCCATCCGGACTTCGGCATTCGTCAGCCGCAACTCCAGGCTGCCGTTCTCCGCCGTCAGCGTGCCGACGTTGACGCTGCGGACTTCCTTGGGCTGGAGCGTCACCGCCTGCTCCACCCGCCGGTAGCCGCGCAGGAAGACTTCCAACCGCAGCGCCTGCTCGCTCGGCTGGCTCTTGATGGTTGCCGGCGTGGTTCCCGCCACGACTCCATCCACCCGCACCTCCGCGCCCGTGGGGACGGAAAAGACCCGCAGCTCGCCCGGCAGCAGCGTCTGCGCCGGCGCTACCTTTGCCGTGCGGCCCAGCACCAGCTCAACGCCGGGCACGGTCACCGCCGCACAGTCCGCGTGCTCCAGCCGCAGCGTGTAGCGGCCCAAGTTGAGCAGGTTCTCCACGTCGAGCACCCCGCCGGCCGGCACCGCCCCTAGCTGCGTCTCCCGGCCGTGCTCGTCCACCGCGGTCACCTGAGTGCCGGGCCGGGCCGTGACCGCTACGGTGCCGTGCACCGCCACCAGCCTCGCCTCCACGCTGCCGCGGCCGTCCTTCACCGTCACCCGCGTCGTGAACGGCTGGTAGCCCGGCGCCTGCACAACTAGCTCCTGCTCGCCGTCGGGCAGATCCTTCAGCACCGCCCTGCCATCCTTGACCTCGACATCCGATACCGGCCCCAGCCAGAGGCGAGCCCCGGCGTCCGCCGGATCGACCGTGACGGTGAATTCCCGGGGCAGCGCGGCCGCGGGCCTCACCACCGGTGGAACCGTTTCCAGCGGCTTCGCTGAAGGTTCCTGCGTGACGGAGGACTTCTCCGCCGGCCTGGAAGCCGCCGCCGCCGGCCCCGCGCCCCGCGGCCAGAACAGGTAGCCCGCCACGCCAAGGACGATGGCCGCTGCGGCGACGAGCACGAACCAGCGCATCCTTGATGCCGGCGTCTCCACCCGCTCCCGGCCACGCTCGTCAACGCGCCCGACCTGGTTTTCGCCTTTCGCCTTCGCCCCTTCGACTTCCCCCCTTGCCAGCCCTAGCCGCGCCGCCACCTCGCCCGCCGACTGCGGCCGGTCCTGCGGCTCCTTGGCCAGGCAGGCCAGTATCGTCTCCTCCCACACCGACGGAACCGGTCCGCCCTTCACCTCCAACTCGGCCCGCCGTGCCGCCAGACTGGCGGGTGCCTGCTGCAGGATCTGGTGGGTGATGTCGCCCGTGTAGAACGGCGGCTTCCCCGTCAGCAGCTCGTAGAGCGTCGCCCCCAGCGCATAAATGTCATCGGCCAGCGTGGCCTTCTTGCCCATCACCTGCTGCGGGCTCATGTAGGCCAGGGTGCCGCTGGTGGCGCCCACCCGGCCCGTCAGCCGCGTGTGCGTGTCGGTCAGGCTGCGGGCGATGCCGAAATCCGTCACCTTCACCTTGCCGTCGCCCGTCACCAGCAGGTTGGCCGGCTTCAGGTCCCGGTGCACCACCTTGGCCTCGCCGTGCGCGTAGTCCAGGGCGGCGCAGAGCTGGGCCACCAGTGGTGCGAGTTCCTCCACTGTCAGGCAGCCGCCCGGTGCCTCCGCTTTCCTCTTCGCCAGACTCTCCCCAGCGACATATTCCATCGAAATCGCCGCTAGGAGACCGTCCTGCACCAGATCGTGCACGCGCACGACATTGGGATGCGTGAGTTCGAGGCAGCGCTTGGTCTCGCGCAACAGGTCGCGCACCGCCTCCGGATCCCCAGCCACCACCTCCGGCAGGAATTTTAACGCCACCAGGCGCTCCAGCCTTTCGTCGCGCGCCTTCCAGACGACCCCCATGCCGCCGCGGCCCGCGACCGCCTCCAGCACGTAGCGGCCAAACACCTTCCCCCCTGCCACCAGCCCGGCCCGCGTGACATAATCGTCCGCATCGGCGCGCCGCATGGAGTCATCGTCGGCCATGCTCGGAACTACTGGCGCGAACGCACCACGCCTTCAACGGGAAATTACCGGCGCATAGCGCGTCGCTACCGGCTGAACTTGGGGCGCGAGAGCAACGCGGAGGCCGAGGATGAAGAAGCGGAAGCTGGGAACGCCCTTGAAGCGGAACGCGGAGCGGCAGAAGGCGGCGCCGCGGCCCCAGCCGCCGCCGCGGAAGACGCGGCGCGTGCCCGTAGAAGGACCTGCATAGTCCGTGACCCTGCCGCCGGGATAATTTCCGTACCAGTCGAGGCACCATTCCCAAACGTTGCCATGCATGTCATAAAGCCCCCAGGTATTCGGCTGCTTCTGGCCCACTGGATGCGTCGTGTTCCCGCTGTTCCCTTCGTACCACCCCATGTCGTCCAAGTTTCCGTCTCCGGCATACAAGCCCGTGGTTCCCGCCCGGCACGCGTATTCCCACTGCGCCTCCGTCGGCAGCGTGTAGGCATACCCCTTGGGCAGCCGCCCCGCCGCCCGCTCCCGCTCCGTCAGCTTCCGGCAAAACGCCATCGCGTCATTCCACGATACCTGCTCGACGGGCCGGCTGGCCCCCTTGAAGGTCGACGGATTGCTCCCCATCAGCGCTTCCCACTGCGCCTGCGTCACCTCGGTCTGCCCCAGCCAGAACGCCCGGGTGAGCGTCACCCGCGTCTGCGGGCCTTCGTCGTTCACACGACCCGGTTCGTTCGCCGGGCTGCCCATCGTGAAGGTGCCCGGACGGACGGACGCCATCTCCAGATTCAGATCCGGCACCATCCACGCCTGGCCCTCCTCCGGCCGGCGGATTCTCTCCAAGGTCACCGCCTCCCGGGCCGTCTCCTTCGCCCGCACCTTGCCGCGGGCGGTGGCGTTCTGGTAGCCGTTCAGGCGAAACTCGAGGTCGAAGCTGCCCGGAATGAGGTCGGGGAAGCTCAGCGGTGTGATGCCGAGACGCTTGCCCTGCGAGAACACCTCCGCCCCGGAGGGTGTCGAAGTGATCTCCAGCGCGCCACCGACAAACTCCGCCAGCACGGGCTTCGTCTCGTTGCGCGCCACGGTCACGCTCTGCTGCTGGTCGGGCCAGCCGGCCCGGTGAAAGGTGAGCGTGTAGTCGCCCGTCGGCAGCTTGAGCGTGGTGGGCGTCTTGACGGTCTGGGGGGCGGCTAGCGGCGGCGCGCCGGGCCCGGCGCGCCCGGCCACGTCCACGCTCAGCCCATCGGGCACGGACGCCAGATTCAACGCGCCGGTCGAGCGCGTGAGCATCACATCCAGCGTCGTGAACTCGTTCTCTTTCACCTCCGCCTCGCGGCGCTCCTCCTCGTAGCCCGCCAGCCGGATGATCACGGGATACTTGCCGAGCTTCACCTCTTTCAGCGTCGCCGGGCTTTTTTCAACGGCAAACCCGCCCACGCCCACCTCCGCCTCCGGCGGCGTGGTCGTGATGATCAGCCCCCCGCGCGTGGTCGCCAGGCGCGCCGCCTCCCAGCCGGCCAGCCGCGCGGCCCAGCGGTCCTGCACCACCGCCCGGTCTTTGTCCGGCGCGCCGGCCAGATATGCTTTCACCGCCTCCTCAGTGGCCTGCCGCGCCTCCGGCGCCGCGCCGTCGATCAAAGCGTCGATCCGCGCGAGGATGGCCGCCTGCGCCCGTTGCTCCTTTTCCGCCTGCGCCCGCGACGCGGCCGCGGCCTGCTCCAGCTTGATCCGCTGCTGTTCCGCCTGCCGCAGCTGCGCCGGCCGAAGAGACCCGAAGTAGTACCACCCGCCGAGGGCAAGGGCGACGATGGCGGCGGCCAGCAGGGGGATTCTGGATCTGCGACGGCCCGAAGCCGATGGCGGCGGCGCTTCCCTCTGGGGTCGCTCCAAGCCCGCCTGAAGGCCCGACTCCAACGGGGACGGCGCCCCGGCCATCAGCGGCGCCAGCCCCAGCCTCTCCGCCACCTCCCGCGCCGACTGCAGCCGGACCTGCGGCTCCTTCGCCAGACAGGCCAAGATCGTCTCCTCCCACTCGCGTGGAATCGGCGGACCGTCCACACCGAGTTCGGCCCGCTGCGCCGCCAGACTGGCTGGAGCCTGCTGCAGAATCTGGTGGGTGATGTCGCCCGTGTAGAACGGCGGCTTCCCCGTCAGCAACTCGTAGAGCGTCGCCCCCAGCGCATAAATGTCGTCGGCCGGCGTGGCCTTCTTGCCCGCCACCTGCTGCGGGCTCATGTAAAGCAGCGTGCCGCTGGTGCCGCCCGCCCGGCCCGTCAGCCGCGTCGACGTCTCGCTCAGGCTGCGCGCGATGCCGAAGTCCGTGATCTTCACCACGCCATCCTTGGTCACCAGGATGTTCGCCGGCTTCAGGTCCCGGTGCACCACCTTCGCCTGCCGGTGCGCGTAATCCAACGCAGCACACAGTTGTGCGACCAGCGGCGCCAGCTTCTCCACCGAGAACACCTTGCCCGGCTGCTGCAGCCGCAGATGGGAGAGCGTGGTGCCATCGATGAATTCCATCGAGACGGCCGCCACGTTGCCCTCGCGCTCAAAATTGCGAATGCGCACGATGTTCGGGTGCGTCAGCCGCAGCGCGTGGCGTGTCTCCTCCCTGAGTTCGTCAACCGCCGCGGCGTCGCGCGCCACCACCTCCGGGAGAAACTTCAGCGCCACGAGGTCGCTCAGTTCCTCGTCCCGTGCCCGCCACACCACGCCCATTCCGCCCGCTCCCAATTCCGTTTCGAGCACGTAGCGCCCAAACACCTTCTGCCCCGTCGCCAGCCCCTTCCGAGTCAGGTAATCGTCCGCATCGGCGCGCCGGGTGGGAGTATCGCCATTCATCCGTGATGCGTTTCTACCAGATGCGCTCTGGCGGTACCGGTGCTGGGGAGATGGAGTTAGGGCAATCGCTCACCGACGGCTCCGCGGCACCGTCCATCGCTATGGAGCGGCGACCAGCTCGATAGGATCGAGATTCTGCGAGCCGAGGAAGGCAAGGCCCTCGGCCTCGAGGTCGTGCACGGCC
This sequence comes from Opitutaceae bacterium, assembly GCA_049513315.1. Taxonomy (GTDB): domain Bacteria; phylum Verrucomicrobiota; class Verrucomicrobiia; order Opitutales; family Opitutaceae; genus Fen-1467. The sequence goes on from JBEKWG010000009.1 coordinate 86,941, forward strand.
AGCTTGACGCCGGCGGGCGACAGCAGGGGCGCCCGGAGGACCAAGGTGATGATGGTGCGGCGCGTGCCGGACTTGGCATCGGTTTCCACGCGAACCTCCTTGACGTGGGTGGCTTGGATGGTGTCGGGGGTGAATTCGTAATTGACGAGGTTCTCGGCGGTGCGGCGGGCCACCTCCTCCTTGATCGTGAGGGTGACGGTGTTGCTCTTGAGTTCCGGCCGGCCGAGCCACGCGAGCACCTGCTCGGAAGCCGTGCCGATACCGCTGACGGTTATGCGGCGCTGGACAGGTTCGCCCTGCTTGTAGCCAAAGATGTCGGTCACGTCGGTGGCCGTGATGAGCAACTGGCTGCCGGAGGGCGGCGTCTTCGAGAGAATGAGCAGCACCTTGGCCGGATCCTCGGGCACGCGACGCGCTTCGGTGACGGCGATGTCGGTCGGCCCCTGGCTGCTGTCGAGGATGCGGTATTTGCTGCGATCGGCGAGGGCAGAGGGATCGAGCGCGCGGTTGAACGTAAGCGTGAGCTGCGTCCCGCGACGATTATGCTCGGCAATGGTCAGCGGGCTATGGTCAATGGCGTCGGCGAATTCGAAAGCGTATTCCAGCGGCTTGGCGGGTTTGTTGCCGGCGCGGTCGGCCACGTTGCTGACGGCGAGCAGGTGGCGGCCAGCGGACAGGTGCACCGGCTCGATCCGCAGGGTCAGCAGCCGACCCGAATCATCGAGCTTGGCGGCACCTTTGACAAAATTAAGCGCCGTCTTATCGGGGGTCGAGGCGCCGTAATTGGCCACGTCCACCGCGGCCGTGGGATCGACCGGTTTGCTGAACTCGACGGTCAGCTCCAACTTGCGGCCGCTGGCCGAAACGCCCTTGATGCGCGGCGGCAACAGATCGCGATAGGTGAATTCGAGACCCTTGGCCGGCAGGGCCACGGGATTCTTGCTGACCGACGTGTCGGTCACACCCGTGAGGCTGTCGAAGCGGTAGGGCTGGTTGCCGACGAAGTCCTTCGTCGCCTCGAGGATGACCGTGCGGCCGCTCTTGTCCTCGGAGTCGAGGCGGCCGGCGGCGATTTTCTGGGGCGCGCCTTCCCCGCCGGACTCAAGGATGAAAATGGTGTAGTTGCTGCCGCGGGCGGCGGAGGCCTCGGCGACGGGCTTTGAGAAGATCAGCACGAGATTGTTCGCATTCTCGCCGGCGGAGACGAACTCGATCTTGGGTGCGACCGTGTCGAGATATTTGAACTCGACCGAGGTGGCAGCCGCGAGCTTGTTGCCCGCCCGATCGGCGACACTGCTGATGGTAAGCCGGTAGGTCTTGCCGTCGACGAGCGGCGAGGTCTTCAGCACGACTTTGGAAGGATCGATGGAATCCAAGGCGGTGGATTCGACCGTGGCCTCGTTGTTGCCGAAGATGAAAGGCGCGGTCATGGCGGTTGAACCAGGGGCGGCGGCGGGTTTTACCTGCAGCGATGCGGCGCTGAGCGGCTTGGAAAACCGGACCACGACGGTATTGGCATCGAGGGCAGCGGGATAGTCGGCCGACTCGACCACCTTGGGCGGAGTGCGGTCGGGGAGGAACTTCCAAAGCGCAAAGCCACCGATCAGGAGCACCATCACCGCGGCGGCGGCCAAGCCGTAGACCAGGCTGGAGGAGACGGTGCGCAGTTTCAGCTTCGCGGCCACCGTCGGTCTAGTCTTTGCGCCCGCGGCTACGACGACGGCGCCCTCCGCCGCAGCCGGGGTGGGCGCAGGCGCTCCGGAAATCGGCGGCAGCACCGGGTGGTCCACCAGCGGGAGGGTGGCGTCGTGGGTTTCCTTGCCATCGACGACAACGATGAGGCTCTTGCCATGGAGGCGGAAAGCCTGCGGCTGTTTATCAGGATCGGGCAGCCGGAAAGCGCGGCGGAGTTCCTTTTCGTAGGCGGTGACACCGGCGGTCTCCGCTTTCGCCTTGTCGTAGAAGCGGGTGGCGGCTTTCTCGAACGTCACACATTCGGTCGTGAGGATGCGCTTGAGCGGCTTGAGCTTTTTTTCGGGGATGGTCTGCCCCCCGAGGACAACGCCAACCGGTCGGCCGTCGGTGTCCACGGCGGGCCGGGCAAGAAAACGGGAGATGGGCTCCGCCGGATCGAGGGCGAGCTTGAAAGCCTCGCGCTGGCGTATCTCCCACGACATCACGCGGGCTTGCAGCCTGTCGAGCACCGTGTGCCCGGCGGAGATTTTCAGCTCAGCGTCGGGCGCAAGGGGGAGAGAGGTGCCGGCCTTGAACTCGCAGCCCCACAGGATCAGGAGGCGGCGATCATGGGCCGGCCCATAAACCCAGTAGGCATCGGATTCAAGGTCGGGGTCGGGCAGGCGGAAGTGAGCTCGCAGGCGCTTCTCGTGCGGAACGACGCGGGGTGTGGCGGCGTGGGCCTTGTCATGGAAGGCACGGACCGCCTCGGCGAAGGCGTCAATTTCACTCTGCGGCAGAAACTCCATCGGGTGCGCCGTGTCGAGCGGCACGGCGTCGAGATCATAGGCGATGGATCGGAGCGTGCCGCTCTCGACGAGCCGGGCCGGGGCGAGGAAGCGCGAAAGCGGCTCCTTGGGCGACTGCACAATCGGCAGATTTTCGCCCGTAAAATAAGAGTCGATGCCGTCGGGAGTACGCAGGAGAAAATACGGCGATTTGAGATCGCGGCGGGTGGCGGGAGAGGCGGAATCAGGGACGCTCATGGGGACTTAGGTGGTAGCTATGCGGGCGCGGTGCAGGATCTTGGGACGCTCGCCGGAACGGTCGAGAAGCACCCAAGAATAAACCGCGGCGACGTTGAGATGATTGCCAGAGCCTTCCTGCACGGTCTGCATGGTGTTGGGATCGAAACGGGCACCGGGCACGATTTCCCGGATGTCGAGCGAGGGAACGGCAGGGGCGACGATATGCTTGAGACCGCCGATCCAATCAGCGTCGGCCTGCTGGCGGTCCTCCTCCCTGAGCTCGGTCAGACTGTTCCAGTAGGCATGAATCGCCAGCGAAACTGCCGCCACGGCGTCGGCCACGTCCGGCAGTGTAAGGACGGAACGCTCGAGGGTCACCCGGAGAGCCAACACGGCGGACAAGACCGGGAGAGCGGGATGCTCCGGCGATGACAAATGCGATTCAAGGAGCGCCCGCCAACGGGTTAGCGGCGAGGAGGGATCGAGAAAAACGGAAGGCCAAAGCGCGTCTGAATAAGCGAGGCTGGAACCGCCCGATCCGGCGGTTTTTTCATCCGTGGGCATGGGCGGCGTAGTCACAGGTGGCCAATCAGCGTCCGGACGCGATTCCGCACGATCAAGCTGCGTCAGGAGCCGTTGCATTTCGTTCAGCGTGTCGGTCAACCGTTGTTCGCGGTCGCTGAGCGCACGGTTCAAGTCGGCGGCGGTCGCCTGCAAACTCTGCTGGAGGTGTTCCCGGGTTTGATTCGTCGCAGCGGTCAGTTCGCCGCGCAGGGCCTGCCGCTCGCGGTGCTGCCGGCGGCTCGTATAAACGATGAGGCCCGCCAGCAACAGGGTGCACACGGCAGACAGCGCCAGCGCCGCGCCCAACCGGAAGCCCAGTTCGACCGGTTGCGGCGCCGGAGCCGCACGGGCAGCCACCGTCTTGCGCAATTGGGCGAGATTATCGTCAAGCTTGGCCACCTGCTCCTTGAGAGACGTGAGCGCGGCGGTGAATTCGGCGAACTTAGGCGTCTCGCCGGCGGCACGCTGTTCCTGGGCGGCGGCCAGTTTGCCCACGGCGCCTTGCAGGTCGGCGATGTTGCGGACGATCTTGCCCAGACTCTCCTTGAGCGGGTCGAGATCGACGGGATGGAGATCCTGCTCGATGCGGCTGCGCAAAATCTCGAGGGTGTCGTTGGCTTTGGTGAGAGCCTTGCCTTGTTCCTCGTAGCGCTCATGGAGCGCCTTGATGGCCTTCTGCAGCTCTTTGACATCGGCTGGGGCAAGGTCGACCGCCCCGGCGGGGGTGGTTGTGCCGGTGGCGGGGGTGGCTGGGTCAGACTTTGAGGCTGCCGCCCGCAGCGCAATTGTTTGCGTCGCGCTCAGCAGGACACTGACCGCAATAAAACAGCGGGAGGCGCGCATAAGGAAAACCGTCAGGCACTAAAGATGCCGTCGGCATCGAACCAGGGTTCATCCAACCAGAAGCTGGCATCGAGCATGGTGTTGAGCTTGAGGCGGACCTCGGCGGGATCGATATCCACCGGCTGACCGGGCAAAGGCGTGACCTCCACCAGTTGCAGCCGCTCGCCCTGGCCGAGGGTGGAAAGCCAGCGCAGGCGCACGTGGGCAAACACCGGACGGTTGTCGTGCGGTTGCTGCGGAATCCATTCCAAACGGTACACGGGCTCGGGCCGAACCCCGGCGACCTGTTTGATCTGGCGGCCGATGCGGCAGTTGAGGGGCAGGTCGAATTCCCGCTCCAAGGCGATGGTATTCTCGCTGTCGGCCAGCGGCTTGGCGGCGACATAGTCCCCGGGGCGGAACATCAGACTGTCGGCCTTGTAGAAATCGGCCGGATCGCCGGTCCGCGAAAGCAGGCCCCAGAAATAAGTCTTCGAGTAGGTGTCGATGGACGTTTGCTCGATGTTGAAGCCCCCGAGGTTGCCGTTGAGGATGTCCTGGTACAGCGCGGCACCGGCGACCGTGCAGGTCTTGGCATCGTTGATCTTGATGCCGTCGTCGCCGACGAAGGGATACCAGTCGCCCGCCGGGAAGTTTTTCACCTGGATGATACGTTGCGGCAGGGTGGGCAGGTTGCGGACCAACAGCCGGCGCAAGTGAGGCAGCTCCGAGGGTTTCCCGGAAACGACGACGAGGTGGCAGTTGTTGCGCGCTACGAGCAGGCCGAGCGAAGCGAACATATTCTCGAACACATCGGCGATGCAGGCTTCCAGCGCCGCCGTGTCGGCGGGAAGCTGCGCCCCCAGCGGAAACGGCACCTCGTCACGCTCGCGCAACCGGGCGAACCACTCGGCGAAGTGTCGCGCCTCGCGCAGGCGCAGCAGATTGTCCTCCACGCCCCAGTGCTCGCACTTTGCGACAATGACCTTGAGGGCAAGCTCGTTGAGGTCGCTGAGGCAGTCGGGATGCACCAATTCCTTGATGACGAGGGGACGGCGGGGCGAATCGGGATAGCTCTCGGCAATGGCAAGCTGCTGCAGCCACTGATTGACCAGCGGAATGAAGACTAGGCGCACGACGCGGACGAGCTTCGTGATGGTCTTGGGATCGACCTGGGCAATGGTTTCGGTGGCCGGCGACTTGAGCAGGGTAAGCAACGCGCGCCGCGCCGGCGGATTGTCCTCGAACTTGTCAAGGCCGCCGGCCTTCAGCCAGGCGGGCAGCAGCACCTTCTCGACGATGCGTTTCACCAGCATGTCGCCGGCAATGGAGTAGCCGTCGCGAAAGAGCAGCATGGACTGCACCGCCGTCGTCCCGCGGTGCCCCATGAACCGGTGGGCCGCATCCTGTTCGGCGGACTTGAGGTCGTAACGGATGATCGAGATGTCGGTCGTGCCGCCGCCGATATCGACGTTCATCACGGTGGCAGAGTTCTGCCGACCGTACGTCTGGAACCAGTTGAGGCCATCTCCCCCCAGGAACAGCATGTCGGAGTAAAGCACCGGGAGCTGCGAGCACACGGCCTCGTCGAGCGAGCGTTCCACGAGCAGTGGCTTCTCGCCGCCCTCGCCGCCGCCGAGCGAGATGGGGCGGAGATCGGCGAAGTGAGTCAGGGCGAAGAGGTCGATCGCGCGCTGCCACTGGGCGAGATACCGAGATTGCTCCTCCCACGTCCAGCCGGAGGGAAACGTCACGCGAATCTGGCGGAGTTTGCGCGGCAGGCTCTCCCGGCCCACCATCGTGAGATAGCCGGCGGAATTGATCTGGCGATAGGCGCACTCGATGATGGAGAGTGCAAACCAGCAGATGACATCGCGCCGGGGATACTCGGGCGGAGAATTGACCATGGGCTTGCCGCGGAAGTCATCGATGGTCGGCTGGTGCTCCCAGTCCCAGTCCACCCCGCCGGGATCCATATAAAAGCGGAAAAGACCGCGGAGATCGTCGAACGCATCAGGGATGGCGGGATCGGTATCGTTGGGGATCTGCCTCCAGTAAGTGCCGCCACGGCGGCCGACGGGCTCCTCATCCCACGCGTAACGCTTGGGACTGCTCAGCGAGAAGCGGGCGTCGGTGTTAAGGCGGACTTGGGCCAGGATCTGGGCCGCGCCTTCGGGCGCCTTGCCTCCACCGATCAGGGCCGGGGAAAGCTCGACGAACGTCTGCGGCAGGTGCTGCACGCGCAACACCGGCGCGCCCGGCCCGGGTGATTCCGCCTGCCAGTGTTCAAATACCTTCTCTTCAGAGAAAGGCGGTTCGCGGCTGGCGAAAATCGACCGGTGGAGGATGAGCCACGAATCAATGATGGCGTAGTCGTCGTTGGCCTTGCCGGGCTCGGGCAGCGTGTAGGCTTGGCTGTAGGGACAGCCGCGCGGGATGAAACGGAGGATTTTCACCCGGCGACCGAAGGGGATGCGTTCCTGGCCGGGATTTTCGAGCAGCAGGGCGACGGTGCGCGTGTTGCCCAGATCGACGATCAGATCGACCTCGACGGGATCGGCACCCGCGGGCTTCTTCCAGTGCACGGCCAGGAGGCCGGGCGGGAGCGGGAGCGGTTCCGATGGAGTTTCTCCGGCGCGGTGGCGCACCGGCAACGTGGGGCTCAACTGGTCAAGGAAAAGTCGCTTGGTGGGGTAATCGTCCCACAGTTTGGCCCGGTCGAGGCTGGCATAGGGATAGACAATCGTATCGCTGGCGCGGGCCTTTTCGTAGGCTTGATATCGCTTGTGGGCCTCCTGTTCCGCGCGGTCTTTCTCAAGGTTCTTGAACGTGAACCGCTCGACGCCAAACAGCAGGCCGCGGTCGGGCAGGCCGAGGTTGGTTTCGATGGCCAGTTTGATGATTGGGGTCTCCTCGCCGGTGTAGGGTGAAGTCTCGATGGCGTACTGGTAGACCAGCCACGGGCAGAACTCGCTCCATGGCGCCCAGGGTCCGCGATTCCTTTGCACGAAACGTTTCAGCTCCTCGTCCGTTTTCCGGGGGGCGAGACTCTTCAACGGCACGTGGAAGAACTGGTGGCCGGTGTTGGGGAAAACTTCGAGTTCGATCATGGCGGGGCGGGAAGGCGGCTACACCGGCCGCAGGTTGTAACGGTCACACAACGCGGCCAGTTCCTTGTCTCCGGGAAGGTCGTCCGGCCGCTTGGTCGGGTCGATCCGCAGGCTGAGGAAGGCGGCCAGCTGGCCCTCCACGAAGGGGCGGATGAACGCGCGGTAGGTCAGGCATTCGCGGCCAATGGGCCCGGAGAAGGCGTCCTCCTCGGAACGACTCTCCTCCTCGACCATCTCCATGTCGGCCGCATGGCTGGATACCAGTTCATTGGCCATGCGCACCGCCAGATGGCGCCGCAGCTGGGTGTTGCGCAGGTCGCTGTTCGCCGACTGGCTCTGGGCGACCAACTTCGCCAGCCAGCGGGCCAGCTCGTCGGCCCGGCTTTCCACCGAGGCGCGCAGGGCGTCGAGACACTCGCGGAACGCCTCGCGGGTGGTGAGGCCAAGCAAGCTCCAATCGGGGCGGGACCTGCGGCCGGAGCGTTCCCATTGGTCAAACCGCGCCAGCTGGCTCTCGGCCCATTGGCGGTACTGCCGCAGGATGAACTGGCGATCAATTTCGGACGGGTCGGCGGGCGGCGTGTGCAGGACTTGGTACTGGACGTCAAGAAACTCGCGCAATGCCCAGTTGATCTCGCGCACCTGCTTCTCCGGCTTGCCCTTGATGGATTCCAGGAGGCGCTGACGGAAACGGTCCAGCGTCTCGCGCCGCACATCGACCACCTTGACCGGGGGAAACAGCCTGGGCGCCTTCAGGAGGTCGGCGAGATCGGTCGCCAGCGTGTCGATCTTGGCCTCGAGGATGGCCAGGCGGTTGGTCGCCTGGTTGCTGCGCGCCGCCTCCAGCTGCGTCTTGATGACCGTAAAAAAGAAGGATGTGCCGCCGGTCACCCGGTCGCTCACCATCTCGTCGAACGACTGACGGCTGATCGGGTTGTCGAACTGTTTCTGGAATTCGGGCGAGGCACAGATGCCCTCGTAGATCTTGCCGCCGACCGTGAACTCGAAGTCGACCTTCCCGCGGGGAAACTTGTAGTAGTTGAACGCGAAGGTGCAGCTCACCGCGGGGTCGGCAATCGGGCCCAGTTCGCCGTAAATGGGCACGATGGCCTTGAAAATGCGCTCCGGCGTGCCGACGGACTCGGCCAGGCGCGGTGCCCACCACATCAGGCCGAGGTTGAGGGGCAGCGGGCTGCGGCCCTGCGGGTTCCGGTAGAACTCGGGCACAAAATACTTCCACCACGTGTTGATGCCGTTGATGAGCTGCGGCGCGTTGATCGGGGCGAACTTGTCGATGTTCTGAAAGATGTTGAAGCTGTCGATGGTCAGGCGCTTCGCGTAGGTGGAAACGATGCAGGCCGTCTTGCCGCGTTTGAGGATCTGCTTGAAGAACAGCACCGGTTCGAACGGCTTGCCCTTTTGTGGCCCCTCGTCTCGCCCGGACTCGAGGTCGATCTTGGAGACATCGCTCTTCGGCTCGTTGCCCACTCCGGCGAAATCCAGCAGATCGGCATCGTGTAGAAACGATTTGAACGGGCTGTCCGAGAGATTGTCGGGATTGAGCGGGATGATCAGTTCCCACACCAGCCCCTGAAGGGAGCCAAAACGCTCCGCCGAGTCGGCCAGTCGCTGGGGATAGGCCGGCCCGCAGCCGATGAGGATGACCCCGTTCCCCTCCCTCCAGCCGAGACGCGAGATCGACTCGTGGACAATACCCTCCTGGGTGTCAGGAGCGGGCGGCCGCGGCTCGTAGTAGATGCGGCACGCCTCCATGTTCAGGAAGGTGGCCGCAGCCTCAAGCGAGGCGAAGACGGGCTTGTCGCCCCAGAGCTTGCCGCACTGTTCCAGTTCGTCGCGCGTGCGGCGGTGGAGGCGCGTCAGCACGTCGTAGTCATCCCACAGGATGTCCGCCGCCAGATCATCGACCGTCGCAAGGCTGCTCAATAACACCGGATCGGCCAGCAACGAGGCCAGCATGCTGCGCCAGTTGTCCTCGCCTTCTTCCAGCAGCTTCTTGTAACGAGGCAGCTCAGCCACCACCAGATCGTTGATGACTTCGCAAAAGTCGTACAACGCCTCGTAGGCCGCACGGCTGAAGCCCCGCGGCACGGTGGTTTGCCGCCGCTTGAATTTCGCGAGGCGCGACTCGAACTCGGAGACGGTCCACATGGTGGCGTCGCGGGTCTTCGACGGCCCCAGGCATTCCGTGTCGTAGCCGCGCGCCACGACCTGCAGCAGATCCTTCGCGGTGATGAGGTGAATGCGAACGGGGTGTTGCACGTCGCGCACGAAATGCTGGCCGTTCCCCTGCTGCTTCGGGTCAGTGGTGCCGTAGACGAAACGGCTCAACGCTGAGGAGCCGTCCCAACCCTGGTTGAAGGGATTGAGCACGTATTTGTTCAAGTACGGCGGCGGCGAGAGTTCCGGCGCCATGAAGAACATGGGCGAGCCGCCGGGCCAATGCAGGGCCGAGCCCATGCCATCCACCCCTTCCTTGCGCTCGTACGCGGCGTTCACGTCGACATAGGCCGACACGAGCGTGGACTTGCCGGTCTGCGAGGGGCCCCAGATCGCCATGGCGGGACGGGGTTGCTTGAGTGCCTCATCGATCGCGCCAAGCTGCTTGTCGACTTCGTACAGCTTCTTCAGCCAGGTACTCGTCGGGATCACGTAGTCATCGACACGTTTACAGCCGTGCTGCCAGTACCACTCGATCAGCTCCCGGGTGAAGGCGACTTTCTCCATGAGGTGATGAGAGTTAGCGATTCTTAACCCTCTCGCGCAACACAGAAATCCGTGGGAGAACGATGTCTGCGCGACTGGCGGCGCCCGCTTTCTCGTTTTCTCCGCAGGACCGCCGTTTGCCGGCGGGTCTCGATCTTCGGTCCGGCCGCAAGGGCCGACCCGACACGCCTTACACCGCCATAGCCTGGCGCGACGGCGCGCCTGCGTTGCCGTAGCCCGGCCTGCACCCGCGACGTCTTTTCCCGGCGAACTTCAACCGTCGGGTCCGGGTGTCGTCGCCCGCAGGGTCAGCCGGAGTCATAAGTGCAGCAGATCCCTCCAGAATCCGGGTTTGGCGGCCACGGTCTCCGCTGCGGGGTTTTCCACCAGGGCGACGACGGCGGTGATGTTGTCACGTCCGGAGGTTTGTTTGGCGCTGGCGACCAGTTTCTGCACGGCGGGCCGCACCTCGGCCGGGTGGTGCACGGCGGTGAGGATCCGCCG
>JBEKWG010000010.1:0-127500 GCA_049513315.1 Opitutaceae bacterium
ACGCGCAGTGCGGGGACGATTTCTGGCGCGAACTGGCGGACACCATGACTGGCTACTTCAAACGCGGCGACTACACCGATGGCCTCGTCCACGGCATCAGTCGCGCCGGCCAGCTGCTCGCCACGCATTTCCCCCGCGTACCGGACGATCCGAACGAGCGGCCCGACGACATTGTCGAAGACGGCCCGTGATTGGGTCGGCGCGTCAACGGCGCCGCAGGACCGATGCCCGGCAGGGAGGTTGCAGGGAGGAATTCCGCTGCATCCCTGCGACTCTGATTTGACAGCTTGATTAAGTTAATCGGACCGCACTCCGGAGTTGCCCTCCGCGCTCTCTGTGTCTCTGTGGTTGAATTCTTACTTCTCATGGCCTCCTCCGTTGAAAACGTCATCATCGTCGGCACCGGCTGCGCCGGCCTGACCGCCGCCGTCTACGCCGCGCGCGCCAACCTCGCGCCGCTCGTGCTCGAGGGCGCGCTGCCCGGGGGCCAGCTCACCACCACCTCCGAGGTCGAGAACTTCCCCGGCTTTCCCGAAGGCGTCGACGGATTCCAGCTCATGGACAGTCTGCGCCGGCAGGCCGCGCGCTTTGGCGCCCGCTTCGAGCAGGCGCGCGTGGAGTCGGTCGATTTCTCGGCGCGTCCCCTCCGGCTCCGCACGGGCGAGCGCGAAATCCTCACCCAAACCGTCATCATTGCCACCGGCGCCTCGCCGCGCCTGACCGGCATCCCAGGCGAGAAGGAACTCTACGGCGGCAAGGGCGTGAGCGTCTGCGCGACCTGCGACGGCGCGTTCTACCGCCACGCGGACGTCGCCGTGATCGGCGGCGGCGATTCCGCCTGCGAGGAAGCGCTCTTCCTCACCCGCTTCGCCAGCAAGGTCCACCTCGTCCACCGCCGCGACGCACTGCGCGCCTCGAAGATCATGGCCGGGCGCACGACCTCCCACCCCAAGATCCAGATGGTCTGGGACAGTGTGCCGGTCGAGGCGCAGGGCGTTGGCACGGGCGCGGTCAGCGGGCTGAAGGTGAAGAACGTGAAGACCGGCGTCGAGCGCGTGCTGCCGGTCAAAGGCATTTTTGTCGCCATCGGCCACGTGCCGAACACGCAGCCTTTTGCGAGCGCGCTCGACGTCGACGAGAACGGCTATTTCAAGCCCGCCGCCGGTTCGCAGGTGAAAACCAAGGTGCCGGGCGTATACGTCGCGGGCGACTGTGCCGACCACGTCTACCGCCAGGCCGTCACCGCCGCGGGCATGGGCTGCCAGGCCGCCATCGAGGCCGAGCGCTGGCTGGCCGAACACGGCGGGTAACCAAGACTGGACACTGAGCGCACTGAGATTGCACCGAGACCACGGAGAAAACGGCCTCTGTGTCCTCATCCTAAAACTCCGTGATCTCTGTGACCCGGCTCAGAATAATCTGGAGGGAACTTGGTGTTCCGGCTGATTACGCCGAAGCGCGCCGGATGCCGTTGCAACGCGAGGCGCGCCGGCTCGTCACCGTCTGTCGGAACCACGACGGCCGCGTCGTGCGGCTGACGCCATGGGCGGCCGCGGCCTGGCGGCGAATGTGCCGCGCAGCCGCGCGTGACGGCGCGGCTATGCAGCTTATCTCCGGATTTCGCAGTGTGCGCCGGCAAGCGGAGATCATCCGTGAAAAACTGGCCCATGGGAAAAACATCCGTGCCATCCTGCGATGCATGGCCGCGCCGGGATGCAGCGAACACCACACCGGCCGCGCCCTCGACATCGGATCGCCTTCGGCTCCAGATCTCGACGCCGGGTTCGCACGCACGCGTGAGTTCCGCTGGTTGAGAGGAAACGCCGCCCGCTTCGGCTTCCGCCTGTCCTATCCCCGCCGGAATCCGCACCGCATCGGCTACGAGCCATGGCATTGGTGTTGGCATGAATCCGGTTTAAAGCAGTAACTCAGTTTGTCATTGCGAGGAGCTCTGCTGGCCAGCAGAGCGACGAAGCAATCCATCTGGCTTCCAACTGGATCGTCATCCTCCTTCGCCAAGGCTACGGAGGACAGGCCAGTCCGTTCTGCTGGCCAGCAGAACGGGCCTCGCGATGACAAGACAAATTAAACCACCACCCGACTCAGCCCGGTCTTGCCGCGTCTGACTCGTCGACTATTGTCCCCCACCAGATGCGCGTTGTCATCTTCAGCACCAAACCTTACGACCGCGACTTTTTCGGCGCCGCCAACGCCGGGCGTCATGAACTGGTTTTTCAGGAGCCGCACCTGTCCCTGGCCACCGTGCCGCTCGCGAGTGGGGCCGAGGCGGTCTGCCTGTTTGTGCATGACCACGCCGACGCCGCCGTCATCGATGCGCTGGCCGGTCTCGGCGTGCGCGGCATCGCGCTGCGCTGCGCCGGCTACAACAACATCGACCTTGCCGCGGTTGCACGCCGCGGCCTGCCGGTCGTGCGCGTACCTGCCTACTCGCCGCACGGTGTCGCCGAGTACGCGGCGGCACTGCTGCTCACGCTGAACCGGCACATCCACCGTGCTTACAGTCGTGTGCGCGAGGGTAACTTCGCCCTCGACGGTCTCCTCGGCTTCGACCTCCACGGCAAGACCGTCGGCATCGTCGGCACGGGCAGGATCGGTGCGTGTTTCGCACGCATCATGACCGGCTTCGGCTGCCAGGTGCTGGCGTACGACCTCGTGGAAAATCCCGCCGTGCGCGCGCTGGGCGCCGTCTATGTGCCGCTCGACCGGCTCTTCGCGGAAGCGGACGTCATCAGCTTGCACTGTCCTCTGACACCGGCGACGCACCACTTGATCGGAGCGGCAGCGCTGGCCCGAATGAGGAAGGGCGTGTACCTGATCAACACCGGCCGCGGCCCGCTCATCGACACCGCCGCGGTCGTCAGGGCGCTCAAATCCGGCCGGCTCGGCGGGCTGGCGATTGACGTGTACGAGGAGGAGGAGGGTGTGTTCTACGAGGATCTCTCCGCCGCGATCCTGGCCGACGATCTGCTCGCACGGCTGCTGACGTTTCCCAATGTCATCGTCACGAGTCACCAGGCGTTCTTCACCCGCGAAGCCATGACCGCCATCGCCGCGACGACCCTAGCCAACCTCGACGACCTCGCCGCCGGCCGCCCCTGCGCAAACGCTTTGAAAGCATAAGCCATCGCCGCCGCCGGGGCCAGACGCCGGCTGAGCGAACACGGCGGGTGAAGCGTGGAAAGACCGAGCTGGAGAAGGCCGGCATGCTCCGGTCGGTGCGGCTCAATTCCGGGGTGTTTTCCCCATGCCGGCAGTTTAAAGTGGGCAACCCCGCCCATCCTGCTTAAGATACCGCCGTTCTCTGCAGCAACGCAGGTCGCAGACTCCATCCTGGCATGCGTGCCACCCTACCCCCCATTCCGACGAACGAATCAGCCCGCCTCAGCGCGTTGAACCGTTATCACATTCTCGACACGCCGCCGGAGGAGGCGTTTGACGACATCGCCCGGATCGCCGCCGTACTCTGTCAGACGCCCATGGCGCTCATTACGCTGGTGGACAAACACCGTCAGTGGTTCAAGGCAGCCATTGGCATCGAGGCACGCGAGATGCCGCGCGAATGCTCGTTTTGTGCGCATACCATCAACCGCCCCACCGAACTCATGATGGTGCCCGATGCGACGGCCGACCAGCGTTTCTCACAAAATCCGCTGGTCAAAGGCGCCCCGCATGTCCGCTTCTACGCCGGCGCACCGCTGGTCACACCCGAGGGGCTCGCACTCGGCGCGCTGTGTGTCGTCGACCGTCAGAAGCGGGAACTGACCCCCACCCAGCAGGAAGCCCTGCGGGTGCTCGCGGGCCAGGTGATGAGCCGGCTTGAACAACGCCGCATCCTGACGGATCTGGCGCTCCGTCTGGAAACCGCCCAGCGCCTCGCGCACATCGGCGACTGGCAAATCGACATCGTCAACAACCGTCACGATTGGTCGGACGAGATATTCCGGATTCTGGGTGTGTCGCGGGAGACGTTTGTCCCCACCCTGATGAGCGCTCTTACCTGTGTGCACCGGGAAGATCGCAGACGGGTACACCAGTTTGAATACGCGCTCCGGACGAGCAAAGCCGCCATGGAGATCAAGCACCGCATTGTGCGCCCGGATGGTCAGGTCCGCCACGTGCGTACGCACGTCGAGGTCATACGCGGGGTTGACGGCCAGCCGCAGCGGTTCACCGGCACATTGGAGGACATCACCGAATCCAAGCTCGCCGAGGAGGCGCTGCACGAAAGCGAGAAGCGCTACAAACTCGTGTCCCGCGCCACCAGCGATGTGCTCTGGGATTGGGATTTGACGACCAACACCCTCTGGCGCAGCGACGGCCTCAAGACGGTTTTCGGTTTTACCACGGACGAAGTTGAACCCGTCATCGATTGGTGGACCAAGCGCCTGCATCCCGAGGACCGCGACCACGTCGTCAACGGCCTCCACCGCGCCATCGACTCCGGGCAGGAAGCGTGGACTGATGAATATCGTCTCCTACTGAAGGACGGCAAATACGCCAACGTGCAGGATCGGGGCTACATTCTCCGCGACGCGGCCGGCAAGGCCACCCGCGTGGTGGGCGGCATGACCGATTTGACCGAGCGGAAGAAACTCGAGGCTCAGTACCTCCGCGCCCAGCGCATGGAGGGCATCGGCACGCTCGCCGGTGGCATCGCGCACGATCTGAACAACGTGCTGGCGCCCATCCTGATGTCGATCGACCTGCTCAAGCTCGACGCCGGCGATGATCCCCAGCGCCTGCAGATGCTCGACACGATTCGGGCCAGTGCACGGCGCGGCGCCGAATTGGTGCGCCAAGTGCTGTCCTTCGCCCGCGGTGTCGAAGGCCAGCGGGTCGCGGTCAACTTGCACCACTTGGTCGACGACCTCGCGCACATCATCACCGAGACCTTTCCCCGCAGGCTCCGCATCGTCACGGAAATTCCTTCGAATCTCTGGTTCATCGTCGGCGACGCCACCCAGCTTCACCAAGTGCTGCTTAACCTCGCCATCAATGCGCGCGACGCCATGCCCGAAGGCGGCACGCTCACCTTTGCCGCGGATAATCTTGACGTCGACGCCCAATACGCGGGCACCAGCCAGGAAGCCAAGCCCGGTCCATACGTGGTCCTCGCAGTCACGGATACCGGCACCGGCATGCCGCCAGAAATTCGCGACCGGATTTTCGAACCGTTTTTCACCACCAAAGAGGTCGGCAAGGGCACGGGCCTCGGTCTCTCCACCGTGCATGCCATCGTGAAAAGCCACGGCGGTTTCATGAACGTGTACAGCGAGGTGGGGCAAGGGACGACCTTCAAGGTTTTCCTGCCCGCCGACCCCACCCTTGCGCAGGATGCCGATAAGGACACCCGGATCGAGATACCTCGGGGCCGTGGCGAATACATTCTGGTCGTGGACGACGAGGAGTCGATCCGCAGCATCACCCAGCAGACGCTCGAAGCCTTCGGCTATCGTGTGCTCACCGCGGAGGACGGCGCCGAGGCGGTGGCGGTGTTTGCGGAGCACAAGAATAAGACTGGCCTGGTGCTGATGGACATGGCCATGCCGATCATGGACGGTCCGACCGCGATCCACGCCTTGCTGCGCATCCAACCTGAGGTCCGTATCATCGCCGCCAGCGGCCTCGCCTCCAACGTCAGTGTCGCCAAGGCCGCCGTTGCCGGGGTGAAGGATTTTCTGCCCAAACCCTATACTGCGGAAGCCATGCTCAAGCTGATCCGCGAAGTGCTCGATCGGCCTGCCGGCTCCTGAGTCGACGAGTCGGAACCACGCGTTGCGGATTGCCAAAATCAGCTCCGCGCGCGGGATCCCTGCCAACTGCTCCGAAGCACACAGACTCGCCTTACAGCCGGAGGACACTGGCTCGTCTCGATCGGGCGCAATGACAAGGGATGCGAGTGCCGGCTTGTGCCGGGCGCCGCGAAAGCCTGGAAGGCGATGTGCAAGCCGCGGCCATAGCCGACGGGGGTCACGCTGCGGCCGCTGTCGGGTTTTCGCAGCGTGGCGTGGTAATCCCCATGGTTTCGTCCCTGAACCTTGGCACTGGCACTAGCAGAATTACGCATTGAATACAGTAGCCAGTGCGAAAACGCTAACCGCAACAAATTGATGGATAATATGTTAAAAGACTTATTGGAATAATACCAATTCTCACTTGAAACCTGGAACGATTCCAATTCTCTTTATGGCATGCCAATGCTCTCGGAGACCCAAAATAGCACTTTGACGCAGCGCCTTACCGACAGCGGCCTGCGCTCCACCCCGCAGCGCGAAGAGGTCTATCAGGTGATCCTTGCCAAGCGCGATCACCCCACGGCGGAGGAAGTTTTCGACCGCGTAAAGGCCCAGATGCCCACCATCTCGCTAGCCACCGTCTACAACTGCCTGGATGCACTGGTGCAGTGCGGGCTCATCAAACAAGTCAACTTCGTGCGCGAACCGACGCGTTACTGCCCCAATCTCCACCAGCATGCGCACTTCCACGACGAAACCACCGGCGAGATCCACGATGTGGACATTCCGACCGACGTCATGACCCGTCTCCGTTCCCTCCTCCCCTCCGGTTACACGGCCGTAAGTATCGATCTGAGTTTCCGCGGTTCAGCGAGCTCACCTGCCGCCCAGCCCGACCATCACAGCTGACCGACTGTTCGCGTCCATCCTTCTGTTCTCTTCCAATGAGCCAACTCACTATCCAAGACCTGCACGTCACCATCGGTGACAAACCTGTCGTCAAGGGCGTCTCGCTTACCGTCAAGCAAGGCGAGGTCCATGCCGTCATGGGCCCCAACGGCACGGGCAAGTCCACCCTGGCCAAGGCGATCGCCGGCCATCCCGACTATACGATCACTCAAGGCGACGTCCTCCTCGATGGCCATTCCCTCCTCGCCATGGAGCCCGACGAACGCGCCCGCGCCGGACTCTTTCTCGCCTTCCAATACCCGAGCGAGATCCCCGGCGTGAGCATCGCCAACTTCGTGCGCGCCGCCCTGCAGGCCCGCATGGGCGAGAGCGCAGAACTGGATGCCACCGGCTACTACAAAAAGCTCTACGAAAAAATGGACCTGCTGAAAATCGACCGGAAGTTCACCTCCCGGTCGGTCAACGAGGGTTTCTCCGGCGGCGAGAAGAAACGCTGTGAAATCCTCCAGCTGGCCATGCTCGACCCGAAATTCGCCTTGATGGACGAGACCGACTCCGGTCTCGACATCGACGCCCTCCGCGTTGTCGCCGACGGCGTCAACAAGCTGCGCACCGGTCAGCTCGGCATCCTGCTCATCACTCACTACCAGCGCCTCCTTAACTACATCGTGCCCGACTTCGTGCATGTCATGTACGACGGCCACATTGTCCGCAGCGGCGACAAGAGCCTCGCCCACGAGCTCGAAGCCAAGGGCTACGCCTGGTTGAAGAAGGAGCTGGTGCACGCCTGAACCAACGCCACCACCGGGACCGTGTCCGGAGGGAGGCCAACAACCAATATTTCCCATGGCTGACACCGACACTCTTGAAACCCAGGCGGCCGCTGCCAATTCTGTCGCTGGCATTGACCAGTCCGTCGGAGACTTCCAATACGACGTCAAATACGACTTCGACGCCGGCACCGGTCTCACCGAGCGGACCATCCACTACATCAGCGACGTCAAGAAGGAGGCACCGTGGATCCTCGAGTTCCGCCTCAATGCGCTGAAAGCCTTTCTCGCCAAGCCGCTCCCGACCCACTGGGCCACGCGCGACCTGGAGAACCTCAACTTCGACAAGATCCGCTACTACCTCTCCCAAGGCACCAAGCCCAAGCGCACCTGGGACGAGGTTCCGGCGGACATCAAGAAGACCTTCGAGCGCCTCGGCATCCCCGAACAGGAGCGCAAGTTTCTCGCCGGGGTCGAGGCCCAGTTCGACAGCGAGGCGGCCTACTCCAACATCAAGGAGGTGGTCTCGAAGCAAGGGGTCATCTTCGTCAACTCCTCCGAGGCCCTGCGGACGCACCCGGAAATCTTCCGCAAGTGGTTCGGCAAGGTCATCCCCACCGGCGACAACAAGTTTTCCGCGCTCAACAGCGCCGTCTTCTCCGGTGGCTCGTTCATCTACGTGCCGCCCGGCGTGAAGGTCGCGCATCCGCTCCAGGCCTATTTCCGCATCAACGCCGAGAGCTTCGGCCAGTTTGAGCGCACCCTCATCATCGTCGACGAGGGCAGCGAGGTCACCTACATGGAGGGTTGCACCGCGCCGAAGTTCTCCACTTCCACGCTGCACAGCGCCGTGGTCGAGCTCGTGGCTCTCAAAGGCGCCAAGATCCAATACATCACCGTTCAGAATTGGGCGCCCAACGTCTACAACCTCGTCACCAAGCGCGGCCTCGCCCATGAGGAGGCCGAGATCAAGTGGATCGACTGCAACATCGGCAGCCGCCTGACCATGAAGTATCCAGGGGTCGTGCTCAAGGGCCGCAAGTCTCGCGGCGAGGTCCTCTCCATCGCGCTCGCCAACGACGGCCAGCACCAGGACACGGGGGCCAAGATGGTCCACGCCGCCGACGAGACCACCTCCTCCATCGTCGCCAAATCCATTTCCGTCGGCCAGGGCCGCGCCACCTACCGCGGCCTCGTGCACATCCCGCGCCACCTCAAGGGCTGCAAGAACAACACCGAGTGCGATGCCCTCCTTATCAACACCAACTCGCGCACCGACACCTACCCGGCCATCACCGTCCGCGGTCAGCAGCACGCTGCTCAGCACGAGGCCAGCGTGTCGAAGGTCAGCGAGGAGATGATCTTCTACATGCAGTCGCGCGGCCTGACCGAGGCGCAGGCCATGAGCCTCGCCGTCAACGGCTTCGTCAACGATCTCGTGCGCCAGTTCCCGATGGAATACTCCGTCGAGCTCAAGCGTCTCATCGACCTCGAAATGGAAGGCTCCGTGGGCTAACGCGCTTCGCGCAAGGCCTGAGGTTTGAGGCATGAGGCGTGAGGCCCCACCTTAGACCCCGCGCCTCAATCCGCATACCTTTTCGCAATGTCCGCCATCCCTGCTCCTATAACTTCATCGCCCAACGGGGCCTTTTCGTCCGGGATTTTCGCCGCCCATCTCGCCGGGCTCGGTCACCTGCCGTCCTGGTGGCTCGAGCTGAAGCGCGAGGCGTGGAACCGTTTCACCGCCCTGCCGCTGCCCCAGCGCACCGACGAACTCTGGCGCTTCAGCAGCGTTCAAGGTATCCGCTTGGATGGAGTCCATCTGGCTGCGGCCCCAAGTCAGGCTTTCGACCTTCGACCTTCGCCTTTCGACTTTGCGCAAAGCGCGTCGCTGACCTTTGCGAACAATCGCGCCTTCCCGGCCGGATCGCTGCCCTCCGACCTGCGGGAGAAGGGCGTCATCTTTTGCCCGCTC
Source organism: Opitutaceae bacterium (assembly GCA_049513315.1). Taxonomy (GTDB): domain Bacteria; phylum Verrucomicrobiota; class Verrucomicrobiia; order Opitutales; family Opitutaceae; genus Fen-1467. Next base: position 9,411 of record JBEKWG010000010.1, read on the forward strand.
GAAGAAGCCCTCACGAAGCACCCTGACCTTTTCCGGAAGCACTTCATGGCCCAGCCGGTCAGCCTCGGCTCGGAGAAATTCGCGGCGCTCAACGCCGCGCTGACCGCCAGCGGCGCCTTTCTTTACGTCCCGCCGGGGGTCGAGATTGACCGCCCATTGGCCGTGACGCACTTCGTGTCTGGCGACGGTGCCTCAATCTTCCCCCATACCATCGCCGTATTGGAGGACAACGCCAAGGCGATCCTGGTGGAGTTTTTCCTCTCCGAGGATAACGGCAATGTAGGAAGCCCGCTGGCGGGCAATGATCGGTCGCAAGCGACCTTCCTACAAGGTGGTTCGCATTTCGCCGCAGGGCAAAATGACTTGTTCGCCGGCCCCGGCGCGCAGCTCACCTACGTCGGGGCGCAGAACTGGTCGCGGGACACGCTCGCATTCCAGCTCAACTCCACGGTCGTACAGCGCGACGCCCGCGTGCTCTCGCTCAACGTCCACCTGGGCGGCCGCCAGTCGCGCCACGAGTCGCACAGCCGCCTGCAGGGCCCCGGCGCGCACAGCGAGATGCTCGCCCTCACCGTCGCCCACGGCGCGCAGGAATTCGACCAGCGCACCCTCCAGAGCCACCAGGCGCCGCATACCAGTTCGAATCTGCTCTACAAAAACGCCCTGCTCGACCAGGCGCGCACCATTTTCTCCGGCCTGATCATCGTCGATCCCGACGCGCAACAGACCGACGCTTATCAGAGCAACCGCAATCTGCTGCTCAGCGACGAGGCCGAGGCCAACTCGCTGCCCGGGCTTGAGATCCAGGCCAACGACGTGCGCTGCTCACACGGCGCCACCAGCGGCCACGTCGACGACGAGCAGATGTTTTATCTTGAGTCGCGCGGCATCTCCCCGGTCGTCGCGCGCGAACTGCTGGTCTTCGGCTTCTTCGAGGAGGTCCTCAGCAAGCTTGAGAACGAGGAACTCCACGCCGCCCTGCGCGAATTGATCCGAACGAAGTTTAAGCATTGAACGCAATGACGCCAAGGCGCCAAGAATATCGACCTTCATCCCGATATCCTTGCGCCCGTCGCGTCCTCGCGCCTTTGCGTTAAAAACCATGAGCAAGGAACGCATTCTCAGCCGCGACGTCACCGCCACGCAGATTCCCAGCGGCGACCGGATCAACCTCGCCGCCGGCACGAAGGTCCATCTCACCCAGACCCTCGGCGGCAGCTACACTGTGATGCTCGATTTCGGCCTCGCGCGCATCGACGGCAAGGACGCCGATGCGATCGGTGAGCAGGTGACCGACGCAACCGTCAAGGCTCCCGCGCCGACCGCCGGCGCGCCCGACCCCGAGGCCGTCTGGGATCAGCTCAAGAAGGTCTACGATCCGGAGATTCCGGTGAACATCGTCGACCTTGGCCTCGTTTACTCGATGGACATCGAGAAACTCGACGCCAGCTATCGCGTCAACGTGTCGATGACGCTGACGGCGCCCGGCTGCGGCATGGGCCCGGCCATCGCCGAGGATGCCCGCGGCAAGATTCTGCTCGTGCCCGGCGTCAACTCCGCCGATGTGCGCCTCGTGTGGGATCCGGCTTGGAACCAGTCCATGATTTCGGAAGAGGGAAAGATGCGCCTCGGGTTGGTGTAGGAGCCTGCTTGCAGGCGACACGGGCTCGTCATCTATGTGGAGGAGCCTGCTTGCAGGCGGTTCTTCCCATCGTCTGTAAACAGGCTCCTACAAATTCTGAAACCCCTCCGCTCGCCCGACCTTGCGATTGACACGGGCGGCATTCGCGCGATGGTGTCGGCATCGCGTGACACGGGGTGTTTCCACCCGGAAACTGAGACCATACCCGTCGAACCTGATCCGGATCATGCCGGCGAAGGAATCGTCACGGCCGACCGCGGCGCGGGGTGCGCCGGGCCGGCCAGGGCGGTTTCTGCGCCGGGCCCACCTTCCTTCCGCCATGTTTACCGCCGCCCAGTGCTCCTCGATCCTCGACCAAATCCGCACCCGTACGCCGCTGGTGCATAACATCACGAATTACGTGGTGATGAACAACACGGCCAACGCCCTGCTCGCGCTCGGCGCCTCGCCCGCCATGGTCCACGCCAACGAGGAGGTCGAGGAATTCGTCGCGATTTCCTCCGCGCTGGTCGTCAACATCGGCACGCTCTCGCCCGCCTGGATCACGGCGATGAAAAAGGCCGCGCGCGCGGCCAACGCCCGCGGCATCCCGTGGGTGCTCGATCCGGTCGGTGCCGGCGCCACCGCGTACCGCACCAACACCTCGGCTACACTGGCGCAGCTCAAGCCGGCCTGCATCCGCGGCAACGCCAGCGAAATCATGGTGCTGGCCGGCGCCACCGCCGAGAGGACGAAGGGTGTGGATTCCTCGCGCGGCTCGGCGGACGCCCTCGCCGCCGCCCGCCAGCTCGCCCAGACCACTGGCGCTGTTGTGGCAGTGACCGGCGCGACCGACTACGTCACCGACGGCATCCAGTTGATCGGCCTGGCCAACGGCCACCCGCTCATGGCGAGGGTCACCGGCCTCGGCTGCACCGCCACCGCGCTGGTCGGTGCCGCCCTCGCGGTCGAAAAAGACCGGCTGGCCGCCGTGGCGGCCGGCCTTTCGTTCCTCGCCCTCGCCGGCGAAATCGCCGCCGAAAAAAGCCCCGGTCCGGGCTCGCTTCAGCTCCACCTGCTCGATGCCTTGCACCAGCTCGATGCGGCGACCATCCAGCGCCGTTTGAAGATCGTGGCATGAAGTCCTCGGTAGTTCTTCTTCCCTCTGTCATCGCGAGGCCACGCAAAGCGCGGCCGTGGCGATCCAGGTTTGAACCTGTGGCCATGTCATGGATGGCCGCGTCGGCCCGTTGGGCCTCCTCGCCATGACACGGCAGCAGACGAGTTTCCCCCCAATCCGATGAGCGCCCGGTTCGATCTTTCGCTCTACCTCGTCACCGACCCGGAGATGACCGCCCGGCGCGGGCTCCTGCCAACCGTGGCGGCCGCGATCGACGGCGGCGTCACCATGGTCCAGCTCCGCCACAAGGACGCCCCCGCGCGAATGATGGTCGAAGCCGGCCGGGCGGTGCATGCCCTGCTCGCGCCCCGCGGGATTCCGCTCATTGTCAACGACCGCATCGACGTGGCGCACGCGATCGGCGCGGAGGGCGTTCACGTCGGCCAGGACGACCTGCCGCCCGCGGCGGCTCGAGCGATGCTCGGACCGCATGCCATCGTCGGTCTCTCCATCACCGGCGAGAGCCAGCTCGCAGGTTTCGATCCCGCTGTGGTCGATTACGTCGGACTGGGACCGCTGTTTCCCACCGGGACCAAGGCATACACGACGCCGGTGCTCGGCGATGCCGGCTTTGCCGCCCTTCGCCGGCGTTTGAACTGTCCCGTCGTCGCGATCGGCGGGATCACCGCGGTCAACGCCGCGCGCGCCATCGCGGCCGGCGCCGACGGCATCGCCGTGGTGTCCGCAATCTGCGCCGCGGACGATCCGCGGACTGCGGCGCGAGCCCTGCGCACCGCCGTGGACGCGGCCCGAGAAAAATCCGGCTGACATCCGGATGCGCGATAAACACCATGGCGTGACATGCGACCGATTGATTTCTGAGTTTTACTGGAAAGGTCGACCAATCAGATTGAGCTTATGCGTTGCTTGGCCTTCCTCTCGTTTGTCCTGAGCATTTTCGGAGCTGCGTTTGCCGCCGCACCTGCGACTGATCTATGGAATGGCAGGGATCTCACCGGCTGGGAATTCGTCAGCCCGTCCCCCGCCGACATCAAAACCGTCTGCATCGTCCGGCCAGATGGCGTGCTCGCCGGGGCCGGCAAACCCGTCGGCTATCTCATGACGACCGGCTCCTACGAGAACTATCGGCTCCACGTCGAGTACCGCTGGCCCGCCGACGCCGTCAAAAACAGCAACAGCGGCGTGCTCGTGCACATCGCGTCCGGGCCGATCGACCGCAACACCTGGCCGTTGTGCTTCCAGGTGCAGACAAAGATCACCCGCGCCGGCGACCTGCTGCCGATGGCGGGTGCGAAGTTCGCCGAACCGCTTTCCACCGCCCCCGGCGCCAGGACGCCGCAGCTCGACCGCCGTCAATCCGACAGCGAGAAACCCCTCGGTGAGTGGAACTCCATCGACATCGTCTGCCACGGCGACACCCTGGAGGTCAGCGTCAACGGCGTGGTGCAGAACAAAGTCACCTCATGCGAGCCGCACGCCGGCAAAATCGGGATCCAGTGCGAAGGTTTCCCCTATGAGCTGCGCAACCTTCGCCTGACGCCACTCGAGTGAGCTTCGCGGCCGCGGGTGTTTCCCGGGCGGGGGGATATTTATGCTCGCCACCGAACCGGCCATTAGCAAACTGCCCCGCGTTTTGCGCATGAGATCATGCAGCCGAAAAAGCGTGCGGGCCAATCTGGATGGTAACGCACGCCCCCAACCCCGCGTCTCCATGGCCGCTCAAGCGTAGCACCCGCCGCCCCGCCCGGCGAAAACCCGCCTCTCCTGCCCCACCAGCATCGGACTCTGCATTCCCTTGAGCGCTTCCAGCCCCTTTTAACCAGACAACATGAACCCCATGACTCCCATATTGGCCGCAGCGCAAACCGACACGTCGACGTTGAACAGCCTGGACTGGCTGGCGATCGCCCTCTACTTCAGCGTCCTGCTGGGCGTGGCCTGGTGGGTGGTGAAACACCGCAAGGACACGGCCGCCGATTATTTCCTGGCCGGCCGCAATCTCGGCTGGTGGGTCATCGGCGCCTCCATCTTCGCCTCGAACATCGGTTCGGAGCACATCGTGGGACTGGCGGGCTCGGGGGCCAAGGATGGCGTGGCGATGGCGCATTACGAACTGCACGCGTGGTGCCTGCTGGTGTTGGCCTGGGTGTTCGTCCCCTTCTATGCCCGTTCGCTCGTGTTCACCATGCCCGAGTTTCTCGAGCGGCGCTTCTCCACCAGCTCGCGCTACGTGTTGTCCATCGTGTCGCTGGTCACGTTTGTCGTGTCGAAGATCGCAGTGGGCATTTTTGCGGGCGGCGTCGTGTTCTCCACCCTGCTGCCGGAAATTCATCTGCACATCGCGGGAGTCGAGATCAACAGCTTCTGGATCGGCTCCGTCGCGGTGATTGTGCTGACCGGACTGTATACGGCGCTGGGCGGCATGCGCGCCGTGGCCTACAACGATGCCGTCCAGGTTCTCGTCTTGATCTGCGGTTCGGCCACCCTGACGTTTTACGGCCTGTACAAGCTGGGCGGCTGGCACGAACTGCGCGCCCTGTGCGGCTCCGACATGTTCAACCTGTGGAAACCGATGACTCCCCCGGGTGTGGAGTCAACCTGGGCGCCGGTGCTGGAGCGCGCCGCCGACGGCCATGTGGTGAAACAGGCGTGGTACTTCAACACGCACTACCCCTGGCTGGGCATGCTGATCTGCGCGCCGGTCATCGGCCTGTGGTACTGGTGCACGGACCAATACATCGTGCAGCGCGCGCTGGGCGCCCCCAACGAGCAGATCGCCCGCCGGGGCAGCATTTTCGCCTCCTTCCTCAAGCTGTTTCCTCCTTACCTGTTCATCATTCCCGGCATGATCTGCTTTGCCCTGGTCAAGAGCAACAAGGTGCCGGAGCTGAGTGCCAATTTCGACGCCCAGAACGCCTTCCCGCTGATGGTGAAACACCTGCTGCCAGCAGGGCTGCGGGGCATCGTCGTGGCCGGGTTGCTCTCGGCCTTGATGGGCTCGCTGGCCGGCGTGTTCAACGCCTGCTCCACCCTCTTCACGGTGGACCTGTATGGGAAGCTCAAGCCCCGCGCCTCGCAGTTCCAAATCGTGCGCACGGGCCGCATCGCCACCACCGTCATGGTGCTCATCGCCCTGATGTGGATCCCCGTGGTCCAAGGCGCCCACAGTCTCTACGACTACCTGCAGTCGGTGCAGGGCTATCTGGCGCCGCCGATCTTCGTCGTCTTCTTCTTCGGCGTATTCTGGAAGCGCCTTAACGCCAAAGGTTGCCTGTGGGCCATGATCGTGGGCTTCACCCTCGGCATCTTCCGGATGCTGGTGGACACGCCGGTCACGATGAAACTGGGGGGCTTTGCCCACGGCTACACGCCGGGCTCGCTCCTCTGGATCATCAATAACATCAACTTCCAATATTTCAGCATCCTCATCACCCTCGTGTCGGCGGTGGTCATGGTTGTGGTCAGCTACGCAAGCCCCGACCCCGACTATGTGCGCATCAAGAGTCTGACCTTCGGCACGGCCACGGCCGAGGACAAGGCCAAGACCTACGCCAGCTGGGACTGGCGCGAAGTGGCGGCCTCGGGCCTCATCCTGGTCTGCATTCTGGGCGCCTATCTCTACTTCCGCGGCTGACCGAGTTGACGCATTCCAGGCCACCCACGAGAAAGATCCTCTCCGCGTGGCAGGGCGTCTGACGCCGCCGCTCTGCCTTTTCGTTGGACAACCCGGGCCGGGCGCGCACAGTTTGCCCGGTTATGTCCGAGCAGCCTCACGTTCCCGAATTCCGCAATCTGATCCCGCCCGCCCGCCTCGACGACGATGACGACGAGCGCGAGGAGGAGGCAAAGCCTGCGCCGCTGCCGCCGGCCGTCGGCGCGCTGATCCAGAGGAAATTCCTTGAGGCGCGGAAACTGTTCCTTTGGGGTCCGGTGACGGACGAGACAGGCAAGGACGTCTGCGAAAAACTGCTTTATCTGGAGGCCGTCGCCCCGGGCAAGAACATCACCTTCTACATCAATACGCCCGGCGGCTCCATCACGGCAGGCATGGCAATCTACGACACCATCAAGCTGCTGACTTCACCCGTTACCGTCGTGGTCACCGGCATGGCTGCGTCCATGGGTGCCGTCCTGCTCTGCGCCGCCCCCAAGGGCCACCGCTTGATCTATCCGCACGCCCGCGTGCTCATTCACCAGCCTCTCATCGCCGGCCGCTTCATCGGCCCCGCCACCGACATCAATATCCAAGCGAAGGAAATGGAAAAGCTGCGCGATGAGTTGAACCAGATCCTGGCCACCGCGTCGGGCCAGCCGATCGATAAGATCGCCAAGGAAACCGACCGCGATTTCTACCTGAACGCCCAGGAGGCCATCGACTACGGCTTGGCCGACCGGATTGTGGAGAAGCTGTAGGAGGATCGCTAACGATCGATTATCGCCCGCCAGCGGGCTTCCTACCCGATCGGAGCCGCCCCGACACCGGGGATGCTCACAATTTTCCACCGGTCAGCGGCACTGCGAGCAATTCAGCGAGCTCTTTACTCCAGACGTCCGCCTGATCCTTGTCACCAGCCGCGAGCGCCGTGTCCCGTGCCTCGTGCAGTACCACCGAGCACCAGGCCGGGTCGAGCGCCTCGTTCCGCAGTATCGCCCGGTAAATCGCCACGGCCCCCGGCGCCGCGCCGCAATCCGCCAGCAGTTTCGCCGCCTGCTGCGCGAGCGGCGCTTCGCCCAGCGTGAATGATTCCGGCAGGGGCACGGCGGCGAGCGTACGCGCCGCACCGGCTTTGTCGCCGGCCGCCACCATTCGCCGCGCCAGTTCCAAGCCCAGGACGAGGCCGGGATGCTCGCGCCAGCTGTCCTCCAGGATCCGCCGGGCCTCCGCGTCCTTCTTTTCCAGCTCGAGCAGGTGCGCCCGGCGCAACACCGCGTACGGAGCCAGCGCCGGCGGCAGCGTGGAGAGTCGCGCGAGCTGTGCATCGAGCGTGACCGCAAACGGCCGGTACAGCGGATCGCCAATGATGATGGTCTGCCAGCTCAGCGCCGGCAGCGCGTAGTAAGCCGCGTCACCCAGCGTCCGGCCCGCGCTCAGCGCCCGCACGAGCAGCTGCGGCTGGAGCGTGAGTTGCAGATAGGGCTCGAAGACGTTGCCGAATGTCGCGGTGACGCCGCGTGCGACGAGTGGTCCGCACCAGCCCGCCGTCGCCGAGCGCAGCGTCCGGGCGGAAAAACTGTGGATGTGCAGCGCGATGGCTCCCGGCGGGAACCGGAAGCCGTCGAGCGCCATCGGGCCGCTGAGGTCGCTGGCATGCCAGCCGAAGTACAGCACCGGGGCGTCGAAGCGCGCGCCGGCGGGCCGCGTGCCGCCAGCGCGGTTCACGTCGCCGTCGAAACCCAACTCCGCGAGCCAGCCGGCCGTGAGTTCCAGCCACCGCTCGCCGTCGGGATGCGGTCCGCGCAAATCGACATAGTAGCGGCCCAGCAGTCCGGTGCGTTCCGCCTCCAAGGCATGATCCACCAGGCTGCGGGCATCGTCATAAGTCGGGCCATCGAGGCGCGCCACCTTGACCGCGGGCTCGTTCTCCAGCAGCGGCGGTCGTTCGACGCGAAAGAGCGGGTTCGGCACCCAGCCATTGATGTTGTAGGTGCTGTGCGCGAGCATGGTCAGCTCTGAATCGACCGCGCCCTGGTTGGTGCGAAACTCCGGCCGCCGCGCGAGTCGTGGCTCGTCCACATAATATCTCGGCTCATGGCTTACCCGCAACGGCACGCCCCGGCAGACGACCAGATAGCTGATGCGGTGGTCGGAGATGCCGTACCGCTTGCGTCCGAGGCTGTCGGTCAGCGTGGTGGCGAAGGCGTCGATCCAGCCGCGCGCCACCAGCGCATCCTGCAGCGGCTGATAAATGGCGGCGATGAACTCCGGCCAGCCAATGGTCTCGTCCGTCGGCATCGGCAGCGCGATGATGTTGCCCGGCGGCACGCCGCGCTGGTCGGCATAATAGCGGGCGAGGCGCACGGAGTCGGCCTCGCTCGCATTGGCCAGAACCACCACGCGCTTCGCCAGGTCGCTGTCGTCCGCGGCCAGCCGGGCCGGGGCGCTCAGCACGGCAAGGATGAGGCCGGAAACGGCCAGCCATCGGTCATGACGGAACACCCCGCCAATGTAGAGGAAGCCGGCCGGTTTTCGAGAATGGTTTCGCCCGGCTTGCCTTTCCCTCCGGCGCCAGCTTATTAGGTGCCCGGCGATGGATTCCGCCTTCCCATAAGGGTAAACCGCCCCCGCCGCAGCGGCGGGGCGCTGATGACTCCTGTTCCAGTCCATTCTGAAACAGACAAGTCATGGTGCTATACCTTCTCATCGCTTTGGGCGGCGCGCCCGGCAGTCGCGTCCCGTCGGCCAAACCACATGATAGCCACCGTCGTCCGCACCGCCCTACCGCCGTCTTGGCCCGCCGCCCATGAATTTCGACAACATCTGGATGATCGCCGCCTTCTGGATGGGTCTGGCCTTTCTCGCCAGCCTCATCTCCATCCGCATGGGCATCTCAGTGGCGCTGATCGAGATTCTGGTGGGAGTGGCCGTCGGCAATCTGCACTCCGGCGGTCATGCGCTGCTGCACACCACTGAATGGACGAATTTCCTCGCGCTGCTCGGCAGCGGCGTCCTCACGTTTTTAGCCGGAGCGGAAATCGATCCGGCGTCGCTGCGCGCCAATCTGCACGCTAGTCTGTCGATCGGCATCCTTTCTTTCGCGCTCCCGTTTGTGTCCGTGTGGCTGTTTGCGCAGTTCGTCCTCGGCTGGTCGCTGCACGAGGCACAAATCGCGGGGATCGCGCTGTCCACGACCTCGGTGGCGGTGGTGTACGCCGTAATGATCGAGGGAAAACTCAGCGAGACGGCCCTGGGGAAAACGATCCTCGCCGCGTGCTTCATCACCGACTTTGGCACCGTCCTCGCGTTGGGCACGCTCTTTGCCGATTTCAACCTCTGGCTGCTGGTGTTCGTCGTCGTGCTGGGCGTCATGCTTTGGTTCATGCCGAAGTGGACGAGATTCATCATCGTCCGGCTCGGTGCGACGCGGGTGAGCGAACCGGAAGTGAAATTCATTTTCCTGATCCTGTTTTTCCTCGGTGGTCTTGCCACCGCCGCCAAGAGCGAAGCGGTGCTCCCCGCATATCTCGTGGGCCTGGTCGTGGCTGGGGTGTTCCTGCGCGACAAGACGCTGGTGCACCGGATGCGGACCATTGCCTTCACGATCTTCACGCCGTTTTACTTCATCAAAGCCGGGCTTTACGTCTCCCTGCCAGCGCTGTGGGCCGCGCTCGGCGTGATCGCCGTTTTGTTGGCGATGAAACTGGTGACGAAGTTCGTCGGAGTGTGGCCACTGACGAAAGTGTTTTACATGCGCACACGGGAGGCGAATTACACCACATTACTTATGGCCACGGGCCTGACGTTCGGCACGATCTCCGCCCTGTTCGGGCTGCAAAACAAAATCATCGACGAGAAGCAATACACCATCTTGGTCACGGTGGTCATTCTGAGCGCGTTTGTGCCGACGCTCATCGCGCAGAAATTCTTCCAGCCCACGCTCGAGGCGATGGTCGAGTGGGGACGGACTTATAGCGAAGGAATCAATCCCAAGCAACAGCGCTAACCGGCGCCCAGTGGAAAGTGAGACGACTATGTTCAAAAAAATCCTTGTCGGTTATGATGGCTCCAAAGGCGGCAAAGCCGCGCTCGCCGGCGCGGCGGCGCTTGCCGAGAAATTCGAATCCCGGGTGACCGCCTTGTGGGTGCGCGAGCCACTGCCGCGTCATTCGGACCTGCCCGGCGAAGTCGAAGACGAAGCCGAGGCTGCGGATGAGTATTTCCAAGAGCGACAAAAAGAGGTCACCGAAGTCGCCGCGCAATACGGCCTGTCGATCGCGTGCGAAACCCGCCGCGGTCACCCCGCCAAGACCACCGTGCAATTTGCCAAGGAGGGCGGGTACGACCTGGTCGTCGTGGGCCACAGCGACCATTCCGAACTCTGGGGCCGCCTGCTCGGCGACACCGCCGACCGCATCAGCGACCACGCCCACTGTAGCGTGCTCATTGTGAAACCCGTGGACCAACCGCACCCTGCTCCAGATTCTCAGGATACAACCCCCGGCAGAAAGCCATGAATACGATTCAAAAAGTCAGTGCGCAGGAAATCCTCGATTCGCGCGGCAACCCGACCGTGATGGTCACGGTTGCGCTCAACAATGGCGTCACCGCCTCGGCGTGCGTGCCCTCGGGCGCGTCCACCGGCATCCGCGAGGCCGTCGAACTGCGTGACGGCGATATCAGACGCTACGGCGGCAAGGGCGTGCTCAAGGCCGTCGCGAACGTGAACAAAATCATCGCGCCAAAACTCAAAGGGAAATCGCCCTTCGCCCAGCGGGCGATCGACCACTTGATGCGTTCGCTCGACGGCACCGAGACCAAGTCGAAGCTCGGCGCCAATGCCATTCTCGGCGTGTCCATGGCGGTCTGCCGTGCAGCGGCCTTGGAGAAGGGCCTTCCGCTCTACGCGTATATCCGCCGGTTGCACGGCGGCAAAACCCGTACCCCCTACGTGCTGCCCACACCCATGATGAATGTGCTCAACGGCGGCGCGCACGCCACGAACAACGTGGACTTCCAAGAGTTCATGCTGTTCCCCCTCGGCGCACCGACCTTCGCCGAGGCGCTGCGCTACGGCGCGGAGACTTTCCACACGCTTAAGAAGCTCCTGCAAAAGCGCGGCCTCGTGACCTCGGTGGGCGATGAAGGTGGTTTCGCGCCGAATCTCAAGACCAACGACGAAGCGGTGGAACTCATCGTCGAGGCCATCAAAGCCGCAGGTTACAGGCCCGGCCGGGACATCGCCATCGCGCTCGACCCGGCCGCCAGTGAATTCTTCGAGGACGGCGGCTACGTCTTCAAGAAGTCGGATCGCTCGCGCAAGACTCCGACGGCGATGGTGAAACTCTACAGGCAATGGGTGAAGAAATACCCCATCGTTTCGCTGGAAGACGGCATGGGCGAGGAAGACCGCGAGGGTTGGAAGGCGCTGACCGCCGCGCTCGGCAAAAAGCTGCAACTCGTCGGCGACGACAATTTCGTCACCAATCCGAAGATTTTCGCCGAGGGGATTCGCGACGGCATTGCCAATGCGATTCTCATCAAGCTCAATCAAATCGGCACAGTGTCCGAGACGCTCGAAACCGTGGCGCTGGCCCAGAAGGCCGGTTACGGCGCCGTGATCTCGCACCGCTCCGGCGAGACCGAGGACGCGTTCATCGCGGACTTCGCGGTCGGCACCGGCGCGGGTCAGATCAAGACCGGCTCGCTCTGCCGTTCGGAGCGCATCGCCAAATACAACCGGCTCCTCGCCATCGAGCACGAACTCGGCCGCCGCGCCCGCTACGGCGACCGCCGCTTTCCGCAAAAGCACTGACCATGCCGTAGTTTGTTTATAATCGACAGAAGCCGGTCGGATAGCATGGCACGGCGCTTTACAGCGCCTCCCAGTCATGTTTTATTCCCCTCGCAGGCAATGGAGTTTGCCTGGCCGCGCGAGTGGTAAAGCGCCCCGGTGGGCTGATGACTCCTACCAAACAGTGATTCACTGAACCGGTAGCAAGTCATGAAGCTCCTGATCCTTTCCGATATCCACGGCAACTGGCCCGCCCTGCAAGCCGTGCTCGCCGCCGAGCCGGAGGTCGATGGCCTCATCGTGCTCGGCGACCTCGTCAACTACGGTCCGCATCCGGCCGAGTGCGTGCGTTGGGCGCGGGACAACGTGCCGGCGGACTGGATCGTGCAGGGCAATCACGACCGCGCCGTCGGCTGCGACGAGGATCCGCGTTGCTCCGCACCCTACCGCCTGCTGGCAGCCGCCATGCAGCGCTACACCGCCGGCCGGCTCGACGCGGCGGCGAAAGGCTACCTCGCCGCCCTGCCCGTCTCCCAGACCAACACCATAGGGTACGCGCGCTACTTCCTCTGTCACGCGATTCCCTCCGACCCGATCTACGGTTACCTGCAATTACAGAACCCCCGGGCTCGGTGGGAGCAGGAAATCCACACGGCCGGCCGGCCGGACTTCATTTTGGTTGGTCACACGCACCGGCCATTTGTCTCCTTCATCAAATCCACCCTGATCGTCAATCCCGGCAGCGTCGGCCAGCCCAGAGATCGCGATCCCCGCGCCTCCTACGCGCTCTGGAGTGACGGCAACGTCGTGCTGCGACGAGCCGCCTACGATGTGGAGGCGGTAACCAAGGATCTCGTTGATTGTGCTCCGCCGGAAGTGGCGCTTCCGCTGGCTGGCGTGCTGCACACCGGCGGCACGCTGCCCGTGGCTACCCCCGCCTGAATCGCCATGCCCGACCCAACGCTCCAGCTTAACGACAACCACCGGCGCACCCTGCTGGCGGGCGTCAAATACATCGATCGTCTGCTGGCAGAAGCGCTGGCGGAGTTGTCCCCCGCCGGCGAGGACGCGATTTTCGCGCCCACCTTGCCCGATGCCACTCCAGTTCAGCGCAAGGTCATCGCCGATCAGGCCGCCCGCCTGCGGCGCGGCCTCCGCGCCGCGCTCGACGCCTGCGCCATTCCCGTGTCACCGCCTGAAATCGGCGCCCTCTGGAATCTGCGCTGCACGCTCGTGTCCATCGACATCGCGCTGGAGGACTTTGGTCCCGACCACCTCCGCGGCTACGGCGCCATCGACGACGCCACCGCCGCACGAACGACCGAGCTGCGGGCACAAATCCGCACCGTGCTCACCGAGCTGCTCGCCTATCTCGAATCCGGCCTCGGCGGCGACCTTTCCGCACGTCTCACCCGTCTCGACCAGACCCGCGACGAGGTGCGCCTGCTGCGCGAACTCGAGCGCATCGTCACCGCGCACGGCCTCGTCGAGCTGCGCGGCAACCTGGGGCGACTGCTTGACCGCCTCGAAAGGAATTGGTGGACGGTCGCCTTCGTCGGCCGCGTGAGCTCCGGCAAATCGTCGCTGCTCAATCATCTGCTCGCGACCGACGTGCTGCCCACCGGCGTCACGCCTATTACCGCCGTACCCATCCGCATCGTGTCCGGCACAGCCGCCACGGCCACGGTCTACTTCGCAACGGAGAAATCCCGGCGCATTCCAGCAGGGCAGCTCGGCGAGTTTGCCTCCGAGGAGCGTAATCCCGGCAATGCCCGGCACGTCACCGACATTTTGCTGGAGCTGCCTGCCGCCCGGCTCGCCGGCGACATGTGTTTTGTGGACACCCCCGGTCTCGGCTCGCTCGCCACCGCCGGCGCCGCGCAGACCCTGGCCTTTCTGCCCCGCTGCGACCTCGGCGTCCTGCTGCTCGATGCCGCGACGACGCCCGGCGAGGAGGACATCGCTGTGGCGCGAGCCCTGCTCGAAGGCGGGGCCGAGGTGCTGCTCGTGCTCAGCAAGGCCGATCTGCACACACCGGCCGACTGTGAAAAAGTGCTCGCCTACGTCCGGCGCCAGTTCGCCGACGCGCTCGGCCGCAAACTGCCCGTTGCACCCGTCAGCGTGACGCCCGGCCACACGGCATTGACCGAACAATGGTTTGCAGCCGAGCTGGCGCCGCGCCAGGCGCACCATCGCGAACTCGCCGCCGCGACGCTCCGTCGCAAGATCGGTGCTTTGCGTGAGGCCACGGTCGCAACGCTCGCCAGTCGCGCCGGCCTTGCCCCGACGGCACCAGGCCCGTCCGCAGCCGGAGATGCCGGGGCGCTGGGCACCGCCCGCGCTGCGCTCGAAAGCAGCCGAAACGCACTGCATGATCTCGCCTACAAGGCGACTCCCCCTGGTGACGCGGTGTGCGTGGCCATCGCCGGCGCACTCGCTGCCTCTCCGGCCGACAATCAATTCCCCGAAGCGGTCGCCCATGAGCTGGGTCGCGCCGCCGCCCGGCTGGGTGCCGAATTCGACGCCCTGCTGCGTGCCACCCGCGACACCGCCGCCCACGCGATTACGAACGTCACGGGTGAAAGCAGGGAAGGCGCCGCGCTGCCCGCGCCATTCGCCCGCCCGCTGTTCGACCCGGCACCGATCCTCGCCACCAGCCGCCTCTCCACCGCCTGGCGCCGCTGGCCGGTGGCGTCCCTCCGTCGCATGGCGTTGCGGCGCCACCTGTGCGCGCAACTTGCCGGAACGCTGGATGACGCGCTGCAGGCCTATGCCCGGACGCTGATCCGCTGGAGCGAGCGTTACCTCGACGAACTGGCGGCCCAATTCAACGCCCAAGCCGGCTTTGCGGAGGTTCGGTCCGCCGCACCCCGCGCCCGGGGAGAGGAGGTTGAGGCCATGCGCCGCGACCTCGAGTTGCTGCGCAGCTGGAATGCGCGCTCCGCCGCATGAGCCCGCCGCAATCCAAGACCCCCTTCATCGGGCGCACCGCGCTGCTGCATCGTCTCGGAAGGCTTTATCGTTCGAGCCGGCACGTATTGCTGTTGGGGCCGGCGGGCGCGGGTAAGAGCATGCTCATCGCCGAATTGATGCGCACCCATCCGATGCTGCTCGCGCCGCGCTGCGGCTGTCTCGGCGATTTGCTGGGAGCGTTGGAACCAGCCGCCGGCCTCGATCGGGGGGAGTTCAAGCTGGCGGCCCGCGTGCATCGGCTCGCGAGGCGGTTGCCCAAGATCGGCCGGCCGGTCGTGCTCGACAATGTCGCGCGTGTGCCGCCGCGCGTGGCGCACCTCGTGCGTTACCTGCTCGTTCGCCAGCCGGTATGGCTGCTCGCGCGCTCCACGCAGCCGCTCGAAATCGGTCATGTGTGGCCCTTTCTCTTCCTCTTCGAGCGCGTCGACCTGCCGCCATTTTCGCTGGCCGAAACGCAGGCCTTCCTGGCAACCGCGGATTTTCCTGACGACCGCGCGGAGCTGCTGGCCTCGGCGCTGCGCCTGCACCGTCTGGCCGCCGGCCATCCGGCCATGCTGGCGGCGCTGCTCACCGAACTGCGCTGCCGCACCTATGATCTCACCAGCTTCGAGGGATTGCGTCTGCTCGCCTTGCACGCCCGTATCACCTGGGTCGAGACGCAGATCATCGCCGATGGTGTTCTCACGCCCGCTCTGACCCTCTGATAAGCCATGTTAGCGCCGCCGCACCTTGGATCTGGGCGCGATCGAAACCTTGCACCCGGCCACGCTGCCCGCGGAACATCCCGGTCAAGCGGCAGATCGCCGCTGGTCGTCCCTTCGCGGATGACGGCGTCCAAGGCTTGTGCGTTTGCAACCAGGGTGCGACGCTCATCGTGAATTCCATGAAGGACACGCGCGAAATCCTGGCGATCGTCATCTTCGCCATCACCTATGTGCTCATCAGCGGGCGGCGGTTGAAAATCCTTCCGCTCAACCGTCCGGCCGCGGCCTTGCTCGGCACGGTGCTGATGGTGGTCGCCGGCGTGATGACGCCCGAACAGGCGTACCGCGCGGTGGATTACAACACGCTCGTGCTGCTGCTGGGCATGATGCTCATCTCGGCCTATCTTTCCCTGGCTGGATTCTTCGATTGGTCGGCCGACTGGATCTTGCAGGTGGCGAAGACTCCGCAGCGGTTGCTGCTCTACCTCATCCTCGTCTCCGGGGTGCTCTCGGCGTTGCTCGTCAATGACACGGTGTGCCTGATGCTGACGCCGCTGGTCGTGGCCATGATCGTGCGCGGGCGGCTGCCGCTGCCGCCGTATCTTCTGGCCCTGGCCATGAGCGCCAATCTCGGCAGCGTGGCCACGCTGGTCGGCAATCCGCAAAACATGATCATCGGCCACCTCTCGAAACTCTCCTTCGTGCACTTCTCCGCATCGCTGCTGCCGGTGGCGGTCGCGGGCCTGGCGATCGAATATGCCGTGCTGCATTTCGGTTTCCGCCAGATGCTGCGTACCGTCCGGATCGAACGGAGCGAAGCTGCTCCGCGACCGTTGAATCGCCCCCTGCTGGCGATCACGCTGGCCGTGCTGGCGCTCGTGTTTGCCGGATTTGTCGCCGGCTTCGATCTCGCGTGGACCGCGCTGGCGGGCGGAGCGCTGGTGATGGTGCTAGCGCGCCGGGATACTCACGAAGTGCTCAAGCTGGTGGACTGGCATCTGCTCGTGTTCTTCGCCGCGCTGTTCGTGGTCGTGGAAGGGCTCAACGGCACCGGTCTGCCGAACCAGATCTACTCCCATCTGCGCGGCGCGTTCGGCGCCACGGAGACTTCGCAGGCCTGGAACCTCGCGTGGTTTTCGGCGGCCGGCTCCAACATCTTTTCCAACGTGCCGTTCGTGCTGGTGGCCGGGAAATGGATTCCCAATTTCGCCAATCCGGCGCTGATGTGGAAGGTGCTGGCGCTGGCGACGACCTTGGCGGGCAACCTCACCATCCTGGGGTCCGTGGCCAATATCATCGTGGTGGAATCGGCCCGGGGCCATTGCGAGGTTGGCTTCTGGGATTACGCGCGGTTCGGCATCCCCATCACGCTGCTGACGATGGCGGCAGGGATGGGAATCCTGCTTCTCCTCGGCTGACGATGCCGGACCATCCTTCAACCTCCCGCCCCCGCTGGCTGAACCGCACCGTGCTCGGCATCGGGCTGGCGTCGCTATGCAGCGACTGGTCGCACGAAATTGCGACGACCGTGTTGCCGGCTTTTCTCGCCACCATGGGCGTGGCCGCGGCGTGGCTGGGTTTGATCGAAGGAATCTCGGACGGTCTCTCCAGTTTCGCCAAAATGGGGTCGGGGTACTACACGGACAAGCTGTCCCGGCGCAAGCCCATCGCCGTCATCGGCTATCTGGTGACCGCGCTGGGCACGGCATCGTTTGGCCTCGCCACCGCCGCGTGGCACGTTCTGTTGGCGCGCGCGTTCGCGTGGCTCGGGCGCGGTGTGCGCACGCCTGTGCGCAAGGCGCTGCTGGCCGGCTCCGTGACGAAGGAAACGTATGGCCGCGCCTTCGGCTTCGAGCGGATGATGGACACGCTGGGCGCGATTGTCGGACCCGCGACGGCGTTCGTCCTGCTCGGGGCGTTCCATCACCACTACCCGCCGCTGTTCGCTTTGACGCTTATTCCGAGCCTGCTCGCGACCTTGCTCATCGCGTTCGTCGTCAAAGAAAAGTCCCGGACGCCCGTGCCGCATATTTCGTTCGGGGAACGGCTCCGAATGTTACCGGTGGCCTACCGCAAATTCCTGGTCGCGGTGGGGCTGTTCGGGGCGGGAGACTTCGCCCACACGCTCCTCATCCTCCTAGCGGTGCAACAGCTGGCGCCGATGCTCGGCGCCACCGGTGCGACGAGCGCCGCGGTCGCGCTCTACGTGGCGCACAACGTCTTCTACGCAGGATTCGCCTTCATCGCCGGCTGGATGGCCGACCGGATGAGCAAGCCGCGGCTGCTGGCGCTCGGCTACGGCCTGGCCGCGGTGATGGCATTCATCGTGATCACCGCGCCGGTGGGCCTGTGGACGCTGGGAGTTGTTTTCGGGCTTGGCGGCATTTACGTCGCCATCGAGGAGACGCTGGAGGACTCCCTGTGCGCCGAGCTGACGGAAGAGGCGCAGCACGGCATGGCCTTCGGCGTGCTGGCCACGGTCAACGGCGCGGGCGATTTCCTGTCGAGCGTCATCGTTGGCGCGCTCTGGAGCGCGTTCGGCACGGCGGTGGCCTTCGGCTACAGTTTCCTCCTCTTCCTCGCCGGCGCCGGGCTTGTCTTGACGGTTGCTGATCGGACCAAGACCGCCTGACTGCGATCATTGCCCGTTCCCCGAGGACGGGAGCATTATCCGGGAGATCTACTTCGAAGCTGCAGCTTGCGCCGGGGCGGCCCGCTGCGCCAGTTGCGAGAGCAGGTACTGGTCGGGTTCGGCGGTCCGCCACGCCGTGAGCCAGATGCTCCCAAGCATCTCGCCGCCGCGCAGCAGTTGCTCCTCGATAAACCCCCGTCCGTCGAAACTGCCGGGCGAGCCGTCGGCCCTGAGCTTGCCCGCCTTCTCCAGTTCGTAGAGCGGCACGACGCGCTCATTCTGGTCGCGCAGGTAGCGCATGACCCCGGCAAACATGGCATCCCGTTCGCCGGCGGCCGGGACCGTGGCCAGCACCTTCGCGGACCGCGCCCGCGGAGCGAGATCGGCAAAACTGATCCCCGCCCGGGCAATGAATCCACCATCGATCCAGGCATGGAATTTCGGATCGGTCGTGTAGCCGTGCGGATTGTCGCCCTCCCAGCCGTGGTGATATACGGTAACGTGCAGGGGTTGCGAGCCGTCGCCGACAAAGTGGCCCATCACACCCATCTGATAGACGATGTTGTACTGCGCGTTGGCGATCTCCGTCGCCGTGCCGCCGCCCGTCTCGAAGGCTTTTAGATACGAGAAGGCCGACTTCAGCCGGCCAAAATACTCCGTGATGGTCCACGGCAGGAAGCCCGGCCACTCGCGGGTGTGATCGGCGTTCTTCGCCGGGTCGATCGGTGGAAATTTGTCGAGGTGCGCGGCCCGCCCGGCGGCAAACTGCACGGCAAATTCGTAACGGAGAGGGCTGACCGACGCCGGATCGAGGCCGGCGCAGCCGAGCTGTTCGAGGTCGAGGTAGTGATCAGGGTTGTTTTCGTTCCGGAGCGGGAGGTCGGACACGTTTCTCCAGCGGTCGGGCTCGCCCGCGAGAAACGCGATGCGATCGGCGGCGGTGGACTCATGGACAAACGCCGGGAAATCGGACGGCAGCGAGGCCAGCGCCAGCTGGTTGATGATGCGATGGCCTTCGTAGTCCCAAGCGCGGGCCGACGGCAACCCGAGCGCGGACAGAAAAGCCAGAGCGACTAGGCGGGAACAGGCACGTGGATTCATGATTTTATTTAGACGATGCAGCCGGGGCATGGGTTTCGGCAGGAAAGGAAGCCACCGGGTGCAAAGCCGCAAGCGTGGCGGTGTAATCGTCCACGCCATCGGCAATGGCCTGGGCGATCTGCTGGCGGTATTCCGGCGTGGCAACGCGCCGCGCCTCGGCGTCGTTCGACAGGTAGGCCGCCTCGACGAGCGCGGCCGGACACTCGGGGAAACACAGCACGAGCCGTCGCCCCCGCTTGAAGCCGCGATCGGATGTCTTCAGTTCCGCGAGCAGGGTGCGATGCAGGTGGTAGCCGAGCACGACGTTCGCGAAATCCTGCCGGTTGCCCGGAAACGGTTTGTCCACGGTGTCGTCCTTCTTGTCGGCACCGCTCGATAGCTGGAACTGCGGCGTCATCACGTAGGTCTCGGTGCCGGTCACGGTCGGCGGGGCCGAGTTGAAATGGACGCTGAGAAACAGGTCCGCCTTCGCGCGGTTGGCGATGTCGTCACGTTTTTCGAGGTCCGCCCGCTGCGCCGGGTCGAGTTTGCTGTCGTCGCTGCGCGTGAGGATCACCCGGTAGCCGCGCGCCTCGAGCAGCTTTTTCAAGCGCTGAACGACATCAAGCGTCATGTCCTTCTCGTTCAGGTGCAGCGCGAGGTTCTGCGTGCCGGGATCGTTGCCGCCATGGCCGGCGTCGAGCACGATGAGTTTGGGCGGCCCCGGCAGCTGGTTCGCATGCTCGGCCGGGCGCAGCAGCGGCGCGATGGTCTTGATGACGTCGATCTTGCTGACATGGAGGCTGCCCCGGTTGAACACGGTGATCTCGCCCATGAAGACGCGGACGCCATCGAGGTAGAAATCCCGTTTCTGATTCTCGAACTTGAGTCGCGCCTGGCCATGCGCATCGACCAGCTGTATGACCCGGCCGCTCGTCACCCACGCCGTCTTGAGACCGTAGTGCCTGGCGATGTCCTGCACATCGACATAGTCGACGTTATAGAGACGCTTGAACGGCCAGAGCCGGCTGGTCGTGCCGGCCAGCGGCTGGGATGCGACCGCGGCCGCCGGGGGCGCCGCCGGGGGCGTTTCAGCCTTGGCGGGGGCCGCAGGCGCGGCCGAAGGGGTGACGGCGGAGCCGGCGTCCGATCGATTTTGCGCCGAGGCGGGCGCCGTGCAGCCGCCAACCAGCACCAGAGCGGCCACGGTGGCCAGCCGGCTGCATGCGTGGGTCCGCGCCATGGGTCTGCTTCCGGGTTTATGTTGGCGGAGGAGCGGCCGGGGCGGCGGCCGGCGCCGGGCTTTCCTTGGAATGAAACTTCAGCTTCCGCTTGTTGACGGGCAGCGGCGTGAGCATCACGTAGATGTTGCGTCCGGTAAGCTTGGGCGGGCCGTCCGGATGGCCCATGGTCGCAAGTTCGGTGAGCGCGCGGTTGATGACTTCGAAACCCATCTCGGTGCGCGCCATCTCGCGGCCGCGGAATTTCAGGCGCAGCTTCACCTTGTTGCCATGATCGAGGAACTCCTCGGCGTGCCGCAGCTTGGTGAGAAAGTCGTTGTGTTCGATGCGCACGCTGAACTCGATCTCCTTGATTTTGCTCGCCGTCGTCCGGACGTGGGAGTGCTTCTTCGACTCCTCATACATGTACTTGCCGAAATCCATGATCCGGCAGACGGGCGGGGTGACGTTCGGTGCGACCTCGACGAGATCAAGATCGAACTGCTGCGCGAGCTGGAGCGCCTTGCCGGTGGCCAGGACGCCGAGCTGCTTGCCCTCGGGGCTGATGACGCGGATCTGCTCAGCCTTGATACGGTGATTGCGACGGATGTTTGCGAATGGATCCGTGTTACGACGCGGTGGGTAGCCGGGGCGGCCACCGGAAGGAAGTGCGTTAGCCATCAATCAGTATATAGATAGGAGCTGGTCGAGGCGTGGTTCTTGCGACAAAGCCGGGGGATGACAACAACTAATTCGAGGAAAAATCCCTTCGTCCGGCCATGGAGCGAAACCCTACCGGGAGGCCCGCCAGGCGATCAGACGTCGCGCCACCGTGACGGCGTTGGCAAAGCTGTGTGGGCTGGCGATGCCCTGGCCGGCAATGCGGTATGCCGTGCCGTGGTCGGGACTCGTGCGGACGAAGGGCAACCCGAGCGTGACATTCACCGCATCGTCGAAGTCGACCGCCTTGAGCGGCGCGAGCCCCTGGTCATGATACAGGGCGATCACGACGTCGAACTCGCCGCGCAGCTGGCGCGCGAAAAGCGTGTCCGCCGGTTCGCAGAGCGTCAGCCCGGCATGGGTGGCACGCAGCCTGGTGAGAATCGGGTTGATGACACGCTGCTCCTCGTCGCCGAACAGGCCGCCCTCCCCGGCATGCGGGTTGAATCCACACACGCCGAGACGCGGCGCCGACACGCCTTCGGCGCGGGCCAGTTCATCCGCGGCCCGCACGACCCGGGTGAAGTTGGCGGTGGTGAGGTGAGCCGGCACTTCGCGCAGCGGCACATGCCAGGAAAGCAGCACGACCCGCAGACGCCCGCCGCAAAATGCCATCGTCGGCTCACCACCCCAGCGCGCCGCGAAAAATTCCGTTTGCCCCGGGAAAAAGTAGCCGGTGCACGCGAGCCACGCTTTGTTCACCGGACCGGTGACGACCCCGGCGAACTCCCCGGCCCGGCAGCCGGCCGCGGCGCGCTCCAGCGCGGCCCAAGCCACGAGCGCTCCTTCGCCGGTCGGCCGCCCCGGCTCGGCGGCGAATTCCTCCAGCCCGACGGGGATCTTTGCCCCGGCGGCGGGCAAGGTCTCAAGCCAGCGGGCGGGGCCGATCACGGCGGCCTCGCGCGCCCCGGCCTGGTTCGCCGTGAGCCAGGCGGCCACGACTTCCGGTCCGACGCCGGCGGGGTCGCCGCAGGTGATGGCCAGTCGGTTCTGTCGGCTTTCCGGCATGCGCAGTAGCAGTGGATTTCAGACCGGGGACGTCAAGGGTGCGGCGGTCACAGGGCCGCGCTCCCCACCTCATTTTCCGCCGACCACACCCGCCGGGCGCGTGCGATGCCGCGCCGTCCGCCGGCGAAGAACTCAAGAAAGCCGCGCACCTCCGCGCTCTGGACGCCGCGGGCAAGCATCTCCTGCGCCCGATGCCGGACGTTGCCGCCGTCGAAAAAGACTTCGCGGAAGCATTCCTTCAGCTCGGCCACCACCTCGCCCGAAAAGCCGCGCCGCTTCAGGCCGACGAGATTGAGCCCGACGATTTCGTCGCGCTCGGCCGCCATCACGAACGGCGGGATGTCGAGCGTGATGCGCGCCAGCCCGCCGACCATGGCGCTCTCCCCCACCCGCGTGAACTGGTGGAACGCGGCCCCGCCGCCCACGAACGTGTACGCCCCCACGCTCACGTGCCCGGCCAGCAGAACGTTGTTGGCCAGCACCACCTGGTCGCCGACCGCGCAATCGTGCGCCACGTGGGTGCCGGCCATGAGGAAGCAATTCGCGCCCACCACAGTCACACCGCCGGCGATGGTCGACCGGTTCACCGTCACATGCTCGCGCAGCACCGTGCCTGCACCGATGCGCACATGGGAGGGCGTCGCCGGGTCGAACTTCAGATCCTGCGGATCGCCGCCGATGACCGCGCCCGGATGCACCACGGTGCCGTCGCCCAGCCGGACGTACCGGGTGATGACGGCGTGGGCGTGCACGACACAATCCGCTCCGAGCTGGGCACCGTCCTCAATGATGGCGGTGGGATGAATGTTCATGAGTCGATGACCGGACGCCCCAGGACGAAAATCGCGATTCGCCCCGCTACTTCTCCTTGCTCTCGACCTTCGCTTTGGACTTTCGTCTGGCTGCCTCGGGCAGCAGATCGAGCTGCGGCTCCTTCATAAAATCGTAGATCTTGAGGATGCGGAGCAGTTGCAGCGTGTCGGATTTGCGGTAGTTCCGGTTGGTTTCGATCCTGCCAATGAGGTCGAACAGCATCGTGCGGAAGGAAATGATGGCATCAACGCCGCGTTCCTTGAGCATCTGCACACTTTGCGAGTGGAAGGGCTCGGCCGTGGGCAGGCCGGGCAGCACGAGGATCTTGGTGATGTCGGGATGATTGCCCGGTTCGTCCGGATCGACCGGGAAAAAGCGCGTGGCTTCCTTCACCACGTTTTCCGCGAGAAAAGTGAAGATCTCCGGGCTGCTCTTCAGCGTGGCCGGGGTGAAATGGCCGGTGGTATGCCAACCCTTTACGACCACGATGGCGCGATGGATGGAGGGCAGCTCGGTCGAGAACAGAAAGAAGTCGGGCTTGCGGGCGCCGCGCTGGTAGGCAGGGTTGTAGACGAGCAGGTCGACCTCCTCGTCGCTGGTCATTTTGCGACGTGCCTGCACCTGGTACTTGCTGGCCTGCCGCACCAGGAAGCCGTTCTGCTCGAAGTATTCGCGGACAATGCCTTCGTCGATGGCAGACATTTTGATTTTGGATTTCGGATACCGGAAACGGGATGGACTATCTCGGAAGCACCGGCGCCTACAAGCGGCGCGAGGTATATATTTACTCTTTGGTATCCGGTATCTGCAATCCGAAATCAGGTCGCCCCCACTTCGCGCCAGACGGCCTCGACTATCTCCGGGGCAACGCCATCCCGGGTAACGGCTTCGCCCAGGCGCTGCAGGACGACAAACCGCGGCAGCCCCGCCCGCACCTTCTTGTCGCGCGTCATGGCCGCCATGAGTGCGGCCACCGGCAAGGGCGCGGTCAGCCGCACCGGCAGCGCGTGGGCGGCTATGACCGCGTCGACCCGCGTCACGTCGGCTGCGGCGAGATGACCGAGTTTCTGCGACAGTCGCGCCGCGGCGACGAGACCAATGGCCACCGCCTCGCCATGCAAATAGCGCCCATAACCCATCACCTGTTCGATGGCGTGGCCGAAAGTGTGCCCCAGGTTCAGCAGCGCGCGGCCGCCCTCTGGCGCGAGTTCGCGTTCGTCGGCCTCCACGATGCCTGCCTTGATCGTACAGCAGCGGCGGATCACCGCCGGAAGTTCCGTGCTGGCGGCAGTCAAGGGCGCATGCTCGAGTTCGGCGAACAGTTCGGCATCGCCCAGCAGACCGTATTTGACCACCTCGGCTATGCCCGCGGCGAACTCGCGGGACGGCAATGTCGTCAGCAGCTCCGTGGCCACGAAAACGCCGCGCGGCTGGTGAAAGGCGCCGGCCAGGTTCTTGCCGGCCTCGAGATTGATGCCGGTTTTGCCTCCCACGGCACTGTCCACCATGGCGAGCAGCGTCGTGGGCACCTGGAAATAATCGATGCCACGCAGATAGGCGGCAGCGGCGAATCCGCCCAAGTCGCCGATCACGCCGCCGCCCACGGCGAAGAGCACCCCCGTGCGGTCCAGCCGCTGCTCCGCCAGAAAATCCAGCACGCGCCCCAGCGACTCCAGCGATTTGGCTTCTTCGCCGGGCGGCAGCACCAGCATCGGCGAGTCCGCGAACATGTCCCGCAGCGTCTCACCCTGCCGCGTTCGGAGGTGGCCGTCGGTCAGCACGGCAACCTTGCGGCCGGCCGCCCGCAGGATCCCGACCTGCGCCCGCACTTCTGCGCGCAGATTCGCTCCCAAGTGGATCGCATAACTGCGCGCCCCGAGGTGAACGGTGAGGATCTCAGGCATGCGATGCTTAAAGGGCATGGACCAGCGCCGGTCAATCGCCGCCTTCCGTGTTTGGCGCGGCTCATCGCCCGCCCCTTCGCCGCCCGACCTGCCGCATCGCGTTTTCGTTGCCTTGTCTTTTTGCGTGCGTTGCGCGTCTGTTGTGGGCAATCCTATTCCGCCATCGCCATGCCACTTACTCCCGAGCAAAAGCAGGCCGTTGCCGCTTGGGCCGCCGCCGGCGACAGCCTCGCTGTCATCCAGAAAAAGCTTTCGGAACAGTTCAAAATTTCCATGACCTACATGGATGTCCGCTTCCTGGTGGATGATCTCGGCCTCGAGCTGAAAAGCACCGCCCCCTCCACGCTGGATCCGAATGCCGGACTCGCCCAGACCCGCCCCGTCCAGCCGGCGCAGTCTGAAAAGAAGGGCGGCCTGCTGAACAAGCTCAAGAAGGCCGTCGGGGCGGGTGAAGATGACGCCGTGGAATCCGGCGGTCCTGACGCAGGGGAAAACGATGAGGCGGTTCTTGCCGCAGAAAACGACGACGACCTTGCCGGCGCCGCTCCGGCGGGTGCCGGCAGCGTGAAGATCGAGCTCGACCGGGTGGTGCGTCCCGGGGCGGTTGTCAGCGGGAGTGTGACCTTCAGCGACGGCGCCAGCGGCAAGTGGGCCATGGATCAGTACGGTCGCCTCATGCTCGACCTGGGCAAGAAGGGCTATCAGCCGTCCGCCGACGACGTCCAGGCCTTCCAGCGCGAACTCAGCCGGCAGCTCCAGCGGCACGGATTCTGAACTTCCCGCCGCCAACCGCGGAATGCCTCAGACCAGCGGTGCCGCCGGGTTACCGCGCCTGCGCCGGTTGGTCGTCGCGCGGTGCCACCCCGCCCTCCCGCTATCTGGCCTGACCGTTGCCGTTGGGCGGCGGGAAAGGCAGGCGCGCCGGTTTGCTGCCCGCAGCCTCCTGCGCCAGCCCGACCAGTTCATCGATGAGCACGGTCGGATCCTCCTCGTAACGCAGCTTGAGGGAATTTCCGAGCAGCCGTCCGTAGGAGGAACGGTCGGCCATCCAGCGGTCGATCAGCGCGCGGAATTGCGCGGCGTTTTGCACGAGCTCGGCAGCGCCGCCGTTCCGGAAAAATTTCACCGTGAGCCGCTCCTGCGGCATGATCCCGCCAAAGGTGTTGAAGATGATCGGAGATTTGAAGTGAAGCGCCTTGGCACAGGTGGTGGTGCCCCCCCGGGTGACGATGGTGTCACTCGCCTGCATGAGCAGGTGCATGACGTCCGAATAGCTGTCGATGAAGCAGGAGAATTCCGGATGCTGCGCGCGCCAGTGGACCAGCTCGTTGTAGGCCTGATGATTGCGGCCGCACACGATGATGGCCTGCACCTTGTCGGCGTGACCCACGAGGGCGGGGAGCAATTCAAAGTGGTTGTTGGCGCCGTTCGCCCCGGTGGCGAGAAAGACCGTGAAAAGATCCCGCTTCAGGCCGAGCTTTTTCTCGCGATAGTGCGCTCGCTCCTGCGGCGTGAAAACCTCGAGGTAGGTGTGCGGCTGCATGAGGTGGCCGCGCACCCGCGTTTTGGCGGGAGACAGGCCGAGTTTGATGGCGAAGTCGCTCGCGGTGGCGGTGCGGGAAAAATAGAGATCCACCGTCGGTTCGACCCAGTTCCAGCTGTACCCCCAGCCGCCGGAGAATTCTCCGCAGTAGGTGGCGCAACGGACGTTGGCGCGGCCAAGCAGCTTGCGCGCCAGCTGGAAATATCCGCGGTTGAGGCAGTCGTGCACGCTAAAGACGAGGTGCGGCCGGTACTCGCGCAGCACGCGCTCGTAGTAGAGGCGTCCGAGGGTCACGGTGCGGCGGTTAAGCAGGCTGAGGCCCTCGACGACCGTGTAGAATGCCTTGTGCATCCACGGCGATCGGCGCTGGATCCAGTTGTAGAAGTTCACGCCGCCGCGATAGAGTGCGGAGGATTCCTCCAGCATTTGTTCGATCCGCACGTCGACGTCGTGCCGGTAAAGCTCAAAGCACCATTCGGCGAAGGCCTGCGCGCGCGCGTCGTGGCCGCCACCCGTGCTGGAAGTCAGCACCAATATGCGAACCTTGGACATGTCAGTAAGACCCGAAGTATCTGGCCAGAACCGCGCGCCGTAGCCCGGGCGGTGCGAGCCGCGCCAGCAGCGGGGCGAGTTTTGCCTGGAAGAAGGTCCCGGAGCGGACAGTGCCACTGCGGCCGCGACGCAACGCGCGGCGCAGATCGGCCGCGGCGCGCTCAGGCGCCGGCGCCGTCCGGAGGTTGGCTTCGAGCACGGACCGGACGCGCTGCAACCGCGACATCAGCGCAGGGTCGGTGGAGGGGGGAACGCCCGAGGTTACGTGCATGGTTTGATTGAAGCCCGTGCGGTAGTCGCCTGGGCGAAAATCAATGACAATGACATCCGTGCCTGCGACTTCAACCATCAAGCTCTCGGAAAATGCAGACAGTCCGGCCTTGATCGCGTTGTAACCGCTCATAAACGGCAGGGGAAGCTCCGCCGCGAGCGAGGAAACGTTGACGAGTGCGCCGCGGCGGCGCGCCAGCATGCCCCGCAAGGCGAGGTGCGACAGATGCAGCGTCTGCGTGAGCATCGCGTCGCACTGTTTCCGCCAGTCGGCAAAATCCCGCCCCACAAACGGTCCGAACATGCCGTAACCGGCATTGTTGATGACGAGCGCCAGTCCGCCGGCGGCGGTGTCGGCCGTGCGGAAGGCGTGCTCGACGGCGGCGTGATCTGCCAGATCGAGCGCGACCGGAGTGAGCCCGGCGCGCCCCGGCAGCCGCGCCGGGTTGCGCGCCGTGCCCCAGACGCGCACGCCCTCGCCCAGCAACATGTCGGCGAACGCCCGGCCGAGACCGGCGCTGGCGCCGGTGACCAGTGCCGTGGGATAACGATCAGCGAGAGTGCTCACGCCTTGCGCAGCACGAGGCAGACGTTGGCGCCGCCAAATCCGCTGCTGTTGTTCAACATGACATGCGGCTGTTGCGGCAGCGTCGCCCGGATGATGTTCAGACCCTCGCAGGCGGGGTCAAGGTTGGCAATGTGCGCCGAACCGGGCATGAAGCCCTCCTGGAAGGCGATGGCACAAAAGGCCGTCTCCATCGCGCCGGCCAGGGAAAGGCCATGGCCGGTGAGCGCCTTGGTGCTGCTCACGGCCGGACGCGTGGCGCCGTTGTGGAAAATCGCCTTGAGCGCCCTGGCTTCGGACACATCACCGATGGGCGTCGAGGTGGCGTGGGCATTCACGTAATCCACGGCCTCGGGATCGACGCTAGTGCGGCGGAGCGCATTTCCCATGGCCGTGTGCAGGCCCTCGCCATCGGGATGCGAGATGGCGACGTTGTAGCCGTCGGAGGCCTGCCCCCACCCGGCCACCTCGCAGTAGACCCGGACCCCGCGCCGCTGGACCTCTTCCTCGCTCTCGAGCACGAGGACGGCCGCCCCGCCGGTGCCTACAAAGCCGTCGCGCCCGATGTCGAAGGGCCGCGAGGCGAGATCGGGATTCGCCTGCAGTGAGAGCGCCCGCATGCCGGCAAACGGCAGGATGCTCTCCACGTTGCCGTCCTCGGCGCCGACCACAAACATGCGTTTCTGCCGGTTGAATGCGATCTCGTCGTAGGCAAAGCCGACCGCGTGGGAGGACGACGCACAGGCCGACGCGAAGCCGGTGGAGGCGCCCTTGATTTTGAAATGGGCAACCAGGTTGAAATTCACCGTGCCCGCGATCGACGCCACGATCCCCAACGGGGAGCAGCGCATGACCCCCAGCGTGTTCATGCGATGCAGGTAGTAGCCGAGCAGATGCGGCGATCCGCCCGAGGCCGCGTAGAGGCCGGTGTCGTCGTTGGAAACATCAACGCCGTTCAGCTTCGCGTCGGCGAGGGCATCGAGCATCGCACAATAGGTGTACAGCCCGTGCGGCGCCATCCCGCGCAGGATTTCGCGTTTGATCGAGAAGCGGCTCGGATAGTCCCAGTCCTCGCAATCGTAGGAATCCGCATTGTAGCCCTTGATCGTGCCGATCACCTTGACCGGCACATTGGGTTTCTGGAACGGCGGATAGATCTCGAACCCATGCCGCAGCTCGCGGAGGTTCTGCGACACGGTGGGAATATCGTTGCCGATGCTGGTGACCAATCCGATGCCAGTGATGTAGACTTTCCTCATGAGCCGGGGGGAATGAACGGGCGGATGCTCGCGTCAACCGTTCCGCTCAAACCGGTAGAATCGAAATGAATGGCGTCACAATCCGGCGCGGTCAACGCAGGAACTCCGCGGCGGACCGGCCCCGATTTTTTGTGGACGCCGCACGGCGGAAGACCGGCGGGTTCAGGCGCTGATCACCGCAGCCAGCGGCGTGGATTCACCGTTGGTGGCGGCTGGCTTCTCCAGTTCGACCGCGACTTCCTCGGCATAGCCGAACGTCAGGGTGATCTCCTCGGCGATGGCCGCCTTGTCCTGCCCCACGCGAATCGCCCCTTCGAACGTGGCGAGCGGAGCCTTCAGTCGCTTGGGCTTGATGGAAAGGTTGAGCACGTCGCCCGGCCGGCACATCCGGTGGCAGCGCACGCCTTCGCAGGAGGTGAAGAAAATGGTCTGCGGATTCACCATCTTGCCGGGCTCGCCCGCGCCACCTTCCAGCAGGAAGAGCACGCCCAGCTGGCCGAGCGCCTCCAGCATGATGGAAGCGGGCATTACCGGATTGTCCTTGAAGTGTCCCTGCAGGAAAAACTCCTGGCCGCTGATCTTGTACTTGGCGCTGGCACCTTGCGAGCTGACCGAAGCCTCATTGAGGAAAAGAAACGGAGGCTGGATCGGCATGACCGACGCAATCTGTTCAATGGGCAGGAATTTCGTCGGCTTCGGCAGCGGGAGACCGCGCACTTTGCATTCGATGAACTGCTTGACGTCGCCCAGCGTGCGCAGGTGGCGCAATTCTTCGTTGTTGATCGACATCTGCAGCACGTCTTCGACGAGGATGACGATCTCCATCATCGTCAGCGAATCGATGCCCAAATCCTCGATCAGGCGCAAATCGTCTTCCGGATCCTTGAGCTTGGCGCGCAGATCAGGCTCCACGTATCGCTCGATGATGCCCAGCACGATGGCCGGCAGATGCTCGGTGTTGCCGGTTTTGCGGAATTGACACGCCGCCTCGTAGGTGGATGCGGAGCACCGCTTCAAGGCTTCACGCAGATACGCATCGTCCTCGGGAGAATAGGGTTTCGGGGATCCTGAAAAAGGCTTGTTGGTCCCCGAACTTGCATTGACGGCTTGTGCCATGTTGCGCTGATGTAATTTATGGCCGTTTCGGTTGTAAACCCTAATTTTCGCTGACGGTTCGATGATTGGAAGGCTGTTTGCAGCAAATTTTTGTGAATCTTGCCCCACCGCAAGATAAGGCGCCGGTCCAAGGAGATTTCCCAGCAAATCGCGGGCCATGAACCTGATCTTTCAGCCCATGACCATGGAAGCTCACCCCGCGTGATCCTCCACGGTTGCCCAAGTATCCGTTTGCATGGAGGCCCCGCCGCCCCATAACGAGGGCTGATCTTGTCTGCCGACCCGACCATCGCGCCGCCTTCCGCGGACTGCATCAAGCCGCCTGTGAGCCGCCGGCCGCCCGTGTTTCTGATCACACACGAGTTTCATCCGCGGCATGGCGGCATTGCGACCTTCACCGAGGAAATCGCCCGCGCCGCGGTCGGTCTGGGCTATGATCTCGAAGTCTGGGCGCAGGCCGCCCCGCTGGATGTGGAAGAGAAACCCTGGCCCTTCCGCCTGCGCCGGCTGCCGCTGAAGGGCACGCACGATCTGGCCTGCTTGCTTCGCCTGATGCGCGAGCTGATCGCGCATCGCCGGCGGCTGCGGTATGCCACGGTCTATCTGCCCGAGCCCGGACCCATCCGGGCGATGATGGGACTGCAATTCATCCCTGGTTTCCGGCCCCGGAGGCTGGTGCTTACTTTTCACGGATCGGAGATCCTGCGCTTCCATCGCAATCCCCTGTCCCGCTGGCTGACGCGGCGTCTCATCCGCCACGCCAGCCGCATCAGTGTGTTGACCGGCTATACCCACCGGTTGCTCTGCGCGCGCTTCCCGGAGGCCGCGTCCAAGACCTTCCTCACTCCGGGCGCGCTGCGCACCAGTTTTTCGGCCGCGCCGTTTGCCCCGCGGCGGGAACCCCGCGACCAGGTCGTCATCCTCACCGTGGGACGCCTCCATCCCCGCAAGGGCCAGCTTTTCATCATCGAAGCCCTGCAGGCGCTGCCCGTCGACCTGCGCGCCCGGGTCGAGTACTGGCTGGTGGGCGGCGCCAGCAAGGAAAACTACGAACCGCGTCTGCGCGAAGCCGCTGGCCGCTCCGGCCTCGCGGTGCGCTTCTTCGGCAATGTGCCCGATGACGAGCTCGATCGCATTTATGCTCAAGCCGACATCTTCGCCATGACAAGCATCGACCACCGGCACAGCGTCGAGGGCTTCGGACTCGTCTACCTTGAAGCCGCCGCGCATGGCCTGCCCGTCGTGGCCCATGCGGTCGGTGGCGTGCCCGAGGCCGTGGTGGATGGTGTAACGGGCCTGCTCGTGCCATCCGCCGACCGGCCCGCGCTGACCGCAGCCTTCGCGCGGCTGATCGCCGAACCGGAACTGCGCCACCAGCTCGGAGCCGCCGGCCACGAATGGGCGCGCCAGAACAGTTGGGTGCGTTCCGCCGACCTGCTCTTCAACAGCCAGGAGTGGGAGATCACCGGCTGAACCACGGCACCACTCCTCCCCCTCCACGCCCGCCGCCATGATTCAATCCCGTACCCAAGTCACCGTCCGCTACGCCGAGACCGACATGATGGGCATCGTTTATCACGGCAGCTACCTGCCGTGGTTCGAAATCGGCCGCACCACCCTGCTGAAGGACCACGGCCTCTCCTATCGCGAGTTGGAAGCCGCGGGCTACCGGCTGCCGGTGCTCGAGGTGGGAGTAAAGTATCTCAAGCCGGCGTTCTACGACGACACGCTGACCATCGTCACCACGCTGGACGAGAAACCCGGGTTCCGGATCCAGCTGGCCTACCAAGTCCTCCGCGGGGACGAACTGCTGGCCACCGGTCACACCGCGCACGCCTTCATTGATCGCGAAAGCCGGCCGGTGCGGCCGCCGCCGCACTTCACCCAGCGGATGAACGAGCTGTTCAAGTAGCTTCGACTCCGTCCGCACCCGCCGCGTACTCCGCCTGCACCGCCGGGTGGGTTTCGTTCTCCCGCGCCGCCGCCAGCAGTTGCGGCGCGTCGCCGCCCGCGATGCGCTGCACCGCCCAGACCGCATGCCCGCGCACCATCGGCGCGGTCTGCACGGCCAGCCGCACGAGCGGCGCGACCAGTTCGTGCCCGGCTCCCGCTTTCGCCGCAACGTTGCCCGCCACCACGCACGCGTTGCGCAGCAAGCCCGCCAGCTTGAGGCGTTTGATCGGGGTGCGCTGAAACCCCTCGGCGAAGCGTCCGGGAGTCAGTTCCAGCAGCTCGCGCAGACTCCACGCCGCCATCCCGGACCGCACGGCGAGCAGCATGTGCCGGCCGGCCCGCGCGAAACGGTTCCACGGGCATACTTCAAGGCACACGTCGCAGCCGTAGATGTGGTCGCCGATCCCCGGCCGCAATTCGCGCGGGATCATCCCCCTGTTTTCGATCGTCTGGTAGGAGATGCATCGGCGCGAGTCGACCAGCCCCGGATGCGGAATTGCCTGCGTGGGGCAGGCATCGAGGCACCGGGTGCACTTGCCACACAGCAAGCCGATCCGGCCTGCGGCCTTGGGCCGGGGGTTATGGGCCCGCAGCGGTTCGTCGGCCTCGAAATCCACGAGCGTGAGAATCGTCGCGAGCAACAGCCAGTTTCCAAACCTTCGCGAGATCAGCATGCCGTTCTTTCCGAGAAATCCGAGGCCGGCCCTCTCCGCCCAGCCGCGCTCCAGCACCGGCCCTGTGTCAACGGAGTAACGATAGTCGCTTCCGGCCGCGCCGTAGAGCTCCTCAATGGCCCGTCCTGCGGCAACGAGCGCCGGCTTGATGGTGTCGTGATAATCCTCGTAAAGGGCGTATCTCGCCCAGCTGGGGCTTTCGACCTTCGACCCTCGACTTTCGCCGGTTTTCCCCGGCCAGTAATTGACTCCCAGCATGATGACGGAGCGGGTTCCCGGCAGCACGAGTTCGGGATTCAACCGCTTCGCCGCCGTTCGCTCCATCCATGCCATGTCGGCGTGAAACCCCCACGCGAGCCAGCGGCCCAGACCCTCTGCCGGCACGGACTCCGCTCGGGCGAAGCGCACCTCGTCAAAACCCAGCGCCACGAGCCGCCGCCGCAATTCCTCCTGCCGCGTATTCATGATGCCAATCGCTCAACCGTCACCCGGTGCCGCGCATCAGCGACTGGCCCGGCCGGTCTCCGCCGTCCTGCCGGTTTTCGGCGCGGCCGGCATGATCGGACTTTTGTTCTCCCGGACCGGCGTGCTGCCGTGCGCGCGCTCCCAGTCGCGCGCCTCGCGCCGGTAGGCGCGCAGCACGTGCAGCACGATGTCATGCAGCGGCCGGAAATCCGTGAGGATCACCGTGCCGGCCCGCTTGTAGATCTCCTCGCGCTCGGCGTAGAGCTGGCGGATGCGCGCCTCCGGGTTTTCGACGTTGAGCAGCGGCCGGGTCCGTGCTTGGGCCGTGCGCTGGAGAACCGTGTCCAGGGTCGCGTGCAGGCAGATGACCACGCCCTTCGCGCGCAGCAACTCAAGCATGCCCGGCTGCACGACCAGCCCGCCGCCGCAGGCCACCACCACGCCGCGGTCGGGATGGCCGCGCTCGATGAACCTCCGCTCCAGCGCGCGGAAGGCCGCCTCGCCCTCCCCGGCGAAGATCTGCGCCACCGCCCGGCCTCTCTCCCGCTCGATCTCGTGGTCGCTGTCCACCACCTGAAAGCCGAGCCGCATCGCGACCGCGCGTCCGACGGTCGTTTTACCCGTGCCCATGAAGCCCACCAGGTAGAGATTGACGGCCGGCTCCGACATGCCGCCAGCGAAACGGCTGCGCCGGTTCAGTGCAAGAACTCGGTGACCCCGCGCTTGGGCCCAGAAAAAAGCTTAGCCTCGGCGCCGTAATTCGGTTCCACTGACGTCATGCCGAAAAAGTCCTCCTCCCCCCCCTCCTCCACGCCGCCGGCCGCGGCGGACCTCTCGGCCACCGCCCCGGCGACGGCCGATCGCAACCGCCCGCCCGCGGCCAACCAGGTTTTCGCCAGCGACAACACCGCCGGCATCTGCCCCGAGGCTTGGGCCGCCCTGGCCGAGGCCAACCGCGGCCGCCTGCCGTCCTACGGCAATGACGAATGGACCGTGCGCGCGTGTGACCTGCTGCGTGCGGTGTTCGAGACCGATTGCGAGGTCTTCTTCGTCTTCAACGGCACCGCCGCCAATTCCCTCGCCCTCGCCTCGCTCTGCCAGAGCTATCACAGCGTCATCTGCCACGACTATGCGCACGTCGAGACCGACGAGTGCGGCGCGCCCGAGTTTTTCTCCAACGGCACCAAGATCCTCGTCGCCACCGGCCCCCAAGGCAAACTCGACCCGGCCGAGGTCGAGCGCGTGATCCTCAAGCGCACCGACATCCACTACCCGAAGCCGCGCGTGCTCTCGCTCACGCAATCCACCGAATGGGGCACCGTCTACACGGTCGACGAGCTGAAGGCGCTCACCGGCCTCGCCAAGCGGCACGGCCTCGCCGTGCACATGGACGGCGCGCGTTTCGCCAACGCCGCGGCCGCCCTCGCCCGGCGCGGCGGAAGCAAACCCGCCGACTTCACCTGGCGCGCGGGCGTCGATGTGCTTTGTTTCGGCGGCACCAAGAACGGCATGAACACCACCGAGGCGGTGGTCTTCTTCAACCGGCAGCTCGCGCGCGAGTTCGATTATCGCTGCAAGCAGGCCGGCCAGCTCGCCTCGAAGATGCGTTTCCTCAGCGCGCAGTGGGTCGGCATGCTGCAGGACGGAGCCTGGCTGCGCCATGCCGCGCACGCCAACCAGATGGCGCAGAAACTCGCCGCCGCGCTGCGCCGCATCCCGCAGGTGAGCATTCTCGTCGAACCCGAGGTCAACGCGCTCTTCGCCAGCCTGCCGCCCGCCGTCGCCGAGGCCCTGCACGCCCGCGGCTGGCATTTCTACAACTTCATTGGCGCCCACGGCTACCGCCTCATGTGTTCGTGGGACACCCGGGACGCCGACCTCGACGCCTTTATCGCTGACCTCAAGGCCGCCTGCACAAAGGTCTAAGCCGGCGCAACCCGGGACGGGTGCGCGGGCTTCGGCCCCCGCCGAGTAGTGGGTCAGTTTATTTAGGTTGGGCTTTAGGCCCGACACCGAAACCATCGAAGTCACTCTGTCGGGGATAAACCCCGACCTACAGTTACCGCTCAATTCAGGCAAACTGACCCACTACCCCCCGCCGTTCAGGTTTGTGTCCGGCTTTGTTTCTGGTAACGTAGCCGCAGTGAGGTGTTATGCGATGCACATGGCCAACGATATTTTTGAGCTGGCTGCTGGGAACGGCCGCCGGGGTCGCGGCTGAGCGCGTCAACCTCATCAAGGTCGAAGGTCCCATTGGCCCGGCCACCGCCGGCTTCATTTCGCGCGCCATCGATCAGGCGGCCGAGAACCAATCCCAGTGTCTCGTCATCCAGCTCGACACGCCCGGCGGCCTGCTCGACTCCACCAAGACCATCGTGCAGAAATTCCTCGGCTCGCCCGTGCCTACTGTCGTGTACGTCGCGCCGGCGGGTGCGACCGCGACCAGCGCGGGCTGCTTCATCACCCTGGCGGCCGACCTCGCGGTTATGGCGCCCGCCACCAGCATCGGTGCCGCGCACCCGGTGGTGATCGGCGGCAATCCCGTCGGCGGCGAGGAAAAACTCGATGACACAATGAAGCAGAAGCTGGAAAACTACGCTGTCAGCTACATCGAGATCATTGCCGCCCGACGCAACCGCAACGTCGACTGGGCCAAGTCCTCCGTCAAGGAAAGCGCCTCGATCTCCGCTGAGAAGGCCCTCCAGTTGAAGGTCATCGATCTGATTGCCAAGGACGTGCCCGACCTGCTCGCCCAGCTCGACGGCCGCGAAGTCGGCAATCACAAGCTGCAGACCAAGGGCGCGGAGGTCGTCGAGATCGGCATGTCGGTCCGGGAAAAGGTCTTTCAGCTCCTCTGGCGGCCCGAGGTCATGTTCATCCTGATGCTCATCGCCATGTATGGCATCATCGGCGAGCTGAGCAACCCCGGCGCCATCCTGCCCGGCGTGGCGGGCGCCATCGCGTTGATCCTGGCGCTCTACATGGCCGCCATCCTGCCCGTCAGCCTCGCCGGCGTGACGCTCATCGTGCTGGCCATCGGGCTGTTCATCGCGGACATCTACGCGTCCACACACGGGGTGCTGACGGTGGGCGGCATCGTGTCGTTTTTCCTCGGCGCGTTGATGCTGTTCGACCGCGCCGATCCAGCGTTCCGCCTGTCGCTTTCGATCATCATCTCCGCCACGGTGGTTACGGCGCTGTTTTTCATCGCGATCGTGGGCGCGGGCC
This sequence comes from Opitutaceae bacterium, assembly GCA_049513315.1. GTDB lineage: Bacteria > Verrucomicrobiota > Verrucomicrobiia > Opitutales > Opitutaceae > Fen-1467. The sequence goes on from JBEKWG010000010.1 coordinate 46,301, forward strand.
TGCGGGCGCAGTTCCTGCCGGTGCGCGCGGGCCGCGAGACGATGCTGGGCAAAGTGACGCCCGCCCTGGCGCGCATTGACACGAGCGGCGGCAAGGTGTTCATCGAAGGTGAATACTGGAACGCCGTGAGCGAGACCGTCGTGGAAAAGGGCCAGCCAGTCGAAGTCCTCGGGTTCGACGGGCTGACGTTGAAGGTGAAACCAAAAACCCAATGAGGGGAGTGAATCATGCAAGAACCCATCGTCAGACTCTTCAATTTCAGTGCATGGCTGGTGCCATTGATCATCCTGGCCGCCATCCTGCTGCCACAAGCCATCCGCATCCTCCGCGAATACGAGCGGGGCGTCATCTTCCGTCTCGGCAAACTGCACAAGCGAGGCGCCAAGGGGCCCGGCCTCATCTTGCTGATCCCCATCGTGGACCGCATGGTGAGAATGGACCTCCGCGTGGTGACGATCGACATCGCCAAGCAGGAGATCATGACCCGCGACAACGTGCCGGCGACCGTCGATGCGGTGTTGTATTTCCGCGTCGTTGACCCGGTGGCGGCGGTGGTAAAGGTGGAGAATTTCCTGATGGCCACCTCGCTTATCGCGCAGACCACGCTCCGCAGCGTGCTCGGCCAGGCCCCGCTGGACGACCTGCTGTCGCAACGCGAGTCGATCAACCTGAAGTTGCAGGAAATCATCGACCGGCAGACCGAACCGTGGGGCATCAAGGTCACCACGGTTGAGGTGAAGGACGTGGCGCTGCCCGACACCATGAAGCGCGCGATGGCCAAGCAGGCCGAGGCCGAACGCGAGCGCCGGGCGAAGATCGTCAATGCCGAGGGCGAATATCAGGCCGCCGAGAAAATGGTCCAGGCCGCCGCGATGATCAGCAAGGAGCCCATCGCGCTGCAACTGCGCTACCTGCAGACCATGCGGGAAATCTCCAGCGAGCACAACACGACGACGTTCCTGCCGGTGCCGATCGACCTGTTCAAGCCCTTCCTGAAGAAGGACGGCGGGGAGAATAAATGACCCGGCTTCACCGGGCCCTGCCCTTGACCGCCGCGCCCTGCCTCCCCCGCCCATTTGTAACGTAATACGTTACATCAGAACTCACCGTGCCACCGGCACGTTTGTAACGTATTACGTTACAAACAAACGAGGCGGACGGACGCCTAGGCCAACGCTAAATTCCTCAGCGAGGCAGTGACGCGGCTGGCGCAGACCACAGGCGGCTGAATCCGGTCAGCCGGCCAGCTCCGCCGCCATGTCCTTGGCGAAGTAGGTCAGGATCATGTCGGCGCCGGCGCGCTTGATCGCCAGCAGCGCCTCGCGGCGGCATGACGCGAGTTCGAGCCAGCCCTTCTGCGCGGCGGCGTGGAGCTGCGCATACTCGCCGGAAACCTGGTAGGCCGCCACCGGCTTGTTGGTGGCATTGCGCACCTCGCGGATGATGTCGAGGTACGGGCCGGCCGGCTTCACCATGAGGATGTCCGCGCCCTCCTGCTCATCGAGGGCGATTTCGAGGAGCGCCTCGCGGCGGTTGGCGGGATTGAGCTGGTAGGTCGCCTTGCTGAGCGCATGGGTGCCGGCCGCCTTCGCGCTGCCGACGGCGTCGCGGAACGGCCCGTAGTAGGCCGAGGCGAATTTCGCCGAATACGCCATGATGGCCGTGCCCGTGAAGCCCGCGGCGTCGAGCGCACGGCGGATGGCGCCGATGCGGCCGTCCATCATGTCGGACGGCGCCACGAGGTCGACGCCCGCCCGGGCGTGCAGCACCGCCATCTGGCAGAGAATGCCGACCGTGCGGTCGTTGTCGACGTCGCGGCCGTCGGACGTGAGCACGCCGTCGTGGCCGTGGGTCGTGTAGGGGTCGAGCGCGATGTCGGTCATCACCGTCAGTTCCGGCACCGCCTTCTTCACAGCGCGCACGGCGCGGAGCACGAGCGCGTCCGCGCGCAGCGCGATGGAACCCTCGGGGTCCTTGAGCTTCGGATGGATCGAGGGGAACAGCGCCACGGCGGGCACGCCGAGCTTGTGCAGCGCGCGGCATTCCTTCGCGAGGTCGGCGAGATTGAGGCGGAAGACGCCGGGCATCGACGCCACGGCCTCGGGGCCGCCCGGCCCGTCGATCACGAACAGCGGGGCGATGAAATCCTGCGGGCGCAGCACCGTCTCCTCGGCCAGCGCGCGCAGGCTCGCGGTGCGGCGCAGGCGCCGCGGGCGGTGAATCAAATCCAGCTTAAAGTTTTCAGGCATAGACATGTCGGAGCTAGGGAGTTAACCACTAATCCACACTAATTCACGCTAATCTTCAAAAAAGATATGGAAAGACTGGCATTTATGAGCGCCCATCAGCGAGGATTAGCGGTTTAGATCCATGGCCATCCGACTTTACGACTCCCTGACACGGGAGCTCCGCGAACTTCAGCCCTCCCAACCCGACGGCGTCTTCCGCATGTACTGCTGCGGGCCGACCATCTACGGGCCGACGCACATCGGCAACTTCCGCACGTTCCTCATCCAGGACGTGCTGCGCCGCCTGCTGGAACTGGAGTTCGGCGCGGATAAGGTGAAGCACGTCCGGAACATCACGGACGTTGACGACCGCACCATCGCCCAGGCCTGGCGCGAGAAACGTCCGCTCGCGGAGATCACGAAAAAGTGGACCGACAAGTTTCACGCCGATTGCACAAAGCTCAACCTGCTGCCGCCCCATGTGGAGCCGACGGCGACGAGCCATATCGCCGAGCAGGTCCAGATGATCAACGAGCTGCTGGCGAAAGGCCTGGCCTACGTGGCGCCCGACGGATCGGTCTACTTCAAGATCGCCGCTTTCCCCGCGTACGGCGAGCTCTCGCGCATCAAGGAGCGCGAGCTCAAGGCCACCATCACCGCGGCCGACGACGACCACAAGGACGACGCCAGCGATTTCGCGCTGTGGAAGGCATACAAGCCCGACGAGGACGGCACGGTGATGTGGCCCGGCCCGCGCGGCGCGGCCGCGGGCCGGCCTGGCTGGCACATCGAGTGCAGCGCCATGAGCCGCAAGCATCTCGGCGACACGATCGACCTGCACTCCGGCGGCGAGGACCTGCTCTTCCCGCACCATGAAAACGAGATCGCCCAGAGTGAAGGCTGCACCGGCCACCTCTTCTCGCATCATTGGTTCCACAGCAAGCACCTGCTCGTCGATGGGATGAAAATGAGCAAAAGCCTCGGTAATCTATATACCCTCGATGACGTTGTCGCCAAAGGCTACTCTCCAATGGCGCTGCGTCTCGCACTGCTGTCGGGGCATTATCGGAAGCAACTCAACTTCACTCTGGATTCACTGCACGCGGCCGAAAGCGCACTGAGAACACTGAGCGCCATACGCAGCGTGATAATCAAACCAGTGAACATCGTGAATGACCCTTCAGAATCTCATCGATTCGATGCTGTCTTTGCTGCCCTACAAGAGGACTTGAATGTTCCTGCAGCGCTGGGAGCGTTATTCAAGACAGGTTACGAGCTGACTCACGGGATTGGAGACAAACCCACGAAAGCAGACGGCACGGCGTTTGAAAAAGTGCTTTATGCGCTTGGGATAGTTCCTCCATCCGAGGAGCAACGCACCAAGAGTGCCGTGTATGAAGCACCTCTAGGTGTCACGGCTTTGGCGGAAAAGCGCAAAGCTGCGAAACTTGACAAAGACTTCGTTGCTGCCGACGCGCTTCGCAAAGAGATCTTTGCTGCCGGTTGGAATATGAAGGATGGCAAGGATGGCGCGTACACCCTCGAACCGCTGAAAAAATAACCGGCCTGCCTGCTCGCTACTCGCTACTTCCATGATGACTCCCCTCGAAGAACTCCGTCACTCCTGCTCGCACGTGCTCGCCACGGCCATCCTTCGCGTCTCGTGCTCGCCACGGCCATCCTTCGCGTCTTTCCGGACACGAAGCTCGACATCGGCCCGCCGACGGAGACCGGCTTCTATTACGACGTCGACCTCGACCACAAGCTGACCGCCGAGGACCTCGCGAAGATCGAGGCCGAAATGCAGAAGGTCGTCGCCGAGAACCAGACCTTCACGCGCAAAGAGGTCAGTCGCGACGAAGCCGTCGGCATCATCAAGCAAATCGGCCAGGAACGCTACAAGCTCGGCCGTCTTGCCGACATTCCCGAGGGCGAGGCCATCTCCTTCTACCAGAACGGTGAGTTCGTCGACCTGTGCGCCGGCACCCACGTGAAGAACACGAAGGAGATCAAGGCCTTCAAACTGCTGACCATCGCGGGCGCCTACCACCGCGGCGACGAGCACAACAAACAGCTCCAGCGCGTCTACGGCACGGCCTTCCCCACCCCGGCCGAGCTCGACGCCTACCTCCACCAGCTCGAGCAGGCCAAGCTCCGCGACCACCGCAAGCTCGGCAAGGACCTCAAGCTCTTCGTGATCGACGACATGGTCGGCCAGGGACTGATCCTCTGGACGCCCGCCGGCGCGGTCGTGCGCCAGGAGCTGCAGACATTCATCGCGGACGAGCTGCGCAAGCAGGGCTACCACCAGGTCTTCACGCCCCACATCGGCCGGCTCGAGCTTTACCGCATGTCGGGCCACTTCCCCTACTACCGCGACTCACAGTACCCGCCGCTCATCGAACGCGAGACGCTCGCGCAGCTCGCGCACGAGGGCTGCACCTGCGCGCAGCTCGCCAACAAGCTCATCGAGGGCGACGTCGACGGCTACCTGCTCAAGCCGATGAACTGCCCGCACCACATCAAGATCTACGCGTCGCAGCCGCACTCCTACCGCGACCTGCCGGTGCGCCTCGCCGAGTTCGGCACGGTCTACCGTTGGGAGCAGTCGGGCGAGCTCACGGGCATGACGCGCGTGCGCGGCTTCACCCAAGACGACGCCCATCTCTTCTGCACCGAGGAGCAACTGCCGCAGGAGATCCTCGGCTGCCTCTCGCTCGTGAAGATCATCCTCACGACCCTCGGCATGTCCGATTACCGGGTGCGCGTGGGCCTGCGTGGCACCGACGCCGCCAAATACACCGGCGATCCGGCCAACTGGGACAAGGCCGAGGCCGCGTGCCGCGAGGCCGCGAAGACGCTGGGCATGCCGTTCACCGAGGAACCGGGCGAGGCCGCGTTCTACGGCCCGAAGATCGACTTCATCGTCAAGGACGTGATCGGCCGCGAGTGGCAGCTGGGAACGGTGCAGGTGGACTACAACCTGCCGCACCGCTTTGACCTCAGCTACATCGGGGCCGACAACCAGCCGCACCGTCCGGTGATGATCCACCGCGCGCCGTTTGGCTCGATGGAGCGCTTCGTGGGCGTGCTCATCGAACACTTCGCGGGCGATTTTCCGACATGGCTCGCGCCCGAGCAGGTGCGCGTGCTGCCCATCAGCGAAAAAGTCCTCGACTACGCCCACGCGGTTGCCACCCGGTTGAAGGACGAAGGCTTCCGGGTCGCGCTCGACGAGCACTCCGACAAGCTCGGCGCGAAGATCCGCCGCACCGAAGTGGAGAAAGTGCCTTACGCGCTCGTGATCGGCGGCAAGGAAGCCGAGGCGAAGGCCGTGTCGGTGCGTTCGCGCGCGAAGGGCGACGAGGGCGTGATGCCGCTCGAGACGTATCTGGAAAAACTCCGCAGCGAAGTACAGACCCGCGCCCTGCCAGAAAAGAGGAAATAATCCGACCTGGCCGCGGCCGGCTGGGATTGCATTGCCGGGGCGCTCGGGCTCGGGTGCGCCCCAATCCCTGGGCATCCGCCGACCTCCGGCGCTCACTGCGATTTTCCGCCGCCCTTTTTTTGGCTGCGTGCTCGCTCAAAAGCCGGCTCACTTCAAGGACATCGCATGATGGGTTCGCCTCACTCCCCGCCCCGCCCGCCCGCGCCGGCCGCCGCCACCCTGTCGCGCCGGTTCGTCGCCCTCGCGTGCGGCGTGCTCTTCCTCGCCGTCTTCGCGGCCTATGCGAACAGCCTGTCCGGACCGTTTGTCTACGACGATAAGGACTCGATCGTCAACAACCTCACCCTGCGGCACCTCTGGCCGCTCCCGGATGTGCTGGCCCCGCTCCGCGGCGGCCTCACGGTCAGCGGTCGGCCGGCTTTGAACCTCTCGTTGGCGCTCAACTTTGCCGCCGGCGGCCTGGACGTTCGCGGCTATCATGTAACGAACGTCCTCATCCACGCGCTCGCCTGCCTGACGTTGTTCGGGTTGGTGCGGCGCACGCTGGCCCAGCCATCGCTCCGCGAGCGTTTCGGCGAAGCAGCAGTGCCGGTCGCGTTCACAGTGGCGGCGCTGTGGGCGTTGCATCCGCTGCAAACCGAGGCGGTGACCTACATCGTGCAGCGCGCCGAGTCGCTCATGGGTCTGTTTTACCTGCTCACGCTCTACGGCTTCGTGCGCAGCGTGGACGCTCCGGCGCCCGGTCGCTGGCAGGTGTTGTCGGTCGCCGCGTGCCTGCTGGGCCTGGCGACGAAAGAGAACATGGTTTCCGCACCGGTGCTCGTGCTGTTGTTCGACCGTGTGTTCGTGGCCGGAAGTTTCACGGCTGCGTGGCGGCGGCGGCGCGGATACTATGCGGCGCTGGCGGCGACGTGGCTTTTGCTCGCCGGGTTGCTCGCCAGCATGGGCGGCAGCCGCGGCGGTTCGGCCGGCTTCGGGGTCGACATCTCGTGGTGGAACTACGTGCTCACGCAATTCCCCGCGCTCGTGCACTACCTGCGGTTGGCGGTCTGGCCGACGCCGTTGGTCTTCGAGTATGGCACATTTTGGATCGGGCGCCTGGCGGACGTGTGGCCGCAGGCGTGCGTTGTCGTCGCGCTGATCGCGGGAACGTTGTTCGCGTGGTGGCGGAATCCCGCGGTCGGGTTTCTCGGCGCATGGTTTTTCGCGGTCCTCGCTCCGACCTCGCTCGTGCCCGGGATGACGCAGCGAATCGTCGAGCACCGGATATATCTGGCGCTCGCGCCCGTCGTGGTGCTGATCGTGGCGACGATCCACCTCTGCGGCGGGCGCCGCGGCCTCACAACGCTCTGGGCGCTGGCGGTTGGGCTGGGGGCTCTCACCTTTCAGCGCAATGCCGACTACCGCAGCGAGATTGCCCTCTGGGGCGACACGGCGGCGAAGCGGCCCGACAATGCCGCCGCGCACGGCAGCCTTGGTGCGGCCCTCGCCGAGGCCGGCCGCACAGCCGAGGCAATCCGCGAGGACGAAACGGCGCTGCGGCTGGGTCCGAACTACGTCACCATCCGGGTCGACCTTGGCACCGCGCTCATTGCCGCCGGTCGCATCAATGAGGCAATCCAGCACCTGCAGGAATCGCTCCGTCAGGATCCGGAAAACGCCCATGGTCATCTGAATCTCGGCGTGGCACTCGACATTTTGAAGCGCTCCGCGGAAGCGTTGGCGCACTATGAGGCGGCCGTGCGGAGCAATCCCAACTTCGCGCAGGCCCACAACAATCTCGGCGACGCGTTGTCCCGCTCCGGGCGGAACGCGGAGGGCATCGCCCACCTGCAGGAGGCGCTGCGCCTGCAACCTGGCTTCGTCGCCGCCCATTACAACCTCGCTGCGGCGCTGGCCCGGGCCGGTCGCCTGGATGAGGCGCAGGCGCAGTTCGAGGCCGGACTCCGGCTTAAGCTCGCCGACGCGGAGGCGCACGCCAACTGGGCCAGCGTGCTGCTCGCAACCGGTCATCCCGCGGAGGCCATGGCCCAATTCGAATCCGCACTCCGGCTGCAGCCCGCATCCGCCGCGAACCACTACAACTACGGCAGCGTGCTGGCCACCGCGGGCCGGCTCGACGAAGCGGTGCGGCAGTTTGAAGCGGCACTGCGGCTGAAACCCGACTACGTCGAAGCCCACAACAATCTCGGCAGCGCGCTCATGCTTCTCCGCCGCGAAGCAGAAGCCCTGCCGCACTACGAGGCGGCGTTGCGACTGGATCCCGGGCATCCCTCCGCCCACAACAACCTCGGCCTCGCGCTCGCCCGGCTCGGCCGTCTGCCGGAGGCGGCGGCGCAATTCGCCGAGGCGCTGCGGCTCGCCCCGAATTATCAGGAGGCGCGGGACAACCTTGCGCGGGCGCAGGAGCAACTGCGCGCGGCGCCGCCGTAGCGCCGAATCGCGACCAGCGGTTCTGGTGCAGCTTTGCGCCACCGTCAGCCCGGCGCGAAGATCCGCCGCACCGAGGTGGAGAAAGTGCCTTGTGCGCTCGTGCCCGGCGGCAAGAAAGCCGGGGCGAAGGCCGTGGCGGCGCGGTCGCGTGCGAAAGGCGATGAAGGCGTGATGCCGTTCGCCGCCGGCATCGAAAAACTGCGTCACGAGGCCGCCGCCCACGCCCGGCCTGGGAAGAGAAAAGCGTAAGTCACGGCCGGCCTCGTCGCGTTTGACCGGCGTCGAATCTGAATCGTTTTTTTGTTTGATTCCTGCCGGCCGGGGGATACTAAGACACGTGTCCTAACCCCTGTGTCGCTTACCCCAAGAGAAAGACCGTGACTATGAATTCCACCCATGGATTACCCTCGGCATTGCGGCGGCTGTTCCTGGCGCAAACCTGCGCGATGATGGCCGTCTCGTTTTCGTGGGCGCAAACGGCGCCGACGACCCCAGCCACTACGGCGACCACGGCGCCCACGGCGCCCTCGGCCAAATCCGAGGAGGTCATTCAGCTGTCGCCCTTCGAAGTCAAAACGGAGGCCAATGGCTACTACTCTCCGAACACGATGTCCGGCACGCGCATCAATTCCAGCATCCAAGACCTGGCGTCCTCCATCACGGTCGTGACGAAGACGCAGATGCGGGATTTCGCGATGCTCGATATCAACGACGTCTTCCTCTACGCCGGCAACACGGAAGGCACCGGCACCTACACGGCCGGAACCGCGGCCACCGGTATTGCCGACCGCAACGGCAGCGTGCAGGACAACGTGCAGGTAGATCCGATCAACTCCAACCGCATCCGCGGCATCGCCCCCGCCAACATCACCCTCGACAACATCCAGACGATGGGCCGCGTGCCGATCGATCCGATCGACATCGATTCCATTGAGATCAGCCGCGGACCCAACGCCAACGTGTTCGGTCTCGGCAATCCCTCCGGCACCGTCAACCTCGTCCCCTCCTCCGCCAACCTTAGCCGGAACTTCGCCCAAACGACCGCGCGGGCCGACAGCTACGATGGGTATCGCACCACCCTCGATCTGAACCGTGTTCTCTGGGGTGACATCCTGGCGATCCGGGTCAGCGGGGTGTTCCAGCACGACGGCTATGTCCGCAAGCCGTCCGGCGCGAATACCGTGCGCTACAACGGCATGATCAGGTTCCATCCCTTCAAAGACACCACGATCACCGGGTCCGTGCACTTTTACCGTTATAACGGCAATCGGCCCAACGAGCTGCCCCCGCGTGACAACATCTCCTACTGGATCGCCAGCGGGAAGCCAACGTGGGATCCGACGACCCAGACGATTCACGTGAACGGCACCAGCATCGGACCGATCACCTCCACGACTTTCCCCACATCGTTTGGAGGGCAAAACGTCGACTATTTCAGCGCCACGTTGCTGGGCGGCTCCCACAGCCAGATGTTCATCGATCAGAATGGCCTCAGCTATTGGTCGGCGCCCCAGGCGTTCAACAATACCTCGGCCCTTTTGCCCGGCACCACCGTGAAGGGTCCGACCGCCGGCGGCCAAGCCGATCGCTTTCTCCAGACGACCGGCATCGCCGGCGGGACCAGCACCAGCGTCCACGGCTTCCAACCGCTGTGGATCACCTCGCCGACGATCAGCGACAAGAGCGTCTACGACTGGTCGAAGTACAATCTTTCCGCACCCAACCGGCTCATGGACCGGACGCTGACCACCAACCTCCAGGTCGAACAAATGTTCCTTAACACCAGCCAGCAGTTGCTGGTGGCCCAGGTGGCATTCATGCGGGAAGATTCGCAGCGTTATCAGCGCAATCTGCTCGGCCTCGCCAACTCCGAAGGCCAGTCGGGCCAGCTGGAGATCGATCCCAACGAGAAGCTGCTCGACGGCACGCCCAACCCGTATTTCCTGCGCCCGTTTATCGCCACGGACAAACCCCCCACCTTGTGGCTGCCCGCAAAGTGGGACACCTACCGCGGCCAACTCGCCTACAAGCTCGATCTCACTGAGCAAAAGAACCTCCTTAAGTGGCTGGGAGTGCTGGACTTCAACGCCTACGACGAATACAAATACCAGATCAACCGGCAATACAGGTTCAGGGATGCAATGACGGATGCCAAGACATGGCTCACGCCGGGCCTCTATCGGAGCTACCAATCCGTGCCCGCAGGGACCCCGACAGTTCAAGGCATCACCAACGGCCTCCTCCGTTTTTACGTCGGCGACAACCAAGGCAACAACGTCGATTACGCTCCATCGGATTTCAACAGCAACGGCACCTACAACTTTGTGTGGGGCCGCGCCGCGCAGGGCACGTTGCCCGCCCTCTGGAACAGCGAACCCACCACGCTGGGCTTGACGGCGGCCGACAAAACCGGCGGCACCTTCAATACCAAGCTGGTTATCAAGACGGTCGGAGCCGTGGTGCAAAGCCATCTCCTCAACGACGCCCTCGTCATGACGTTTGGCACGCGTGAGGACAGAGTCTATTCGAAGTTCGGCTATCAAACCGCGGCCGGAGCAGTTCTGCTCGCCCCCGATGGCATGAACATTGATTACAATTTCGTCAACTCATGGATGGGAGGCGACTACGGGTTTAACGGTGGCAAGACCACCAATGTCCAATATGTCCTCCGGCCCTTCCGCGAATTGCCGTTCATCAAGCGGCTCAATAATAGCGGAGTCAGTGGTTTCTTCGTCGACGTGCTTCGAGGCCTGTCGCTGAATTTCAACCATGCGGACAGCTTCATCGCGGCGACCACCGCCCAAGATCTCTATCTGCACCCCCTGCCGAATACCACGGGCGTGGACAAGAGCTTCGGCCTGGGGCTTGACCTGTTCGACGGAAAAGTCGTCGTCCGGGTTACTCACTATGACACGTTGCAGAAAGATATTCGCAACGGCGACGCCAACACCATCTGCCAGCGCGTCATCCGCACCGACCTCCCGTACGTCGGCACGACCGCGGCCCGGTTCGTACTCCAAAACGTCGCGGGCGGAACCACGGCGTCATACGGACCCAACAACAACCAATACGGCTGGATCAAGGCGGTGAATCCGACCTGGACCAATCAGCAGGTCGCGGATGAGCTTGCCACTGAGATGGGCATTCCCACCGCCCTGCAAGCCACCCTGATCAATCCCAGTCCGCCCTTTGCCGCGACCAATGATGTCGCCGCCCGCGGCACGGAAGTGGAGCTTAATGCCAACCCGACCAAGTACTGGACCATATCGTGCAACTTCACGGACACGCAGGCCTACATCAAGAACGTGTCCAGCACCCTGCAAAAGTGGATCGATCAACGCATGCCCATCTGGACCACGATCGTCGACCGGGCTGCCAGCATTTATTGGACGCCGGCTCAGTTGGCCGCCGAGCCCCAGCACCTCTGGTGGACGCACAACTACGGCGGCACGCAAACCGCGCAGCAGAACTTCCAAGCGTTTGTGGCCACGCCGTATGCCCTCATCAAATCGCTCGAGGGTCAGGCGAACCCGCAAACCCGCCGCTACAATGTCCGGCTGGCCACCAGCTACCTCCTGGCCGGGATCACCGACAACCGCATCCTGAAGAACTTCAGTGTCGGCGGCGCCGTGCGCTGGGAAGACAAGGGTGCGATCGGTTTCTACGGCGTCCCCGACTCCAACGGCATCTATCAGAGCGTGAACGTCAATACCCCGGTCTGGGACAAGGCGCACACCTACTTGGACTTGTTCGTGGGCTACCAGACCAGACTGTTTAATGGCAAGATACCGACCTCATTCCAACTGAACGTGCGCGACCTCACGGAAAGCGGCCACCTCCAGCCCATCGCCGCCTACCCGGATGGTACGATCAACACCTATCGCATCGTCGACCCGCGACAGTTCATCCTGAGCGTGACCTTTGATTTGTAGCGGCCGCGGCGGAACCGTCTGCACCCGCTTGCGCCTTTGACCATCACCGCCATCTGCAAGGATGGCGGTGATTTGTTGGCGTCGGCGGGCGAACCAGCGGGTGCGCGACTGATTAATGTCGCCGGTCCCCGCCCGAATTTCTTAGAAATCCGATCATGCGCCAGCTCCGCCCCGACCCGCCTCCGGTTTCCCCGTCACCGCCGGGCGGGGAGGGACGCTCATTCTCCCGATGGATGTGCGCACTGATTTTTGGCGCGACCCTGCTCGCCTATTCCCCCGTGTTTCAGGGGGGATTCATCTGGGACGACGCCGGGCACGTCACGCGGCCCGAGCTGCGCTCGCTGCACGGGCTGGAGCGCATCTGGTTCGAGGTGGGCGCGACGCAGCAGTACTATCCGGTCCTGCACACGGCGTTCTGGCTCGAGCACCAGATGTGGGGCGATGCCCCGTTGGGATACCACCTGCTCAACGTCCTGCTGCATGCGACTGCGGCGTGCCTGTTCGGCGTTGCGTTGCGGCGGCTGGCGGTGCCGGGCGCCGGGTTGGCGGCGCTGCTCTTCGCGCTGCATCCGGTATGCGTCGAGTCCGTGGCCTGGATTGCGGAACAGAAGAACACCCTTTCGACCGTCCTCTATCTGTGCGCGGCGCTCGCCTATCTGCGCTTCGATGATCGGCGCCGGGCGGGAGCGTATGCACCCGCCACCGGTTTGTTCCTCCTTGCCCTGCTGACCAAGACGGTCACGGCCACGCTGCCCGCCGCGTTGCTCGTGGTCTTTTGGTGGCGGCGCGGCCGCCTGGAATGGCGGCGCGACGTCCTGCCGCTGCTCCCGTGGTTCGCTGCCGGGGCCGCGGCGGGCTGGCTGACCGCCTGGGTGGAGCGCGCGTTCATCGGGGCGCAGGGCGCGGATTTCACGCTGACCGCGGTGCAGCGGTGCCTCTTGGCCGGGCGCGTGGTCTGGTTTTATCTGGGCAAGCTATTCTGGCCGTCCGACCTGATTTTCATCTACCCGCGATGGACGATCGACCCGGCCGCGCCCTGGCAGTACGCGTTTCCACTGGCCCTGCTCGTCCTCTTGGCTGGCCTCTTCTGGTGGCGACGCCGGGGACGTGGGCCGCTGGCCGCCATGCTGTTCTTCGCAGGATCCCTGTTCCCCTCCCTCGGCTTCGTCAATGTCTTCCCGTTCATCTACTCGTTTGTGGCCGATCATTTCCAGTATCTCGCCAGCCTCGGCATCCTCGCGCTCACTGCGGCCGGCTTGACGTCGCTTCTGGAGCGGTTGCCGGCCTGGCGCGCTCCCGCGCTGGGCGCGCTGCTGCTGGCCGGGCTCGGCACGCTTACGTGGCGTCAAGCCGGCATGTACCGCGATGTCTTCACGCTTTATCAAACGACCATCGAGAGAAATCCGGCCTGCTCGATGGCGCACAACAACCTCGCCGAGGCGCTCACCAACGCCGGCCGCCCCGCCGAGGCGATCCCTCATCTCGAGCAGGCGCTCCGGCTCAAGCCGGATCTTCCCGAGGCGGAAAACAACCTCGGCGACGACCTGCGGCGCATCGGCCGGCCGCAGGAGGCGATCCCCCATCTCGAACGGGCGCTGCGCCTGCGACCGCGCTTTGCGGAGGCGCACAACAACCTCGGCGTGGCACTCATGATGACGGGCCGCGCGGCCGCTGGCATCGCGGAGTTCGAGGAGTCGCTGCGGTTGAAGCCCGGTGAGCCGATGACGCAGTACAATCTGGGCCTCGCGCTGGCCAGCAATGACCGCCCAGGGGACGCCATCGCGCACTTCGAACAGGCGGTGCGCCTGCAGCCCGATTACCCCGACGCCGAGCTGAGCTGGGGCGTCGCCTTGAAACTGACCGGCCGTTTTCCGGAGGCCGTGCCCCACTTCGAACGCGCACTGCAACTGACCCCCGAATCTCCCAACGCCCACACCCTGTACGGCCGCGCCCTCGCCGACGCGGGCCGCCTGGATGAGGCGATCGCCCAGTTTGAGCAGGCGCTGCGCGCCGACCCGGACTATGCCGAAGCCCATTTCAACCTGGCGCTCGCGCTGCGCCAGGCCGGCCGGCTGCAGGAGGCCGAAGCCCACTACCGCGAGGCCATGCGGCTCAGCCCGAATGGCCCCCCGGGCCGCAACTAGGACGGCGGTCTTGCAGGGGGACCATCTCCCGCGCTCCACCTCGCCGGCCCCACTTACGGCTCCCCGGCCGGCAGGTCCACGGTGAACACCGCGCCGCCGCCGGGATGGTTCGCCACCGCCATCGCGCCGCCATGGGCCTCGACCAGCGCCTTCACGACGCTGAGTCCGAGTCCGAGTCCGCGCTGCGAGCGGCTGTGATCGCCGCGGTAGAGCCGCTGCCAGATTTTTTCCTGTTCGCCGGGAGGAATGCCCGGTCCGGTGTCGCGCACCGTGATCGCCACCCGGCTGCCGCGAGCCTCCGCCCCGAGCCAGACGGATCCGCCCGCCGGGGTGTATTTCACCGCGTTGTCGACCAGGTTGGCCATGACCTGTCGCAGGCGGGTGGGATCAGCCCATGCGCTCAGGCCGGTCGCGGGGGCGACATGGAGGACGATCGCCTTCTCCTCCGCGACCAACGCGTAGAGTTCGGTCACACCCTGCAACAGGCCGCTCAGATCGACCTTTTCCCGCTCCAGTTTCAACACGCCGTTTTCCGCGGCCGAGATGTCGAGCAGAGTTTCAAGCAGGCGCTGAATGCGGTCGGTTTCCTCGATGCAGTCGGCCAGCGCTTCGCGCGTCGTGGCCGGATCATCCGTCTGCTGCAGTGCTGTTTCGGCGCCGGCCCGGAGCCGGGTGAGCGGCGTGCGCAGGTCGTGCGCCACGTTGTCGAGCGCCTCGCGCATGGCGCGGAGCAGATTGCCGTTCCGTTCCAGCAGGATGTTGAACTGCCGCACGAGTTCGCCCACCTCGTCGTCGCGCTGAACGCCTTCCACGCGGGCGGAGAGGTCGCCGGTGGCGACAATGCGCCGGGCCGTGGCCGCCATCGCGCGCACCGGCTTGGTCGCGCGCCAGGCCAGCCAGGCCCCGCCGCCCGCCGACAGCAGCACCGCGGCGGTGCCGGCGAGCCACATCGTGCGGCGCAGCGGCGCCAGCAGCACGGTGCGGTTGTCGGTGCTGCGCGCCACCTGCAGCAGGGCGCCGCCGGGCAGTCCGCGCGACACGACTGCCAGGTCGCGCTGTTCGTCGCGCGGCACGCGCACGGTCTGCACGCGCCGCGCCTGCAACGCGCCCCAGCCGTCCGGAACGAGGACCTGCGTGTCCTCGTCGATCCAGTTGTCCGGCACCTTGGCGAAGGTCACGTCCCCGCCCGGTCCAACGATCCGCACGAGCAGCGAACGCACGTGCGGCTGCTCCCGCTCGCGTTCGAGCACGGCCCGCACGGCCGTCACCCCGCCGGCCTCGAAGGCATCGGCGTATTCGGCCGCCCGCACCTCCAACGCCTCGCGTTCCCGCGCGTCGAGGGCGCGGGCCAGCAAAAAATAGATCGCCGCGAGCACCACGGCGGCGCCAATCCCGAACAGCCCGGCGTGCCACAGGCCGAGCCGCAACGCCAGCGACCGGCCCAGCCGGCCTCCTTCACGATTTGAGGACATAGCCAACCCCCCGGACGGTCTCGATCCGGCGGTGCTCCAGATCCACCTTGGCCCGCAGGCGGTGTACCAACACGTCGACCACGTTGGTCTGCGGATCGAAACTGTAGTCCCACACATGCTCCAGAATCATCGTCTTCGTCACGGCCCGCCCGGCGTGCCGCAGCAGGAACGCCAGCAGCGTGAACTCCTTCGGCTGCAGCTCGACCGGCCGGTCGCCGACCCGGACCGCGCGCGTCGCCAGGTCGAGCTCGATGTCGCCGGAGGCCAGCCGCGTCGCCTCCGGGGTGCGCGTGGCGCGCCGGATGAGGGCTTGCAACCGGGCGAGCAGTTCGGAAAAAGCGAAGGGCTTCGTGAGATAGTCGTCCCCGCCCGCCTGCAGGCCGCTGATGCGGTCGTCCACGCTGCTGCGCGCACTCAGGAACAGCACCGGCAGCGCATTGCGCCCGGCGCGGAGCCGCCGGACCAGGCTGAGGCCGTCAAGACGCGGCAGCATCACGTCGACAACAGCCGCGTCATAGGTGGTGGTGGCGGTCAGGGCGAGCGCCTCGTCGCCATCGCAGGCCGGGTCGACCGCGAAGCCATGCTGGCGCAGGCCGCCGGCCACAAAGGAGGCGATCTTGGGGTCGTCTTCTACCACGAGAATTCGCACATCCATTGCCTAGGGGATCGGCGGCCCGGCGTCTACGCTGCAATGCAACCGGTCCGGCCGAAAGGAAAACCGCGCGCTCCCAAGGAGCGCGCGGGTTGCACCACTGATCATATTTCCCGATCAAGAGGATGGCTTGCCGTCAGTTTCATCCACCACGAGAAAATGGATGGCCCCGTGGCTCCAGAGCTTGAGCAAGGTCTTGTGGGTCTCGGAGTGCTCGGTGAGCCGCACCGCATCATCCGCCGAGCGGACCGGCTGATGGTTGATCTCCTGGATCACGTCGCCCGGCGCCAGGCCGGCCTCGGCGGAGGCCGACGAGGGATCGACGTTGGTCACGAGCGCGCCGTGCACCCGGGCGGGCACTTCGAATTCATTGCGGGCGGCGGCATCGAGATCGGCCACCTCCACCCCATCGAGCACCCCGTTATCCTTGCCGCCGCCGGCACTGGTGAGCTGTTTGTCACCCGGCAGTTCGCCGACCTTGACGGTAACGGTCTCTTCCTTGTCGCTGCGAAGCAGACGCATCTTCACCTCCTGCCCGGGTTCCGTCGCGGCCACCGCAAACTTCAGCCGCCGGCTGTCCGGTGCCGGCTTGCCGTTGTAATCGAGCACGACGTCACCGCTCTTCAGACCGGCCTTGGCCGCCGGGCTGTCCGGCGTGACGTCGCTGATGATGACCCCCTTCGACGACTTCAAGTGAAACTGCTCCGCGAGATCCGGGGTGACATCCTGAATCGTCACACCGAGGAAACCCCGCACGACCTTGCCGGTGGTCACCAGGCTGTTCAGGATATGGCGTGCGAGGTTGGCGGGGATGGCGAAGCCGATGCCTTGGAAGCCGCCGCTGTGGCTGAGGATCGCGGTGTTGAGCCCGATCAGGCGGCCTTGCATGTCGACGAGCGCGCCGCCCGAGTTGCCCGGGTTGATGGCGGCATCGGTCTGGATGAAGTCCTCGTAGTCGAGCCCCAGGTCGCCCGACCGGCCGGTGGCGCTGACGATGCCGCTGGTGACAGTCTGGCCGATGCCAAACGGATTGCCGATCGCCAGCACCCGGTCGCCGACCAGTACGTCGTCGCTGTCGGCAAAGGTGACAGCCGGCAGGTCGCGGGCATCGACCTTGATGACGGCGATGTCACTCTTCTTGTCGGTGCCGATCACCTTGGCGGTCATCTCGCGACCATCCCCCAGGGTGATCTTCACCTTGTCCGCACCGTCCACCACATGGTTGTTGGTGAGGATATAGCCGTCGGCGCTCACGATGACGCCCGAGCCGAGGCCGATTTGCGGCGGCTGCCGGATCACGCGCCGCCCGCCCTCCGGCCCGCCGAAGAACGGACCGAAAAACTGCCGGAACGCCGGATCGTCGAAGGGGGAAACGCCGTTGACCTCCATCTCCTTCGCGCGCTCGCGGGTGACCACCTTCACCACACTGGGCGTTACACGCTTGACGATGGGGTTGAACGACACCGCTGTATCCTCCGTGCGGGGCAGCGGCGCGGCGTCGACTTTGATGTTCACCGACGGTTTCTCGTCGGGCTTGGATTCCGCGACGACCCACGTCGTGCCGCCGGCCAGCATGGCCAGAATGGCCAGCGCCAGCCAGCGCCGCCGCGGGAAAAATTGCTGTGTATTCATGGTTCGGCTTTCTATTTCAGATGGTTGGAGTGGTTACAGAACTGCCCTACGATAACCGCCCCGCCTGACCGGCGCCTTGCGCCAACCTTACAGTTTTGTAAGCCTGCGAACCGGGTCATGCTTCATCTGGCACCCCGGCATCCGCCAAAGCTCCGATCTTCGCGGGCGTCCGGTGCGGGCAGCGGTCCGGCCGCCGGCTCAGTTCCCGGGTGCCCGCAATCCCCGGCTCCCGGTACCGCCGCAACCACTTGTAGCCGGTCTTGCGGCTGATCCCAAACCGCTCACAGGGGTCACTGAAGACCTCGGTCACCTTCTGCGGCTTCCCCGCCGAACACTGGCGGCACCTGCGCACGACCAACCCGATCGAGTCCGGCTTCGCCACCATCCGCCACCGCGGCCATCAGACCAAGAGCTGCGGCAGTCGGCTCGCCACTCCCGCCATGATGTTCAAGCTCGGCTGCGAATGCGAAAAAGGCTGGCGTCGACTTAATGGCTGTGAACAAATCCACCAGCTGATCGAAGGCGTCCGTTTCATCGACGGGCTCGCCGAGAAAACTGCCCGAACCCGCTCCCCAGCTTCCTCCTCCGCCCTGCCGTCCACAACCTTTGATCAGAGCTCATTTCGACTGCCATGCCAGCGCAAGGTCCCCCTGCAAGAACCTCGCCCCTGAAACCCGTCCCCGTTCGGCGTATCGATTGGCAGGTGCTGGCGGGCGAAGCCATTCTCGCGGCCGGGGCGATCGCGGTCTATAGCCGGACTTTTCCCATTCCGCTGTTTTTCGACGACAGAGCCGCCATCATCGACAATTCGACGATCCGACACTGGGGTACCGCTTGGTGGCCCCCGATCAACACGACCGCGAGCGGCCGGCCCATCCTGAATCTCTCCTTGGCGATCAACTATGCGGTTAGCGGGACGGCGGGGTGGAGTTATCATGCCTTAAACCTGGCGATCCACGTTTTGGCCGGGTTGACTCTGTTCGGAATCGTCCGGCGCACGCTCGCGCGGCGGGCAGAGGCTGCGGCCTCTCCCCTCGCCTTCTTCGCTGCACTTCTTTGGACCCTGCACCCCCTGCAGACCGAAGCGGTGACCTATGTCATCCAGCGCGCGGAATCGCTGATGGGGCTGTTCTACCTGCTCACCTTGTATTGCTTCATCCGAGGGGCCGAGGCGAACGGTCGCCAACGCCTCTGGTTTCCACTCTCTGTCGTCGCATGCCTGCTCGGCATGGCTACCAAAGAAGTGACGGTTTCCGCGCCGCTGATCGTGCTGCTCTATGACCGGACCTTTGTGGCGGGCTCGTTTCGGGAGGCTTGGCACCGTCGTCGATGGCTGCATCTGAGCCTAGCGGCGACGTGGCTACCGCTGGCCGGTCTGGTGGCGAGCGCCGGCTGGAATCGCAACGGGATGGCCGGCTTCGACGTGGGCATCACGCCGTGGGCGTACTGGCTGACCCAATTCGAGGCGGTCACCCGCTATCTGTGGCTGGCGGTGTGGCCCCATCCGCTCGTGTTTGAATACGGCACCTTCTGGGTGAACCAAGCGACGGAGGTGTCACTGTACGCGTTGTTGGTCGTTGGGCTGGCGGTGGCGGTGCTGGTCGCGCTGTGGCGGCGGCCGGTGCTGGGTTTTCTGGGCGCGTGGTTTTTTGCGATCCTGGCACCCACCAGTGTCGTGCCGGGCCGGCTTCAGATGATCGTCGAACACCGGATGTACCTCCCGCTCGCAGCGGTGATGACACTTGTCGTGATTGGGATTCATGCGGCGGTCAGGCGGCAAAGCTGGGTGGTGTTCGCAGCGTTGGCGCTTGGACTGGGCATGCTCACTGCTCGGCGCAACGAGGACTACCGCAGTGAACTGACCATCTGGAGCGACACGCTGGCCAAGCGGCCGAACAACGAGCGGGCGCATTACAATCTGGGCAATGCCTGGTTGGAGGTTCCGGGACGTCTGAATGACGCGATTGCGCAGTATGAAGAAGCGCTGCGCCTGAATCCGGATTATGCCGAGGCGCATAACAGTCTGGGCTTCGCCTGGGCCCTGACACCGGGACGCCTGGATGACGCGCGCGCCCAATTTGCAGAGGCGCTACGCCTGGATCCGCATTGCGCGAGTGCGCATACCAACCTGGGCAACGTCTGGTCGGAGATGCCGGGACGGTTGAATGACGCGATCGCCCAGTATGAAGAGGCGCTGCGCCTGGATCCGGATTATGCGGAGGCACACTATAATCTGGGCCTCGCCTTCTCGAGGATGCCCGGGCGGCTGAATGACGCGATTGCCCAATTTGAAGAGGCGCTGCGCCTGAGACCGGATTACGCGCCGGGATGGCACAGTCTCGGGGTGAGCTGGTTTCAATTGGGAAATCTGCCGGCGGCGGCCGAAGCCTTCCGAAAAGAGCTGCGCCTGTCGCCCGATGATCCTATGGCCCGACGAGCGCTGACCGCGGTGCTCCAGCAAGCCGAAGACCATTGAAAAGCGGCATGGGCAAACCTGCCGCCCTCACAATCGCGGTCGCAATTCAGGAGCGCAGGCAGGCCCAAAGGGGCAGGTCGCGGATATTGATATCAGGTCTTGCCAAGTGGGATCGCCGGCATGGCGGTCGCGCCGGAAAAGAGTCAGATTCCGGCTGAGTGCAACCGGGGCGCCGAGGTGGAGCTGCTGGCTGAGCCAGCCGTTGGAGGCCTGCGTGCTGGCCTTGAGCCGGAGCCTCGCCCTCCAAGGGTCTATGATGCGCCAGCACCTGGGGCGCGCTGCATGGCACCGCAAGAGCGTCCGGTACGCGGCAAGAGCCCAGAAAAACGAGGCCGGCCTTCGCATGAAGGCCGGCCTTCGTCGGGGGAAAAACTACGTTCGGGTCAGAGCGCGGCTTCGCCGCGTTCATCGGTGCGGATGCGCACGGCGTCCTCGAGGGGCAGGACGAATACCTTGCCGTCGCCGATCTTGCCCGTCTTGGCCGCCTTGACGACGCTCTCGACGACCTTGCCGACGAGATCGTCGGCGACGACGACCTCGATCTTCACCTTGGGAAGGAAGTCCACGGTGTATTCGCTGCCGCGGTAAATCTCGGTGTGTCCCTTCTGGCGGCCGAAGCCTTTGACCTCAGTGACCGTCATGCCCTGAATGCCGAGCTGCGACAGGGCCTCCTTCACCTCCTCCAGTTTGAAGGGCTTGATGATGGCAACAATGAATTTCATGAGAGTACGGGTTGCGGGAATGGAGTTTTAGTCGATGTAGCCTTCCTCGCCGTGTTCCACAAGGTCGAGCCCCTGGCGCTCGACATCGGGCGTGGGCCGCAGGCCGATGACAACCTTCACGATAGACGCGATGATGAACGTGGCAACCACCGACAGTACGAGGGTGATGCCGATGGCCTTGAGCTGCTCATGCCACAGACCACCTTCAGTCACCAGCCGGGCGAGGCCGTTTTTCAAGGCGGCGCCGCTGGTCAGGTTGCCGTTGACCTCGCCGGTGGCGAGCAGGCCGGTCATGAATGCCCCCAGGGTGCCGCCAATGGCGTGGACACCGAAGGTATCGAGGGCGTCGTCATAGCCGAACTTGGCCTTGACGGTCGTGACAAAGTAGTAGGACGCGGCGGCGGCGAGCAGGCCGATGATGACGGCGCCCGTGGTGTTGACGAAGCCGGCGGCGGGCGTGATCACGACGAGACCGGCGACGGCACCCGAGCAGAAGCCGAGGATGGAGGCGTGGCCGCGGAAGATTTTTTCGATCATGCCCCACGTAAAGGAGGCCACCGCGGTGGCAAGCGTGGTGGTGGTGAAGGCGTTGGCGGCAATGCCGTCGGCCGCGACGGCGCTGCCGGCGTTGAAGCCGTACCAACCGACCCAGAGCATGCCCGTGCCGACCATGCAGAGCACCATGCTGTGGGGGGCCATCTTCTCCCGGCCGAAACCGATGCGGGGGCCGATGACGAGGCAGAGGATGAGCGCCGACCAGCCGGAAGACATGTGCACCACCGTGCCGCCGGCGAAGTCGATGGCCTTGATCGCCGCGCCGGCATTCCACACGCCGTTCATCAGACCCGTGGCGCCCCACACCATGTGGGCGAGCGGGAAATAAACCAGCAGCATCCATAATCCCATAAAGAGCAGGATGGCGGAAAACTTCATGCGTTCGGCGATGGCACCGACGATCAGGGCAGGCGTGATGATCGCGAACATCAGCTGGTACATCGCGAAGACGTTGTGCGAAACCCAGTAGGCGTAATCGATGTTGGGCGCGGAGGTCACGCCCTTGAGCAGGACGAACTCGGCGCCGCCGAGGAAACGGCCAAAAAATCCGCCGCTGAAACTCTTCCCAAAGACGAAGCTGTAGCCGAACGCCCACCAGAGGATGGTGACGAGCCCGGCGATGCCGAGGCACTGTGCCAGCACCGAGAGGACGTTCTTGCGGCGGACCAGACCGCCATAGAAGAGCGCCAGACCGGGCAGCGTCATGAAGAGCACCAGCGCGGACGAAGTCATCATCCAGGCATTGTGCCCGGGGCCCGGGATGCCGGTCAGGCTTTTGCCGGGATCGCCGTTGTTGACATACGCCTCGAGCGCGGCGACGCGCTGGTCAATCGTGGGCGCAGCCTTGTCGGCCAGCACCGGCTGGGAGAAAAGCGCCACCGC
Organism: Opitutaceae bacterium; assembly: GCA_049513315.1. Lineage (GTDB taxonomy): Bacteria > Verrucomicrobiota > Verrucomicrobiia > Opitutales > Opitutaceae > Fen-1467. Next base: position 68,877 of record JBEKWG010000010.1, read on the forward strand.
CAGTAAAGCGAACGCGGTGCGCATGGGGTTGGACATGGGCAGCTTCATGGGAGGGAATAGTCCAACCATGAGCAGAATCGATGCCATGAGCCGTTTTGATTGCCAAGATGGGCAAATCTATCCAGCGCCCGGCGCAGGGCGGATGGGAAACATCAACCGGCCGCAATAAAAAGGCCGACCCACCTGGGTCGGCCCTGGCACCATGACTAAAAAGGAGCAGCCGGAAGGCCGGTCGGGCTCCTGCCGCTCAGATGGCAGCCTCGCCGCGCTCGTCGGTGCGGATGCGGACCACCTCCTCAAGCGGCACGACGAAAACCTTGCCGTCACCGATCTTGCCCGTTTTGGCGGCCTTGATGATGGTCTCGACCGTCTTGACCACGAGTTCGTCACCCAACGCGATTTCGATCTTCACCTTGGGGAGGAAATCGACGGTGTATTCGCTGCCGCGGTAAATCTCGGTGTGGCCTTTCTGACGGCCGAAGCCCTTGACCTCGGTGACCGTCAGGCCCTCGATACCGATGCCGGACAGGGCGTCCTTAACTTCCTCGAGTTTGAAGGGCTTGATGATGGCGATGATGAGCTTCATTGATGGGAAGAGCTATCAGTTAGAAGGTTGGAAGGAAGGATGTTGTCAATCTTGCGATAATCCGCGCCGCATTAATGGTGCGGCGTACGTCGCGGACGTTCGGCGCTGCCACAGCTGCCAGCACAGCGCGCCGTAACCGCCGGCGATACCCGCACCAGCACTCTTGATGCCAACAGCCGAGTCCCGCTCCGCTGGGCGTCTTTGCGCAGCAAAGCGGGCCGCCAACGTCCGCAGGGCAGAACCGGTGTGCCTGCCGTGGATACTATCGAACATGCCGTGCGGCGCGCGTTCCTGTCGGCGAGCGAACCACCCGGCCTGAGTTTCCCGAGCAATCCGCCCGCGGTCGCCGCGTGGTGTTTCCACCCCGGCAGGATCCCAGCACCGGCGGCGCAAGGACCCGTCCACGTTGAGGTGGCACGGAAATCGCTAACGCCTTGCCTGATTCCATCTATGAACCTCCGTCACCAGTGAACAGCCGCGGACCGTCCGGTTTCGGTTTTCCCTCCCCATCCACAACCTAGTCCACGCCCATGCCACAACCACCATCCGCTTCCCCTCCGACCACCAAGTCCACCTTGGGCCTGACCGGTCTGACCATCAATGCCATGGCGCTGATCGCACCCGGCGCCTTCCTTTGGCTCACCTTCCAGATCCAGTCGTTGTACGGCGCCCCGATGGCGGGCTGCGCGATGTGGTTCGGCATCGTGCTGGCCTTGGTCCTGTGCTTCGCCACCGCCGTCAGCTATGCCGAACTCTCCAAGATCTATCCCGGCGCCGGCTCCTCCTACTTCTACGCCGAACAAGCCTTTGCCTCGAAGACCAAGGCCTTCAAGTTCGCACGCATCGCCAAGTTCATCACGGGCTGGGCCAGCCATCTCTACTACTGGGTCTATCCCGGATGCATGGTCGGCGTCACCGCACTGCTGGGCGGCTACCTGCTCAACCAGTTCTTCCCGGACACGTTCAGCGGCACCTATAACAGCCCGCTGTTCATGTACGGGTTCTGCATCGTTTTCGCGTTGGGCGTCGCCTACATCGCCTACCGCGGCGTAACCGGTACTACCGCGGTAAACATGGCGATCAACATCATCCAGATCACCGCGCTGCTCGTCTTCTCCGTCATCGCCATCGCCTACCGCATGCAGCACCCGCAGGGCTCGACCGGCTATCACCTCTCCAACGGCATCGCCGTCAACTACGTCGTGGCCCAAGAGGTGGTCAAGGATGACGCCGGCAAGCCCGTGCCTGTGCTCGACGCCGACGGCAAGCCCACGGTCGATTCCGCCGGCAAGCCGGTCTTCAAGATGGTCGATTCCGTCGACAAGGACAGCAACCCCGTCCCGGCCGGCAAGGACGGCAATCCCGTCACCGACCCGAAGCTGGCCGCTCCGTTCACCGTGAGTTATGCGCCCGAGGAGGCCGTCACCGGCAAGGCCGGCGACGAGAAAGACCCGCTGACCTTCAACTTCCACCCCAGCGCCGCCTCCGTCATCGCGCCCCACGGCTTCAACTTCATCTTCATCCAGGCCTGCATTGCTATCCTCATCCTGGTGGGCTTCGAGTCCGTAACCGCGATGGGCGAGGAGGCAAGGAACGCCAAGCGCGACATCCCGCGTGCCGTGCTCCTGTCGCTGGGCATCCAAGGCCTCGTGTGCTACTTGATTGAATACTTCGCCGCGAACTACCTGCTGCACAATGGCTACACGATCTCGATGGCCGGCGCCTCCGGCGCCCCCATCGGCGACATGATGGTCATCGTCGGCACGTGGCTCTTCGGCAGCTACGCGGCGGGCAAGGCCTTCATGCTCGTCCAGGCCTTCACGGTGTTTCTCGCGCTCATCGGCACCACCCTCTCCTGCCTGAGCACGGGCGCCCGGGTGACCTACGCGATGGGCCGCGACGAGGAGGTGCCCTCGCACTTCGGCCTGCTCCACGGCAGGACGCTCGCGCCGCACCGGGCCATCTGGACGCTCTCTATCATCTCCGCCATCATCGGTTGCGTCACAGTGGCGGTCTACCTCGGCGGCACGACGCCGGCCGCTCTGGACAAGCATAATGTCTGGTACAGCTTCGGCATCTTCAGCCCGGAGACGTATACCTCACTGCCCAACACCCTCGTGATCGTCACGCTCGTGAGCAACTTCGGCACCTTCCTGCTCTACATGCTCACCTGCCTGATCGCGATCGTGGCCTTCCGCGAACACCACAGCTTCCACGGGTTCAAGCACGTGGTGATCCCGGTCTTCGGCCTGCTGGCCAACCTGGCCTGCATGCTCTTCTACCTGATCGGACCGTTCACGGTTTCGGGCATGAGCTGGAAGGAGCCCTACATTGCGCTGGGCATCGCTGCCGTCTGGGGCGGCTACGGTCTGGTCTACTTCCGCGCCAGCAGCAAGAAGCGCGGCAAGGAAATCCTCCTCAGTCAGCGCCCGGCGGCTGCCACAATATGATTGTTTGCTGATCGGCTATTCAACCAACCACGGCTCCGCTCGCCTGTCAGGGCGGCGGAGTTCGTGTTTTCCCCGCTTTATGCGCCTGCGCTACGCCCGCATCACCACCGCCGGGCCAGTCCGCGAAATCAACGAGGACTACCTCGCCTTCTGGGAGTCGGAGGACCCGCTCGTCCGCGAGCAAAAGGGCAGCGTGGCGCTCCTGGCCGACGGCGTGGGCGGGCTCGACTGCGGCGAGGTCGCCAGCCGCATGGCCGTCGAGGAGGCGCTGCAGATCTTCCGCGACACCCCGGCCAGCGCCGATCCCGCGGATACGTTGCGGCGCATGTTCGCCACCGCGTGCACGAAGATCCATGATGCCGCGTTGGCGGCCAGGGCCGGCCACTCCATGGCCACGACATTGGTCGCCTCGATCGTCCGCGACCGAATGGCGTACATCGCCAACGTCGGCGATACCCGCGCCTACCTCATCCGCCAAAAGAAAATTTTCCAGCTTTCCAAGGACCACGTCGCCACCGCTCTGCCGGTGAAACTCGGCCTCATGCTCGAGCGCCAAGCCATGGCCAGCCGCCAGCGCAGCGAACTCACCCGCAGCGTGGGCATCGAACCGTTCTGCCAGCCGGACTTTGCCATCGAGTTGCTCCAGCACGGCGACTTCATCCTGCACTGCACCGACGGCCTGCACGCCTGCGTCCTCAACGACGAGATCTGCGAGATCGTGAGCGGCAACCACCCCTATGACGCCTGCAAGCAGCTGGTGGCGCTCGCCGAAAAACGCGGGGGCGAGGACAACATTTCCTTGCAGTTACTCGAAGTGCGTGACTGGGAAAGGGTGGTGAATTCGATTCCCCCCCGCAATCCGAGCAGGCAAAACCCCTCCGCCAAGCCCGTGGCCGTCTCCCCGGCGCACGAGCTCTCGCCGGGCATGACGCTGGACGGGCGCTTCGACCTGACGGACCTGGTCGCCCGCAGCAACATGGCGTCGATCTTCAAGGCGAACGACCGGCAGACCGGCGGTGTCGTCGCGATCAAGGTGCCGCTCATGACGCTCGAGAGCGACGTCGCCGGCTTCGAGCGCTTTCGGCGCGAGGAGGAGATCGGCACCCGCCTGGGCCACCCGGGCGTCCTCAAGGTGGTCAAGGTGGCCGCGCCCAAGAGCCGGCCCTACCTGGTGATGGAGTTCCTCGACGGCGAGACGCTTGCCAAGATCCTCGAGCGCCAGAAGCCGCTCCCCGAGGCCGAGGCCGGGCGCTACGCCAGCCTCATCTGCGACGCGCTGGATTACCTGCACAAAAACGGCATCACCCACCGCGACCTGAAGCCGCAGAACATCATGGTCTGCCGCGACGGCAGCCTGCGACTCTTCGACTTCGGCATCGCCCGCGTCGACCAAGCCCGCCGCCTCACCTTCGCCGGCTTCACCCCGACGATGGGCACCCCGGACTACATGGCCCCCGAGCAGGTGAAAGGCCGCCGTGGCGACCACCGCACCGACATCTACAGCCTGGGCGCCATCCTCTACGAGATGACGACCGGCTCCACCCTCTTCCAAGGCGAGAGCCCCTACGTCGTAATGAACGCCCGCGTCACCGGCGACCCGGTCGCACCGCGCAAGCTTAACGAAAACCTCACCCCCGTCATCCAAGAGATCATCCTCCACGCGCTGGAGCGAGACCCGGAGAAGCGCTACGCCAGTGCCGGGGAGATGAAGAAGGAGCTCGACGACTACGAAACCGTGCAGCTCACCGAGCGCCACCTGCACCTGCGCTCGCCGCAGCCGTGGAAGAACCGGACGCCGATGATCCTGATGATCGCCGGCGTGGTTGCCGTCCAGATCCTGTTGTTCCTGCTGATGTACCTGTACTTCAAATCCAAGCACTGAGCCGGGCCCGATTCCCCTCAGGCCGGCGGAGGCGCGGACACGGCAATGTGCAGGTCGCGGAGCTGCTTCGGCGTGACCGGCGTCGGGCTCTGCGTCATGAGATCCTGCGCCTTCTGCGTCTTCGGGAAGGCGATGACGTCGCGGATGCTGGTCGCGCCGCACAGCAGCGCGACCAGGCGGTCCAGACCAAAGGCGATGCCGCCGTGCGGCGGCGCCCCGTACTTGAATGCGCGAAGCAGGTAGCCGAAGCGATTCTCGACGACGTTCGCCGGAATCTTAAGCACGTCCTTGAAGACCTTCTCCTGCAGCGCGGGCTGGTGGATGCGGATCGAGCCGCCGCCCAGTTCCACGCCGTTGAGCACGATGTCATAGTGCTGGCCGCGGACCTTCTGCGGGTCGGAGTCGAGCAGCGGAATGTCCTCCGGCACGGGCGCCGTGAACGGATGGTGCGTGGCCACAAAGCGCTTGGTCTCCTCGTCGAAGGTCATCAGCGGAAAATCGACGACCCAGAGGAAATTCCACTGGCCGGCGGCGGTGCCCAGCTTGCCGCGCTTCTGCAGCAGCGCCGCGCACTCCAGGCGGATGCGGCCGAGGATGGCGCACGCCTTCCCCCACGGCGCCGCCGCGAAAAAGACAATGTCGCCGTTCGCGACGCCGAGCCGCTGCGTGAGTTCCGCCTTCTCGGCCTCGCTGAAGAATTTCACGATGGGTGACTTCCACTCACCGTCCTCGACCTTGATGAAGGCGAGGCCCTTCGCCCCGAGCGACCTGGCGGCTTCTTCCAGACTGGTGAGCTCGCCCTGGGTGAGGTCGGCGAGGCCCCTGGCGTTGAGCGCCTTCACCGCCCCGCCGCCCGCCGCGGTCGAAGCGAAAACCTTGAAGGCGGATTTCTTGAACGTCGCCGTGAAATCGACCAGCTCGAGGCCGAACCGCGTGTCGGGTTTGTCGACGCCGTAGCGGTTCATCGCCTCCTGGTAGGCCAACCGGGGAAATGGCGTCGGCAGGTCCACGTCGAGAATGTCCTTCCAGAGCTTTTTCAGCATGCCCTCGAAGAGCGTGTAGATGCCCTCGCGGTCGATGAACGAGACCTCGACGTCGATCTGGGTGAACTCCATCTGGCGGTCGGCGCGCAGATCCTCATCGCGGAAACAGCGGGCGATCTGAACATAGCGCTCCACGCCCGCGACCATGAGGATCTGTTTGAACTGCTGCGGCGACTGCGAGAGCGCGTAGAACTGGCCCGGGTGGATGCGCGAAGGCACGAGGTACTCGCGCGCGCCCTCCGGCGTGCTCTTGAAGAGAATGGGGGTCTCGACGTCGATGAAACCCCGGGCATCGAAGTAGTCGCGCACGGCCTTGGTGGCGCGATGGCGCACCTCCAGGTTCCGGCGCATCTTCGGCCGGCGCAGGTCGAGGTAACGGTAGGTCAGGCGGAGGTCCTCGTTGACCCGGTCGCCGCCCTCGTCATCGAGCGGAAACGGCGGCGTCTCGGACAGATTGTGAATCTCCAGCGCCGTTGCATCGACCTCGACCTCGCCGGTGGGCAGGTTCGGGTTCACCGTGCCCTCGGGGCGCGGGACCACCCGGCCGGTGACGCCGATCACCGACTCCGGCTTCAGCTGGGCGGCGCGCGCGCCCATGTCCGCGTCGTCCTGCGGGTCGAACTTCACCTGCGTGATGCCCTGGCGGTCCCGCAGGTCGACGAAGATGATCCCGCCGTGGTCGCGGATGGAATCCACCCAGCCGGCGAGCGAGACGATGGCGCCGAGGTCGGCCTTGGTGAGCTGGGCACAATGGTGCGTGCGCGTCATGATGATGGCAAAGGGGCGAAAGGCGGCCAACTAAGTGCACGCCCTTACCGGAGGGCAAACCTGAAATTGGACATCGGGGCGGCGTGATCTCATGGGAAGAAACGGGGGCACCGCTCTATCTGAAGCATCATTTTGTCATCAGGCTTTCTCCGGTCATCTCCGGTGGCTTGGGCAGGCCCATGAGCTGGAGCAGCGTCGGCGCGATGTCGGCGAGGCGGCCGCCTTGGCGGAGCTTCGTCCGGCCGGCGGTGAACCCCTCGCCCACCACGAACACCTCGACGAGATTGAGCGTGTGTGACGTGTGCGGGCAGTTTTGTTCCGGATCCCACATCTGCTCGCAGTTGCCGTGGTCGGCGCACACCACCGCCGCGCCGCCCATCTTGAGCACCGCCTCAAGCAGCACGCCCGTGCCGAGGTCGGTCGCCTCGACCGCCCGGATGGCCGCGGGCAGCGAACCGGTATGGCCGACCATGTCGGGATTGGCGTAGTTGACGACGAGCAGGTCGTACTTGCCCGAAAGGATGGCGTCGCGCGCCGCCACGGTCACGCCCATCGACGACATGTCGGGGGCGAGGTCGTAGGTGCCCACCTTCGGGCTGGCCACCATCACCCGGTCTTCGCCGGGAAACGGCTCCTCGCGGTAGTCGTTGAAGAAAAACGTCACGTGCGGGTACTTCTCGGTCTCGGCACAGCGGAATTGCTTCAGGCCGCGCACGGCCAGGTAATCGCCGAGAATGTTTTTTATCTTCGGCGGTTTCATGAGGATGGTCTCGACGGGCAGTCCCTTCTTGTACTCGGTCAGGCCGGCGAAATAGAGGTCGAGCTTCCGGCCGCGATCAAACTCCTTGAACCCCGTCTCGCAGAACGCACGGCAGAGCTCGCGCGGACGGTCGCCGCGGAAGTTGAAGAACACCACGCTGTCGCCGTCGCCGATGGTGGCGACCGGCCGGCCGTCAGCGCCGACCACCCACGTCGGCACCACGAACTCGTCGCCCTTCTGCGAGTCGTTGGTCGGCTTGTCGTAATACTGTTGCATGGCGGCGGTGGCGCTGGAGGCGGTGGCGTCGGCCTTCGCGCCCGCGAGCATGGCGTAGGCGCGGCTCACCCGCTCCCAGCGGTTGTCGCGGTCCATGCTGTAGAAGCGGCCGCACACGCTGGCGACCCGGCCCACGCCGAGCTCGGCGAGCTTCGCCTCGAGCTGCTTGATGAAACCCAGGCCGCTCGTCGGCGGCGTGTCCCGCCCGTCCATGAACGCATGGATAAAAATGTTCTTCGTCACGCCCGCCGCCTTCGCGAGCCGGAGCAAACCGTAGAGGTGCTCGAGCAGGCTGTGCACCCCGGCATCGGAGGCAAGGCCCATGAAATGCAGCTTCGTGCCGCGCGCCTTCACGCGGTCGAGCGCGGCGCGCCAGACGGCGTTGCCGGCGATCTCGCCGTCGGTGACCGCCTTGGTGATGCGCACGATCTCCTGGTCGACGATGCGGCCGGCGCCGATGTTCTGGTGGCCGACCTCGCTGTTGCCCATCACGCCGTCGGGCACGCCGACGTCGAGGCCGCACGCCTTGACGAGCGTCACGGGATACTGCGCGTGCAGCCAGTCATCGCAGGGCTTGCGCGCGAGGTGCACGGCATTGAACTTGTCGTGGGCGGGATTCGGGTTCTTGCCCCAGCCGTCGCGGACGACGAGGAGCACGGGTCGACGGTTTGAACTCATGGCAAATGGATCTTTGGCGGGAGGCGCGGACGAGCGCCGGTTCGCGGAGCAAACCTCCCCTTGATGCGGTCGCGCTCCGCCACCGGCAACGCCAAAATCCGGCCGCCCGGAAAACGGGTCGTTCCAGACTCGCCAACCATCCAACGCCGGACGGCTCCCGCCGCCTGCGTTTGACATCCGGCGGGAATCTCCCGACCAGTAGCTAGCGCCCATGTCCCACCGCGCCGTCCTCCTCGTCAACCTCGGCTCGCCCGACTCCCCTTCGGTCGCCGACGTGCGCCGCTATCTGGCGGAATTCCTCGGCGACAAGCGCGTGCTCGACGCGCCGCCGCAACCGCTGCGCTGGCTGCTGCTCCACGGCATCATCCTGCGCACCCGCCCCCCGAAGTCGGCCCACGCTTATGCCAGCATCTGGACGCCCGAGGGTTCGCCGCTGATGGTCACCAGCCGCTGCGTGCAGCGGAAGCTCGCCGCTGCACTCGGACCGGACATGCCGGTCGCCCTCGCGATGCACTGCGGCCGTCCCTCCATCGCCACAGTCATCGCGCAGCTCGCCGCGGGTGGCGTTGAGGAGCTGCTGCTCATCCCGCAGTATCCGCATTACGCGATGTCGAGCTGGGAGACAGTGGTGGCAAGAGTCCAGGAGGAGGCCGCCCGGCTCGCGCCGGACATGCGCATCGAGACGGTGCAGCCGTTTTACGCGGACGCCGACTACATCGAGGCGCTTTATACCAGCACCCAGCCCTATCTGGCCAAGCCGCACGACCACCTGCTCTTCAGTTATCATGGCATTCCCGTGCGCCACCTGCGCAAGGCCGACCCCTCCAAGGCGCACTGCACCATCGTGCCCGATTGCTGCAACACCTGCAGCCCCGTGCAGGCCACCTGCTACAAGGCGCAGATCACGCGCACCACGCAGCTTCTCGCCCGCCGCGCCGGTCTCGATCCCACCCGGTACTCCATCTCGTTCCAATCGCGCCTTGCCGGCGAACCCTGGCTCCAGCCGTACACCGACACCGAGCTCAAGCGCCTCGCTGCCGGGGGCAGAACGCGCCTGCTCGTCATCACTCCGGCCTTCGTCGCCGACTGCCTCGAGACCCTCGAGGAAATCCGCGTGACCGGGCGCGAAATTTTTCTCCAGGCGGGCGGCGAGTCGTTCGTGCACATCCCCTGCCTGAACGATCAGCCGGCTTACATCGATTTCCTTGCCGGCCGGGTGCGCCGGTGGCTCGTCCCGGACCCGCCGGCCCGGCAGCCGTTGCTGTCAAAAATTCCTTAAAGTTTCAGCCTAAAAGTCCCGGCGGACCCGGATTAGTCACTTTTCTCTTAACAAGGCGCCAGGATTAGTCACGGTTTGGGCTGCGGGAACGCTCGTGGCTCTGCCATCGTCGCGCCCCGCATCTGGCTTCGTGGGCAATCCGTCGCAAATTCAAACGACCGGAGCCACCGGCACGCGCACCCGTGGTGGTGGCGGGGCCCTGCTTGTGCTGGATGGAAATGGGAAAATTCTGATGGCGGACAGCGCCGCGCGCGCCCTCTGGCGGGCGGGCGAGTCGGAGTTGATCGGCGATCATTTTTCCACCCTTTTCGCCTTCGAGGTCACGTCGAAGGAAACCCGCTGGCTCGAGGCGCAATGGGATGTGCTGCTGGCCGCCGCGTCCGCCGCCCCGCTTCAGCTGGTCGCCCAGCCCAAGGATGGCGCGCGCCTCGACGTATCCGTGCGTCTTGAAAAAACCACGTCCACGGCCGGCCCGGGCTGCTTGGCGTTTGTACAGCCCGCCGACACGCCGGGCGTCACCGGCGTGGACCTTCTCTCGCTGCTCGCCGAGCGCAGCCCACTCGGTGTCTTCGATCTCAATTTCAAGGCCGGCAGCTACTACTATTCGCCCGCCTGGAAGAAGCAGCTCGGTTATGCCGAGCATGAACTCGACGCCACCTTCGAGACCTGGCGCAACCTCCTGCATCCCGAGGACTCCGCCGCCGCGCCCGACCGCGCCGCCACCAAATACTCCAACGGGGTGCGCAGCTTCTCCGTCGAGTATCGCCTCCGCCACAAGAAGGGGCACTACGTGTGGATTCAAAGCCTCGGTCTGCAGGTGTTCGGCCCTGCCGGGGAGCTCGAGCGCGTCGCCGGCATGCACCTCGACATCACCGAACGCAAGGAGTTCGATGAAACCTCGCTCGAAAGCGCAGAGCGTCTGCAGGACCTCACGGAGCGCGGCCACCTCGGCGTATTCGACCTGAACTTCGCCGGCGAACGCTACTGGTTCTCGCCGGCTTGGAAACGCCTGCTCGGCCACACGGCCGCCGACCTGACCGACGAACCCGACACCCTCGCGAGCGTGCTGCATCCCGAAGACGCGCCCGCCGGTCTGAAGGAGTTTTTCCTCTCCCGCCATCCCGGCGAAACCGCCTACCTCGACCTCTGCCGCCTGCGGCACAAGGACGGCCATTATCTCTGGGTGATGGGCGGCGTGTACCGCCAGGTGTCACGCAAGCACGAGCTGCTCCGCGTGCTCGGCTTCCATTGCGCGCTGCCGGCGGAGCTGCCCGTGGCGGGTGAGCAGGCCATTCCCCCCGCCCTGCTGGTCGGGGCGTTTGCCGAGTTGCACGAAGGTCTCGTGCTCGCCGACGCCTCCGGCCGCATCATCTTCACCAACGACAAGGCCGCGCAGCTCCTCCGTGAGCAGCCAGACACCCTGCGGGGCCGGCTGCTCCTTGAAGTTTTCCCGCTGACGCACCGCGTGAGCGGCCAGCGCAGCGAGTTTCCCGCCAGCCGGCTGCTCGACCTCGGCGAAGCCATCCCCCTCAACAACGATTATTCTCTGGCGCACGGCGGGGATGCCGAGCCACAGCCCCTCTCCTTCAGCGGAAGCCCGGTGCTGGATTCCACCGGCCGGATTGTCGGCGCGATCATTGTCTTCCGCGACCCCCAGGAGATGACCCTCACCCCCGAGGAGCTCGTCAAGGCCAACCGTTTCGAATCGCTCGGCGTACTCGCCGGCGGCATCGCGCACGACTTCAACAATCTCCTGACCACCATCCTCGGCGGCGTCTCGCTTGCGAAGGATAATCACAACTATTCTGCGCTCGAGGACAGCGAGAATGCGTGCATGGCCGCCAAGGGCCTGACCAAGCAGCTCCTCACCTTCGCCAGGGGCGGCACCGCCATGCAGACGGTGCTGGCGCCCCTCACGGTGCTGAAAGATACCTCGCGCATCGCCACCGCCGGCGCCAGCACCGAGGTCGTGGTCGAGGTGGCGCCCGGCACGGGCAACATCCTCGCCGAGCGCGCCCAGATTCTGCAGGTTTTCCAGAACCTCGTGGTCAATGCCATCCAGGCCATGCCCGAGGGCCACCCGGGCCACGTGTGGCTGCGCGCCGGCAACGCCACGCTTACCGAGGGCCAGATTCCGCCGCTCCCCGCCGGTAACTACGTGCAGTTCGAGGTGCAGGACGATGGCAGCGGCATCCCGCCGGAAAATCTCCAGAAAATCTTCGACGCCTTCTTCACCACCAAGAAACACGGCACCGGCCTCGGTCTCGCCACCGTGCTGGACATCGTGCGCAAGCAAGGCGGCCAGATCGGCGTCGACTCCACCGTCGGCACCGGCACGACCTTCACCGTCTTTCTGCCCCAAGCCGACCGGCCCATCGAAGTCGAGGCCCGCCGCGCCCCCACCCTGCGTTTCGGCACCGGCCGTGTCCTGTTCATGGACGACGACGAAAAGATCTGCGAACTCACCGCCGGCATGCTCGAAGGGCTCGAGTACAAGTACGACATCGCGAAGAACGGCGAGGAGGCCATCGCGCTCTACACCCGCTATCTCAACATCGGCCGGCCCTACGACGCTGTCATTATGGACCTTAACATCATCGGCGGCATGGGCGGCGAGGCGACCTTCAAACAGCTGCGCGAACTGGATCCCGACGTGCGCGCGATCATCTCCAGCGGCTACGACAGCGAGGAGATGGCCAGGCAGTACCTCGACATGGGCTTCTGCGGCTACCTTACCAAGCCCTACCGCGTCGGTGACCTCGGCCGCATTCTCAAGACGGTCCTGGGCTGAGATCAACCGGTCGCGTTGCCCGCGCGGCGTTCCTCCAGCCGGCCCAAGAACCGCAGCAGGCCGTCGAGGATCGTCAGCGGATGCGGCGGGCAGCCCGGAATGAAAAGATCCACGGGCACGATGCCGTCGGCGCCATTCCGCTGCTCGGCATGGCCGAGGTAAGGGCCGCCGGAGATGGCGCACGCGCCCACCGCGATCACCAGTTTCGGCGCCGGCACCGCCTCGTAGGTCCCGCGCAAGGCTAGCTCCATGTTCTGCGTAACCGGCCCGGTGATGAGCAATCCGTCGGCATGGCGCGGCGACGCGACAAACTGGATGCCGAAACGGCCCAGATCAAACACCACGGTGGTCAGCACGTTTACGTCGGCTTCGCATCCGTTGCAACCGCCGGCGCTTACCTGCCGCAGCTTGAGCGACCGGCCAAAAAGCCTGCGCGCCTTCTCCTCCAACGCCTGCGCCAGCTGCAACTCCTTTTCGCCGACGACCAGCGCGTCCCGGCGCGACACGGCCAGGCGGTATTCCGGGGTGAAGCGGATCGCGTTTTCGGGACAGGCGCGTTCGCATTCGGGACAAAAGAGACAGCACCCGAGGTCCAGCCGCACGCCTTTGGCGCCCACGGTGATCGCGTCCGTCGGGCAAACGTCGGCGCACACGCGGCAGCCGGCCGGGCATTTCGCGGCGTCGATCTCCGGACGGCCCCGCCAGCGGTCGGGCAATACCGGCGGCTGGTTCGGAAAACCGACCGTTCGGTATTTCTGATGCGCGCGAGCCAGAACGGCTTTCAGCATGGGATCACCTCACAAGTCATGGCCGCAATAGGACAGGTTGAAGCTCTTGTTGCAGAGCGGGAAGTCGGAGATCTGCTGGTCGCGCAGGGCCAACGCCAGTCCCATCCAGTTGTGAAAGGACGGGTCCACCACTTTGTAGTGCACAAACCTCCCCGCCGCGTCGGTCAGAGCCACGTGACAGATCTCGCCGCGCCAGCCCTCGATCAATGACACCACGGCGCGATCCGCCGCGAGCGAGCCGGGATTCGCGCGCACCGGACCGTCCGGCAGCGCCTGGAGTTGATCAAGGATGAACGCGAGGGAGCGCTGAATCTCCATCCATCGCACGTGAGCGCGCGCGAAGACGTTACCGGTGTGATACGACGACACAGGGATATGCGCGAACCGATAGAGGCCCGACGGAAACTGCACCCGCACATCGCGCTCAATTCCGCTCGCGCGCGCCGCCACGCCAACCAGACCCAGTTCCAGCGCGGTCTCACGCGCGACGGGGCCGGCGTTCTCGAACCGGGCGCGAACCGACGACGCGTTCCACAGCAGCTCCACGGCGTTGCTCACGTCCTTGCGCGCCTGCACCATGCGCTCCTCCACCTGCCTCTGCCGGGCTGGATCGAGGTCGAACAGCACGCCCCCCGGCCGGACCAATCCGCGTCCGAACCGGCTCCCGCAAATCAGGGCCGTCAGGTTCAGGAAATCACCCCGGATCCGTCCGCAGTAACTCGCCACGGGCAGATAACCGACATCACCCGCCAGCGCGCCGAGGTCGCCGGTGTGATTTGCCAGCCGTTCCAGTTCGAGCGCGATGGCCCGCAGCGTCTGCGCGCGCGCCGGGACCCGGCAGCCCGCCAGCGCCTCGACCGCTTCGCAATGCGCCAGCGCATGGCCGATGGTCGTGTCGCCGGCGAGCGTTTCCATGTAGGGCATCGTCCGTTTGTTCGGACCACCAACCAGCGCGCGTTCGACGCCGCGATGCTGGTAGCCGAGCGAGATTTCCAGATGGTAGACCCGTTCACCGTGGCACTGAAAACGAAAATGCCCCGGTTCGATGACGCCGGCGTGCACCGGGCCGACCGCGACTTCGTGGACCTCATCGCCGGTCATAACGAAGAAATCCGTGACGCCCGGTGTCAGCGGCGTGGCCGGCGAACGGTTCCACGCATCGCGGCCTTCGCGATAGGAATGATGAAAACGAATCGGCTTCAACCACGGGTGGCCTTCGGGACGCAGCCCCCATTGTTCGGCAATTTCGCGCTCGAACCACTGCGCCTGCGGGCAGGCAGGCGTCAGCGCCGGATAGCCGTCAACGACCTCGGTGGACCACAACGCCAGCTGGCCTTCGGCGTCATTGGCCAGCACGGCCCACAGTCGAATGGCGCCGCCCGCCCCCGGATGGCCAAACAACGCCGCGAGGCGCGCGCCGGCTTCGACGGCTTGCAACACCTGCTCGCGGAATTCGGCGGGACGGCACGGGAGGATCTCCGCGCGCGCCACGGTTTCGCCATTGCGAATCGAATGGGAGGCACCGGTTTTCATCCCGCGCCTCCGAGCGTCCCGGCGATCTGGCGCAGGACCTGGTTGAGCGCCTCGGGCACCGCCAGTCCGAGCCCCAGAACCAGCAACCCCAGCACGGCGGGCGGCAGGATTTGCCACCAGCGATCGCGATCCCGGCCCTCCGCGTTTTTTCCCGGTTCGCCCTGCGCCATGCCCAGAAACGCCGTCGTCATGTTGATGAAGATCACCGCCAGGAAACCCAGCAGCGTCACGCCAATCCACACGTGGCCGCGGTCGAACGCCGCCTTCAAGATGGTAAACTTGCTGAGGAACAACCCGAACGGCGGGGTGCCGGTGATGGCCAGAAAACCGGCGGTCCAGAGCAGCCCGGTCGCCGGCGCGGTGCGCAACAACCCGCGCACCTGGCCGATATTCTTGGTCTGGTAGCGAGCGAGGATGTTGCCCGACACCAGGAACAACATGGCTTTGGCGAGCGAGTGATTCACGGCATGCAGCATGGCGCCGAACGCCCCAGCGCCGCCCAGTCCGACGCCCAAAGCGAGCAGGCCCATATGCTCGACGCTCGAATAGGCCAGCAGCCGTTTGTAGTCCGTCTGACCCAGGATGAAAACCGCGCCCACCACCACCGACATCATACCCAGCACGATCCAAACGCCCTGTCCCCACTCCCTCAACCCGGCGGCGACGCAGACCTGTTGCATCCGCACCAGGCCCAGGAACGCGCAATTCAACACCGCGGCGGAAAGCAGCGCCGAGACGGCCGCCGGCGCTTCGCTGTGCGCGTCCGGAAGCCAGGTGTGCAGCGGCGCCAGCCCCATCTTCGTGCCATAGCCGACGAAAAACAACAGGCAGGCGGCTTTCACCCAAGGCGGCTGCAGTTCCCGGGCGTGGGCCACGAGGTCGGACAGCACGATTGGGAAACCGCCGCCGTCCGGCCGGGTTGCCGCCACGCCGAGGAAAAAATTGGCCAGCAGCGCCAGCGCAATGCCGACCGAGCAGATGAGCAGGTACTTCCAGGTGGCTTCGAGCGAACGATGATGCCGGTGAAAATAGATCAACGGCGCGCTCGCCAGCGTGGTTCCCTCGATGGCCACCCAGAACAATCCGAAATGCTGGCTGACCGTCACCAGCGTCATCGCCCCCAGAAACAAAAGCAGACAGCCAATGAAGACCGCCTCCGGCGCGTTATCGAACAGGAAGCCTTCCTCCACGTCGGTGGCGCGCCGGTTCGCCTCGTGACCGACGTAGCCGGCGACATAACACGATACCACCAGAAACAGGCCACTGGTGATGCTCAGGAACAGCAACCCCGCCGCGTCCAGCGCAAGCCAGGCACCCGGCGCCGCGCTGGGCGGCCATTTCCAGCACGCGGCGGCGAGCGCCGCATGCGCCAGCGCCGTGCCAATGAGCAAACCGCGGCGCATGACCGGCCGGGGCAAGGTGAAGGCCACCAGGCCGGCGAGCAGCGGAAGAAAAACCAGAGTGAGAATCATGATCAATCCTTCAGCGTGCTCAACCGATCCGTGTCGATGTGATCAAACTCGCGGTTGATGTGGAAGATGGTGATGCCCATGACGAACACCGCCACAAACACGTCCAGCAGCACGCCCGCTTCGACCAGCAGGGGCGTGCGCGACGCGACGCCCACGCCAAACGTATAGACGCCATTCTCCAGCACGAGAAAACCCAGCACCTGGTTCACCGCGCGTTTGCGGCTGACGATGAGGAAGAGCCCGGTGAAAATGGAAAAAAACGAAACGGGGGCGAGCCAGGGCGAGGCAATGGTTTCCGGCATTGGCAGCCGCGTGCACATCCAGAACGACGCCCCGAGCGTCAGCACCCCCGCCACCAGCGACGTGCTGTAACCGACGCAGGGCTCGATTTCGCGCGTCACTTCGGCCTCGCGCACCGCGCGAGAGAGGAACCAGGGAAACACGCCGCCTTTGAGCGCGATGGTTCCCGCCGCCAGCGCGACGAAGTACCACGACAACTCCTGCCGGTGGGCCAGAATCGGCAACAGACCGAGCACCACGCCCTGCGCCGCCACGACGCGGATCGAAGCGCCCAGCCGGCTGGAGCCGAGCAGCTTCAAGTTGGTCAGCACGACGAGGGCGAGAATGATGTTGGTACCCGGCATGGGATCCGCCTATTTCAACGCCAGCAGAAAGGCCGTGGCCGCCAGCGCACCGGCGCCCACGAGCAACTGCGGCACAATCACCAACCGCAGCCGTGCCATGATGGATTCGATCACGCCCACGATTACCGCCCCGCCCAGCATCGCGCCCGCCGTCAGCAGCAAACTCCACCACGCCGGGCCCGTGGCGGGCAGAACCACGCCGACCACGAGCGCGGTGAACAGCCACAGCTTCAACGCCGCGCCGTAAAGGATGAACGCCAGATCCGGTCCGCCGTGGTCCAGCACCATGACCTCGTGGATCATGGTCAGCTCCAGGTGCGTGTCCGGATCGTCCACCGGAATGCGCGCGTTCTCCGCCAGCAGCACGATCACCAGCGCGATGACCACCAGCGCCAGCGCCGGCGCGACGCGCCACGCCGGGGCGCCGGAAGCCAGCCCCAGCATCGTCGACAGTGAGAGACTGCCCGCCTGCCGCGCCAGGGCCGCGAGCGCGACGAGCAACGCCGGTTCGGCCAGAGCCGAAAAAAACACCTCGCGGCTGGCGCCCATCCCTTCAAAACTCGAACCGGTGTCGAGCGCCGCCACGACCGTGGCAAATCGCGCCAACGCCAGCAGACCGGCGAACAGCAGGAAATCCGCTGGAAACGCGATCAGCGCCGGCACCCCCCCCAGCGGCATCAGCAGGGCCGCCGCCAGCACACCCGCCAGGCCAACCATGGGTCCGGCGCGAAAGACCCAGGTCGTGGTGCGACTGTACACCGCGCCCTTGTGCAGCAGTTTCCACAGATCGAAATAGGTCTGCAGCAGCGGCGGACCGCGCCGGCCGGCAAAAAACGCCTTCGTGCGATTGATGAGGCCGGGCAACAGCGGCGACAAAGCGAGCGCCAGCAGCGGCGGAATGAAGGAGGCGGTGTTCATGGCTCAACGGAATTTCCACGCCATCAGCACGATCAACGTCACCGCAATGTAGAGCACGTAGAGCCGCACCTGGCCGTGCTGCAGCCAGCGGAGTTTGGACAGTCCCCAGTTCGCCTGGAGAAAAGCCGGGCGGTACAAATTGCCGCGGCAGAGATCGGGCGTCTCCGTCGCCAGCGAAGCGCGCGCCGGCAGGATGCCCTCCGGGCGCTGCACCTGATAGCGGGTGGCGAGCAGCCCGCGAAACAGGGTCGTGATCGGCTCGGCAAAGGAGGAGGCGGTGTACTGCATCCGCGCCGACGGCCGCGCGTAGCCGCATCCCCAGGTGACGCTCTCCTCCACGCGACGGCCCGCCAACAAACCGCGCCGCAGCACCGCCAGCGCCAAAAACAGCAGCACCAACGCGGCCGTCGCGATCACCACCCATGCCAGCGGGCCGGTCGCGGCGACCAGGCTGGTGCGGACCACGGCGGGCGGCAGGCCCGTCACATTCTCCAGCACGGTCCGCATGCCCCCGACCACGACCGGTGCGGCCAGACCGATGAAAATACATCCAGCCGCCAGCAGCAGCATGGGCCATCGCATGGTCCAGCCCGCTTCGTGCGCGTGCACCCCGTGGTCGCTGCGAGGCTCGCCTAGGAAGACAATGCCAAACGCCTTGGTGAAACACGCCGCCGCCAGTCCCCCGATCAGCGCCAGACCGGCAATCACGGCGAGCAACGATACGGCGATGGCTCCGCCCAACTGCGCGCCGCCATTGAATGCCCCCGACAGAATGAGGAACTCGCTCACAAAACCGTTTAACGGCGGCAGGCCTGAAATGGCCACCGCCCCAACCAGGAAAGTGGCGGCCGTCCACGGCATCCGCTTCCCCAGCCCGCCGAGGCGGTCAATTTCAAGCGTGCCGGCGCCATGCAGGACCCCGCCCGCCCCCAGAAACAACAAACCTTTGAACAAGGCATGATTGACCACGTGCAGCAGCGCGCCGCCGAATCCAAGCACCTGCAGGGCCGGCGAGCCCGTGCTCCGGCCCAACAGGCCGACGCCGAGACCCAGCGCGATGATGCCGATGTTCTCGACGCTGTGATAGGCCAGCAGCCGCTTCAGATCATGCTGCGCGAGCGCATACAAGACGCCGAGCACGCCCGATGTCAGCCCGATGCCGATGAGCATCCACCCCCACCACAACGGCGGCGGGCCCAGAAACGTGAGCGCGCGCAGCAATCCGTAAACCCCCGTCTTGATCATCACGCCCGACATCAACGCCGAAACGTGACTCGGCGCGGCGGGATGCGCCTCCGGCAGCCATACGTGAAATGGCATGAAGCCGGCCTTGGTGCCGAATCCGACGACTGCCAGCAGGAAGAGCACGCTGGCCAGCCCGCCGCCGGAAGCGCCCGTCGCCGCCCAAACGGTGAAATCCATGGAACCGGTGGCGCGCCCCAGCAGAAGGAAAAACGCCAGCAGAAAGGCGGTGCCCAAGTGCGTCGCCACAAGATAGACCCAGCCCGCCCCGCGCACCGCTTCCCGCTCATGCTCGAACGTCACCAGGAAGAAGGACGCCACCGCCATCAGTTCCCACGCGCACAGAAACAGCACCGCGTTGCGCGCCAGCAGCACCAGCGCCATGCCGAGCACCAGCAGGGCATAGAAGAACCAAACCGGCCCGAGCGCGCGCCGTCCCTGCCACACGCGCAAATATCCGACGCCATAAATGGCCGCGAGCGCCGCCAGTAGCAGCGTGGGCAGCAGGAACCAGGCCGAAAGCGGATCCAGCACCACGAAGAATTCCCCGAACGGCACCGGCCAAGGCCGACGCCATTGCTCCACCGTGCCGCTCGCCAGCACCCGGGCTGCCGGAACGCAGCCCAACGCGGCGGCGACCGCCACCGCCCCGGCGCCCAGCCAGGAAAGACTCCGGCCCGGCCGGCTCAGCAGCACTGTCGCCATCGCGCCCAGCAGCAGGATGGCCAAGGCGAGCCCCAACAGGGTCACTGGATGGCCTCCGTCAGCGCCGGAGCCGCCGGAACGCGCAGACTGTCACTAATCCGTTTGGCCGCCGCCAGGATTTCGTCGCGGCTGGCCTGCCGGATGATGAGCGCCTTGAAATCGGGATTGCGCAAGGCGAACGCCAGGCGCGACAGCAAATGCAGATGCGCTTTGACGGTAGGGCTGACGAGCGTGAACAACGTGTGCACCGGTCGACCGTCGAGCGCTCCAAAATCCACCGGCGATTCAAGGAAACACAACGTCACCAACGGCTGCGGCACATGCAGCACAATCGGGTTCCGCACATGCGGGATGGCAATGCCATCGCCGATGGCGGTGGACTCCAGCGCCTCGCGCGCGAGTAACACCTGCAGGAGAAATTCGCGATCCACTTTGTCCGGCAGTCTCAACACTTCGACCACGCTGCGGAGCGCGGCCGGCTTGCTGGTGCCCGCCAAACGATAGAAAACACCACCCACTTCCAAGGCATCGGGCAATTCGGGTAGCAATCCAGAGCCGCCTTCCGGTTCTTCAAAAATCCGCGGCGAAACATTGATTCGGCTGGCAGTGGCCCATTCCAATAGTTCGGCCCGGTTGAACCGGTATTGTCCACTCAATCGATAGCCTGGTAGTTTTCGCTCATCAATCCAGCGATAAACCGTCTTCTCAGAGACATTCAATAACCCAGCAACATCTTTGACTGTAAGCTGCATCTGTTCAATACACCCAACCTCCTGAGTAGACTTTGGACATTTTAAGACACAACCTAAATCGTGTCCAATAATGTTAATAACGTGCTAAATGCTTGGGGAATATGATGAAGCTACGAACTCACGGTGAGGATCAGCATTCCGGCGGCGGTAGTGAGAACTGTGACCGGAAAGCCAAACTTGGCATAGTCCCAGAAGCCGACTTCGACATGGCCGCGCGCGGATTCGACCACGATGATGTTGGCCACGGAGCCGAGGATGGTGCTCGTGGCCAAGGCGAGCAGGCAGGCGAGGAGCGGCAGACCACTGCGGACGACGACGGCCACCACCAGCGGCGTGAGCATGAAACATATCGTGCCGTTGACGAGCAGCGCGGAGAGCACACCGGAGGTCAGGGTCACGTAGAGCAGCAGGCGCGCCGCGGCGTCCTCGCAGTCCGGAGCACCCAATCCGGCGTCCTCCCCGTTCCCGCCTATTCTTCTCCCCGCCAGGTGAGCGCGTGACACATGGCCACGCCGGCGGCGTCGGCCTCGTCGGGCGCCAGCAGCGCGCCGTGACCCAGCAGCGCCATGACGGTGCGCTGCATCTGCTGCTTGCTCGCCCGGCCCACGCCCACCACCGCCTGTTTCACCCGCAACGGCGGATATTCGAACACCGGCAGACCGCGCAGGGCCGCGGCCGCGATGGCCGCGCCGCGCGCCGCGCCAAGAATCTGCGCGGTCTGGAAGTTCTGGACGTAGATCGTCTGCTCCAGCGCCACGTGCCGCACGTCGAAATCGTCGAGAAACGCCGCCACCGCGCGGTGGATCTCCGCCAGCGCCTCCGCCATGGGACGCCGCGCCGGGACGCGCACCGTGCGGGTGCGCAGCAGCACCGCCGGCCGCCCGGACCGGAACTCGATCAGCACCAGACCCGTGCCGCGGAGGCTCGGGTCGATGCCCAGCACCTGGCCGGTGAAGGCGGGCCGGCGCAGATCGGGCGCCTCCGGCCAGTCTTTAGCCGCAAGCTTCCCTTCCAGCTTCGCCTTCCAGAGTTGTCTGACGGACATTCGTGGCATCGCTGGAACCACGGAATACACGGAACGCACGGAAAAGAAATGATTATCCTCCGTCAGATTTGACCGCGGATCGCCCGAATGAAGAAAGATTTCTCCGGTAACGCAATCTCCCGCCGCTACCGACCGGGATCGGAGCTGGCAGTGGCGCGACGGCGGAGCTGGCCGCAGGCCGCATCAATGTCCCGCCCGCGGGAGCGGCGGAAATGCGCCACCACCCGCCGCACTCGCAGCTCGCGCATGAACGTCTCCGCCGCTTCCGGCGGAGATGGCTGATAGGTCCGCCCGGTCAGGCTCACGCCGGTCGGATTGTAGTGGAGCAGGTTGACGTGCATGCGCCGGCCTGCCAGCAGCGCGGCGAGCTGCCGCGCCTGCTCCGGCGAGTCGTTCAAACCCTGGAGCAGACAATACTGGATCGAGACCGGCCGGCCGGTGTTCTTCGCCTGAAAGCGGTCGGCTGCCGCCATGATCTCCTCCACGCCAAACCGCCGGCCCGACGGCACCAGTTTCGCGCGCGTGATGTCGTCCGGGGCATGCAGGGACACGGCCAGGTTGATGTTCAAGTCGGCGGCGGCCAGCGCGTCGATGCCCGGCACAATCCCGACCGTCGACACCGTGACCTGCCGCCAGCCCAGCGCACCCATGTCCCCGCCGGCCATCCGCCGGACCGCCTCGAGCACGTTCTCCAGATTCAGCATTGGCTCGCCCATGCCCATGAACACGACGGTCTGCAACCGCCGGCCGATCGCCTTCGCCTCGCCGCGCAGATGCAGGAACTGCTCCACCATCTCGCCGGCGGACAGGTTGCGCGCGAATCCGCTCTGGGCCGTCGCACAAAAATCGCACGCCAGCGCGCACCCCACCTGTGAGGAGAGGCACCCGGCCACCCGGTCTTCCCGATAAGCCGGCATGACCACCGATTCGACGGTCCGCCCGTCGGCGAGTTTCAAAAGCAGTTTGACCGTCCCGTCCCCGGCGACCTGTCGCGCCGCCAGCGCGGACGCCATCATGCCGCATTCCGCCTGCACGCGGTCCCGCAATCCGCGCGGTGTCCTCAACTCCGGCCAGTCGACCGCGCCCGCATGGGAATAGTAATTCCGCAGCAGCGGCTTCGCATGCGAGGCCTTGAATCCCCACGCGCCGATCTGCTGCTGGAGCCCGTCAAGATTGTAGTCGGACAGGGCTCTCACGCGCGGGCAGGGTTGGACATGACGTCACATTGAACTCCGCAGATGGAATGGCCACAAAAACACTTGGCGGGTAGCCGCAAACAAAACATCGGACGGAATGGCCGCACAAGGCACAAAAAGCACAACCGTCGCCAAGGCTATGGCCGGCAGGCAGGATAGACGAGGGAGGAAATCCAACCACCCAATTCTTTTTACAGAAGGTAACGAAGAGAAAGGAGATGAGAACCAAGCTCCCGAGCTCTCCGCCTTCGTTTCCTCTCTATCCAATCCCGGCGGGAAGGTCAGGCTGTGATGCCGTTGCCGGCGCCGCCAGGTCCGCCAAGGAGATTCCCTGGCAAGAATTTCTTCGCGCTCTCCGCGATCTTCTGTCTAATCCAAACCATGAATTTCGCCGCCGCCCTGCAGGAGACCGTGCGCACGTTCGAGGCGCTGCCGACCATCCGCCCGCAGATCGACCGCGCCGGCGACATGATCCTCCGCACGCTGAAGGCCGGCCACAAGCTGCTCCTTTGCGGCAACGGCGGCAGCGCGGCCGAGGCGCAGCACTTCGCCACCGAGCTCGTCGGCCGCTACTTCAAGACCCGCCGTCCCCTCCCCGCCATCGCGCTGACCGCCGACGGCACGCTGCTCTCCTGCATCGGCAACGATTTCAAATTCGAGGACGTCTTTGCGCGCCAGCTCGACGGGCTCGCGCAGCCCGGCGACCTCGTGGTCGTGTTCACCTCGAGCGGCAACTCGCCGAACATCCTGCGGGCGCTCGAAGCGGCGAAGCGCCTCAAGCTCGAGAGCCTCGCCTTTCTCGGCCGTGGCGGCGGCAAGGCGAAGGGCCTGGTGACCTGTGAGCTCATCATCCCGGGCACCAGCGGCCGCACCGCGCAGGAATGCCACCTGTTCCTCATCCACCATTTCTGCGAACGCATCGACGCGGAACTGGTGTGACATGGGTGGAACCCCTTGTCCCGAGTGATTGGACCGTAGCGTGGTTTTTCAAACCACGCTTTTCACCATCGCGCAGGCTGAAGCTCTGCGCTACGGAGTGCAGTCTGAACCTGCCGGGATGGAAGCATCCGCCCGCCTGCATTTGCCTCTTGCCCGACGGTCCCGGCAACGTCTTGCTCGCGGCTTCATGAGCACTCCTTCCGTTCCCGCCGAACTCGCCGTCATCAAGACCTCCCATGGTGAAATGACGGTGGCCTTCTGGCCCGACGTTGCCCCGAAGACCGTCGAGAACTTCAAAAAACTCGCCCGCGAGGGCTTCTACGATGGCACGGCGTTTCACCGCGTCATCAAGGGCTTCATGATCCAGGGCGGCTGCCCGAATACCAAGGCCGGCGCCACCGGCACCCCCGGCACCGGTGGTCCGGGCTGGAAGCTCAAGGCCGAGTTCAATGAGAAACCGCACGCGCGCGGCGTTCTCTCCATGGCCCGCTCCGCGCACCCCGACTCCGCGGGCAGCCAGTTCTTCATCTGCCACGGCGCCGCGCGCTTTCTCGACCGGCAGTACACCGCCTTCGGCGAGGTCGTGCAAGGTCTCGACGTGCTCGATCGCATTGCGAACGTGCCGTGCACGGCGAGTGGCGGCGAGCGCAGCCAGCCCGTCGAGCGCATCGCGGTCGAGAGCATCCGCCTCGTGCCCGCGGCGTGACGGGAAACCTCAGGCTGGTTTCGGGCCGCCCGGCGGTATCGGCGGCTTCTGCGCCTCGGTCTTGCAGGTGCTGATCCCGAACGGCACGTAGACCGGGCAGAAACGTATCCCGGCTGTCAACAGCGGGAGCAGGCCGATCAGGCCCCACCAACTCCGGAAGTAAATCCCCGCGCCGATGATGACGAGACCGACGATCACCCGCACCACGCGATCCACGGTTCCAATGTTCGCTTTCATGACTGTTTCCTTGGTTGTGCCGCGGAAGTATGGGACTGCCGCGGCGCCACGTTCGTAAACGGGCAACCAGCCCCTCTACCCCGCCGGTTCCGTCCGGTCAAGCCGGCCCCCGCGCAGCCAGCGCGGGCTTGGCAGCCCCACACCTTCCGATCACAAAGGAAACGATGAACCAGGTTGTCCTGTACGCACCCACGGCCGGCATGGCCCTCGGCCTGCTGTTCCTCTGGGGCAGCCTGCGGTTGCGCCGGAAGCGACGCCTGATCGACGACCTGCCCACGGCCAAGACCCAGGGAGTCTTCATCGGCCTCGTGGAATTGAAGGGCACCGCCGAGGCCGAGGCGCCACTCACCGCCTTCCTCAGCAGCCAGCGCTGCGTACATTACCGCTACCGGGTCGACGAGCACTGGTCGCGCACCGTCACTGAGACCTACACTGATAAAGACGGCAAAACCCAGACCCGCACCAAGCGCGAAAGCGGCTGGACCACCGTGGCCGACGGCGGGGAGACGGCCGACTTTTACCTGCAGGACGACACCGGCGCGGTGCTGGTGCGGCCAGCGGGGGCGAAGATCGAGCCGGCCGGGTTCTACGATGTGACCTGCGACCGGGGCAACCCGCTCTACTATGCCAAAGGACCGCCGCAGGCCGTGGCCGACTCGGACCACCGCCGCCGCTTCGTGGAAACCGGCATCGCGCTGCATGCGCCACTCTATCTCGTGGGCCCGGCGCGGGAACGCGCCGACGTCATCGCCCCGGAGATCGCCGCCGACAAGGAGGCGCCGATGTTCCTGATCTCGACGCGCACCGAGGAGAAGGTGCGCGCCGGGCTGGGCCGGGGCATCTGGGCGCTGACGCTGCTGGGCGTCATCGCGTTCCTGGGCGGTTTCGCGCTGCGCAATCACGCCGGGTGGCACCGATTGCTCGTTGAATGTTTCTCCCAATACACGGAGCTGGTGGCGGCTTACGTTGGACTGGCCGCGCTGGGCTGGGTGTGGATGGCCTTCAACAGCCTCGTCGGCCTGCGCAACCGCGCGCGGGAGGCCTGGTCGCTCGTCGACGTGCAGTTGCAACGCCGGCACGACCTCATCCCGCGTCTCGTCGAAACCGTGGCGGCGCTGCGCACGCACGAAGCCACCACGCAGACGGCGCTGGCCGCGTTGCGCAACCAACTCGCCGCCACGCCGCCCGGCGTGAGCGGGCCGGACTTCTCCGGCTGCACTCCCGCGCTGCGCGCCGTGGCCGAGGCTTACCCGAACCTCAAAAGTGACACCGCCTTCCTCGCTCTCCAGCGGCAGCTCGCGGAGACCGAGCAGCGCATCGCCCTGGCGCGGGCCTACTTCAACGACATCGCGACCTTCTTCAATACGCGGCTGGAGATCGTCCCCGACCGCTGGCTCGCGGTCCTCGGCCGCATGCGGCCGCAGGCGCTGCTCGCCGCCACGGACTTCGAACGCGCGCCGGTGCCAATCAAACTGGCGGAGTGATCCCGCCGCTTGTCACCGGTTCAACCTCAACGCAGTTTACTTCTTGTTTTCCCGCGCGGCGTGGGCTTGGGCGATCTCGACGTAGTTCTCCGCCCAGGAGCGCAGACCGGCCTGTTCCTCGGTGGTGAGCGGCCGCACCACCTTGGCGGGCACGCCGAGCACCAGCGAGCCCGGCGGGCAGGTGAAGTCCTCCTTCACCAGCGCGTTGGCGCCGACGATGCTGCGCGTGCCGATGCGGGCGCGGTCGAGGATGGTCGCCCCCATGCCGATGAGGCATTCATCCTCGATGGTGCAGGCGTGCACGATGGCGCCATGGCCGATCGTGCACCACGCGCCGATGATGGCGTCGCTGTCGTGCTCGAGGTGCACGATGGCGTTGTCCTGGATGTTGGTGCCCTCCCCCACGATGATGCGTGCGATGTCGCCGCGCAGCACCGCGCCGTAGAGGACGCTGGATTTCGGACCGAGGGTGACGTCGCCAATCACCGTGGCGTTGGCCGCAATGAAGGCGGCGCGGGCGGTGTCGGGTGTTTTACCGAGATGGGCGGTGAGTCGTTCCCGGGTGGTCATGATGCGCCGGTTTCATTGCTCCTTGGCATACGGCACGCCGATGGCTTTGGGCGCGACCGCCTTGCCGACAAAACCGGCGAGCAACAGTACCGTGAGCACGTACGGCAGCGCCAGAATGAATTGCACGGGGATGACACCGACCAGCGGCAGGGCCACACCCTGCAGGCGGGCGGCGAGCGCGTCAGTGAAGGCAAAGAGCAGGCAGGCGCCGAGCGTTGGGTAGGGGCGCCATTTGCCGAAGATGAGCGCCGCGAGCGCGAGGTAGCCCTTGCCTGCGGTCATATCGCGCACGAAGCCCGAACTCGCGGCCGTCGAGAGATACGTACCAGCCACGCCGCACAGTACGCCCGAGATCAGCACTGCCTGGTAACGCAGGCCGTTCACCGAGATGCCGGCGGTGTCGACCGCCGCGGGATTTTCGCCGACCGCGCGCAGCCGCAGGCCGAAGCGCGTCCGGTAAAGCACCCAGGCGCCGGCCGGCACGAGCGCGGCCGCGAGATAGACGACAAGGCTGTGGCCGCTGAGCAATTCCGCGTAGAGCAGTCCCGGGAACGGCGTTTCGCGCGCGCGCTCCGCCCACGGCCAGACGATTTCGACAAACCGCTGACCGGGCGCGTCGAGCTGCGGCGTCTGTCCCCCGAGGTTGAACCACGCGAGCGCAAGCGACGGTCCCAGTCCGGCCACCATGATGTTCACGGCCATGGCGGCGACCACCTGGTTGCCGCGGTGGGTGATGCACGCAAAGCCGATGAGCAGCGCCAGCGCGACCGAGGTTAGCACGCCCGCGGCGAGCCCCGCCCACACCGAGCCGGTGACCGCGGAGACGGCCGCCGCGGCGAACGCCGCGCCGAGCATCTTGCCCTCGAGGCCGAGATCGATCACGCCCGAGCGCTCGGAAAACATTCCAGCCAGCGCCGCGAGCAGCAGCGGCGTGGCCACGCGGATGGTGGCGGCCAGCAGCAGGACGATGAGCGTGTAGGTTTCCATCGCTCAGTCCCCTTCCCCGGAGTGGCGCCACCGCGCGAACAGCGCCGCCAGCGGCGTGCGGAACAGGTTTTCCAAAGCCCCGCAGGCCAGGATCACGAGTCCCTGGATGACCACGACCATGTCGCGGTTGATGCGCGGCAGGTCAAACGACAGTTGCGAGCCGCCCTGGTAGAGCGCGCCAAAGAGCACGGCCGCGAGGAAAATGCCCACCGGATGATTCCGGCCCATGAGCGCCACCGCGATGCCCACGAAGCCCGCGCCGCCGGGAAAATCGAGCAGCAGCCGGTGCTGCACACCCATGACCTCGTTGAGGCCGAGTCCGCCGGCGAGCGCACCGGAGAGCAGCATGGCGACCAGCATCACGCGCGGCGGCGAGATGCCGGCATAAACGGCCGCCGACGGATTCTGTCCAACGGTGCGCAACTCGTAGCCCCAGCGCGTGTGCCAGACGTACACCCAGACGAACGCCGCCGCCGCCAGCGCAAGCACGAAGGCGAGATTGAGCGGCGAGGCGCTGACCCCGACGCCGAGGCGTCCGAGCAGGGCGGGGAACGCCGGCAGCCAGGCGGAGGACGCGAACTCGCGCGTCTCCGGCGATTGCTGGCCGGGCTTGATGAGCACCTCGACGAGGAGATACGTCATCAACGCCGACGCGATGAAGTTGAACATGATCGTCGTGATGACGATGTGGCTGCCGCGCCGCGCCTGCAGCCAGGCCGGGATGAACGCCCACGCGGCACCGAAGCCGGCCGCGGCGCACATCGCGACGGGCAGAATCGCCCAGAACGGCCAGTGATGATCCAAGCCAAGGCACACCAGGCCGACCCCCAGTCCGCCGACGTAGGCCTGGCCCTCGCAACCGATGTTGAACAACCCGGCATGGAACGCCACGGCCACGGCGAGGCCGGTGAAGATGAAGTTCGTCGCATAATACAGCGTGTAGCCGGCCGCCTCCTGCGAGCCGAAGGCGCCCGCCGCCAGCAGCCGGAGCGCCACCCACGGACTCTCGCCGACGATGGCGATGATCGCGGCCGAAGCCGCCAGCGCGGCGAGCAGGCTGACGACCGGGAGCAGCCCGAGATCGGCCCAGCGTGGCAGGCGGCCCGGCGCGCTCATGCGTGTCCCTCCTTTACGCCGGCCATCATCAGGCCAAGCTTTTCCTCGGTGGCGTCGGCGGACGCGACTTCGCCGACGATCTCGCCGTTGAACATCACGAGGATGCGGTCGGCCAGGCCGAGGATTTCATCGAGTTCGACCGACACCAGCAGCAGCGCCTTGCCCGCGTCGCGCAGTCCGACGAGGCGCCGGTGGATGAACTCGACGGCGCCGATGTCCACCCCGCGCGTCGGCTGGCCGACCAGCAGCACCTGCGGGTCGCAGTCGATCTCGCGGGCGAGGACGAGCTTCTGCTGGTTGCCGCCGGAAAACGCGGAAAGACGCAGCCCGGGGTCGGGCGGGCGCACGTCGTAGTCGCGCATTTTGCGCTCGCAGCCGGCCTGGATGGCGGTCCCGCGCAGCAGGCCGCCGCGGTTGTAGGCGGGCTGGTCGTGATAGCCCAGGATCGCGTTGGCCTGCGCGGAAAACGCGGCCACGGTGCCCATGCGCAGCCGGTCCTCGGGCACATGCGCAAGGCCGAGCCGGCGCCGTTCGCGCGGGCCGAGTCCGCCGCGCACGAGGGCCACGCCCTTGAAAACGATCTCGCCGCGGCTCGGCGTAAGGATGCCGGCCAGCGCCTCGAGCAGTTCCGACTGGCCGTTGCCGGCCACGCCGGCGAGGCCGAGGATTTCTCCCGCGCGCAGTTCGAAGCCGGCCCGCTTGACGCGCGTCACCCCGAAACGGTCGCGCACCTCGAGGTCCTTCACCGCCAGCAGCACGCCGCCGGGCCGGGCGGGGGTTTTTTCGACCCGCAGGGAGACCGCCCGGCCGACCATTTTCTCGGCCAGCGCCCGTTCGGAGGTTTCGCACGTGGCCGTTTCATGCACGACGGCGCCCTGGCGCATGACGGTGACGCGGTCGGTGACGGCCATGATCTCGCGGAGCTTGTGGGTGACGAGAATCACGGTTTTCCCCTGCTGCCGCAGCCGGGCGAGCATGCGGAAGAGCTGGTCGGTCTCCTGCGGCGTGAGCACCGCGGTCGGTTCGTCGAGAATGAGAATCTCCGCCCGGCGGTAGAGTGCCTTCAGAATTTCCACGCGCTGCTGCAGGCCGACCGGCAAATGCTCCACCACGGCGTCGAGCGGCACCACGAGGCCGTAGTCCCGGGCGATGCGCTCGAGTTCGCCGCGGGCGCGGGCGAGTCCGTCCGCCAGAAGCCGGCCGCCCTCGACGCCGAGCACGACGTTCTCCAGCACCGTGAAGTTGTCCACGAGCATGAAGTGCTGGTGCACCATGCCGATGCCCGCGGCGATCGCGTCGTGCGGGCGGTGAATGTCGACGCGGCGGCCGTGCACCCAGACCTCGCCGGCGTCGGCCCGGTGGAAGCCATAAACGATGTTCATCAGGGTGGACTTGCCCGCCCCGTTCTCGCCGACGAGTCCGTGCACCGTGCCGCGCGCGATGGCGAAGGAGACCGCCCGGTTGGCGTGCACCGGGCCGAAACGCTTGTCGATGCCCTGCAGCTCCAGTGCCGGGGGATGGGCGTGCGCCGGGCTGGCCGGTTCCGCTGGAGGCTCCGTACGCACCGCGCTCACGGCGCCCTGTATTCGGGGACTTTCACTTTGCCGCTGATGATGTCGGCGCGTGCCTGGTTGACGCGCTGCTCCATTTCGGGAGTGACGAGCGGGCGGTTGTGCTCGTCGAGCGCCCAGTCCACGCCGTTCTCCGCCAGCCCGAGGAAGAGCGGCCCGGCCCGCCACGTGCCGTTTTTGGCGTCCATGAACGCGCGGTAAACGGCCACGTCCACGCGCTTCACGGCGGAGGTGAGCACGCTGCCCGGGTGGAGATAATTCTGGTTGCTGTCGCAGCCGATGCTGAGCTTGCCCTCGTCCTTGGCGGCCTGCATCACGCCGATGCCGGTGGCGCCGGCGGCATGAAAGATGACGTCGGCGCCGCGCCCGAACTGGCTCCGGGCGAGTTCGGCGCCCCGGGTGGGATCGCCCCACGCCGCGGGGGTGGTGCCGGCCATGTTTTCAAACACCTCGATGCCCGGATTCACGTATTGGGCGCCGGCGCGGTAGCCCAGCGCGAACTTGCGGATGAGCGGTATGTCCATGCCGCCGACAAAGCCGACCCGGCCCGTCTTCGAGGCCAGCGCGGCGAGCATGCCGCAGAGGAACGACGACTCCTGCTCGCGGAAGTTGACCGATTGGACGTTCGGCAGGTCGACGGTGCCGTCGATGATCGTGAACTTCACGCCGGGAAACTCCTTGGCGACCCGTTCGACGGCCGAAGCCTGCGTGAAGCCGACCGCCACAATGATCGTCATGCCGCGCCGGGCGAACTGGGTCATCACCTGTTCACGCTGCGCGGCGTTGGTGACCTCGAACTCGCGGCAGGCGATGCCGGTTTCCTTCTTGAAACGCTCCGCCCCCTCGCTGGCGGACTGGTTGAAGGAACGGTCGAACTTGCCGCCAAAATCGTAGACGATGGCGGGCAGGAAATCGCCGGCCGCAGCAGGCGGAAGGAGGGCCAGTATCGTGGTCAAGGCGGCGAGCCGGGCCGGGGCGGAAAGGGACGCGAGGTGCATGCGGAGAGGCCGTTCGGGTGTTCGTGACCGTGCGGTAAAGTAACCAATTTTTCAACCCCGGAGCAGACGACTGCAACCGCCATTCCCTCATCGACATGGAGCGGTCCCTCGCCCTTTGCGATGAGGGTGATGGCGCTCATTCATCCATCTGATTCCTGGCCCGCGCCGGGTCGGCCAGCTTGATCGGCTCACAGCGCCGCCGGGGCCGTCGCCTCGCCCAGAGTCTTCCGCAGCCAGGCGATCACCTTGTCGGCGTAGCGAGGGTCGAACTGATTCCACGACATCAGCCGATGCGGAGCGCCGGGGATCACGATGAGATCGCAGGTCACACCGCCGGACTGGAGCCTGGCCGCGAAATTGCGCGACTCCTCGATCGGCACCGTCTTGTCGGCGTCGCCTTGAACGATCAGAAAAGGCGGCAGGCCCGGCTTCACGCGGTTGATCGGGGAAATCTCGCGCAGGATCGCCAGCGCGTCGGCCGTGACGGCTTGCGGCCGGTCGAGCAGCTTCTGCAACGACTTGCTCAGGCCGTTGCGGATCGGCAGTTCAAATTCGAAATCCGTCACCGGGGCAAAGCCGACCACGGCCTGCACCCTGGTGTCATCGGTAGGTTCGGTGCCGGCCAGACAGACCAGGTGTCCGCCGGCGGAGTGGCCAAACAGGGCAAGGCGATGCGGGTCGCCCTTGTACTCGGCGGCGTGGGCTTTGACCCACTGGATCGCCGCCTGCACATCCGCGAAGCAGGCCGGCCAGCGATGGACAGGGGCGAGCCGGTAGTTGATCGAAAACCAGGTGAACTTCGCCGCGGTCAGCGGCGCGAACCACGGTGAGATGTCAGCGCCGTCGCCGGGATGATCGCTGCCGGACTTGTCGCCGCCGCTCCAGCCGCCGCCATGCACGAGAATGGCAATCGGAAAAGGGCCCGGCCCCTCGGGCATGCTCACATCGAGCCGCAGGCTCTCACCGTCGGCCCGGCCGTATTCGATGTCGCGGACGAGCTGCGCCCCGGCACATTCCGCGCCCAACGCCAGGCTCCAGACAAGGATCAAACCGATGGCTCTCATTCGCAGGAAAAGGAATCGATGCCCAACATGATTACCCCGGTGGTGTTCTGCCTAGCGAGCCTCTCCCGCCGGCGCGTCGGATTCGATTTTGACCGTCTGTGCCCCGGCCTGGAGGGGAAGCCGGCGGCCATGCCAGAGGAAATAGCCGCTGACGGCGGGCGGCAGGGTGATTTCCCCTTCGATTCCCTGCCCCGTGCGGAACAAGGCGACCCGGATGTCCCCGGCGGGATGGGGTACCGTGCCTTGTACGCGCGTCAGATAGCCAAGATGCGGCTCGATCCGGACCGTGTGAAAACCCGGCGTGGCTGGCTCGATGCCGCAGACAGTCGCGAGGAATTCATAGTTGGGTGAGGCGCTCCACGCATGGCAATCGCTGCGGGTCGGGTCCGGGCGTTCGGCGAAAGTCGTCAGTCCTTTGGCCAGCATCGCGTGCCAGGGTTGCAGCATCGAGACATATTGATCGCCCAGGCCGGCGGCCTTCATCGCCCGCAGCAAATAGAACCGGAAATACTGCGTGCACTGGGTCAGTCCCGGTTCCGTATTGATCCGCGTGACGAGCGCCTTGGCCTCCTCCCCGGCCACGCAGCCCGACAACACGGCCAGTACGTTGGCATGCTGACTGAACGTTTTCCGCTCGGGCGTGTCGGCGAACAGGCGCCTGGGTTCATCCCAGCAATGTTGCTTCGTCGCCGCCCGCAAGCCCTGCGCCAGGTCGCGGTAATGGGCCGCCATGGTCGGCCGGCCAAACGCGTCGAACAGCGCCGCCGCGTGATCCAGTGAACAAACCAGTTGCAGGGTGACGATCGAGGATCCGCCCTCGGCCGCGCCGTCGGGCTGCCCGCCGAGGTGCTTGGCGTTGTCCCACGGCCATTCGTCCGGCCAGTCGACAAAACTCCAGTACGGCAGGCCGCCGAGCATTCCGGTCTTCGCGTCGATGTGTTTCTCGAACCAATCGAGCACCGCCTGGATGCCCATTAGCCGCGCCTCGATGAATGCCCGGTCATCCCGGTGCATCCAGTAATCGTGCACCATGTCGATCCAGAAGAGCGAAAAGGTGGTGATGATTTGGGGCGTTGAAGCCGGGACCCGGCTTTGGGTCAGCCCCTCGGGGATCCGCGAGCGATCGTACAATTCGATGGCATTGCGCATCAGCCGGTCGTCGCCCGCCACGTACAGGGAGATGAGGCACTGGATGCGCGTGTCGCCCACGTACTGCATCTGTTCGTAATAGGGGCAGTCGAAATAGGTCTCATAAGCGCACAGGCGGGCGGTGCGCCAGCCCACCGTCCAAATGGCGGAGAGCCGGGCATCGTCGCAGGTGAAGGCGCCGCGCTCCTGGAACGGATAGCCGGTGAAGTTGCCCAGAAAATCTTGCAAGACCAGCGGCTCGGCCGCCGTTTCGATCGTCATTTCAATATAGCGGTAGGTTCGGAACCAGAGGGTGGTGAACCACCGGTCGACGCCGCCATCGGGAAGGAACACATCGCTGGCGCCGACCATCTGGCGGCCGGCAATCTCGTTGCGGTTGCCTTTCTCCCCCTTCTCGTCGACAAGGGCTTCACTGTAGATCAACCGGACCGAGCCGCCCTTCCCTCCGCTGAGATGGAGCTGCGGAAAGGCGTTAGTTTCAAAAGACTGGTCGAACAGCATGACCGCCTTGGTATGGGCCGGGATCGTGAGCGGTGCCCGGCCGAGCAGAAACGCCGGATCGACATCGATGCCCTGCGCGCTCCGGATGCTGGCGATCCGCTGCGCCCGCTCCTCCATGAGCGGGATGTTCCGCGGAACCAGCCACCAAGTGACATCCGACCCTACTCCGTAGGGAAACCCCTCTGCGATGCACTTTGGCTGCAGCCACCGCGCATCGTCAAACCCCGGCTCCTGCCAGCCCCACGGATAGGCGCTGCCGTCGATCCGGTCACCCGGGCCCACGACCATGAACTGGTCGATCGGCCGGGGGGCCGTCCCGGACGGAGCGTACGCGTCATCCTTGAGCACCTTCCAGCTGCGATCGGTGTTGAGCGCGTTCTCCGCCGGCGAGTCGCCCGCCACGATCAGCCCGGTTCGCAGGCTGACCTGGGCAAACGGCTTCAGGAGACCGAAATTCCAGACGACGACGGCCACCACGTTTTTCCCCGGCTTGAGCCAGGGGGCAATATCCACGGTTTCGAAGCGCCAGTGAAAAAGTTCCCCGCGGGCGGGCCCAAAACAGACCGAGGTGCCGTTCACAAACATCCGATAGCGGTTGTCCGCCGAGACATGGACGACGTAATGGGTGGGCTTTTCGTCCAGGTTGAGGGACTTGCGGAAATGGAAGACCCCGTAGTCGCTTGGCGATGCCGTGGGGTGCGCGATCCATGAGGCGGGCCAGGCCTTTTTCAGCAGATCGGGATTGATCGGCGGAGCAGGATCATCCGCGCGGGAGCAAGGCATCACCGCGCAGAGCAGGAGCAGGAAGATGGGGTGCTTCATGGGTGCAGGGCGCGACGCTAGTCGAGGCACGGGACTGGAGGCAATGGATTCCGTCCGGTTGCGCTCGACGCCCCAGCCGGTGCCGCGGGGCCGCGTCGCCCTTCCGCACCGACGTGGACTGAGCCGTCTTACTTGGCCGGCACCGTCAGCACCAAGTCCAACCGCTTCACGTCCTTGACCGGCCAGCGGGTGACGGTGAGGCCCTTGGCGGAGCGGTTGCTGATGGACACGCGAGTGAGGTCGAAGTCGAACTCGCGGATGCGGGCGCGGCTGCGGCCGTCGAGCGAGATGTGCAGCGTCTGCGCGAGGGCCTTCTCGTTCGGACTCACCTCGAGGTACACGACCTTCGAGCCGGGCGTCTTTACGAGCGGGTAGAGCTTGTCGCGCGTCACGCCGCCGATCCGGAATTTCTTCGCAAAGGCCTTCCCCGTCGCCTTGTCCTGGTAGACCATGGTGTAGAAAGCCTGGTCACCGTCCTTCGGCAGCACCGCGCAATGCAGGATGCCGGGGCCCATGAAGACCCGGTCGCCCACGCGGGCAACCTTCATCGAGCCGTCGGCCATGATGGCGAGCGCGTCGTCGAGGATGCTGCATTCGGCCACGAACTCGTGATTGCGCCAGTTGAGGCCGATGAAGCCTTCCGCGCGGTTGACGTAGAGCCGCTGGTTGGCCGACACGACCTCGGCGGCGCGGATCTGCTCGATCTCCTCGTACTCGGTGCGCCGCTTGCGGCCCTTGCCGTACTTCTCCTGCAGCGACTCGAACCACTTGATGGCATGGGGCGTGAGGTGCTTGAGGTCGCGCTTCACCGCCTTGATGTTCTCCTCGATCTTCTGGATCTGCTCGTCGGCCTGGAAACGGTTGAAGGCGGAAATGCGTTTGATTTTGATCTCGGTGAGGCGGACGAGGTCGTCGTCGGTCACCGCGCGGCGGAGCTGCTTGACAAAGGGTTTCAATCCCTCGCGGATCTCCGCCAGCACGCTCTCCCACGTCTTCGACTTCTCGATGCGGCGGTAAATGCGTTCCTCGATGAAGATGCGCTCGAGCGAGTCCCAGTGCCATTGCTGCTCCAGCTCGCCGAGCTTGATCTCAAGCTCCTGCTTCAGCAGCGCCCGGGTCCGGTCCACACTGCGCTTGAGGATGTCGCGGACGCCGAGGAAGACCGGCTTGTCGTCGTCGATGACGCAGGCGGCGGGCGAGATCGAGACCTGGCAGTCGGTGAAGACGTAGAGCTGCTGGATGACCTGCTCGGGTTCGCTGCCCTGCGGCAGGTGAACGAGGATCTCGACCTGGTCGGCGGTGTTGTCATCGACGTGCTTGATCTTGATTTTGCCCTTGGCGTTGGCTGCGAGGATCGAGTCGATGAGCGAGGTGGTGGTCGTGCCGTAGGGAATCTCGGTGACGGCGAGGAGATACTTGCTGCGCGGCTCGATCCGGGCGCGGATCTTCACCTTCCCGCCGCGCTCGCCGTCGTTGTACTCGGAGAAGTCGGCGATGCCGCCGGTCGGAAAATCGGGATAGATGCGGAAGGTTTTCCCCTGAAGGTGGTTGATGGCCGCGCGGCAGAGGTCGTTGAAATTGTGCGGCAGGATCCTCGTGGCGAGGCCGACGGCGATGCCCTCGGCGCCCTCGGCGAGCACGAGCGGAAACTTCACCGGCAGCGTGACCGGTTCCTTCGCGCGGCCGTCGTAGCTGAGCTGCCACGTCGTGGTCTTGGGGTTGAACCCGATCTCGCGGGCGAACGGCGTGAGGCGCGCCTCGATGTAGCGCGCGGCCGCGGCACCGTCGCCGGTGAGCACGTTGCCGAAGTTGCCCTGCGGTTCGACCAACAGGCCGCGCTGGGCCATGCCGACGAGGGCGGCCTCGATGGACGCGTCGCCGTGCGGGTGGAGGCGCATGGTGGCGCCGACCACGTTGGCCACCTTGTGGAAGCGGCCGTCGTCCATTTCCCAGAGCGTGTGCAGAATGCGGCGCTGGACGGGCTTGAGGCCGTCGTCGATGTGCGGCACGGCGCGGTCGAGGATGACGTAGCTGGCGTAGTCGAGGAACCAGTTGCGGTAGTGCTGCGCGAGGGGAGCGGCCGCGCCGTTGGCGCGCCGGCCCTTCGAGTTCTGAGTTTTGGGTTTTGGGTTTCGGGTTTCGGGCGGCGAACCTGCCGACGCGGCGGTCTTGAGGTCAGGTCGGCCTTTCTTGATGCCTGGAACTTGAGACCGGGTGCGCTGCTCCGCTCCGGCAGAGGCGCCACTGAGCGGGAGTTCGATCTGTTTGGTGTCTTTCTTCCGTCTGGGCATCTGGGAAAGGATTGGGGAAAACCGCTCATCTGCGCTGATGGCCGCTGATTTCCGAAGCCATTAGCGATGATCAGCGGTTGAATGCTTCAGACTTCCACGAGGTCTTTCTCGACCCGGAGGTTCCCGACGATGAACTCCTGCCGCTCGGGGGTGTTCTTGCCCATGAAGAACGCGAGCAGCTCGTCGCTGTTGTGGAGGTGCGCGAGCGTCACGGGATCGAGGCGGATGTCCGCGCCGATGAAGTCCTTGAACTCCCCGGCCGACACCTCGCCCAGCCCTTTAAAGCGCGTGATCTCCGCGCCGCTGCCGAGCCTGGCGACCGCGGCCTGTTTCTCCGCCTCGGAGTAGCAGTAGACGGTCTCCTTCTTCGTGCGTACGCGGAAAAGCGGCGTCTCGAGAATGAAGAGGTGGCCGCTGGCGATGAGGTCGGGGAAGTACTGCAGGAAAAACGAGAGCAGCAGCAGCCGGATGTGCATGCCGTCCACATCGGCGTCGGTGGCGATGACGATGCGCGCGTAGCGCAGGCCGTCGAGCCCCTCCTCGATGTTGAGCGCCGACTGCAGGAGGTGAAATTCCTCGTTCTCGTAGATCACCTTTTTGGACAGGCCGTAGGTGTTGAGCGGCTTGCCCTTGAGGGCGAAGACCGCCTGGGTCTGCACATCGCGGCAGGCGGTGAGCGAGCCGGCCGCGGAGTCGCCCTCGACGATGAACAGCGTGCTTTCCTCGGCATGCTCGGCGCGGTCGCCGAGGTGCAGGCGGCAATCGCGGAGCTTGCGATTGTGAAGCGAGGCTTTTTTCGCGCGCTCGCGGGCGAGGCTGCGGATGCCGGCCAGTTCCCTGCGCTCGCGCTCGTTGTCCTCCAGCTTGCGCTTGAGCGCGTCGGCGGTCTCGCGGTTGCGGTGCAAATGGGCATCGAGCTGCTGCTGGAGGAAGGTGCCGATGAACTGGCGGACCGGCGGACCGCCCGGACCCAGGTCGGCGGAGCCGAGCCTGGTCTTGGTCTGCGACTCGAAGACCGGCTCGATGACGCGGATCGAGACGGCGGCGATGATCGACTGCCGCACGTCGGCCGCGTCGTAATCTTTCTTGTAGAAGTTGCGCAGCACCTCGACGACGGCCTCGCGGAACGCCTGCTGGTGGGTGCCGCCCATCGTGGTGTGCTGGCCATTGACAAACGAGTAGTACTCCTCGCCGTAGTGCGAGCCGTGCGTGAACGCGATCTCGATGTCCTCCCCCTCGAGGTGGATGATCGGATAGAGGATCTCGCCGCTGAGGTTTTTCTCGAGCAGGTCCTTCAGGCCGTGCTCCGACCTGAAGGGTTTGCCGTTGAACGTGAGCGTGAGGCCGCGGTTGAGGAAGGCGTATTTCCAGAGGAGGTCCGCGATGAACTCGGGATGGAATTTGAAGTCCGCACCGAAGAGCTCCTCGTCGGGCGTGAATGCGATGACCGTGCCGTTGCGCTCGGCGGTCTTCGCCACCCGGTGATCCTTCTTCAATTTTCCGCGGGAGAACTCGACGATCTTGGTTTGTCCTTCGCGCACGGCCTGCGCCATGTAGACGGCGGAGAGCGCGTTGACGGCCTTCTGGCCGATGCCGTTGAGGCCGACGGCCTTCTTGAACGTCTCGGAGTCGTACTTCGCGCCGGTGTTGATGACCGACACGCACTCGAGAACCTTGCCGAGCGGAATGCCGCGGCCGTAGTCGCGCACGCGCAGGGTGCGATCGGCGAGTTCGACCTCGATCTTTTTGCCGTAGCCCATCGTGAACTCGTCGACGGCGTTGTCGATGGTCTCCTTGAGCAGCACGTAGATGCCGTCCTCGGCGTGGCTGCCGCTGCCGAGGCGGCCGATGTACATGCCCGGGCGCAGCCGGATGTGCTCCGTCGACGAGAGGGTCTTGATGCTGGCTTCGGTGTAGTTGTGATTGGCCATGGGGTCGGGTGCGGTGAAAAACAGAGGGCGGGCCGCAGGCGGTGACAAGCGCAATCCGGGCCGCCAGGCGGGCAAAATCCGTTGCTGACGCCCGGAAACCGTTGCCGCAATCTGCGGCGCATGCAACCGATGTTCACCGGCATTCCGTTTTTCGTCTATCCGGTCCGCGACATGGCCCGGGCCAAGGTTTTCTACGGCGGCGTGCTGGGCCTCACCGAGGGCCATTCGTGGGAGGACAAATGGGTCGAGTATGATGTCGGCAGTTCCACCCTCGCGCTTTCCAGCATCATGCAGGACGCGCAACCCGGCGCCAAGGCCGGCGCGGTCGCCCTGGAGACGGAGCAGTTCGACGAAACCGTCGCCCACCTCAAAGCGCACGGGGTGAAATTTCCGTTGGAGCCGATCGACTCCGGCGTGTGCCGTTTCGCGCGCTTCGAGGATCCCGATGGCAACCATCTGGTGTTGCACAAGAAGCATCTCTCGCCGGCGTAGGAAGCCCGTTTGCGGGCGACGAATCGGTCGCATCCGCCGTTGCCAAGGCTATGGCGGACGAGAGCGACCTTCCTACGAAATGAACCCGCGCTGCCGGGAATACCACACCCCGGCCGGCTCTCTCATCTCCGTGCGCGGCGGCAAAAATGCTGCCGCCGTTTGTCATCCTTTCATGCCTGGTTTCCCTTTCATCATGCGCCGTTTTACCGTCGTCTGCATCGCACTGGCCGTCCTGGTTGCCGTCGCAACCTGGATGTCCGCGCGCGGCAGCGCCGCCGATTCCACCATGAAATCCTCTGATTCCCCACCAGGCGCCGCCTGTGCGGTCACCGGTGAAAAATCCGCGTGCGGCCTGCCCTCCAACGTTGTCATCGACATGAGCCAGGCCCGGGTGAAGCACACCGATGCCGAGTGGCGCGCGCGGCTCACCCCCGAGCAATACCATGTCGCCCGGCAGCAGGGCACCGAGCCGGCCTTCCACAACGCCTACTGGAACCACCACGAGGACGGCGTCTATTTTTCCGTGTGCAGCGACACGCCGCTGTTCGACAGCCGGGACAAGTTCGACAGCGGCACGGGCTGGCCGAGCTTCACCAAGCCGATCGAGCCGAAATTCATCACCGAGGACACGGATGCCAGCTACGGCATGATCCGCACGGAAGTGCACTGCGCGGTCGACGGCGCCCATCTCGGCCACGTGTTCAACGACGGCCCGGCCCCCACCGGACTGCGCTACTGCATCAACTCCGCCTCGCTGCGCTTCATGCCGCGCAAAGAATACGAAGCTTGGGTGGCACGGCACGGCGTCCCGGCCGGCAAGTGAGCCCAGGGCGCATCGTCCCGCCCGCCACGGGCTTAGTCGTCGGCGGCATCCGCCGGGGCCAGCGGGCGTACGAAGACCGCGTGAACCGGCGCCGGCATGAGTGAGTCGGGGCCGCGCACCGAAGCCCAGACGGCCCGGTTGAGCGCCTGTTCGTCGGCCGCGTCCTCCCTCGAAAAATCGAGCCGGCGCGAGGTGGCGGCGAGGGGCGACTTCTCCGTGTTGCGTTCCTCGAGGTCGACGTTGGCGGGCCGCGCCGTGTATGGCGTCAGGTCGGGCTGGTCGCGAAAGCTCGCGCCCATCGGCGTCGCAGTCTCGTCGAAGAGTGACATCGGCGCCAAGGCGAGGAGCATCTCGATCGTGTGCAGCATCGAGCAGGTGGTGTAGGGCGTGCTGTCCACCGTGCCGCGGCACACGTAGGGGCTGATGACCAGCGCCACGGTGCGGTGCGCGTCCACGTGGTCGGGTCCGTTTTGCGCGTCGTCCTCGACCACGAAGATCGCCGTCCGGGGCCAGAATTTTGAGCGGCTCACCGCCTCGACCAGCCGGCCAAGGGCAAGGTCATTGTCCGCCACCATAGCGCGCGGGGTCCGGCTGCCGGGGCGCGTGCCCTCGGTGTGATCATTGGGCAGCCGGACGATCTGCAGGCGCGGCATGTCGCCCGCGGCCTCAAAGCGGTGCAGCTCGGCGATGAAGCGGTCCACGCGCTTCGCGTCAGGATACCGAAGGTCCCAGCCGCGGAAATATTCGTCAATGTGGCCGCGCAGCGCGGGAGTGGCCGTGGTCACGGGATCGGCCGGCGTCCGGCCGTTGATGGTGAACTCGCCGTAGCTGCGATAGCTGACTCCGGCGGCGGCGGCGCGGTCCCAGAGATAACCGTTGGCTGGCACGGCGGCGACGTAATGCCCCTCGGCCGGATATTTGAATTTCGTCGGGTTATCACGATAGTTGATGGGCCAGACCTTATCAACGAACTCCGTCGCGTAGCCGGCCATGCTCCACTCGTGGCCGCTGGCGCTGACCTCGGCGTTGGCATAAAAGTTGTCGAGCAGCACGAATTCCCGGGCGAGCGCGTGGTGGTTGGGCGTGATCCCCTCTGGAAACAGGCAGAGCGTCGGATCGCCGTTACCCTGGGGCAGATCGCCGAAAACCTGGTCGTAGGTGCGGTTTTCCTTGATGATGTAGATCACGTGATTCAGCGGCGTGGGATCGCCGGGCTTCCGCGGCACGGCCGAGGGGGTCTCCTCGCGCCGGGGCACTGGCCGGCCGGCCAGCGCGTCAGCCGTCCATCGGGCGAGGACGCCGGCGAGCTCCTCCCCGTGCGGCCACGCCACGATGCCGAGAGAGCCGCGATAAAGCCACGCAATGCGCTGCGTCGCGCTCGTGGCTGGAACATCCGGTTGCGGGCCGCGGGGATTGGCGTGCGGTGCCAAGCCGCGTGCACTTACCACCAAAAGCCGCCTGCCGTCGGGTGTCAGCCGCACGGCCGTGGGCATCCAGCCGGTGGGTATCAAGCCCAGGGCCCGGCTGCGGCCGGGCTTGGTCACATCGAAGACGGCGATGGCATTGCTTCTGGCGTTGGCCACGAACAGCGTGCGGCCGTCGGGCGAGAGCGCGAGGCTGTCGGGCGTCACGCCAGGCTGGTCGCCTGCGGCGAGCGCCACGGAGAGGGTTTCGAGCATCCGGCCGTCGCGGGCATCAAGAACGGTGACGGTGTTGCGGGTGCTGTTGACGGCAAAAAGACGCCGATCCGGCGAAAGCAACAATTCGCCCGGCCGGTCGCCCGCCGGCCAGCGCGCGCGGATCGTGCCGTCCCGGTCCGAAAGTACGGCGATCGCGGATGCGCCCCACAGGCTCACGAACACGCGGTGGTGCCGGGCGTCCCACGCCACGGCATAAGGCAGCACATTGTCGTCCAGCCGCGCGGAGCCGTTCCCGTCTTCGGCCGGAGACGGCGCGCGTGCGGGCTCCGCCGTCCCGGCGGGCGGCGGAGGCGCGAGGGAGACATCCCACACGACCTTGTGGGCGGCCAGATCCACGCGCATGGCGCGCTGGCCCCACAGGCAGGCGACGATGGCCGTCTGCCCGTCGCGGCTCAGCGCGAATCCCGCGGGCACGGCGGTGGCGGTCTTGGGCACGAGCACGACGTCGGGCTGGGCGGCGAGGCGGCCGTCGCGAAAGTCAAAGATGTGCAACACCTCGTCGCTCGCGCCGCTGCACACGAGCGCGCGGCCGTCGCCCGCAAAGGCGATGCCGTAGAAAGCTTCGTTCACGACGGCCGTGGCGGTGGTGACGCCCGTGTCGAGGTCGACGATGCGCACCTCGTGCGGACCGGCGCCGCAATGCAGCACCGCGGCCCAGCGACCGCCCGGGTGCACCGCAAGACCCGTGGGGAAGTCGCCCAGTTCAACCTGGCGACCCGCCGGACGGATCGACCACTGGTTGTGCAGCAGCGTGGAACCGTCGGGCTGCAGGCCGGGCAGTGTCCGCCGCGGCACCGGGCTGGCCAGCAGCGGGGCGACGGCCAGCGCGAGCACGCAACTGAGCGGAATGCGGACGCGGTCCACGGTCGCACGCTGGCCGAACGAGCCGTGGGATGCAATGCCGCGCCGGGCGGTTGACGCGCGGCGCGTGTGCCGCCAGCTTTGCCGGCAATCCCATGCAAGTCACCGTCACTTATTACCTCGAAATTCTCTCCTCCTGGTGCCATTGGACCGAACCGGTCTGGGCCGAACTCAAGGCCCGCTACCCCGGCCGCGTGCAGTTCGAGTGGAGGATCGCGCTCATGAATCCCAGCGACTTTCCGCTGTCGCGCGCGCAGTGCGACTGGTTCTACCGCCGCAGCGGCACGATCATGCGCTCACCCTACATGCTCAACTCGGGCTGGCTCGAGCCCAAACGCAAAGGCCGCTACCTCGCGCCCAACCTCGTGGCCGAGGCGGGCCGGGACTTGGGCTTCGCCGACGACCGGCTGCGCCTCGCGCTGACGCATGCCGGCACGCGCGTAGGCCGCAAAATCGGCGGCATGACCGAGGCGGTGGCGGTGGCCGCCGCGGCCACCGGTCTCGATCCGGCGAAACTCCGCGCCCGCGCCGAGTCCCCCGAAGTGAAGGCCCGCGTCGACGCTTCCACCGCCGCGTTTCACGCCCACCAGATCACGCAGCGTCCTGCGTTCGTGCTGACGGATGCGATCGGCGACAAGGCGGTGTTCTCCGGCCTCGTCCGCGCCGAACCGCTGGCCGCGGCGATCGAGGCCATGCTCGCCGATACCGCCGCCTACACCGCCCACGCCGCGCACTTCGGCCAACCGCCGCCGGCATAGGGTCCGCGGCATCCCGAAGGTTCGCCCGGACGCAGAAACAACAACGCGGTGGCTTGAACGCCGCCCGCCGCCCCTTATCTTATCCGCTGCCATGGAGCTCAAATGGAGGCTTTCGCAGGCACGCGGTTATCTTGGCCTCGGCATGATCAAGGAAGCCGGGGTTGAACTCGACCACGTGCCCGTCGAGGCAGCGCAGCAAACCGAGGTGCTGGCGCTGCGCGCCCTGGTGCTGCAGGAGCAGGCAAAATGGCCACCCCTGGTGGATGTCGCCCGCAAGCTGGTGCTGCGCCAGCCCGCGGAGAGCGGCTGGTGGATTACCTGGGCCTACGCCACCCGGCGGAGCCGGTCGCTCGAGGCGGCAGAGGCGATTCTCCTCGAGGCGGAGCGCACGCATCCGCAGGAGGCGGCCATCCAGTTCAATCTTGGCTGCTACGCCTGCCAGCGCGGCGATTTGGCCGAGGCGCGCCGCCGGATCGACCAGGCGATCGCCCTCGACAAAACCTTCAAGGAAACTGCGGCCACCGATCCCGACCTCGCCCCCCTGCGCGAAGCGGAAGGCGGTGCACGCCGGGGCTTTTCAGGCAAGGGGTGACAGTCAGTCTCCGTTCACTCCGGCCAGCAGCCCGAGCCAGCGTTTCCAGCCCTCGGCCATGGCCTGCTGGTTGGCCGGCGAAGCGTTGTTTTCCTCGCCTGCGCGCATGAAGCCGTGGCCCGCACCCTCGTAGCTGACCGGCTCGTAGGTTTTGCCGGCCGCCTTCATGAGCTGCGTGGTCCCCGGCACGGTGGCATTGACCCGCGCGTCGTTGCCGCCGTAAAAACCATAGACCGGACAGTTGATGCGGGTGATATCCTCCGGCCGCTCCGGACCGGTGCCGTAAAACACAAACGCGGCCTGCAGGTGCGGATTATTGGTCGCATAACGGAACGCCTGGCTGCCGCCCCAGCAGAAGCCGCCCACCGAGACCTTGCCGTTGCAGGCGGGCAGCTTGGCCACGCATTCGGCCACCGCATTCAGGTCGGCGGTCACCTGGTCGGGTGACAGCGACATGACGGCTTTGGTCACGGCGTCGCGGCCGCCAAATTCGCTGGTGCCCCCGCCGCCCGGCGCCATGCCGGAGAGCAGGTCGGGGGCAATGGCGA
This sequence comes from Opitutaceae bacterium, assembly GCA_049513315.1. Classification (GTDB taxonomy): domain Bacteria; phylum Verrucomicrobiota; class Verrucomicrobiia; order Opitutales; family Opitutaceae; genus Fen-1467. The sequence goes on from JBEKWG010000010.1 coordinate 113,825, forward strand.
TGTAGCCATGCTCCGCCAGCTGGTCGGTCACGCTGCGCGCCCAATCGCTCAATCCAAAGATCTCGTGGATCACCACGACGGCCGGCGCCTTGTCCTTCACCTCGGGATAGGCGATGAAGCAGGCGACCTCGCGGCTGCCGTATTTCACTTTCACCCACTCCAGATGGCGGGGGGAGCCTTCGAGACGCGACTTCACTGCCGGCTGGCCAAGGGCGACCGTGGCGGAGAGGAAAAAAAGGACAAGGGAGGTTTTCATGGAGCAGGATGATAGTCCCACAAGGAACCCAGACCGGGCGCATCTTCAAATCAGACGATGATTTGGCCGTGAGAAAATGCGGTGCTCTCGTACGGATCTACGCACTCGTAGGAAGCGCGCTTGCGCGCGATGGCAGAGGGGAAATCGCCCGCCAGCGGGCTTCCTACAAAACTCACCGAACGGTTTGATCCCGTTCGAGGACGATCATGGTTCTACCACATGAGTCATCCTAGTCCACCTTGGGCAGGTGCTTGAGGGCCTCGGCGATCTTCTCCTCGGGATGCTCGTAGTCCTCGAGCTTGCCGGCGAGATGGTCGTCATACGCCGACATGTCGAAGTGGCCGTGGCCGCTGTAATTGAAGACGATGCACTTGCCGTCGTCCTTGCGCGCCTCGTCGATCGCGGCCCGGATCGCGTGCGAAGTCTCGGGCGCCGGGATGAAGCCCTCGGTGCGCGTGAACTGCAGCGCGCCCTCGAACACGGCGTTCTGCGTGTAGGCTTTCGCCTCGATGAAGCCGAGTTTGGTCAGTTGGGCGACGATGGGCGCCGTGCCGTGGTACCGCAGGCCGCCGGCGTGGATGCCTTCGGGCACGAAGGTGTGGCCGAGGGTGTACATCTTGACGAGCGGGGTAAGCTTGGCGGTATCGCCGTAATCGTATGCGTACAAGCCCTTGGTCAGCGACGGGCAGGCGGAGGGTTCGACGGCGATGAGGCGCAGGCCGGGACGGCCCAGCTTGTCGGGCAGGAACGGCAGGCTGAAGCCGCCGAAGTTGCTGCCGCCGCCCACGCAGCCGATGAGCACGTCGGGCCTTTCGCCGATGAGCTCGAGCTGCCGCTTCGTCTCCAGGCCGATGACGCTCTGGTGCAGGATGACGTGGTTGAGCACGCTGCCGAGGGAGTATTTGGCGTCGTCGTGCGTGGCGGCGTCCTCCACGGCCTCGGAAATGGCGATGCCGAGACTGCCGGGCGACTTGGGATCGGCAGCCAAGACGGCGCGGCCTGCCTTCGTATGCCGGGAAGGCGAGGCGTAGACCTTGCCACCCCAGATGTGCATGAGCGAGCGGCGGTAGGGCTTCTGGTGATAGCTCGATTTCACCATGTAGATGGTGCACTCGAGGCCAAAAACCTGGCAGGCAAAGGCGAGGGCGGAGCCCCACTGGCCGGCGCCGGTCTCGGTGCAGAGGCGGCGCACGCCGGCGAGTTTGCTGTAATAAGCCTGGGCGAGGGCGGTGTTGAGCTTGTGGCTGCCGGCCGGGCTCACGCTCTCGTTCTTGAAATAAATCCGGCAGGAAGTCTTCAGCGCCTTCTCAAGGCGGGTGGCGCGCACCAGCGGCGTGGGGCGCCAGATTTTGTAGAGATCGCGGACTTCCGCGGGGATCGGAATCCAGCGCTCGGGGCTCATTTCCTGCTCGATGAGGGCCATCGGGAAAATCGGGGCGAGATCAGCTGCCCCGAGCGGCTGGCCGGTGCCGGGATGCAGCGGAGGCGGGAGCGGCTTGGGCAGGTCGGCGAGGACATTGTACCAAGACGCCGGGATTTCGTTGAGGGGCAGATCGACGCGTTCCTTGTCCATAAAGGCCCCATGGCTAGGCGAACCCGCCGGCGGAGGCCATACTTTTCCGGGGCGGGTTTTGCCTCGTCGCCACAGCCGCAGGCGGATCATCCTGCCATGGACCGGGCTGCCGGCCGGCTCCCGGCTGCGCTCCAACAATTGTCTCTCGTCGTTCACACCATGCCATCCTCCCCGCTCCTCCTCGCCGCCCTCTGGCTGGCCCCCCTTCTGGCCGCCGCCGACAACACCCCGGTTGTTCCCCTCTGGCCCACCGGCGCGCCGGGGACTCCGCCGGGAACCACCGAAACCGAGGTCTACGCGCCCGCCACGCCGGAGCGCAATTACAGCCAGCTCTCCCGGATTCATAACCCCTCGCTCACGGTTTATCTGCCGCCCAAGGAAATCGCCACGGGCGCGGCGGTCATCATCTGCCCGGGCGGCGCCCATCGGTTTCTTGCGATCGATCATGAGGGCTATGACATCGCACGCTGGCTCAACCGCAACGGGGTGGCGGGCTTCGTGCTCAAGTACCGTCTGGCCCATACCGCGGGTTATCCTTACACCGTCGACACCTCGGTGGGCGACGCCCTCCGCGCCATCCGGCTCGTGCGCAGCTGGGCGGAGGAATGGGGCATTGACCCCCGGCGCGTCGGCCTCATGGGTTTCTCCGCGGGCGGCGAGGTGGCGGCGCTGGCTAGTGCGCGCGGGGAGCCGCCGGATCCGACGGCCTCCGATCCGGTGGACCGGATGAATTCACGCCCCGATTTTCAGGTCCTCGTCTACCCCGGCGGTGACCTCGTGCGCAAACTGAAGGTGCCGCCACAGGCCCCGCCGGCTTTCCTGACCTGCGCCTTCGATGACAATGTCGCGAACACCCTGCTCGCCCAGCTCTACCTCAAGTTTCGGGAGGCCGGCATTCCGGCGGAGCTGCACATCTACGCCCAGGGCGGCCACGGCTACGGCATGCGGCCTGGCCCGCTTGCCGAGGCCACGTGGAACGAGCGGCTGAAAGATTGGATGGCCGACCTCAAGCTGCTGGCAAAGGAATGAGCGGCGGCCGCTCCGTTGGCGCCGCGCGGCCGACGGATCCCGAGGCAGGCCGCCGGTTTACTTTCGGCACGGACGCGTTACGTTGATCCGCATGAAACAGCGCAAACTCGGGGCCGGCGGACCGGTGGTGTCGATGATCGGGCTCGGCTGCATGGGCATGTCCGATTTTTACGGCGATCGCGACGAAGCGGAGGCTGTCGCCACGATCCATCACGCCCTCGACCGGGGCGTCACCTTCCTCGATACCGCCGACATGTATGGCTACGGCCGCAATGAGGAACTCGTCGGCCGGGCCATCCGCGGCCGCCGCCACGAGGTTTTTCTGGCGACCAAATTCGGCATCATGCGCGCCGAGAACGATCCCAATGTCCGCGGCATCAACGGCCGTCCCGAATATGTGCGCGCCGCCTGCGAAGCGAGCCTGCGCCGGCTCGGCGTGGACGTGATCGATCTCTATTACCAGCACCGTGTGGATCCGGCCACCCCCATCGAAGAAACGGTCGGCGCGATGGCCGGCCTCGTCCGCGCAGGCAAGGTTCGCTTCATCGGATTGTCCGAGGCGGGCGACGCGACGCTGCGGCGCGCCCACGCCGTGCATCCCCTCACGGTGCTGCAATCGGAGTATTCGCTGTGGACGCGTGATCCCGAGGAGAGCGTGCTGGCGGCCTGCCGCGAACTCGGCATCGGCTTCGTGGCCTACAGTCCGCTTGGCCGCGGCTTCCTGACCGGCCGGATCAAGCGCATCGAGGATTTTGCGCCGGACGATTATCGTCCGCACACGCCGCGGTTTCAGGGGGAGAACTTCCAGCGGAATCTGGATCTCGTCCGCCGCATCGAACAACTGGCCGCGCAGAAAGGCTGCCGGCCCTCCCAGCTCGCGCTCGCCTGGGTGCTCGCGCAGGGCGAGGACATCGTGCCCATCCCCGGCACCAAACGCCGCACATTTTTCAACGAAAACCTCGGCGCGCTCGACCTCGCGCTGACGCCCGCCGAGGTGAAGCAGATCAATGACTTCTTTCCTCCCGGCGTTGCGTCCGGCCCGCGTTATCCCGAAACGATGCAAAAAAGCCTGGGGCGCTAGGCAGGAGACAGTTAGGCAAGGGGTGGCGGTGGGGCAGTTTGCCTGGTCGTCGCAAGGCGGCGCGGCCGGATTATTGATTACTGCTCAGATCAAGAGTCCCTTATGACTGATAGGGGGGAAATCAGAAACCCGGAGTGCTCCAATCCCATCGTCATTCAAACACCAAGCCGAACTGCCAAAGCCTAGTCGATCAATTGGGGATGGCAGTGTCGAATTAGTTGGTTTGATAGCGCTTCCCCACCCCAGCCACCGGATTTCCCAAGCCCCCGGTCTCGGCAGATCCCGTCGTCCGCGTAATCCCCCCAAACCCAGATTAGTTCCCCGCACGCAAAGGCATTCCACGCCTCGGGCTGCCGGTTGATTACCGCCGTTCCAGGCTGGAACCCGATCCCCCCATGGATCGCCTGCTGACCAACATTAAGAATCACATTAGCACCCTCCAGGAATCCATCGAAGTTTACGTTGGAGGGGACGGCAATGTCTGCATTGCCCATGTCAACATGAGCGAGGATTGCTTCGTGGCGATCCCGCCGGAGCAGGTCGACATCTTGATCGGCTGGCTCAATGAGAAACGGTCCGGGGCGATCAAATATCGGGATTCTGTGCCCGTTTCGCAATAACCCGACAGGTCACCGGCAAGCTCAAGCGATTTTTGCCACAACCCCTGCCCGGGCCGGGTAGCCGGGATTGATTTCAATTCCGGGGCCGGTTGGACCTCCGGGCTTTTCCCTACCGCCCGAGGGGGCAACTTGGTCGAAAACGAGGGGAACAGGCTTGGCTGGCCAGTAGTCTCATAGGCGCAGATTATCCAATCTTGTCATGAAACCATGGAGGATGTTTGCCTTGGGCGGACTGGTGATCGCCGTGGCAGCCGCGGGCCGGGCGCAGGAAGCGCGCTTTTCGCAGAAGCTCACGGCCACCGAACGGACGGCCATGGGACTTGAGAAATTGTCCTCCGATCAACTGGCGGTGCTGGATGCCCTGATCCGGAGCAACGAAAAGATGTCCGCCAAACCGGATGCCGCCCATCCACCTCCGGCGCGTTTCTCGCAACGGCTTTCCGCCGACGAGCGCAAGAGCGCCGGCCTTGATTTGCTGACCGAAGCCGAGCTGACCCGCCTGGATGCGTTCGTGGAGCAATATGAAGCCGGCAGTCCGCCCTCGGTCGCGGCAGAGTCCGCCGCCACCGCCCTGAAACCGGAATTGAAGGGGCCGGCCCCGGAGATCCACGGCATGATTTCGTTCACTTACGGCGCGGGCCGGGGTGGCTACAGTGAAAAGGGCGGATCCATGCTGTTGAATTACGATGATCCGGCGCACGGGTTCTCGCTGCTCGTGGGCTATGGGGAAATGCGTGGCAACGGTCCCTTCCTTGGTCGCGGATGCGTCCCCTTCGTCGCTCTCCCGCCGTTCGTCCCCTAGTTCTCTGTCGCGCCGCCATCCGTCGCTCGCCGCCAGCGGTATGGCTTGACGCGTTGGAAGCGGAAATAGCCGGAGGAAATATCAACCGTCCTTCCCGTCGGGGAAATCGCGGATAATTTGGTTTTCACCGAGCCCAGCCGGTCGGGAGAACTCCCATCGATCAGGGATGCAGTAGGGTCTTCAACCGTCCGCTCGGTAGTGGGTCAGTTTGGTTCTTGATGGTCATTGCGAGGAGCTCTGCTGGCCAGCAGAGCGACGAAGCAATCCAGCTGAATGCCATATGGATCGCCACGCCCCGCTTCCGTGGGGCTCGCGATGACATGTGAAACTGACCCACTACCGTCCGCTCCATTGCGTCGCTCCCCGCGGGCGTCCTGCTATCAGTCAGCCTTCTCCACGAATTATCGTCTGGAAATATCCCCAAGGGCGGTTTGAGGTTCCCTTGTAACAAAATACCGGACGCCCATACTATCCCCATCCCTACCGGCGAATGAAACGACTTTTTTCGAAAAAGGGTTCGCCTGTCCGCGGCGACTCCGACGCCGCTCCCTCCTCCGGAGTTTCGCGGCGTGATTTCTTGAAGGGCCTCGGCACGACGGCCCTCTCCGCCGCTGCCATGAGTGCCGGGGGCGTGGCCAAGGAGTTGGCGCAGACCAACGCCGAGAGGACGTACGGCCCCGGACCCGTGCCCGTCTTCCTCTCCATCAATGGCGTGAAGCGAATCCTCCAGCTCGAACCGCGCGTGACCCTGCTCGAGGCCCTGCGCACGCACGCCGGCCTGACCGGCACCAAGGAGTCCTGCGATCGCGCCACCTGCGGCGCGTGCACCGTCCTGCTGGACGACGTCCCGGTGTACGCCTGCTCGATGCTGGCGATCGAGGCGCAGGGTGCCGAGATCACGACCATCGAGGGTCTCGCAAAAACCGGAGAGCTGACGCAACTGCAGCAGGCCTTTGTCGACCAAGACGGCCTGCAATGCGGTTACTGCTCGCCGGGCTTCGTGATGTGCCTCACCGCCTTGTTGCGGAAGAATCCGCATCCGACTGAAGCCGAGGTGCGCAAGGCCTGTTCCGGCAATCTTTGCCGCTGCGGTGCGTATCCCGGGATTTTCGCGGCCGCCCTGAAGACCGCGGGGGTGAAGACGGCCTCCAAGCTCGAAGTCATCCATTGGCATGACCATGCCCTGGCCTAAGGAAACCAAATACCTCGGGAAGCCAACGCCGCGCCTTGATGGTCCGGCCAAGGTTTCCGGCCGGGCAAAATACACCACCGATGTGGCCCCGGCGGGCATGCTCTACGGAGCCATCCTGCGTTCCAAGTGGCCGGCGGCACGCATCCGTTCGATCAATCTCGAGAAAGCCAGATCCGCACCGGGCATCAAAGCCGCCATCCCCGTTCGCGAAGGCGAGTTCGTGGTGCGCTACTACGGCGAGGAACTCGCGGCGGTCGCGGGCGTCAGCCCGCAGGCCGTGCTCGACGCGTTGCGGCTGATCGAGGTCGACGCCACTCCCCTGCCCTTTGTCGTCAACGAGCTCGACGCCGTCCAACCCGACGCGCCACGCGTGAATCCGGACCATCCCAATCTGGGTCAGGCGCAGACGCGCGAAACCGGCAAGGTCGACGAAGCGTTTGCCTCGGCCGCCGCAACGGTGGAGGGCACGTTCAGCACGCAGGTGGAAATCCACCACCCCATGGAACCGCACGGGCACGTCGTCGCGTTTGAAGGCGAGGAGATGACCGCGTGGTCCTCGACACAAGGGGTGTTCGGCGTGCGCGACCAGTTTGCCGGCGCGCTGGGGCTGCCGCAAAGCAAGGTGCGGGTGATCTGCGAGCACATGGGCGGCGGCTTTGGCTCCAAGTTCAACCCCGGCGCCGAGGGCATCCTGTGCGCGAAGCTGGCGCAGGCCACCGGCGCGCCGGTGAAGCTCGTGCTCACGCGTTTCGAGCAGGCGCTCGCGGTGGGCAACCGGCCGTCGTCGTTCCAGAAGATCAAGCTCGCGGCCGACCAGAGCGGGAAGTTGACGGCGTTTGCGCTCGAATCGTTCGGCACCGCGGGGTTCGGCAGCGGGTCATCGTCGGCCGGAGGGAGCGGTGGAGCAGGTTTCCCGGCGCCCTACCTCTATCCCGTGCCCAACACCCGGGTGAAACAGGCGGGCGTGGCGGTCAATGCCGGCGCCGCGTGCCCGATGCGCGCCCCCGGACACCCGATCGCCTCGTACGGCATGGAGGGCATTCTGGACGACCTCGCCATCAAGCTCGGCATGGACCCGCTGGAGCTCCGGCTCAAAAACGACCCCTATGACATCCGGCTCCGCGAGTACGCGATCGGCGCGGAAAAGTTCGGCTGGAAGCAGAAATACCAAAAGCCCGGCTCCACGCCCGGTCCGGTGAAAGTGGGGATCGGCTGCGCCGGCGCCGCGTGGATGAGCGGTGGCCGCGGCACGCAGGCTGAAATGCAGGTTAATCCGGATGGCACCGTCGAGGTACGCTGCGGCACGCAGGACCTCGGTACCGGCTCGCGCACCGTGGTGGCGGTTGTCGCCGCGGAGATGCTCGGCCTCGAACCGGCTATGATCGCCGTGCGGATCGGCGACACGCGCCTGCCACCCTCCGGGGCGAGCGGCGGCAGCCAGACGACCGCGTCGGTTGCGCCGGCCATTTTTGACGTCTGCGAAAACACGCTGGCGGAGCTGAAGAAAATCAGCGGCATCGACGATCCGCGCGGCGCGCGCTGGCGGGAAGCTTGCGGCAAGATCGGCGCCACCCCGCTGGTTGTGAGCGGCAGATGGCGCGAAGGACTGTCGACCGGCGGCGCCGGCGGCGTGCAGTTTGCCGAGGTGGAGGTCGACACCGACACCGGTTTCGTGAAAGTCCGCAAGATCCTGTGCGTGCAGGACTGCGGGCTCGTGGTGAACAAGCTCACGTGCGAGAGCCAGCTCAACGGCGGCATCATCATGGGCATCGGTTACGCGCTGTATGAGCAGCGGATCATGGATGCCCAAAGCGGCGTGGTTCTGAATCCCAACTTCGAAACCTACAAGCTGCCCGGCCCGGCGGACACTCCCGACATCGAAATCATCCTGCTCGACATGCCTGAGCGTGGTGTCATCGGGGTGGGCGAACCTGCGACGGTCCCGACCGCCGCAGCCATTGCCAACGCCGTGGCCAACGCGCTGGGGGTGCGGGTGACGAGTCTGCCCATCACGCCTGACAAGGTGCTCGCAGCACTCGGCAAACTGCCCAAGGCGGCCGCTCAGCCCACCGAAGGCCGGATGCTTGACGAGGCGTTCACGCGGGTGGCCTTGGCTCCTGTCATTCCACCCGCGCCGCCATCCGGCGTTCGCCGGAGGAAAGCCTACGCATGAAAGGTTTCGCCTACGTCATCGCCCAGACGCCGGAATCCGCGGTCGAGCTCGTCCGCAACCAGGGCCGGTTCATCGCCGGTGGCATCGATCTGCTCGGCGAACTCAAGGAGCACATCGCCGAGCCAAGGCTGCTCGTGAACGTGAAGATGCTGCCCGGTACGCAGGAAGTCACGCCGGCGGCGGACAAGTGGACCATCGGCGCCAGTGTCACGCTGGCCGCGCTGGCGGCGCACGCCGAGCTGCGGCGGATGTTTCCCGGACTCGCCGAGGCCGCCGGGAAGGTCGGCTCGCCGCAGATGCGCAATGTCGCCACCGTGGGCGGCAACCTCGCCCAGCACTCACGCTGCTGGTACTACCGGCACCGCGACATCCGCTGCCTGAAGAAGGGGGGCGCCACCTGCTACGCCCGCGAGGGCGAGAACAAGTACCACAGCCTTTTTAGCGGCGCGACCTGCATCAGCCCGGCCGTGTCGAATCTGGCCATCGTCCTGACAGCGCTCGGCGCCAGCGTGATCGTGCAACGCGGACCGAAGGAGGCGACGCTCACCATGGCCCAGCTTTACGAATCGGCGTGGGAGAATCCGCAGGCGCACCACTCGCTCAAGCCGGCCGACCTGATTCTCCGGGTCGAGATCCCCGTGGCGGCCGGCGGGCGCAGCGCCTACCTGCAGGTGGCCGAGAAGAGCGATTTCGACTGGGCGCTGGTGAGCTGCGCCGCGGCGGCGCGGGTCGAGGGCGGGACACTGCGCGGGGTGCGCGTGGTGCTCGGCTCGGTGGCGCCGATTCCATGGCAGGTTGAAGAAGCCAACGCCTTTCTGGAGGGCAAGGCGCTGACCGATGAGGTGGCGACGAAAGCAGCCGATCTCGTCATGCGCGACGCCGAACCCCTCGCCCACAACGCCTACAAGGTGCCGCTGGCCCACACACTCGTCCGCCGCGCGCTGGCGAAGCTGGTGGCCTGACCGGGTTCAGTTGTAGGAGCGAGCTTCCGCCTTCGTCCCGCAAGCGCGGGACTTCGGCGGACAGGTGCTCGCGACCTGTCCTCCGTAGCCTTAGCGAAGGAGGATCAGAGGAGCGATCGCCTGCAAGCAGGCTCCTACATTGTCAGCTCCTACATTGTCAGTTGAATAAAAAAGGCGGCTGCGAAATCGCAGCCGCCTTGAGGGAGGAGAAATTACCGTCAGATGATCAGCTCAGAACTCCAGTTTCGCGCCGACCTGCACCTGCCAGCGCGCGAGGTCGGTGAAGGCCGGCTGGCTGCTGACGTAGCTGGGATTCCAAGTATAGTTGTACTGGTTGGTCGCGGAGTTGTACGACGCGCTCACACCCGTCCAGCGAAGATAGCCACTGGTGCCCGTGCCAAAATCGAGACCGCTGATCGCGCCCCAGTGCGAATTGAGGAGATTGGCGAAGTTTATACAGTCGAGGTAGATGGTCATCTTGACCCGGTGCGCGTACGGCAGTGGGATTTGCTGTTCAACGCGCAGGTCGACCGTCTGCTGTTCGGGGTTGTAGGAGCTGTTCGGCATGGCGATCCGCCCCATGTGTTTCGCCATGTCCGTACCGGCGAGCCAGGCGAAGAAAGCATCGCGATTCGTGGTGGTGGGGGTCCCCCAATTGACCAAGGGGTCATTGGGACCACTCGGTATATAGAAGGCGCAATGGGCACCGGTATAATCGTCGCCGTTCACCTGGTTGTTGTAGCCGGTGGGTTGCGCACCGCCGAAGACCCAGCTATAGGCGTGCCCGGTCTGCAGACGGTAGACCGCGGTGAACGAGGTCATCGCATCCGTCCGGTTGAAGAAGTTGAACTCCCGGGTAGCCGACACGACCAGCCGGTTGGGGATGTTATAGGCGGAGTTATGGGCCACATTATCATTGGGGTTGATGACCGACCGGTAGTTGAAGTTCGACGTGGCGACTGAGGAGGTCAAAGCCTGGACCTCGGTGGCGTGGGTGTGCGTGTAGTAGGCGGAGAACTCCCAATGGTCCTTCATCGGGCGCCGCACGCCGAAGGTGTACGCCTGCGACCCACCTTTGTTCGTGTTCACCAGATCGAGGACCGTGGCAAAGTTCGTATGAATGTTGCCGCTATACCGGATGCGCCCGTCCGGCAGGGTCCCAACCGGGTTCAAGTTGAGGGACTGGTAGTTGATGCCCTTGTCCACCACGATGAAGTTGGCTTCGGCCGTGGCCACAAGGTCATACTGGGGCAGGGTATGATCGATGGCGATATTGCCCTTCCATGACGTCGGTGTCTTGAAACCCGGATCGGTGACATTAATGATCGCCGTCGGCGCAGCGGGAGGCGGCAGCGACTGCACGTAGAGGGGAGCGGGGTTGAAGGCCGGCTGGGGCAGCTGCGTGAGCGGGGCATTGGTCGAGCTGCTGTTCGAGGCGCCGTATGAAACGGTATTCAGCACACCCGCGGTCTGATAGGAATTGGCCACCCACACGGCGGGATTCGTTCCCTGGAAAAGGCCGAGGCCGCCGCGGATCTGCGTCTTGCGCCCACCCAGCAGTCCGGGCAGCACCGATTTCGGGAAGGTGTAGTTAACGCCCAACCGCGGCGCGATCGTATAATTACCGCTTGCGGTCGTGTTGTTGCGGAAGCCAAAGGCGTTGTAGAAATTCCCGTTGAACACCGGACGGACCGGGAACCAGGGATCGTCGAAACGCAGCCCAAAGACGTACGTGAGGTCCTTGCTCGGCCGGTAGGTATCCTGGACCAGCAGGCCGAAGTCGGTCATGGAATATTCCGCGTTACCCTGCGGGATGGTGTAACCCGGGGCGGCCTGCTGATACCGGAGATATTCCGGGGTGCCCGCCGCAAACGCGGCCGGAGTGGCGAACGCCCAAAGGCCGTAGTAGTATTGGACGTATTTGTCGTCGTACTGGTTCTTGTCAGTATCTCCGCCAAACTTGAACGTATTACTGCCCCAAGAATACTCACCGTAAAGCTGGCCGTGATAATTCTTCGTGTAGAGATTGTTGTACTGATAGGAGTAGCTGGTGCCGATAGTCATCTGACCGTTGGCAACGGTCAGTCCCGTGAGCGCGTTCGTGCCGGTCACGCCGTTGATATAGATATTCGCGAAGGGTGCTCCATAGGGTTTGGCCGTGCCGTTGTATTTGCTGAACTGCACGGCGGCATCCGTCCGAAAGTCCGGCGTCCACTGGCTGTTGAGTTGCAGGCTGAAAACGTCGTCGATGCGCACATTCTGATACCAGTCATTGCTCAACGAGGTGAAAGTCGACCCGTTGAAACTGTTAAAAGCGGGCGTGTTGCTATCGATCCGCCGATAGCTGAGCGTGGCCCGCTGATTCTGGGTGATGTTCCAGTCGAGCTTGGCGATGTAGGTCTTCTGCTGGGAAATGGCGTTGGTCGCGCCCATGGTGCCCGGATCGTAACCATCGGCTTTGGCCGTCGCGATGATTGACGCGACCTGGGTGGGATCGGGGAAGAAAATCTGGCCGGGCGCGGCCGCCACGCGTTTCCAATCCTCCCAACCGAGGAAGAAGAAGAGCTTGTTCTTGATGATGGGGCCGGCGAATGAGGCGCCCTGGGTGCGCTCCTGCAACTGGTCATGCAGCTGGGTGACGGGGTTCTTGGCCCGTATGCTCTTGCCCGTGTAGTAACCGTACAACGACCCGTGGAATTCATTGGTGCCGCTCATGATGACGGCGTCGATCAAGGCCCCCGTGAAACCCGTCCGGGTCACGTCGTACGGGCTGAGGTCGATGCTCAACGATGCCAGGAAATTCAAGGGAACGGGGCTGCGCAGGGAGGCGAAGCCGTTGGCGTTGAGGCCGAAGGGGTCGTTGGCTTGCACACCGTCGATCAGGAACGAATTGAAGCGGCTGTTCTGGCCCTGCGCCGACACGGAGAACTCGACATTACTTGTGTTTTCCGTGAGCGAGAGGCGGGAATCCATGTTGGCGAGATCCTGCACGTCGCGGCGCACGGTGGGAATATTGTGGATCTCAGCGGCACCAAAAGTCGTACTCGTACTCATCTTGGCCGCGTCAAAGGTCGTGTCCCTCGTTCCGGCAACGACGAACGCCTCCATGGCGATCACTTCGGTGGACACCTCGAAATTGAGCGTCTGCTGCTGGCCGAGGGACAGGTAGACCTCCTTCTGCGACTGGGGCTGGAATTCCTTGCCCGACACCGACACGGTGTAGGGGATACCCACGCGCAGGCCGGCGATGGTGTACTGGCCGTTCGAGTGGGTCGTGGTGGTCGCGCGCGTGCCCGAAGCTTCGTGCAGGATCGTGATGACGGCGCCATCAACCGGCTTGCCGGATTTGTCGGTGACGAAACCATTGATACCCGAGGTCGTGACACCTTGGGCGAATGCGGATGTGCCGAGCGCCAAAGCCAGCGCGGCGACTCCCGCGGCGAGGAGACATTTCACGAATGAATTTTGCATGGTGTCTAGAGCTGAAGCCCTTGTTTGGGGGATAAACGATGCGGCGTGCCGGGACGCCCTCATGATTATGTTGGTTGCGAGAGAAGCCTCCAAAAATCCGCAAGTCAAGTACCGAGGAGAACTTCATCCACACCTGACCTGCATGTTGCAGAAACGTCACGCAGGCGATACCAAATTATTCACATCGCGGCGGCGGTGGCGGGCGCAAAAACAGAAAGGCCCGAGGCTCCTGTTCGGAGCGCTCGGGCCATGACCCGGCAACGACCTACTCTCGCGGGACCTTTCGTCCTACTACCATTGGCGGCTGAGGGCTTAACGGCCGTGTTCGGGATGGGAACGGGTGGGGCCCCTCGCCTGTGGTCACCGGGAAGCGGAGCCCCGCCGAAGCGGCGGGGCAAGCGATGGGAAAGTTCAGGGTCTGGAAGGAGGTGAAATAAACGCCCGGAATACGGAGGCTGCATAAACCGGCAAGGTCATTAGTAGCAGTAAGCTGAACGCGTTACCGCGCTTGCACTTC
>JBEKWG010000010.1:135000-141479 GCA_049513315.1 Opitutaceae bacterium
CGACCTGTCCGTAGAGCTGCACGCGCTGGGTGTATTCGGGACGGACGATTTCCCACGGATCGCCGAAGATGATCCAGTTATCGGGATGCTCGACTTGGTAGCCGTTGACAAATTCCTGCTTGAAGAGGCCGTACTCGTAATGGATGCCGTAACCGATGGCGGGAAAGTCGTGCGTGGCGAGCGAGTCGAGAAAACAGGCAGCGAGGCGGCCGAGGCCGCCGTTGCCCAGCCCCATGTCCTCCTCGGCGTCGCGCAGGGCGGTAAAATCAAGCCCCAGCTCGCGGACGGCGGCGACCGCATCGTCGTAAAGGCCGGTGTTATAGAGGTTGTTCTCCAGCAAACGGCCGATGAGATATTCCATCGAGAGGTAGTAGACCCGGCGTACGTTGCCGTCGTTGTGCACGCCCTGGGTGGCGATGAAGCGTTCAAGAATGCAATCGCGCACGGCCATGGCGGTGGAAATCCACCAATTGCCGACGGTGGCCGTGCCGGGATCGCGCGCGAGGGTGTGCTTCAGATGGTGCAGGATGGCCTGTTTGAACGCCTCGGGGCCGGCAACAACCGTGGTGGGTGTTGCGCGGGATTTTGCCCCCGGTGTTTTTTTTCCGGATTTCCTGGTCGCAGTGGTAGGCATGAAAATGGGTGATTAAACTGATGCAGCGGGCATGGTGCCATGGCTCGACCCGCGAACGTCTGGCCGGTTATTTTTGAAAACGTCGCGCGAGTTCACCATGGCTTAACTCAATAAAAGTCGGCCGGCCGGAGGGATTGGTCAAGGGTTGCCGACAGGAAAAAAGCTGGGTGACCAGCGAGTGCATTTCCGGTTCGCTGGCGCCCTCGGGCAGGCGCACCGCCCGGACCGCGGCCAGTCGCGCCAGCTCGTCCCGCGCGAGGTCGACATCTTTCGCCATCAGGAGACCCTCGCGCAATGCGCCCAGCAGGTCGCGCAGGAATGATTCAGCATCGGCGGGATCCATCCATTCGGGCACGCCTTCAACGCGGAAGAAATTGCGGCCAAACTCGGCGATTTCAAAGCCATGGCCGTTGAGGAACGCCAGCCGGTCGAGGAGCAGGGCGGTCGTGATGGCATCGAGCTCGACGGGGACGGGCAGCAGCAGGCGCTGGGTGCCCACCCGTCCGGCGGTGAACTGTTCGCGGAGGCGCTCGTACCAAATTCGTTCGTGCGCCGCCCGGCGGTCGAGCAGCACGAGGCCCGCGTCGGTCTCGAACAGCGCATAGACCCCGTGGGCGAGACCCACATAACGCCAGCCGAGTTTTGCCTTGGGCGCCTCGTTTTGCGGCCGGGCAGGTGCGGGTGGAATGGCCGGGGAAACGGCCGCTGCCGGCGCCACCGTCTGCCCCGGTGCGGTCAATGGCCGAAAGACGGGGAACGGCGCAGCGATTCGGGATTCCGCCGGCGAGGGCGTGCCGGCCGGCGCAACCGGTGCTTCCCAACTTTGCTTCCCCTCCTGGGGCTTTGCCAAGACCGGCCCTGCGGCTGGCGTAATGGCGAGTTCTCTCAGCCGTTCGAGAACCGCGCGGATGACGAAGGCGCGCACCTGCGCCTCGTTGCGGAAGCGCACCTCCCGCTTCGCCGGATGCACGTTCACGTCGACCGCTGCGGGATCGATCTCCAGGAAGAGAAACGCCAGGGGATAGCGTCCCTTCGGGATCGCCTCATGGTAGCTCTCGATGAGGGCGTAGCTGAGCGTGCGGCTGTCGACCGGCCGCTGGTTCACATAAGTGATCATCTCGTGTCGCGTGGCCCGCCCCACCCCGGGCCGGCCGACGAGCCCGCGCAACCGCAGCCCGGCCTCCGCCGCCTCGATGACCAGCAGCGCCTCCGCGATCTGCCGGCCGAAAATCTCCGCCACGCGCTCGGCCGTCGTGGCGCATTCCGGCGAGCGGAAGATCACGCGCCCGTCCTCGATCAGGGTGAACGCCGCCAGCGGGCAGGCGAGCGCATACAGCCGCACGCAGTGGATGATGTGCGCACTCTCGGTGGCGTCGCTCTTGAGAAACTTGCGCCGCGCCGGCACGGAGTTGAAGAGGTGCGAGACCACTAGGCGCGTGCCCACCGGCCGGCCGCAGTCGCGGACGTGCACGAACTTGCCGCCGTTGACAAGAATCTCCGTGCCCGCCTCGTCACCCGGGCAGCGCGTCTGCAGCTCAAAGCGCGACACGCTCGCAATGGAGGGCAGCGCCTCGCCCCGAAAGCCGAAAGTCGTGAGCCGGTCGAGATCGGCCGCCTCGGTGATTTTGCTCGTGGCGTGGCGCTCCAGCGACAGCAGCGCGTCGTCGCGTGTCATCCCGGTGCCGTTGTCCTCGACCCGGATGAAGGCGCGCCCGCCGTTGCGGAATTCCACCTCGATGCGCGTGGCGCCGGCGTCGAGGCTGTTCTCGACCAGCTCCTTGACCACGGCGGCAGGCCGCTCGATGACCTCGCCGGCCGCGATTTGGTTGGCGACCCGGTCGGGCAGGATGCGGATGGTGGGCATGACTCCGGAAGACACCGCTAATCAACCAAGCGCCTTGCGCCAGCGCGCCAACTGGCGCCGGAGCTGGATCGGGCCGGGCATGCCTGTCCCCCTCCGCTTCGCCATGACGCGGCGCAGGTTGAACACGCCGGTCCAGTCGGAGGCGAAGGCCGGGTGGACGGATCTGACCTGTGCGAGCGTCAGACGGTCGAGGCGGACGGAATTTTGCTCGGCCAGCCGGACGACGGTGCCGACGGCCTGGTGCGCTTCGCGAAACACCACGCCCTTGCGCACGAGATAATCAGCGAGGTCGGTGGCGAGCAGCGCGGGATCGGCCACGGCGGCGGCGCAGCGCCCGGCTTTCACCTTCAGGCCCGCAAGCATGCCGGCGAGCACATCGAGACAGAGTGCGGTCTGGTCGAAACTGTCGAAGACCGGCGGTTTGTCCTCCTGCAGGTCGCGGTTGTAGGTGAGCGGCAGGCCCTTCACGAGCGTCAGCAGCGTGTGCAGGTTTCCCTGCAGGCGCGCGGCCTTGCCGCGCAGCAGCTCGCAAGCGTCGGGATTCTTCTTCTGCGGCATGAGCGACGAACCGGTGCAGAACGCGTCCGGCAACGCGACAAAGCCAAACTCCGCGCTCGCCCAGAGAATGAGATCCTCGGCGATGCGCGAGAGGTGCACGCCGGTGAGCGCGCAGGCGGCGGCGAACTCGATGAACACGTCGCGGTCGGCCACGGCATCCATGGAGTTTTGCGTCACCCGCGGCCGGCCGCGCCGGTCGACAAAACCGAGCGCCTTGGCGGTGAATTCGCGGTCGATGGGCAGCGAGGTGCCGGCGACGGCGCCGGATCCCAGCGGGCACCAGTTGGCGTGGTCGGCCACCTCGGCCAAGCGCCGATGGTCGCGCTCGATCATCTCCAGCCACGCCAGCAGGTGATGCGCCAGCGGCACCGGCTGCGCCCGCTGGAGGTGGGTGTAGCCGGGAATGAGCACGTCGCGATTCGCCTCGGCCACGGCCAGCAGCGCGCGTCCGGCTCCGTGGAGCTTCGCCTGCAGGACCGCGCACGCATGTTTGAAAAAGAGCCGCATGTCCGTGGCCACCTGGTCGTTGCGGCTGCGGGCGGTGTGAAGTCTGGCGGCGGCGGGCACGCGCTTCGTCAGCGCCTGCTCGATATTCATGTGCACGTCTTCCAGCCGGGTGTTCCAACGGAACCTGCCCGCCTCGATCTCGTGCCCGATTTTATCCAGCCCCGCGCCAATGGCGTCGCGGTCCTTTTTGGAGATCAGCCCGACGTGCGCGAGCATGGCCGCGTGGGCCTTGCTGCCTTGAATGTCAAAGGAGGCGAGGCGCCGGTCGAACGACACCGACTCGCTGAACTTCAACATGAGCGCGGAGGGTTTCCTGGAAAAACGTCCGCCCCACGTGGCATGAATTTTCGTAGCCATATGCGCGCCAGATCATCCTCCGGGCGCGGCAGGGGGCAATTAGAAAGATGGATTGCCCGGCGGAATCAGTCCCGCACAGTGGGCGCGTGCATCGCCGTGCCGTTCATGCGCTTGCCTTCGTTGCCCTAATTTCCGCCGGCATTGCCGCGGATGACGGTCCGGCGCCTGAACCCATGCCGCCGAACGATGTTCCGCTCGGCGGACGCTATGCCCAGGTGACGATCGAGCCGACGAAAACGTCGATCTACATTGGCAGCGTCAGCCTCACCATGCCGCCCTTCACGCGGCGCGCCGGCATCTACTCGGCCGACTACTCGGCGAAGGTGTTCCCCTTCTTCTTTTACAACGAGCGCGGTCATATCTCGATCGGGTTCTCCGACGAAAATTTGCGCCAGCTCCTGCGCGGCGAGACGGTCAACTTCACGGGACACGCGAACAACCTCGCCGGGGCGGAACGCCGCATCGAGGGCCGCGCCATCCCCGACGGTACCAACGCCGGCCACGGCAAGATCAAGGTCCGCGTGCGGATCGGAAAAATCCAACTGATCTTCAACACCGTCTATCGGTTTACCGGCACGGATTAAATGCCGGTAGCCGCTGTCATTTGCCTTTCACTCCTGCCAGTGAAGGACGATGGGGACGTCGATCGACGGGTAGAGGCTCTTGTGCACGGGGCAGGTGCGCGCGGCGCGTTCCAGCATGTCGTCCCGGTCGACATCGTGCGACACGGGCAGCCAGACGTGCGTCGCCAGGCGCACGATGCGCCGGGGGGCGTCGGCCGACATCTCCTTGCTCACCTCAAAGCGGGCGCCCTTGAGGTCGAGGCCAAGGCGCCGGGCGGCGAGGCCCAGGGTGGTGAGAAGGCAGGTGCCGAGGGCGGCGGCCATCAGGTCGGTCGGGGAAAACGTCTCGCCGCGGCCCTGGTTGTCGACGGGCGCATCGGTGTCCAGCGTGCGGCCCGACGGGCCGTGCGTGGCCACGCAATGCAAATCGCCCTGATATTCTCCGGTGATCTTGACCATGCGGCGAGTGTCGCCGAAAACCCGCCCGCGGCAAGGCGCAAGGTGCGGCCTGTGAAAAGTGCGCCGCGCCGGCGGTTTTTCCCAGGACCCGGAGGCGGCCCGACTTGCCGACAACGGATTCGGGCGGGATCGTGGGACCAGAACCCGTTCCTGAAACCAGAATGGCCTCGCGGTCCTTTCGGGTTGTTGTTATGGGCTTCGCACCAAAGAACGCAGAACCAACCCCCGAAAGGAGGCCGCTGGTGACCGATCAGGCCCGAATCTACCGTCTCTTGCAGCAGCATCTCGACCAACAGCCGGTGGGATTTCCGGCGGTTTGGTCACGTGCCGATCTGCGCGTTCTCAGGCGGATGTTCACGCCCGAGGAGGCAAAGGTGGCCCGGCACCTTTCCTATCAACCGACCCCCACGGATGTGATCGTCGAACGGGCGTCCCCCGAGTTTTCGGCCGAGCAAACCGGACGGCTGCTCGACAGCATGTTCAGAAGGGGTGCCATCGGGTGGAAAGCAAGGGGCGGTGTCGGCCACTGGTATGTCTTGCCGGTGATCGTCGGCATGTACGAAGCGCAGGACGGCGATCCCACTCCGGATTTCCTGGCTGCTTTCGACGCGTATACGAAAACCCTGGGCTTTGGAGCATCGCTTCTGGCCGCCAGCCCGCCGCAGATGCGGACGATTCCCATCAACCAGAGCATCCCGGTGGAGCACAACGTCGCCACCTACGATCAAATCCGGGCCCTCGTCGAGGAGTCGCGCGGTCCTTTTGTCGTCCTCAAATGCGTCTGCCGCCAGCGCATGGCCCTCAAAAGCAAACCGTGCAAACAAACCTCCCGCCTCGAGACCTGCCTCGGATTCCACGACATGGCCGCCATGATCCTACGCCGGGGTCATGGGCGCGAAGTAACGCGCGACGAGGTGCTGGCGATTCTCCGCCAAAACGAGGCCGATGGCCTCGTTCTGCAACCCGCAAACGCCCGGCATCCGGAGTTTGTCTGCTCGTGCTGCGGCTGTTGCTGCGGGATGCTATCGCTGCAGAAGTCGCTACCGCACCCGGTCGACTTTTGGACCAGTAACTTTCGCGCGGAAGTCGACGGTGCGGTGTGTGCGCACTGCGGAAAATGTGTCTCCCGCTGCCAGGTCAACGCGGTCACGCTGCCCCGTTCCCAAGGCCCGGCGAGGATCAACTCGAGCCGGTGCATTGGCTGCGGTCTGTGCGTCTCCACGTGTCCGTCCCAGGCCGTTCACCTGAGCAGGAGAGTCCCGGAAACCATTCCCCCGGAGACGGACGAGGATCTCTATGCCGAGATCGCGGCCAAGAAAAAGGGGCCCTGGGCGCGCCGGCGCATGCTCGCCAAGGTGGTCTTGGGGATGCGGCAGTGAGCCGGACCTGGATCGGCTTGTGTTTTCGACAATCCCAGGCTCTTCATCAAAGATTGGGGACACGGGCAAATGAGCCACCGTGTCCCCGATGATGATTAACCTAACGCTTCCTGGATACCGCATCGTCCGGGTGGAGAGCAACACTGAGATGCACGTTT
>JBEKWG010000011.1:0-119385 GCA_049513315.1 Opitutaceae bacterium
ACGGGCGCAAGCGTCATCGCCACGGCCAATCCCGGCTGCCACCTGCAGATCGAGAACGGCCTGCGGGCGCGCGGCGGACCGCCGGCCCGCGTGGCGCACCCGGTGGTGCTGCTAGCCGAGGCTTATCGCGCCGCCAATGGCTCGGGCTGACGCGGTGCTGCTGCGATCCTAAGGGCGCCAGAGGCTGAGCCTCGCATCCTACAAACCATTCCGCGGCTTGGCGCAGTGCCGGAGGTAAAAGGTACAGCCTGCTATAAGCTCGTCTCGGCTGTTTGATGCGGCCGCAGTTCGACGGAGTATTCGCACTGCAGGTGAATCGGTTCGGACACGGGGAATTCGGCCCCGCGCACAGCGGGACCGATGAGACCCATGAAAACAAGCAGGACAAGCAGCAGCGGCTTCATGGCTTCAGGTCGCGCGGATCAAGCACGACGTATTTGATGTGTTGCCGGTTCCACGTGTAGACGATGCGCACGAGTCCGTCGGCGGTCTGGATGACGGACGGATAGGCGTAGCCGTTCGGGCAGGGCTTCGATTCCAAGGTCAGGACATGGTGCCACGCCACGCCGTCGTCAGAAAGCGCCACGTCCAGCGGGCAGCGCACACCCTTGGTCGGTTGGTCCGGAGGCGGAGCGGAATCGTTGTACACCAGTAGCTGACGGCCATCCGCCAGCGTCACGGCGTCGATGCCGGAGTTGGGGTTGGGCAGCGTGGTCGCTGCCAGCGCGCTCCAGTGCATGCCACCGTCGTTCGACCACGTCGTGGCGATCACGCCGTTGCGCGTGCGGCACAGGGCCTGCAGGCGTCCATCGCGATGGAACAGCACGCTCGGCTGGATCGCGTCCAGGTTGGGGCCTGCCTCCACGGGACCGATGATTTTCCAGGTGCGCCCCGCGTCCCGCGTCAGCTCAAAATGCACGCGCCAGCCGCCCGGCCCGCCCTCGGTGCTCGACGGACAGAGCCAAGCGCCGTCGGGCAGTGTCACCGACTTGTTCTTGATGGGGCCGAGCACGCCGTCCGGCAGTTTCTGCGGCGGGCTCCAGGTTCGCCCGCCGTCCGGGGAGGTCACCATCATGCCCCACCACTGGCTCGGCGCTGGTCCGACCTTGTAGAAGAGCACCAGCGGGCCGGAGCGCGGCTGAAAGAGAACGGGGTTCCAAGTCGGATAACGGTTGCCGTCAGGCTGCCGGCCGCCGGCGACGTTCACAGCCTCCATCCACCGGCCGTCCTCATGGCGGGCCACCCAGATGCAGACATCCGGGTTGCCTTCGCGCGTCCCGCCAAACCAAGCCGCCACCAGATGGCCGGGCGCGACCTCGGCGATGGTGGCCGCGTGGCACTCCGGATACGGCGCATGCTCGTTGATGATCTCCGCTACCTGCGGCTCCGCAGCCCACGCGGAGGCGGCGAGTATGAGCAGCGGCAGGACCAAGGTCTTCATGGATGTCAGGCGGGGGCGGGCGCGGGCACGACGTTGCGGCAGGCTAAACCCAAGGCGACCACCAGTAGCAACACCGTCCCCAAGACATAAATAACCGTCCCGAAGGTGATGGCCTCGCCCAGATGAGGCACCAAAGGAATCATGCAATGCCTTTTACCTCGTGGATCATACCCCACTTCAGGAAGCCCCCCTCTGCTCCGAAAGGCAAATGGTACTGCATGATCACTTCTGACTTCTTCTCCCGGTTGGGCGAAGCGGCCGGTCATCGCCCGCCTGGGATTTTGGATCAACGATACGTCTTGTCGTCCAACCGATCGAAGTTCGTCGCGTCATCCAGCACACCCAAAGTCACAATGGCAAAGGTGAACACCGTGGTGCCCGGTTCGAGATGACCTCCGAAAGCCTTGTTCCCGTCCGCCAAGGTCACATGGGCGTGGACGCGGCCATCGATCACGTAGCCGTTCATGCTCACAATATCGGCCGAACCGGTGGGGTTGTTGACGTAGATGTTTCTCGAGGGAAACTCGCGATTGCTGACCGTGTGGAAGTGATAACTGCGGACCGAGCCCAGGCCGGCGAGAATCACGGCGTGACGAATCTTTTGCTGCCGCACCATGCTTTCCAGTCCGCCGAGGAGGTCAGTTTGATATTTGAACCGTAGCACCACGATGCGCTCGAATTTCGTATCGATTGCGTACCCGGCCGGCACCGCGTCGCTGTTCGGCCGGGCGTCGTCGGCGCTGGGCGCGCTGAGAGTTTCAGTTCGTGTCTCCTGGGCGGCCAGCTTGGTCGCTGCCGCCAGAAGCGTCAGGGCAATTAGGGCTCTTTTCATGGATTGGTTGGCGTTGATCACGGCTGTGAATGCTTTCGATGAACCAGACATAAGACCTTTGCGATGCTTTGGTATGTTGCGCGGTTGCCTCGGCCGCACGCGGTGACGTTTCACTCGCGAGTGCGGGCCAGCTTTCTGATCTCTTCCTCCGGAGGTTGCGGCCCGAGGATCTGCCGCAACGCCTCCTCCAGCACCTCGTCGCGCCCGGCCCGGATGCCGTCGAGCGTCGGCTTCACCTCGACGTCCGGGACAATGCCGATGCGCTGCGTGGGCCGCTTGTCGGGATAGAAAACACCGATGCCGCTAATCGGGGTGTGCTGATCGCCCGGCAGGGGTATCTGCGAAACGTTGCCATCCGCCCCCGCCGTCATGCTGCCGACCACCAGCGCCCCGGGCGCCACCCGGAAGGCCATCGTCGTATATTCCGCCTGGCTCCACGTCACTTCGTCGACGAGGATCACCACCCTGCCGGTGTAGTGCGAGGCCTGCGGGTTCAGGGTCAAGGGCTTCGTGAAAGAAAAGGTCCCGGGATCCCTCAGGTCTCCGACCGTGAATCGGGCGAAGTCCGTCGGCTGGTCGACGAAATGCGCGCCGAGCGCGAATACGACGAACTCGGAGGGATAATTGCGCGCGTCGATGATCCAACCCTTGGTGCCGGCGGCTTGTTCGACATAGCTCGCAGCCTCGGCCGCCTTCACCGCCGACAGTTTGAGATACGCCACCTCCCTGGACAGCAGGCGGAACGCCGGCCCGGGCAGGTCGTGTTGCAGACCGGTCATCTTGGGGAGCGACGCGATCGGCACGCGGGTGGCGTCGACTTCGACTGTTTCGTTCCCGCGCTGCACCCGCACTCTCACCGGACCCGCCGGACCGCGTCCCATGAACCGCGCCATATCGCGCAGGCGGGTCGGCTCGTTGGACGCGCCATAGTAGGGCGACCAGCTTCGGACTAGCTCCTCGACGGAGCTGCCGCCGATCGCACTGATCACGTCGCCGCGCTGCAGCCCGGAGGACGACTCCCCGGACACAGCGGTAACGTCGGTGACGACGGGACGGCCCTCGACAAAGCGCACGGTCACGGGAAGCTGGCTGTCGCCGACGGGCGGACGCACGTTCAGCGAACTCCAAAGATTCGCGTGGGTGTCGTGCACCTTGGCGATCAGGGCGAGCAGCTCCAATTGGTAGGCGTCCGCGTTCCCAGCCAGTCCGATCCGCGGGATGAATTCCGTCAGCACCGCGTCCCAGTCCTCACCGAGGAGATCGCGATAGGGATACCAGTAGCGGATGATGTTCCAGTACCGGAAAAGCGCGAGCAGTTGGTAGCCCGGGTCCGGGAACTTGATTCGCGGATAAAACAGCTCGTGAGTGAACACGGGATTGCTGACGATTGGCGCGAGCGTGACATAGTACTGACCACCGTACGGCCGCGGGGCCGCGCGCACGGCCCGGAGGCGTTCGCTGAGCTCCTTCCCCAATAGCGCCTCATTCTCGATCCATGACAGGTCCGGGCGCAGCTGGACGTCGGGCACCTCCGGCGAGGCGTTGATGTCCGGTTTGAGTCCACCCAAGCCCTCGACCCAGCGCAGCAGCACCGCGTTGGCCCCGGCCCGGTCGGGTGCGGCCAGGACGGCGGGCATAACGCGGAATAGCTCATAATCCCAGTGCAACTGGCCCGACGTGACCTTCGGATGGTAATATTTCAGGAATCCCCACACGTGGGCCAGCGTGGCGAGATTCTCGACCTGCACCGGAGTGAGTTCGGAGAGGACGACTTTCGAGCCCTCGTCGAACTCATGGTCACGGTCCAAGACGGTCTGATTCACGTCGCCCTCGGGCGCCTTCCAGACCGGTTGGCCGTCCACCAGCAATTGCAGGTCGTCCACCCACGCCTTGCCAGTCCCGGCCATGAGGAATCCGAAATACAAGATCCGGCCGTCCGGGTTCACGGGGAGCGCGACGGCATACTCGGTCCATTCCGTCGTGCCCTTCAGCTGGCGCCGCTGCATGCCGTCGAATTCCAGGGATTCTTCCACCCCGTCCTCCCGCAGCCACAATCCTGCAAAACCGCTGACGTCTTCGGTGCGCACGAATCCGCGCAGCTCGATCCGACTCCCCTTGAAATTCATCGGCAGGGACTTCGTCAGCGTGGAGAACTCCTGCGGGCTGTCGGGCTTGCGTTCGATCCGGGCGGCCCATTATCCGGTGTGCTTCACCACGTTGTCGGCGAAGATAGTCCCCGGCGGCCCGCCACCCCAACCTGCAGGCAAATGCCCCGTGGGCTCGACCTCAAAATCAAGTATCGAGGCGAGCCCTGCGTCGGTCGTCGCGGCGGGAGATTCAGCGCGTGGGCACGGACAGACGAGCAGGGCCAAAACCAGTGAAAGAAGCAACCGGATCATACGCCGCGATGACTGCCAAAAACCCAACTTGGGGCAAGCTTCTTGTCCCCATCGCGGATGGCGATCGGAGAGCGCTATCACAAAACACCAGAGGGGGGCAGGCCCATGCCGTACCGTTTACCTCCGGCGCTGCGCGAACTCGCAGCATGACCAAGGGGGCGGCTCTGGCAGGATGCGCGCGCCCGGACCGGGTGAGCCGGTCAAGCTCTGCTGGACAGCCCTTCGACTTGGCTCAGAGCAGGCAGAGCACCCGCGCCACTTTGTCATCTAATAGATGACAAATATCCCGCGCCACCCAGCCGCTCCACCACCGAGCCACATGTCACTTAATAGGTGACATGCCTCCCCGCGCTGCCAGCGTCTTTCGGTCAAGCTGCTCCACCGGTGAAGTGTCCGCCGCGGATCGAGCGGCTGATCTCCCTGGCGGCTTTACTCCTTGGCGTGAGGGTGCTCCCCCGCCGGCTGCCCTGGTGCGCCCTCCACCGCACCGCTGTCCATACCAGTTTGTCATTTAACAGATGACAAACTTCCCGCGCACTGCCCAAGCCAGTTTGTAACGTAATACGTTACAAACACCCCATGCGGCGCTGCCAGTTGATCCTTCTGCCAGGCTTCGCTCTTCGAGCTGCGCCGGGCACCATGCTCCGCCCGCCGAGGAAAGATGGCCGCGCCCTGCGAAACCCAACGGGCGAAAGAGGAAATTGAAAAGCACCGTGGACGCATCCTTTGAATGCTTTTATGCGCTGAAGCGGCTCTGGGACAATCACGCTACGAACTGCCCGCCTTCGCGCGAGGCTACGGCGCGGCACCATGCTTCGCCCGTTGGGCGAAGCATGGTGGAGGTGGCGGGAGTTGAAATCAGATTCGGCGGGTCTCGTAAACGCTTACAGAATAGTCAAATACGCGATTATCAGGTGGTTGGCTCTTCAGCGACCTTGACAGGAATTGGCAGGAATGGGCACCGGGCGGCATGCTTTCTGACAGGAATCGGACAGGAATTTTCGCGCGCCGGGCTGAGGCCCGGGACTTCCCCGTGCGAGAAGAAGCCGTGATCTACACCAAGCCCAACACAGGTTGGGGGCGCGGGCCGAAATCAAATTAGCGCCTTGAGCTTTGTTATCAGGCGCTTACGGCTTGACCGAACTGAAGAGACCGCTTCTCGACGAACACGCTGCTGCCGAATCGCCGAAGACGGAAGAAGTTCCGCACATCGGCCAACCCTACAAGTGGATTTCGCTGTAAAAATCCTCCTCCTGGCGCAGGTCCGTGACAAAAGGAAGATCCGGCAGTTGACTTTCCCGTAAAAATGACCGACTAGTCAGTCAGTAATGACTTCGGACAAGAAACAGCGCATCATGCAGGCGGCTGAACGGCTCTTTCGGACCCACCGCGTCGACGAAATCACTCTGGATGAGGTCGCCCTGAAGGCGGACGTGGGCAAGGGGACCATCTACCTGTATTTTTCCGACAAGGAGGACCTTATCTTTCAGGCCGCGGTGGCGGGCTTCGACGAAATGTGCCAGCTGATTCGGCGGAACGCCGCTGGGGGCGGCGCTTTCCGCGAACGATTGTTGCGCACCTGCGAGGACATCGTCGCCTATTTCCAAGCTCGGCGTCCGCTTTTTCGCATCATTCTTTCCGAGTGCGAACGGGCCACCGAGAGCGGCAAAGGGGTCCTGCGTCAGCGTTGGCGGAAACGGCGCAAACCCATGAGGGAAGCGGTGGCGGAGATCATCGCCCAAGGTATGGCCTCGGGTGATGTCCGTGCGGATATGCCCGCGGATATTGTGGCGGAGTATCTGCTGGGCATGCTGCGGACCCGCTCGTGGGAGCTGGAGGATTGGCCCGAAGCGCAGCGCAGCCACACGACGGCGGTGGATTTGTTCCTCACCGGCGCGGGCCTGCCGGCACGGCGCCAACCGTAGATCATTTCGAGACCCAATCCAATGAGCACAGCAGCGGAACCATCGTCCGCAGATCGTCAAAACGCCGGACCAAACGGCAACGGCCAGCTCCGGCGAAAAAGGATTCTGGCCGGAATCGCCATCCTGGCGGCCGTCGCCGCGGGGGTGTTCGGCTACTGGCTTATCTTCATGTGGGGGATCGTTTTTACGGATGATGCCCGCGTCTCCGGCCATCTGGTGGACATCGCCCCGGAGATCAACGGCCGGCTGATCGAAGTGGCCGTGCACGAGGGGATGTTCATCCACAAGGGAACGGTGGTCTTCCGGCTGGACCCGGCCATCCCGCAGGAAGTGCTGGACCGGGCGGAGGCAGCGCTGGTTTCTGCCCGGGCCAGTCTGGTCTTGAACGAGGCGTTGGCCGAAAAGGCGGTGAACGGCAGCCGGCCCGAGGAGATCAAGGCGGCCGAGGCGACCGCCCGACGTCTCCAGAGTGAAGAGGAGATGGCGCGGTTGAATTATGAGCGGATCCAAGCGCTTTTCAAGGACGCCGCGGTGACCCAAGACGACCTCGACCGGGCCCGCACCGCCTACGAATCCACCCAGCATAGCCGGGAAAACGTCGGGCAGAATCTCATTCTGCTGCAGGAGGGAACGCGCAAGGAGGATATCGCCGCGGCCAAGGCGGCGGTCGAGCTGGCCCGGAGCAAGGTGGCGGAAGCGGTCGCCAGCGTAGAGAATACCCGGAGCGACCTGGCTCGATGCACCGTGCGAGCGCCGTTTGACGGCTGGGTGGTGCGTCGCTGGCTCGATCCTGGCGCCATGCCCCTAGCGGCCCAGCCGGTGATCAGCATGTTTGACCCAACCACCCTGCGCGTCGATGCCAACATTGAGGAGAAGTATCTCCACGATGTCGCGATCGGCGACGCCGCGGATATTTCGGTCGACGCCTATCCGGCGCTGCGGCTGCACGGCCGGGTGACCGAGATTTTGCGCGCGGCCAACTCCGAATTCAGCCTCATTCCCGCCGAAGGCGTCTCGGGCACCTTCATCAAGGTCACCCAACGCGTACCGTTGCGCATCGCGGTGACCGCGCCGCCGGAGCTGATGCTGGGACCGGGCCTGTCGGTGGAAGTGCGGATCCACACCGGCACGTCGACAGAATCGCGCCGGGGAGAGTAGCGGCGCATGACTAGCGAGCGCGACTTGCGGGCCACCCGGTGGGGCGTGATGGGCATCATCATGCTCGGCACGATCATGGCGGTGCTGGACTCCAGCATCGTCAATGTCGCCCTGCCGCACATGATGGCCACCTTCGGGGTCGATCGGGAGCAGATCGAGTGGGTGGCGACGGGCTTCATGATGACCTCGGCGGTCGTCATGCCCCTGGTCGGCTGGCTCACCAACCGGATCAGTTACAAAACACTGTATTTGTGCGGCCTGCTGGTCTTCACCGCGGCCAGCGCGGCCTGCGCCATGGCGTGGAGCTATGAATCGCTGATCGCGGCCCGCATTCTCCAGGCGGTGGGCGGCGGCACCATGCAGCCCATAGGCATGGCCATTGTGGCCGAGTTGTTCGAGCCGCACGAGCGGGGGAAGGCGCTGGGCATCTGGGGAATGGGCATCATGGCCGGGCCGGCGATCGGACCGACCCTGGGCGGATACCTGACTGACGCCTACGGCTGGCGGACCATCTTCTCGGTCAACCTACCGGTAGGCGCCCTGACTTTGCTCGCCGGCATGATCGTCATGGGTCCGCTGCGCGCCCGCGGCGGCCGGCGGGCTTTTGACCTTTTCGGGTACGTTTTCCTGTCGATGGCGCTTATCGCCGGGCTCACCGCCCTTTCCAACGGGCAGATCAAGGGCTGGCACTCCGACTACATTCGCGTGTGCGAGGCCATCACCGTCGTCGGCCTAGTGATGTTCATTGCGGTGGAACTGGCGGTGGAGCATCCGCTCCTTGATCTGCACCTCTTTCTTATTCGGAATTACCTGCTGAGCCTGCTGCTGGCCATCTTTCGCGCGATCGGCCTGTTCGGCAGCATCTTCCTCTTCCCGATTTTCCTCCAGAACCTGATGGGATACACCCCCGTGCAGGCCGGTATTTGGATGCTGCCCAACGCCCTGGCGGTCGGGCTGACCATGCCGCTGGCCGGGCGGCTGGCGGATCGTTACCCGCCGGCGATGCTGACGACGATGGGTTGCCTCCTAGTGGGGAGCTCGCTGATCGTGTTCGGCCGTCTTGATCCGCTGTCGGATTGGCCCATGCTGGTGCTGCCGCAGATCGGCCGTGGCACAGGCCTAGCGCTGATGATGGCGCCGTTGATGGCGGCGGCGCTCAACGCAGTGCCCCGCTACGAACTGCCGATGGCCGCCAGCTTCCTGAACGTTTTTCAGAACGTCGGGGGCTCGCTGGGCATCGCGTTGCTGAACACCTTCGTCACAAACTCCATTCATATCCACGCCGTCCGGTTGGGCGAGGTTTTCCCCATGCAATCGCAGCGTTTCGACATCCGGCTGGGCCTGCGAGCCATGGGGCTGGTCGTGCGCCACGAAGCCGGTTTGGTCGCCAATCTGCAGAACAAGATCAGCTTCGTCGTGAGCAAGGGCATCGCCCGGCGGGCGCAAGTGCTGGGCTTTGAGAACGGATTCGTGCTCGCCGGCTTGATCCTGCTGGGTGCCATCCCGCTTTGTCTCCTGCTCAAGCCCTCCGCCCATCACCTGCAGGAAGAAGAAAAGGCCAGCGCGGCCGCTGAGGCCGAGTACGTCGCGGAGTGACGTCAGTCCCAGCCTTGGCGGCCGGAGCGTATATTCAAACCCATCAACATGCCTGAGGAAATGCACGAGAAGCGACGCCCATACGCGGTCCAAGACGGCGGGGAATTCCGGACCTGCTCCGAGCAGGGCGGGATGACGTGCTTGGGCGCCTCCCCGCCAAGGCCGCGGTTGGCCGTTGCGGCCGGCTTCCATTGAGCCATCCCGACATTCGGATTTATTGCCTCCATTGCCATGAAGACTTCCCTTGCCATCGCATTTTTTCTCGCCCTTGGCCTGCCATTGTTCACCCAAGAACCCGCCGCCACCCCCGTGCCCCTCACCCTGGACCAGGCGATCCAGGCGGTGCTGGCCCACTATCCCTCGCTCAACGCCGCCCAAGCCGCGATCGATGCGGCCCGAGGCCGGGTCATGCAAAGCAACGCGTCGCGGCTACCCCAAGTATCCGCCAACGGCACCTACACCTACGAGTCGCTCCGGCCCTACATCAACTTCGCCCTGCCCGGGTCTCCGCCCACCGCCTTTTACGAGAACATCCAGAACAGCTATAACGCCGCGCTCAACGTTCGCCAGCTTTTGACCGATTTCGGGCGGACCGACGCTTTGGTGGCGATGGCGCGGGCCGGCCAGATTTCCGCCGAGGACGCGCTCGAGCAGGTTCGAAACCAGCTGGGCTACGCGACGATTCAGGCCTTTTACGGGGTGATCCTGCTGCAGGCCTCGGAGGCGGTGGCCGATGAGGAAATCCGCGCCTTGCTCGAGGCCCTGCGCATTTCGGAAAAGAAATTCAACGGCGGCACCGCCACGAAGTTCGACCTCCTGACCACCCAGGTCCGCCTGGCCAACGCCCACAACCGCCGCACCGACATCCAGGCGGCGCTGGAAAAACAGGAGGCGCAGCTGCGACAATTGCTCGGGCTTCCCCCCGACGCGCCGCTGGCGCTGGCGGGGTCTTTCGCCCCCTCCGCCGGCCTGCCCGATTTCGGCGCCACGATCAGCCAAGGCCTGCAAAACCGCCCCGAGATGAAACTGGCCCATGACTCCGCGCGCACCGCCCAGCTGGCGCTGGACGCGGCCAACAGGGAGAACCGGCCGGTCCTTTCCGCCGAAGCGAGCGGCGGAGTGCAAAACGGCGACCTGCCCGTCATGTACGCTAATAAGAGTTACGTCGCGGCAGGGCTCAGTGTTTCGGTGCCGCTCTTCACCGGCAAGCGCATCACCGGCGATCGCATTACCGCGCAAGCGGATCTCCGCGGCGCCCAAGCCCGGGCCGCTGAACTGAACCGCACGATCACGGCCGAGCTCGCCGACGCGTTCACCGACCTCAAGGCGGCGCAGGCGAGACTGGCCAGCGCCGATACCCTCGTGGCCCAGGCGCAGGAAGCGCTAAGGCTGGCCCAGTCGCGCTACGCCAACGGAGTCATCACCAATTTCGAATTGCTCGATGCCCAGAGTAACGCCAGGGCGGCGGAGCAGACCCGCCTCCAGGACGAGTACGATTGCGTCCTGTCCCGCCAGGCCATCGCCCGCGCGGCGGGAAAACCGCCTCAGGCTCAACCGTAAGGACCGTGCCGGGTGCAGGGCATTCAATAGACAGCAGCGGCGCTTTCAAAAAAGCACGCTCTCATAATCAGCGTCCACACGTAACCGTTCAACTTCCGCAGGGTGACATGACCGCTGAAATTGAACGCTTACCTCAAGCAAACTACGCTCAAGGACCCCAAAAACGACCCTCATCCGGGCGACGAAATCCACGCAGGTCGGCAGCTGGCGTTTACCCAAGAATCCGTCGCCAATAAAAACTACCATAAGGAACAAACCTATCATCACATTGCTGCAGACCGCCGACGCGGCCGAATTGGAGACGGTCGCCAACGACCCCGCCAACTCTTTGTGGCTTGACGGGCTCCGCGCCGAAGCGGTCAAAGAGTCGCTCGACGAAGATGCCGCATTCCGAACTTCTCGGGCGCCGCAGTCGCAAAAATCGTTGTCGCAGCGCATAAGCTGTCGCATCCCGAACCTCCCTGTAAGCTGTCGTTTCGCGACACTTTATGGTCCAGACGACAATATCCATGTTGTTGATTATTAATAAGATGGTGGAGGTGGCGGGAGTTGAACCCGCGTCCCCCCGGCCTTCACCCGCCGCATCTACCTGTGTAGCGTCTTTTTAATCTCGCCGGCGCCACGCGAAAACGCGCGCTTGGCGCCAACCAGCGCCCGGATGAAGGTACGACGGCGCCGTCGGACACGGCCGGCGCCGCTATGCCTGCTGTCGTCGTTCCGTCCGGCCAGCAGGCGTCGCCGGCGGAACGTCACTGCCGTTTAATTAAGCAGCGAGAGGCATCTCTTCGTAGTTGCCTATTGTTTTTTTGAAGGCGGATTAACGAGGCCAACCTTCATCCTCGACAGGCCGCGGCGCGATCCAACCAAGGGTCGAATCCGGAACACCCCCAGGCGCTGACGCGCAAGTTTCAAGTGACCAAGTTCCAAGTTGCCACTACCACGGAACCTTCACCCAAGACCTGCGCGGAGTTTGATTGGGTGCGCCAATCAAAGAACGGATCGGACATGATGCCATGCCACCCCGCGAACGCAAGCGGCCGTTCGTCAGCTTCCCGCTTGACCCGGGGCGCGCCGGACCGGCGCGGAAGCACGCGCCGCCTGGTTCCGCATCATCTTTCCCTCGCGTTGTCCAAGAAATCCTAACATCGTCATTTTCTGCCGCTACTTTCGTGAGAAAAGAACGCTTTCGCCCTGCGGAAGCCCCGGCCTCCCGCCATAGAGACACGATCATCCGTATCATGCCCTCCCACAAGTCCCCGCCTCCGCCCGAACCCAGGATCATCGTACGCGGCGTGCATCTCGACCTCACCGAGGCGCTGAAATCCATCGCCGAGGAAAAAGTCATCCGCCTGCTCCGTCATCAGGAGCACATCATCCGCGTGCGTCTCGATCTGGAGCACGACA
The DNA here is from genome assembly GCA_049513315.1 of Opitutaceae bacterium. Taxonomy (GTDB): domain Bacteria; phylum Verrucomicrobiota; class Verrucomicrobiia; order Opitutales; family Opitutaceae; genus Fen-1467. The sequence goes on from JBEKWG010000011.1 coordinate 12,316, forward strand.
AAAAGCGCGCCCTGCACCAGGCCTTCGTGGCCAAGGGACACATCGAGATTCGTGGACCCGACCTGCTCGCCAGCGTGGCCAGCGACGATCTCTACAAGTCGCTCGATCAGCTGATCGACAAGCTCGACCGCATGCTCCGCAAGCGCGCCTGCGCCGCCAAGACCAAGCGTCACCATCCCCACAGCGTGGAAATCCCCGCCGAATTGCCGAAGGTGGACTGAGCCCTACCCGCCCACCCAAGCCAGACCGAGGCACAGCCACAGCGGGATCACCAGTACGCCCAGCAGCGTCGTGCCGACAATGATCTGTGCCGCGATGACCGGCTGGCCGCCATAGTGACGGGCCAGCACCAGCGGCATCATCCCCGAGGGCATCGCCGCCTGCACCACCAGCACGCGTTTCAACTCGGGTGAAAACGGCGCGAACTTCGCGAGCAGCAAAAACGCCACCGGCAGCACCGCGAGCCGCAGCAGGCACGCGACCGGCGTCGTGCGTCCGTGGTAGAGCTGCTGCGGTTTTTCAAAGTAAGCCGCCAGCGTCACGCCGCACAGCAGCAGTCCGAACGGGATGGCGCACCCGCCCAGCAGGTCGACGACCCGCATCAGCACCGCGGGCAGGGTGAAGCCCGAGAGATTGACCACCACGGCGACCACGAGGGTGCAGATCGTCGGATTGAGGACCCGGCGCCAGCCCTCCCGCAATGACAGGCCCGACAGCACGAGGAGGCCCACGCTCCACATGGCCAGCTCGCAGCCCATGTTTTGCACCAGCAGCACGCCGAGCGGCTCGCGGCCATACAGCGACTCCATGAGCGGGATCGGAATGAATCCTTAGTTGTAGATGCCCACGGCGAACGCGAACGTGCGCAGGCCCGAGCCCGCGTGCAGGCCGAGCGCGCGGCCCACGTAGTAGCCGGCGGCGAATCCCAACACGATGGTGCCGAATCCCGCCACGGGCGGCCAGAGCAGGTTGGCTGGTTCGCGCAGCGCCGCGTTGCCGAGCACGCTCTTGAGGATGAGGGCCGGGTAGAAAAAATTCACCTGGATGCGCAGCATGCCCGTCTCGAACTCGGCGCTCAGCCGGCAGACGCGCGGCAGCAGCGCGCCAAGGGCAAACAGCACGAACACAGGCGTGACGATGGCCAACAGTTGCCAGTAACTGGGCATGAGAGAAGTCATGAAATCGTCATCGCGAGCCCGTTCTGCTGGCTAGCAGAACAGGCTGGCCTGTCCTCCGTAGCCTTGGCGAAGGAGGATGGCGATCCAGGTGGATTGCTTCGTCGCGATGCTTCTCGCAATGACATTCCTAAGCTTCCGCCATTGCCCGCCCCGCCAGCCAGCCGGTCGTCCAAGCCGACTGGAAGTTGAAGCCGCCCGTCACCCCGTCGATGTCCAGCACCTCGCCGGCGAAATACAACCCCGGGCAGAGCCGGCTTCCCATCGTCCGGAAATCGACTTCGGCCAGCCGCACGCCGCCGCAGGTGACAAACTCCTCCTTGAACAGGCTCTTGCCTGTGACCGCGAATTCGCCGCGGGTGAGCTGCGTCGCGAGCGCCGTCAGCGCCTCATTCGACACCGAGGTCCACGGACTGGCCGGAGCGATGCCCGCGGCTGCGGCCAGACGGATCCAAAGCCGCTGCGAAAGGCCGAACGGGTTCCATGTCGCCACCTGCTGGCGCGGATGCTCCGCACGGACCTGCACCATACCGGCGAATGTCTGGGCGGGCGGGCGCGGCGCCGCCCAGTTGACCGCCAGCGGGAAGTGATAATCACGGTCGTGCAGCACCCGGGCGCCCCACGCGGACAGTTTGAGGATCGCCGGTCCGCTCAATCCCTCGTGGGTGATGAGCAGCGGTCCGCTTTCCCGCAGCTTTACGCCGGGCACGGCCACCTCGACGTTCTCCACCGTCACTCCCGGCAGGCCCGCCAGCCGCGGGTCGTCGACGTGGAAGGTGAAGAGCGACGGCACGGGCGGCTCAATCGTATGACCGAATTGACGGGCAATTTTGAAACCGGCGCCGTCCTTGTTGCCGCCGGTAGCAAGAAGCAGCCGGTCGCAGGCCACGGTTTCGCCGGTGGAGAACTCCACCTCGAAACCCGGACGCACCGCCTGCACGCCGCACCGCGTGCGCACCATGACGCCCGCCGCCTCCGCGGCGCTCTGCAGACAATCGACAATCGTGCCGGAATCGTCCGTCACCGGAAACATCCGGCCGTCGGCTTCGGTCTTGAGCGCGACTCCGCGCGCGGCAAACCATGCCACCGTCTCGCGCGGACCCCAACGATGAAACGGGCCGCGCAATTCGCGCCCGCCACGCGGATAGCGCCGCACGAGTTCGCCCGGCTCAAAGCAGGCGTGCGTGACGTTGCATCGGCCGCCGCCCGAAATCCGCACCTTCGCCAGCGGGTGCGCCGTGGCCTCGCAGATCGTGACGCGGCCCGCCGGATTTCGTTCCGCGCAGGCGATCGCCGCGAAAAAACCCGCCGCGCCTCCGCCGGCGACCATGATCCGCTCGTGCTTCATGCCGGCGCCACCGTGCGCCGGCCGGCGCCGGTTGTCGAAAATTAAACCGCCGCGGGTCCAAAGACACCGCGGCGGGTTGCGATTGATCGGGGAGTGCGTCCCCGGAAAATCCGGGCTGGCTCAGGGCGTGCCGGAAGGAGGACCGTTTTCGCCAGGAGGCGGACCTTCACCGGGAGGCGGACCATTACCGGGACCGTGGCCCCTGGGTCCCCGTCCCGGACGCGGCATGGCGTCGAATTTCTGTTGCTGCTCCGGGGTGAGCAGCGCGCGGATCTGGGCCTGGGAATCCTTCATGAGGTCCATCATCTTGGCGCCCCGGTCTTCGCGCGACAGCGACGAGTCGTTCCTGATTGCCTGCCCCTTCTCCTGGTCATCCTTGAGAATAGCGGCAATTTTGGCCTTCTGATCATCGGTGAGGTTGAGAACCTCGCCCAGGCGCTGCAGGCGTTCCGCCGGGTCCATACGCGGCCCGCGCCATTCCGGGCGCGCCGTCTGTCCGGGGGTGTTCTGCCCCCCGCCTGGGGGTGGCGGCGTGGGCTGGGTTTCATCTGCCGCGCGCGCGGCGGGCAGGGCGGCAACGGCAAGACCGGCCGCGATTAAGACGATTCTAAGCATCGATTTCATGGGTTCTTGAATAGACAGTAAGGATTGAGGCCCGGTGCTGGATTCCGACCAAGGGGCATGACGCCGCCGGTGCGCGGCGGTTACGTGGCAGGGGCGGCCAGCGCGACCGCTTATAATGAATCCCCGCCATGCTCACCGGTGCGGAATTTACTTCGCCCCGGGAATCCCCCACTGTCGCGCCGCATGATTGAAGTCAGCAGCCTCACCAAGTGTTACGGCGACTTCCCGGCGGTGCGGGATCTTTCCTTCACCGTGCAACCCGGCGAGGTCATGGGCCTCGTGGGTCCCAACGGCGCCGGCAAGACGACCACGCTGCGTTGCTGCACGGGCGTCATCCCGCCCACCCGGGGTGTCGTGCGCGTCGGCGGCGTCGACCTCGCCGCCGATCCCGTCGCCGCCAAGCGCCAGCTCGCCTTCTTCCCCGACGAGCCCCGCCTCTTCGAGTACCTCACCGTGTGGCAGCACCTCGTGTTTGTCGCCCGGCTCTACGGGGTGGCCGATTACGAAGGCCGCGCGCAGTCCCTCCTCACCGAGCTGGAAATGGCGGACAAGAAAAATCTGCTGCCCGGCGAGTTGTCGCGCGGCATGAAGCAGAAACTCGCCATCGCCTGCGGCCTCCTGCATGCCCCGCGCGTTATCTTTTTCGACGAGCCGCTCACCGGCCTCGATCCCGCCGGCATCCGCCGGATGAAGGACACCATGCGCCGCCTCGCCCGCGGCGGGGCCGCCCTCATCATCAGTTCCCACCTCCTCAGTCTGCTCGAGGAGGTCTGCACGCATGTGCTCATCCTCAAGCAGGGCGAGAAGATCGCCGACGGATCGCTCGACGCCGTGCGCCAGCGCTTCACCGAGCAGCCTGACGCCAGCTTGGAGGATGTGTTCTTCAAGGCCACGGGCGACGACGACGCGCCGCCGGCTTCGGTCCAGCCATGATCGGGGCCCTCGCCTATCTCCAGCTCACTTCGCTGAAGAACGCGGCGCGCCGGCGGTTGCAGCGGCTGCGGCAGCCGCGCTATCTCATCGCGACGATCGTCGGTCTGGCCTACTTTTATTTCTTCTTTTTCCGCCGGGCCGCGTACCGCGGCGCCTACCACGGACCGCCGGGCATGGCGCCGGTGAACATCGGCCTGATGGTCGGGCTTTCCGTGGCCGTGTTGATCATGGCGCTGCGCATCGTGTACACGTGGATTTTCTCGACGGAGCGTGCCGCGCTGGCGTTCACCGAGGCCGAGGTGGCGTTTCTGTTCCAGGCTCCAGTGTCCCGCGGTGTCCTGGTGCATTTCAAACTGTTGAAGTCGCAGCTTCGCATCCTGTTCTTGGCACTGCTGTTCTCCCTGCTCTCCAACCGATTCAGCTTCCTTGGCGGCAACGTCTGGACGCACGCGATCGGCTGGTGGATCCTGCTCTCCACGCTCGAACTGCACGGCATCGCCGCCTCGTTCACGCGCGACCGCCTCCTGAACCTCGGCCTGAACCCGGCGCGCCGCCGTGTCCTGCTGGGCGGAGCGTTCGTGCTGCTCGGCGTCGTCACCGGGTGGTGGCTGCGCCGCCATCTGCCCGCCCTGCCCGCCATCGACCTGACCAATGCAGCGGCGATTTTTTCCTTTCTCTCGGGCGTGCTCGCCACTCCTCCCCTGTCTTGGGTGCTCGCGCCGTTCCGCTGGATCCTGGGTCCGTTTTTCGCACCGGATGGCATCACCTTCCTCTTGGCCCTCGGCCCGGCGCTGCTGGTGCTCGGTGCGCATTACGTGTGGGTGATCCGCTCCGAAGTCGCCTTCGAGGAGGCTTCGATCGATTTGGCCCGAAAACATGCCGAACGGATCGCCGCGCTGCGCGCAGGTGGCTGGCGGGGACTGCGCCGGCCGGCGCGCCGGCGGCGCGAGCCGTTTGCGCTTCGTCCGCTCGGCCTGGCGCCAGTCGCGTTCCTGTGGAAGAACCTCATCGCAGCCGGTCCGTGGTTTTATCCACGCAACTGGCTGTTGATTTCCGCCGCGGTCCTCGGCGTGGTCGGGTGGCTTGCCGCGGATCCGGCCTTCCACCCGTTGATAAAAATTGTGCAGGCGATCACCCTCCCGGTCAGCATCTGGGTGCTGATCGCCGGCCCGATGCTGATGCGCCGCGAGGTGCGCCTGATGATGGAGCGGCTTGACGTGATCAAAGCCTATCCCCTGCGCGGCTGGCAGGTGGTGCTCGGCGAGATGCTTGCGCCGATCGTGCTGTTGACATCGGTTGAATGGCTGACGCTGGCCGTGGCGGCCATGAGCTTCGGTGCGCTGACGGGAAAATTTGCCGACACCGTTTTGCTCACCAGCCTGGGCGCCGTGGGCGTCGGCCTGCTCGTGCCACCGGTGGTGGGCCTGATGGTCGCGATTCCGTTTGCCGCGACGCTTTATTTCCCGGGATGGATGTCGGCAGTGGGCCAGGCCGGCGGCGGGATGGAGGTCATGGGGCAGCGGCTGATTTTCGCCGGCGGTTATATGCTCGTGCTGGTACTCGCACTGTTGCCAGCTGCGCTGGCCGCGGCCGTCCCCTATTTCGTGGTGCAATGGCTGGTTGGGCTGCCGGCCGCGGCCCTGCTGGCGGGCGCCGTCGCAGCCAGCGTCGTCCTGATCGGCGAGCTTGCCGCCGTCGTCTGGTGGCTCGGCGGCCGCTACGAACGGTTCGACCTGTCCACCGAATTGCCCCAAGGATAGCCACCGTGCCGGATCTGGAAGCCGGCTGGGGTCAGCATGAAGTTTCATCAACTCACGATCATCGCTGGAAAGGTCGTCGACGCCACGCAGCGCCGGCTGCCGCCGGCTGTGCGCGAACAGGCGCTGCGCGTGCCCGTCTGCTACGAACCCCATCCCAGCGACGACGTTCTCACCGAGGGATGGGAGCCCGATATTCTTGGTCTCTTCGTCGGTCACCCGTACAGCGCCGATCCCGGCGACCCGCAACCGCTCCCGCCCCAGATCCTGCTCTTCCTCGAGAACCTCTGGGATTATGCCGGGGGTGATGAGAAAGTTTACCGTGACGAGGTACGGCTGACCTACCTGCACGAACTGGGCCATTATCTCGGCTGGGACGAGTCCGACCTCGAGGCGCGGGGGCTGGACTAAGGCCGGTGGGGACGGGCAAACTTAAAAAATCCGGATTCCTCCTGCAAAATCGTGCTCCCCTGACCGGCCGGAGGGGGGTAAAAACTGAAACTTTGCCGTCTTGCAGTAGTTTACTCTGCTCTTTTCATTCCTCGCCGTCCGTGACATAACTAATTGCCAATACTTCCCAACCATCCGGGAACTTCACCGTCTGCCGCGCATCCATTCTCCCATGAAAAGACTCCTGCTCTTCGCCGCCGTGCTCTCGCTGGCCGCCACCGCCGGCGCCGCCGAATTTAAACGTGCCGACTATGTCGCCCGCCTCCAAACCTGCGAGGCGATCCTTCAAAGCACCATGCTGTATCCCGCCCAAGCCATTCCGGCAGACGTGCTTCACCGCGCAAAAGGCATCGTGATTGTCAACCAACTGCAGATTGGCCTGCTGCTGGGCGTGAAGGACGGCTGGGGGGTGGCGCTCGTCAAGAAACCCAACGGCCAGTGGAGCCTGCCCGTGTTCATCAAAGCCGGTGAACTCAGCTTCGGCCTGCAGGCTGGCGGCAAGACCATTGAGACGATCTACGTGCTCATGGATGACGCCTCGACCCGGCTCCTCTTCAAGTCGCGCTTCAACTTCGGCCTCGACGCCAAGGCGGTGGCGGGCCCGCTTGCCGCCGAGACCGAGCGCTCGACTGAGACCTTCACTGCGTCGGTGCTCGTCTATTCCAATGTGAAGGGCTTCTACGCCGGTGCGACCGTGAAAACCGGCACGATTGCACCCCTCGTCCAGGCCACGCAGCAGTTTTACAACACCGATTACGGCATCCCCGAGCTTCTCTTCAGCGACTGGGTGGCTCCGCAGCCCGAGGCGCAGCCCCTCATGAACGACCTCCAGCGGCTCAGTCCGTGAGTCGCGCGCAGCGATCTTTTTTGTAGGAGGCCCTCTGCTGGCCAGCAGAGCGGGCGATGATCGGTCGCGAGCGGCCTTCCTACAGGGAGGAGCGCTTGGAGCCGGAGTGTGTCATTCTCGCAGTTTGCGCAGATATTCCACCAGCGCGGTCAGCGCCGCGTCCGCCATCGCCTCCTGCATCTCCACGCGCGTCGCGCCGGGTTGCTCCACCCAGCCGCGGTGCACCACCCAGGTGTTGTCGGCGCGACGGTGCGCAAACGCCCAGTAGGCCTGCGGCTGCTTCACCCCGCGGTCCGGCGCCGGCTCGGCATAGCCGGTCGTCGCCAGCGCGAGGTCGCTGCCGAAAAACGCGCAGGCCCCGCGCGCCATCTGCTCGGCAATCTCGGGAGATACGGCGTTGATTTGTTCCGCGTGCGCCCGGTCCACGCCGAGGTGCCGTACCTTCTGCGAAATCGTGTAGGACGTGAGCCCGCCAAGAAAGAATTCCGACGCCCCGGAGATCGCGCCAATCCGCGCCTGCAGCCGGCCGCACGTCACGCTCTCGGCCACGGCCAGGGTCAGCCGCGGCGGTTGCAGCATGAGTCGTTTCAACTCCTGACCGGTGTCCATGGAAGTGTCATCACAGGTTGTATCAGTTCTGTCTCATAGAAAAGCCTGCTCTTGCGCCGCCCGGCTTGCTGCGCTGTGCTAAAGGTCCCCGAGCATGTCCGCGCCCTTTCACCTCAAGCCGACGCACCGGGCTGTCAGCGGCTACTATTTGGCCCTCGCCCAGTTCGCCAATGTCGGCGCCAAGCACGAGTCCGCGGTGCGCGCCGCTTTTGATCAGCTCATTGAAGCCTGCGCCGGCCCGCTCAAGTGGACGCTCGTGCGCGAATACGAACTCCGCCGCAAAGGAGAATCATCCCTCCGCCTCGACGGCGCGTTGCTCGACCAATATCGGCTCGTCCATGGTTGCCTTGAATCGAAGGACGATGCCGACGATCTCGAAAACGAGATGCGGACAAAGCTCAAACTCGGTTACCCGGCCAATAACACCCTCTTCTGGCAACCGCGCCGCGCCATCTTGGTGCAGGATGGTCGAGTTGTTCGCAATCTAGAGCTGACCAAGCCCGAGCATCTTGTCGAAATCCTCGCAGTTTTCTTTGCGTACGCACCGCCAGCCCTCGCCGACTGGGAGCACGCCGTCGACGAATTCAAGGATCGTCTGCCGGAGCTGGGTCGCAGCGTGCGCGACCTCATCCAGCAGTCGCGTTCCGGCTTCGTGCCTAACAAGAAGTTCGCCGTCGCTTTCGACGACTTCGCCAAGCTCTGCCGTGCCGCCATTAACCCCTCGCTGGCTGATTCCGCCATCGAGGAGATGCTCATTCAGCACCTGCTCACCGCGCGGCTCTTCGGCTCGGTCTTCAATAACCCCGACTTCACCCGCCGCAATGTCATCGCTGTCGAAATCGAAAAGGTGATTGATGCCCTCGCCTCGGGCCATTTCAGCCGTGTCGAATTCCTCAAGAAGCTCGATCGCTTCTACCTCGCCATCGAGAGCGCCGCCGCGACCATCGAGGATTTCTCGGAGAAACAGAAGTTCCTCAACACTGTCTACGAAAAGTTCTTCCAGGGCTTCGCGGTCAAGGTGGCCGACACGATGGGCATCGTCTACACCCCGCCGTCCATCGTCCGCTTCATAATCACCAGCATCCGGGAGCTGCTAAAAAAGGAGTTCGGCAAGGAGTTGGGCGATGCCGACGTGCACTTCCTCGATCCCTTCACTGGCACGGGCAACTTTCTCGTTCATCTCATGCGCGAGATCCCGAAGGCCGCCCTGCCGCGCAAATACGCCAGCGAACTCTGGGCCAACGAGATCATGCTCCTGCCCTACTACATTGCCGGCCTCAACGTGGAGCACGAGTACTTCGAACGCACCGGCACCTACGAAGCCTTCCCCGGCCTCTGCCTTGTGGACACCTTCGAGCTGGCCGAGCCGCGCGACGCCGAGTTTGAGTTCATGACTGCGGCCAACACCGAGCGCGTCAACCGCCAGAAGAAGGCCCATATCCGCGTCATCATGGGTAATCCGCCCTACAACGCGTGGCAGCAGGACGAGAACGACAACAACAAGAACCGTAAATACCCTCGTCTCGACCAGCGCATCCGCAACACCTACGCCGCCGATTCGGAGGCAAGCAATACCAGTTCGCTTGCCGATCCCTACATCAAAGCCATCCGCTGGGCGGGTGACCGCATCGGCGACGAGGGCATCGTCGCCTACGTGACCAACAGCGGTTACGTCGACGGCATTGCGACCGACGGCGTGCGCAAGCACCTCGCCGCGGATTTCGATGCCATCTACGTAGTCGACCTCGGCGGCAACGTCCGTAAAAACCCAAAGCTCTCCGGCACCACGCACAACGTCTTCGGCATCAAGCCGGGCGTGTGCATCGCCCTCTTCGTCCGCCGCAAACAAAAGAAGCTAAAGCGTCGCAAGGCCGTCATCCGTTACGCCGCCGTTGGCACCGACTGGCGCAAAGAGCAGAAATGGAAGTGGCTCGACGAGAAGCAGAGCATCGACGGCGTGAAATGGCGCACGCTCAAACCCGACGAACGTCAAACCTGGTTGCACGACGAAGAAAGCCGGGCCTTTGCAGGCTTCCTACCTGTCGGACACAAGGATTCCAAAGACTCCGCCTCTGCTCAGACGATCTTCCGCTCATTCTCGAACGGTCTGAAGACTAACAACGACGCCGGAGTCTACGGGTTCGATGATCACAATCTTGAGCGCCGCGCGAGACGGATGATCGGGGAATATCAATCTGAACTAGATCGCTGGCGCCGCTCCAATCGGCCACAACAGCTCGATGGCTGGCTGCGCATAAATCCGGATGTGCTGACGTGGGTTATTCAAACAAAGCAGAGCCTCCTCCGAGAAGTGGAAGTCTCTTTTCGCCCTGAGAGTATTCGGCGTGTGCTCTATCGACCGTTTACCCGTAAGCCATGCTTCCTAAATCCTGTTTTTGTCGAAAGGCTCTATCAGTGGCCGACATTTTTCCCGACGACCAAAACCGAGTGCGAAAACCGCGCCATCGGTGTCACGGACATTGCCGGTCGCTCTCCTTTCAGTGTTCTTGCGGCCGATTCTGTCGCCGATCACCACCTTTGCGCGACATCAGACGGCTTTCAGTGTTTTCCGCTTTATACTTATGATGCGGACGGTGGACACCGGCGCGACAACGTCACCGACTGGGCGCTGGAACAGTTTAAAACGCGTTATCCGAAGGCCAAGGTCACCAAGCGCGACATCTTCCACTACGTCTACGCCGTCCTGCACCATCCGGCCTACCGCGAGAAATACGCCGCGAACCTGCGCCGTGAACTGCCGCGCATTCCGTTCGCGCCCGACTTCGCGGCCTTCGCAAAGGCCGGCGAAAAGCTCGCCGTTATCCACACGGGTTACGAGCGGCAGAAGGAATACCCACTGAAGCGCGTCGAGGCGAAGGGCGTGCCGCTCGATCTCCGTGTCGAACACATGAAGCTGTCGAAGGACAAGACGGCGATGGTCTACAACGAGTATCTTACGCTCGAAGGCCTGCCGCCCGAGGTGCAGGAGTACCGTCTCGGCAATCGCAGCGCCCTCGAGTGGGTGATCGACCAGTACCGCGTCGAGCGCGCCAAAGAAAACCCCGACGAGATCGTCAGCGACCCCAACCGCGCGGACGACCCCGAGTACATCCTGCGTCTCATCGGCCAAGTCGTAACCGTAAGCGTTGAGACGGTGAAAATCGTCCGCTCGCTGCCACCGCTGGAGTAATCTGCCAGCCGCTGCCTCGCCAACCTCTTCCAGCCCCTCCTCGCTCGCGCCTTCCGAAGGGATCTTTGAGTCTGCCGGCGTATACTTGAGGCGTTTATTGGTAGAATCATCTGACGATAATCCTCCAACTGGAGATAATCGTGCCAATTAGACTGATGCATCGATTTCTTGCGAAACTTGCTTTTGCAAGACTTGTCCGTCAACTTGTCAGTCAACCCTTCGCCGCCCGCTCCTTCCGCCGCTATGTCCACCCGCGCTGACTTTGCCCGCATGCTCGGCGAGCGCGTCCGCCACGCCCGGCTTGAAGCCGATCTGTCGCAGGACGAACTCGCCCGCCGTCTCGGCATCAACGACCGCCAGACCGTCTCCACCATTGAAGGCGGCAAACGCGCCGTCTCGGCCGAGGAATTGGTGCGCCTCACCGAGGTATTGAAGAAGCCGCTCGATTTCTTCACCGATCCTTATGTCGTCACCGAAAAGCGTGCCTTCTCTTACCGGGTTAAACCGACTGCCCGTGAGGCGCTCGATGAGTTTGAGACCAAAGTGGAAAAGCTGATCGCGGCCCAGCGGCGATTCCGCGAACTGTTGGGCGAATCGTCGAGCCCGATTCAGCAGCAACTCAGTGTTCTCTCCCGGCAATCGCCGCTCGATTTCGCTACCTTCCTCGGCGAGCGAACCGCCCGGGCTTGGCAACTGGGCGAGGTGCCCACGGCGCGTCTGCGCGAGGCGATCGAACGCAACCTCGGCGCCACCATTCTTTACGTGGATGCTCCTGCGGCGGTGTTGGGCGCCGCCTGCCGGTTGAACGATGGCGATTTCATCTTCATCAACCGCAACGAACCGGTGAGCCGGCAGAACTTCGACCTCGGGCATGAGCTTTTCCACCTACTGACCTGGGAAAAGATGCGGCCAGAGCGCGTGGACGCCCCCGGAGCGCGCACGCCGGTCGAGCGGCTCGCCGACGCCTTTACCGCCGGCCTGCTCATGCCGGCTGAGGTGGTGAAAGGCCGCTGGCAAAAGCACGGTGCCGAACCGTTGGACACATGGCTTCGTCAGTATGCGCGTGAATTGCGGGTCTCGCCCGAGGCGCTTTACTGGCGGCTCGTGAACCTCGATTTGATCAAGAAGGACGCCGCCGGTCCCAAGGCTTTGAATCGCGGCGGCGAACCGGCGGCGGAAAGCCGTCCCAATCTTTACAGCGCGATTTTTATCTCGCGTCTCCACCAAGTGCTGGATCGCGGCTATGTCAGCGTGCTGAAAGCCGCCGAATTGTTGGATTGCTCGATCGATGATCTGAAATCCCTTTTCGCCGCCTACAAACTGCCGGTGCCTTTTGCGTTATAGGAGCAAGTCATGCCGCCGCGGGGTGCCTTGGTTCTGGTCGACGCGGTTGCCATCAAGGCGGCGCACCAACTCGGGTGTTGGAACGCCCTGCGCAAAACGTACCGGCTGGAGACGGTTGAAAAGTGCGTCGAGGAGGCCTCCCGTTTGGATCGCAGCGGCCGGCGGTTGGTCAACCGCGAGGCGGCGGAAATCAAAGCTGAGATCGAAACCCGCCCTGTCACGGCGGTGCAGCGTGCCGCCGTCCGGCTGAAGGTCGGTTCGCGCGTGGACCTCGACGACGGCGAACTCGACCTACTAGCATATGCACTGACGCTGGAGAGGCAGCCGTGGTGGCTCTGTGGGCCAGACAAAGCCACCTTGATTGCCCTCAGCCGCCTGCAACTGCTCGAACGCATGGTGTCGCTCGAAGCCCTCGCCAGCGGTGTAGGCCACAAGGTTCGTGAGTGGGAGGAGCAATACACGGAGAAATGGCTCTCCGCAAAAAGGCTGAAACTTCAGCTCGGCGACGAATTGATCTGACGCGAAGTCTGGCATCCGTTGTTCACTCGAGTTCGATGCCCACCGGGCAGTGGTCGCTGCCCAGGATCTCGGGCGCGATCCAGGCGCGCTTCAGCCGCGGGCGCAGCGCCGCCGAGATGACGAAGTAATCGACGCGCCAGCCGATGTTCCGTGCGCGGCAATTGGCCATCTGGCTCCACCAGGTGTAGTGCCCGCCGCCCTTCTCGAACTCGCGGAAGGTGTCGATGAATCCCGCCGCCAGCAACTGCGTGAAGCTCTCCCGCTCCGCGTCGGTGAAGCCGGCGTTGCGCCGGTTCGCCCGGGGGTTCGCCAGGTCGATCTCGGTGTGCGCCACGTTGAGGTCGCCGCAAAACACCACCGGTTTTTTCTTCTCCAGTTTCTTGAGGTACTTCAGGAACGCCGGGTCCCACGCCTGCACCCGGTAGTCGAGCCGGGTGAGGCCGCGCTGTGAGTTGGGCGTGTAAACCGTCACGAGCCACCAGTCGGGAAACTCCGCGGTGATCACGCGGCCCTCGGTGTCGTGGTCCGCCGCTCCGAGCCCGGGCGTCACGCCGAGCGGTTTTCTTCGGCAGAACATCGCCGTGCCCGCATAGCCTTTTTTCTGCGCCGAATTCCACACCGGCTCGCAGCCCTTCGGCCAGGCGACGTGCTGCACGTCGCCCGGTTGGCATTTGGTTTCCTGCAGGCAGAACATGTCGGCCTGGGCCGCCTCCATGACCTCGAGCAATCCCTTCTTCAGCACCGACCGGACCCCATTGACGTTCCACGAGATGAGTTTCATGCGCGCCTTATTCATCGCCGTTCTGTGTCATGGTTTCAACCTTGGGATTGCCTTGCCGGCTGGAAGACCGTCTTGGGGGCGCGCACCTGTCCATCTTTCACCACCTGCCGCTCGGGCGCCGTATCCCCGACCGCCTGCACGCCGTGTCGGCCAGCCTGCCCACGCTGCGAGACCTGATCGGTTACGAGGGAAAAGATCCCACCGGCAGGGGTTGCCGGCCGGCGTAATTTATGCAGATTGTTCCCCTCCTCAATCTCGTGTCCCTCTCCCGCCCTGCGGGCAAGGCTTCTCCTCCTTCCTCGTCATTGATTGATTGCTTCCTCCGTGAACCAAGCACCTCCTGGCTGCACCCTCGCGCTCAAGGTCATCCCCAACGCCCCGCGGGATGAGGTGGCCGGCTGGCTGGGCGCGGCGCTCAAGGTGAAGCTGCACGCGCCGGCCCTCGGGGGCCGGGCCAACGCCGCGCTGGTGGGGTTTCTCGCGGACCGTCTCGCCTTGCCGCGCCGGGCCATTGCTCTTGCGCATGGCGCCAAGTCGCGTCAGAAATTCGTGCGGATTGATGGACTGACCCTGCCCGAAGTCCGGCGCCGGCTGGATCACCAAGGATAGGAGTTAACGAGGAGCCCCCCACCAGCAACCAACTCCATGCCCCATCCCATGCGTTTGCGTAACAGTCATCTTTTCCTTCTGCTCGGCATCATCCTGATCGCCATCGCGTTTGTTGCGCGTAGCGGTCTGTTCACTCGAAAAAATCCCGGCGAGCCCGCCAACAAATACATGCGCGACGCACTGGCCGTGCCCAAGCCCCTTCAACTCAGCCCGGAGGAGGCCGCGGTCGTCGCCGCGAAGTACAACACCGCCCTGGTGAAGCCGTCGGGCCTGCGCTACCTCATCCAAGCACCGGGGATGGGCGAGGCAAAGCCGCAACTCGGGCAGGAAGTCACGGTCCTCTATGTGGGTCGCTTGCTGCTCGACGGCACCAAGTTCGACAGCAGTTACGACCGCGGCAAGCCGTTCACTTTCCAAGTGGGCCTCGGGCAGGTGATTCCCGGCTGGGACGCAACCGTTCTCGATATGAAGAAGGGTGAAAACCGTACGGTCATCATCCCGTGGTGGCTCGGCTACGGTGCGCACGGCGCCCCGCCGCTGATTCCTTCGAAGGCTTCCCTCGTATTCGAGATCAAACTGCTCGATTTTCACTAGCGCAGCGACCCTTGGGGAAACCCTCCGACAACAAATAACAAAGGCCGGACGCCTTGGCGTCCGGCCCTTGTGAAATTTACTGGAGGGATGGCCGCTGGGCCGTCCTTGACCGGCGCTGGCGCCGGTCCTCCAAATCAAGGTCGATTTCAATTCACCGTGATCTTGCGCGGCTTGACGGTCTCAGCCTTCGGCAGCGAGACGCGCAGCACGCCATCCTTCAGTTCGGCGTGGATCTTTTCCAGGTCGATGGTGTTGTCGTGCTGCAGCACCAGTTCGTAGGGCGCGTCGGCGGACTCGCGGTAGAGGGCCGTCCAGCCGGCGGGCGTCTTCCAGCCGCAGCGGCCGCGGATGGTGATCAGCCCCTCTTCGGCGGTGAATTCAAGTCCTTCCTTGGCGACGTCCGGCAGGTAGACCTGCAGGCCCCACGCCTCGTCAGTTTCTCTTACCTCATAGCGGGGTTTGACGCCCGGCTCACTGCTGCGGACGCTGCCGCCCGAGCGGGGCGCGGGCGAACGGGTGAATGACGGAACCAGATTTTGGATGAGTGACATGGGAAACCCTCCGGTTTTGGTTCAGGGTTCAGCGGGGAATGCCTCCGGTTATTTCACCGCGACGGTGATCTTCTTCGGCTTGGCCTCCTCCTTCTTCGGCAGTGTGACCGTAAGGACGCCGTTCTCATACGCCGCGCCCACCTTGTCGGCGTGCACATCTTCAGGGATGCTCACGGTGCGGCTGAACGAGAAGGTCTCCTCGCTCCTGCCTTCGGCGGCCAGACTCTTGCGGCTGGCGCTGATGTTCAGATAGCCGTCAACCATCTCGACGTTGATGTCATCGCGGTTCACCCCCGGCAGCTCGGCGCGGACGTAGGTATTGTCCTTGTCCTCGTAGCGGTCGACCGGGAAGCGGTTGTTGAAGACCGGCGCCATGAAACCCGACAGTGCGGACTCAAACAGCCGGTCGATTTCGCTCTCGAGACCCGTCCACGGGCTGTGGGTCGCGAGGCCAAACGACGGCAGCAGGCTGGTGCTGCGGGGGTTGGTGTAATGGATGATACTGTGCATGATGTTTTCTCCTGGTGCGTTGGTGGATGTGATTGAGTGTGAAACTACCATCTTGATAGCTGGTGCGGTGCCGGACAGACCGGCTTGGTAAAGCGCGATGTTACCGGCACTTAATTCCCCCCACCGGATGGAGGCGTGTCAGGCTTGCCTGGAGTGTGCCGTCCCGGCGGGAAAAACCGTCCCGGCCCGATGCCGACGTCGTATGCAAAAAAATCCATGTTTATCTGCAGCCATCCGTGGTTAGGCTCCCGCCCTTTCCCTCATGACCTACGACTTTGACACGCTGATCGACCGTCGCGGCACCGATTCGCAGAAGTGGCAGAAATACGCCGGCCGGGATATTCTCCCGCTGTGGGTGGCCGACATGGACTTTCGCTCCCCGCCCGAGGTCATCGCAGCTCTGCGCGCGCGGGTCGACCACGGCGTGTTCGGCTACGCGCAGCCGACTCAGTCGGCCATTGACGCGGTGGTCGAGGCGATGCAAGCGCGCCACGGCTGGAGCATCGAGCCGTCGTGGCTCGTCTGGCTTCCCGGGTTGGTGGTTGGCCTCAACATCACGGCGCGAGCGTTCGCCCAACCCGGCGAGGCCGTGCTTTGCAACACACCGGTCTATCCGCCGTTCATGACCGCGCCCGTCCAGCAAGGCCGCCAGGTCATCACCGTGCCGTTAAGCCTGGGCAAAGCCGAAGGGCGCGCGGCCGCTGCGCGCCGCTGGGAGATCGACTGGGAGGCAATGGAGCGCGCTGTCACGCCGCGGACCCGGCTTTTCTTCCTCTGCAATCCGCACAACCCCGTCGCGCGGGTCTTCCGCCGCGAAGAACTCGCGCGCCTCGCAGAATTCTGCCTGCGGCACGACCTCCTCCTTTGCTCCGACGAGATCCACTGCGACCTCATTCTTGACGACCTGCCCCATGTGCCGACTTGCACGCTGGGGGTCGAGATCGCCCGGCGCACCATCACACTGCTGGCACCCAGCAAGACGTACAATCTTCCGGGATTGGGCACCTCCCTCGCGATCATTCCCGACCCGGGGCTGCGCGCGCGCTTTGTGCGCGCGACCGCGGGCATTGTCGCCGAGGTCAATTGCCTCGGGTATGCCGCGTGCGAAGCCGCCTATCGCCACGGGGAGCCGTGGCGCCGCGCGCTCCTCCATTACCTGCGCGGCAATCGCGAGCACCTGCTCACTTGCCTCGCCCGCGAACTGCCCGAGCTGCGGGTCGAGGCGCCGATCGAGGCGACCTATCTCGCCTGGTTCAATATCGAGGCGCTGGGCTTGAAGGATCCCGTCGCCCATTTTGAAAAACACGGCGTCGGTCTGTCCGCCGGCCGCGATTTCGGCGCCCGACCCGGCACCTGTCTCCGCCTCAATTTCGGCTGCCCGCGCGCCACGCTGGTGGAGGCGCTCTCCCGGATGAAGCAGGCGGTGGCCTCGCGTTGACCCTGGTTTTCCTCTTTGATCAAAGTGACGTGTGACAACGCCCGTGGGCATGAAACATCCCCTCCTCATCCTGCTCGTCGCCCTATGCCTGCTGTCGCTGGGACAGGCGGCCTGGTACTACCCGCAGCTCCCCGGACTCGTCGCCACGCACTTCGACGCCACCGGCCGGGCCAACGGCTGGATGCCGCCGGCACACTTCTTCCAGTCCCGGGTTGTGTTCACGCTCGGATTTACCGCGTTCTTTGCCGCGCTCGCCTTTGCCGCGGCGCAGCTGCCCGCCCCCTTGATTCCACTTCCTCACAAGGAATACTGGCTCAACCCAAGGCAGCGGGATGAAACGAAGCGGCAGATCACGAACATGATCCTGTCCTCCGGTTGCGGCGGACTGGCGTTCTTTCTTTTTTGCTACCAACGCGTCCACCAAGCCAACCTCAATGGCCCCCATCACCTGACACCCTCGTTCGGCGTGATCCTGATCACCGCCCTCGCGCTCATCGCCGGCCCGCTGGTTTCTCCACTGCTGCGTTTCTGGAAAACCGGGTCAGACTAATTCCCCCCTCGGCATCCGGCTTCAACCACCGGCTTGTTTCGTCCCCCGATGCGTCTCGGTCCCTACGAACTTTCCTCGAACCTCTTTCTTTCCCCGCTGGCGGGTTACACCAACCTGCCCATGCGGCTGACGATCCGCGAACTTGGCGGACTCGACTGGGCCACCACCGACCTCGTCAACGCCCGCTCGCTGCTCGAAAAGAACCGGCGGGCCCTTCAGCTGATCCAAACCTGCCCCGCCGACCGGCCGCTCGCCGTGCAGCTCTTCGGCAGCGTGCCGGCGGAGATGCGCGACGCCGCCATGCTGCTCGAGTCGTTCGGCTTCGCCTCGGTTGACGTCAACATGGGCTGTCCCGTGCGCAAGGTCACCCGGATCGGCGGCGGCTCAACGATGATGACCGAGCTCAAAAAAACCGCCGGTCTCGTGCACGGCATGGTTGAAGCGGTGAAAATCCCCGTCACTGCCAAGATGCGCCTCGGCTGGGACAGCGAGAACCTCACCGCGCCCGACCTCGCCCGCGTGCTGGAGGACGCCGGGGTGGCCGCAGTCTTCGTGCATGGCCGCACCCGCGCCCAGGGTTTCGGCGGCATCGTCAGCCTCGCGGGCATTCGCGCCGTGGTCGAGGCGGTGCACCGCATCCCGGTCATCGGCAACGGCGACGTCACCACGCCGGAAGCCGCGAAAAAGATGCTCGCCGAGACCGGCTGCGCGGGCGTGAGCATCGGCCGGGGCGCGTTTTACAACCCCTGGATTTTCCGGCAGACCCGGCACTACCTGCACACCGGCGAGTTGCTGCCGGAACCGTCATTCGACGAACGGGTGCGCGTGATGTGCCGTCATCTCGACCTGATGATCGAGGTCTTCGGCGAGGACGCCGGTTGCCGGATGTTCCGCAAGGTCGCGGCTTGGTATGCGAAGCGCCTGGGGCCGGTGATCGAGTTCCGGCGCCGGCTCGCCACGTTACGCACGCGCGCCGAGTTCCATGCCACCCTCGCCGCCTATCAAGCGTGGCGCCAGCCGTTCTGCGACGAACACGGCGAACTGCTGCCGAAATACCGCCCGCAGAAACTTGTCGCCTCCTTCATGCGCACCGCAGCCGACGGGACCCCGGGTGCCATCCCCCTGCCGCATGGCCCCATCGAGCGATGGTGAGACGGGGGGGGCGCCGGTTCCGAGTTTTGAGTTTTGAGTTTTGGGTCCCTGCCGGCAAGTTGGTCACGCAAAACCCAAAACGCAGAACTCAAAACCAATTTATCCATGTCCCATTTCTGGCAACTCATCCTCGGCACCGTTGTCGCCCTGCTGCCGGTCATCAACCCCGTCGCCTCGACGCCGGTGCTGCTGACGATCACCGAGGGTGACACGGAGGAGCGCCGCGCCCAACAGGTGAAGATGGGCTGCCTGTACATGGTGCTCATCCTGACCAGCTGCCTGTTTGGCGGCGGCCTGATCATCCGCTTTTTCGGCATTTCCATCCCCGGCATCCGCATCGCCGGCGGGCTGCTGGTTTCCGGACTCGCCCTTGCCATGCTGGCCACGCCGCGGGAGGACGCCGATGAGAACCGCCGCCGCGAGGAGGCGCGCGCCAAACGCAACATCTCCCTGACCCCGCTGGCCATGCCGATGCTGAGCGGGCCCGGCTCCATCGCCATGACGATCGGTTTCTCCTCGCTCGCCGATCACTGGCTCGACTACGCGGCCATCATTTTGGGCATCACCGTCGTGGCCGCCATCAGTTACGTGACCTTGCGACTCTCCGGGCGGCTGGTGCGGCTCGTCGGTGCCAACGGCATGAACGCTCTGACTAAATTCATGGGCTTTCTCCTCCTCTGCATTGGCGTCCAATTTATCGTGAACGGAGTCACCAGCATCGCCACCGATCCCGAACTGCTGCGGGCCATCCGTGCCGGGCTGGGACGATGATCCTTCTTCTGCCCCGTCTTATCTGACAGAGTCATCCGGCGGCAGGCCGAGTTGCTGGTAAAGAGTGCGGCGGACGGATCTATCCCCTTCGAGGATCTTGCGCGCGTATTTGGCGACTTCCCCGGTCCGGGCCCGACCAAAGTCCGCCGCCGTGACGGTCGCAGCCGGCAATACAAGAAATCCCGGGGATCATGATACGCCTGGGAAGCTCGACCTCTGCTTACGAACCCTTCAGTACCGGCGCCGGACCACGGCGCCCGTGCGGTCTTTGAACACGAGCTCCCTGGTGCTCACGTTCACGCCGACAAAAATGATCCCGAGCCGCTGGTCGATGACGTCACCCGGCTTGTAGGTCAAACCCTCGATGAAAAGTCGCGGCGGCGGCCCCATGCGGACACCGCCGACCTTGAGCTGATCGATAAAAATGTAGAGCCGTGTGTTCCTTCCAGAAATGGCTGATGACATCGCGGACTTTGGAGTCCCCAGTCCCCCGGGGGAGGGAACCAGCGTGGCGGCAGGCGGCGCTGGCAAAACATTCGGGGTGATGGAAGCTGCTGGCGCAGGTGCGACCTCCGGCTTGAGCGGTGCCCCGGCCGGACCGGTGACAAAATTCCGATAGGTGAGATAAACGACCAACGCCGACACCAGCAGCCCGGCGAGGCCGATCACAAGCTCCACCCGATGCACCCGCCAGGGTTGCGGCTTTTTCCTGACCACACTTGAGAGCAGCGGTGGCACCTCCACAACGGGCGCCGGCGTGTGAAATGCCGGCGTCGAGGCCCGTTGGATCGCGGCCGCAATTATCTCGACCGGCGTGTTTTCGCTTGTTAGCGGCGTGGGCAGCTCCTTCGGCTTCAACTTAAGCTTGTGATCTTCTTCGGTCTTTTCTTCGCCGACCGGCGGTTCAGCCGCAGCCTCCGTCTCGACCGGCGGAGTTGATTCAGCCGATGGTTCCGGCTCCATCGGCTTGATGTCGACGCGCACCTTGACTTTTACTTTCTCCGGAGCCGTTTCGGACGTCTCAGCCGGCACGGCACCGGCGGCGGCCGTCGAGGAAGCAACCGGCATGGGCGGCCGGCTGACAGGTATGGACGGAGCGGACTTAGGGGTTTCGAATGGCGTGAAGGACATCCGCAGTTTCTGGGGCGGTTTGTCCGGCGTTGCAGCAGCCGCTCCAAGGCCGGAAGGAGGGGAAGCCGGGGGCACGAGCGGCGGAGCCGGGGTCGCCGGTTCGGCAGGAGGGGTGACCGGTTGAGCAGGCGCTGACTGGACAGGCGCCTTGTCTGGCTGCAGCTTCAGTTCCAGACGGGGCTCCTGCAGGGGCGGGGACTCGTCGCTCATGCTGGCCATGGTCTAACAAAACTGCGTTACAGCGAAACTAAAAAGATGCGCTCGCGGTCTGGAAGGTGTTCCTCCAAAAACAACCGGCAAACCAACCTCATGAAAAACCTTGTTCCCGCCACCCTCGTTCTCGCGCTCACCCTGACCACAGGTTGCAGCCTGTTTCACTCCAAAAACAAGAAACCCAATCCGCCGGAACTGCCGCCCGCGGCGGGGATCGAGGCTGAGTTTCGCGATCGCTGGATGAACAAGCGGGTGCACGACCTGCTGGTCTCGGGAGCCGCCAAAACCGAGGATGAGGCGAAACAGATGGCCGCGGCCGAGTATGTTAAGCAATATCCCTACGTCAGCAATGCGAACGGGCCGGCAGGCCATTGATCTTCCGTCCCCTATTCCTTGCCGAACTCCAGCAGCTCGATTTCGAAGATGAGCGTGGCGCGGCGCGGGATGCGCGGCGGGTCGCCGCGGGTGCCGTAGCCGAGCTCGTAGGGCGCGATGATCAGCCGCTTCTCGCCCTTCTTCATCTGCTTGAGCGCCTCCTCCCAAGCCGGGATGAGTTCGTCGCGGCCGACGCGCACCCGGAACGGCTGCTTCGGATCCAGCCCCTCGCTGAACACCTTCCCGTTGAGCAGGCGGCCCTGGTAGAGCACCGTCACGATGTCCCCGGGCTGGGGCATGGCGTCACCCTTTCCTTCCTTGAGGATGACGTAGCGCAGACCGGTGGATGTCTTTTTAGCCTTCGGCCAGGTTTTCTCAACGATCTCCAGGTCATCCCACGGCAGCTTTTCCCGCTGGGCGTGCAGAGGCAGCGCGCTTACCAGAGCGACAGCCAAGGAGAACCAGCATGCGGTGCGCATGGGGAAAGTTTTACTCTCAAAGGACGAAAGTAAAGACCTCAGCGGTCGCTGCGACGTCCCGGCCGGTCCCCGTCGTCCCCCAACAAAAAGGCGAAGCCCGCCTGGGACTTCGCCTGCAAAACGAACGGTGTGGTAAAGCGACCGGTTAGTAACGACGGTTGCCACCACCGCCCCCAAAGGAGCGGCCGCCGCCACCACCGCCACCACCGAAGGAACGACCGCCGCCTTCTTCCTTGGGACGAGCTTCGTTGACCGTGAGGTCACGCCCGCCGATGTTCTTGCCGTTGACGCCGGTGATGGCCGCCTTGGCCTCCGCGTCCGAGCCCATTGTCACAAACGCGAAACCGCGGGAGCGGCCGCTGAATTTATCCATGGCGATGAACACCTCGGCCACAGTGCCGTATTGCGTAAAGAGATCGCGCAATTCGCTTTCGGTGGTGCTGAAAGCCAGATTACCCACATACAATTTTGAACCCATGATGATTATCCCTCGATCTACCGGTAGCTCACGGACTGTTCCCGATCACCGGGTTTCAAATCATCATCGGGCACCAAGCCCGCCTGACAATCCACCATATCTCGTAACCTAACACAAAGTCTATCCAGGAAGCGTAGCGAAGCACACCGGTTCCCAAGAAAAACACAAGCTCTTCTTTTCCAACCAATCCAGCGCGGATGAAAGCCTGATCACCTCTCCGATCGCACGGCCGGATGCGCGGCGATGAGCGCAAGTGCCTGCCGGAGCAGCGTCTTGCCCGGCTCCATGCGATGCCATGGCGATGCACCCGAGGGATGCGGCAGCGGCAGGACATCGGCGGCGTGTCCGCGGTAGATCACCCGAAACGACCGGCCGACCACCTCGGTGAGCGGCCGGTCGCCGAGGAAATTCGTGATGGCAAGTCTGCCGACGGGGATCGCGAGCCGGGGCCGCAGCAACGAAAACTCTCGTTCCAGCCAGTGCGCGCAGTTGGCGATCTCCGTCTCGTCCGGCACGCGATCGCCGCCCGATGGCTTCTTGCCGGGAAAACAGCGGCAGACGGCGGCGAAGTAAATGCGGTCGCGCGTTTCCTCTTCCGTCCAGCCGAGTGCCTCTTGGAACCACCCGAAAAGCGTCCGACCGGCGGTCCACGCGAACGGGCGGCCCAGCTTCGGCTCCTTGTCGCCCGGCGCCTGGCCGACGAGGATGATGCGGCTCGCCACCGGGCGGCTGACGACCACCGGCTTGGACATGCGCGGGCACCGGGTGCAGCGCTGCAACTCGGCCAGATGGCGTCGAACCAGGTCGACGGTAACGGGAGGGGGCATGGCGGTCGAAGTGATGCGGCGCAGGATTTCCAAGGTGTCGAGCAACACGGCAGCAGGGCATGCGGCTTCCGAACAGAGGCGGCGCGGCCGGGGCTCAGATGCTATACTTCGTCCTAATGTCCCCGGGGATCGGGACGGCGCGGTTGGTCGCGAGGTTGATAAGCTTGTACTCCGCGTGCCCGTTGACGCAGCGCTTCCCGGTCTCCTTCTTCTCGATCTCAAAGCGCACGCGCACCCCATCGTCATCGGTAAGGAATTCCTCAATCCATGTGCGCACGGTGAAGCGCTCGCCCAGGCCGAGCGGGCGCAGGAAGTTCATGGTGATGGCTGTCAGGTACCAGCCGAGGCCGCGCTGGATGAATTCCTCCCAAGGCATGCCGTAGCAGCGCGCCATCTGGTCGTAGCGGGCGGCGAGCACGTAGTCCATGTAGCGGCTGCTGTGCACGTGCTGGAACAGGTCGATGTCGTCCGGCCGCACCTGCATCTCGGTTTCGAATTTCGAGTGGATGTTCATCATGGGAAGGGTTGTCGGCGGGCGTTGTTCAACCGAGGAGCCGGTCGATGAGGCGCCGGTCGCGCTTGGTCGGACGGCCGGAACCCCGGGCGCGGGCGAGAAACTGCTGCACGCGCTGCGTCCGCACCTTGGCGAACTCGGCCGGCGGCGTCTGGTCCTCGCAGTAGGTCGCGACGAGCTTCGCCCCCACGCGCGCCGGCGGTATCGCCCGGACCTTGAGTGTGCGGTGGATGAGCCCCTGCCGCACGGCGACGACCTCGCCAGGGCGCACGTCCCGGGAGGGCTTCACCGGCTGGCTGTTCACGGAGACGCTGCCGGCGCGGCACGCATCCGTGGCCAGGCTGCGTGTTCTGAAGATGCGCACGGCCCACAGCCATTTGTCGATGCGTTCCGCCTCCGAAGAAAAGACCACGGCCGCGAACGTAGGGCGTCCGCGGCCGTGCGCAAAGGATTTCTCGCCGCTCCGGATTCACCGGGCCGGTTGTCCGCCGGTCCCACGGGTGCGCGAAGCCAATCGATTATTGCGCGAAGCGGTGCGGTCCGTCAGGACTTGCGCAGCCGGCCGAATTCATCGCGGAACCAGTCGCGTAGTATATCCTTTTCGTAGCGCAAATAATCATTGAGAGGCCAGGCGGTCCGCATTTCGAAGGCGAGGTCGGAGATCTCCCGCGTGCCTTCCTTGACGACGTTTCCTTTTCCGTCGGTCAGACGAAACTCCAGTTTGAAACTTGGGGGGTAAATGGCGCGGACGATGCGGACATTATCGAACTGCGGCCCCCGCCACGGTTCGAACTTGCCGGCCAGGGTGATGTCGGTGACCTTGATCGCGAGGTGCATGCCTGTGGCCACGTAAGATTCACCCGTTTCACACATGAACTTCTGGATTTGGTCGAGGAGATCGGGAGAATTGTCGCTCCAGCTGTCATACTTCACGTCCGTAAACTTCTGCGGCTCGACAAAGATCACCGATACCCGTGGTTCTGGCTTGGGGGCCGTGGGAGCGGCCGCGAAAGCCCGTCCGGCACTTGCTGCACAGAGCAGCGCGGCAAGGAAAAAGACTTTCGTTTTCATGGCGTCTACTGGTTAGACGTACGATACACCAAAAGGTTGCTTTTACGAAACATGGCTCGTTGCCGTCGCCAACCGCTTCTTGGGCAGTTTAATGGCGGGACGTGAATCGGGCCACGGGGTGCCCTTCCGCGGCTAGGCGGGCAGCCTCGTGGTACCGACTCCCACCCTTGACCGGCATGTGCCGGTGGCTGCGGTCGCCGGCGAGGAGGCCGGGCTCAATGCTTGAACGGGTTGATCCCACCCGGGAGGCCGCCGCCGAAGCCGGGAATCTGAAACTCGGTGTAACCCTCGGTAGTGAAGAGCGCTTCGGGCAGCGGTGTCTTTTCGATCCTGGTCACCTCCATCCGCATTTTTTCAGCGCCGCGGGCATCGCGGGTGATGACGCGCAGCGGGAAGAATCCCCCGTCGCGGACGAGCTTTTCCCATGCAGGCGACGCATTGGCGGGACGGCCGCGGCCCATCGGATTTTGCGCGGCCGGAAACATGAAGGTTCCGAGTCCCTTCGCCAGCCAAAGCTCGGAGACTTCGCCGTTCCTGTCGGTCACCTTGTATTCGGTGGCCGTGTAACCGGCGATGACCTCAGTGCGGCCGGTGGCAACGGGTTCGCTGACGGGCGCGGCTTCGGCCGGACTACCGCCCGGGGGCGTTTCGCCGGGCTGGGGCATCGGTTGGCGCATAAACATCCTGCGTGTACCGCCGCTTTCGCGGTCGGGCATTTCTATGAGGATAATCGTCTCGCGCTTGGCAAAATCGACGATCGTGGCGCCGCTACCGCCGTCATTGTCACGACCCGACTGGTTTTTCGGGAAGTCAAGACGAAGCTTACCCTCCTTGAGGGCGTAGCTGATGATATGTGACCCGCCGTGCTCGGCCTCGGTGATCTTCATTTCCACCCTCCCTTCAAAGGAGTCAGCGGCAGGGAGGGCAGTGGCGGTGACGGCAAACGCAGCCGTAAAAAGGCCGCGGCGGAGGAATGGTATGTACGGGTGCATGGATGAGGCTGGTTGGAGGATGGAGGGGAAAGTCATGGGAGGCTGTGGAGCAACCGTTGCCACCGATTATTCGACTGACTGTGCTTTTGGACAAGCCAGTCACAACGATGGACGGCCGCACGTGGTATTCTCTGGATGTTGAATCGATCAGCGATGGTTGAGTGGGGCCGGGGTGAGCCGTGCGTCAGAAATCTGGAAAGGCCCTTGGCTGAAGCCGCCTTCCGGGAGTTTTTCTATATGGCGGGTGCCTCGCCTGTCAAACTGCACCCGGGTAGATGGACCCCGATCATCAGGAGAAAATCCGCCGATGCCAGATGCGGGGCGCTCACAAACCGAACGAAAGCTGCGCCTGATCGCCGCCGGTTTGAACAGTGGACGCCGGTTCAAGGCAGGCGGGATCATCATGGCGGACGTTGTTCACATGACCGGTGACCGGCGTGACCATCATCGTCCCGGCGGGAAAAGGACGCAGCAGCGGGACGAGATCACCGGGTTGAGTGAGGTTGGGATCGAGCCAGCGCAGGTTGTCCTCCGGCGCGAGGATGGCCGGCATTCGGTCATGGATGGGCCGCATCAATTCGTTGGGCGCGGTGGTGATGATAGTGCAGGTTTCAATCGCGCGGTCGGCGCTGGGGTCGCGCCATGCCTCCCACAGGCCGGCGAAACAGAACGGGGCGCCATCATGCCGACGGAACAGGTAAGGCTGCCGTCGCCGACCCCGGCCTTGCCATTCATAAAAGCCGCTCGCCGGGATGAGGCATCGGCGGTGGCGGAAAGCTTCGCGAAAAGTCGGCCGGACGGCCAGACTCTCGGCGCGGGCGTTGGCAGGGGCGCGGGTCGTGTCGGCGTTCCTCGCCCAAGCTGGCACGAGACCCCAGCGGAGCGTGACGATCTCCGGCGCTTCCGCGGCGGATCGCCCGCGTATCACTGGAATATGCTCGCCGGGGGCGAGATTGTAGCGCGACCGCCACTCGAACGGACGGGAGATGGCCAGGTGCTCCGCCAGCGCCTGCAACGCCTCCAGATGAAGAACATAGCGGTAGCACATAAGACTGAAGTTAGCGGGTTTCCGGGCCCGGTAAAACTCTGAAACACCGGCCAACCCCGCCCTTGACACTCTGGAGCGGCTCCAGTCACCTTGACCCTCTTTTTTCGACAAAATCATGCTACCGACATTTCGCCCCCACCGCAAAAAGCGCGCGCGCCACATCGGCTTCCGCGCCCGCATGTCCACCAAAGGCGGTCGCAAGGTGCTCGCCGCCCGCCGCCGCAAAGGTCGCAAGCGCCTGACGGTCGTCTGAGCGCGTTCGCGCCCCCCTCTCTCCGTGCCCGCGGCCAATCTGCTTCGATCCGCGTCGGATCCGCACCCGCCGATGCACTTGCGCACCGAGCAGCGTCTGCGGCGTCAGGACGACTTCCGCCGCCTCCGTGAGCAGGGCCGCCGCATCGACGGCGGCGCCTTCACCCTGTGGTGGCGGAGTCGCGCCGCAGCCGGTTCCGTCACTTCTCCGCCCTTGGTGCGCGTGGGGGTGGTGGCCTCGACTGCCGCGGTGGGCTCGGCCGTGCGCCGCAATGCCGCCAAACGCCGTCTGCGCGAAATTTTTCGCCGCCACCAGTCCCTGCTCCCACCGGGAACCGATCTGTTGCTCGTGGCGCGACCCATGCTAAACCGGCTTGCGTTCCGCGAGGTCGAATCGAAGTTCATCAACGTCTGTCATCGCCTGACGGAAGATAACGCATGAGTGAATCCGGTAAAACTCCCTTCCTCCTTCTTGGGGTGATCAGGCTGGCCGCGTCCCTCCCTGCGCGTGTTCTGCTGGGTGTGATCTGGCTCTACCGCCGCATGCTTTCGCCGGTGCTGCCGGCGGTGTTCGGCCCGGCGTGCGGCTGCCGGTTTCATCCGACCTGTTCGGTCTACGCCACCCAGGCCGTGCGCGAATACGGAGCCGTCGTTGGCGCCTGGCTCGCACTGCACCGCCTGCTTAAGTGCCATCCCCTGCATCCCGGCGGGTTTGATCCGGTTCCGCCCAGGCGCCGGCCGACCTGTCGGGCGGTGCTTCAGCCCGCCCTGAAGCGTCCATGACCGCGGGTTAAAACACCGCGCGCCCCCCGTTTTCACCTTCACCCTCGCTTTCACTTCTGGATGGACAAAAAGAATACTCTCATCGGCGCCCTGCTGCTAATCGCTGCGTTTGCCAGCCTCTACTTCGGCTCGCGCCTGTCGCCACCCACTCCGCGCGCACCGGAAATCGGCAGGCCGCCCAGCCTGCCGAGCGTCGTGTCCCCGCCGGCGAATCCCGCCGCCCCGCCGCCCCCGGTCATGCCGGCGGACGCCGCCCTTGCGGCCGTCGCCAAGGACAGCACCGAGGCAACGGTCACGATTCTCGCCAACGACTTCATCGCAGTGCATCTCACCGATTTCGGCGGCGCGATCCGCGACGTGGCCTTCCTGAAATATCCCGCCGAGTTGGGAAAACCCGAACCCTATGTTTTCAACCAGCTTCACGCCGACCCGCTCCTGGCCTTCACCGAGGACTCGTTTCCGGGGCTCGGCCGTGCCACCCGCTACCAGCTCGTCTCTTCCACGCCGACTGAGGTGGTCTATCGCACCGTGCTCGACAACCGCCTCGAAGTCACCCGCCGCTATCTGATCCGCGCTCCGGGTGATACCACCGGCGACCCTTACATCATCCGTCACGAAACCACCTTTCATAACCTCGCCGCCGCGACGGAGTCGCTGCCGCAGGCCATGCTCAGCCTCGGCACCACGTCGCTCGTCAACATCAACGACTACGGCCTGTACCTCAACGTGGTGGGCTCCGACGGCAACAGCGCCCAGTTCACGGACCGCAGCGAACTGGAGGGCGCTGGTTTCATCGGGCGCATGCTCGGCCGGGACACCAACCCCAAGCCTTACGTGGAGAAGACCGGCAGCTACGTCTGGACGGCGGTAACAAACCAGTTTTTCACCAGCATTTTCACCGCCGACCAACCCGGCCGAGCCGTCATCGCGCGGCGCATCGACTTGCCGCCCTTCCCCGGCTCGCCCCGGGCCAACATCGGGCTGACCGGCGCGGAACGCTTTGAGCTGCCCGCGCTCGCCCCCGGCGGCACCGCCACGCTCGCGGGCAACCTCTACGTCGGCCCCAAGGAATACCGCCGTCTCTCCCTGTTCGCTCACAACGAAGACCTGGTCATGCAGTATGGCCGACGGATATATAGCCGGATTTTTTTAGCCGGTTACGTCGCGCCCTTCATGAACACCCTCATGAACTGGACCCATCACTGGGTGTTCAGCTGGGGCCTGGCGATCGTGCTGATGACGCTCATCATCAAAACCGTCACCCTGCCGTTTACCCTGGCGGCCTCGCGTTCCGCCAAGCGCATGCAGAAATTCCAGCCGGAAATCAAGGCTCTGCGTGAGAAGTACAAAGACAACCCCCAGAAGCTCAACCAGGCGACCCTTGAGCTGTTCAAGGAGCACAAGATCAACCCGATGGGCGGCTGCCTGCCGATCCTCATCACCATGCCACTGTTCTTCGGCTTCTTCACGATGCTGCAGGGCACCGCCGAATTGCGGTTTCAGGGCTTCCTCTGGGCTCACGACCTTTCCGCGCCCGATACCGTGCTCCGCCTCTTCGGGTTTCCGCTTAATATCATGCCGCTGCTCATGGCCGCCACGATGATCTTCCAGATGCGCCTCACCCCGCAGCCCACCGTCGACAATTCTCAGGCGAAGATGATGAAATTCATGCCGGTTATTTTCACTCTCATCTGCTACAATTTCTCCTGCGCGCTCGCGCTCTACTCCACCGTCAACGGTCTCTTCACCATCGGCCAGCAACTCGTCATCAACCGCATGAAGGACGTCGAGCCCGCGCCCGCCGCCGCGCCAGGCGGCATGAAGAACGTGACGCCCGCGAAGAAGAAGGGTAAGAAGTAGCGCCGCTCAGATTCCACGCCGGCCTCGCGCCCGCTCGCCATTACCCTCACTTTCACTCTCCCTTTCACCCTCACTTTTCCCATGTCTGGTCATAGCAAATGGGCCAAAGTCAAACGCGCCAAGGCCGTCACCGATTCGCGCCGGGGTAAGATTTTCAGCCGCCTCGCTCGCGAGATCACCATTACCGCCAAGGCTGGCGGGGGCGATCCCGGCATGAATCCGCGCCTGCGCACCATCCTGTTGAAGGCGCGCGAAGCCAACATGCCCGCCGACAATATCGACCGCGCCATCAAGAAGGGTACGGGCGAACTGCCCGGAGTGGTTTACGAGGAAGTGACCTATGAAGGCTATGCGCCTGGCGGCGTGGCCATGGTGGTGCAGGTGACGACGGATAACAAGAACCGCGCCGCCTCCGAAGTGCGCAGCGTCCTCACCCGGTACGGCGGCAACCTGGCCGGCGCGGGCGCCGTGCTGTTCAAGTTCCAGCACCTCGGCCAGTTCCTCATCAGCAAGGACAAGGCCTCCGAGGACACGCTCGTGGAAATCGCCATCGACGCCGGCGCGGATGACGTCATCACCACCGAGCATGGCTTCGAAATCCGTTGTTCCATCAAGGTCTTCGACGCCGTCATCCACGCCCTGGAAAAAAAGGGCATCAAGCCCGACTCCGCCGAGATCGCCTATGTTCCCACCCAGACGGTGCCCGTCACCAGCCTCGACGCCGCGCGCTCGCTGGTGAAATTGCAGGAGGCGCTGGAGGAGCTCGACGACGTGCAGAACGTCTTTTCGAACGAGGAAATGGACGACGCGCTCAGCGAGCAGGCACACCCCGCAGGTTAGCTGGTAGCCGCCTGCTTGCAGACGATGGACCATTCGCGAGCCTGCCCGCTCCTGCCCCGGGGAGGGACGATGACGCAAAAATCTGTGTTCTTCAGCGGTCATCTGTGGTTAACACGTTCCCATCCATGAACGCCGCGGAGGAAGACCTCTCCCTCGTGCCGCCCGAGCCCGGCGAGGTCGGCCTCGTCGAGCCGCATGATTTTGTCCATGCTCAGCCGTTCACCTTTGAGAGCGGTCAGGTGTTACCCGGCTTCACCCTGCGGTATGAGACCTACGGGCGGCTCAACGCCGCCCGCGACAACACGGTCGTGATCTGCCATGCGCTCAGTGGTGACCACCACTGCGCTGGCATCCACGCCCTCACCGATGCCAAGCCCGGCTGGTGGAATAATTTCATCGGTCCCGGCAAGGCGATCGACACGAACCACTTTTCCGTTCTGTGCGCCAACGTCCTCGGCGGCTGCCAGGGATCGAGCGGACCCTCATCCATCGACCCGCGCACGGGGCGGCCGTTCGGCCTGGCGTTTCCCTTCGTCACCATCCGCGACATGGTGCGGGCGCAGAAACTGCTGTGCGACCATCTGGGTCTGTCCTCGCTCTATGCCGTGGTCGGCGGCTCAATGGGTGGGATGCAGGTGCTGCAGTGGGGCATCGAATATCCGTCCTTCGTTCGGCGCCTGATCCCGCTGGCCACGACCGCACGCGAAAGCGCCCAGGCCATCGCCTTCAACGAGGTCGGCCGCCAAGCCATCATGCAGGATCTCGATTGGAACCGCGGCGACTATCCCAAGGGCGGCGGCCCGCGCGTCGGCCTGGCGGTCGCGCGGATGATGGCGCACATCACCTATCTGTCGGACGAGAGCATGGACAAGAAGTTCGGACGGCGCCGGACGGGTGCGGCGGACAACCCCGCGTACACCTTTGACGTGCAGTTCGAGGTCGAGAGCTACCTGCGCCACCAAGGGGAGAGTTTCATCAACCGTTTTGACGCCAACTCTTACCTCTACATCAGCCGGGCGCTCGACCACTTCGACCTGCCGGCCGCTCACGGCTCGCTCGAACAGGCCTTCGCCAACGTCGAGGCGGAGACGCTGTCCGTGGCCTTCACCAGCGACTGGCTTTTCCCGCCCGAGCAGAACCGCGAGATCGTGCTGGCGCTCCTGCGCGCCGGCAAACGCGCCAGCTACGCCGAACTCGCCATGAATCTCGGCCACGACTCGTTCCTGCTCGAATCCGGGGAGCTCTACACGCTGGTGCGCAGCTTCCTTGGCTCGCCCCGCACGCCATGAACAAACTCGTCGAGAAGCGCACCGTCGACATGCAGATTATCGGCGACTGGGTCGAGCCCGGCAGCCGGGTGCTCGACCTCGGCTGCGGCCGCGGCGTGCTGCTCGACTACCTGCAGCAGACCAAGCAGGTGCGCGGGTTGGGTGTGGACCTGGACTTTCAAAAAATCCTCGGCTGCGTCCGCCGCGGCGTCACCGCCTACCAGGGCGATATGGAGGCGTTCATGCGCGCGTTCCCCGACCGTTTTTTTGACCGCGTCATCTGCTCGCGCACGGTGCAGGAACTGACCGATCCGGCCGCCGTCATCCTCGAGGCGCTGCGCGTGGGCCGCGCCGTCACGGTCGGCTTTGTCAACCACGGCTACTGGAAGAACCGCGCGGACGCCTTCTTCCGCGGCCGCAAGCCACGGAATCCCGTCTACACCACCGAGTGGTTCGAAAGCCGCCCGGCGAATCCGGTGAGCATCGCCGACTTCGAGCATTTCTGCGTCGTCAGGGGAATCACCATCACCCGCCGCGCGCTGCTGCGGGGCGATTGGAAGACCCCCTGCCCGTTCCGGCCCAATCTTTTCGCCGGCTACGCCCTGTACGACCTGACGAAGTAATTCACCGAGAGGTCGCGATGAACTGTAGGTCGGGGTTTACCCCGACATTTGTCGAGGTATCGGGCGTAAAGCCCGACCTACAATTTGAGGTCAAGCATAGTGATCTCAAATTTCCCCTCTTCTCGACAGCCGGTGGAAATAATAAAAGGCCGGTCCGTGCGACCGGCCTTGAAGAAATCGTCTGCCCCTCGACAAGCTCGGGGCCCTGACCCTTCGACCTTGCTCAGGGTCATCCTGAGCCTGTCGATGGATGAGCTTGTCGAACGGGCAAGCAGGCTCTTACCCGCTCGCCACCTCAGACCTCGTAGGGCGGCAGGATCTTGTCCACGCGGTGCTTTTCGAGGCGGGCGAAGAGGGGCAGCCCGTTCTCGTAGGGCACCGGCACCTCGCCTTGGATGAGCGGAAGGGCGTAGCGGAAAAACTGGAAGTTCATGCTCACGCCGTCCTCGTTGATCCATTCCGGCGGAAGCTTCTTCACGCCGTTGGCGATTTCGCTGAGCGGCGCGAGGCCGGTCTCACAGGTGTAATGGTCGGTGTCGCCGCGCACGAGCACAACCATCTTGTCGGTCTCGCCCGCAATGGCGGCCTTCACCGCGGCCTGGCCGGCGAGGAACGCCTCGTCATTGTCGGTCTTCGAGGAGCAGTGCGCGGCGGCGCGTTGGGCGATGCCGAGCTTGGCGGTGCGCGCCTTCACGCCCACCTGCTGTTCGACCAGGCTCTTCAGGTACTCACCCGCGCCGCCGAGCTGGGCATGGCCGAACGCGTCGGTGTTGGCGCTGTCGGTGGCCACGTAGTTGCCGTCCTTGTCGACGAGGCCCTCGCCGACAACGACGAGGCAGTACGGTTCGCGCTTGAGCACGCGGCGCACATCCTCGACGAACTTTTCGGTGCTGAACGGCGTCTCGGGCAGGTAAATCAGGTGGGGCGGGTCGTGCGGGTGGTCGCGGCGTTTGGCAAGGGCGGCGCCCGCGGCGATCCAGCCGGCGTTGCGGCCCATCACCTCGAGAATCGAGACGAGGTCGTTCTGCCCCATCGCCTCGTTGTCGCAGGCCAGTTCGCGCACGGTCGTGCAGATGTATTTGATCACGCTGCCGTAGCCCGGGCAGTGGTCGGTGACGGGCAGATCGTTGTCGATGGTCTTGGGTACGCCGATGACGCGCAGTTCGTAGCCCTGCGCCTGGGCGAGCTTGTCGATCTTGTCGGCGGTATCCTGCGAGTCGTTGCCGCCGCAATAGAAAAAGTAGCGGATGTTGTGCGCCTTGAACACCTCGAGCACGCGTTCGAAGTCCTGCTGCTTCTTGAGCTTGTAGCGGCAGGTGCCCAGGGCGGCGCCCGGGGTGCAGCGCAGGGCGCGGATCTGCTGCTGCGACTCCGCCGCGAGGTCGATGAACTCCTCGTTGAGAATGCCCAGCACGCCGTTAAGCCCGCCGTAGACCTCTTCGATGCAATTATGGTTGAGGGCTTCAGCGACCACGCCGGCCACGCTGGCGTTGATCACGGTGGTGGGACCGCCGGACTGGGCCACAAGACAGTTTCCTACGAGTTCAGCCATGGGAGATGAAAGGTTTCAAAAATAACGGGAAGAGGAGCAACGAAAGGCGCCGCTCCGAGGCGTGGCAAATCAAATTTCCCGCGGGGAATTTCCTCGGCACTCCGCCTTGGCGCCGCCCCCGCCGGCGGCCCGCTGCAAAATAACGTTTTCGGACCGCCGGAATTGTGCACGCTAAGGGTCCGCACCCTTAATCCACCCCTTAAAGAAGATCCCATGATGAACTATCGCAAAATGATGATGGCCGCCTTCACCCTCGCCCTGCTGAGTCCGGCATATGCGGCGGATGTCGCGGGTAAATGGAGGGCTGAATTCGACACCCAGATCGGCATCCAGAAGTACACCTACGAATTCAAGGTCGACGGAGACAAAATCACGGGCAAGGCGGCGTTTGAGCGGGAGCAAGCGAAGGGAGAAGTTGACCTCAAGGACGTGAAGGTCAGCGGCAACGACATCTCATTCACCGAGCCGCTGAAATTCGAGGACCAGGAGATCAGTATCACCTACAAGGGCACGGTGTCCGGCGACGAGATGAAGCTCACCCGCCAGGTGGGCGATTTTGCCACGGAGGAGCTCGTGGCCAAGCGCGTCAAGGAGCCGGCCGGACCGCCCGCGGAGACCAAGCAGCCAAAACCATGAGGCTGGGGAGCCCCCCTGCCCCGCGCCGTGCTTACAGCAGCCGGCCGGGCTGATATTCCGCCGCTCCCTTCACCTGCTTCGCGAGCGGCTGCACCTCAGCCACAAAGGCGTCGACCTGGTGTGGCGCCGCCCCGACATAGCGGTTGCTCTCGGCAAGAATGGCCTGCAGCTGTTTCTTGCCGAGACCGATGCGCTTGTCGGCGGCGAGGCGGGAAAGCAGGTCGGTCTCGCCATTGGTGCCGCCCGAGTGCAGCGCCCGGGCCGCGGCCAGCGCATGCTCCTGGATGGCGGCGTGCGCGATTTCGCGGCCCGCTCCGTTTTTGACCGCCTCCATGAGGATGGTGGTGCTGGCCAGAAACGGCAGGTTGCGCTCGTTCTCGGCGGCGATGGCGGCGGGAAACACCTCCATCTGTTTCAACACCGTGAGGAACGTCTCCAGCAGGCCGTCGATGGCGAAAAAGGCGTCCGGCAAGGCCACGCGGCGCACCACCGAACACGACACGTCGCCCTCGTTCCACTGGTCGCCGCTCAGCGCCGCGGTCATCGTCACATAACCGCTCAGCACCACGTTGAAGCCGCAGATGCGTTCGCAGTTGCGGGCATTCATCTTGTGCGGCATCACGGACGACCCCACTTGGCCTTCCTTGAAACCCTCGGTGACCAAGCCCTGCCCCGCCATCAGCCGCAGGGTGTGCGCAAAGCTCGCCGCTGCCGCGCCCACTTGGTGCAGGGCCGAGACCACGTCGAAATCGAGGCTGCGCGGATAGACCTGGCCGACGGCGATCAGCGGCGTCCGGAAGCCGAGGTGCCGGAGGATGCGACCCTCAAGCTCGGCCACCCGGTCGGCACGGCCGCCGAGCAGGGTGAGCTGGTCGAGCTGAGTGCCGACCGCGCCCTTCAGGCCGCGCACCGGGTAGCGGTCGATGAGATTTTCCAGTCGCTCCAGCGCAATTAACAGTTCCTGGCCGAACATGGCGAACCGCTTGCCGAGCGTAGTCGGCTGGGCCGGTACGTTGTGCGTGCGGCCGGTGATCATCAGGTCGCGGTGCGTCTCGGCCTGGCGGGCGAGCGCGAGCAGCGCGGCCACGGTCTTGAAGTGAACGACCTTGAGCGAACGGTGGATCTGGAGCTGCTCGACGTTCTCCGTGAGGTCGCGGCTCGTCAGCCCGAGGTGGATGAACTGCCGGCCGGCCAGCTCCGAAAACTCCTCGAGGCGCGCCTTCACGTCGTGCAGCGTCACGCGCTCGCGCTTCAGGATGGAATCGAGGTTGATGATGTCCTTGACGCGCTCATAGTCCTTGATCGCCTCGGCCGGGATGGGCACGCCGAGGTCCTTCTGCGCCTTCATCACCGCAATCCAGAAATCGCGCTCGAGCAGGATGCGCCCCGGCACCGACCAGACGTCTCTGATCGCGGGCGAGGCGTAGCGCTCGGCGAGGACGTTGGCAATGGGCGCCGGAGCCGCGGACGCGGCCGGCTGGTCCTGCACCCCGGACGGCGGCGCCGCGGGGGATTCGGGCGTCTTCGCGGCGAAGGGTGCGACCGTGTTGGACGACGGTGGTTTCAAGGCGGAAAAAGCGGAGCGGGAGCCGTAGCAAAACCCCCGCGGGATAGCTACTGAAAAATTGCCCCGGCGGAGGAGTTAACCTTGATTTAGCGCCACCGGCTTTGATTCCGCCGGGGCCAGGCAGCACACCGCCATCTCGCGCAACACCTCTTCCTGCTCGCCGGGACGGCGGATGATCTCCTCGAAGGCGCCGATGAACTCCTGCTGGTTGTCGATCAGGCGGCGCAACGACGGCAGCCGGCCGGATCCGGCGAGCTTGCCCAGATACCAGAGGTTCTGCGTGAAGACGTTGTAGGAGCTCTTTTCCGCCGATCCGCCGAAATGTCGCCCGTAGGCCGCCGCGGCGCGCTCGAAGCCAGCCTTGTCCAGCCCGCGCGGCCCGAGCCGCAGTTCTTCCGTGTCGATCAGCACGCGGAGCTGCAAAAGGAGACGGTTGCGGTTCTGCAGGGCGGTGATGACCGGCCGCGCGTCGCCGCCCGCGAAAAAGTGCCGGTGCAGCGCGGCGAGCGTCCATTTCAGGTCGCCGCGGCCAAACGCCTCCGCCGCCTCGAAAAAATCGCCCTCGGCGAAGTTGGGCGTCAGTTCCTCGACGTGCGCCTCGGTAATCACTCCACCCTCACCCGCCCTGAGCTCTGTCGAAGGGCCGGCGTACGTCGCTAGCTTGCGCACTTCCTCGACGAGCAGCCGGGGGTTGGCGCCCACCTTCGCCAGCAGCAGGCTGAGTGCGTCCGGGGCGATCGTCACCCCTTGCACCTCCGCCTCGGCGAGCGCCACCTGTTCCAGCGCGGCGCTCCCCTCTCTCCCCTCGTCGCCCACCAACGTGTAGTCCGCCGTCGCCTCGCACCACTTGAAGAACGATCGCCGCCGGTCCACCGGCGCCGCGGTGACGATTACCGCGACCTCGTCCGGTTTTACGCCCCCCAGCAAGGCCTGCAGTTCCTCCGCCTGCCGGAGCGTGCCCTCGGCGCGGCCCGTCACGGTGTCGGCGAGAAAGTTCACGTCCTTCAGCCACACCACGCGCTTCCCACCGAACAGCGAAATCGTCTGCACCGCCTCGCGCAGGCGGTTCACCGCCGTCTCGACCTCGGCCACGTTGTTGGCAAAACCGTTCAGCACCTCGCGGGAAAACTCATCGGTCGCCTCCGCTGCGAACGCGTCGTAGCGCTCCTTGCCGAGCCGGTTCACCAGGAAGTCATCCGGTCCGCAAATGAAAATGAATGGTTTTGCAGGCATCGTGCTCCGGTTTGTCGGCGAAATCTCCGCAGGGCACGCCAAAAATCATTCCTGACTCCTGCCGACAAAATCTTGTCGCGCGGGGATATTCGTGAAAAAAAGTCCCGGTCCTCTATCCGCCATGCGCTTCGAAGCCTTCATCCCGTTCATTTTCATGGCGATCTTCCTCGTCCTCGCGGGCATTGCCGTCGTGGGCGTCCTTAGGCAGCAGCGCAAGGCCCGCGAGCAGCTGGCCGGGCTTGCCCGCCGCTTCGGCCTCGAACTCAGGCGTCAGGAGGCCAAGCTCGGCTTCGAGCCTCCGCCCACCGTCGCGGGCCGGTACCGCAACCGCGCGGTCCGGTTCTTTAATTACACGACTGGATCCGGCAAGAACCGCACCACCTGGAGCGCGGTGGCAGCCGCCGTGGGCGGCGCCGGCGGCTTCACGCTCGAACTTTTCCCGGAAAACTTTCTCACCCGCATCGCCACCGCCCTCGGCCTGCAGGACATCCGCGTCGGCGATCCCGCCTTCGACCAGGCCTTCATTGTCAGGTCCAGCGACCCGGCCTATGCCGCGGCCGCGCTCCTGCCCGAAATCCGCGCCCGCCTTCTCGTCGAGCGTCCGCTCAGTGCCCGCGGCCACCTGACGATCAAGGACGGCGAGGTGCGCTACGCGGAGGTGGGTGCGTTTGACAACGAAGCCCGCGTGACGCGTCTGGCCGGTATGCTCGAGGTCGTCTGCGATCTCGCGGAGGTGGCCGAGGTCTACAAAACCTGACCGCCGCAGGCTCAGAATCCTTGAACGAAGCCGCCTCCGGCGTGTCCAACTGGCTCCATCCGATTTTCACATGCCGTCCCTCCGTCCTCTGCTGCTGACCTGCCTCTCCTTCGCCGGCGCCGCGTGGCTGACCGCGGCGGATGCCGCCGCCCCGGCCAAGCCGGCGGCTTCCGCCACGCCCATTGCCCCCGCTGTATCCCCTCCGCCCGCGCCCCCCGCCACTGACGCGGTCCAAGCGGCCGTCATTGCGAAGGCCACCGCCCGCCTCAAGGAACTGGTCGCGCGACAGGACGCCCTCCTCGCCGCCCTCGGGAAGGAGAATGCCGACGAAGACAACATCAAGCGCGACATCCAGAATCTCATCTTCGATTACGACGACTTTCTGCGCGTGCACCCCACGTTTGCTCCGGGCTATGTCACCTATGGCCTGCTGCTGGGTAAAGTCGGCATGCGCCGGGAGGCCTCGGTGATCCTCCTTAAGGCCAACCAGCTCGATCCGGACATCCCGATCGTGAAGAACCAGCTCGGCAATTATCTCGCCGAGGAAGGTGAACCGGTGGAAGCCGCCAACTACTTCATCGCCGCCATCCGGCTCGCCCCCGACGAACCGCTCTACCACTACCAGCTCGGCACGCTCCTGGCCGAGGCGCGGGACGACTTTTTCAAGAGCGGCCAGTGGACCCGCGGGCAGCTCGACAAGGCCATGCAGGACGCCTTCAGACGCGCCGCCGAACTCGCGCCGGACAATTACGCTTTCGCCTACCGTTATGCCGAGTCGTTCTACGACCTTGCCGAGCCGAACTGGGACGAGGCGCTGAAGGTCTGGGGCGCGCTCGAGGACCGCGCCGCGCCGGGCCTTGAGCGGGAGACCATCCGGCTGCACGCGGCCAATATCCTGATCAAGCAGAAACGGTTCGACCATGCCCGACTGCTCCTGCTCACGGTGACCTCCGAACCGCTGAAGGAGCAGAAACAGAAGCTGCTCGACCTGCTCGCGGCGAACCCTGAGAAGTAGGTCTGCCGTATTCCGTTTGTCATCGCGAGGTCCGTTCTGCTGGCCAGCCTTCTGCCGGACAGCAGAAGGCCGGGGCGATCCACCAACTCTGATGCTTGCTGGATTGCTCCGTCGTTCCGCGCCTGCGGAACTCCTCGCCATGACATGCTGAATGCGTGTCGCCACCGCCGCCATGTCCCTCCTCTCCAAGCTCGAACGCTTCCTCGGCCGTTTCGCCATCCCGAATCTGTCGCTCTACCTAGTCATTGGGCAGGTCCTTTTCTGGGGCCTGGCGTTGATGATCGGATTCAACCTCGAGCGCATCGCGCTGCTGCCCGTGGCGGTGTTCGCCGGGGAGGTGTGGCGGCTGGCAACTTTCCTTTTTCTCCCGCCCAGCATGAGCGCCGATACGCTCTCTATCGTGTTCATGGCGTTCGCGTGGTACATCTTTTACCTCATGGGCAGCGCCCTCGAGCATTACTGGGGTGAGTTCCGCTACAATGCCTTCATCGGGCTCGGCTGGCTGCTCACCGCGGCCGTGGCGTTCATCACCCCCAGGGTCTACGCCACCAATCTGTTCCTGGCCGGCAGCGTCTTCCTTGCCTTCGCCTATCTCAATCCCGACTTCACGCTGATGATCTTTTTCATCCTGCCGGTGCGGATCAAGTGGCTGGCTCTGTTCCAGTGGCTCGTCT
Organism: Opitutaceae bacterium; assembly: GCA_049513315.1. GTDB lineage: Bacteria > Verrucomicrobiota > Verrucomicrobiia > Opitutales > Opitutaceae > Fen-1467. The sequence goes on from JBEKWG010000011.1 coordinate 52,256, forward strand.
ACGGCTACATGCTGGTCGTCGGGCCGTGGTCGGCACGGCTGATGGTGCTCGCGGCCACCGGCAACTTCCTCGTTTTCTTCGCCCGCGACATCCTGCAACAGCTTCGCACCGGCCGCTGGCGCATGGCCCACCAAGCGCGCGTTTTTGCCGCCAGCCAGGACGAGCATGAGGCCCGTCATCGCTGCCGCGTCTGCGGCAAGACCGACCTCAGTCATCCGCAGTTGGACTTCCGTTACTGCTCCAAGTGCGCCGGCAACCAGTGCTACTGCCCGGAGCACATTTTCAACCACGAGCACGTGCTGGTGGATGAGGACGCAAAAAAAACGATCTGAGTCCGCCGGCCGCGGCTCCTTCGCGCCCGCCGCCCACCGGCGCACGCTGGGCGGGTGGCTGGCGTTCGCCGAAGAGCGCTACGCGCAGCACGCCGTCGCCCTCGGCCAGGTCGCCACCTCGGCCCACGACGAGGCGCTTTATCTTCTGCTGCATACGCTGCACCTGCCGCTCGACAGCGCCGCCACAGTGCTCGCGCAGCGGCTCACCGCCGCGGAGCACGCCGCGGTGGAAACGGTGCTGCGCCGCCGCATCCTCGACCGCGTGCCCGCCGCCTACCTTACGCGCGAGGCGTGGCTCGGCAAACACCGCTTCTACGTCGACGAACGCGTTATTATTCCACGCAGCTACTTCCTCGAGATCATCCCGCGGCTCGGCCGGCTGCTGAAAAACCCGGCCGGAGTGACCCGCGCCGCCGACGTGGGCACCGGCGCCGGCTGTCTCGCGATTCTGCTCGCCCGCCGTTTTCCGCGCGCGCAGGTCGACGCCATCGACGTCTCCGCCGCCACCCTGGCGGTGGCCCGGATCAACGTGAAGCAACCTGACGTTGCAGACCGCGTGACGCTATACCGCAGTGACGTCTTCGATGCCGTGCCGCCCAAGCGCTACGACCTCATCGTCTGCAACCCGCCTTACGAGCCATCCGCCCTCATGAAGACGTTGCCGCCGGAATTTCAAAAGGAGCCGCGCCGCGCGCTCGACGGTGGCAAAGACGGTCTCGATGTCATCCGCAAACTCATCGCCCAGGCCGGCGACCGGCTCACCGAGGACGGTGTGCTGCTCATCGAGGTCGGCGGCCTGCGCGCCGCGATGGAGGCTGCCTTCGGCCATCTGAAACTCCGCTGGCTGCCCACGCGGGACGGCGCCAACTGCGTGTGTCTGATCAAGGCGCGCCGGTTGCGCGCCGTCGTGGAATCTCACTCCTACCGCCATCTTTGATTTCGCAGTCTCAAAGGAAAACTTGTCAACTAATAGTTGACAGGCTCAGGTGGAGCTCGGCTCGGAAACCGAGCCAGCCACGGGGCGTCTAATAGCTCATGCGGTCGAGCTTCACCTTGCCGCGGAAGATCCAGTAAATGCTGGCGCTGTACGCGAGTACCACCGGGATGCCGAGCAGCGCGATCGTCAGCATGATGCCGAGCGTCTTGCCCGAAGAGGCGGCATTGTGGATGGTCAGGCTGTGTTCCGGCTGCGGATGGCTGTACACCAGGTTGGGGAACATGCCGATGCCGAAGAGGGCCATGAGCCCCGCCATCGCCGCCACCGAGGAAAGAAACGCGCGGAACTCCCGGCCATGGTTGACCTCGCGCGGGATGTTGGCGATGGCCAGCACCACGAGCAACGCCACCGCGAAGAACCACGGTTCGCGCCGGAAGGCCTCGGTGATGTGCGGCACGTAGAGCAGCGTCGCCAGCGTCAGGATCACATAGCAGAGGATGAAGGCGATGATGAGCGGATTCACCCAGCGCCGCACCCGCGTCTCCAGCTCGCCCTCGGTCTTGAGCACGAGGTAGATGGCGCCATGCATGGCGAAAAGCGCGACCGTGGTCACGCCCATCAGCAGCGGATAGGGATGAAGCAGGCCGAGGAAGGTGCCGGCAAACTCGCCGCGCGCATCGAGCGGCACGCCCCAGACAATATTGCCCATCGCCACGCCGATCAACAGGCTCGAGAACAGGCTGCCGCCCGCGAAGCCCGCGTCCCAGAACGCCCGCCAGCGCGGCGACGGATGCTTGCTGCGGAACTCGATCGCCACCGCCCGGAAGATCAGCGCGCACAGCAGGGCCATGAACGCGAGGTAAAAGCCGGAGAACACCGTCGCATAGACCACCGGGAACGCCGCGAACAGCGCGCCGCCGCCCGTGACCAGCCACACTTCGTTGCCATCCCACACCGGACCGATGGCGTTGAGAAAAACGCGCCGCTCGGCGTCCTGCTTGACGGCGAACAGGTGTAGCACGCCCACGCCCAGGTCGAAGCCGTCAAGGATCACATAACCGGTGAAGAGCACGCCCACCAGGGCGAACCAGACGGTGTTGAGGTCGAGATTGCCGAAGGTCATGGCAGTCGCCCCCCTCGCCGGGTTATCGCGAGGCCCCGCCCGGCGAGGCCGTGGCGATCCAGCTCCTCGACCGGGCTCGGGGCCCTGACCCTTCGACCTTGCTCAGGGTCATCCTGAGCCTGTCGATGGATGAGCTTGTCGAAGGGCTGGATTGCTTCGTCGCTCCGACCTGTCGGGGCTCCTCGCAATGACCGGACAGTGTTCTGCCCAAGGCTCATGTTCATTTCGCACCTCCGGCGGCGGATTTGAAACCGAGCGCCCACTTGCCGGCCGGCTGCAAATCGGCGTCATCCGGGCCGTGCCGGATCTTGTCGTTGAGCAGATAGATGAAGACCGCGAAGAGCAGCAGATACACGAGCATGAACATGATCATCGAGGCGGCGACCTGGTGGGCGGTCACCACCTTCGAGAGTGCGTCCGACGTGCGCAGCAGCCGGTAAACGATCCACGGCTGCCGGCCGACCTCCGCGGCCCACCATCCGGCTTGGTTGGCGATCTGCGGACCAAGGACGGAAAGGGTCAGCAGCCAGAGTAGCAGGCGCGATTCCTCCAGCCGGCCCCGCCAGAGCGTGACCACCGCCCACGCGGCAAGGCCGATCATGGCGAAGCCAACGGTGACCATCAGGTGGAAGAGCTGGAAGGTGAAGTTCACCGGCGGTCGTTCGCCCCGCGGGATTTCTTTCAATCCGGTCACCGGCCGGTCGGCGTCGCCGTACGCCAGCCAGCTCAGCAGGCCGGACATGGCCGGCCCATGGGTCCGTTCGTTTTTTTCGTCGACCCAGCCAACCACGTGCAGCGGAGCCTGCGGCGTGGTTTCCCACAGGCCTTCAAACGCAGCCAGCTTGGCCGGCTGGTTGCGCGTCACTCCCCGCGCGCTCGCATGGCCGGTGACCAGCGAGAACAACGCCGCAACGAGGGCGAACCCGAGTCCAAGCTTTACCGAGGCGAGCGCAAAGTCGCGGTGCCGGCGGCGCAGCAGGTAGTACGCGCCGACGCTGACCATCAGCCACGCCCCGGCCTGCCAGGCGCCGGCGAGCGTGTGGCTGAGCCGGTCCATTGCGGACGGGTTGAACACCATCGCCCAGAAGTCAGTGATCTCCGCGCGGGCGGCCAGACCCTCGCCCACGATGTGGAAGCCGGCGGGCGTTTGCATCCACGAGTTCGCCACCACGATCCAGATCGCGCTGAAGTGAGCGCCGAAGGCCACCATGCATGTGGCGAGGAAATGCACGCGCGGGCCAACCTTGTCCCAGCCAAAGAGCAGCACCGCGAGAAAGCCCGACTCGAGAAAGAACGCAAAGATGCCCTCGGCGGCGAGCGCGCTGCCAAAGACGTCGCCCACGTAGCGCGAGTAGGTGGCCCAGTTGGTGCCGAACTCGAACTCCATCACCAGGCCGGTCGCCACGCCGATGGCGAAGGTCAGCGCGAAGACCTTGGTCCAGAAGCGCGCCATCTGGTGGTACAGCGGATTTTTCGTCTTCAGCCACAGCCCCTCGATAACCACCAGCAGCACGCTGAGTCCGATGCTCAGCGGCGGGAAGAGATAATGAAACGCGATCGTGAAGGCGAACTGGAGGCGGGAGAGCCAGAGCACGTCCATGGCGGCAAGATGTGAAGGCCCGTCCGCCGGCACAAGGCCGCTGGGCCGAAGTTAGTGGGTTTTATGATGCGGATCGAAAACGCTGCTGGTCGGATGCAGAATCCGGAGCGCCTGCCCGCGCACCAGCGCGGCAGCGATTTTGCGCCGGGCGCGCCGCACGATGCGGTCGAAAGTCTGTCGCGAAACACCCATGCGCTCCGCCGCCTCGGTGTTGTAGAGGTCCTCGTCGTCGGCCAAACGCACGGCTTCGAGTTCGTCGGCCCCCAGCTCGATCTCCTGCAGATCGCGCAGCGGGATGCCGGCGGGTTTGAAATACGTGGCGGGCGGACAGTGGGCGATGCGGCGGGGACAAGGCGGTCGGGGCATGGCGGGGGGAATCAGGGCTTGCACATAGGCGTTATGGGCATACGCTCAAAACAAGATGGGCGAAGCTCGTTTCCCAGTCAAGCGGCCGGCGGGGACGGAATTCCGCCAGCGCTTACTGCCATACCGCCAGCCGGCCCGTCTGCCAAGTCGGTCTTTTCCGCGCCGGCAGGAGGCCGGACGGCGGCACGAATGATTGCGACCGTTGCCTGCCTGGGCCGGGCCGCAGCCTCGGCGCTTCCGCCCTCGACGTCCCTCTCTCCCTCTCTTCCTCGCTCTCCCGACCCGCTGCCTCATGAAAATCGCCATTCCTCTCACCGACACGGACGAGTTCTCGCCCCACTACGGCGGCTCGTCCAAATTCGCCGTGGTTGAAGTCGACCCGCGGCATCGCACCGTGCGCCGGCGGATGATTGTTGTCCCTCCCGGGTCCGAACCCTGCTCCTGGCCGTTCCTGCTGCGGGCGGCCGGCGTCAGCCTCGTGCTCGCCAGCGGCATGGGCTGTGGCGCGCAAATGCGCGTGGCCGAGCATGGCATCAAGGTTCTCGCCCCATTACAGTGGCTCGTACAAATTCGCCGTGGTTGAAGTCGACCCGCGGCACCGCGCCGTGCGTCGGCGGATGATTATCGTCCCTCTCGAGTCCGAACCCTGCGCCTGGCCGCCCCTGCTGCGGGCGGCCGGCGTCAACCTTGTGCTCGCCGGCGGCATAGGCCGCAGCGCGTAGGTGCGCATGGAAGAGCATGGCATCAAGGTCCTCGCCGGCGGGCCGCCGGCCGCGCCCGACGAACTCATCGCCGCCTGGCTCGACGAACGGCTGGTCGTGGACGAAAATGCCTGCGACAGGCACGGAGACGGCCGTTATCACCACGACGACCAGCACCACCATGATGAAGACTGTCACTGCGCCCGCTGGAGGGCGTCGGCGCGACGCGCAGCAGCGCGCCTTTTGGGCCCGCGAGCACCCGGCCGCCGCTCAGCCGCCACTTTTATGCGCGCGTGGTACGATGAAAACCGATAGTCGTTTTTACGAAAAGGTGCGCCCAACGGACTGACGTGCTTATGCAGAAACCATCCCGACTCGACCAGGCCCTGGCCAATGTCTGCCTGAGCTGTCCGGTGTGCCGGCGCGCGAGGCGGCATCAGCGCGGCGCCGCTTTCTGGCTGGTGCGAAAGGTCGAGGGCCGCGTTTGCCCGTGCTGCCGCGCTTACGAACTCGTCTTTGGCCGTAGGGCACATGAGCGCCGCGCGCTGACGCCAGAGCCTCCTTCCGGAGAAACAAATTGAATCACCTTCCCCCGCGCACCACGAAACCGCGTCGTCATGAACCCCACCAGCGTCACGTTTCGCCCCATCGGCGTGATCCGCAGCGAGCACACCTCGGCGGACGCCACGCCCATCCAGCCCGTCTACGCGCGCGATTGCCCCGGCCGGGCGGAAATTTTTCCCGAGTTCGCCGACGGCCTGGCGGACATCGAGGGTTTTTCGCACCTCTATCTGCTCTACTGGCTGCACCGGGCGGACCCACCGCAGTTGCGTGTGAAGCCGTATTTGCAGGACCTTGAGCACGGCATATTCGCCACGCGCGCGCCGTGCCGCCCCAATCCGATCGGCCTGAGTCTCGTGCGCCTCGTCCGCCGCGAGGGTCATGTGCTGCACCTTGCCGGCGTCGACGTGCTCGACGGCACGCCGCTGCTGGACCTCAAACCCTATGCGCCCCGCTATGACACCGTCGAGAATCCGCGCGGCGGCTGGACCGAGGAGGTGAACGACGCGACCGCCCGGCGCCGTGGCCGGCGGGGTTACCGCGGCAAAGAAAACGATCCCGATGCCAAACACCCCCTCCCATGATCTCCCTCACCATCCTCGTGGAAAACACCGCCCGCGGCGCCGGCATCCTCGGCGAGCATGGGCTCTCGTTCTGGATCGACACCGGAGCGCACCGCGTCCTGTTCGACACCGGCCAAGGCATGGCGCTGATCCACAACGCAGCGCGACTTGGCATTGACCTGTCGCTGGCCGATGCAATCGTCCTGAGTCACGGTCATTTCGACCACGTCGGCGGATTGGAGGCGGCGCTGACCGCCGCACCGCGAGCGCCGTTGTTTCTGCATCCCCGCGCGGTCGAGCCCAAATTCATCGGCACCGATCCGGCCGCCACGCGGCGCATCAGCACAACCTACGTGGAGACAGAGTCGTTTCTGCACGACGAGCGCCAAGTGATTTTCACGCGCGAACCGTGCGAAGTAGCACCGGGGGTGTGGGCAACGGGCCAGATCCCCCGCACCAACGACTTCGAGGACACCGGTGGGCCGTTCTTTCTCGACCCCGCCCTGACCCGGCCCGATCCGTTGCTCGACGACCAAGCGTTCTACCTGTCCACCTCGCAGGGCATAATCGTCATCTGCGGCTGCGCGCACGCCGGCGTCGTCAACACCTTGAGCCACATCGCACGGCTGACCGGCGACGCGCCCGTGCGGGCGCTGTTTGGCGGGCTGCATCTCGAGAATGCCTCAGTCCGGCGCATGGAGGAAACGGTACGCGCGCTGCGCGCCTGCCAGCCCCACCAGATTGGTTGCTGCCACTGCACGGGACTGGCCGCCATTCGCCGTCTGTGGGATGAATTTCCCGGGGTCTGCCTCCAAGTCTACGCCGGTCGGCGGCTGGAGTTTGCCGACTGACACGGGTGGCTTCGCTGGCAACGGTTGAACCCGACCTCCGGGCGGGTTCTCACCACCCCGCGGGCATAGCGCGCGTTCCAAGAACCAGCGGCCATGGGTCCCGCCGCGCAGCGCAGCGGATCCGGCTCAGCTGAAGTAGTCAGGCTCGTTGCCCGGCTTCCACTTGATGTTGCAGCCGATGCTGGGCTTCTGGTCGGCGGCGGGCGCACGGCCGGCCAGCACGGCGTCGCAGGCCGCGCGCAGGTCGGCGCCGGTGACCGGCCGGCCGTTGCCGGGGCGGCTGTCATCGAACTGGCCGCGATACACGAGCTTCCGGCTGCGGTCGAACACGTAGAGATCGGGCGTGCAGGCGGCGCGGTAAGCCTTGGCCACGGCCTGCGTTTCATCGAAGAGATACGGGAAGGTGTAGCCCGCCGCCTTGGCCTCGGCCTTCATCTTCGCCGGGCTGTCCTCGGGATAATCCGCCACGTCGTTGGCGCTGAGCGCCACGACACCCACACCCTTCGGCTGGTAGTCGCGCCCGAACGCGGCCAAGCCGGCGCGGATGTGTTGCACATACGGGCAGTGGTTGCAGATGAACATGACGACCAGCGCGGGATTCTTGGCAAAGTCAGCCAGCGCGACCATCCGGCCGCTGACAGCGTCGGGCAGACGGAAGTCCGGCGCCAACGTGCCCCAAGGAAGCATAGTAGAGGGAGTGAGAGCCATGACGGTGCCAGTTTGATGGATTGAAGGCCAAAAAGCCAGCGCAGGCCGGCGGGGGATAAATCGATTCAGGCGGGGGGGTCCGCGAAGGCGATGAACCGTGCCTGGTCGGCGGAAACAGGACCGCCCATCACGCGAGCCACCACGCCGCCGAAGATGCGCGCCAGCAGACCGGCGTTGAGCGTGCCGATGTACGCGTGGCCGTCCGCCTTCTGGTAGACGGAGATGGTGCAGGGCATGAGCACAGACACCTTGCGTGCGGAGTCATGACGCAGGATCTGGGCGGCGTGGCGCGCCTCGCACAGGTTGACGAGCCGCACCGGCAGCACATCGCCGCCGCCGTTTTTCTTCACCGATTTCTCGAGCTCGACGACGCTTTGCACCACCCAGCCGGCGGCAAGCGCAGTCTGGGTGATTTTCTCAACGGTTTCATCGAGGCCGAGCGGACTGGGCCGCTCATGAAGCATCAGCTTGGGGAACACAAGGAAGAACCCGGCCCCGACGAGCAGGAACGTCAGAACAACGCCGAGTAGGATTCCGAGGAGCAAGGTCAGGTTCATGGCGAAGGGATTTGAGGCGAACAGCGAGATCCGGGTCTTCCGGACAGCGTACGTTCAGCGCAGATTCCCGGGTTTGCAAACGGACAGGCCGGCGTGTTCCGTGGCGGGTAGCGGAACCCCCATTGAAGCGTTATCTTGATTTTTTCCCTGCGAGCCCCTCGCTCCGATGGTTTTCCCCGCGATTTCAACGAGATGTTGCCTGATTCCAGCGGGTCCAACAAGATCATCCCGCATTAATCATCCATGGTAGACGACTTGATCATCGGCATGGCCGGCTCCGGCGGCGACGGGATCGTGTCCGCCGGCGAATCGCTGATCAGCGCCGCGGCCACGGAGGGCTACTTTGCCATTTTGACCAAGAGCTTCGGCTCCCAGATTCGCGGGGGCGAGTCGTCGTGCCGTCTGCGGGTGTCCACCCGGCCGGTGTTGAATCCAGGCGGCACGCTGGGCGTGGCGGTCGTCCTGAACTGGGAGGACTTCCTGAAATTCGGCGGCGAACTGCCGGTCGGCCCTGACACCGTCGTCATCTACGAGAGCAAGACCGGAGTGGAACCAGCCCGGCTGCCTCTCCCGGGCGCGATTCCTGCCGTGGTTCTCTCCGTGCCCATGGAAGACATGGCCATGAAAGCGGCGGGCACACTGCAGGCCAAGAACAACGTGGTTTTGGGGTTGCTGGCGGGATGGTATGGACTGGGTCGCAACAGCCTTCCGGACGGCATCCGCAAGAAATTCGCCCGCAAAGGCGAAGCCGTTCTGCAGGGCAACGAGCGGGCCTTTGCCGCGGGACTGGCGTATGCGGAGAATAATCCGCTCAACCAGAAGCTGCGGCTGAGTCCCCCGGAAGCCATCCGCGGTCGCAAGCTCCTCCTGACCGATGGCAACGAAATGTGCGGAGCCGCGGCGCTCTTTGCGGGCTGCAAATTCTTCGGCGGCTATCCCATCACTCCGGCCTCGGAGATCATGCACTATCTGAGCCGGGAAATCTGGAAGCACGGCGGCTCGCTGCTGCAGGCGGAAGATGAAATCGCCGGGATCGCCGCGGCGGTGGGCGCCTCTTTCGCCGGGGTCAAGGCCATGACCGCCACCTCCGGTCCCGGTCTTTCGCTCAAGGCTGAGGTGCTGGGCCTGGCCAGTGTCACCGAGCTGCCGCTGGTTTGTGTGAATGTCCAGCGCGGCGGGCCTTCCACCGGCATGCCGACCAAGCCCGAGCAGGCGGATTTGTTTGCCGCGGCCTTCTCGGCGCATGGCGACACCATCCGGCCGGTGCTGGCGCCCATCAGCGTCGAGGACACCTTTGGTGTCACCGTCGAGGCCTTCAACCTGGCGGAGTATTACCAGACTCCGGTCATCGTCCTCTCGGACCAGGAGATCGCGCAGCGCAAGGAGATCGTGGATCCCATCGACACCTCTCGGTTCCAGCTGACCCAGCGACTGGCTCCGACGGCGAAAGATTTGGAGCCATATGTCCGGTTCCGTTTCACCGAATCCGGCATCAGTCCCCTCAGCCAGCCCGGCATGAAGGGCGGCAATTATCTGGCCGCGGGCATCGAGCATGATGAGCGGGGCGCTCCGACGGCCAATGGCGAGATGCACGCCCGGATGAACGACAAGCGGCTCAAAAAACTGGAGCCGTTGCAGCGGCGCCGCGATCTGTTCGTGGTGGAGGGAAACCCGGATGCCACCGTGGGCCTCATCAGTTGGGGCAGCGTGGCCGGGGTCGCCCTGGAGGCCTTGCAGTTGGCCCAGACCGAGAACCTCAAGGTCAAGCTGCTGATCCCAAAGCTGCTTTATCCGGTGGCCGAGGAGATCTACCGGGAGTTTTTCGCTTCGCTGCGCAAATGCCTGGTCATCGAGCAATCCCACCAGGGGCAGCTTTACCGTATCATCCGCATGTGGGTATCGGTCCCGCCTGAATTCCAGTCACTGGCCAAAAGCGGCTCCAATCCCATCACTCCGGATGAAGTGCTGGGTGTAATCCGGAAACTCGCACGGCTTTGAACCACCCTCCACTCCGCAACTCCGCCCCCAAAACCGAGGCACCGTCATGAGCGTCGAATGTCCGCTGAGTCCGGAGGTTTTCACCGCCAAGGATTATCGCAGCAGCCTTAAGCCGATCTGGTGTCCGGGTTGCGGCGACTATGGCGTGGTGACCGCCATCTATCGCGCCCTCGCGGCCATCGGGCGACCGCCGCATGAAATCGCGTTCGTCTCGGGCATCGGCTGTTCGAGCCGCATCCCGGGTTACACCACGGCATACGGCTTTAATACCGTGCACGGCCGCGCTCTGCCCATCGCGCAAGGCATCAAACTGGCCAATCCCAGCCTGCTGGTGTTGGTTGCCGGCGGCGACGGTGACGGTTTCTCCATCGGCGGCGGCCACGTGCCGCATGCCATCCGCCGCAATCTCGATCTGACCTACATCGTCATGGATAACCAGGTCTACGGCCTGACGAAAGGCCAGTTGTCCCCGACCTCCCCGCGCGGCACCAAGACCGCCTCCTCCCTCCATGGCAGCATGGAGGATCCGGTGAATCCGCTGCTCTACGTGCTCGCCTACGGGGCTGGGTTTGTGGCCCAAGGCGTCCCGGCCGACATGGAGGGACTGGCGAAGATGATTGAGGAGGCCATTCGCTATCCCGGGTTCGCCTTTGTGAACATCCAGTCGCCGTGCGTCACCTATGGCGATCCTGAGACGCAATTGAAGACCCAGAAAAACCGGATGCGCAAACTCGCGGCCGAAGGGCATGATGTCACCAACCGGATCCGTGCCATGGAGCTGGCGCAGGAATACGGGCGGACGCTTTACACCGGCGTGTTCTATCGCAACCCGGACCCTCCGCCCACCTACGAAAGCCAGATCCAGAAACTCCAGCAGGAACTGGCGGACAAAACCCCGGGCGGGGAGGAATTCCCGGGAACTTACGGCGTGGAGGACGGGGGCTTGCCCGCAGGGTGAGGAGCTGGGAAATCCTTCCCTCCTGGGGTGCCGGGCGGCTTTCCCGCGGATCACCTCCGGCCAAGCCGGTCCCCAAACAGTCTAGGGCGTGACAACTTCGAGGGAGTCGAGGGCGATCGAGTCCCAGCCGTCGACAAGACCGGCGAGGGTGACCCGGTTCGCGCCGGGTTGAAGCTGGACGGCGACATCGAAGGTTTTCCACTCGCCGCCGGTGGACGGAATCTGGAGGGGCGTTTCCCGGGCGTCACCGACCTGCAGCGAGTAGGGAAGCGGTTTCCCGGCGGCGCCTTGATAGTGGAAACGCAGGATCGTCTCCCCACCCCGGGCGGACACGACGCCAAAGGTTACGCTCGAGCCGATGCGGCCAAGGTTCCTCAGTACGCCGCGGCCGGCGGAGCCGCCGTTCAGGTCGGCAAGCTCGATGACTCCGGTCCGCGCCGCCAGTGCGGCGGGATAAATGGACGGAGGCTGCGCGCTCCGACGGAATTCGAAAGAGTTCAAAGCGAAGCCGGGCGCATCGACGTATAGCAGGAGACTGAGTTCCCCCGGATTCAGGTAGACCGCCGGGATGGTGACATCCGTGAAGGCATTATCGCCACCGGTGACCGGCACATCGATGATCGCGACCACTTGGTCCAAGGCCATGCAGCGGATCCGTCCGCCATCGCGCCCACTGGCGACCCGGGCGGTGAGATCAAAATAGCCGCCACCGCGGCAGTCGACGGTATAACGCACCCATTCGCCCGGGCGGAGGCCGGCCAGCACGTAACCGCCGCCGGCATCGTTGGTATCGGCAATGCCGAAGTCGTCCGGGCGGTAGCGCTTGTTGTCCGGCGGCCGACGCAAGCTGTGAAACGCCACGCCTTCCCCACCCTCGTCGTAGTTGATCGCCTTGATGCGCGCCGGCAGCGCCGGCGGAGGGAAAAAGTGCGGCATCGGTCTGCCCATCGAGCCGGCCGCCTCGCCGCGCGCATCGATTGCGTCGGCTTGGAGCTCGGGGGCTAAGCGGACCGGCAGGACATGCTCATCGAGGAAGACATTGATGCCATGGCTGGTGGCGCCGCGGGCGTCCAACGCCACGGTCAGCACGCGGGCCTCCGCGTTCCAAGACCATTCACCGGCCGCCACCTCTTCCGCGGTGGTGCGTTGGGCGGCGGCGCCGGCCAGCCGCACGCTGATTGGTGTCCGGCCAAGATGAAAGCGCACCCGGTAGACGGACGGCGCGAAGCGCTTGTTGGACTCGTCGATGGTCAGCCGGACAGAGTCGCCGGTCGCCTCTGCGGCGAGGTGCGTGACGGTGTACTCGCCTTGGCGGTAGGCAAAGGTGGCGCCATCGTCGTGGTAAAGCGTGAAGCTCGACCGGCCGCAGGGGAAAACCTCGAGCGTGAGCGGATCCCAGGGTTTCTCACCGGTGTTCTTCATGGCCGGCGCGAGCGGGATGATGGCACCGGCGCGCACCGCGACCGGGATGCGGTTCGGCGGTGCCGCGACGACCCACTCCCGCCCGCCGGCATATTCGCAGCCATAATCCCAATCGATCCAGTTGCCCGGCGGAAAATAGACCCTACGGTTGGTCTGGCCCTCGAAAAGCACCGGCGCGACCAGCAGTTCGCGCCCGAACAGGTACTCGTCACCAAGCGTGGCGACGGACTGCGGGTCGTCGGGGAACTCAAGGGCGAGCGGCCGCACGAGGGGCAGGCCGTGCTGGCTGGCCTCCCAGGCGTAGGAATAGATGTAAGGCAGGAGACGGTAGCGAAGCTGCAGATAGTGGCGGGTGCTCTGCTCCACCACGGGGCCGAATTGATAGGGCTCGGGCGAGCCGCCGGCCTTGTGTGCGCGCGTAATCGGGCTGAACACGGAGAACTGCATCCAGCGTTCGTAGAGGCGGGCATGGGCGCCGAACTGGTCGTTCTTGTAGTAGCCTTCCATGAACCCGCCGGTGTCGCAGGTCCACCAGTTGAACCCCGACAGGCCGGAGTTGAGCATCTCCGGCGGATGCGCCCGGAGGGTTGCGTAATCGCTGTAGATGTCGCCCGTCCACACGGCGGCATGGTGGCGCTGCAGCCCGGCGGAACCGGTGCGCGTGAGGATGAAAGGCCGCTGGTCGGGATGCACCGCGAGCTGCACGCCTTCGAAGCTGCGCGTGCACAGCAGCGAAAACTGGTTGTGGATGTTGGCGGGCCCCCCGCCGTAATAATGCGTCTGCGGCAGCTCCCCCTCCGGCTCCGTCAGGTCGAGCCACCAGCCGGCGGTGCCTAGCTCGTTCAGGCGACGGGTCTGCGGCCAGAGCCAGTCGTTGATCTGCGGGCTGGTGAAATCGAGGAGCTTGCCGCCGTAATAACCGCACTCGACCGGGTGCCCCTGGCCGTCCGTCGCAAACACGCCCGCCGCCCAGCCCGAGGCAAAGGTGGGTGACTCCTGCCGGACCATGGGGCCGGACTGAGACATGACGATCTTCACCCCGCGCTTTAAATAGGCGCCAATCTTGTCGGCCGGGGTGTAGTTGGGGCCGAACCAGCGCTTCGCCCAGACATAGTCGGTGACGATCTCCGGCCAGTCGGCGTCAATCACCATCACGTCGACCGGGAAACCCCGTGCGTCGAGTTGCTGATAAGCTTCGTCCAGCGGCTTCCAGTCGTAATAGGTGCACTTGCTCTGCCAGTAGCCGAGCGCCCAGAGCGGCGGCAGCGAAGGCCGGCCCGTCAGGCTCGTGTACCTCTCAATGACGTCGGCGAGCCCTGGCCCGTCGATCACGTAAAGATCGATCTCGCCGCCCTCGGCGTCGCAGCGGACTTCGTCGGCCTTGGTCTTGGCAAGATCGAAGCGCAAACGGTGAACGTTGTCGAAAAACACGCCGTACGCGTGGCCCTGGCGGCCGGTGCTCAGCAGGAATGGGACCGGGTATTCGGCCGTCACATTGCCGGAATTGATCTTCTGGCCGGCCCACAGCTCGCGGATCACGCCACGCCGGTTGAGCCGGCCGTTGTTCTGATTGTCCTGGCCGAGGCCGAACAGCTTTTCGCCGGCATCCAGGATGTGGATGAGCGTCCAAGCCGCACCAGGGGTTGTCATGGCCACCCGCACATCGGCCATGAGAGGAGTGCCATCCGCCGCGGCCACTTCGAAACGAAGGGTCTGCCGGTCGATTCGCACCATCAACGCCCCGGTGCCTGCCGTCACGGTGCCATCATTTTCGGCAATGGTCAGCGGGATTCGCGTCGCGGGCGCGGCCTCCAGCGCAAGCGACGGCTGCCGCGTGAACTCACCTGCAGGTTTCAACCAGACACGGACGATGTGCGCATCGGGCGCTTCGACCCGCAACCGGCTTCCCGCGGGGGACTGGACCGTGGTTTGAAGCACGGCTGCACCAGGAGCATCGCCGTCAGCGGCGGCCAAAAGATTGATCGCCATTGCTCCGGCCAGCAAAGCGGCCGGGGTTGATATCCGCAGGAAGCCGCGGCGGTTCATCGACAGCAATAAACTGAACATATTCCGTTGGTACCGCACCGTGACAGCAGATCGGCGGTAGGAACATCTCAAAGCGCAGCCTAGACGCAAGGGTTGTCCCTCGAAACCGGAGGCCAGGAAAGTGACATGCCCCACGTAGCGGCCACTGGTGCCGGACACATAACCTACCAAGGGGTTGACGCAAAAACTGTCCTGAAGCAAAGCCGCACGGGGTGACAGTCAGATTTTTCGTGTGTCGGGCCGGGCGGTCCGCGTATTAGGGTGAACGTACGTCCGCCGGACGTCCGGCGATGTCTCCCCATGACCATCCGGAAAATTTTGCTGCTGCTGTTCAGTTTCGCCGCGGGCGGTCTTCCGCCGCTGGCCGCGCGCGTGACGGTGACCTATCTGCGCTGCGAATATCGCGTGAATCCCGAGGGCATCGGCGAACTCCATCCGCGGCTCGGATGGATTCTCCAGGCGGAGGCTGGTGCGCGCGGCGTGCGCCAGACCGCCTACCAGATTATCGTCGCCTCCACACCGGAGCTGCTCGCGCAAGGCACGGGCGATCTCTGGGACACGGGGGCGGTAAACTCCGATCAGATGCAGCAAATCGTGTATGCGGGCCGGACGCTCGCGGCGCGGCAGCAGTGTTGGTGGAAAGCGCGCGTCTGGGACGAAGCGGGCGCGGAGAGCGCGTGGAGCGCTCCGGCGTACTGGAGCGTCGGCCTCCTGGCGGCGGAAGACTGGCGCGCGCAGTGGATCGGACTGGACGCGCCCCTGCCGGCGGATGGCTCGACGATTGACGATGGGACGCGTGAACGGCTCGGCCGGCAGCCATGGGTGTATGCCGACCTGGAGGTTTCAAAAACCGCTCCGCTCACGGCGTACGTCCGCGGGACGCTCGCCTGGCCGGCCGGGCGCCAGCTCGTCCGCGCCACGCTCGTCCTCACTGCCGACCAAGTGTGCGCGATCACGGTCAACGGCCGTCCCGCAGGGGCCGTGACGCGCTGGGAACAGATCGCGCCGATCGAAGTAACGTCGCTGCTGGCACCCGGCGAAAACGTGGTCGGATTGGAGATCACGCAGCGCGACGGCTATCAGCCGGCGGCGCTCGGCGAGGTGCAGCTGCAGTTCGCGGACGGCGGCACACAGATCGTGGCGATCGACACGGGCTGGAAATTCGCGGCCACGGCGGGTGCGCGCTGGACCGAGCGCGGCTATGATGACCGCGATTGGAAACCGCTGGTCGCGCCGCCGGGGAAGCGGAATCCATGGGATGGCCCGCCGCAGACGCTGACGTACTGGCTGCCACCGGCGCCGCTGCTGCGAAAGAGCTTCTCCGTCGCGAAGCCGGTGCGGCGGGCGACGATTTTCAGCACCGCGCTCGGCGCCTATGAGCTGCAGCTGAACGGGACGCGGGTGGGACGCGATTATTTCACGCCGGGCTGGACGGATTTTCGGGCGCGGGTCCAGTACCAGACCTACGATGTCACCGCGCAGGTGGGTCGCGGCGAAAACGCGCTCGGCGCGATCCTCGGCGACGGCTGGTATGCGAGCGTGCTGGGCTACACGGGCCGGCGCTATTACTACGGCGGCTATCCGCGGCTGCTGGCGCAGCTCGAGATCGAGTATGCCGACGGCACGCGCGAGATCATCGCGAGCGACGGAACGTGGCGGGCGGCGTGGGGGGCGATCCGGCACGCGGACCTGATGCAGGGTTGCGAATATGATGCGCGGTTGTGGCGCGATGGTTGGACGCGGGCCGGCTTCGATGATTCGGCGTGGCAGCCGGTGGCGACGGGGTTGCGGTCCTTGGATCCGCAGCAACCGCCGGCGAAGTTTGTTATCGAGGCGGCAAACGCGGAATCCACGCGCATCTCCGAGGAGCTGCCGGCGCGCACGGTGACCGAGCCGCGGCCGGGCGCCTACACGTTTGATCTCGGGCAGAACATGGTGGGCTGGGTGCGGCTCAAGGTGCGCGGCCGCCCGGGCCAGAAGGTCATGGTGCGGCACGGCGAGGTGCTGAACCCGAACGGCACGCTCTACACCTCCAACCTGCGCGGCGCGAACGCGACCGACGTGTATTACCTGCGCGGCGGGGAAAGCGAGACGCTGGAGCCGTACTTCACCTTCCACGGTTTCCGCTACGTCGAGGTGACCGGGCTGGATGCCCGGCCCGGCCCCGAGGCGGTGACGGGCGTGGTGGTGCACTCGGACCTCGTCCGGACAGGCGAGTTTGCGTGCTCGAGTCCGCTCGTGAACCAGCTCTTTCAAAACATCATCTGGGGGCAGAAGGGCAACTACCTCGAGGTGCCGACCGACTGCCCGCAGCGCGACGAGCGGGCCGGCTGGAGCGGCGATGCGCAGTTTTTTGTCCGGACGGCGGCCTACAATTTCGACATCGCGAGTTTCTTCTCCCGCTGGCTCACGACCCTCGCCATCGACTCGCAGCTGCCGGACGGAAGCTTCGCCAACGTCGCGCCAGCGTTCGGCCGCCTCTGGACGGCGACCGGCTGGAGCGACGCGACGCTGCTTTGCACGCACGCCCTCTATCGCGTTTACGGTGACACCCGGATCATCGAGCGCAATTTCACGGCGATGTCCCGCTACATGGCTTGGCTCGAGTCGAAGCCCGCGGCGGGACCCGCGGCCAAACGCCCGCTTGGCGACCATCTCAACCTGGGCGGCGGCGCGAGCGTCGCGGTGATCGACACGGCGTATTACGCCCACCTGTACGGCCTTATGGCGGAAATGTCGGCGGCCATCGGGCGGCCGGACGAGGCGGCGCGCTATGCGCAGCGGCGCGAGCAGGTGAAGACCGCTTTTCAGCGCGATTTCGTGCTCGCCGACGGCAGCATTCGCGACAGCAGTCAGACCGGCTACGCACTGACGTTTTCGATGGATTTGGTGCCGGACGACGCGCGGCCGCGGGTCGCGGCAAAATTTGTGGAGGAAATGCGGAAGCGCGACTGGCATCTCGCCACGGGCTTCGTTGGCACGCCGCGGCTGCTGCCGGCGCTGCACCTCGCGGGGCGCGACGACATCGCGTACCGGGTGCTGCTGCAGGAAACGTATCCCTCGTGGCTCTTCCCGGTGAAAAACGGCGCAACGACCGTGTGGGAGCGGTGGGATGGCTGGACGCCGGACCGGGGGTTCCAGACGATCGCGATGAACTCGTTCAACCACTATTCGTTCGGGTCGGTGGCAGAGTATCTCTATCGCCATATCGCGGGCATCGACACGGACGCGCCGGGCTTCCGGTCGATCGTGATTCAGCCGTCGGTCGCGGCCGGACTGACCTGGGCGCGGGCAGACTATGACTCGATTTCAGGACGCATCAGCAGCGCGTGGAAAATCGACGGCCGGTGTTTTCAACTCGATGCCGAGGTGCCGGCGAACACGCAGGCAACGATTTTCGTTCCCGCGACGGACGCGGACGCCGTGCGGGAAGACGGCGAACTGGCCGCGCGCGCGCGCGGCGTGTCGCTGCTCCGCTTCGACCACGGCGCGGCGGTGTTCCGCGTCGGGTCGGGGGCGTACCATTTCACCTCGACCGTTGCGGCGACCAGCGAGTAGCCGCATGCCGGCGGACGCCGCGACAGGACCAACCTTACGCCTCGATGATGTCGCCCAGGGCCGGCAGCACCGGGGTCAACCCGTGGGTTTTGCCGATCAGTCCGGCTAGGGCCGCGCGGGGACCGTTCTCACCGTGGGTGAGGATGACCTGCG
The DNA here is from genome assembly GCA_049513315.1 of Opitutaceae bacterium. GTDB lineage: Bacteria > Verrucomicrobiota > Verrucomicrobiia > Opitutales > Opitutaceae > Fen-1467. The sequence continues at coordinate 70,690 of JBEKWG010000011.1, forward strand.
GCCGGGATGGCGCGAGGGTGGCGAACCATGCCGCCAGATCCGTCTGCCCGGCGTGCGCGCTGAAGCCGCCCAGCGTGTGGACCTGTGCCATCACCGCGACCGTCTCGCCGAAGATGGTGACCTTCTTCGCGCCCTCGACCAGCAGGCGCCCGAGTGTGCCGCTGCCCTGGTAGCCCGCGATGATCACGTGCGCCTCCGGGTTCCACAGGTTGTGGCGGAGGTGGTGCAGGATGCGGCCGGCGGTGCACATGCCCGCGCCCGCCATCACAAGACACGGACCGGGGCAGTCGTTGATCCGCCGCGATTCGTCGGGCGGCGCCGTCATTCTCATCGTGGTGAGATCCTGTGCGAGCGGTCTGACCTTCAGAAACGCGAGCATCTCGTCGTCGAAAAGCTCCGGGTGCCGGGCGTAGATGCGCGACGCCTCGATGGCCATGGGGCTGTCGAGAAACACCGGAAACGGCTCGACCCGCCGGTTCCGGAAGATCCAGGCCAGCAACGCGGTCAATAGTTGCGCGCGGCCCACGGCAAAGGTCGGTACCAGCACCTTGCTTTTCTGCGCGACCGCCTGCTGGAGGATGGCGATGAACTCGTGGACTGTGTCGGCAAACGGCCGGTGGTCGCGATCGCCGTAGGTGGACTCAAGGAAGACCGTGTCGGCCCGTGCAAAGGACTCGGCGTCGCGGAGAATGGGCGCCCCCTTGGGACCAAGATCACCGGAGAAGACCACCGTGCGTGGCCGGCCGTCTTCCTCCGCCAGCAATTGGAGGCTCGCCGAGCCAAGCATATGGCCGGCCTCAATGAAACGCACCTGCAAGCCCGGTGCCACGGTAAACGGCTCGTGGTAGGGGGCGGGTTTGAGCTGTTGCAGGATCCGCTCGGCGTCCGCGAGGCTGTAAAGCGGCTCGGCCGGCGCCTCGCCTGCCCGCCGGCGCGTGCGGTTGAGCCGCTCAGTGTCCTGGGCCTGGATTTTGGCGGCATCACGCAGAATCAGCCCGGTCATTTCAATCGTGGCCGGAGTGGTAAAAATGGGCCCGGTGAAACCCGTCCGCGCCAGCAGTGGCAGGCGGCCGGTATGATCGAGATGTGCATGCGTGAGAACCACGGCATCCAGCCGCGCCGAGCCGGCTCCCACTGGCGGGCAGTTCAGGGCCTCCACGTGGTGGCCTTGGAACAGCCCGCAGTCGACGAGCACCGTGGCTTGAAGGGTTTCGACGAGATAAGCCGACCCGGTGACTTCACCGCCGGCGGCGCCAAGAACCGTGATTCTCATGTTGGAAGGATGAAACAAATTGCCGGGCGACCAGACTGGGCGCATCCGATCACGTCTGAAGGAGATGCACAAGTGCAGGGCTCACGTGCTAGTTATCCGGGCCGGCGGGCGCAGGAACTTCTCTCCGCTTGGAATGGGCAGCGCCTTTGTCCCAACGACGCAAAGTCGTTTCCTCTACGATGGCTGGAATGCGAGCCTTTGATGGCGGACGCTCTGCTCGTCTACGGAACCTTGGCGGCGCGTGCATCTTGGGGCTCGCCGGGCATCCACCAGTCTCCGCCCGCGGCTTTGAGGAGCGTGACACTGGCGTTGAGCCGCCGGCCGAGGAGTTGCACGGCGGTCTGCTCGGCAGCGAGTTGGGCCGTCTGGGCTGTCACCACATTCAAGTAACTGACCGTGCCGGCTTGGTATTGATTGAGCGTGATGACCGCCGATTGCCGCGCCGCCGCCAGGGCCTCTGCCTGCACCGCGGCCTCCTGAGTCAGGATGGCGGCAGCGGCGAGGTTGTCTTCCACCTCTTGGAAGGCGGCGAGGACCGTCTGGCGGTAGGTGCCGAGGCTTTCCTCGTAGACGGCGCGGGCCTGCCTGACTTGGGCGCGGACCTTGCCGGCATCGAACAGGGGCATGACCGCCCCGGCGCCCAGCGACCAAATTTCATTCGGCGCGTTGAAGAGGTGCTGGTATTGCGGCCCTTGATACCCGGCGGAACCCGAAAGGGAGATGAGCGGGAAATAGCCGGCCTTGGCCACACCGATCCCGGCGGAAGCCGCGGCCAGCCGGCGCTCCGCCCCGGCGATATCGGGCCGGTGTTCGAGCTGTTGCGAGGGAATCAATACCGGCGGGACGGGCGGCTGGATCGTCAGATCGGCTGACGGCAGGGAGAAAGCAGCCGGGGGTTGTCCGAGGAGGACCGCAATGGCGTGTTCCAACTGGGCCCGCTGCAAGGTGAGATCGACGGCCTGGGCCTGCGCGGTCTTCAGTTGGGATTCGGCGACGACGACGTCCGCGCGGGTGTCGACACCCTGCGCGTAGCGGTTCTGCGTCATTTTTAAGAACCGCATGTAGTCCGCGACGATCCGCTCATACAGCCGCTGTTCGGTGTCCGCGACGCGCAGGGAGAAGTAAGTCTGCGCCAGCGTGGCATGAAGACTGAGGCGGACCGATTCAAGGTCCGCCGCGCTGGCCGCCGCCGCCGCCCGGCCGGCTTCCGCGCTGCGGCGCACCTGGCCCCAGAGATCAAATTCCCAACTGGCCGCCAGACCGGCGCCGAAAGTATTGGCCAACGAGGCGGGAATGGTCCCATGCGCGGGAGCGTTGGACCGGCCCGCCGAGCCGTCGGCGCTGACCGACGGAAAAAGCGCGGCATTGGCGATGGTGGCGGCGGCCTGTGCCTGCTGATACTGCGCTTCCGCGACGTGCAGGGTGTTGCTGGAAATTTCGATGCGGTCCTCCAGTCCGTTGAGCACGGGGTCTCCGTAGGCCTGCCACCATTTTCCGCGGGGAACCTGTTCGCCCGGTTCGGCGGGCTTCCACTGACCGGCTTCCTTGAAGGCGGGAGCATCCACCACCGGACGCTGGTAGTCGGGACCGACGGCACAACCGCCGAGGACGAGGAGCGCCAGACCGGCGCCAAAATGAAAAAGTCTTTGAGCGTTCATGAAATGGGAAGACCCGCGGGCACGCGCGCGACGGAATGGGGGTGGAGACGCCGCGCCAAGCGCGTTCCCCAGGCGCCGAACCGTTCGAGATAGAGGTAAACCACGGGCGTGGTATAAAGGGTCAGGACTTGGCTCACAATGAGACCGCCGACGATCGAGATGCCGAGCGGTTGCCGCAGTTCCGCTCCGTCGCCATGCCCCAGGGCGAGGGGCACTGCTCCCAGCAGGGCCGCCATGGTCGTCATCATGATCGGGCGGAAGCGCAGCAGGCAGGCCCGGTAGATCGCGTCCTCCGCCCGCGCGCCGGTCCGGCGCTGGTCTTCGATGGCAAAGTCAATCATGAGGATGGCATTTTTCTTCACGATGCCGATGAGCAGGATGACGCCGATGAACGCCATGATCGTGAAATCAGTGCCCGTGATGAGCAGAGCGAGGATCGCGCCGCCTCCGGCCGAGGGCAGGGTGGAGATGATCGTGAGCGGATGGACGAGGCTTTCATACAAAATGCCGAGCACGAGATAGACGGCCACCAGCGCCGCCAGGATGAGGAGGGGCTGGTTGGCGAGGGAGGCTTGGAAGGCCTGTGCCGTGCCTTGGAAACTGCCATGGATCGAGCTGGGAACTCCAATATGCAGGAGGGCGCTTTCGACCGCGCGGGCGGCGGTGGAGAGCGAAACGCCCGGGGGGAGATTGAAGGACACGGTCGTCGCGACGAATTGCCCCTGATGGTTGACCGCGAGGGAGGTGTTGGTCGGCACCCAGCGGGCGAGGGCGGAGAGCGGCACCTCGGCGCCGGTGTGGGAAACGATGTAGGTGTTGTTCAACTCGGATGGATTCTGCCAGTAGGCCGGGGCCACCTCCATCACCACATGGTATTGGTTGAGGGGATTGTAGATGGTCGAAACCTGCCGCTGGCCGAAGAGGTCGTTGAGCGTGGAGTCGAGCTGGGAGAAATTCACCCCGAGGCGCGTGGCGGCATCGCGGTCGACGACGAGCGAGGTCTGCAAGCCGAGGTCCTGCTGGTCGGTGCTCACGTCCACGATCTCCGGTATACGACTCAAGGCCTGGCGGATGCGCGGCTCCCAGGCGCGCAGTTCGGCGAGGTCGTCCGAACTGAGCGTGTATTGGTACTGGGCATTCGCGGACCGACCGCCGACCCGCACGTCCTGCGCGGCCTGGAGGAAAAGCGTGGCGCCCGGTTGGTGCGCAAGCTTCCGGCGTAGCCGGGCAATGACCAGGTCGGCGGAGATTTTTCGCTGGGCGATGGGTTTCAGGACCACGAAAAAGAACGCACTGTTGCGCTGGCCGCCGCCGGTGAAGGCGACCACGTGTTCGACGGCCGGATCGGCCCGCACCACGGCGACGAAGTTCACCAGCTTTTGCCGCATCGCCTGGAAGGAGATGCTCTGGTCGGCGACGAGGTTCCCCATGATGCGGCCGGTATCTTGCTGGGGCATGAAACCCTTGGGGACGATGACATAGAGGTAGATGTTCATCACCACGGTGCCGAGCAGGGCGACGAGCATCACGCGCCGGTGCCCCAGCGCCCACTGGAGCGTCCGATCGTATCCTTGCAACAGGCGCGCAAACATCCGTTCGACGAAACGGGACAAGCGTCCGGGCTTTTCCTCGCTCTGCGGCCGCAACACCCGGGCACACATCATCGGGGTGGTCGTCAGCGAGACCACGAGCGAGACCATGATTGCCGCGGACAGCGTGACCGCAAATTCGCGGAAGAGGCGGCCGATGATTCCGCCCATGAGCAGAATCGGCACGAAGACGGCGACGAGCGAGGTGCTCATCGAAACGACGGTGAAGCCGACTTCCCGCGCGCCCTTCATCGCCGCTTCGAACGGGGACATCCCCTCCTCGATGTGCCGGGACACGTTCTCGAGGACGACCACCGCGTCGTCCACGACGAAGCCGGTGGCGATGGTGAGGGCCATGAGCGAGAGGTTGTCCAGGCTGTACCCGGCGAGATACATGATGCCGAAGGTGCCGATGAGCGAGACGGGTACGGCGACGGCGGGAATGGTCGCCGCCCGCCACCGGCGCAGAAAAAGGAAGACCACCAGGATCACGAGCGAGATGGAGATGAGGAGCGTGTGCTCCACACCGAGCAAGGAGGCGCGGATGGTGGTCGTGCTGTCGGAGGCTACCTGCAGGTCGATCGAACTCGGGATCGAAGCCTGCAGGATGGGCAGAATCGCCTTCACGCGATCGACGGTCTCGATCACGTTGGCGCCCGGCTGGCGCCGCACCAGGAGCAAGACCGCGGGCTTTCCGTCCGCCAGCCCCGCGTTGCGCAGATCCTGCACGGCATCATCCAGGGTGGCGACATCGGTCAGACGCACCGCCGCGCCGTTGCGGTAGGCGACCACGATCGGCCGGTAGTCAGCCGCCTTTTTCGCCTGGTCGTTGGCGGCGATCTGCCAGTGGCGGGTGTCCCCATCGAGGATGCCTTTCGGCCGGTTGGCATTGGTCGTGGCAATCGCCGTGCGGACGGCGGCCGTCGCGATGCCATAATGGTTGAGGGCCGTCGGATTGAGCTCAACGCGCACCGCCGGCAGCGAGCTGCCTCCGACGTCCACCTCCCCCACGCCGTCCACTTGCGCGAGGGCCTGCGCCAGGATGGTCGAGGCGGAATCGTACATCTGGCCCTGGTCGAGGGTGTCCGAAGTCATGGACAGAATCAGCACCGGAGCGTCGGCGGGGTTGACCTTGCGGTAGGTGGGATTGCTCGGCATCCCGGTGGGGAGAAGGCTGCGGGCGGCGTCCATGGCGGCCTGCACGTCGCGGGCGGCGCCGTCGATGTTACGGCTCAGGTCAAACTGCAGGGTGATGCGCGTTGAACCCAGCGAACTGGAGGAGGTCATCTCCGTCACGCCGGCGATGCGCCCGAGCGAGCGTTCCAGCGGCATGGCCACGGTCGAAGCCATGGTCTCCGGACTCGCCCCGGGCAGGCCGGCGGAAACCGAAATGGTCGGAAAGTCCACCTGCGGCAGGGGCGAAACCGGCAGCAGGCGGAACGCCAGCATGCCCGCCAGCGCGATGCCGAGCGTCAGCAGGGTCGTGGCGACGGGCCGCCGGATAAATGGGGCGGAGGGGATCATGAGGTCGCCACCGCGGGGACCGCCTGGATTTTTTTCGTTCGGCGGGCCAGCCGGTCAAAGGCCAGGTAGATCACCGGCGTGGTGAACAGCGTGAGCACCTGGCTGAAGATCAGGCCGCCCACCATGGTGATGCCCAGCGGATGCCGCAGCTCGGAGCCCACGCCCGTGCCCAGCATGAGCGGCAGGGCGCCCAGCAAGGCGGCCAGGGTGGTCATCAGGATGGGACGGAAACGGAGCAGGCAGGCCTGGTAGATCGCCTCCTCGGGTGGCTTGCCCTCCTGGCGCTCCGCATCCAGGGCGAAATCGATCATCATGATGGCGTTCTTTTTCACGATGCCGATGAGGAGGATGATACCGATGATGGCGATCATGCCGAGGTCGGTGTCCGAGAGCTGCAGGGCCAGCAGCGCGCCCACGCCCGCCGATGGCAGCGTGGAGAGGATCGTGATGGGGTGGATGTAGCTTTCGTAGAGAACGCCCAGGACGATGTACATCGTGACCACTGCCGCGATGATCAGGAACAGGGTGTTGGTGAGGGAGGCGCTGAACGCCAGCGCCGCCCCCTGGAAGCTTGTCAGAACGCTCGCGGGCAATCCGAGATCGCGTTTGGCCGTCTCAATGGCGGTCACCGCATCGCCGAGCGAGTAGCCGGGGGCGAGGTTGAAGGAAATGGTCGCGGCGGGGAACTGGGCGGCATGGTTGATCGACAGCGCGGCGCGACGCTCGCTGACGGTGGCCACCGCCGTGAGCCGCACCTGCGCCCCGGTGCTCGAAGTCACGTAGATGTTGTCGAGCGCCGTCAGGCTGCGCTGCAGTCCGGGCGGCGCCTCCAGCACCACGCGATACTGGTTGGTCTGGGTGAAGATGGTCGAGACCAGGCGCTGGCCAAAGGCGTTGTAGAGCGCGTTGTCGATGGCCGCGACGGTGACGCCCATGCGCGCGGCCGAGTCACGGTCGATCTCCAGATAGGCCTGCAGGCCCTCGTTTTGCAGGTCGCTCGCGACGTCGGCCAGGGCGGGAAGCTCGCGCAGCCGGTCGACGAGAGTCCCGACCCAGTGGTTCAGGTCATCGGGATTGGCGGATTCGACGCTGAACTGGTATTGCGTGCGGCTGACCGAACTCTCGATGGTAAGGTCCTGCACGGGCTGGAGGTAGAGCGTGATGCCGGACACGGCGGCGAGCTTCGGCTGCAGGCGGCGGATGATCTCGATGGCCTTCTCCTGGCGGTCGTGCTGGGGCTTGAGATTGATCAGCATGCGTCCGCTGTTGAGCGTGGGGTTGGTTCCATCGACCCCGATGTAGGAAGACAGGCTGGCGACGGCGGGATCCGCGAGGATCACGCGGCCCAGGGCCTGCTGGCGCTCCGCCATGGCGGCGAAAGATATGGATTGCTCCGCCTCGGAAATTCCCTGGATCGCCCCGGTGTCCTGCACCGGAAAGAATCCCTTCGGAATGATGATGTAGAGCACGACAGTGAGCAGCAGCGTGCCGAGGGCGACGGCGAGGGTGAGCCCCTGGTGTCGGAGCACCCATTTCAGGAGGATGCCGTAGCGGGTGATGACGTTCTCGATGAAACGGCCGCTGGCCCGGTAGAAGCGTCCCTGTTTCTCCACCGGCGTGTGGTGCAGCAGCCTGGCGCACATCATCGGCGTCAGGGTGAGCGAGACCACGGCCGAGATGAGAATCGCGACGGCGAGCGTGATCGCAAACTCGCGGAACAGGCGCCCGACCACGTCCCCCATGAAGAGCAGGGGAATCAGCACGGCGATCAACGACACGGTGAGCGAGATGATCGTGAAGCCGATCTGCTCGGCGCCCTTCAACGCGGCTGCAACCGGCGACTCGCCCGCCTCAATGTAGCGGGCGATGTTCTCGATCATCACAATGGCGTCGTCGACGACGAAGCCGGTGGCGATCGTCAGGGCCATGAGCGTGAGGTTGTTGATGCTGAAGCCCGCGAGGTACATCACGCCGAACGTGCCCACGAGCGAGAGCGGGACCGCCACGCCCGGGATGATGGTCGCCGGAATGTTGCGCAGGAACAGGAAGACGACCATGACGACCAGAGCGACGGCGATCATCAGCTCGATCTGCACGTCCGCGACGGAGGCGCGGATCGTCACGGTGCGGTCGGTCAATGGAATCACCTCCACCGAGGCAGGCAGGCCCGCCTGCAGCTGCGGCAGCAGTTGTTTAATCCGGTCGACGACCTCGATGACGTTGGCCCCGGGCTGGCGCTGGATGTTCAGGATGATGGCGGCGCGCTCATTGGCCCAGGCGGCCAGCTGCACATTTTCCGCGCTGTTGACCACCTTGGCCACGTCGCTCACCCGGATGGGGGCGCCGTTCCGGTAGGCGATGATCAGATTTTCATAATCCTCCACCGACTTGAGCTCGTCGTTGGCGTCGATCGTCGAAGCGCGCGTGGGGCCGTCGAAACTGCCCTTGGCCTGGTTGACGTTGGCGTTGCCGATGGCGGTCCGGACGTCATCCAAGGTCAGCCCGGCGGCGGCGAGGGCGCGGGGATCCGCCTGCACCCGTACCGCGGGGCGCTGGCCGCCGCTAATGCTCACCAGTCCCACGCCCGGAATCTGCGACAATTTTTGCGCGAGCCGGGTGTCGACCAGGTCTTCAACTTTGGGCAACGGAATCGTCGCGGAGGTGATGCCAAGGGTGATGATAGGCGCATCCGCCGGGTTGACCTTGTTGTAAATCGGCGGAGCCGGGAGGTCGACCGGCAGGAGATTGCTCGCGGCATTGATCGCGGCCTGCACTTCCTGCTCCGCCACGTCGAGCGTCAGGTCGAGCGTGAAGGTCAGCGTGATCATCGACGCCCCGCCCGAGCTGGTCGAAGCCATGCGGCTGAGGCCCGGCATCTGGCCGAACTGGCGCTCAAGTGGAGCGGTGATCGACGAGGTGATCACCTCCGGACTGGCGCCGGGATACAGCGTGACGACTTGGATCGTCGGATAATCGACCTGCGGCAGCGCCGAAATGGACAGCATGCGGTAGGCGAAGGCGCCCGCCAGCAGGATGGCGACCATGAGCAGCGAGGTCGCCACCGGCCGCAGAATGAACGGTCTTGAAGGATTCACGGGAACGGGTGGCCGGGTGGCTCAGTTCTGCGGCGGCCGGGCGCCCCCGGGTCCACGCGTGCCGGAAGTCTTGTCCGGTCCGGATCCCGCGGCGCCAGCGGTCCGGCTGACGAGTTCGACCGTGGAGCCATCGCGCAACTTGTCCACGCCGTCCACCACGACAACATCGCCCGGGACGAGACCCTTGGAAACGACGATCATACCGCGCTCCGACGGGCCGGTTTCCACCCGACGAACCGAGGCCGTCTTTTGATCCGCCACGACATAAACGTAAGTGGCCGTGGTGCTGCGCTGGATGGCGGCCGTGGGCACGACGGTGGCGCCCTGGATCTGCTCCGCGATCAGCTGCACGTTCACAAACTGGTTGGGAAACAGCGTCTCGTCGGTATTGGAAAATTCGGCGCGCAGCTTGATCGTGCCCGTCGTTGGATCAATCTGATTGTCCACAGTCACGAGCTTCCCGGTGGCGAGGAGGGTCCGACCGTCCCGGTCGAAGGCCTCGACGACCATGGGTTCGTCCGTTTTGAAACGTTTCATCACCTGGGGCAGGGCGTCCTGCGGAATGGAAAACAGCACCGTGATGGGATGAAGCTGGGTGATCACCGCGATCCCATTGGCATCGGAGGGATGGATCAGGTTTCCTGTGTCCACGAGACGCAACCCGACGCGACCCGTGACGGGCGCGGTGATGTGCGCGTAGGTGAGCTGCAGCGCTGCGGTATTGATCTGCGCCTGGTCCAGCTTCACCGTCGCTTCGTACTGCCGCACCAGCGCCGCCTGGGTGTCCACCTGCTGTTTGGCCACCGAATCCTGGCTAAGCAGCGTTTGGAAACGATCAAGATCAAGCCGGGAGTTGTCGAGGAGGGCTTGGTCCCGCGCCAGCATGGCCTCGGCCTGCGCTTTTTGCACCTCGAACGGACGCGGATCGATCTCCGCCAGGGGCGCGCCCGCCTCCACCAACTGGCCTTCTGTGAAAAGAATCTTTTGGAGCTGGCCGTCCACCAGGCTGCGCACGGTGACGGTGTTGACCGGCGTGACCGTGCCCAAGGCAACAATCCGCACATTCAGATCGGCCTTGCGCGCTGGCTCCGCCGTGACCGGCACCGCCCCGAAACCGGCACCGGCGCGGGCCGGGCCGGCGGACCGGGTCAGAGGCCGCACGATGGCCGCGTAACCGACCACGAGCACGGCTGTGACGATCAGCAACCGCCTTTGCCAAGGACGCCAACGGTGGGTGGCCCCGGTCGTTGTGCTGGCTTGGACTGCGGGGGATGCGGAGGAATTCTGGGAATCGTCGGTCATTGAGAAAATAGATAGGAGGTTGAGATTTCGCGGCAATCGAAGAATCAAGATCCGGGTGGATCGCTGTGGCGAACCGATGCCGCGGCGCCCTCTGAATTCGCCTTCGTGAGGCCCGAAACCAGACACTTCATGAGCGGTTCCACCTGGGCACGCGGATTGCCGAATGGCTGGGTTCGCAGCATCCACGGGAGCACGAAGGGGGCACTCGCCATCAGGATCAGCCGGCTTGGGACCTTTGCGTCGACCGCCGCCAACGCCTCGTCATTGCCGCTCTGCGCGAGGATCGCGCCAATGCGGGCTTCGGTTTCCCGCAGAAACCGCTGCCGATGTTCCGGCCGTTCGCGCGCCACCGTCATTCCCAGCTCAAAGAGCAATGGCGTCGACTTGATTTGCCGGCAGGTACCGTCGATGAGCGTCTGAAATAGGGTTATCAATTTCGCGGCCAAGTCTCCCCGCACGCTTGCGACCGCGCGATCGCAGACCGCGAACAGAGCCGCCTGTTCGGCCGCCGCCACGGCGGCACCGATCGCCAGCTTGCCCTCATAGTAGCGGTAGAGATTCGCGCCCGACATGCCGCAATCTTCCGCGATCTCCTTCATCGACGTTTTGGCATAGCCGAACCGCCGAAAGTGAGACCGCGCGACGGCGGCGATCGCCGCGCCCAAGTCGCCGCATGAATGCTGAACGTTTTGTTCAATCTTCACTTGGCCGCAGAGACGCCGGGTGTCCCGTGCGGTTACACGCGAATTGCGGCGTCGGAACCACGCCGCCGCCGTGCGGCAAAGCCGCTCATCCCGCCGCGGCCACCCGTAACCGGTTCTCCCGCGCGGCGTCTCCGCCGGTGCTTACTCCCTGCCGCGCAGGAAGCGCCCACCGGCAATGAAATCGTTCGCTCGTTATCTTTATATCGTCGCCCACTCCACAGATTCCAATGGTCTGGGGGTGCTCTGCCCGGTCGCATGTGCCGCCCTGATAATCGGAATGCTGCGGGCTCGGCAAGTGGCCCGAGTAATCATCCGCCGCGGTGTCGTGCGTTTCTATTATGGTGTCCGTTGCTCGACAACGCTGGACCAGGGAACATGATCGCCCATGCCCGTAACTCGGCGGCACCGACATCTTCGCCTCGCGTCGGGTCCTGCCACACCGAATGAAATCGCTTCGCTCGTGCCTCATCATGGCTGTGGCGGTTGCCGGCTGGGCGGCCGCTCCGCTTGCCGCTGATATCATCAAGGAAACCGCGCCGCTGTACACCCGCATGGAGCGCGCGGTGGTCGTTCCGGCCGATCTCCGGAACCATTTTCTGTTCGTCAACGTCATGGTGAACGGGCAGGGACCATTCCGGGTGTTTGTCGACACCGGCTGTTCCTTCACGCTCTTTTCGCCGGAACTGGCGACGGCGGTGAAGGCCCAGCCGGCGCCGGACGACGAGGCCACCACCACCGCGTTCAACGCCCTGGGGGATCCCCTCGCGGTGCCGCGGGCGCTGTTCGATTCCATCGAGCTTGGCGGTGTGCGTTTTGAAGGAGTGATCGCCGGCATTCTGCCCATGACCCGCTTTACGCAGATCGACGGCCGGCGCATTGACGGCGCTTTGGGCTTTTCGCTCTTCTCCGAGGTGTTTCTCGGGCTCGACTATCCGGGCCACCGGCTGCTGCTTGGCCCCGGCTGGCCGGAGAATCTGCCGCCGCTGCGCGCCGAAATGGCGGTACACGAGCACTCCGAGGTGCCGTTCATCGCCGCCGGGTTGCAGGACAAGTCGTTCGAGGTTGAAATCGACAGCGGCTCCAACGGAAGTCTGCACCTGCCGATCGAGCTGGCGTCCTCCCTTTCATGGAAGGCCGACCCACGCCCAGGGCCGCTGATCGAGGCGATCGACGAGGAGACGCGAGATTACCTGGGCCGGCTGAACGGCCGGCTGACGCTCGGTAGTCTGGTGCTGCCGGAACCAGTAGCTTCAGTCGGCGGCTCTGAGCCGAGCATCGGCTACGACGTGCTGGGCCGTTTCTGCATCGTTTTCGACCAGCGGGCTGACAGGGTCCGGTTTTACTCCCAGCAAGCCGGGCTGATCGCTTCGCCCTCCGAGCGCAGTGTGGGTTTGAGCGTCATCCTTGATCCCGCCGGCTGGCGGGTCGTGCGTGTCATCCCGGGCAGCCCCGCCGAGGAGGCCCGCCTTGCCGCAGGCGACCTGCTCACCCGCATCGAGGGTCAACCGGCCCTTAATTGGTCGCGCGACCAGATTCACGATTGGGTGGACACCCACGATGCGATGAGCCTTCGGGTGGTGAGCGGCGGGTCCAGCCGCGACCTCAAACTGCTTGTCTGGTTGCTGGTGCCCTGATTTCGGCGGCGCAGAGCCGCGACCGGCGGGAGTCCGGCGTGGCATCCGAGCCAAAAATTTTGAAACCGATTCCCGCTAAACGTTGAGGCTAAAGCCCCAAAAATCCGGGCCCCACCCTTCACGGTTTAGTGAGGTAAGTTTTGAAAAAACTGGCGGTTCCGCGGATCAAGCTCGGCCGCCCCGATTGCGGTACCATCGTTCCCTCGCCCCCGGGCAAAGAAAGTTGACGCCTGGCAGTCCCCAGAAATCAACGCACCGCCTGGAGGCGCCCCTGCTGCACCAGCCAAGGCTCCATGGAAGGCGATGACAGGGATCCGATTGGGCTCGGCACGCTATTTCGCGCGCTCTATCAGCCGGTTCCTGGCCGCTTCAAACTCGGCATCTGTGAGAATGCCCTTCCGATGGAGTTCGACGAGTTGGTCGAGATCGTTCAATCGCTCCTTCAGCCGCTTCGTGGCGTCCTCATATTCCGCGTCCGACAACAGCTTCCTGTCGTGCAGGCCCGCGAGCTTCTCGAGATCACCCGCCCCGGCTGCGGGAGCCGGCGCGTTGGCCGCGGAAGCCTGCGTGCCGGCCAGTTCCGGGTCGGCCGGATCGAGGGCCTTGAAGATGATCGTCGCTTGAGAAATGCCTCCCAAAATCGGCGACGCCTTGTGCGAGGAGATCGACACCTCCTTCATCTTCCGGCCCAGGCTGGCGCAGAACTCGATCGCGTCCGCCCGGGCCTCCTTTTCGAGCTTGGCGGTGTTGCGGATAAAGGCGAACCCCGCCCTGCGGGTCAGGCTGTACGTGTTGTCGCCCATCGGGACGGGAGCGGGTTGGGAATCCGCCGCCACTGCCGTGCCCGGAAACCCCAGGAGGACTACGCCGACCCAGAACGCCACCGCCATCCGACTCAAGGGGTTTGTCGTCATGCGGGTCTTGATATCGCGCCCGCTGCCGCGGTCAACGTTGTGCTGGCCACTCTGGGCTCTTCATCACAGGTGGTGAGCAGCGGATAATCTTCAGAGTGGTGCGTAGCGCATAGTCTTCTTGAGCCGTAGCGTGTATGTTGGTCAGAAATCGGGCATCTCCGGAGCGGATTCGTAAAGGAATTCGCACATACTTTGGCCACGGGCATCCCCGTTAGCGCATAACCGAAATGCGACGCCCTGCTTATTCCTGCTCCGTCACTCCGCCCGCAAGGCGACGAGTGGGCTCACTTTGGTAGCCCGCCTGGCGGGCAACCAGCATGCAAGCAGGGCCACAGCCACGAGGGCCGCGGCCAAGTCCACGATAACCCACGAATCATTGCCAGGGATGACGGCGACGGTTTGGATGAGGATGCGCACCAAAGCGAAGGAAAGCAGCAGCCCAATCGCAGCGCCGATCAGCGCCAAGGTCACGCCATGGCGCAGGAAAAGCCAGATTACATCGCCGCGCTGCGCACCTAGGGCCATCCGCACACCGATTTCGTGGGTGCGTTCCACGGTCAGATTGGCGATCACTCCGTAAACCCCTACGGCAGAGAGCAACAGGCCCAAACCCGCCAGTTGGGTTAACGTGCGCCGGACGAATGCAAAGCCGGACAGACTATTCCTCATAGCCTCTTCCGCAGTAGTTAGGTCAGTGATCGCAACATCGGGTTCAATGCCCGCCAAGGTTTGCCGGACGCGGTTCGTCAGCGCTCTGGGATCCGAAACGCAATGCGCCGAGAATGTGACAAAACGACTAGATCGCTGGGCCCACGGCTGGTAGAACTGATAGCGAGAATGCTGACCATCGAAATCTAGCCCGGCAACGATGTCATTGACGATGCCGACGATCTCGAACCAGCGGGGGTTGTTTGAATCTGCATCGCCAATCCGCTTGCCGATCGGATCTTGTCCGGGCCAGAACTTCTCCGCCATGGTTTGGTTGATGATCACGACCCCGGGTGCCTCGGGCCGGTCGAAATCAGCGAAGTTCCGCCCCTGCAACAATCGGATTCCGACGGTATCGAAGAAGTCGCTGGTGATCGTGAGATAGCGGGCCACCGGCGCATTTTCTTTTGACGGCGGGATCTGGCCTTCGATGAGGAGGTTCATGCGTCCGCCAAAGGCCCAGGCCGGCGAATTGCTGGAAACCGCGACATGATCCACGCCGGGCAGCAGGCGCAACGCCGCCAGGAATTTGTCGGTGATTGCCTGCAGGCGGCTGTCCGTTCCGTCGCCGTAGCGTTCGAACGGCAGTTCGAAGTATCCGACAAGGGTATTCTCCGGCCTCCAATGCAGTTCCCTGCTCATGATCCGTTGGATTCCGCGGATGAAATAGCCGGCACCGGTCAGTAAAGTGAGCGCCATGGCAAGCTCGGCAACGATCAATCCGTGACGGAGCCGATGCCGCGAACGGTCGGCGATCGAACCCCGGCCGCCTTGCTTTAGCGCCGCGTTGATATCCGCGCGCGAACCGAGCCAGGCCGGAATCGCCCCGGAGACGACTCCCGCCAGCACGGTAACGGCAAAGGCGAAAGCGACCGCGCGAAGGTCCAGCGGCATGGGCGCATCAAAATACCCCGCGAAATAGGAATTGCCCCACTTCGCAACCAGCAGGCCGAAAGCTCCGCCTGCAAGGGAGAGCAGCAGGCTTTCGTTCAGAAGTAGACGCATCAGCTGGCCGCGCGAGGCGCCTAGCGCCAGGCGGATGGCGTATTCCCGAGAACGGCCCGTCGAGCGGACTAGCTGCAAATTGATCAAATTGACGCACGCGATCAGAAGAACGGAAAGGGAAAGGGCCATGACCAACCAGTTAAGTGTGCGTCCGAGATCACCGATGTAATCTGGGGCGAATGGGGCCACCCGCAGGCCTCGTTGATCGTTGGTCTTGGGAAAATCATGCGCCAGCCGGGCAGCAATGGTTCTTACCTCGGCCTGCGCTTGGCCGAGGGTGACTCCCGGTTTCAGGCGGGCAATCACCGAATACCATGACCGATCCCGCATCTGCCGGTTGATCTCGACGAAGTCCAGGTTCCACAGATCAATCCGGCCATCCCAAAGCAAGGGATCGTCGAGAACGGGCGGCATTACCCCGATGACGGTAACCGTCTTGCCATCAAACCGCAGGGAGCGCCCGAGCACGTTGGGATCCCCCCCAGATGTTTCTGCCAATACGCGTTGGACAGGACCACCACCAAGGCCTGCTTGGCCTGATCCTCCGGAGTGAAGGTGCGCCCCAGGGCGGCTGGAATGCCGAGGACGGGGAAAAAGTCCGCCGTGACCGCCCCGGCGGTGATTTGCTCGGGGGTATGGCCGGCCGCCGCCAGACTTTTGAAGTGGTCAACACTCCAGACCGAGAGGTGGGCGAAGACCGTATTCTGCTCGCGAAGGTCGCAGAAATCGCCGGGTGAGATGGTGCCGTTTCGCCATTGGGGAGTGGTGCTCCAGATCTGCACCATCCGGCTAGTTCCAGGATAGGGCTGCGACAGAAACAGCAGACGGTTCAGTATAGTAAACGCCGTCGTGTTTACGCCGATTCCGAGCGCCAGCGTGATAAGCGCAATTACGGTAAAGCCGGGGGTCTTCACCAACTGACGGAAGGCGATTCTCATGAGAACAGTGTATGCTCGAATACAGTCGCCGCGAGCCTCGAGATCGGTGCCGTTTCTGACAGGCACCCTAACACCGCGATCCGAAAAGCCCCTGCATTAGAGCGGCGCAATAGTTGGCATAAAGGTTGGCCACGTGAGGATTAGCGTATGGGTTGGCCTGGCGCACCAAACTATGCGCTAATCATCACAGGGGGTCCGAAGGCGAAGGCTGGCGTCCCCACGAGGATTGGCTCGCTTGTGCTCGGGGCTGCGCCCGCCGCCTTCGGCGGCCCGTTCCGCTCCGCTCCACAAACCCCTCCGGGGTGTCCGATGTCGCCCTTCGGGCTCGGTACGAACTGCGGCGCAGCGCCAAATGGTGCCGGAGAGGAAAGTTTTGAAACCGATTTGGGCCAATCGTTGAGGTTAAAGTCTGAAAAATCCGGGCCCCACCCTTCGCGGTTTAGTGAGGTAAGTTTTGAAAAACTGGCGGTTCCGCGGATCAAGCTCGGCCGCCCCGATTGCGGCACCATCGTTCCCCCGTCCCCGCGCAAAGAAAGTTGGCGCCTAGAAGTCCCTAGAAATCAACGCCCCGCCCAGAGACGCCCCTGCTGCACCAGCCAAGGCTCCCTGGAAGGCGATGACGGGGATCCGATTGGGCTCGGCTCGCTATTTCGCGCGCTCCGTGAGCCGGTTCCTGGCCGTTTCAAACTCGGCCTCGGTGAGGATGCCCTTTCGTTTGAGGGCGAGGAGCTCATCCAACCGTTTCCGAGCGACCTCAAACTCCGCGTCCGACAACAACTTCTTGTCGTGCAGGTCCACGAGCATCTCGAGATCGCTTAAACCAGCCCCCGGGATCGGCATCTCGGCCAACTCCGGGTCAGCCGGGTCGAGGACTTTGAAGATGAGCGTCGCCATGGAAAAGCCCCCATGAAGCAGCGACGTTTTTTCCGCGGAGATCGACACCTCCTTCATTCTCTTGCCCAGGCCGGCGCAGAACTTGGCGGCGTCCTCCCGGGCTTCCGCTTTGAGCTTCTCGGTGTCGAAGGAGAAGGCGAACCGGGCGCTGCGGGTCAGGCTGTACGTGTTGTCGCCCATCGGCACAGGCACGGGTTTCGGCGGCGCCGCCACCGCGCTTAGAGACCCAAGAAGGAACACACCGACCCAGAACGCCACCACCATCCGACCCCGGGGGTTCGTCGTCATGCGGGTCTTGATATCGCGACCGCGACCGCGGTCAACGTTGTGCTGGCCACTCTGGGCTCTTCATCACAGGCGGTGAGCAGCGGATAATTTTCAGGGGGGTGCAACGCGATGTTGGAAGGTGGCGTCCCCACGGGGATTGGCTGCCATGGGCAGGTGCTTCGCACTCGCGCTGTCGCGCGCCCCATCTCCGGGCGCTTCCGCGCCCTCCGTCAAACCCCTCCGGGGTGTCCGATGTCGCCCTTCGGGCTCGGTACGAACTGCTGCGCAGCGCCAAACAAACTGCGTTTGTTTGGCGTCCCCACGGGGATTCGAACCCCGGTGCCTACCCCGTGTTGGTTTATGTTGGTATTCATTAGGTGCTTAAGAGTGATCGAATTTACTTGGAAAGTGCCCGTAGCTACGCTGAGCTACGTGTTAAATGCGTTTGGTTGGCACCAGTGTTTACCCCCGAAAGGACTCGCCGTATTGGTGGGTCAAATTCTGGTGCCCTCAAAAACTGCGCTTCTGCGCGAAAAGCACCAACCACCGTCGTGACGACCCGCTCGGCTACAAACGTGCAGTGGCGATCGCGCGTGAGCTTTCCGCTGATGCGCTCGCCGCCCGAACGATAGCGCCGTCCTCGCAGTGGGACTGCTGGGTGATGCCCTGGCTTCAAATGAAACACCAAGGCCACCCGAACACTATGGTTTCCGAACGCAACAGATGGCAGTGGGTCGATGCGTTTCTGACGCAGCAAAAAGTTTGCGGCCCACAGGGGGTGACCTACCAGCTTGGCCTTGAATACATGACGTGGCGGACGAGCCAAGTTAAGCGAGTTTCTAAGAAGCATCCTTCCCACAACACCGCATTGGCCGAGCTGCGACTCTTCGCGCGCGTCATGCGCGAGGCTGTGCATCGCGGGTTCATCGCCACGAGTCCGCTTGAACGCATGGGCATCAAGAAGCAGCGGCCTGCGGAAAAGCCCGAGATGACCGACGCCGACGTTGCAGCAATTCGCCAAGCACTCGCTGTGAAGGAAGGCCATTTGCCTTTGCGCGACCGCTGGATGACAATCTCTTTCGAAATCGCGCTTTTCCAAGGATGCCGAATTAGTGAAACCAGCGTGC
Source organism: Opitutaceae bacterium (assembly GCA_049513315.1). Classification (GTDB taxonomy): domain Bacteria; phylum Verrucomicrobiota; class Verrucomicrobiia; order Opitutales; family Opitutaceae; genus Fen-1467. Next base: position 89,322 of record JBEKWG010000011.1, read on the forward strand.
CCTTCAGTGACATCGACCTTAAAGCCCGGCGCATCACTTTTCACGCCAAAGGCGCGAAGGTTTACACCACTACCCTTCACCCCAATCTCCTGACGTTGGTTCGTCAGTTGAAGGATGCAGGCGCTGAGCGCACCTGTGTCCTTCCAAAAATGGTCACGAGAGATTGGCACCTCTTTCTCAAAGGACGCTTGGAGAGAAACCGGAAGGGCGTATGTCCGCACCTCACGTTCCATTCCACCCGCGTCACTGTGATCACACGCATGGCCCGCGACGGGGTACCTATCCAGCAGGCTATGGCTTACGTAGGTCATGCTGACCAGACAGTGCATCGGATTTATCAGCGACTGCAGGCTGATGATCTGACCCGGTGCACACAGGCTTTGCGTTTTTTCCCAGCCAATGGGACGCCACAAACTCCGGGTGGCGATGCAGCCACGCCATCAACCAGCGTCGGGTCGTGAATCGGCCAACAGGGTCGCCCAATTGGCGCCCGGCTTTGCGCATGGCCTGAATCGTCCACCGTGATAGACCTACGGCCTCAGCCTGAGCACCGGCGGTCGTGAGAATCATGTCAGTCTTATTCATTTCGGACCTTCCTTGAGCTTGCGTTCCTGTTTACGCGCCCACTTTGAGTTCCATTGAAGGAACGATCCATGCCAGTCGGGTTTATCGCCCAGTAGCTCCTTTTCGGTAATCAATCCCTGTGCTATGGCGCGTTGCTCCAGTTCCGCCCGCCATGCCTTGCATTCGCTGACCGGGATAAAACCGATGGCCAGTTCGCGGGTGCTAAGGTCTAGACCGAAAAAATTCCGCCTACGATGCGTCACATGAAAGAAAAATCCGGTCAGCTTTCCTTCTTTGAGGCGTTTGTGAACGGCTGCTCGTGATACGGGCGCATACATCGACACGCCGCCCGGTGAGACGCATTCCCCGGCGATTTCAAAAACCGCGTCCGCCCAATAGCTGGTCTCTTCTTGGGGGCCTTCCTTATGGTAAAGATGCGTGCCAGGTACCGGCTCACCAAAGACAGCGTGCAGCTTTTCCGGGACCGCAATGAAAGGAAAGTCGGTTGACATGGCGTAAACCTAAGTCTGGTTAACGCCGCGTCAACTGTTTTTTCGCGTCACTGGATTTCCCCTTGTGCCAAGGTAGCTACGGCTCGCCCTCACGCCCCTTCCCCCGCTCCCAAGAGCGGGGAACCCTCCCGCTCGCCGTCAGGCCGGGCGGACCTCTCCGCCGCCTTGGTAAGCCCGACCCGGCTCGCTCCGCCTTCAGGAACGAGTCACGAGGTAAGCAACTCCTTATTAGGAGCAGTTAAAGGCGGGGTCATGGTCCGAAGTCGGGAAGGTGGATTGCAGCTATGACGTTCCCCCGGCCGTCGCAGGCGAAACTGGTGCTACGTTCGAGATATCCATAGGGGCCTTGAGCGCGGATAGAGAGGAGAACTGTAATTGCGTAACTGGTGTTATCGGCCTCGTGATTATTGTAAACCGCATCGGCGCTAAGGACGGTGAACAGTTGCTTTTCCCCCCCGAAGCAAATTCGGGCAAGCGCATCAATGGAATTAGCCTTGGCTCGGTCAAGTGGACTGATTGCGGGAGCAGGCGGAGGCGTTGGTACAGGCTCCGTAACTGTGGAGACAGGTCCAGGCGGTGGCGTTGCGGTATCCGCACTGTTGAGTGCATCCCTGATTTCCTGTCGTTGCTCGGCAGTGTAGGTGTTGAGAGGGTCTGTATCGGCGATAGTTTTTAAGGCCCGTAGCGCCTCAATCCCTTCTTTATTTCCTTGGGCGCTGGCTTTGCGTGCCCAATAGACGGCTTGGCCATAGTTGTGGTCCCAAAAGAAGTTACTGCTCGTAATAGCCATCGCCACGGCGTTTCCTTTTTGGGCAGACAGTAAGATGAGCCTTTTTGCTTCGGCATCGTCCTTATGGATGCCTTGGATTATGTAGGGCTTTACGTAGTCCGGAGGATTTTCCACGCTCCAAGAGCCATCGTCGTGCATCCATTTCTGGTCATCACCGAAAGAGTAGGCCCGTCCCAGTTCTAGTAGTGCTTGGGCATCTCCGGCGTCCGCAGAAGCCCGCAACTTCACCTCACGTTCAGAAGGAAGGGGATCTCCCCATCCGACCAAAGGGGCGGTCATCACAACGGCGAAGACCGCGCGTTTGATAACGTACTTCAGGCCGCGAGATAGGTGAACTTTGTCGGGGTTCATGGTTGTGGCGGAATTGCCAGACCTAAGCGCTTTGGCGCAACGAGGAAGTATAACCTTTTCGGCGACGTGAGCCATGTTGCCGCTAGCCACCAGAGGTATTTTTCACCGTGTACGCCCTTCCCTCGCATGGTTCAAACAATAAGTGGATTGGGTAGTGTATCACTTTGAAACCGCTCTTGTCTCTGAACGGGAATGGGCGCACGGTGAGGCATGGCGGACGTGATCCGCATGATGGATTCCCTTCAGGTTGAGAAGGCGGCTTGAGAAGATGCCGGTATTTTTCGTTCCACCTGCCATCCGACAAAATCATCCAATTCCTTATTCTTATGTCCTCTTTCGACAGCTCCGCTTCCGAAGATCCCCAAATCCTCGCGAGAACTCTATTTTCCGAGGAAGAAAAACTAGGGTTTGGTTTGTGTTCTGTGCTCATGTGTCCCGGGACTGGTTCCCTTGGGGAGAGAAAGCAAATGGCGGTCGTGCTTAAGGAATTGGGTCCGTCGGATGCTATTTTTAAAATTGTTTTGCCCTTTGAAAACCGCATCGCGTACCAGCAAAAGTGCTATGGCACCAAAATTTATGATGATTCCGAAGAGGAAGAGGAGGTCACTTGGCACCCCGTTAATTCCCTCTTTCCTGGGCGTCCCGATTTGGCCGTGAAATACTTCGTTCCTAATGCCAAAATCGCATCTGAGTTCGGATACAAAGTCAGAAGGCAGCCGTTTGAGTTCAAACGGCTGCCATGATTTGTTGGGTTAGGTTTCAAAGTAATACACCGCCGTGGATTGTGAAACCCTAGAACGGGCAGAGGGGATCACCGTCCTCGGATGACCCGCTTCCCCGTTCAGGTGGCGGAGGGACGGACGCCAAAGCCCTTTCCCACTCGGGCCGCCACTCGACCCGAGAACACGTCACGCCCCGCCGCCGCCGTTCCCCGTACCGTTGCGCCATAGTCTTCACCCTATGCCGAATCTCTATGACACGCGCCTTAATCGGCGCCCAGTACACATCGTCCAGCTCTTGCGCCGCCCGGCTAAAGCGCACCAACCGCGCCCCCTTGTCCTCCGGAAACCGAGTGCCAAATTGGTTCCGCAGGTAACGCCCAACGTAACCCGCGACACCGCCTGCGCTCTTTCGCACAGGCATAAACTCGCACCGCCCAATCTTGGGATACGGATGCCCAGAGTGTTCCCCGTCGTAATTCGTCAGCGACCGCATCCGGCGCCACAATTCGCGCAACCACGAGCACGCCGAACGGTAATCCCGCCGCTTAGCAGCTTGAAAATCAAACCCAGTTCGCACATCAACACCAACAGGAGCAGCCGCCAGCAGGTGGTAATGGATTGCCCCATCCAGATGCCGCCCCACCGCCAGCACCCAACATTCGAACGCCTTCGACAGTATGTTGGTGCAGAACGAATGGAAACGCCGGTACGCCTCCTTCCGATCCATCACCTTATCAGGGAAAGTGCCCGTTACGAACAACAGCCGCTCAAGCCCATACCGATCCTGCATCAATTTCATCACGCGGCGCAGTTTCTTTCGCGTGTTATGCTCATCCCGCAAATCCCGAGGATGCCACTTGAACCGGCCCACCCGTTGCAAACGGGACGATTTTTCTACCGGGTTCCAATGCTGTTGTTCCCTCGGGAGACAAGGAAGGGAGCCCGCCGCCGGCGCACCGCCGCCAGCGGTGCATCCGGCGTGAGGGCTCCCAGCCCTTGCCCGCGCCAGCGCTGCATCGACAGACACCTCCCCAAAATCCGACCAAATGCGCCTGCGATATTCCCAACGCCTAGGAGCCTTCCTTGGCCCCTTCGCAGTCGGAAGAGTTGCTACGTTTCGGCTACGCTCTTCTGTAACCTGTTGGTTATCAATTGGCGTCCCCACGGGGATTCGAACCCCGGTTCTCACCGTGAAAGGGTGGTGTCCTGGGCCGGGCTAGACGATGGGGACCTAGACGCAGAGTCGGGCACCCTACGACCCGGGTCAACTCGCGCAAGGCTTTTCTACTCAGGCCGCGGCACGGGAAAATCTGCGCGCGCCTCGAGCCGGGGCGGTGCCCGGTCCTCGCGACCGGAGGATCGAATTGGACTTCCCCCCGCCCGCGCGCCCACCTAGCTTGAGACAAAAGCCGTAACTCGCATGGCGAGCCCCACTGAGTCGAACCCCTGGCTCCGATTGTTCGGAGCGCTCCTGTCCTGCGCCGTCCTCGTCGGCCTATCCGTCGCCTTTGTCGACCGGCCAGCCTCCACTTGGGCGCATGCGACATTGCACGAGATGGTCGTGTTCCCGTGGCTCACCCACCTCGTCGATCCCACGCTCCCGGTGGCCGCCGTGGTGCTGGCGGTGGCCGGCGTGGGGACCCTGTGGGGCTGGCAGCCTCCCGCCTGGTTCAAGACCCTCATCGCCTGCTGCCTCGCGACCGTGATCGCTCTCGTAATCAAGGATCAACTGAAGGATGCCTGCGGCCGGCTGTGGCCCGAAACCTGGACCGAACACAATCCTTCTTGGATCGGGAACGGCGCCTACGGATTCTTCCCCTTCCATGGCGGCGAGGGCTGGGAATCCTTCCCGTCGGGTCACACGTCCCGGATCACCGCCTTCATGGCCGTCTTGTGGCTGCGCGTGCCGCGCCTGCGCTGGCTGTGGGTCACCCTCGTGTTCCTCGTCGCGCTCGGGCTGTTCGGGGCTGACTACCATTTCATCGGGGACATCATCGCCGGCGCCTACCTCGGCGCCGCCTGCGCCTTCGGCGTCCACGCCTGGATGTTCCGCCGCGAGTGAGCCGCACCCCCGGCGTCGCCGGGCCGCCCGGCCGCAACATGGCATTTACTTTTGCGGACTCTCTCCGTTATTCCACTGCCACGCACCCATGACCTTCGCCGACATCGCCCGCGCCATTCCTCCAACCGCCGTCACGCAGATCGAAGGCCTTCCCTTCCCCAAGCTCGCCTCCGGCAAGGTGCGCGAAATCTTCGATCTCGGCGACGCGCTGCTGATCGCCGCCACCGACCGCCTTTCGGCCTTCGACGTGATTCTGCCCGACGGCATTCCCGGCAAGGGCATCGTGCTCACGCAAATGAGCCTGTGGTGGTTCGCGCAGGTGAGAAACCTTGTTCCCAATCACCTTCTGACTGATCAAGCGAGACTGCTTGCCGAAAAATACCAGCTCTCCCGCGACCTGCAGCTTCGCAGCATGGTTGTGAAAAAACTGAACCCGCTGCCGATCGAATGCGTGGTGCGTGGGTATCTCGTCGGCAGCGGGTGGAGCGCCTACCAGAAAACCGGCGCGGTCTGCGGCATCCGGCTGCCGGCTGGCCTGCGTCAGGCCGACCGCCTGCCCGAGGCGATTTTCACGCCAACGACCAAGGCGCCGAAGGGCCGGCACGACGAGCCCATCAATGATGAACAGGGCGCCGAACTCATCGGCCCCGCGCTCTACAAACAGGTGAAATCCGTGAGCCTCGCGCTCTATCGCTTCGGCCACGACCGCGCCGCCCGGGCCGGCATGATCCTCGCCGACACGAAGTTCGAATTCGGCACCGATGCCACGGGCCGCCTTTACCTCATCGACGAAATTCTCACCCCCGACTCGTCGCGCTACTGGCCGAAGGACAGCTACGCCGTCAACCAGTCGCCGCCGAGCTACGACAAGCAGTTTGTGCGTGACTATCTGCTCGGCCTCAAATGGGAGCAGAAGCCGCCGGCGCCGCGGCTGCCCGCCGATGTCATCGCCCGCACGCAGGAAAAGTATCTTGCCGCGCTGAAAAACCTGCTGAGCTAAAACGGCGGGCTCCGCCCGCCGAATTAAGCTTCAAGAAGCAAGACGCAAGATCGGTCAGCGCGTTCGCCTCCGCGTCTTCAATCTTTCGTCTTCGCTCTTCAATCGGCGCGCGATCACTATCGCGCGCCGCCCCTACCCGATCAGTGTCGCCCGGCGGAGGGGCGCGGCGGGGTGGCGCGCGGCCCGCACCAGCTCGCGCCGTAGCCAGTCGAGCGCGACAGTGACGGCGCGCTCCTTCACCATGGTGCGCGTGGCGGTGTAGTTCAGTTTCTTCGACCACACGCCCTGCGGCGAATGCAAGCCGAGGTAGATGGTGCCGACGGGATCATCCTTCGTGCCGCCGCTCGGGCCGGCGTAGCCGGTGATGGCGAGGCCGTAGTCCGCCTCCAGCGTCTCGGCGACGCTGGTGGCCAGCGCCACCGCGCACTCGTTGCTCACCGCGCCGTGCTGTTCGATCAGACACTCGGGCACGTCGAGGATCTGCATCTTCGCGTCGTTACTGTAGCAGACGATGGCTCCGCGGAAAAACTTGGACGCGCCGCAGACGTCGGTGAACCGGTTGGCCAGCAGACCGCCCGTGCACGATTCGGCGACGGCCAGCGTTTTCTCCTGCGCGCGGAGCAGGTCCGCCGCGACTTTGGCCAGCGAGTCGTGCCCGTAGCACACGAAGTCCTCGCCGAGCAGCGCGGCGCACTCGTCGGCGACGGCCTGTAGTTCACGGAGCGAGAGATGTCCGCCGGGCGAGCTGAGGCGCACGTCGACGCGCCACTGGTGGGCGCAGTAGGCCACGCTGAGCCCGCCACCGGCGCGGTCGAAGATGGGCTGAAGCTTCGTCTCGAGCGCGGACTCGCCCACGCCGGCGGTGCAGAGCTGCACGTAGGCCTCGCCCTCGCTGATGAGGCCGAGCTTCGCGAGACGCGGCAGCACCTGTTCGGTGAACAGCGGCTGGAGTTCGTTGGGCGGGCCGGGCAGCATCACCAGCACCTTGCCGCCCTGCTCGACCCAGAGGCCGGGGGCGGTGCCGTTGGCGTTGGGCAGCACCTCGCCGTGCTCGAACCGGTACGCCTGCTTCAGATTGTTGGGCGTCATCTTGCGGCCGAGGCGCGCAAAGCGGTCGGCCAGGGCTTGCTTGATGGCGGGATCGAACACCAGCTTCTGTCCGAGCACCTCGGCCACGGCCTCGCGCGTGCGGTCGTCGCACGTCGGGCCGAGCCCGCCGGTGGTGATGACCACGTCGGCGCGAGCCCGGCTGGCGCGCAACTCCGCGACGATGGCCGATGCCTCGTCGGTCACGGTGACGCTGCGCGCCAGCTGCACGCCGCGGCGGCTGAGCTGCTGGCCGATCCACGTCAGGTGCCCGTTGGGCGTGAGCCCGAGGAGCAGTTCGTCGCCGAGGGTGAGCAGTTCAAAGCGCCGGGCAACCCCGGGGCTGCTCTTGCCTGGGGTGGAATTTGGAGTTGGTGTGGTGCCGTGCGCCATAGATGTTTTGCGAAGCGGCTGCACGCTAGTGTATTTTGAAGAAAATGCCAGCGCCCTCCCATGATGGGCCGGAAGGCCCGGTCGGTCCGTCCACCCTCAAGGAAAAGGTCCGCCGCCTGCCTGACGGCCCCGGTGTGTATCTCATGAAGGACCGGCTCGGACGCATCATCTATGTCGGCAAGGCCAAGAGCCTGAAGAAGCGCGTCGCGTCCTACTTCCAGCCGTCGCGGTTGTTCACGCAGCAGCCGAAGATCCGCGCGCTGGTGGAGATGATCGCCGGCTTCGACGTCATCGAGGTGAAGTCGGAGCCCGAGGCGCTGCTGCTGGAGGGGCGGCTCATCAAGCAGTACCTGCCGCGCTACAACACCGACTTCACCGACGACAAGCGTTTCCTGCTCGTGCGCGTCAGCCTCGAATCCGAGCTGCCGCGCTTCGTGCTGACGCGCCTGCGCAAGGACGACCGCTCGCGCTACTTCGGGCCCTTTGCCTACAGCAGTCTGGTGCGCAAGACGCTTGCCGAGATGCGCCGGCAGTTCGGCATCCTGCTCGGCGACGCGCATCCGGCCAAAATCAGCGAGGGCGTCTACCGGCTCTACGACGACGTGCGCGCCGAGCTTTACGGTCATGCCAACGAGGTGACCGTCGCCGACTACCGCCGCCGCGTGGAGGCCGCGTGCGAGTTCCTCGAGGGCAAGAGCCGGGAGTGGCTGGAAACGCTGCGCGCCGAGATGCAGGCCGCCGCGGCCCGGCAGGAGTTCGAGCGTGCGGCAAAGTTACGCGACGTCGTGATTGCGCTGGAGGAGACGCTGGCCAAGACGCGCCACTTCGAGCGCGCGCCAGTGCTGCTGCGCACCGACGAGGTCGCGCTGCAGCTGCTCGCGGGCGCACTGCGGCTGCCCGGGCCGCCCGCACACATGGAGTGCTTCGACATCTCGCACATCTCGGGGACGTTCGTGGTCGCCTCGATGGTCCACTTCACCGTCGGCCGGCCCGACAAGGACCAATACCGCCGCTTCCAGATCAAGAGCTTCGTCGGCAACGACGACTATCGCGCCATGACCGAGGTCGTCGGCCGCCGCTACCGGCGGTTGTATGACGAAGGCCGACCCTTCCCCGACCTCGTCGTCATCGACGGCGGGCGCGGGCAGGTGGCGGCGGCGCTGAAGGCATTCATCGCGCTCGATCTCACGCCGCCGCCGCTCATCGGCCTGGCGAAGGAGCACGAGACGATCTTCTTCCCCGACGAGCGCCCGCCGCTCAACCTGCCGCTCACCCACCCCGGCCTGCAGCTGCTCCAGCGCCTGCGCGACGAGGCCCACCGCTTCGCCAATACCTACAACGCCGATCTCCGCTCAAAGAAGATCCGCGAATCAATCCTCGACGACTTTCCCGGCCTCGGTCCGATGCGCCGCGCGGCGCTCATGGAGCACTTCGGCTCGATCGACAAACTCCGCGCCGCCTCCGCCGCGGAAATCCAAGACGTGCCCGGCTTCGGCCCCAAGCTCGCCAGGGAGCTGTATGTGTTTTTGCGGGGTGCGTAATTAACGATGAATCGCGGTGCTGTTTGTAACGTAATACGTTACAAACTCCTCATGACTGGAAATCAGGCGGCGCGCGCCGCCGGCTATTTCCGCAGCCGGACCATCCAGTCCAGCACGCGGGCGGGCAGAAGCCACTTGAGAAAGAGGAACAGCTTGGCGTGGACAGGCGCGGCGTAGCGCGGGGCGGGGCGGCGCGCTGTGAGCGCTTTCTCCACCAGCCGCGCGATGTCGTCGGGCCGACCGGCCAGCTTTTGCATCCGCTCGTAGCCGGCGCGGAACCCCCCGAGATACGGTGCGTAAGGACCGGCGTTCTCGATCACCGGCCCGGATACCCGGTTCGCCGTGTCGACAAACTCCGTGAGGATGAAGCCGGGCCGGATGAGCACCACCTCGACGCCGAATGGCGCCAGCTCGCCGCGCAGGCCGTCGGTGATGGCCTCGAGCGCGTGCTTTGTGGAGTCGTAGATCGACGACAGCGGCCGCGCGATCCGCCCCGCCACCGAGCCGATGTTGACGATCCGTCCGGAGCCGCGCTCCCGCAGGTGCGGCACCACCAATTGCGTGAGGGCGACGAGCGAGAACAGGTTGGTCTCGAAGTTGCGGCGGATAAGTTCGACCGGCACCAGCTCCAGCGGGCCGCGCGTGCCGTAGCCGGCGTTGTTCACCAGCGCGTCGATGCGCCCGAACTTGCCGAGCGCTTCGTTTATCAAACGGCGCCGATCGGCGTCGTCCGTCACGTCGGCGACGACCGCGAGCACCCGCTGCCCGGAAGGGTCGAGTTCGCGCGCCAGCGCCTGGAGCCGGTCCGCCCGCCGCGCGGAAATGACCAGCTTCGCCCTGCCGCGGGCCAAACGCCGGGCGGCAGCCTCGCCGATGCCCGACGACGCCCCGGTGATGATGACCACTTGATCAGCCGGTGAACGCATGGAGCGACATGGTGTCGAAAGCGGCCGTCGCGTCGAAACGAAATCGCGCGGTCTTGCACCGGGTGCAAATTCGCGGTCTAACTTTCTCCTCCCATGTCCAAACGTCTCTTGCTCCTGGTTGCCCTCATCCCACTGTGGGTCCGCGCCGACGTCACGCTCGCGCCCTTGTTCACCGACCATGCGGTGTTGCAGCTGGGCAAGGCCGTGCCGGTCTGGGGCCGGGCCGCGCCGGACGAGAAGGTGACGGTCACCTTTCGCGATCAGGCCATGCATGCCACCGCGGGCAAAGATGGCCGCTGGATTGTCTACCTGGGTGCGCTCAAGCCCGGCGCACCCGCCGAACTCGTCGTCAGCGGTAAAAACACCCTCCGGCTACAGGACATCGTGGTCGGCGAGGTGTGGGTGTGCTCCGGCCAGTCGAACATGGAATTCAGGGTGTGGGGTCCGAAAGGCGACGTCTATCGCGTGGACAACGCCGACGAGGAAGTCGCCGCCGCCCATTTCCCCCTCATCCGCCATTTCAAGGTCGAGCGTGCGGTGGCCGACCGGCCCGCCGACACCTTGCACGGCGCGTGGGTGGTGTGCAGCCCCGAAACCGTCGGCCAGTTCACCGCTGTCGGCTACTTCTTCGCCCGCGATCTCCAGCAGAAGCTCGGCGTCCCCATCGGCCTCATCAACAGCACGTGGGGCGGCACGCCGATCGAATCATGGATGAGTGAAGCCGCGCTCAAGAGCGACCCGGCCTTCGCGGTCGTGGACGAGCGTTGGGCCAGGGCGCTGATCGACTGGCCGGCCAAGGTCGCTGCGTATGAGGCCGCGCGCGCCGCGCAGGATAAAGACGAAGCAGCCGCCAAGGCGGCCGGCCCCGCGAAATACGCTGATTTCTTAAAGAACAAGCCCTGGCTGCCCCCGCCGCCGAGTCCCACCAGCCCGGAAGCGCCGCGCAGCCTCTTCAACGGCATGATCGCTCCGCTCCTGCCCTGCGCGCTCCGCGGGGTCCTGTGGTATCAGGGCGAGTCCAACGACTCCCGCCCCGGCGAATACCACGCGCTGTTCGCCGCCCTGATTACGGCGTGGCGGCAGCACTGGGGCCAGGGCGATTTCCCCTTCTACTTCGTCCAGCTCGCCAACTACGCCGGCGGCGAGGCCAACGGCACAAACTGGGCCCGTCTGCGCGAAGCCCAAGCCCAGGCGCTCACCCTGCCCGACACCGGCATGGCCGTGACCATCGACCTCGGCGATCCGGACAATGTTCATCCGCGCAACAAGCAGGCGGTCGGCCGGCGCCTCGCGCTCATCGCCCGTCATCATCTTTATGGCATCCCGGGCGACTGGTCGGGGCCGGTGTTCAAGTCCGCCACCCGCGAAGGCGCGGCGATGCGGGTGCAGTTTGATCATGCCGACAGCGGACTGTTGGCGCAGGACCGCCCGCCAGCGGAGTTCCAGCTCGCCGGCTCCGACCGGCGGTTTCATCCCGCCACAGCCCGGATTGAGCGCGACACGGTCATCGTTTTCGCGCCCGAGGTAAAGGAGCCGGTCGCCGTGCGCTATGCCTGGACCAACGCGCCTGAGGCCAATCTCTTCAACGGCGCTGGCTTGCCGGCCGCGCCGTTCCGCAGCGACGCTTGGTAGCGGGCAGCCGCGCCGGCGGCTGCCCGCCGATTGAACGGGCAAGAAGGAGGATGTAAGATCAGAACGCCCGCTGCGCGCCCCGTTCTTCAATGTTGCCTCTTCCGTCTTACCCCGGCAAGTGCCCGCGCCCGCCGCGCCGGTTTGGATTTCCTTTGAGGGTAGTTTTCTCCATATTTTCACCACCGCCGCCGAGCAGGGCTAAGAAATCCGTCCGTCAACCGTTATCCCTTCAACTACATCCATCCGTCACGACCATGAAACCTCGCTTCTTGATATCCTTCTTTGTTCTTTCATCTTCCTTTTTACTTCGCGCGACTCCAATCGAGTCGCGCATCTCCGCCGCCACGGTCTACGTCGACCGCGCGGTGATCACGCGCATCGCCACGATCGAACTGGCTGCCGGGGAGCATGCGATCGTCTTCGAGCGCCTGCCGGCCGCGCTGCTCGACCAGTCGCTGCAGGCCTCCGGCCGCGGCACGGCGGGCGCCACCATCCTCGACGTCAATGCCCAGACCGCCTATGTCGACTTCACGCCCAATGCCCGTGTGCAGGAGCTGGAAGAGCAGCTCCGCGGACTGCAGAAGCAGCAGCGCACCCTCGACGATCGCGCTGTAATTCTGGGCGAGCAGTGCGAGTTTGTGAAACGCATGCTCCAAGCCTCGACCGGCACGGTCATCTATCCGTTGGGCGGTGATGCCGCCCACGGCAGTGGCACTCTGCTGGACAGCAGAGCTCGGCCCACGCTCGACGACTGGCAGAAACTCTACGCCTACTCCGAGGACACCTTTGGCAAGATCGCCACCGAGCAGCAGTCGCTCGACAACCAGCGTGAAGACTTGAAGGCCAAGCAGACGGCCCTCGAGCAGCAGCTCAACGAGGTGCGCGGCGCGCGCGGCAAAAGCTACAAGACAGTCACCGTGCGCGTGGCCGTCACCGAACCGGGCCGGCTCGACGTCACGCTCAAATACGCCGTGCCCGGCGCGAGCTGGGCGCCATCGTACGACGCGCGCCTGCACGCGGCGGAGCGAGCCGTGGAGCTTTCGTATTTCGGCCTCGTGCGCAACGGCACCGGCGAGGACTGGAACGACATCGCCCTCACGCTCTCCACCGCGCGCCCCAGCCTCGGCGGCGGCGCGCCCGAGCTGCGGCCGTGGATCGTGGACGTGGCCCGGCCGATACCGGTGGAGATGCCGGTCGTGACCGGTATGATGATGCGCAAGGAGGCGGCACGGGAAGAAGTCCGGCTCCAGCCCTTCAATGTGGCGGCCGATGCCGCGGGCGGGGGAGAGCAAAGGGAGGAAAAGGATGCCAGCTTTCTGGCCGCCGCCGTGCAGGCGGGCGTGACCAGCGCGACGTTCAAGATCTCTGTTGCCGTCACCATTCCCGCCAACAACACCACGCAGAAGGTCAGCATCGCTACGGCAAAGCTGGCCGCAAACCTGCAGTATCAGGCCACGCCCAAGGTGATGGAGACCGCATTCCTCAGCGCCTACGCGGTCAACAACACCGACTATCCGTTCCTCGCGGGGGCGATGAACACGTTCCTCGACGAGACCTTTGTGGCCGCAAGCCGCCTCAAGACGGTCATGCCCGGGGAGAAGTTCGAACTTCAACTCGGCGCCGATGAGGGCATCGCCATCAAGCGCAAGCTGGTGAACCGTTTCACCGAAAATACCGGCCTCACCAGCAAGGGCCGCCGTATCACCTACGAATTCCTCGTCACGATTACGAACAACAAGAAGACCGTTGAGCGCGTCGTCTTCAAAGAGCCCGTGCCCGTGTCGCGCAACGAGAAGATCGAGGTCGCGTTGCTCACCCCGGCTGGGGAGGACGTCGGCGCGAAGGAGAATCCCAAGGAGGTCACCCGCGAGGAGGACGGCAAGCTGGTGTGGCGTCTCGACCTCAAGCCCGGCGAGAAGCGCGAGGTGCCGCTCAAGTTCTCCGTCGAGTATCCGGCCGATTTGAACGTGTCCGGCTTGGAATGACGCCCCCGTCCAGGCGGGGGGCGATTCAAGACTGAAGATTAAAGATTCAAGCTGGGGCGGCCGACGGCCTCTCTTGAATCTTTCTTTTTGAATCTTGAACCGGCGTGAAGACTCCATCTTGGACCTTGAATCAGCCGGTCGCCGCGGCTTTCGTTCGCCGTATGATCACGACGATCGGCTTCGACGCGGACGACACGCTCTGGCACAACGAGTCGATCTTCGAGGCCACGCACGAGAAATACCGCGCGCTCCTCGCCCGCTGGCACGACGCCGCCACCATCGACCGCCGGCTCTTCGCCACGGAGATGCGCAACCTCGAGCTGTACGGCTACGGCATCAAGGCTCATGCCCTTTCGTGCATCGAGACCGCCATCGAGCTGAGCGGGGGCGACATCCGCGCCGCGGAGATCCGCGAAATCATCGCCTACGCCAAGGAAATGCTCGCCCATCCCGTCGAGCTGCTCGCCGGTGCCGCCGAGGCCGTGCCGCTGCTCGCGCAATCCCATCAACTGCTGCTCATCACCAAGGGCGACCTGCGCGATCAGGAGCGCAAACTCGCGAAATCCGGTCTCGCCCATCACTTCCGCCACTCCGAGGTCGTCGCCGAAAAAGATATCGAAACCTACGCCCGAGTCCTGCGCCGCCTCCAGATTCCGCCCGAACAGTTTTTGATGGTGGGAAACTCGCTCAAGTCCGACATCCTGCCCGCGCTCGACCTTGGCGCGTATGCGGTGCTCATTCCTTATCATCTGCTCTGGCAGGCCGAACAGGCCGCGCCGCCGCCCCCGGCCTCCGCGGCGAACCGGTTTTTCCAACTCGCGACGCTGCACGAACTGCCCGCCCTGGTGGCGCGATTGAACGGTCCGGCGTAAGCCGCCAACCGGGCTGGGACGGGTTGTTCGTGTCCGCCATCCTCGTTTGCGAAACCACCTTTTCCGATTATTGCTTCCGCATGCGCACTTTCCTTGGTCTGCTCACCACCATGGGCTTCTTCACCTTGTTCTCCACCATTCGGGCCGAGCCACTGGCCGTCGGCGCGCCGGCCCCCGCCATCACCAGTATCACCGAAACCGGCGACCCGCTCGACCTCGGCGCCGTCTACCAGAAGGGCTACACCCTCGTTTATTTCTTCCCCAAGGCCGACACGCCCGGCTGCACCGCCGAGGGTTGCAGCCTGCGCGACGCCTACCAGGACCTCACCGACAAGGGGGTGACTGTCATCGGTGTCAGCACCGACGATGTGGCCGCGCAAAAAGCTTTCAAGGAAAAGTACCACTTCCCCTTTACGCTCATCGCCGACAAGGACCAGACGGTCATCAAGGCCTTCGGCGTGCCGGTGCATGCCGTGCCGGCGATGGGCGCGTTCGCCTCGCGACAGTCTTTCCTCATCAACAAGGAGGGCAGGATCGTGTGGCGCGACCTGAAGGCTTCGACCAAGCAACAGGCCGCCGACGTGCTGAAGGCGCTCAGTGCGCTTGCGCGCTGAGCGATTCAATATTGAAGAAGGAAGATCGAAGATCGGGCTCCGGACTGATCTTCCCTTTTTCTTTTTCGTTTTTCAATCGCCGCCCGAAGCGGTGCTAGCGGCGCGCCTAGACCGCCTCTTTTTGTTCCGTGGCGGACGGGGGCATGCGGCTGACCAGCACCTTGTCGACGCGATGGCGGTCCATGTCGACGACCTCGAAACGCCAGCCGCCCCATTCGAAATGGTCGCCCGTTGCCGGGATGCGGCCAAACTGCGTCATCACCAGTCCGCCAAGCGTCTGGTAGTCGGCTTCGGCCTCCTGCGGAAGTTCGTTGAGGTGGAGCACCGTCTTGAGTTCGTTGACGGCGAGGGTGGCATCGATGAGCCAGGAGCCGTCCTCGTGCTGCTTGGCCTGGGGCTGGTCGCGCTGGCCCTGCGCGGGCAGGGCGCCGACGATGGCCTCCAGCACGTCGATGAGCGTCACCATGCCCTGAATGCTGCCGAACTCATCGGCCACGAGCGCGGTGTGCCGGCCCGATTTCTTGAACGACTCGAGCAGCTGAATGCAATTCATCGTCTCCGGCACGACGAGCGGTGGCGTCAGGAGGTTTTTGAGGCTGGTCTGGATGCCGATGGCCGCGTGCGCCCACAGGGCCTTCACCGCCACCATGCCGAGCACCTGGTCGCGGTTGTCCTGATAGACCGGAAAATGCGAGTGGCCGCTGGCGACGATTTTGCGCCAGTTGACCTCCTCGGAGTCGTCGATGTTGAGGAAAACGATCTTCGGCCGCGGCGTCATGATCGCGGTGACGGGCCGCTGGTCGAGGCCGAGCACGCCCTCGACCATCTCTTTCTCGGCCTTGTGGAAGACGCCCGCCTGGAGGCCCTGTTCGATCAGAATGTTAACCTCCTCGTCGGTCACGGGGGTTTCGCGGCGGCGCGTCAGGCCGAAGGGCTGGAGCAGGAAGTCGGTGGCGGCGCTGAGGATTTTGATGAGCGGTGAAACCACCTGCGACATCCCCTGCAGGGGGCCGGCGACCAGCCGGGCGATGCGCTCCGGGTTGCTGAGCGCGATGCGCTTGGGGACGAGCTCGCCGATGATGATGGAAAAAAAAGTGAGGAGGCCCACCACCCCGCCGAAGGCGATGTAATCAGCCCACCGCGCCAGCATCGGGAAGCGCATGAGCCACATCGCCACTTGATTGGCCACGATCGAACCGCCGAAGGCGCCCGCCAGGATGCCGCACAACGTGATGCCCACCTGTACGGTGGAGAGGAAGCGGGTCGGTTCCGCGCTCAGTTCGAGCGCGGCCCGCGCGCCCTCATCGCCCTCGTCCGCGAGCTGCTTCAGCCGGGCCTTCCGGGCTGATACGATGGCGATTTCCGCCATGGCAAAAAGCCCATTGGCCACCAGCAGGAAGCCAAGGATGAACAGCTCGGTGGAGATTCCCGACATGGAAAAGGGGCGCAGCTTACAGGAAATCCGCCGGCCCGGGCAACCCTTTTACCGGGGGAACCGCCGGCGGCGAATGGGGGTCTGCTCGTTGGTTCCAGCTTCAGACCTGGCTTGAACAACGAGAACTTTCCCATCCTGCTCCCTCCCAGGAAACCGCTGATGCTCACCGCCCTCCTTCTGGCGCTTGGCATTGGCGCCCGCGCCGAAACATTCAGGCCTCCGCTCGCCGGAACAAGTGCGTGCCATCTTCGGGGCGCAAGCCGGGGCGCTGATCCAGCACAATTAAAACACAGTCCCGCGTCTCCCGGCGGTTCTTCCCGAGGGAAATTCTTTCTGTCCCGGACGGCCAAGTCCTCCCCCGGGCCGCAGCCGGAACCGGTTCAGGTTGCCGCCAGGCTCCTCCGGGGGCGGCTGCGACTGTTCCCTGCACGGATCGGCATCGGACAAGAGGCGCCGTCGAACCACGTGCCCTCCACAAAGGTTGTGGTCGGAATCTCCGGCACGCCGTATTTGTTGTGCTGGAGCTGCCCGGCGAGGATCTCGACGGCGAGGGCGCCGACCGTCTCATGATTCTGGCGCACGCCCGCAGTCCGTCCAGAGAAGTCATCCAAGAAAACATCCACAAAGGCGACATCCCGGGGGATGCGCAGCCCCATCCGCTGAAGCTGCGGCAGCACGAAGGACTCTTTGCTGATGATGACCTCCGGCCGGTATTTTTCGTACCAATCCTCAAACGGCGCCGGATCCGTCGTGACGTGAGCCTTGCTCTCTTTGAACCAGCGCTCGACTGGCACGGGGCCGGGAAAAATATGCGCCGGAACCCGCTCCTTCGGCGCGAGGTTCTGCTGTTCGCAAAGGAAGCCGGCGGTCCACAGATGATCCACGGAATGATCCCAGCCGCGGTGCATGACAAAGCCGATGCGCCGGTAGCCGGCCGCGATGACTTTCCGCATGGCCAGACGGATCACGTCGCACTGGTTGTTCGTGACGTTGTGCAGTTCCGGCTTGTGCGGAAAGTAGTCGATCTTGACCCCGCTTAGGTGCTTCCAGTCGAACTGCAACTCCACGTCGATCTCGCGCATGTGGGACGCGATGATGACCCCGTTGATGCCCCGCGCATAGAAGATCCGATTCAACCGGCCGTGCGTCAGCCCCGGCTCGCGCAGCCAGAAATGCTCCAGATTATACCCGAGTTCCTTCGCCTTCGCGAGGGCGCCCGCGAAAAAATCAGGATGCGCGGTCAAATCTTTCCAGCCCCACCGCGTGTCCCAGTTGGTCACGTAAGCCAGCGTGGGGGGATTGCGCCGGGGGACGATCTGGCCGCGATAGGCAACCAGGGCGCGCAGCCACGGATCGGGGGTGTAGCCGCGCTGTTCGGCCAGTTTCTGAATGCGCAGGCGGGTGCGCTCCGGCAGCCGGGGGTGGTTGCGCAGGGCGAGAGAGACGGTGGTGACATGCACGCCGGCTTCGCGGGCGATGTCGGCCAGGGTGACGCGGCGTTCATTCATGGGACTTGGGGTTGATGTCCCAGAAAGAGCGGTGGCGTCCATCCGCTCAAGTCTAAAGTTAGCGCAGCGCGATCTTTGCCAAGGCCGGATGGGTGGCGCCACCGTGGGACCGTTGCTTCGCCGGGGATGTTCCGTCCCCGGCCTTTCCCCCACGATCGTCGGCCAAAGCCCCCCATCCTGCTTTCGCCTTCTTCCCTTCAAGACAGGTCAACCCCCGCCGGGCTCAGCCCGGACCCCCCTCCAGCAAGACCGAGTGTGGCGCTTGTGGCCATGTGACTCAGCCGATGCGCTTGCAGTTTCCCCATCAACCCAACCGCAGCTTCGAGGACCAGCACGATCCGGCCCGGCTTGCTCGCGCCGTGTCGCGCGAAGCTGGGCTGGCCTGACCCAGGGCGGCGATGGTTGCCACCCCCCCGTGTTTTTCGCAACAACCCCAACACCCGAAACCATGAAAAGACATACCCAAGCCCCAGTCATCGGGATGCTGTTTTTCGGTAGCATCCTTGCCGCCAGCCTGTCTGCGCAGACGGTGGCTCCCCCAACCGCCGCCACTCAGACCACCCCGCCTGCCGCCCAGATGACGCCGACCACCGTCACCACCGTCACCAGCGCGCCGGGCGAAGAGGAAATCGTCAAGCTGAGTCCGTTCGAAGTGAGCACGACGCGCAACGTCGGCTACCAGGCGACGGACACCCTCGCCGGCACCCGCATCCGCACCAACCTCGCCGACGTCGGCTCCTCCATCCAGGTGATCACGAAGGAATTTCTCGTGGACATCGGCGCCACCGGCAACGATTCGCTCCTGCAGTACACCACCAACGCCGAGGTCGCCGGCACGCGCGGCACCTATGCGGGCTTGGGCAACGGCACCAGCGTCGAAGATACCGGCAACCTCCGCGCTCCGGAGAGTGCCCAACGGGTGCGCGGTCTGGCCGCGGCCGACAACACCCGCGACTTCTTCGTCACGGACATTCCGTGGGACTCGTACAACGTGGACCGCATCGACATCCAGCGTGGCCCGAACCAGATCCTGTTCGGCTTGGGCAGCCCGGCCGGCATCGTCAACGCCACCATGCACAATGCCGAGTTTCACGATTACGGCTCGGTCGAGGCGCGCACCGGGTCCTACGGCACGTTCCGGAGCAGCATCGACCTGAATCAGGAGCTGGTTCAGAACGTGCTGGCCATCCGGGTGGACAGCATGTGGGACGACCACCAATACGAGCAGACGCAGGCCTGGCAAAACGACAAGCGCTTTTCCGGCGCGATTCGCTTCGACCCGCAGCTGTTCAATCGCCGCGATTTTCACACCAGCATCAAGGTGAAGGTCGAGAACGGCAACATCAAGGCGGACCGGCCGCGCATCGTCCCGCCGGTGGACCAGATCACACCGTGGTTCCGTCCGATTGACACGACCAGCCTGAACGGCGGCATGGGCAAGCTTGCGGTCCCGAATGGCTACACGATCGGCTCAGCCGCCCCGACTTTCAGTCCCTGGTTGGGCGGCTACGCCAACCAGCAGCAACCCATCTGGTTCATGGACGGCCTGAGCAACCAGCTCTACCGGATCTACGGCGGATACGTTAATACGGGTGCGCTCAATGCCGCCGGAGTTCCCCAGGGCGCCGGCGTCAATCTCGTCGGCATGAGGTATGCGGACGCCTTCTCTGATCTCACCAACTTAAGTACGTATGCCAATAACGCGCACCTGCCCAATTACCAATACGGCCAATACCGAAACGAATCGCTGCTCGACCCGTCGGTTTTCGATTTCTATCACAATCTGATCGACGGTCCGACCGCGTCTCAGTTCGAAAAGTGGAATGCCCTCAACTTCGACCTCCAGCAGACGTTTTGGGACGATCGCCTGGGCGTCCAACTCACCGACGACCGACAGAAATACAAGCGGGGCGGTCAGAACCTCATCGGCGGCCCGAACAGCAACAACCCGGCTATTAACATCGATGTACTGCAAAACTTTCAGGACTACGTTGTCGGACCCACCAACGCCACCAATGGCAACGTCGCCAATCCCAACTTCGGCCGGCCCTTCGTCGCCGCTGGTCCGGGCGGCGGCAATTCCTACAAAAGTGACCGCAAGTATGTCCGCGGATCGCTCTTCGGTGAGATTCGGACCACGGATTTCTTCGGCCCGGACAGTTTCCTCGCGAAGTTGCTCGGCAGGCACCGTTTCAACGGTGCCTATAGCGACGAGCACTACAGCACCGAAAACCTGAGATGGCAGATGTATGCCAACTCCCTGGCTTACGCCACCTACAAGCTCCAGGGGAATCCCGACGGCATTCAAAATCTCCCGCCGATAGCGGTCATTTACCTCGGTGGGTCGATGGCCAACGCGACGTCGGCGGCCAACGCTCATCTTCCGGGCATCCCCACCAATCTGACACTGCAGAGTGGCAATATCTATCAGTTTGATTCGACCTGGAGGAATCCGACGGGCGTCAACTTTGCCGACCCGTGGAACGTGCCGACGAATTTGCAGGCTATCTTCAATGGAGCCCCGGTGATCAACACCACAACCGGCCTCCCCTATGCCCAACTTACGCAGGTTTCGAATCCCGCCAACTACGTCGGCTGGAACAGCAACTTCACTGATAACCTGCTGCGCTATGATAACGGCGCCGATCAGAGTCTCCTCACGGCGGCCAGCCTGACCTTGCGCGAGACGAAATCCTATGCCGGTACCTGGCAGGGCTACCTATGGAACGAGGCCATCGTGCCCACCCTCGGCTGGCGCTACGACGAGGTCAAAGGCCAGGGCGTGACCGCTCAGACCCTGTCGGGGGCCACCGCTCGCGGCGCGTTGAATTTGGACCCAACCGGCCCCGCCTCCGCCCAGCCTTATGTGCTTCCGGGCGACTACGGCGCCGGCACGCTCAACGCGAATCAGACCCGCTCGGATTTCAAGGCTCACTCCACCGCCGGCGGCGTGGTCGTGCACCTCAACAAGCTGCTCGGCGGGCACGACTTCCTGCCGATCAACATCAGCCTGTCGTCTAACAAGTCGAGCAACTTCCAGGTCACGGATGCACGCCGCGACATCTACGGCAATAATATCGCCAACCCGACCGGCGCCACCAAGGAATACGGCCTCCTGCTCTCCACGAAGGACGGAAGGTATTCCTTACGCGTGATGAAATATGACACCAAGTTGGTCGGCGCCACCCTCTCGGGATTCGACAACAGCGGCATCTACGGCACCATCCGGGATGCCCTGAATTGGCGCAATATCAAGACCTACTACATGTCGGCCTATGCCTGGTCCACGGCTGGACAAACGAACACCGCGCATTACTCCGGGAATCGGTATATGTGGGACGCGGTCTGGGTGGATAATACGACCGGGAGGCCGGTCGCTTCGGGCGCCCTCACTACGGGGCCTGCCAATTCCCATTTGGAAACGCAGGCTCAAGCCGATACTCGCCGCGATGCTGCGATCGCCGCCATTAACAACATGCAGATCTGGCTTGCTAACAACGGCTACTTCAATGCGTGGAACTACGGCGTGGGCCCGACGACGCAGACGGCGTTGGAGACTCCTGGCCAATATTTGACCAACCCCATCCTGCCCAATCCGGCGAGCGTGTATGACTATCGCACCGCCCCGCTGCTGCAGGGCTTTGCGGTGACCGCTGACACCCGGTCGAAGGGCTATGAGTACGAGTTCACGGCCAATCCGACACCGAACTGGCGCATCACGATCAATGCCGCCGAAACCACCGCGGTCCGCACCAACGTCGGCGGCGCGACGCTGGATCAATTGGTGTCCTACATGGACACTCTGATGGCCGGGCCCGCCGGTGATTTGATCCGGTTCAACTCCGACTATTCTGCGGGGAATGAGCTGCGCATGGACTGGAGCGGCTGGCGCGGCCAATACACGCTGCTGAAGCTGGGGGAAGGCGCCGACGCGCCCGAGCTCCGCAAGTGGCGCTATAACGTCATCACCGACTACCAGTTCACCAGCGGGTTCCTCAACGGCTCCCTCAAGGGCGTCGGCGTCGGCGCGGCCTATCGCTGGCAGGACAAGGTCGTTATCGGCTATCCGGTGATCCCCGGCACCGGCGCCCTGGCGAACTTCGACCTGAGCAAGCCCTACTACGGTCCTTCGGAGGACGCGCTCGATCTGTGGCTCAGCTACGAGCGGAAGATCACGAGTAGGATCGACTGGCGAATCCAGCTCAACGTCTACAACGTCGGAAAGAGAGACAGGCTCATCCCGATCTCCGTCGAACCCGACGGCCATACGTGGGCGAGCGTGAGAATCGCCCCGGTCCAGGAATGGGCGCTGACGAACACGTTCAGCTTCTAGGCCAAGACGGTACCTGCATCGACTTCAATGGATACGCAAAGAGCCGGGCTCCCGCCCGGCTCTTTTCTTCTTCGAATGGCGGGCGCCTTTCCTGTAATCTGCAAACCGCCAAGGAGTCCGGGCCGCCTGCAAGCGCCGGCCTGGACAGAATCATCCCCACCTGAAACCCCATGGCTCGCGCCGCCAGAATGCTACCGCTCTGCGCCTGGTGGTTCGGCACCCTCGTCGCGATCGCCGCACCGTCGCAGCCAGACGGCTTCTGGGTCGACACGTGGGGCGCCGCACCCCAGCTGACCGAACCGAGGAACCTGCCGCCGGCGCCCGGACTGTCGGACAGTACTCTCCGGCAGATCGTGCATGTCTCCATCGGCGGCCCCCGGCTCCGCGTCCGGTTCTCCAATGCCTTCGGCTCCAGTCCGGTCGAGATCACCGCCGCGGCGGTCGCCGCGGCCGGAGACCGGGGCGCGATTCATCCGGACTCCAGCCGGCCCCTGCTTTTTGGGGGCCAGCTGGCCGTCACCATCGCGCCGGGTGCGCTGGCCGTCTCGGACCCGGTCGAATTTGAGCTGCCCCCCCTCGCTGATCTGGCCGTGACGATACATTTCGGCCAAGTTTCGCGCGACGTCACCGGACACCCGGGGGCGCGTTGCACGTCGTATCTGCAGCAGGGTGATTGGGTGTCGGCCGCCACGCTACCCGCGCCTGTCACCATCGAGCATTGGTACATCCTCAGCGGAGTGGAGGTCTGGGCCGAGCACCCGGGCGGCGTGCTGGCCATCCTGGGCGACTCCATCACCGATGGGCGCGGTTCGACCACCGATCGGAACCGGCGCTGGCCGGACGACCTGGCGCACCGCCTGCAGGCCGACCCGCGGACGGCGGGGATCGGCGTGCTGAACCAAGGAATCGGCGGCAACCGCCTGCTGCACGACGGCTTGGGGCCGTCGGCCCTCACGCGCCTGGATCGCGATGTATTGGAGCAAAGCGGCGTGTGCTGGCTGATTGTATTGGAGGGCGTCAATGACATCGGCACAGGGCCCGCGGATGACCAGGGGGCGATCGTAAGCGAGGTGATCGGGGCGTACGAGCAGATCATCCGTAAGGCGCATGACCATCATATCCGGATTTACGGCGCGACGATAACGCCGTTTGGCAAATCCTTCTATTCCAGTCCGGCCCGGGAGGCGGCCCGCCAGGCAGTCAACCACTGGATCAGGTCGGACGGTCAATTCGATGCGGTGATCGACTTTGACGCTGTGGTGCGCGATCCGGCGGATCCAACGTGCCTGGAGGCCTCGCTGGATTGCGGCGATCACCTGCATTTGTCGGACAAAGGCTACGAGGTCCTGGCAGAGGCAGTCGATCTCGACCTGTTCACGAGATGATGGGCCGGAGAAAGTCCTTCAGCTTTAAGCCGCCGCTCGGTGCCCATTTCATGGGCACCCACGGATCGGCCATCCCTGCGGCCATGGCTGCCCTTGTGATCGCCGCGCTCTTGTTGGCGAGCCCCTGCGCGAAGTCTGCGCCGCGCGAGCGAATCACCATCGATGACGACTGGCGGTTCCAAAAGGGGGATCCGGCGGAAAATGCGGTCAGCCTGTTGTACGACGGGCGCGCCGAGGTAAAGGAGACCAGAGACGTCGGCCCGGCGGATGCGCAGGCGAAGGCAGTGGCAAACGTCACGGCGCCCGCTCAAACGGTGATCAAGGCTTGGATTTTGCCGGCGGGAAACGCGTTCATCAAAGATCCGGCGCGGCGGTTCGTCCGTCCGCAAGGCAATTGGGGTGGCGACGTGGCTTATGTGCAGCAGGACTTCGATGACCGCGCGTGGCAGCAGGTGAATCTGCCGCACGATTGGGCCATCGCGGGGCCGTTTGTCACCACGGGCGGAGGGGGGATGGGCCGGCTGCCCACCGCCGGCGTGGGCTGGTATCGGAAGAAGCTGAGCTTCTCCGCGGCGGACGCCGGCAGGTCCATCTTTCTCGACGTCGACGGCGCGATGTCGTACGCGGCGGTCTGGCTTAATGGCCAACTCGTGGGCGGCTGGCCGTATGGCTATTCGTCGTGGCGCGTCGACCTCACGCCGCATGTGGTTTTCGGCGGCGAGAATCAGTTGGCGATCCGTTTGGACAATCCGCCGGACTCGTCGCGCTGGTATCCGGGTGGCGGCATCTATCGCCATGTCTGGCTGATCAAAACCGATCCCATGCACGTAGGCCAATGGGGAACCCAGGTGACGACGCGGGACGTTTCCGCCTCTTCCGCGACCATCGACGTGGCGGTCACGATCGACAATGGGCTCGAGGGCAGCGCGACGGTCCGGATCGCTTCGCAGATCTTCGCTCTGGACGCCGCGGGGAGGAAAACAGGCGACGCCATCGCCAGCGTTGATCCGGTAGAGACGCCCGTTGCTGCGCGAGCGAGCGCGACGGTCAAAGGCTCGGTCATCATTGCGAATCCCCGGCTTTGGGGGCCGCCGCCACACCAGCGGCCCAATCGTTACGTCGCGGTCACCACCGTGTTGCAGAAGGGCAATGTAGTCGACCGATATGAAACACCGTTTGGCATTCGTACCCTCAGGTTCGACCCGAACGAGGGATTTTTCATCAATGGCGAACACATCCTGCTGAACGGTGTATGTGACCACCACGACTTGGGAGCGCTCGGCGCAGCGGTCAATTATCGCGCGCTACAGCGTCAATTGGCGCTGCTCCGGGAAATGGGATGCAATGCCATCCGGACGAGCCACAATCCACCGGCGCCCGAGCTTCTGCAGCTTGCTGACGAGATGGGATTTCTTGTCATGGACGAGGCGTTCGATGTGTGGGCCCGGCAGAAAACGCCACTGGATTATCACCTGCTTTTCCCGGATTGGCATGAGCAGGATTTGCGCGCGTTCGTCCGGCGCGATCGCAATCATCCCTCGGTGATCCTCTGGAGTATTGGCAACGAAGTTGGGGAGCAATACACGGTCGAGGAAGGCGCGGCGGTGGCCAAACAGCTTTGTGACATTGTACACGAAGAGGACCACACACGACCGGCGATCTGCGCCATGAACTATGCCAAGCCGGACATGCCCATGCCTGCGGTCCTGGATGTCATCAGTTTGAACTACCAGGGCGAAGGGATCCGCGACACGCCGGAATTTGCCGGGACCGATCGCATCCACACTCCGCCGCTATACGACGCATTCCGCGAGAAGTTTCCCCGCAAAGTCATTCTCAGCAGCGAGACCGCGTCCGCGTTCAGCAGCCGCGGCGTTTACCTGTTCCCGGTGACGAAGGGAATCAGCGAACCGGTGCGGGAAGGCCGGGGCGGCGATTCAAAGATTTGCCAGGTGAGCGCCTATGAACTCCATGCCGTGGACTACGGGGCCTCCGCGGACAAGGTATTTGGATCGCTCAAGCGGCATCCTTTTGTCGCCGGCGAGTTCGTATGGACCGGGTGGGATTACCTCGGCGAGCCCACTCCGTACGATTCCTCCCGCAGTTCCTACTCGGGCATCATCGATCTGGCGGGCTTCAAGAAGGACCGGTTTTATCTTTATCAAGCGCATTGGCGTCCCGATTTACCGATGGCGCACATTCTGCCGCATTGGACCTGGCCGGAACGGGTCGGCCAGGTGACCCCGGTTCATGTGTTCACCTCCGGCGATGAAGGCGAACTGTTCCTCAACGGGAGATCGTTGGGCCGAAAAAAGAAAGGCCCGTACGAATACCGTCTCCGCTGGGACGAGGTCGTCTACGAACCGGGTACCCTCAAGGTCGTCACCTACAAGAACGGCCGGGAGTGGGCCACGGATGAAAGGAAGACCGCCGGGCTTCCCGCGAAGCTGACGTTGCAGCCGGATCGGGCCGAAATTTGCGCCGATGGACGCGACCTGTCCTTCGTTACCGTGATGGTGACGGACAAGGGGGGGTGCACGGTACCGCGGGCGGACAACCGCATTCACTTCGACCTCGATGGGCCGGGCGAAATCGTCGCGACGGACAATGGGGATCCCACGAGCTTAGAATCGTTCCACGCCCATGATCGCAAGGCCTTCAACGGGCTTTGCCTGGTGATTGTCCGCGGCGTGGCCGGGAAGTCGGGCAACATCAGCATCGTCGCGCGCGCCGAGGGCTTGCTGTCCGGAACCGCCGCCGTCCAAACGACTCCGGATCCACCGGGCGAGCCGCCATGATCTGCATCCGCGACCGCTGGAGCATCCTCTGGGCTCTTGGCTTTTGCCTCGCCGGTGGTATTCCGGCGCCAGCCTGGCAATCCGACAACGGCGACGGCACGTTCACCAACCCGGTCCTGTATGCCGATTACCCCGATCCCGACATCATCCGCGTCGACAGGGATTTTTATTTCGCCACGACCACCTTCGTCAATTCGCCGGGCCTCACGATCCTTCACTCACAGGACCTGGTGAACTGGGAACTGGTCGCGCACGTGATCCCGCGGCTCGACGGACGTCCGCAATACGACCTGACGGACGGCGCCGCGTATCGCTCCGGAATCTATGCCCCGAGCCTCCGATTCTATGACGGTACTTTTTATGTCGTCACGACTCCGGTCGGCCAAAACACGCGGGTTTATTTCGCCAACGACATCCGCGGACCGTGGCAATACCACGAGCTGGATCGCCCGGCGTTCGATCCCGGTCTATTCATCGAGTCGGACGGCACCGCCTACATCGCCACGTCTGGCGGCTGGGACGGGCACGTCACGTTGTTGAAGCTAAACCGCGACCTATCCCAGGTCGTCGACGCGCGCGGGATTTTCTATTACCAGGGCGCCGAGGGATCGAAAGTCATCAAGCGCGGCGGCTGGTATTACATTTTCAACGCGGTGCCATCCAAGCTCGGGCTGATCTGTTCGCGTGCCAAGAACATCCATGGCCCGTACGAAACCCGGGACTCACTAAATGACCGCACGGGCGGGCATCAGGGCGCGCTGGTCGATCTGCCGGACGGAACCTGGTTTGGATTTGTGATGCGCGACTGCGGCGCCGTGGGCCGCATGCCGTACCTCAGTCCGATCTTCTGGCAAAACGACTGGCCAGTCTGGGGAAATCCGGACGCCCCCGGCCGGGTTCCGGCGGTTGCGCGCAAACCGATCCTGGGCAAGCTGCCCGGCCAGCCCGCCACCTCCGACGATTTCAACTCACCCACCCTCGGCCTGCAATGGCAGTGGAACCACAATCCCGACGCCACGCGCTGGTCGCTGACAGAACGCCCCGGGTTCCTCCGGCTTCGGCCCACAGCTGCGAACGATGTTTGGCTCGCGCGCAACACGCTCACGCAAAAGGGGCAGGGTCCGTGGAGCCGCGGTGAAGTGAAGCTGGACCTGAGCCATCTCCAGCCCGGCGACGTATGCGGCTTCGGGACCCTGGGAAAAGTGAACGCTCGCATCGCCGCCCATTGCGGCCGCGACGGGCGAATCACGCTAGCCATGGAGGTCAGTGTGGATCACGGTCCTTCCGAGACGCGAGTAACCGCCCTGCCGGTTAGTGGCACCGACCTCATCCTCCGCACCGAATTGGACTTCGTTCAAAACCAAGGGGTTTGTTCCTACCGCACCGACGAGACTCTTTGGACCGAGCTCGGTGGCCGATTTGACCTGGCCTTCGACTGGCGCACCGGGACATTTCAAGGCGAACAGTTCGTAATCTTTTGTTTCAATCCGCGTCCCGGCGCCGGCTTTGTCGACGTGGACTGGTTCAAATTCACGGATACGAAATCGAAGAAGTAGGTGCTGAGGCGCTCGGATCGCACCACCCGCGGCGCCGGCGACGGCAGCAAGCGGGCGGGCTTGTTTTGCATATCTAATCCATAATTAGACTCCCGCCGCTTTTGCGCCCGCTTGCGCCGACCGGAAAAATGCCGGCGGTCGAGTGACCCTGCAATCTTGCCCCGCTCTCATTTCGCGTCATCGTCGTAACCCGGCGTATGGAATTCCCGTCCATGGCCTCCGAATTTCCCTTTCTCAATCCGGATCTTCCGCTCGCCGCTCGTATCGACGATCTCGTCGCCCGCTTTACGCTGCTGGAAAAAATCAGCCAGCTGCTCCACGAAAGCAGCGCGGTTGAACGCCTCGGCGTACCCGCCTACAACTGGTGGAGCGAAGCCTGCCATGGCGTCGGCCGCAATGGCCGGGCGACCGTCTTTCCTCAAGTCATCGGGCTGGGGGCAACCTGGAACCGGGCGCTGGTCCAGCGCGTCGCCAGCACCATCTCCGACGAGGCGCGCGCCAAGCATCATGCCGCGGTGGCCGCCGGCCGGCGCGGCCAGTATCAGGGCCTCACCTTCTGGACGCCCAACATCAACATTTTCCGCGACCCGCGGTGGGGACGCGGCCAGGAGACGTTTGGCGAAGACCCATTCCTCACTGGTGAACTGGGTGTGGCCATGGTGCGGGGCCTGCAAGGCGACGACCCGCGCTATCTCAAGACCGCCGCCTGCGCCAAGCATTTCGCGGTGCATAGCGGCCCCGAGGCGGAGCGCCACGGCTTCAATGCCCAGCCCACGCCCAAGGATCTGGCGGAAACCTATCTGCCCGCCTTCGAAAAACTCGTGCGCGCCGGCGTCGAGGCGGTCATGGGCGCCTACAACCGCACGCTCGACGAGCCTTGCTGCGCCAGCCGCCGCCTGCTGGTCGACACGCTGCGCGGCCGCTGGGGCTTCCAAGGCCACGTCGTCAGCGACTGCGGCGCGATCGATGACATCCACCTGCATCACAAGGTGACGGCCACCGCCGCCGCGTCGGCCGCGCTCGCGGTGCGCATGGGCTGCGATTTGAATTGCGGCTGCACCTACCACGACCTCGTACTCGCGGTGAAGGACGGCCTGATTACCGAAGCTGAGATCGACACATCGCTGCGCCGGTTGCTGGCGACCCGCTTCCGCCTGGGTCTGTTCGACCCGCCGGAACGCGTGCCGTGGTCCGCGACCTCGCCCGAGATCATCGACTGTCCGGCGCACCGCGCGCTGGCGCGCCAGGCGGCGGCCGAGTCGATCGTGCTTTTGAAGAACAACGGCCTGCTGCCGTTGCCGCGTAATCCCGAGAGCATTCTGGTGGTCGGCCCTACCGCAGCCAACACGGGTGCGTTGCTCGGCAACTACTACGGAGTCTCGCCGCAGTTGGTCACCCTGCTTGAGGGCATCGTGGAGCGCGCGATCGAGGGCACACGGATCGAGTATCGCGCGGGCTGCCCCCTCGCGCAGCCGGCGGCGCCAGGTGTCAACTACACGTTTCTAACCGCAGCAGAGTCGGAAATCGTGGTCGCCGTCCTCGGGCTTGACCCAACGCTCGAGGGTGAAGAGGGCGACGCGGTAGCCTCGTCCTCCGGCGGGGACCGGGCGGCCGTCGAACTGCCGGCCTGCCAGCGGGAGTTCCTGCTCGAACTGCGCAGGCACGCCAAGAAGCTCGTCCTCATCCTCACCGGTGGCAGCGCCCTCGCCGTGCCCGAGGCTCACGAGTGTTGTGACGCGGTTTTGCAGGTGTGGTATCCCGGCTGCGAGGGAGGCCGCGCCGTCGCCGACGTCCTCTTCGGCGAAGTCTCGCCTTCGGGCCGGCTGCCGGTGACCGTGCCGCGCCGCACCGCCGACCTGCCTCCTTTAGCCGACTACCACATGCGCGGACGGACCTACCGTTTTGCGGAAGTCGAACCGCTCTACCCTTTTGGTTTTGGTCTCAGTTACGCCCAACTCGCCTACGGTTCGTTTTCCCGGGACGTCGATACGCTCCGCGC
>JBEKWG010000012.1:0-93923 GCA_049513315.1 Opitutaceae bacterium
ATCTTTATGAACGCGCCAAACGGGAAGCGCGGCGGATCACGCCGGTCTACAGCGACGCCATGCAGCCGTTGCTGCCCGTGGCGGGTTTCCCGCAGGAATCGCGCCTGCAAGCCGACGTCGTCGTGGCGCTCGCCATCACGCACCACCTGCTCCTGACCCAGTGTTTCAACGTCGACTGCGTTCTGCAACGACTGGCCTCGTTCGCACGCCGGAATCTCGTTGTCGAATTCATGCCGAAGGGATTGTGGAACGGGAAGGAGGCGCCGCCAGTTCCGCGATGGTACACGTTCGATTGGTTCCAGGCCGCGTTCTCGCGGCGGTGCACGGAGGTCGAAGTGGTTCAACTGGAGGAGAACCGGGTGTTGTTTTCCGGGCGCGTGCGCTCCGCGCGTCCGTGAATGCCGGCGGTTGACGATGTGGAACTGCTTTCCTCAGAGTCGTACGGGACAGGATTTCGAACGGATGGCGAGGGCTGTCCCGGCATGCGGAACCTGGATGCGGTGCCTCACGAACCATCGCGAACCTCCTGAAGCGCACCCATCGAGGCCATTCATCTCGCCGTGAGCGCGCGGAAACCCAGAGTTCTCATCGTTAGTTCGGTGGTTCCGGCCGAGGACCGCGGAGGCGGTTGCCTTGCGCTTTATCGCCATTTTTACGAACGGCGCGACTTCGAGGTGGCGGTGGCTAGTCGGTTCTTGCAGCGAGGTGTCTGTGAGCAGGAATATTTGATGCGCGTGCCGCGGCTGTGGGCCCTTGCCAGGAAGACTCCCCTGGGACGTCTGTTGGAGAATATCGATTACCTGAGGGCAGAAAGGATTTTGCCGGCGGGATTGCTGAAATTCGCCCGTCGGTGGCAGCCGGATCTGATTTTCAGCGTCGCGGACGACTTGCATGCCATGATCGGCTACCGATTGGCGCGGCAGCTGACGATCCCGTATGTAGTGGATTTCCAAGACCTGTTTGCGTACTCGAATTTCAATTCGAAGAAACAACGCCCCTATCGCCTCCTGAAGGCGCTGCTGCTAACACGATATCGCAAGCTCCAATCTGAGGCCGACGCGGTCTTTCATACCAGCAAGGGCATGCGGGAATGGTTTGGCACCTCGGCACGCGGCGATGTGTTGTATCCAATTGGCGCGACGGATATCAACGGGCGCCAGACGGAGCATGCGCCGCCGGTTGACCGCTTGACGCTCGTCTATGCGGGCAACTGCTATGGCCCCTACGGGGCGATGATGCGGAAGCTGGCCCAGTTGCTAATCGGGCACTCTCATCTGTCTCTCGCGGTTTACTCCATGGGGGTCGATTGGCCCGCCGGCGACATTGCCCGTTTCACCCGCGCCGGTATCTATCACGGATTCGTGCCCTTCCATCAGCTCGAACAGAAGTTGATAAGGGCCGACGCGTTTCTGGTCGCCATGAGTTTCCGGCCGGAAGACCGCACGTTCGTGGAGACGAGTTTCACTACGAAATGGCTCGATTACGCCGCATGCGCCAGACCAATTCTCGTCTGGGCACCAGCGTACTCGACAGCGGCGCGTTTTGCGCGGGAAACAGGGGCTGGTTTGCTGGTCGATGATCCGGCACCCGCAGCGGTCGTTGGTGCCGCTGAGGCGCTGATGCTTGATCCGAATCGCTGGAACGCCGCAGCGAACGCAGCGGCGCAGGCGTCTGCTGATGACTTGAACTCCGAACGCCTCCACGCTCTGCTGCGTTCAACTCTTTGTGCGCTTATCGACCCCTCTCGGGATCCCCGCACGAAGGCGTGTCCAAACGACCAGAGTCTATGACATTGCTTACCATCGTCACCGTCACGAAGGCCGACGCGGAGGGACTGAAACGAACACTCGCCAGCGCGGCAGTATTCGGCGCGGCTGCGACGGTTGAGCACATTGTCGTGGACGGGGATGGCAGCGCCGAGTCAGCGGCTGCAGATGGAGGTTGCCTGTGGATGCGTCAGACTGGAGCTGGGATCGCCGCCGCTTTCAATGAGGGACTGCAGGCCGCCAAGGGCGAATGGGTGTGGTTTCTCAACGGAGGCGATCGGGTGGATGCGCGGCTCACACCGGAGTTTTTACTCACTCTCCTAAGAAGTTCACAGGCGGACGTGATCATAGGAGGCATGATGTATGAAGAGGAAGCCGAGCCTAGGCCGCATCTGTCACCGAACATGCAGTGGCCGCCCTTTAAGGCCTGGATTCCTCATCCATCAACGGTCGTTCGGCGACGATTATTCGAGCGGTTTGGCATGTTCGATGCGACTTATTCCATCGTCATGGACTACGAGTGGTGGTTACGCGCGCTTTCAGCCGACGTGCCGGTAGATGTGCTGTCAGTGCCGTTCGCGGTGTTCGCCCGCGGCGGCATCAGCCAGCAGATAGAATTCAGGAAGAAATTGGTCCGTGAACAAGGCGATGTTATCCGGCGTTACCAACTTCGTCTGTGGCGGGCCTGGATTCTTTCGGGCTGTCGCCTTTTGAGGGTGTGGCTTGCAGCGATTTTCGTCCGTCGTATTGACAAGCCGCGGGTTCCGGCGGCCGAGCCTTGATCGCATCACCCTATGAGATTTTCCCGTGTCGCTGCATTCATCAAGAGGCTTACCGGCAACAGTGGCTTCAAGGTGGAAGAGCGGTTCAAGAAAATATACGAAGAGAACATTTTTGGGGGAACCGAATCGCGATCGGGCACGGGCGCTTCATTGGCGCAGACCGAACGTTTGCGGCAGGAACTGCCGCAACTGCTCGCGGAACTTGGCGTGAAACGATTTTTGGATGCACCCTGCGGTGATTGCCACTGGATCGCTGAGTTGGATTGGGGGACGATCGATTATACCGGAGCGGACGTGGTGGCGGACATCATCCAGGCCAACCGAACTCGATTTGCCGATCGAAAGATGAGGTTCATCATTGCCAACCTTTGCGTCGACGACTTGCCACCGGCGGACCTGATCTTTTGCCGGGACTGTTGGGTCCACCTCGACTACCGCCAGATCAGGGATTGTTTTAGGAATTTTCAGCGAAGCGGAGCGACATACTTGCTGACGACGACGTTTACCTCTCCGGCTAGGAATAGGGACTTGGGCGGTGCCATCTGGCGCCCGCTGAACCTGCAGATTGCTCCTTTCTTTTTTCCTGCCCCCATCAAGTTTTGTGTCGAGGGTTGCACGGAGAATGGAGGAGCCTATGCCGACAAGGCGTTGGGCTTGTGGCGATTGAAAGACATAACGTTTTGAGCGAATCATTCCCTTTGCCGATGCGCGCAACTGGTGTCCGGAAAACGACTGAACATTGGCTGGTGGTTGCTCACGAGGCGTCGAACTCCGGCGCGCCGCGGATGTTGCTGGAGCTGCTGCGGGGGATCCGGGCGGCGCGCGATCCAACCTGGTCGTGCGAGATCCTGCTGGGTCGCGGAGGTCCGCTGACGGAGGAATTCAGAAGCCTGGGTCCAGTCCGGCGACTGACTGATCCGCGAGCGGAAGGGACGGGCTTGGTTTCCAAGTTATTCGACCGTCTGGTGGA
The DNA here is from genome assembly GCA_049513315.1 of Opitutaceae bacterium. Lineage (GTDB taxonomy): Bacteria > Verrucomicrobiota > Verrucomicrobiia > Opitutales > Opitutaceae > Fen-1467. The sequence continues at coordinate 3,519 of JBEKWG010000012.1, forward strand.
CAAGCCGATTTTTCAGCCGTGGCGACTGGACCGCATGATGAAGGCATGGCGCCGGGAAGAGATCCGATTGGTCTACGCCAACTCCGCGACCAATGGCCGGCTGCTGCCCGCCTTGCGCACCCTGGGCTGTCCGGTGGTGACCCACGTGCACGAGCTGGACTACTCGTTGAGGCGGTTCAACTCGCGAGCCGACCTGGCCGCCACGCTGAAATGCACGGACCATTTCTTTGCCGTTTCCCGGGCGGTCGTCAGTGACCTCATTGCCTTGGGTGTGCCGGGCGAGCGGGTGACCCGGGTGCCGAATTTTTTGACCGAGCTGCCTCCATCCATTGATCTGGCCACCGCGCGCAACGAGGTCTGTCAACGCCTGCAATTGCCACCCGGCACTCGCCTCATCACGGCCTGCGGGCACATCGATTGGCTGAAGGGACCCGATCTTTTCGTCGAAATGGCAGGATTGCTGGCGCACCAGGTTGTGCCGCCCGTCGCCTTCCTCTGGCTGGGAGGCGAGAGCGATCCTGCCCTTGCGCGCAGGGTGCGTGCCGAGGCCCGGCGCAGAAACCTCGGTCACCTGATGCGTTTCGGCGGGGCCGTGCGGGACCCGGAACGATATTTTGCGGCGAGTGAGATCGTGACGGTGACCTCACGGGTGGAAAGTTTCAGCCGGGTGGCACTCGAAGCCGGCGCCCTCGGCCGTCCGGTGCTGTGCTTCGCCGCGGCGCGGGGCCCGGCCGATTTGTTGGACGCCGAATCCATGGTGCCGGAACTGAATGGCTCCGCCATGGCGGCGGCGGTGGCCGACCTGCTCAATCATCCGGAGGAGCTGGAACGCCGGGGGCGGCGATTGCGCGAGCGGATTGCGGCAGAGTTTATGGCCGGAAAATGGATCGGCGAGATCCTCGCGACCGTGGAGACCTTGCTCCATGCCTGAAAACCCGTCTCCGTCGGAAAACCCGCCGCTCTGCGGGTTGGTGGTGATCTTTCACCCGAACGACACCGTGAGGGAGAACCTTCGCGCGATGGTGCGGGAATGCGGCAGAGTGATTGTGGTCGACAACGGATCGGAGGCGAACTGGCGCGAACCGCTGGGATCGATGGCCGGCATTGAAGTCATGGCCAATGCCGGGAACGTTGGACTGGCCGCAGCGCTCAACCAAGGCATGCGGCGGGCGGCGGAGCGGGGATTCTCCTGGGTGCTGGCCTTCGATCAAGACAGCCAACCGGGACCAGATTTCAGCCGGGCATTGTTCACGACGCTGCAGGCGCACCCGGAAGCCGGCCGGGTGGCGGTGGTCGGGGCCAATATCAGTGAGACGATCGAGGGCGGGCGCGAGCATCGGTGGCTGTGTCCGCATCCGTGGCTGCCGGGGGCCTTCACCAAAAGGTCTTTGCGGGGACACGATCTGCCTTCGGTAACCATGGCGATCACTTCGGGATCCCTTTTCCGGCTGGCGGACTTCGCCACCGTGGGGCCGTTTGCCGAGGAATTCTTCATCGACTACGTGGATACCGACTATTGCCTGCGCTGCCGGGCGGCCGGACGTCTGATCGCGGTGAGTGCCGCCGCGCGGTTGGTGCACTCTTTCGGCGCCCGGGATCGACGGCGGTGGTGCGGCCTGACGTTCGCGCCGACGAATCATTCACCGCGCCGCCATTACTACATCGCCCGAAACCGCCTGGCGATGATCCGACGGCACGGATTGAAGCACGTCCACTGGCTCCTCTTCGATCTGGCGACCGCCGGGCTCCTGCTCGTACGAGTGCTTGCCGTGGAAGAGCGGAAGATGATCAAACTCCAAGCCATGATCCGTGGCACGATTGATGGACTGCGCGGCCGGCGTGGCGAGTGTCCGCCCGGCTGGTTCGAATAAAGCAGCATGCTGGTATGACTCCCTTGCTCTCCATCGTTATCGTCGCCTACCAATCGCGCGAGGAGATCGGACCGTGCCTAGCCTCGCTGCCGCGGGAAATCGCGGACGGGGCGACCGAGGTGATCGTGGTGGACAATTCGCTGGGCGACGGAACGGCGGAAATTGTGCACCAAGATTTTCCCTGGGTCGGATATTCTGCGCCCGGCGGCAACCTCGGTTTCGGGCGCGCCAACAACCTGGGCTGCCGGCAGTCCACCGGCGAGTACGTGCTGTTCCTCAATCCCGATACCATCAGCGAGGCCGGGGCGCTGGAGCATTGCCTGCGACGGTTGCAGACGGAGCCGGATATCGGGCTCATTTCACCGAAGCTTGTGCAGCCTGACGGCGCGATGGACTTGGCGTGCCGGCGCTCGATCCCGACGCTCTGGGATGGGTTTTGCCGTGCGACCGGCCTCGCGGCGGCGTTTCCACGGACGGCACTGTTTGCCGGCTACAACCTGACGCACCTACCCGAGAATGGCACCTACGACGTCGGTGCGATCAACGGGGCCTTCATGATGACCCGGCGCGAGGTGCTCGACCGGGTCGGTTTGTTTGACGAGACCTTCTTCATGTATGGTGACGATCTCGACCTATGCATCCGGATGGCGCAGGCGGGATACCGCATTGTTTACGATGGCCGGGTGCAGATCATCCACCTGAAGGGCATGAGCGTGGCGAGGGACTACGAACGAATGGCCCGGGCGATCTTTGATGCCAACCGTGACGTGTATCTCAAGCACTTCAATCCGCGCGGTTCGACGTTGGTCCGCTGGAAATATCAGCTGGCCTTCGGCGCTTGGAAGACGACCGCTCTGCTGAAGGCGCGGCTTTACGGCCATCGGCGGGTGAAACCCAGGTAACCCAGCGTTCCGGAACCCGGCCTCAGGACCGACGAAGTAATTGTCAACTAATAGTTGACAAATTCCAAGCGGCCCGCCACCCGCAGGCGGGGAGGGGGAATTCACCCGGCAAGGTTGCGCCAGCGCACCAGCGTCAACGCGAGAATCTGCAGGTCGAGCCACGGGGACCAGTTCTCGATGTAATAAATGTCGTACTGGATGCGCTGTTCCAGCGCCGTGCCGCCGCGCAGGCCGTTGACTTGCGCCCAGCCCGTCATGCCGGGTTTGACCAGGTGGCGGGGTAGGTAGTGGGGAATGGCCTCGGCGAGGCGGTCGACGTGGTAGGGTCGTTCCGGCCGCGGTCCGACGAGGCTCATGTCGCCGCGCAGCACGTTCCAGTATTGAGGCAGCTCATCCAGGTTCCACCGGCGGATGAAGGCGCCGATGCGCAGCAGTCGCGGATCGCCGGACTGGGTGCTCACGTTCTCGTGGTCGAGCTCCGCGGCCCCCGGGGTCATGCTGCGCAGCTTGTAGAGCGTGAAAATCCGGTGGCCGGTGCCGACCCGCGGCTGGCGGAAAAAGACCGGCCCGCCGGGCGACTCCCGCTTGATCAGCACAACGAGCAGGGCGATGACCGGCGCGGACAGCAAGAGCCCGATGATCGCGCCGGCAAGATCGATGCCGCGTTTAAGCGCGCGATTGAAGAGTTTGTTGATGGCCAGCTCCTCCACGCCGAGCACGGGCACGCGGCCGACCGTCTGCAGGCGCAGGCCGGAGACGAAGATTTGAAACACCGAGGGGATGATCTTCAGCTCAACGTAGGCGCGTTCACAGAGATCCACGAGGCGGGCCAGTTCGGCGCGCGGCAGGTCGAGGTGGGCGGCAATCAGCACGTCGAGGCTGTGTTGCTCCAGCAGCGCCGGCAGCTCACCGAAGCCGCCCAGCACCGGCAGACCTTCAGGAAAGGGCGGACGACTCTGCCCGGGCGCGGGCAGTTCGACGATCCCGACCAGATGAAAGGGATGGGCCGGCGCCCCCATCACATCGGCGGCGAGCGCATGCGCCTCGGCCGTCCAGCCCAGCAGCGCCACGCGCTGCTGAATCCGGCCGCGCAAGGCGGAGGAGGCGGCCAGCCCGTAGAACAGGCTGCGCCAAACGTACAACAGCACCAGCACGGCCACGCAGGCGAAGACGACAAAGAGGCGCGAGATCGGTGGATTGAATTTCAGCACCAGCGAGACGCCGAGGTAGGCAAAAAACCAAAATGCCGTGCCCTTGAGGATGATGTTGAACGACTGGTAGCGGCGGAGCAGGAGCCGCTCGTCATAGAGGTTGAGGTGGGCGAAGGCGCCGAGCAAAAACGCCGTGCCGAGCAAGAGCAGGGGCAGATAGTCGCGCAGGCGCGCGCCGGACACTTCAATGAAGACCGAACCGAGGGCGGTGTGATAGCGCAAGACATAGCCGACGAGCAGCCCGCCCAATACGCATAGCGTGTCACCGGCGAGCAGCACGACGGGCAGGGTACGCTGACGGAAAGTTTTTTGGGCGAGGTCGTTCATCGTGACGCCGGCGCTGGCTGGTCCAGGCTTTGGAGCAACAACCGCTCCTGAAGATAGCCCTTCGGGGGAAAAAGAAACGAGACGTATTTCTTCGCGAGGAGATTTTCAGGAGAAATGTACAGATCGCTCAAGCGAAAGCCGTCCTGATTCCGCTGGAGCACGCCGTAGCCAGGAAGCTCGTTCCGGATGAACTGCACCAGGGCGGGCTCGTCGTGAAGCGGGTCGGTCAGCAGGCGGATAAAGGAAGCATGCGCGCGAACGAGGCGGCGGTTGAGCGCGGCGGCGAACGCCGGCGGATCCTGGTCAAGTCCGGCCGGAGGGGTTCCATCGCGCCAGGCTGCGTAAAGTTGTTCCCAACTCCGCGCGGCGGCGGGAGGTTCCGGGATATAAGTGCGTTTTTCGATTGGCCCCAGGTTCATGAAAAACCACCGCTGTTCGGTCGAGCCACAGAGGATGAGCACCGCAGGTTCAGGGGAGGCTCCGGACCACCACTGGGTCAGGGCCGCGACATAACGCAACTGATTCTGGAGCATGGCCGGCAATGCAGCCTGCTCCAGCCACCGGTTCGTCAGGCGGGGCAAAGCCGCCACCACCTCGCCCCGGAAGGCGGATAATGGCGGGACATCCCAGAGGGGCGAAGTCATCGCCTGCGGGTTGTTCAGCCATTCCAAAGCGAAAGCGTTGGCGGCGGCGGATTTTTCGTGTCGGGCGAGAGCACTGAGGCCAATGCCCAGATACACGCCTCCCCGGTAGGGCGAGAATCGTGCGGCGGCGCGAAAATGTTTCCCGGCACCGGCCGGGTCATCCGGCAAAAGCAGCCAGCCGAGGTTGTAGTGGCAGTATTCCTGGTCGGGATCGATCGCGAGGGCGCGGCGCAGAAGTGCGATGCATTGCTCCCGCGCGCGGGACTCACCGGTCTGCAGATATTGTTCGCCGTAAAAGGCGGCCAGCTGGGTCAGGTAGAAAGTTTCCCACGGGGCGCTCGCAGCGGCTTTTTCCGTGCCGGCGACGAACGCGGCAACATTTCCCGCTTCGCGGGCGTCGGCAGCGCTGGCGAACAACTGACGGGCGCGCAGGTTGGGCAGAGTGGGCCACAACATGACAGCCAGGGCGGCCAGCAGCATTCCTCCCGTCAGACGCGCCATTAACGGCGGGATGGTGAAGTTGGCGCTGGCGTGGGCATTCTCCACGGCGCACGCCCGCCACAGCACCAGCAGCGCGGTGACAACCACGGCAAACAACGGGACATCGAGCTGGTAATCGGCCAGGCACATCACGGCATAGCCGGCGAAGGCGACAAGCACCGCTTGCGTGCGGAGCCGGTCGGCCGAAACGGCCGCAGGACGGACGCGTTGCCGCCAAGAGTCACACCCCAGCTTGGCCGCGCCGAGGAGCAGCAACCCCAACGCGAGCACACCGGGCGCTCCGAGTTCCGCCCAGAACTGCACGGGCGTGTTGTGGAGTTGCAGGACATCGTCCACACCGCCGGAAAGCAGGGCGCGATAACGGGGATATACCAGCGAGACGGTGCCCGGTCCGTAACCAGTCCACCAGCGATCGCGACCCATCAGCCAGCCGGCCTCGAGCATGGCTGAGCGCTGGCGGTTGCTTTCGCTCGCGATGGCACTCCAGTGCCCATGAATCAGCAGGCTGCGCAGACGGGGATCGAGGCCGGCAATAACGCCGGCGGCCAGCAGCACCCCCACGACGACCAGCAACCGCTGGAAGCGGCTGAGCGAAGATTGTGCCAGCCAAAGCACGGCTGCGCAGGCCAGTGCGGCGATCAACGCCAGTACGCCGCCCCGGCTGTAGGTGGTGGGCACGAGCATAACGGCCAGCGCCGTGGCGACGGACCACCACCCGCGCCGCACTCCCCGCGTGGTCAGCCCGAGGACCGCCAGCCAGGGCACGGCGAGCACCGCGAAGCCGGCGGTATAAACGGAGTGCCCGAGCGGATCCGCATTGCGGATGGACAGGGCTTCGCCAAGCGGCCGACCTGCCGCCCAAGTCGGCAAAACATGGGCAAACAGCCACCGGCCGAGGCTGACCGCCACGAGTAGCAGCATCAGTCCACCGGTGATCCGGGCGAGCAGCCCGATCCGCTCGGCCCGCAGCGCGGAATCGCGTTCGATCCAGTCCAGTCCAAGATAGGCTAGGCTTACTGTGGCGACAGGGATCAACGCGGCGTTGAGACTTTGCGCGTGAAAGGGGCTGAAGAGCGCGGCGGCGACATTGGCCGCCGCCAGCAGGGCGAGGCCGCCATCCAGCCATCCGCCGAAGCGCGACTGGCTGCGGCGCATCACGAGCAGCCGTCCGGCCAGGATCGCGACCGGTGCAATCAGGAGCACCTGCCAGTAAAAAAACCACGGCCACTGGTAGAAACGGGTGGCGGCGTTGGTACTGAGCGAAAGCGCGGCAAAGACGGCCATTGCGAGCAGGCCAAGCAAGGCGGGAATCCTCGTCAGTAAGGAGCCGGGTCGGGTGGCGGTCATGAAGACACCTGCCTTTACTATCGTCTGAAGGTTCGGCGGCAAGGAGGGTTTGCGCAGCCCTTGCGGCCTTGACGCTGGAGGGCGGCAGCGGACATGTTGCCATGATGCCGGAGGCCAAACCCGCTTCGAAAAAAGGGCTGTTCATCAAGGCTGGTGTACTGGGTGCCGTTGTGCTCGCAGCCGCCGTGCTGGTGCTGTGGGGGGTCGATCTGAAAGCGTTGCTGGTCCAGATCATGGCAATCATTGGCGACGCTGGGCCGTGGGTGTTTTTCACGGGGGTGGCGCTGCTCCCGGCATGCGGGTTTCCGCTCATGGCTTTCACCCTGACGGTCGGTCCGGCCTTCGGTGCGCAGTTGGGGCTGGGCGGCGTGCTGGCGGCGTATGGCGCTGCGGTCGGCATCAACCTCGCGCTGACCTACTGGCTGGCGTGCTATGCCCTGCGTCCATGGGTGGAACGGCTGGTCGCGCGCGCCGGATATAAGATCCCGCAATTGGAGGAGAAGGAGCATCTTGAAGTTACGCTATTGCTCCGCATCACGCCCGGTCCGCCGTTCTTTCTGCAGAGCTATCTGCTCGGCTTGGGCCGGGTGACGTTTCTGACTTATCTGTGGGTCTCGTGGACGGTGGCGATGGCCTATGCGGTCGGGGCGGTTTGCTTCGGCAAAGCAATCGTAGAGGGCAGGGCGGGCCTGGCGGTGATGGGAGTGTGCCTGCTGATCGCCGCCGGGATCATTGTCCATCTAGTGCGAAAACATTATGGCAAAGGACGAGTCCAGGCAGTCCGTTGACGATCCGGGCCGAGTGGAGACCGTCAGCGAGTTTACGCGGCGGGTGAAGGCGCTGCTGGAGGAGGGCATTCGACCGGGCTGGGTGCGCGGCGAGGTGTCGAACCTGCGAGCGCAGGCGAGCGGCCACGTTTACTTTTCGCTCAAGGACGCCGGTGCGCAGCTGGCCTGCGTGCTGTTCCGTGGCGACGCCGCGCGGCAGTCGATGACGCTGCGCGACGGCCTGCAGGTGCTGGCTTACGGAGAGATCAGTGTTTATGAGCAGCGCGGCCAGTATCAGCTCATCGTTCGCATGCTGCTGGAAGACGGGGTGGGGCGTTTGCAGCAGGAGTTCGAACGACTGAAGCAGCGGCTGGCCGACGAAGGTCTGTTCGACGCCGCCCGGAAGACGGCGCTCCCGCCGATGCCGGCGACGGTGGGTTTCATCACCTCGCCGACGGGTGCAGCGGTGCAGGATTTCATCCGCATCCTCCAGCGGCGAGACTGGCGCGGTCGGCTCGTGGTGCTGCCGGCCAAGGTGCAGGGCGAAGGCGCCGCCGCCGAGATGATCGCTATGCTGAAGCTGGCGGAGTTGCTGGGCATTTTTGACTTGCTGGTGATCGGCCGGGGTGGCGGGAGCCTGGAGGACCTGTGGGCCTTCAATGAGGAGCCTTTGGTGCGTGCCGTGGCCGCGTGTCCGGTGCCGGTCATTTCGGCGGTGGGGCACGAGATCGACTTCACCCTGTGCGACTTTGCGGCCGACGTGCGCGCCGAGACGCCGAGCGCCGCGGCGGAATTAATCTCCAGCAACTTCCTTGCGGGGGTCGAGCAGACGGCGCGGGCCGCGAAAGGAATGAGCGAAGCGCTCGAAAACACCTTGGAGCGCGCCCGCGAACGGCTCGATCACGCCCGCAGCCGGCTGCGTTTGCTCTCGCCGCAGGCGTTCGTCGAGCAAGGCCATTTGCGGCTCGACGACCTCGCCAACCGGGTGGCCGCTGCGGTGCGCGCCGGCGTGCAGGGGCAACGCCAGCGGTTCACAGCCCTTGCCGGGCGTTACCGCGCTTGTTCCCCCGCACCCCGGATCAGTTTGGAATCCCACCGGCTGCTGGCGCTGGGGAAGCGGCTGCAGGCGGCGAGTCCGCCATCGGTCCTCCACCGCGGTTTTGTGATTGTGCGCGACGAACACGGCCGGCCGGTCCCGCGCCGCGCGGCGGTGCATCCCGGTCAGCGGCTCACGAACGAGTTCGTTGACGGCAGCGTGACGGTGCGCGCTGAGTGATTTTTGTGATTTTCAATCAGTTCGCGGGAGGCTGGCCGCGGTGCCGCCCTCGGATGACCGCGGCAAGTTCCGGCGGCGTAGTATGAGATACCGTGAATCCATCAGGAGGTAGCCGTAGCCTTCGGGTAGCATGAAGCGCTCCAGACGCGGAATGGCGTCGAAGGACATCGCCAATTCGTAGTCTCGCTGGAATTCAGGATATCCACGCACGCGGGTGACATCACGGGTTCGGATAACCAGCCACTGCGGTTTGATGACCCGTGCCAAGGCGAAGAATCCCTTCACGCCGGAATGCCGCAGCGAAACCACCAAAGGAGAAACCAGTCCGGGATAATCAATCACCCGCATCTGGCTGTAATATCCGATATAGCCGATGGGTTCCAAAAAAACGCTGTCTTCCGGCCGGGCGTGTGTCCGCAACCATTCACCGACTTGGGCCCGGGTACCCTCTTCGATTTCGCGCTGCTGGAGGCGCAGTTGAAAGAGCGAAGCGGAAAACAACCAGGCGGATGGACCGATGATGATCGCGCAGGCAAGCAGGGCGACGACCCGCGGCGCTTTCATGATGAGCAGGCCAAGGCTGCGGCCAAGCACGACAGAGGCGAGCAGGCCCATGGGCGGAAAATACCACGGGTAGACGATGCCGGTTGTTCCCATCCATCCGAGATAAAGGCCGATGAACAAAAATCCGATTGAGGCAATTCTCCCAAGGCGGTCGGAGGTGGGCAGCGCCCAATAAACAGCCGCGTACAAACCGCAGCAGAGGGAAAACCACGTAAGCCAGCCGGGCCAGCCTCCGGCTTCGGCATAGATGGGTTCGAAAGCGCGGCGCAGCGCGCGCAAGAAGGCCTGAGGAAACTGCGTCCAGCCGCTGATTCCACCCCAGAATTCCTCCAACACGCCGGCTTTGGCGATAGCGGTATGGGGAATAGGCGAGCCATAGTACCATGTGGCCCATGCGAACCACGGCGCATAGACCACCGCACCAATAAGAACCGCCTTGGCAAGGCCGCACACCTCCTCACGACGGGCTTGGCCATTAAACAAGAATCCGCCCACCACCACTGCGGCGATATAAACAGGCGCGTCCGGTCGCGTCCAAAGCAGCCCGGCCCAGGCCAGGCCGCTGACCAGCGGATGTTTGGAGAATCCTTGCCCCGCCCCCACCAAGGCTAAGGCAAGAAATCCGACCAGAAAGCCGGCCTCCTGTCCGTTGACGGCAAAGGCGGTGGTCTTGATCTGTAACAGGCAGATGACGGGGATGAGAACAGCCAGCCAGACCGGGGCCTGCGGGTTCCGTTGATACTGCTGCCAAACCAGCGCGATGATGCCCAGACTCATCACCATCAGTCCACAGGTGGAAAAGAACCACAGCGTTGGATGATAGTTGGCCGAAGGGAAAAGCATCTGCCACAGGGCGGGCAGCAACACGTTTAGAGGGGAGGTGAAGCCATGAACGCGCTCGCCGGCATTGTAGACGAGGCCCAACCCGTGGGCGGCATTATGGCTGAAACGGAACGTGATCAGAAAGTCTTCCCAGACTTGGCCGGTTGTGAGTGCGAATAATGATGGCAACGCCAGGGTGACGAGCAGCGAGAGGCCGACGGCGTAAGCGGCGGGCCGGTCTTTGCGCAATTGTTGCCAGCGCGGCCAGAGCCTGCCGGCTGATTCTTTCACGGGCGGCGGATCTGATCGGGCAGAGGCGATGGACGGGCGATGGTTCAAGAATCCGTTATACCTCCGGAAACTTCACCCACTTTGCGCCGAGCCGGGCGCTTTTCACCGCGGTTTCGATGAAGGCCAGGCCGATGACACCGTCGTCGATGGTGGGATAATCGAGATCGGGCGGGAGTGGTTTGCCTTCGACCTCGGCCGCGATGGCGCGGAAAGCCTCACGGTAGATGTTGCCGAACGCTTCGAGGTAACCCTCGGGGTGGCCGGAAGGGATGCGGGTGAATTTTCGCGCCTGCGCCCGCAGGTAGGCATGGCCGCGGCGATAAACCTGCCAAGGCTGGTCGGGATGTTTCACAATGAGTTCGTTCGGGTGCTCCTGACACCACTCGAGGCCGGCCTTGGTGCCGTAGACGCGGATGGTGAGATTGTTTTCTTCGCCGCTGCAGATTTGCGACGAATGCAGCACACCCTTGGCGCCACCCTTGAAACGGAGGAGGATGTTGCCGTCATCGTCCAGCCGGCGCCCCGGCACGAAGATGGTGAGATCGGCGCATAATGAATCGATCTGCAGTCCGGTGATGTAGCGAACGAGGTTCTCGGCGTGCGTGCCGATGTCGCCGATGCAGCCGGCGGCGCCGCTGCGCCGCGGATCCGTGCGCCACGCGGCCTGTTTCTGGCCGGTGCCTTCGAGATAGGTGTTCAGCCAGCCCTGCGAATATTCGACCACGACCTTGCGCATGACGCCGAGCCCGCCGCGGCGCGCGAGATGACGCGCCTGCTTCACCATGACGTTGCCGGTGTAGTTGTGCGTAAGCACGAGAACCTTCCCCGACTTCCGGACGATTTCGCGCAATTTGAGCGCCTCCTTGAGGTTAAAGGTCGCGGGCTTGTCGAGGACGACGTTGAAGCCTTGTTCGAGGAAGAGCCTGGCGGGTGGAAAATGCTGGTGGTTGGGCGTGACAATGATGACGAAATCGAGCCGCTGGTCCGCGGGCATTCCGGCCTCCGCCCTGGCCATCTCGGCGTAGCGGCCGTAGACCCGCGCTGGGTCGACGAACAAGTCAGCGCCGGACGCCTTGGAACGAGCTGGATCGGCGGAGAAGGCGCCGGCCACGAGTTCCGCCTTGCCATCCATGATTGCCGCGAGGCGGTGCACGGCGCCGATGAACGCACCGCGGCCGCCGCCGATCATGCCAAAACGAAGTTTTCTGTGCATCGGGGGGAGGAGTGAAAATCGAAGAGGGGGAATGACATCCGACCGGGCGATGACTGCCCCGCTCCCATGGACTATTGGTTTTTCTTGTCGAAGGCCGCGTCGAAGGCGACGGCGCTGCGGGGAAAATCGAGGTGGCGCACGAAAGCCGCTGCTTCGGTGGCGCCGTGCACACGGTCCATCCGGATGTCCTCCCATTCGACGGAGAGCGGGCCGCGATACCCAACGTCATTGAGCGCGACGATAATATCCTCAAACCTGATGTCGCCACGGCCGAGCGAACGGAAATCCCAAGAGCGGCGCCCGTCGCCGAAGCTCGTGTGGCCGCCGAACACACCGACGGTGCCGTCGCCGCGGCCCCACGCCACGTCCTTCATGTGCACATGGTAAATACGGTCGCCGAATGTCCGGATGAACTTCACGTAGTCGACACCCTGGTAGCCAAGGTGCGAGGGATCGTAGTTGAAACCGAAACGCCGGTGGCGTTTCACCGCCGCCACGGCGCGCTGGGCAGAGGCGATATCAAAAGCGATCTCGGTCGGATGCACCTCGAGGGCGAAGTTGACGTTGACCTTGTCAAACTCGACGAGGACGGGGCCGAAACGCCTGGCGAAGTCTTGGTATCCTTTCCCCCAATAATCCTGCGAGGTCGGCGGGAAGGGATAGATCGAGTGCCAGATGCTTGAACCCGTGAAGCCGTTGACAACCGCCGGATGATCGCCCCCCCCTTGCCGGCCGGGCTTGAGATCGAAGAAATTCCGCGCGGCCTTCGCCGTGCGGATCAGTTTTCTCGCGGCGCGACGGCGCACCCCCTCAGGATCACCATCACCCCACACATCGGGGGGCAGGGTGGCTTGATGGCGTTCATCGATGCGGTCGCAGATGGCTTGGCCGACAAGATGGTTCGATACCGCATAGCAGGTCAGGCCATGATCGGCGAGAAGCTGCCATTTTTCCCGGCAGTATTTTTTTGAGGTGGCGGCTTGGTCGACATCGAAGTGATCGCCCCAGCAGGCGAGTTCGAGACCGTCATAGCCCATGCGTTTCGCGAGCGAGGCAAGTTTAACCAAGGGAAGATCGGCCCACTGGCCGGTGAAGAGGGTAACAGGTCTTGGCATGGCGGTGAGAGTCAGGGTTTCCGGGGTCTGCAGCCTCCGAGCCTGTCGAGTGTGCCGATTCCTAGGCAACAGGAAATCCCGCGAAGAGCCCAAGCCATCGGTCCTCGCCGGGGATACGGCGATGCGGGCGGTAATTTTAAGACAGAATGGTTGGCGTTGCGCGTCATAAACCCGAGAGAAGACGCAGGTGTCGTTCTCAGCCGCCACTCATCGATGGGTTATTGCATGCCCCCCAACCCTGGCTTGGTAATATAAGGCTCTGCCTGCCGCCAATCCATCTTCCACCCAAGCAACAGGTTGGGGATTTTGAACCGAAAAGGAAGATCACCGAAGAGCCATGCTGGAACCACCCAAAAATCTGAAGGGCTTCCTGCCGGAACGGTGTTATATTCATCGTACCATTTATCATGAAGATCCGTTTCATTGGGATTGTCTGCGGCGGACTGCTGATGGCAGGAGCAACCTTCGCGCAAATCATGCAACCTCAGCCGGAATGGCAGTCTTTGAAAATCCTGCAGACGGTGGATCCCATTTTCCCTTATCGCCTCCAGGAGGTGGGGGTGACAAACGGCGAGGCGCGCGTGGCGATCAACACGGATGCGACGGGCAAGCTTTTGGAATGGCTGGTGGTTGGCTATACCCGCCCGGAGTTTGCCGACGCAGCCGTGGAGGCCATCAAACAATGGAAATTCGAGCCGGCCCGACTGCGGGGCGAGCCGGCGGGCACCACCGTCGAGCTGCTCTTCTTCTACGAGGCCAAGGGAGTTGTGGTGTCGACCGTGAATTCGATCGACAGAGTCGACGCGCTCATCTCGAAGATCATAGGGGAGCACTATATTTATCAGCCCTGTTCCCTGCGGGAGTTGGACCGGATTCCCACGCCGGTCGTCACCGTGAAGCCACTGTATCCTGGCGAACTGGCCGATAAAGGAGTGAAGGGCAAGGTGACGGTCGATTTCTATATTGATGAGACAGGCGCGGTCCACCTGCCAGCCGTGTCAGTGAAGGACGACGTCGAATTGACCGCCTTGGCCCTCGCGGCCTTGCGCCAGTGGAAGTTCGAGCCACCGACACGCAATGGCCACCCCGTGCTCGTAAAGGCGAGCCAGGTGTTCTATTTTGGTCCTAGTGGCTAGATTGCGATTGATCGTCTGAAATGCAAAAAACCATGATACCAAAGTGTCATGTTTTTTGTTTGATCGGAGCCGGGCGAAACCGCCGGCCGCACCCGGGAGCCACGCCAAAAAATGATTCAGGACTCCACGGTTTCGTGCAACCAATCGGCCAGTTCCTCGCGTAGACGCTGCCGCGCACGATACAGGCGGGTTTCCACTCCGCGTTCCGTACAGCCGGTGATGGCACCAATCTCGCGGTAGGAAAGCCGCTCGTAGTGGTGGAGCAAAATCGCGGTCTTCAGTTCGTGTGGCAGACGATCGATGGCGGCACGAATGGCGGCGCGGGTCTCGTCGTGCTCCAAGGCGGCATTAGGCAGCGGGGCGTCGGAGGGCACCGCCTCGTGGGCGGGGGTCTCGGCATCATCGACGGGCGCGTCCAAGCTCACACTGGGATGGCGTCGCCGCCAGCGATAATGGTTATGGCAAAGATTGGAGAGCGTGGTGAAGAGCCATGCGGAAACTTTCGTGTCGGGCCGAAGCCGCGTTCGTTGCTGATGGAGCCGCACGAACGTCTCGGCGACGAGATCATGTGCGTCGGCTGGGTTTTGCACATAGCGCCAGGCGAAGGCGAACAACGGCCGCTGCCAGCGGGCGATCAACTGGTTGAGGGCGGTATCCTGGCCCTTCTGTAAAGCCTGCAGGCAGACCAGATCGCTGGCAGGTTCGGAATTCACGGGACGACCCGCGGGTGGACCTCAATTCAGGAGGGAACGGCCCGTCCCCTGGAGAACGGGGCCAAGCAGACCGAGATAGCGCGCGCGCTGTTGTGCTGTCATCACGCGGGTTGCATCGGCGACCAATTGCTGGGTGGAGGTGAGGCACTCGCGGTCGACGGCGCGGCGCTGCTCGACAAAATGGGCAAACTCGAGGAAGTCGACCTGCCCTGAGGTCGTCCGCTCGCGCTCAAAGGCGTCGTACTCATCGCGCATGCGCACCACCTGGGCGGCCAGCGCCAGCAGGCGGGGGCTGGATTTCTCATGGATGGTCTTGATGCGGGCGAATTGCTCGTCGGAGAGCTTCAGCTCGGTCTTCATCCATTCGAGCTGGCAATCGAGATTGTTCGCACCGCAAGGTCGCTGCGACATGAACCAGCCCACGTGCGACAGCACACCGGCCGCAATCCCGAGAAGAATGATCAACAGGGTGTGTTTCATGGGCGGTGGGCGGCGACGTTGACCGCGGTTTCATCAATCAATGGATCGATCAGGCGAAGATAGCTCTGGGCAATCTGCACCCCGCGCTCGGCATGCAGACGCGAGAGGCGCACCTCGGCGAGGAAGAGGCCGAGCAGCATGCACGCCGCAACAAAAGCGACGGCAAATGAAGGCCGTGTAAAGGCGGCCTCAATACGAGCGAAGAGACCAGGCCGTTCAGCGCGACTTTCGACGACGGCAATGCGGCGCCAGACTTCTGCCGCCAAATGCGGCGGCAGCTCCGGGGTTTCACGCCAGCGGTCGAGCAATGGATCAAGCGGATCGGATGGAGGATGCATGATGATATTTACCGCCCGGCACTGTCTTCGCCGGAGCGGATACAGTTACATGGCAGATGAAGTTGGCCTATGTCAGGGCACCCGGAGGCGCCCGTGGCAGACAGCATAACACCGCCGACTGGAAAAGCCCTTCAAAACAATCCATCGCACGCTCCTGCTTCCCACTCGTGGTTATTCATCCAGCAGCAGGTGCCGACAGACGGGAAGTTGCGCTGGGGTGGTGCTGAATTTTACCAGCATTGCCCTCTGACAGGACGTATAGCGCCAGGGGCGTCTGCTCCTTTCAATGTCGGAAGGCTTACTTAGCCGGAACCATGCAGTTGTTGGAGCGAGGTTCCTCCTTCGTCCCGCAGGCGCGGGACTACGGCGGACCGGTGCTCGCGACCCGTCCTCCGTAGCCTCGGCGAAGGAGAAGGCAGAGGAGAAATAGCCTGCTTGCCCCGACCCGTCAGGGCAAGCAGGCTCCTACCTTGTTCACCTAATGGTATTCGGAAATACCGGGGGGAAGCATGGTTCAATTGCATGGCCCCGGCTCAGGACATCGGGATCCAGTGGATTCCGCGCCAGGTCGCATCCCGGGCGTAGCTCTTATTCAGGATAGAGCCAGTAACGCCGGATCTGCTGCTGGTAGATCTGTGCGCGCTTGCGCCAGTCGGCGAGGAAACTCTCGACGTCAATTTTGGCGCCGTCGCGCTTGAGCGCGTTCCACCAGGTAGCGGAGCCAACCAGCTTCTTGAACATGGCGGCCCTGTCCGCCAGGGCGTTGGCGAAGGGATTCACCGGGCTCCACTTGCAGGCCAGCCGCATCAGGTGGAAACTCAGCTCCGTCGGCTGCCAGGCATCCCAGTCCGTCACCTCAATGTAAACCCCTGTAAACGGTTTGCCGTTGAGGTCGGGAGCCGAAACCCTGGTGAAATTAAGACCGGGCAGCTTGAGCGCCTCGAGTTCCTTCTGCAGTTGCTCAGCCGTCTTGCCCTTGAAGGAGATGCCACGGAACGGATAGGAACGACCGATGCCGGTGGAAAAGCCGCCGATTTCGCAGCCCAGCCCGGTCATGGCATAGCCCACCACTGCGGCAAAATCCTGGATGTAGGGCGAGGTGGGCGCGAAGGAAAGACCGGTATCGGGCCAGCGCATGGTGCGCCGCCAGCCGCGCATCGGCACGACCGTAAGACGACCTTTCAGGCGCACGGTTTCCGGCACGGCGAGTACGCCGGGTGCCATGGCGGCCATGCGGGCAAGTTCGCCGATGGTCAGACCATGCACATAGGGCACGCGAAACGCGCCGACATAGCTCATCAGGTCGCCGTCGAGCGGTGGACCGTCCACCTTAAGACCTCCGAGCGGATTCGGACGGTCGAGGACGATCACTTCGACGTTGTTTTCAAAACAAGCCTCCATCGCGTAGCGCATGGCGCTTGCGTACGTATAGCTGCGCACCCCGATGTCCTGCAGATCGATCACCAGTGCGTTGAGACCCTTGAGCGTTTCCCTGGTGGGTTTGCGCGTTTTGCCGTAAAGTGAATAGACAGGGAGACCGGTACGACGGTCAACCGAGTCAGCGAGGTTTTTGCCGCTTTCCTCGACGCTATAGAGTCCGTTCTCGGGGGCGAAGAGCGCCACCAGCTTCACGCCCGGTGCGCGCCGCAGCACATCAATGGTGCTCACCCCGCGGCGGTTGACCCCGGCGGCATGGGTCAGCAGGCCGATGCGCTTGCCCTTGATGGCGGCGAAACCGTCAGTCTCCAGTACGTCGATGCCTAACATGACCGGGAAGATGGCCTCCGGCGGGGAGGGCGGTTTTGTCATGTTAGCCGCCGCAGGCGCGGCCTGCCCGGTTGGGATTGATGCGAGGGGACGCGACGCCGCCGACGAGCAGCCGAGAAAACCAAACAGCAGCGACAAAGTCGCAGTGAGAAAAGATAGCACTCGTGGTCGGGACGACACAGCCATGCGTACAGCCACTTTGGCGGGAAGAGACAACGCGTCGAGTCGGAACCGGGTTGGGGCTGCCAGCCTTTTCCGCAATAAGGCCCCATGAGTCCGCCCGTCAGCGCCCCGGGAAATCGCGAGAGCCGCCCGTTACCCCTCAAAACACGGTCCGAAGAGCGCGAGCCAGCAGCCCGGGTGCTTCACGACTCGCCCGTTCAAAGGGATAACCGGGCGGCGTGATGGCGTGGAGATGCCAGTCCTTGCTAGATGCAGCGGCAGTACAGCTTCCGGCGAACACATGAACCGTCTTTCCCAGTGCGCTCGCGCGTGCCGCCACCGCGCCGGGGCCCTTGCCAGAGAGCGAACTTTCATCGAAACAGCCTTCACCGGTCACGACGATGTCTGCGGATGCAATACGCGCTTTCAGATCGAGCCATGCCGCCACCAAGTCAAAACCCGGCATTAGCCGGGCATCTGCACCCGCCAACAAGCCGAAGGAAAGACCGCCGGCCGCCCCTGCCCCTGGCGTGTCCATCAACGCGTACGGCTGGCCACGGTAATCACAGAGAAGGCGGGCCATGCGTTTCATCGCGACTTCCATTCGGGGCAGGTCCCGAGATCGCAGTCCCTTTTGCGGACCGTAGATCGTCGCGGCCCCGCGCGGACCTAACAACGGATTCGTCACATCACAAGCGATGAAGATCAGGGGAATCGAGGGAAACACTCCACCGTCGAGGCGGGCGATTCGTTTCCACTGAGCAGGGGTCGGCGATCGAATTTTGCCGCCCTTGCAGCCGTGGAATTCCAGTCCCAGCGCGGCCAGCGCGCCTAGTCCGAGGTCATTGGTGGCACTGCCGCCCACGCCAAGCAGAATTGCGGCAGCGCCAAGTTCTACCGAGGCGCGAATGAGCTGGCCTGTGCCATAGGTCGTGGTTTGCCATGGATCATGTTGTTCCCGTGGCAGCAGGTGGAGGCCGCTGGCGGCGGCCATTTCGATGACCGCGACCGGCTTCCCGGATTTTAATACTGGATCCCGCAGCGGCAGCAAATGCCGGACGGAAGCGGAAATCTTGGTTGGTGCCACCATTCCCAGGCTGGCATCAACAAATCCGCCACGCGGCCCGGCCACCTTGAACGACAGGCGCTGGCCACCCACCGCTTTCGTAAGGATGTCAACGAAACCTTCGCCACCGTCGGTGAGCGGGCAGAGGTCGAGTTGCCAGTTGCGGTGCAGGCCCCGCAGCGTCCCGGCCGCAAGTTCGCATGCCTGCGGCGCACCCAGGGAGCCTTTAAATTTGTCAAAAGCAATGAGGACGCGCACCCGGGCAGGCTGCGCGTCCCTGGAAAGGCTGAAAAGACTTAAACGAAATGGCCCGGACTCATACCGTCACGATCCCCGGGCCGGTGGAGCAGAATAGGTCTACTTCGATGAGCACTCCTTCATGAGCTGGATCCAGTCGGCGGTGCGCACGCGGACCCGCGGGAAGGAGACGCACATCTTGTAGAGATCCTCGAACTCGCCGGCAAAATCGCGCGGCAGGCGGTTGCGACGGAGATACCAATCCTCGAAATCACGGACGCTGGTGAGCGCTTTGATTTCGATGACGTTCTTCATGGCGTCGGGAAGCAGGTCGAGAAGATAGGTTTTAACGAGCTCGGCGCGTTCAGCATTATCGCCGGTGACCTTCTCGCAAATCGCCTGGATGTGAGCCGGCTTGATCGTGCGATACTTGGCCTGAAGGTAGTTGTTGATGCGGGAAACCGCGATGCCGGTAAGCTTGTGCAGTTGGACCTGATTGATGCCGTTTTTCTGCATTACCGCATCCAGCAATCCTGGGAATAGTTTTTTATTCATCTTGATATAATACAGTAGCATGCTTCCGCGAATTTACCAGATACAAAATGAGTGCCGGGAAAGCCGTCTTCAGCACATATTCGCTCTTGGAGCGTTCACGCCAGCAGCGATTTCTGAGTCTGTCAACCTTGACAGGGCAGGGTATTTCGCGAATGGAACACATCGCCGGAGCAACCGCAGAAGATTTCTCAGTTTCGCTTAGGGATGAAAGGAAAGGGGAAACAACCGGTGTGGCGTGAACATCCATGTCAGAATGCCCGCGCCTAGAACGGCTGGCCGCCGGCCCTGGTGCCGCAAAGGTGAACCTCGAGACCCAGCTCGGCTGCGAGCGCGGCCTTGGTGTAAAGGGCAAGGTCGGCTTCCGTTGCACTGTTGGCATAGGCGACTTGGATGTGATTGGCCTTGTGCCGCGCCATCATCTGGTCGCGGGTAACGCCGCAGGTGACGGCGTGCATGATCGGCCACTGGATCGTGGTCTCCCGCCAGCGGCGCTCAGTCTCCTCGCGCGGGAGTGATATGGCCTTGGCGCGGCCGAGATCCATCTTGAGGCGGTTGTTCTCGACGAACACTCGCGACCACACAAGTTCGCCCGGTTTCGCGATGCCGCGCAGCGTCCCGCCACCGAGCCGGAAATACATCGGTGGCTGCCGCATCGAATCGCTTCCCGCCCAGCCACCCACATGATGTTCGGCTGGCGCGCTGCCGGAGATGAGGAAGACCCACACGTATTCGTCCGTGCTGCCGCTCTGGTCCCAGTCGCCCCAGCGCAAATCGTGCAAGGTGTTCTCGACCGGCTGGCCGAGGGCTCGGTGTACGCGGTTGGTGAGGAGACCGTCGAGTCCGGCACACTCGTCGACTTCGTTGAAATGCGGGATCGGCTCGCCGGCACGAATGATTTCGCCACGCGCATTTTTCACCGGCGGACGGTCGGAACTATTGAGGGTGCCTTCGGCGAGGTCGGAGGCGGGCAGAAGATCCTTCAGCCCCTGCTGGTATTGAATGCCGATGGTCTCGCAGCCGAATTCGTCGGCGATGCGGCAGGCGGCGATGTAGGTCTTGCACTGCCAGAGCACCTGGCTCTCGGTCAGCTCGGTGGCCTCGTCTTTGCCGAGATGAAATTTGAATCCTTTGGAGAGATACCATTCGTAGACGGCGTGCGCCTCCTCCTCGCTGACTTGGGTGGCGCCATAGTAGAGCGCGGACTGTGAAAGGCGCTCCTTGTAGACGCCGGTCGGGAAAAGGAGAGGGTCGGGGATAATGGCATTGAACATGCCCATGCAGCCTTCGTCGAACACCCCCAGGATCGCCTTGCGGCGGCGGAGATCGGTGGCGATCTTTGACGCGATGGCCTTGGCTTTTGCCGGCACCTGAACCGCAGCAAGCGGTTTCACATGTGCAGTCTTATGCTTCACGACGCCGGTCTTTAGCCAGGCAGCGAGGCCCTTGAGGAAAAATTCGTCATCGAAGTTTTCACTCCAAAGCGTGGAATACTTCACGCCAGCCTTGGTGAGAGAGCCGTTGAGGTTGAGCATGCCAACGAGGCCGGGCCAGGTGCCGGACCAGTTGGCCACGGTAAGGATCGGCGCCTGATGCGAGATGAGGCCGTGGAGAAGGTGGTGCGAGTACTGCCACACCGCCTCGGCGACGATGAGCGGAGTCTTGGGATTAAGGGAGGCGAACACCTCCATGCCTTCTTTCTGCGAGCCGATGAAACCGTGCTTCAAGGCGGGTTTATAAGAATGGGCGCGGACGATTCCATGGCCAGACCGGGCAACCGCGGCGGTGAGCTTCCGCTCCATGGCCAGCTGGGCGGGCCAGCAGACTTCGTTGGCAGACTGACGCAGATCGCCGTTGGCGACGAGAAGAACCGTTTTTTTGGGGGATATGTTCATTAGGAATATTGGTGGGAAAAAGCGGTGGTGGGAAAGTCAGCTACCGCAGGCCTAGAGAAAACTGTCCATGCTTGCCGTACGATGAGCCAGGCCAGGCAACGATTATACCAAGAGGGCAGTGTTGGGTGGAATGGGAAATATAGGCTTAGTGATGGAGATTATTGTCCCAACGGCGGCTTGCTTTGAGCAGCAGCATGAAGCATGGTCCGCCGTGAAGACGTGGCGAATATGGCACCTTTCCCCGCGCGCGCCGGCCTGCTTTCGCAGCAGGTCTCAGGAGGGCGTTATTTTTTTCTGAAGCTTGCCCCGGCGCGCGCCTCCCGCTTCGCGCTGATCTTCGGCGGTTGCGAAACCTGTAACGTCGATTACCTCGTGCGTCGCTCGGCTTTTCTCTATTACGGCCTCGAATACGTTGCCGAAGGAGCGGGCCGGGTGCGCCTCAATGGCAGCGAGAACCGGCTGGTGCCCGGGACCGTTTTCGCTTACGCGCCGGAGACTGATTGCGTGATCAGTACCGACCCGGTCAGGCCGATGGTGAAATATTTCCTATGTCTGGCCGGAGCTGACGTACCGATGCGCCTGACGCGGGTGGGAGTGGCGCCTGGACAAACCCGCACGCTCACTGCGCACGCGGAGGTGCGTAACGGGCTCGAAGATCTAATTCGAGAGGGTCAGCACCACGGACGACTCGCCGCACGGCTGTGTGCCGCGCGCCTGGAAGTGCTATTGCTCAAAATCAAAGATCTCACGACGCATCCGGCGCAATGCGGCAATGCCGCCGAGGAACTCTTTTTGCGCTGCAAGGCGCTGATCGATGCACGGGTGGAGAAACTGGGGGCGCTGAAGGAAATCGCGGCTGCCATAGGGATTGAACCGACGAGTGTCTGCCGGCTTTTTCGTCGCTTTCAAGGAACCAGCCCCTACCAATACCTCCTTCGAAGGAAGATGATTCTTGCTGCAGAATATCTGGTCGAGACGGGTGGACTTGTGAAGGAAGCGGCACAGCGCGTAGGTTTTGCCGATCCATATCACTTCTCACGCTGTTTCAAAGCAGTGCACGGCGTATCGCCACGCCATCTACGCGAGTATCGCCGCCCCAGCTGAACGCACCGCCAACCCGCCCGTCCGATCTTGCCCCCGCCGGGGTCCGGTAGGAGGCCTTTACTACCAGTGGACCATGACCAGGCGAGAAGCAGAATGAATGCGCGCACCGGGAGTCGCCAGATGCAGGATGTCGTTGGTAACCCGGCAGGCAATGTCACCTGAAACGGTACTCGCTGACGATGCATCGCCGGTTGTCGATCATGACAGAAGGGAAGCCGATTTCGCGATGAGGGGGAAGTTCCTTGCTGACCGTCTCGTGCCGGATGGTCTCAGCACTCATGATGTCCGCACGGGCGTGATCATCACCGCGGGGAAAACAATCTTAAGAAATCATACGGCCAGCTCATTCGTTAACATGGTCTCGCTCCGATGAGCCGTCGGTGTCCACGCAGCAACCCGGGCGGTGCCATGCAGGCAAACGGTTTCTTTCCTTATCGGCGCGGTGTTCGGCGGCGATGACGGTTCCCCTTTGCACCGCTTTTTGCTTCCTTGTGTTTGCAGAGGACACACGCGGGAATTTTCCGTAACGGGACACGATTTATGCGAGTAGTGAGGCTTATGTAATATAGTTTGAAAACTCCTAGGTAGGCAAAGAACGCCGTTATCGGCTGCTTCCATATGGCTATCAGGAAGCATAATAGTGCATTTCACGCTATACGTTGTGGTTGACCATAACGTAAACCACAACAGGTAGTAGCCCCCTTGGGGATCATACAGCTCATGCCGCTTAGCGGCAGGCCAGATCCTCAACTCTTTTTATACCCATTTCCTATCATGGATAGCTCTGCTTTGCTGCCCATTTCCCATCCCGCCAATGGACTGCAGGACTTTATAGCCATCTCCCGCTACGCCCGTTACTCGCCCGAACTTCGTCGTCGCGAGACATGGGCCGAGGCCGTCGGCCGTGTCCGCGACATGCATCTCGCTCATTACGCGGACACTTCGCTGGGCGACGCTGCGCTCATGGCGCTTTCAGCCGGCGACGTTGCGGCCGAGGATCTCACGCGCATCGGCCGGCTGGGTCGGCTGCACGAGGTCATTCATGCCGCCTTCGCCGCGGTGGAACGACGCGAAGTGCTGCCGTCGATGCGCAGTTTGCAGTTCGGCGGCGAGGCGATCTTCAACAAACACGCCCGCATCTACAACTGCGCCTTCACCTATGTTGACCGGCTGGAGGCGTTTAGCGAAACGCTCTACCTGCTGCTTTGCGGCTGCGGCGTGGGATTCTCCGTCCAGCGTCATCACGTGGCCAAACTCCCGCCGCTCGCACCGCTTCACGCCAACGCCCCCGTCTCAACCTTTATCGTTCCCGACACGATCGAGGGCTGGGCCGACGCACTGCATCAGTTGATGCTGGCCGCGGTCGAGGGGCGCCGGGTGATCTTCGACTATTCGGCCATCCGGCCGGCGGGCGCGCCGCTGCGCACCTCCGGTGGCAAGGCACCCGGCCCAGAGCCGCTGTTCCATTCGTTGACGCGGATTGAACATATTGTGCAACGCGCCGCCGGCCGCCACCTGCGCCCCGTCGAGACCTACGACATCCTCATGTGGGCCGCCAAGGCGGTGCTTTCGGGCGGGGTGCGGCGCTCGGCGACCATCTGCCTGTTTTCCGCCGATGACGAGGAGATGATCGCCGCCAAGACGGGCAACTGGTTCCAGGATCATCCGCAGCGCGCCGCGAGCAACAACTCCGCCGTCATCGTGCGCGCCCAGGCCACCCGCGCCCAGTTCGACAAGCTTTTCGAGGCGCAGAAGCAATTCGGCGAACCGGGTTTTTATTTTGTGGAGGATCCGGAATACGGCGCCAATCCCTGTGTGGAGATCGGCCTGCATCCACGGCTCAAGCTTGACGCCGCGACCGTCGCGCGCCTGCGCGAACTTGGCTACAAGGGAGAGCTTCGCGAAGGCGACGTGCTCAGCGGCGTACAATTCTGCAACCTCTCAACCGTCTCGGCCGCGGCCTCCGAAACCCCCGCGCGTTTCTACGAGCTCTGTGCGCACGCCGCGGTCATCGGCACATTGCAGGCGGGTTACACCAGCTTCAACTACCTCTCTCCGGTCTCGCGCCTGATCACGGAGCGTGAGGCGTTGCTCGGCGTGTCGATCTGTGGTGTGCTTGACCGGCCTGACGTGCTGCTCGACGCCGAGGTGTTGCGCAATGGTGCCGCGGTCGTAAAGGCGGTCAACGCGGTCGTGGCCCGCGCGCTTGGCATCAATCCTGCCGCCCGTACCACCTGTGTAAAACCCGAGGGCACGGCGAGCCTGCTCCTCGGCACCAGCAGCGGCCTGCACCCGCACCACTCCCTGCGCTACTTCCGCCGCGTGCAGACCAATGTCTACGATCCGATTTTCCAGCATTTTAAGCGCGCCAATCCGCATATGATCGAGGCGAGCGTCTACGACTTGAACGACCGCACTGAGGTCATCACCTTTCCGGTGGAAGGACCCGCTTTCGGCATTTACCGCGAAGATCTCTCGGCCGTGAAACACCTCGAGTATGTGCGGCTCGTGCAGCTGCACTGGGTGCAGGCGGGCCGCAGCCACGAACGCTTTTCGCCGGGCCTTCACCACAACGTTTCCTGCACGATCTCCGTGCGCAGCGACGAGTGGCCGGCCGTGGCCAGCTTCATTTGGGAGAACCGCCAGCATTTCACCGGCGTGGCGTTGTTGCAGGACCAGGGCGACAAGGCCTATGCGCAGGCGCCGCGCGAGTCGGTGGCCACCCATGAGGACATCGCGAAGTGGAACTCGCTTGTCTACCAACCGGTGGATTACACTTTACTGCACGAAGAGGAAGACCTCACCGAGCTCAAGCAAGTCGTCGCCTGCGCGGGTGGCGCCTGCGAACTGGCGTAACCACGCCACCGCGCGCTTGCGCCGCTGCGTTCCGCCCGCCGCAATCAGGGGGATGTTGGCGACGTGTCAGCAAGGCTACGAAAGGCATCTCACCGGCGAGCTCGTCCGGGCGGGTTTCCCTCCGCGCGAGCATGGCGCCGGGTGGGTGGTCTGCGGCAGCGACGCGAGTCGCGAGCCGCCTGACCTTGCCTTTGCCCATCTCGTTCTGCCGGCTCCGCGCGAACTCCGGGCCGGGACGGTTAATGCGCTGGTGCCGCAGATCGTTGATTTTTTCGCGGAGTCGCTGCGCGATGAACGCGTCGAGGCTGCCTGGCCGTGCGGGTGGAGTGGGGCGGCGGGCATGGCCGGCCTGGCGCGGCGTGTCATTGCCGGCGAGAAGACGTTTTGCGATCTGCTGCGGCGCAGGCTTTCCCGTGTTGCCAGGCTGGCGTTGCCCGGGATGCCGCGCGGCGTCGGATCGGTCCGGGGGCTGTATGTCTTCTTCACTGATTTTGACCGCGCGTTCGCGGCGCGCACCGCCGTGCTGGGCGGGCAGCGCCGCATGGCCGACGATCCGGCGTCGCCATCCCGCTCGTACCTGAAGATTGAGGAGGCCTACGGCGTGCTCGGCGTTGCGCCGCGGCCGGGCGAAACGGTGGTCGACCTCGGCGCGGCGCCCGGCGGCTGGAGCTACAGCGCGGCTCAACGTGGGGCGCAGGTCGTGGCGGTCGACCATGGTCTGCTCAAGGGCGGCGCGCGCGGCCATCCACGGATCGAGCACCGCCGCGAGGATGCGTTCGGATTCCGCCCGGCCGCCGGCGGGGTTTTCGACTGGCTCCTTTGCGACCTCATTGAGGAACCACATCATGTGTTGCGCCATCTCGTGCAGCCCTGGCTGAAGCAACGCTGGTGCCGCCGTTTCGTGGTCAACCTCAAATTCGGCCGCGCCGATCCGCTGGCATTCCTCAGTGAACTGCGCGACCCGTCTTCGCCTTTTGCCGCCCACGCCGCCTCCTTTCGTATCCGCCATCTCTATCACGATCGCGAGGAATTTACCGTGGTGGGCGAAGTCAAACGGTAGTTTAATCTGCACCGTGCAACCAAAGAAAATCACCGTTTGCGGGCTGGCGGCGGTGCGGGCGCTGTTTGCCAAGGATGCCGGGGCGATCCAACGCCTTTATTTTGATTATGCGACCGGGCGGAGAATCGGCGTGATCTGCAAGGCCCTCGCGACGGCGCGGAAAATCTACCGCTGCGTCGAGCCGGCCGAGTTGGAGAAGATCGCCGGCACCGTTCATCATGGCGGCATTGTGGCGGTGATCGGGCAGCGCGTGCTGCGGCCGCCACGGGCCGAGGAGGTGCGTCGGTGGGCTCAGGCGGGGGAGCCGCTGCTGCTGCTCGATCGCATTGGCAACGCGCACAACCTCGGCGCCGTCGTGCGCACGGCGGCGTTTTTCGGCGTTGGACGGCTCGTCGTCCCGGTGCATCCGCAGCAGGCGCTGCCGGGTGAGGCGACCTACCGCGTGGCCGAGGGCGGCATGGAACATGTGGAGGTGTATTGCGTGAAATCGCTGGTCGAGTTCATCCGCCAACTGCGGCCTTTTTATACGGTCGTCGGTGCGGGCGTGCACGGCGCGACACCGCTGATCCCGGACGCAGGACCTGGAACCCGGGCTCTAAAATCCGGCGCGGCCTCGCCTCGCCCGGTGGCACTCGTGCTCGGCAATGAGGAGCACGGCCTCGCGCCCGAGGTGGCGGCCGCATGCGAACGGCTGGTAAGGATTCCCGGTGGCGGCGCGGTTGAATCGCTCAACGTCTCCGCCGCGGCGGCGGTGCTCTGCTGGGAGTTTTTTGACAGGCGCTGAGGCGGAATGGCCGCGCCCCTTCAGTACTTGTCCATCACACCGTACATCACCCAGGTGATGCCGATGGTGTAAAAGAACGCCATCAGTCCGCCGACGGCGGGTCCGCTGATCGCATTGAGCCCGAAATAGAACACGAGGTTGCCCCCGATCAGAACAATCAAATAGTCGCGCCGCCGGCGGTTGATCACTCGCGGCATGGGTTTCAGTACGTCCAGCCCCGCCGCGTGTTCGCGCTCGCGGTTCAGCTTGAGGACTTCCTCAACCGTGGTCGGAGATTTGGATGCTGCGGGCGGATAAAAGCCGGGCGCGGTTGAACGCCCCCGGTTGGCGGCCGCGATCAAATCCCGGTGATCCACGGGCGGCGTCGTATCCAGATTCAATTTTGCGAATTCCTTTGCCTTGAACTGGTATTGCGGCCGTTCGCGAAAGACATCGGCGCACCCCGCCGCCTCCTGGATCCTGGTCCACGGCCCGGCGGCGCTCTCGGACACCTCCGTGGCGGGTGTAATAACCCAGAGTTCGGCAAGCTCACGGAGCTGGTCCTTCCCGAAAGGGCCCCGGACTTCATTATTCAGGCGCAAGAAGAGGACGGGCTGATGCGACATGGTGGCTTGGAAGCGGCAGGAGAGCTTGAGACTGGCTTCTGACGGCCGCGCATAAGCTAAGCGCGGCCCGCATCAAAGCAAAGTCTTTTAGAGCTGACGCCCCTGCGGGGGAGGTGAGGGGACGGATTTGGAACCGTGCCTGGCTTGCGCGACGGTTGCCTTGGTGATTTATTGATCGCGTATGATTTCCCTGCACGAAGGCCGCGGGTCCGAGGTGA
Organism: Opitutaceae bacterium; assembly: GCA_049513315.1. Taxonomy (GTDB): domain Bacteria; phylum Verrucomicrobiota; class Verrucomicrobiia; order Opitutales; family Opitutaceae; genus Fen-1467. The sequence continues at coordinate 31,343 of JBEKWG010000012.1, forward strand.
AGAAGACTCCGCGCGGCAAGGTGTACGCTCTCCGCCTCACCGTGGCGGCCATCCAGCCGCGCGTCTGGCGGCGGCTGCTCGTGCGCGAAACCATGTGGCTGAGCCGGCTGCACGAAGCCATCCAAGTGCTGTTCGGCTGGTACGATTACCAGACGCATGTGTTTTTTTTGGACGATAAGCGTTATGGCAACCCGATGAACCACGACGACGTGGTGATCGAGGACGACCGCGACGTGACGCTCGCCGATGTGCGCTTTCCCGAATACGACCGCCTGGCTTACGATTATCTCTTCGCCGAAGGATGGCACGTGGACATCCGGGTGGAGAAGGCCGTCACAGCCGGAAAGGGCGCCGTCTACCCGAAGTGCGTGGCCGGCGACCGGGCCGGGCCACCCGAGGATTGCGGGGGGATTGTGGCCTATAAGGACATGCTCTACTGTCTGAAGCATCCCCAGACCGATTTAGGCCGCGAATGGCGGGAATGGCTCGGCCCCGGTTACGATCCGGAGAAATGCGACCTCGGGGCGATCAACCGGGCGTTGAAGCGGCTGACGAAGTAAGCAGTTCGCATCAGAGGCAAAGAAACCAGCGATGCCTCGTTGAAGGTGGAGCCGGCACACAAGGATGACCCCAGGGCGGCCAAGGCCGGTCAATCCGGTTTGAGGATATAGTGCGGCGCTTGGCTGACGGCAAAGAGGTCGGCGCAAGTGCCCCGCCGCACGCAGCAACCGCGCTCGAGCAGCAGGACGTCGTCGCACAGCGCAACGATTTCGTCGGCGTTATGGCTCACGTAAACCATGGGAATCCCGAACTCGTCGCGCATGGTATGCAGGTAGGGGATCACCCGCTGCTTCAACTCGGCATCGAGGCCGTCTAACGGCTCGTCGAGCAGCAGCAGGCGCGGTGAGGCCAGCACCGCGCGGCCGAAGGCCACACGCTGCCGTTCACCGCCGGAGAGGGAAGCCACCCGGCGCTCGGTGAGGTCGGCGATGTCGAGCACTTCCACCACATGCGCGTAGGTGATTTGGGGAGGGGGCCCCGGTTGGTCGATGGTGTGGCTGTAGCACAGGTTCTGCCGCACGTTCAGGTGGGGAAACAACGCGTCGTCCTGCGGCACATAACCAATGTGGCGCTGCTCCGCCGCGAGGAAGACGCCGCTCGCTGCATCCGAGAGCACCGCACCATCGAGGACGATCCGGCCGGCGGCGGGCCGGCGCAGCCCGGCGATGACTTCGAGCAGCGAGGTCTTGCCTGAGCCGGAGGCGCCGAAGACGCCGGTGATGTGCGCACCAAGCCGGGCATTCACCTCGAGGGCGAAGGCCGTGAGCGGCAGGTGCAGGTGCGCGATCTCGAGATTCATAGCGACGGTCTTTTGCGCAGCAGGATTTCGCTCAGCCAAAGCGCGCCGAAGGCCAGCGCGACGGATATGGCGAGCAGTCCCCACGCCTCGTTGTCTCGGCTGAGCTGGACGAGATGGTAGATGGAGAGCGAGAGCGTGGCGGTGCGGCCCGGGATGAAACCGGCCACCATGATGGTGGCGCCAAACTCGCCGAGGGCGCGGGCGAAGGCCAGCACCGCGCCGGCCACGAGCCCGCGGGCGGCCAGCGGCAGCGTGATCGTCCAGAACACCCGCCACGGTCCGGCACCCAGCGTGCGGGCCACCTGTTCGTACCTTGGATTCACGCCCTCGAGGGCGAGGCGGGCTGTGCGCACGAGCAGCGGAAAGGACATGACTGCGGTGGCGATCACGACCGCCCGCCAGGTGAAGACGATTTCCACGCCGAAAACGCTTTCGCACCAGCGCCCGAGCAGACCCCGCCGCCCGAACAGTTTCAAGAGCATGAGGCCGGTGGCCACCGGCGGCATCACCAAGGGCAGGGTCACGAGGGTCTCCACGAGGGTTTTTCCCGGCCAGTGTTTCCGGGCCAGCAGCCAGCCCAGGGCAATCCCGGGCGGAAGGATGAGCAGGGTGCCGATGGCGGCGACCCAGGTGGTGAACCAAGCGACCTGCCAGACTTCAAAGGACACGGAGGAAGGGCGAACCCGGTTTCAAGGCTCGGTGATGAAACCGTACTTGGCGAACACGGATTTGCCAGCCGGCGAACTCAGTAACGCGAGGAAGCGTGCGGCGCCTGCCGGATTTTCACCACCTTTGATCATGGCGAGCGGATAGGAGATCCGGGGACCTTCGCCCCGCGGAACTTCATAGGCGATCCGCACTTTTTTGGAGATGAGGGCGTCGGTCTTGTAAACGATGCCTGCGTCCACGTTGCCGCTTTCGACCGCCGCCAGAACCGCCCGCACGTTTTCGGTCGGCACCATCTTGCCGACAACCGCCTCCCAGAGGCCTTGCTTTTGGAGATATACCCGGGCGTAGATCCCGGCAGGCACCGTCTCCGGCTCAGCCAGCGCCAGCCGGCGCACGGTGGCCTTGGCGAGGTCTTGCGCGGACGAGAGCTTCAAATTGCTGTCGGCGGCGACCACGATCACCAATGAGTTGGAAAGCAGGCTGCGCCGCGTCGTCGGATCGATGAGGCCGGCTTGGGCGAGGTCGTCCATTTTGGCCTCGTCGGCGGAGAAAAACAGGTCGGCCGGTGCGCCTTCCTTGATCTGGCGGGCGAGGATGCTCGACGCGCCGAGGTTGAGCCGCACGATGTCGCCTGTGGTTTTCTCGTAGGCGGCGGTGATTTCCCGCAGCGCGTCGGACAGGCTGGCCGCGGCGAACACCGTGACTTCGCCCGCCGCGAGGCGGCCGTGGCATAGTGGGCCGATAAAGATCGCACCAACGATTCGAAGAAGGAGTTGCGAGCGATTCATCCAAAAAACTGGTACAGGTCGCCAACCGTCTATGGCGAAACAGTCAGCACCATCAGCTTCTCGCGCAGATGGGTGCAGCGCTGTTTGGATTCGCTGTTGCGCACGGCCATCATGTAAGCCGCCGGCTCGCCGACGAGGAACACCTTCTTCCGTCCGCGGGTCAGGGCGGTGTAGAGGAGGTTGCGCTGCAGCATCATGAAGTGCGCTTTGAGGAGCGGGATGATCACCACGGGATATTCGCTGCCCTGGCTTTTGTGAATGCTGATGCAATAGGCGGGAGCGACGTCGCCGAAATCGCCGCGCTCGAAGACGTGCCGCTCGCCATCAAAGTCGGCCATGAGCGTTCCCTCCTCGGAATCAACGGAGACGACCGAGCCGATGTCACCGTTGAACAGGCCCTTGTCATAGTTATTGCGGAGTTGGATGAGTTTGTCGCCGGGGCGGAACTCACCCGCGGCGGTGCGCAGACCGTGTTGGTGCGGGTTGAGCGCGCCTTGGAGCTGCTGGTTGAGATTGGCCACGCCGGCCACGCCCTTGTGCATGGGCGCGAGCACCTGCACGTCGTTGATCGGATGGAACCAGCGGTAGTTCCGCGGGATGAACTCGGTGCAGAGCGCGAGCACCTTTTGCAGGCAGTCCTCGGCCGAATCGGCGGCAATGAAGTTGAGGTCGCTCCACGCCTGCACGGCCGCAAAGTCGTGCGCCACGGGCGGGGGACGCGGATCGCCGGCGTTGATGGCGTGGGCGGTGGTGACGATGAGGCTCTGGCCCTGCTGGCGGTAGATGACCGTGAGGCGCGTGATGGGGATGGGGATACCGTCGCGCTCGCCGGCGGCGATGAGATCCTTGAGCACGTTCCCCGCGCCGACCGAAGGAAGCTGGTCGATGTCGCCCACCAGCAGCAGGTGGGCGCGGGACGGCACGGCCGCAAAAAGTGCGGCCGCGAGACGCACATCGAGCATGGAGGTCTCGTCGACGATGAGAAAGTCGGTGGCGAGCGGACTCGATTCGTTAATGGTGAAACCACCCTTGGCGGCGTCGAACTTCAACAAGCGGTGAATGGTCGAGGCAAACCCGCCCGTGGTCTCGGTGAGCCGCTGGGCCGCGCGGCCGGTCGGCGCCGCGAGGTGCACACGCACCTGCTTGGCCTTGAGAATGTCGACGAGCGCGCGCAGGATGGAGGTTTTGCCGGTGCCCGGTCCGCCGGTGAGGATGCTGAGCTTGTGAGCGAGTGCGTGGCGCACGGCGGTGGCCTGCAGTTCGTGAAACGCAAAGCCGGCGCGTTCCTGCGCCCAAGCCAGGGCCGCCTCCACCTTGATCGGCGGCAGGCCCGACGCCACGCGCATCAGCCGCGCCACGACGGCGGCGATCATCTGCTCGGCGCGATCATTGACCGGCAGTTGGAGGAAGGCGGAGCCGGGCAGGGGATGTTCGATGCCGGCGGGCTGATGGCGGACCAGCTGCTTCGACTCCACCAGCGCGCCGATCCGCGCGGTGATCCGCGCGGCGGTGGTTTGGAGGAGTTCCGCCGCATAGTCGCGCAGGTCGGCCTCGCGGGCGGCGGTATGCCCGTCCTCCTGCAAGGTCTCCAGTGAGTAGAGGATGCCGGCATCGAGCCGGGGCGGAGCGTCGTTGGCGAAGCCGAGGTTGATGGCGATCCGGTCGGCGGTCTTGAAGCCGATGCCCTCGATTTCGCGCGCCACGCGGTAGGGCTCGGCCAGCAGCACCGGCTTCGCCTGCGCGCCGTAGCGGTTCACAAGTTTCACGCACTGGGACGTGGTCACGCCGTAGGTCTGGAGGAAGATATGGATTTCGCGCAGCGCCCGCTGCTCCTCCCAGGCCTTCTTGATGGCGGCGGCGCGCTTCGGTCCGATGCCAGGCACGCGGCGCAGGCGTGCGGACTCCTCGCTGAGCACGTGGAAGGTGTCGGCCCCGAACGCGTCGACAATCTTGTTGGCGTAGACCTTGCCAATGCCCGGCACGAGGCCGCTGCCCAGGTATTTGCGGATGCCATGGACGGAGGAGGGCAGCTCGGAGGTGAACGTTTCGACTTTGAATTGTTCGCCGTGCTGGCTGTGACGCGTCCACGAGCCGTGAAGGTGGAGCGTCTCACCGCATTGCACCCCGGGCAGGGGGCCGACGATGGTCACCTTCTCGTCGGTGTCCTCACGACGGAATTCGGCGATGGTGTAGTGGTTCTCCTCGTTGAGGAAAATAATGCGCTCGAGGACGCCGGTGAGGCCGGGGGATGGTTCAACCACGGATTCCACTGATAAGCACAGATGGCCGGAGTGAAAGCGCGGAAAATGAAGAGGCGGCCATGGCCTGTACTGCCGACCAAGGTCAGTCCGGAGGATATCCTGATTTCAGCCGGCGGAAGTGGGAACGGAAAACACCTGACAGACGCCGCAGGCAGGTCTCATGATGGTGACAAAGAGAAAAGAAAGGATCTGCGATGCCGCTTTGTGCCCGTTGTAATGGCAAAGGCACGATCAACTGTTCCCAATGCGACGGCCGAGGAATGCTGGACGAAGGCCAGCTTGAATTGATCCCGGGAACAACCCGCAGTACGCAGATGTGTCCGAAATGCCGGGGCGCCGGCACGGTGACCTGTCCCGACTGCGAAGGAACCGGTGAAGTGGATGATAACGATGATTAAGGACGGAACCTTGAGCCCAAAGGCCGGCGGGGGACGAGCTGCGGTTGGCACTGGGCTTGTCGGCGTCGGCCGCCACGCACAACAACGCCGTGGTGCGGTCAGCCTACCTTAAACGATCTGCGGGGGGAGCCGCTTCAAGGCGCAAGCCGAAAACCTCGCGCGCGAGCGAAGGCAGATCGGGGTAAACATGCTCCGCCCCGGCGGCTTGAAGCTCCTCCAAGGAGTGCGTGCCCGTCGTGACTAGAAAACAGTGGAGCCCTCCCTTGTGCGCGGCTTCGGCGTCGAAAGGCGAATCGCCGACGAGGCAGGCGGTCGCGGCGTCGGCACCGAGCGCGGCGAGCACATGGGCCGTGAGCCGGGGGTCGGGTTTGAGCCAGGGAGTGTCCTGCGCGCCGAAAACACCGCGGAAGAGCGGCGCAATCCCGAGGTAATCGCACACCATTCGTGACGAGGAACCGCGTTTGTTGGTAAGGACCCCCAACGTGCAGCCGCGGGCATGCAGGGTGCGCAGCAGCTCGCCCGCTCCGGGCATCAGCTCCACGCCGTCAAGCATGGTCCGGTCCCAGTAAGCGCTGTAAAGCTGCAGGGCGCGGGGGAGATCGGCTTCGCGGACAAAACGGCGCATGGCGTTTTCCAGACCGCCGCCGATGGCGCGCCGGACCTGTTCGCGGGTGGGCGCGGGCAACCCGAGTTGCGGCAGGGTGTGCGCATAGCAGCGGTGGATCGCCGGCAGGTGGTCGAGCAGCGTGCCATCGAGATCAAACAATACGGTCCGGTAGCGCATGGAGAGGAAAGATTGCCCGCGGAACCCGCGGAATGACACGAAAAAATTCTGGTGAAGAGGGGACGAACGGTTGAAAGTGGGGCCGATGAGCATGGTGCCAACTTACGCTCGCGCCGAGGCCACCCTGGAAGGAGACCGCCTGACGGTGAATCTCGGCGGCGCCTGGCGCATCACCCAGCCCCTGCCGGCCTGGCGGAAGGTACTGGGCGAGAGCCGTCCGCGCGCAGTGCGGCTGCGCATGGACGGGTTGGAACGCTGGGACAGTTCCCTGGTGCGATTTGTTCACGAGGTGCAGAGTTGGTGTCGCACCACGGATGCAGCCTGCGACACGACGGCCCTGCCGGAGACGGTGCGCCGCCTCGTGGAGCAGCTGGCACGGGCGCAGGAGAAACGCGTGCCGTCCGACCATTCCCGGAATTTCCTCACGGATGTGGGGCTGGCCGCGACCGACCTGTGGCGGCAGACGCGGGATTTCGCGGACTTTGTCGGCGAATGCACCCTGAGCGCCATCGGGCTGGTCAGGCGTCCGGGGCGGTTCCGCTGGCGCGACTGCTTTGCCGAAATGCAACAATGCGGCGCGATGGCGGTGCCCATCGTCAGCCTGAGCAGTTTTCTGGTCGGCCTGACGCTGGCCTACACCGGGGCGATCATTTTGCGGCAGTTCGGCGGTGACATCTGGGTGGCCGACATCGTCGGCCTGAGCACGTTTCGCGAGATGGGCGCTGTCATGACCGGCGTCGTGATTGCCGGCCGCACCGGCGCGGCCTTTGCGGCCCAGATCGGCAATATGAAAACAGGGGAGGAAATCGACGCGCTGGAGACGCTCGGCATCCCCCCGGTGGATTTTCTCGTCATGCCGCGCCTCCTCGCGCTCACGCTGATGACGCCGTTGCTCACCATGTATGCCAACTGTCTCGGCATCCTGGGCGGAATGATCGTGTCGGCCAGTGTGCTCGCGATTCCGCCCAGCGCCTACTGGATTGAAACGCAGACCATCATCGACCTGTCCGATATAAGCGTCAGTCTCATCAAAAGCGTGGTCTTCGGCATGCTGGTCGCGGTGGCCGGCTGCTTGCGCGGACTGCAGGCCGAACGTAGCGCGGCGGGCGTGGGCCGCGCGGCCACGTCGGCCGTGGTCACGAGCATCCTGCTGATGATCGTGGCGGACGCCATTTTTGCGGTGCTGTTCAACGTGCTGGGAATATGAACGCGAACCACGAACCGAAAACCGGGAAGCCTGAACCCGAACCCGCCGCCCCGGCGATCGAGGTCGAAGGCCTCGAGTGCCGCTATGGCGACACGGTGGTGCTCAGCGGGATCACCTTCGCGGTGCGGGAGGGCGAGCTGTTCTTCGTCATCGGCGGCAGCGGCTGCGGCAAGACCACGCTCCTGCGCCACCTGATCGGGCTCATGAAGCCGGTGAAGGGTGCCGTGCGCTACTTCGGCGAAAACTTCACCGACGCCGACCTGGCGGTGCGCCGCAACCTGCTCAAGACCTTCGGCGTGCTTTACCAGAACTCCGCGCTCTGGAGTTCCATGACCCTGCGCGAAAACGTCGCGCTGCCGCTGGAGCAGTACACCACGCTCAGCCGGCGCGAGCGCGACGAGATCGTGGCGCTCAAACTCGGGCAGGTGGGGCTGGCCGGCTTTGAGGACTACTTTCCAGCCGAGTTGAGCGGCGGCATGAAGAAGCGCGCCGGCCTCGCCCGGGCGCTGGCGCTCGATCCGCGCATCGTGTTTTTTGACGAGCCGTCCGCCGCTTTGGACCCGGTCATGTCGCGGAAGCTCGACGAACTCATCCTGCAGATTCGCGAGACGCTCGGCACGACGATGGTCATCGTGTCGCACGAGCTGGCGAGCATCTACGCGCTGGCCGACCGCGTGATCATGCTCGACCAAGACGCCCAGGGCATCATCGCCGAGGGCCAGCCGCGCAAGCTGGCGGCGACCAGCGACGATCCGCGCGTGACGGAGTTTCTGACTCGCGGCGGGGAGGAGGTCAGGACAGCATGAACTTGGGCCCGCGCGAAGAAAGCCGCCGGCAATGCCGCCGGGGTGAGACTTTGGGCGTTGCCACCCACGGTTCTCTTCATTCCTTGTAATTGCCACTAGCCGTGAAAACCAGGGTCAGTCCCACGGTGGTCGGTTTGTTCGTGCTCGGCGCGATGCTGCTCGTGCTGGTCGCGCTGCTGTCGTTTGGCGGCGTGAACTTCTTCTCCAAGCCACAGCGGTTCGCGGTTTATTTCGACGAATCGATCCATGGCCTCGACTTGGGCTCGCCCGTGAAGATGCGCGGCGTGCGCGTCGGCCGCGTGGTCGACCTCAGCGTCCGTTACGACGCCGCCAGCAACAAGTCCGTGGTCGAGGTGGTGTGCGAATTCAGCCGCAACATGATCATCGACGCCCAAGGTCAGGCCATCGATGTGTCCGACCGGACCGCGCTGCAGACGCTGATCGACCACGGTCTGCGTGCGCAGCTTGGTGTGGTCGGTCTCGCCACCGGCTTGCTCTTCGTTGAGCTCGATTTCTACGACCCGCACCAGTATCCGGCCGGGACCCAGGTCGCCGACACCAAGCACATCGTCGTACCCTCCGTCCCCTCGACCATCTCAGAATATCAGGCCAGCCTCACCGAAATCCTCTCTGACCTGAAACGCGTGGATTTCGCCGGCCTGTCGCGCAACCTCAATGCGACGCTGGTCACGGCCAACCAGAAACTGCAGGCAGTGGACACGGCACGCCTGAGTGAACGCTGGGCGAAGGCGGCCGAGGCAGTGGAGACCATGGCGACCGACCCAGAGATCAAAAAAGTCTTCGTTAATCTGAACGCCGCCAGCAACGACCTGCGGGCGCTGATCGCCCGGCTCGACACGCAAGTGCAGCCCACGAGCGACAAGCTGGCGCAGACCCTCGAGGAGGCGCGCAAGTCGCTCGCCGCCTTCAATGCCGCGGCCACCAGTGCGCAGCGCTTCATTGCCGCGCAGAGCGGAGTGGGCGAGGAAGCGAACCGGACGCTCGAACAGCTGCGCGAGGCGGCGGCGGCGGTGCAGCGTCTGGCCGACTTCCTCGAACGCAACCCCAATGCAGTCATCACCGGGCGAAAACCCGAGTGAGGATGAACCACCGAGACATGGAGGGCATAGAGATGAAGTTAAAAGTCGAAGGGCTAAGGTCGAAAGCCGGGGTCACAGCATCCGGTTTCAAACGTCTGACATCGGACGCCCGGGATCTGCTCTCCGGTTTCCGGTCTCCGGTTTTCGGTTTTTGTATTCTGGCATCTATTTTTTGTCTTCTGGCTGCTTGCTCCATGTCCCTGCCCCTGCCCCAGGCGCAGGCCGACCTGACGCGCTATTACCTGCTCACCTCGACCGACATTCGTCCGGAGACGGACGCCTCGGCGGTTTTGAGGCGGTGGGTATTGGGAATGCGCGCGGTCGACGTACCGGCCTACCTGCAAGGGAAACCGTTCGCCATCCGCTCCCACGCCAACGAAATCGTCTTTCTGGATTTCATCCGCTGGGGTGAGCCGCTTGACCAGGGTATTGCCCGCGTATTGGCGGAAAATCTGCGGACACTCAAGAATGTGGCGCGGGTCTCCACGCAACCGTTCCGGGCCGATGAGCAGCGTGATTTTGAAATTCTGGTGCATGTCAGCGCCTGCGAAGGCACGGCGGACGGCGCCGTGCGGTTCGCCGCCACCTGGCGGATTCTGGCGCCAGCCGGATCCGCGGGAACGGTGGCCGAGGGGAACTACGCCGCGTCGGGCCTGCGCTGGGATGGCCGCGACCACGGACAGCTGGCCGCGCGGCTGAGCGAGGCCCTGGCCGGGCTGAGCCGCGAGATCGCCGCGGCCCTGCCGCACAAGGCGGCGGAATAGGGAGCGGGAAGGCGCCAGTCCGGGGCGGGAGAGGTTTGGGGCTTGCTTTCTACTACAGACGTATGTTTTATAACTACAATAATAGGAGATGAGCGTGAAGAAACCCCAAGCCAATCTTTCCCGCCTTGAACTTGAGATCATCCACCCGCTTTGGAAGCTCAAGCAGGCGACCATCCGGGAAATTCGGGAGGCCCTGCCGGAGGCCAGCCGGCCGGAATACACGACGGTGCAGACCATCATTTATCGCCTCGAGGAGAAGGGGGCGGTGGAACGGGTGAAGAAGATCGGCAACGCCCATGTCTTTGCACCGTCAATCTCCCGCAAATCCACGGTGGGTGCCCTAGTTGAGGATTTGATCCGACGGCTCGGGGGCACGGCCGAACCGGTCATGGCGCATTTGGTTGAATCGGGTAAAGTCGGGCTCAAGGAGCTGCGGCAACTGGAAGCGTTGCTGCAAAAAACGAAAGGCGGACGCAAAGAATGAAGGGACCCAGGCATGAATTTCATCTTCAATTTCTGGTTCCACGCCATGCTGCCTCATCTCTGGCAGGCTTCGCTCTTTGGGTTGGCCATCGCCCTCTTCATCGTGTCCCTGCCACTGGCACCAGCCCGGCTGCGATATTTCGCCGGATGGCTGGCCCTCTGCCGATTTATACTACCGGCCAATCTGCTCGCACCGCTGGTGGGAATCCTTCCACAGATTTCACACGGTAGTTCGTGGATGCCTGCCGGGTTCCGTGATTTTTGGCTGCCAGCCTTCATTGTTTTCGGGGATGGATCCGCGAGGCATCCGGCGGCGGCCACGGTCACCTCTTTTTCGACTCCCACGACGCTATGCGGCATTTGGGTTGGAGGAACGGTATTACTCCTTGTCGCAGGACTGCTTCGCCTCATGCGAGGTTTGCGTGAGGTAAGCCGGCAGGCGGTCCCGTTTTCTTCCGGCGATCAATTGCGGTTGGAGGCCTTGGCGAGCCGGATGGGTCTCCACTCCGGCAGCGTGACCGGTTATTATGTCCCACCGGGCGGCTGGTTGGGTGTCGTCGGTCTATTTCGATCCAGAATAATCGTCCCCGAAGGATTGTTTCCTGCGCTAGATGATAAGGAAGCAGAGTCGGTGCTGCTGCATGAGCTCGTGCATGTAAAGCGGCACGACAACCTACTGCGGATCTTCCAGGCCGGAGTGGTAGCCGTCTTCTGGTTTCATCCGCTTGTCTGGTGGCTGGACCGGCGGCTGCGCTGGGAAAGCGAACGTGCCTGTGACGAACAGGTGCTTCGCCTGACCGGCGAAAATCAGGCCTATGCCAGCGGTCTGTTCAAGGCCATGCGGTACGCGCTGGGATTGGATCTCCCGGGGGTGTCAGGCATGTCGCGGATGCGGTTGAAATCCCGCATCCAAGCCGTACTCAACCATCAAAATCGAAAGGATTCCCCTGTGAAACTCGCAATAACGACTTCAGCACTGATTGGTCTTTTTGGACTGACCACGTTGTTCGCAGCCGCCCCTGTTCCCGGCCCAGCGGAAGGAACGGCGGCCGCCACCCCAAGCAAAACTGCCGAGCAGTCCGTCGACCAGAGCAAGGCCGCGCCTGACCTCGGTGCCACCACCCCGTCACCCGCTGGCAAGGTTTGGAACATCACTGAGCTCGATCAGATTCCTATCGTCCGCCTGCAGACCCAACCGGTTTTCCCTTCCGAGCTAAAAAAAGCAGGCATGAAGGCGGAGGTGATTGTCTCTTGGGTCTTGGACCTGGACGGAAACGTCGGCGAGGTGAAGGTGTATAGCTCGACCGATCACCGGTTCGACCAGGCATCGATGGATGCGGTGCGTCAATGGAAGTTCCGCCCCGGGATGAAAGACGGACATCCCGTGAAGGTGGCCATGACGTGCCCGATCGTGTTTACATTCACTCCGTAGCCTGCCGGCGATAGTATCAACAAAGCCATCCTACGTCGTCTAATTGTGGCATTTTAACTAACGGCGGGTTCTAAAAAAGAGGCCCCATGCCGCGGCGCTCCTGTATTCCAATGACACCATCTCGACTCCCCGTTCTACTGATCGCATTCGCGTTAATTGCCGGTTCGACATTCGCCGCCAGTTTTTCGCCGGCGAATTGGCCTGCTGATGAGCGAGCGGTATTGGAACGTCTTGAAGAGAGAACCAGCCCGGAAACAAACCGAGTTGTGGAAGGCGGCAATGGACTGGTTGCCGGAACCATGTCGCCGATCTCGGTGCGCGTCGGGATCGATGTGCTGAAGCAGGGAGGCGACGCGGCCGATGCGGCAACGGCGGTCGCCCTGACGCAGGTCACCCGCTCACTCGGTTCGTTTGTTTCCTATGCGGGAATCGCACAGATTCTCTATTTCGACGCCAAATCGGGCAAAGTCTATTCGATCGATGCCGGTTGGGCGTCTTATCTGGGTGAAACCGATCCGAAGACGATTCCCGGATCGTCTTCCACCGACCACGATCAAGGTCGCAAAACCCTCGTCCCCGGGTTCATGGCCGGCATGGAGTCGATGCAGAAGCGCTTCGGCGTTCTTCCGTTCAGCGACCTGTTTGAACCGGCCATCTGGTATGCCGAGAACGGGGTAACCCTCTCACGCTCTCTGGCCGGCTATTTTAAGTATCGTGAGAAGGAACTCTCGCGAACGGAGAGCGGCCGGCAATTCATGCACCAAGGTGGCAACCGCCTGCCGGCCGCCGGAGACAAATTCGTGCAAACCGAGCTGGCGCGAACCTTAAAAGCCGTCGCCCAGCAGGGCGCCCAGTACATGTACTCCGGCGCGTGGGGTCAGCATTATGTCGATGCCGTGCGCCGCGAAGGAGGAAAGGCGACGCGTGAAGACATGGAGCATTACCAACCGATCTGGCAGGAGCCGCTCAGCACGACTTTCGCCGGATGCACCGTTTTCGGGCCGGGTCGAACTTCGGAAGGCGGTTATCAAATCCTCGAAACCCTCAACCTGATCGAGGAGCTGAAGATCGACCGGATGCCGCCGTATTGGAAGGACCCGGAATCGTTCCTGCATCTCGCGCGCGTCTTAAACGTCACGAGTGTGATTCCAAGCTGGATGATCGAACGGGCGCGAACCAAAGGCGTCGATCTGGAGTTGAAAGACCGGGCGTCGAAGGACTTCGCCGCAACCCTGGCTCCCCTGGTGGAGGATTTCTTCAGGTCGCCGAAGAAGAACGAATCCTCTCAACACTCGGCCGGCATCGTCATCGTCGACCGCCAGGGCAATGTCGCCGCGATTGTCCACTCGATCAACACGGTGAACTGGGGCACGACAGGCATCGTTGTGGATGGAGTTCCGGTCTCTGACCCGGCCGCGTTCAGCCAGGCCGCCTTGGCTGCGATCAAACCGGGAGATCGGATGCCCGACTGCATGATTCCCGTTATTGCGACGCGGAACGACAAGCCGGTGCTGGCAGTCGCGGTCACGGGCCCTGTCCTGCACGACACGGTGAGTATCGTGCTCGGGCTGCTGGGCTACAAGGCCGACGCAAAGACGCTCATGACCGCGCCGCCTTTGATCACGGAAAATGGAACCCGGCGCGTCGAATTCCTGATTCCCGAGCGAGGCTACAATGCGGAGTTTCTCGCGCGATTGCGTGCAGCGGGAGCGACTTTTGAAATTGTCCCGCAAAAGGCCAAACGGCTGAGGGACCCTGAAGTCTTCGGTGCCATCGATCCTGAGACCGACCACCGGTACAGCGTCGAAGTTTCCGATCTCCCCGCGTTTTCTTCAGCGTATTGATGTGTTATGCGATCCTTTATACCTCTTCGCCGATTTCTTTCTACTGCATTGATAGCCTGGTTCGCTCTCACGGCCCTAGCGTCGCCAACGCTGCCGGGGGTGGGATCGGCGATGCAGGCGATCGTTGATCGGCGGGAAGTTGCGGGAGCTGTGACGCTGGTCACGACGAAAGACAAAATCGTGCACCTTGAAGCCACCGGATTCGCCGATATCGCAAGCGAAAAGCCGATGCAAACGGATACGCTTTTCTGGCTCGCTTCGACGACGAAGCCTTTCACCGGCGTAGCCATTCTCATGCTGCAGGACGAAGGCAAACTTAACATCGCCGATCCCGTCGCGACCTACATCCCCGGTTTTGCCAAGCTCAAGACTCCCTCTGGCAAACCGGCCAATATCACCATTGGCCAACTGCTGACCCACACGTCAGGTTTAGAGACCACGGAACGCTCCGCCTATGCGGCCACCAATAATCTCGCGGGATTGATCGATGGCATTCTCGCCATGCCGATGCAATTCGAGCCGGGCGAGGACTGGAAATACTCCAGTGCGGGCTTTGACGTCGCGGGGCGCATCGTCGAGATCGTCAGCGGAAAATCGTTCGACGTGTTTCTGCAGGAACGCCTGTTCGATCCGCTCGCCATGAAGGATACAACGTTCTACCCCGGCGAGGCTCAACAAAAGCGCCTCGCCACCGGTTACCTGAAAAGCCGCAAGACTGGCTTGCTGCGCGTTCAGGCACTCCCCTTCGACGCGACCGTGCTAAAGAACCTTCCTCCCGTACCCGCCGGTGGACTTTTTTCCACGGCCGGCGATCTGGCGCGATTCTGCCAGATGCTGCTTAATCGCGGCATGCTGGACGGGAAACGTTATCTGAGCGAGACGTCCTACTACGCCCTGACAACGATACAAACGGGGGATTTGCCCAATCATGCCCTCGGCTGGGGCCTGGGCGTCTATGTCGTCCGCACGCCGCACGAAGTCGTGTCGGCCGGCTTGTCCGCAGGGACGTTTGGCCACGAGGGTGCGTGGGGCACGCACCTCATCGTCGATCCAGTGAAAGGACTCGCCTACGTCATGCTCGTGCAGCGCTCAAACCTACCGGACAACTTTGCCAACGAGCCAATCCGCGCATTCCTGCAGGCCGCTGTCCGTCCGTGAACACACGCGGCAAGAAGATGAAAGCCATCCTCGTCTTTCCAATTTTACCCTTGGCGCTGTCCATTT
Organism: Opitutaceae bacterium; assembly: GCA_049513315.1. GTDB lineage: Bacteria > Verrucomicrobiota > Verrucomicrobiia > Opitutales > Opitutaceae > Fen-1467. The sequence continues at coordinate 46,463 of JBEKWG010000012.1, forward strand.
GCGGCTGCCAGCACGAGCGATCCGCAGCCGTTTTGCAGGGGCACACCTCGTTTGAGATACTTGAGCCCGCCACGAGCCCTCCTCCTCCGGCGGCGCACATGAAGGTCGTTCCGTCCGAGTTCGAAGTGGAGAATATCCCCGGATGCTTCGCGGAGAAGGATCTCGTAAAGCCGGTATATCCTGCGGACGCGCTTGCCGCCAACGCCGGGGTTCGCTTCGTCACCGTCGCCGTGTCGTTCGACGAAGACGGAAAAGTCACGGACGCGTCTCCCAGCCTGCGGCAAATTTTCTTCGCGGATAAGTATGGCGATGAGTTTCTCGAGGCAGTGAAGGCAGCGGTCATGCGCTGGAAAATAACACCACCCCACAACGTCTACTACCAACGTGAGCCCGACGGGCAGAGAAGGTACCTTAGGACTGAAGCACTGGCTACATCGATAGATGTCAAATTTACCTTTGAAGCCTCAGGGCGGGTGCAACAGGGCACTCCTCGCTCAGAAGGGAAACCATCTGGGCAGCCGACGCTCCCGCCCTGATCTGACGTTGCTACATGCAACGGTGCCACGTCGAAGAGGCCTTCCGCACTCTCAAGGGGGATCTCGGTCTGCGCGCCCTCTTCCATCAGAAGCCTGGCATCATCTCTTTCTGGGTCGAAATCCCGGTCCCTCGCGGACCGGGAAAACTGCGAAAGACCGCCGCCTCACCACGGCGGTTTTTCTTCGGTCGTGCGACTACTCACTTGAGCGCGGCGGCGATGCGATCGAGTGCCGCCGTGACGTTTTCACGGCTGTTGAACGCGCTGATGCGCACGTGGCCTTCGCCGCACCGGCCAAAGCCGGCGCCCGGCGTGACGACCACGCCGGCCTTGGTGAGCAGCAGGTCGAAAAACTGCCACGAGTCCCGGCCGACGTTAACCCAGATGTAGGGGGCGTTGTCGCCGCCAACGCACGGGAGACCAAGGCGCGCCAGGGTGTCGCGGATGAGCTTCGCATTGCCAAGGTAGAAGTCGGCGAGAGCGTGCGTCTGCTTTTTGCCCTCCTCGGTGTAGATGGCGGCGGCGGCGCGCTGCACGGGGTAGGAGACGCCGTTGAACTTGGTTGACTGGCGGCGATACCACAAGCCGTGGAGCGGATGGGCCGTGCCGGCCGCGTCGTAGGCCACCAACGTCTTGGGCACGACGGTATAGGCACAGCGCGTGCCGGTGAAGCCGGCGGTCTTGGAAAAACTGCGAACTTCCATGGCCACCTCGCGCGCGCCGGCGATTTCATAAATGGAGTGCGGGAGCTGCGGGTCGCGGATGAACGTTTCGTAGGCGGAGTCGAAGAGGATGACGGCGCGGTGGCGTTTGGCATACTCGACCCACGCGGCGAGCTGGGCCCGAGTGGCGACAGCCCCCGTGGGATTGTTGGGAAAACAAAGGTAGACCAGATCCGCCGGCTGCGCGGGCGGCGCGGGGACGTAGCCGTTGGCGGGCGTGGAATCGAGATAAATGATGCCCTCGTAGCGGCCGTCGCGGTCGTGGCCGGTGCGACCGGCCATAACGTTGGTGTCGAGATAGACGGGATAAACGGGATCGGGAATGGCGACGCGGGCGTCGGCGGCGAAGATTTCCTGAATGTTACCGCAGTCGCACTTCGCGCCGTCGGAAACAAAGATCTCATCAGGCTCGATCTTGCAGCCGCGCGCGTGATAGTCGTGCTGGGCAATGGCCTCGCGGAGGAAAGCGTAGCCTTGGTCGGGACCGTAGCCTCTGAAAGTCTCGCGCTTCGCCATCTCGTCGGTGGCGGCGTGAAGCGCCGCGATGCACACCGGCGGCAAGGGCTCGGTGACGTCACCGATGCCAAGGCGGATGATGGACCGGCCGGGGTTGGCCTGCTGGAAGGCGGAGACCCGACGGGCGATATCAGCGAAAAGGTACGACGCCCTGAGCTTGGTGTAATGTTCGTTGATGCGGATCATTGAGCTTAAGAGAGGTGGGAAAAAAGACGGGCGACGTGCGGAAGGCAGCCGGGTGTTCCGAGCAAAGGACTTGATTAAAGTTGGCGGCACCGGGATAGTTCAAGCTTGGTCTTTTCCGCGCTCCGCCCAGTCCGGCGCGACGCCTCCCGCCATGCAAGTGATCGCTTCCGTCTTCGACATGCAGTCCACCGCGGTGAACCTGCGGTCCAAAGGCCGGTTGATCGGTCTCGTGCCGACGATGGGTGCGCTGCATGAGGGGCATCTCAGCCTCTTCCGGCTCGCCAAGGAGCGTGCCGACACGGTGGTCGTATCGATCTTCGTCAACCCCGCGCAGTTCGGCCCCAGCGAAGACTATGCAAAGTACCCGCGCGACCTGCCGCGCGACATCGCCCTGTGTGAAAAGACGGGTGCTGACATCGTCTTCGCGCCGACGGTCGACGAGATGTATCCCAAGGGCTACTCGACCTATATCACCGAGGAGCTGATCTCGAAACCCCTTTGTGGTGTCTCACGGCCGACTCATTTCCGGGGGGTCACCACCATTGTCGCCAAGCTTTTTAACATTGTGCGACCCGACATCGCCGTTTTCGGCCAGAAGGACGCGCAGCAAGTGGCGGTGATCAAGAAGATGGTCAACGATCTCCACTGCTGCATCGACATTGTGACCGCTCCGACCGTGCGCGAGCCCGACGGCCTTGTGATGAGTTCGCGCAACCGCTACCTCACGACGAACCAGCGCGAAGATGCACTCATCATCTCACAGGCGTTGAAGCGGGCGAAGGAGATGGTCGATAGCGGCGTGCACAACGTCGACCGCTTGGTTGCCGAAGCCACGCACCTTATGGCCACCCGGCGTCGCGTGCGCGTGATTTACGCCTCGGTCGTGGATCGCTGCACCATGGAGACCGTGCGCGAGGTGTTACCCGGCAAGGCCATGATGGCAATCGCCGCTTGGGTCGATGAAGTGCGGCTGATTGACAACATGCTCCTGTAGGACAAGCCGAGGGCTTCAAGCCGCGATGGGTGTCCCGCGCCAACTCCGGGTCACGCGACTCGGTTGTGAGGAAGAGCTGATTTCGCTCTGAAAACGCCTCTGAAAAACCCTGTGAATAACTTGTCAGCAAGGATGGTTTTGCGATGGCGGTGGAGTTCGCACGCGCTGCCACTTCGACCAACCCGTCAGCTGGGGAAACAGTGTATCACGCGAAGGTTGGAAGCGGGGTAACACGCCTGAGCAGATCGAACCCGACCGTGGAACTCTGTGCAGCAAGGGTCTCGCGAGTGGGGGAATCACAAAAGCATCTCAGATCAAATTTTTAGATGAGTCATTAAGTTATTGGAGGCAAGTGACATGAGAGATATTTTTTCAGGCATATACGTGCTGGAAGGTATAACAAGCGTGAGACGAATGGCAGTATTTGGCGCGGCCAGGCAGGAAGAAACCTATGGAGAACCACCCCGGCGGAAACGCCGGATGGAAAGGGCTTTTATTGCGAAAAGGAGAAATTTTATTTTTACTCCTGAAAACGGCCGATTCTTAGCGTTACGACAACGTAACGAGCTCCTGTGAAGAAGTCTGGGATTTGAGATCGGAATTCGCCGCGGTCTGGTTCCGTTCCCAGCAGCGATTATGACGCCACCGCTGCTTCAACCGGAGCTACGACGACCTCGATCCCTTTGGTCCTGAGGGTGGCCACCAGGGTTTCTGGTGCGCGTCCGTCGGTCACGACTGAATCGACCGGCTCAAAATCCGAGAGGAAGAAGGTCGAGCGTCGGTTAAATTTCGAGTGGTCGAGACAAAAGATAACTTTCGCCGCCCCGGCCATCATTGCGCGCTGAATATCCACGAGCAGAGCGTGCGAGTTATAAATGCCCTCTTCACAAATACCGCTGCCGCTCAAAATAGCCACGTCGGCATGAACGCGGGAGAACGTTTCCACGGCGTGAGGACCCACGAGCACACCTAATCGTGGGTAGATGATGCCCCCGGAGATGAGCACTTCATGCCGGCTCGAACTGGAAAACAGGTTGGCAATGGGCAGGGAGTTTGTGATCACCTGCGCAACCCCATCGCCGAGATGTCTGGCAAAATGGTAACAAGTCGTACCGCCATCGATGATGACATTTTGGCCGGGCTGGATGAGCGATGCACAGGCTGCGCCAATCGCTTCTTTTTCGTCAACCTGACGCGTGTCGCGAATGTTAAAAACAAACTCATCCGATTTTGGCTGTAGCGTCCGGGCTCCTCCATGGGTGCGTCTGGCTTTCCCGGTACGCTCCAATTCGGTCATGTCACGGCGAACGGTCGACACAGACATTCCAACACGCTGCGCAAGCTCTTCAAGCGACGCGAATTCAGCCTCCTGTAAATAGGCTTCGATCTTCGCCTGACGCTCCTCGGGATGCATTTTATGAAAGAGATTGGAAGATTATGACAGATAATGCAACTTTTTATTTGACTATTATCATTATAACTCCCAAAAAATGGCTGAAATCTGTCATCAGTTTTCATGCTTCCTTCCCCATCTTTGCCGCATCGCGCCGAAGTCGAGCACGTGGTCCGCCGCGTTCTTTATGAACGACTAGGGCGGAAGCCTCCGCGCGTGGCGCTTGCTCCGAATCCGCTCGTTGTAAACGTGAGCGCGCGTCATTGCCACCTGACACCGGCGGCGGTCGAGGCGCTTTTCGGCAAGGGTCGCACACTCACCCCGATGAAGTGGCTCTATCAGAAAGGACAGTACGCCGCGCAGGAAACGGTCACACTCATCGGTCCGCGCAGCCGTGTAATCTCAAATCTCCGCATTCTCGGTCCGTGCCGCGACTTAAACCAAGTTGAACTTGCGCTAACCGACGCCATCGCACTCGGTTTCGAGATTCCCGTTCGTCTGTCGGGCAATATTGCCGGCACGCCAGGCTGCATGCTGATGGGGCCGAACGGGTTTTTCGAGATGAAGGAGGGCGTCATCCGCGCCGCTCCGCACGTTCACATGAGCCCCGACGATGCCGCTTTTTATGGCGTAAAGCAGGGAGACTACATGAAGCTACGCGTCAGCGGTCCGTGCGCGACGATCTTTGATCGTCTCCTCGTGCGTGTACATGCCGACTTTCGTCTCGAGGTCCATATCGATACGGACGAGGGCAACGCCTGCGCGCTTCAATCCGACACTCCCGTCGAACTTTTGAAATAATCACCCACGACTTTTCACGACAACCTCAACCCTCATCCATCCACCCACATGAGTGATTCCATCGGCATGATAGAAACCCGTGGCTATGTCGGCTCAGTCGAAGCCAGCGACGCCATGGTCAAGGCGGCGAGTGTCACGCTCACCCGCCAGATTCAGATCGGCGGCGGTTATGTGACCGTCGTCGTCAAAGGTGACGTCGGCAGCGTCAAGGCTGCTGTCGAAGCCGGCGCTGAAGCCGCCAAGCGCGTCGGCGAGCTTGTTTGCTCGCACGTCATTCCACGCCCGCATCCCGAGCTGCTCAAGCAGGTCGGTCTGTGATCCGGCGCAACCACCACCTCAAAATTTTCCCATCATGACACAAGAAGCACTAGGCATGATCGAAACGAAAGGTCTCTGTGCGTTGCTGGAGGCCGCGGATTCCGCCCTCAAGGCCGCCAACGTCACCATGACCGGCTATGAAGCGATTGGCAGCGGCTACGTGACCGCGTTCTTCCGCGGTGACGTCGCCGCCGTGAAGGCGGCCATCGACGCCGGCGCCGAGGCGGCCGGCACAGTCGGCGAAGTCGTCAGTGTGCAGGTGATTCCCCGGCCCCACGAGGAACTCGCCCAACTCGGTCGCTGGATCACTGGCGCGGTTTGAGCCGTTCTCGTTCCTTCGGTGGGACCGCGAAACGCCCGCGCCTTTCGCCGGACCACCCGCTGCCGTCCATGAACATTCTCGTCGCCAATCTTGGCTCGACCTCCTTCAAGTTCCGTCTCTTCCGCTTCGACGGAGCGGAAGCAACGTTGCTGGCCAAGGGCGGCTACGAACGGGTCACGGATTACGGCAAAGCGATCGACGATTGTCTCGCGGAGCTCAAGGCCGCAGGCCACGTCCAGTCCGCCGCCGATCTGCACGGCGTTGGTTTCAAGACGGTGTTGGGCCGCAATCTCACCGGCTGCGTCTCTGCCGACGAGCGCGTGATTGCCGCGCTCGAGGGCTTCAAGGAGATTGCGCCCGCCCACAACCCGCCCTATGCCGCCGGCATCAGGCGATTTCAGGAAAAACTGCCTGGCGTGCCGCTCGTCGCGCTCTTTGAAACCGCCTTCTACCAGTGGATGCCCGAGGCCGCGACGCGCTACGCCGTGCCCGAAGCGTGGTATCAGGCGGGCGTGCGGCGCTACGGTTTTCACGGTGCGAGCCACAAGTTCATCGCCGAGCGCTCGGCCGAGCTGCTTGGCCGGAACGACATCGCTGAGCGTGTCCGCCGTCTTTACCAGATCGGACCCGTGACTCTGCGCCCCGACAAATCGGGGCTGCGCGTCATCTCCTGCCATCTCGGCGGCAGCAGTTCCATCACCGGCATCCGTGACGGTCTGGCCATCGGCACCAGCATGGGGCTCAGCCCGCAGTCCGGCCTGCCGCAGAACAACCGCGTGGGCGACCTGGATTCCGCGGCGGTGCCGTATGTGCTCAAGACGTTCGGCCTGCCGCTCGCCGAAATCGAGCGCCAGATGACGAAGGAGAGCGGACTATTCGGTCTTTCCGGCATCGGCAACGACCTGCGCGATATCCGCGCCGCCGCCGCGCAGGGCAACGCTCGCGCCCAGCTCGCGCTCGATGTGCTGGTCCATTCCGTGCGGCACTGGATTGGCGCATTGCACTTTGAGCTCGGCGGCTGCGAAGCGATCGTCTTCACCGCCGGCATCGGGGAAAACAGTCCCGACCTTCGCGCCGCCATCCTGCGCGACCTCGACCAGCTCGGCATCGTGCTCGATCCGGCGCGGAACGACGCGCTCCGCGGCACCGAGGGCGAAATCTCCGCGCCGACGTCGCGCGCGAAAGTGCTGGTCATTCCCGCCAACGAGGAACTGGTCGTCGCGCGCGAAACGCTGCGCTGCCTGGCCGCGCGCAATTGATTTTCACACCCACCGCAACCTCCAACGCCCATCATCCTATGTCCAAAGCCATCGGACTCCTCGAAACCCGGGGCCTCACCGCCCTCGTCACCGGCACTGACGCCATGCTCAAGTCGGCCAACGTCACGCTGGTCGGTCCCGTCAAACAAGTCGGCAACGCGCTCGTGAGCGCTGTCGTCACCGGCGATGTCGCCGCCGTCAAGGCCGCCACGGACGCCGGCGCGCAGGCGGCGCGCGCCGTCGGCGAAGTCGTCAGCGTGCAGGTGATTCCGCGCCCGCATGACGACGTCCAAACCGTGCTGCCGAAGCCCGCGGCTCCGAAGAAATAACCACCTTTGCGCAAAGGCGGGGCCGGTCTCCGGCCGCTCCGTTCAGATGACGGTTCCCGCCACGCGCCTATCACCATGTTCCTCGCACGCGTCATCGGCCAGGTCGTCGCCACGAAGAAGGATGAGGCGATGAAAGGCCGCAAATTGCTGCTCCTTCGACCGATGCTGGTCGACGAAGCCATTCCCGGGCAGTTTCGTCCGGGCGCCAACACCGTCGTGGCCGTCGACACCCTCGGCGCCGGCATGGACGAACTTGTGATGTTCTGCCAGGGCAGCTCTGCCCGGCAGGCGGCCGGCATGAAGACACTGCCGGTCGACGCCGTTGTCACCGGCATCGTCGATGTCGTCGATGTCCTGAATCAAAAAATCTATCCCGCGAAGAAATAGGCGGTCCGGACTGCTGCGCACGATCCGCCTGACGACTCGCGGCTCATGAGTTCATCCACCGATGAGCACGCCACTTCAACTCGATGAGAACACCCTCCGCACCGTGGTGGAGGAGGTGTTGCGCGGACTCGGCCGGGCACCCTCCGCGGGCGGTGACAAACCGGCGGCGCCTGCCCCTGTCCCGGGCAAAGTCGAGGGACCGAAGGCCGCCGCTGCCGTCCCGAGCCAGCCGGGCGGCTCGTCCCGCGCAGCGTCGCGCGGGCGGCGTTTCGGCGTGTTCGCGGACGCCAGGGAAGCCTGTGCCGCAGCGCACGAAGCCTTCCTGCAGCTCAAGGAGCAGGGCGTCGCCGCTCGCGCCAAGGTCGTCGACATCGTCAAGGAGATGGTCACCGCCAGGGCGGTCGAGTGGGGCCGGCTCGAGTTCGAGGAGACCAAGATCGGCCGGCTCGAGCACAAGATCGAGAAACTCCAGATCGTAAAACTCGTGCCCGGCGTCGAATGGCTGAAGCCTTATGGCCTCAGCGGCGACCACGGCATCACGATGGAGGAAAACACGCCTTTTGGCGTCATCGGCGCCATCACGCCCATCACGCACTCCATCCCCACGCTCAGCGGCAACATCATCAACATCGTCGCTGCGGGCAACTCCGTCGTCTTCAATCCGCACCCGGGTGGCGCGCGCTGCGCCGTCACGGCGGTGCGCGCCTACAACGAGGCGATCCACGCCGCCCTCGGCATCGAGAATCTTGTCTGCGTGATCGAGAAACCGACGCTCGAATCGTTTGACGCCTTGGCGAAAAACGAATTCATCCGGCTGCTTTGCGTTACCGGCGGTCCCGGCGTTGTGCAGGCCGCCATGCGTTCGGGAAAACGCGCCATCTGCGCCGGCCCCGGCAATCCGCCCGTGCTCGTCGACGGCACCGGCTGCGTGAAGAAGGCCGCGCGCGACATCATCCAGGGCGGCGCCTACGACAACAATCTCCTCTGCATCGGCGAAAAACAGGTCTTCGTCCTCGAATCGGTCGCCGACGCCTTCATCGAGGGTCTGCAGGCGGCCGGGGCGGTGAAGCTCAGCGCCGCGCAGCTGGAAAAGCTCACCGCCGCCGCGTTCACCATGTCAAAGGACGCGGGTGGCTGCTCCCATCCGGTGCTCAACCGCGCGCTTATTGGCCGGGACGCCGCCGTCCTCGCCCGGGAGGCCGGCACCGCCGTGCCCGCCGCCACGCCGATGCTTTTTGCCGAGACCCAGCTCGAGCATCCGTTTGTGATGGAGGAGCAGATGATGCCCATGCTGCCCGTCGTGCGCGTGCAGAGCGTCGAGCAGGGCATCGCCTACGCCCTCCGCTCCGAGCACGGCTACAAGCATTCCGCCATCATCCATTCACTCAACGTGGACCACATGACGCAGATGGCCCGCGCGCTCGACACCACGCTGTTCGTCAAGAACGGCCCGAGTTTGGCTGGCCTCGGCCTCGGCGGCGAGGGCTACCTCAGCTACTCGATCGCGACCACCACGGGGGAAGGGATCACCAACCCGCGCACCTTCACCCGCACGCGCCGCTGCGTGATGGTCGACAACCTTCGCATCTACTGACCGCCATGATCCTTGCCCGCGTTGATGGAGTCATCGTTTCAACGGTCTGCCACCCGAGCCTGCACGGCTGCCGCACGATCGTCTGCCAGCCGCTCGACGAGCAAGGCCGCGACGAAGGCCCGCCCATCCTCGCGATCGATCCGCACGGCGCGGGCCGGCACCAGCGCGTCATTCTCTCCACCGACGGTTCCGCCACGCGCGACTTCGTGAAGGATCCGAAGTCGCCGCTGCGCAACATGATCATCGGTATCGTCGACAACGGCACCGCCTGATCCCAACCCCGCATCGCCGGCTGCCTGATCCAACCTCAAGCCCTACCCCCCTCACCTCACGCCTCATCCATGCGCCTCGGCTACGTCATCGGTAGAGTCACGCTTTCGAAACAGGATCCCGCCTACAAGGGCGGCCGCTTCCTGCTCGTGCAGCCGCTGTCGAAAGAACAGTTCAAGGGCGCGGCGATGGCTCCCCTCGCCAAGGGCAGCAGCCTGGTCATTTATGACAATCTGGGCGCGGGTGTGGGGCACATCGTGGGTTTCACCGAGGGGTCCGAGGCGGCGATGCCGTTCGCTCAGCCCACGCCGGTCGACGCCTATAACGCCACCATCGTCGACCGGATTTTCTACACTCCACCCGTCTGATTCATTTTCACCATGCGCAAAGTCATCACGGCCAGGGAAGCCGAGGAACTCCTCCGCAAAGGCGCGTCCGCACCCGCCGACGCCATTCTCACGCCCTCCGCCCGCGACCTGCTGCAGAGCCGCGTCAAACTGAGCGGCCAGCCCGGTGCCCGGACCGCTCCTGAGCCGACCGCGCAAAAAGAGTATAGCGTGCCCGATTACGAGTTCAAGTGGACGCCCGGCAGCGACCCGAAGACGTCCGGCGAGATCGAGCGGTTCTTCAACGCCCCCGCCATCCAAACGCTGAAAAAACTGATCTGCGACATCGGGCGCCGCATCTGGGAGAAAGGCTACGTCGACGGCAACGGTGGCAACATCACCATCCGCGTGGGTGACAATCTCGTCCTTTGCACGCCGACCCTCATCTCGAAGGGCTTCATGACGCCCGAGGAGATCTGCCTGATCGACCTCGACGGCAAGCAGCTCGCCGGCACGCGCAAGCGCACCAGCGAGGCCATGACCCACCTCGCGATCATGAAGCGCCAGCCCCATGCCAAGGCCTGCATCCACGCCCACCCGCCGCACGCCACCGCTTTTGCCGTCGCCGCTGTGCGTCCGCCCACCTGTATGATTCCCGAGGCCGAGGTGTTTCTGGGGGAAATCGGCTACGCCAAGTACCAGACGCCCGGCACCCCCGCCGTGGCCGAGGAAGTTGGCCAGGTGGCGGTCGATCATTATTCCGTCATCATGGAGAATCACGGGGTCATTGTCTGGGGCAAGGACGTCGAGGACGCTTACTGGAAACTGGAGAACACCGACGCCTACTGTCAGACCGTATGGATCGCCTCGCAACTCGGCGGCAGCCTTCACTCCATCGGGGCCGAGAAACTCAGGGATTTGATCACGTTACGCAAGAGCCTCGGCATGCAGGATCCGCGTGAGGGCCTCAAGGAATGCGAGCTGTGTGACAACAGCGAGTTCCGTCCTGGCGTCGTCTGCGCGGTGCCAGCCCGCGCCGATGGCGAAGGTGGCGACGGCGAGAAGCCGGATCCGCAGGTCGAGGCGCTCGTGCAACAGCTCACCGAGCAGATTCTCAAGCAGCTCGCGGCGAAATAAGCCGCCGATCGCATCGGAATTTGCATCACGGATAATACGGAGGGTCGCGGATTTGGTTTTCCTCATCCGTGTCCATCGGTGTAATCCGTGGTTGATGTCTTCCAGAATTGCCATTGTCGGCGCCGGGGCGATCGGCACGTTTTATGGCGCACGGCTGGCGCTGGCTGGCGCCGACGTGCATTTCTACGTGCGCAGCGGCCTTGCGGAAATGCGTGCCCGGGGGATCACGCTGAGAGAAGGCGGGGGGGTACAGACTCTGCCGCCAGAGCGTACGGCGGTTTACGGTTCCACCGCGGAGATCGGTCCGGTCGAGGTGGCCATCATCACGCTCAAAACCACGGCCAACGATCTTCTCGCCGCGCTCCTGCCACCGCTGCTCGGACCGCAGACGGTCATTCTTACGCTGCAGAACGGGCTCGGTTCGGATGAACTTCTGGCCGGACTGTTCGGCGCGGAGCGCGTGGTCGGCGGCCTGGCGTTCATCGCGGCCGTGCGGGAGGCGCCGGGCGAGATCCGCATCTTCACCCCGGGCTATGTGACCCTGAGCGAATACGGACGGCCGGTGAGTGAACGCGTGCGGCGGCTCGTGACGCTTTTCCAGCGCGCCGGCGTGAAGTGCGAGGCGGTGGAAAATCTGGCCGAGGCCCGCTGGCGGAAGCTGGTTTGGAACATTCCCTTCAATGGATTGACCATCGCCGCCGGTGGCGTGCCGACCGACCGGATTTTGGCCACGCCCGAGCTGGAGCGGGAGGCGCGGGCGCTGATCGACGAGGTCATCGCGGCCGCGGCGAAGTTCGGGCATGTGATTCCCGCGGATTTCATTGAGCAGCAATTCGCGCACACGCGGCGCATGGGCGCCTATCAGCCGTCGAGTCTCGTTGACTACCTCACCGGCCGTGAGGTCGAAGTCGAGGCGATCTGGGGTGAGCCGTTGCGGCGCGCGCAGGTCGCCGGCGCCACCCTGCCGCACCTCGAAAAGCTTTACACCCGGCTTAAGCAGCTCACCGCCGCGCGGACGAACATGTCAACTATTAGTTGACATGTTGCAGGTGAAGAACACGCGTGGCGCGGGTATCGCAACGACAAGCGTACTATTCCAGGTCTACTTTAACTGGACGTCCCAGACTTTGGAACGGCGCGACTTGCCGTCCGGTCCCTCGACTTCCAGCACGACGACCAGGTTGCCAGGCTGCTTGTATTGATGGATCGGATTCTGCTCGGTCGAGGTCCCGCCGTCGCCGAAATCCCAGTTCCAGGAGGTGATCTTGCCGACGGACAGATCCTTGAAGGCGACCAGACGGCGGTCCATGTCGACCACTTTCCAGATCCATTGCGCCTCGATGGGTTTGCGGAACTGCGGTTCGAGCGGCATGAGCTTGAACGCGCACAATTCCGAGGCGTTCCCGTACATCGTGTGATGACGGGAGAGGTTCCAAAAGCCGTTGTTGCCGCGTTTGTTCACGTCGTCGTAGTCGATGATCGCAAAGCTCAGGCCGATGATCTTGTTCTCGGTGAGCACGGACTCCACGGCGCGCTGCGGGCCCTCGGGTCCGGCGTAGTCGAAGGGCGTGATCCAGAATTCGAGCACCAGCCGGCCGGACTCGCCCGGCTTGAAATGGTAGGCGCAGGCGGCGTTCGCCCACGGCAGCTCCTTGATCCATGTTGCGGAAGTCCATGCCATGCACCAGTCCTTGCCCTCTGCCGGGGTGAAGATGTGGTAGTTTTGTGCGTGGACGCCGTGGATGGCCCAGTGGGCTTCATCCACGCTGATCCGGTCGTCAGGCGCGGCCGCCGCCGCGCCCACCTGTTCAGGCGTCCAGAATTCGCGGTGGCCTTTGTCGATCAGTGGTCCCCCGGAAGCGTCGCCATCCACGACGACTTCGAAGGTGTCATTGTGCAGGTCGGGACGGGCAAAGTCCCAGTAGTCGTCGTAGGCCTCGTAGAGAAAATAGAGCCGGTTGAGACCCTTTACCCAGCCGACGCGGATGCGGACATCCAAGTTCTTCGGATCGGGCTTTAGATGCTTGTCGCTGTCATCCACAAATTGGTCCATGCCGATGACGTAGTCGTCGGGCACCATGGCCCAGTCGTCGTTGTTGCCGTCGATCCGGGGAATCTTGTCGGCGGGAAACTGGAAAACCTTGAAGGTGACGTCCGGCCGGTCGAGGGCCACGGCGGTGGAGGCGAAAACCAGGACGAAGAACGCGAGGAGCAGGGCGCGCGAACGTTTCATGGATCCATTATTTCTGAGGGCACACGACAGCCGCAACCTCGAACACGATTAAGGGGTAGGGGCGCGATCTTGTCGCGCCCTCTGGAATGGGCGCAGCAAGCCTGCACCCCTACGAGTCGGCCAATCATTTTAAGACCATGGCTAATCCTCGTCCGCGGCGGTGTGGGCCCAGGCGGGCGGCGCGCCGTGGCGAAACTCGGCGTGGCGAATCTTGCCGCCGACAAACGCAAGGAAACCGCCGAGGCCGAGCGCGGCCACGGCCGCGATCGTCGTGAGCATCAGCGCCGTGCGGTGCAGCCGGGGGAACTTCCAGAGTCCGACGAGGGTGAGGGCGGACAGTCCCGCGGTGGCGTAGTAAACCCAGACGATGCGTTCGGCGAGATACTCATGCCAGTTGAGCCATTTTTGCGCCGCGTCGTTCGACATGGCATAGACGCGGTCGTAGGCCGCATGACCGAAGTGCGCGACCAGCCATGCGGAAGCCGCGGTCAGCAGGATCAGCAGAAGGGCGATGGTCTGGCCCGAACGGCTGCGGGCGGCCAGGGCCAGCAGTAGCGAAAAGAAACCCGCCGCCAATCCATAGATCGGCAGCGGGTGCAACAGGACGTGGACGTATTCCGGCTGGCGCAGGGTCGCGAGGAAATCCGTCCACAGGGACTGCATGGATCAAAGGGTTACTTCACGATCTCGATGTTTTCGAGCAGATTGATGCCGTCGCGGCTTACGAACTTGCCCCTTACGGTGATGGTCTTGGCGGCGTACTGCGCCAGCTCCTTGTTGGCCGGCATGTGCTCGCCGATCAGCAGGTAGACCGTGCCGTCCGTGCTCTTGAGGCCGACGGGCAGACCGCTGGTGATGCATTTTTCGGCGCACGAGGCGTGACCTTCGCCGTGCGCGCCGTGGTCGAGGTAGCAGGCCATGTCGAGGACTTCGCCGGTGACGGTGATTTCGCTGCCGCTTTTGGCCATGTCCATGTGGCCCATACTGCCGCCGGACACGGGCATGTCGCCAGCGTGCGCGGCGAGCGGCAGGATCGTGAAGGCCGCGCCCGCGGCCAGCAATACGAGGAGTTTGGAGAGAGGACTGAGGTGCTTCATAATGAGTTGCGTTGAGGTTGAGGACGGCTGGAAAGGCAATTTGCGAGTGGAACTTCAGGCCGGCTGGGAGAAAAGTCCACGTGCTCTCAGTCGGCGCTGCTTATGCGAATTGCCGCTAACATCCGTCATGTGGTTGGAGAATGCAAACGGCGCGCTTATTCCCAAGTTCCGGCGGCAGCCGGAAGGGCGGTCTCTGCTAGGCGCCGTCCGCGCCAGACGTAGAAGACCTCCTTGTCATCGAACAGGTCGTCGTGGTGGGCATCCATGACCACGTCACCTTCGCGGCGGCGGCCGGGCGGGCGAGTTCGAGCGCGCGCGGTATGGCGCGGTGTGCGATGACGGTTTCGTGGTAATCTCCAACCAGGGCGATGGCGGGGTTCATTCGGAAGGATTGCAAACCTTCAGCGTCGTGCGGCCAATTTTCAATGCGGCTGCCTTGTTTTCCGGAGTGAAAGCAGTGGCTGCCGCGTCTTTCCTGACCGCGCCCCGGCCGCGCTGCGTGGTGATGACCACGACGGACAGGACGATCACCGCCGCGGCCGCGAGCGTGCGAGCCGTGATGGGCTCGCCAAGGATCAGCCAGCCGAGGAAGACGGCGACAATGGGGTTCACATAGGCGTAGGTCGAAACGCGCGCCGGCGTGCTGTGCTTCATGAGCCAGACGAAGGTGGAGAAGCCCACGAGTGAACCGACGAGGATCAAATACACGAATGCCAGCCACGAACGCGCGGAGACAGCGGCGGGTGAAAACCCGGCAAAATCACCGTGCGCGAAGGCCGTAAGCATGAGCGCCACTCCGCCGCAGAGCATCTGCAGCGCCGACGCGGTGAGGGGCTCGGCGGGTTTGCGCACGCGCCGGCCGTAGATTGAGCCGAAGGCCCAAAAGACGCCGCCGACCAGGATGGCCGTCACGCCACCCGGGTTGAGCCCGCCGGTCGCGGCGTTCTCCCATGGCGCGGCCAGCCACGTCACGCCGGCGAAACCGAGCAGGAGGCCGGCCCCGGTGAGCACCGTGGGACGATGCCCGCCGCGCCACGCCCATTCGGTGAGCACCATCATCATCGGTTGCGAGCCAATGATGAGCGCCGTGAGTCCCGACGGGATGTACTGCTCGGCCCAGGCCACGAGACCGTTGCCGCCGAGCAGGAGGAAGGTGCCGATGATTGCATTGTCGCGCCATTGATGCGTGGTCGCGCGGAAGCCGCGGGTCACAGCCAGCCAGCCTGCGAGCACACCGCCGGCCACAATGAAACGCGCGCCGGCCATCAGGAACGGTGGCAGCGTTTCCACCGCGACACGGATGCCGAGGTAGGTGCTGCCCCACACCAGATAGATGGTGGCGAAGGCGATGACGAAAGCGGTGCGGGAGGGCGTGTTCATAGCGGAGCGGACCGGTCAGACCGGCTGGGCAGAGCGGCTGATTCCATATGGGCATGGGGGACGGTCGTTAATGGAAGCGGCGAAAAGCGAGGACGATTTTCAGGCAGGGAATTTGGCTAGAGCTGCTTTTTGGCTAGGTCGCCGAGAGTCTTGAGCGCGGCGTCGATCTCCGCGGTCCACGGGATGCCGCAGTTCATGCGGAGACAATTACGGTAGCGGTCCTTCACGGAAAACAGCGGACCGGGCGCGGTGTTGATGCGATGCCTGAGGGCGTCGGCGTGAAGCTTGAGCGTGTCGACGCCCGCGGGAAACTCGACCCAGAGGATCATGCTGCCCTGCGGGCGGCTGAAGCGCGTGCCCTCGGGGAAGTGGCGCAGAATGGCCTGCGAGAACAGATGCATCTGGTTCTGGTAGGCACGGCGGATGGAACGGAGGTGGTGGTCGTAGCCGCCGTCGCGCAGGAAGTCGGCGAGCACCTTTTGCAGCACGGCGGGCGTGCCGATCGTGTTGGTGAATTTCAGGTGGCGCACGCGCTCGAACTGGCGCCCGGGCGCCGTCCAGCCGATGCGGAAACCGGGCGCGAGCGTCTTGCCGAAGGAGGAGCACAGCATGACCAGGCCGTCGGTGTCCCAGGCCTTGAGCGGCTTGGGGCGGCGGTCACCGAACTGCAGGTCCCCGTAGATGTCGTCCTCGATGGCGGGCACGCCATAATCAGTGAGCAGGCGGTAGAGCCGCGCCTTCTTCGCGTCGGGCATGCAGGAGCCGAGCGGGTTCTGGAAGCTGGGCATGACCAGCACGGCCTTGATGTCGTTCTGCTCGAGGGCGGTGCGCAGGGCGTCGAGGCAGATGCCTTCGCGCGGGTCGGTGGGAATCTCGAGCGCCTTGAGGTTGAGGCTCTGGATGATGTCGAGAAATCCGAAGTAGGCGGGGGTCTCGAGCGCCACGATGTCGCCGGGCCGCGTGACGGCGCGCAGGCAGAGGTTGATGGCCTCGGTGCAGCCGACGGTGACGACCAGCTCGTTGTGGTGCAGCGGTGCGCTGGCCAGCAGATAACGCCGGGCGATCTCGCGGGCCAGTGGTTCGAACGCCCAGTTCATCGCATACCGGCCGACCAGGGTCGGATCAGTCCGGCTGACGGACCCGAGCAGCCGGGCGAGCTTTTTGGTGGGGAACAACGAATGGTGCGGGCAGGCGGTGGCGAACGGAACATAGTTCGAATCGAGCGCCAGCTCCCGCATCTGCGCGGTCAGGTCGCCGAGACTCACGTAGGCGGGCCGGACCATGGGCCGGGCCATGCGCGGTTCGGGCACGCTGAGCAGCGGTCGCGGCCGCACATAGTAGCCGCTCTGCGGGCGCGCCTCGAGATAGCCGCGATTTTCGAGCATGGTGTAAGCCTGCAGCACGGTGGAGATGCTCACGCCGCGCTGCAGCGACATGCGCCGCACCGACGGGACGCGATGGCCGGGCCGCAGCGTGTCCTGTTCAATAAGCTGCTGCAGCGATGCCGCCAGCCCGGCGTAGAGTGGCTGGGACGACGCCAGATCGCCGGCGCGCGGGACGGGCGCGGGACGGCTGAACGGCACGGGAAGACGCCGTGGCTGGACGGCGGCAGGGCCACCGGAACCCGGCGGACGGGCAAGGGTGAGGAGGGGCGGAGTCATGGCTTGGAGTGAAAAAGGTAACACTGTACCGCGGCACGGGGCAGCAACAGTGGCGAAAGAATGCAACCAGTACAGTTTTCGACAATTAAAACTGTGACCATCACAATTTGCCATCGGTGGCACTGCCCGCCGGACTGTTGATGAGCTATCATGCCTGCATGAACACGAACGCCTCAGAACCAACGACCCGCCGGAAGCCCGCGCCGTGGAGGTGGGCGACGGGGCGGCACATCGTGTCGATGTCGCCTGAAAATGGAACGGCTTCACGCCTGCGCCGGTGGATCCGCGCGGTGTTGCAGGCGCTCAAACCGGCGCCGGCTACGATTCGGCCGGAAACGCCGGCGGACCGCACGCCACGCGCTCCCAACGCGGCGTTTCTCGACTCGCGCGAGCTGTCACCCTGGAGTCCATTCTCGCCGCGGTTCTGACCGCGGCTTTTGCCCACGGTCTGTTCGGCCGTATGTCCGGCTTAAAGCTCGCCGCACGGGGCGGCCGAAAGTAATCTCGGCGCAGACCATGAAAGCCAGGCTTTGCACATTCTTGATGTTATTTGCGACCATGGGTGCGGCGTCGATCCTGCGGGCCGAAACAGTGCTGGTGCCCAAGGCGGTGTCGGTGGCGCCAGGGGCGGAATTCACCGTAAAACTTCTTTGGACCAACACCGGCGGGGAGCCGTTGCTGCTGCACCCGCCGCGCACGGTTGCCGGGCGGCTGCACGCCGGCACCGCGCGGTCGGAGGACGTGCGGCTGGTCGCGAGCGACGCGCCCGACGAGTTGACCGTGGCGCCGGGCGCCTTCGCTCAAGTGGACTACTCGTTCCGATTGCCGCCGACGATCGTCGGACCGGTGGTGCTCGAAGTGGTTGCGCTCGGCGCGCAGCCGGTGATGTTTTCCGTGGAGGAACCCGAACTGTCGGCTGCCGCCCGGGAGCCCTCGAACATTGCGCAGCACGAAGCGGCCACCAAGGCGGCCCACGAGACGGCGCTGCGGCGCAGTACGCGGCTGCTGCCGGGTATCACGGGCTACGAACCGGTGTATTTCGGCTTGGGCGGACATGGCGGTCTCAACGCCAAGTTCCAGATCAGCTTCAAATACAATCCATTCGATCTGTGGCCGTTTTACCTCGGCTACACGCAAACCTCGCTCTGGGACCTTCATTCCAACTCGAAACCGTTTCGCGATACGGCCTATCGCCCGGCGTTGTTTTACCTCAACGACCATGCCTGGAGTTCCGCCGATGGCCGCCTGCGCTTCGGCTGGCAGGCGGGCCTCGAGCATGAGTCCAACGGCCGCGACGGCCTCGCTTCGCGCAGTATCAGCACGATCTTCGTGCGTCCGCGACTGGAGTGGCGGTTCAGCGACGACGTGCGCCTGACCCTCTCGACCAAGTTTTACGACTACCTGGAAAAGGCGGACAATCCCGACATCGCCGACTACCGCGGCTATGCCGACCTGCAGATCGGCCTGCTGAGTTATGACTGGCGCCTCACCACCACGCTCCGCAAAGGCACGGTTGGCTCCAAGGGCAGCATCCAAGTGGACGCGGTGCTGCCACTGCGCGTGACCGACGAAATCCTCGCCCGGGTGGGCGTGCACGGCGTCAACGGCTATTTCTTCCTGCAATATTTCAACGGCTGGGGCGAGACGATCCTCGACTACAACCGCAAACTGCTGTGGCAAATGCGGGCGGGTTTGATGCTGGTCCCGTAAACTGATGCCCGCCGCTCAGACGTTCAGCGCTCCGCGCAGGTAGGTGACGACGCGACCGGCGATACCGACGCGATCGCCCCGCAGTTCGCACCAGAGTTCACCACCCCGGGCGGAGACTTGCCGCGCGTGCAGACGCGGCTGGCCGAGGTGCTCCGCCCAATAGGGCGTGAGCGTGCAATGGGCCGAGCCGGTGACGGGATCCTCGGGGACGCCGGCATCGGGGGCGAAAAAGCGCGAGACAAAATCGCAATCGTCGCCGGGGGCGGTGACGAGCACCCGGCCCGGCGTCACTTGGGAGAGGCACGCCTGGTCGGGCCGCAAAGCGCGGACATCGGCGGCCTGCGCGAAGACGCAGAGCCAGCGGGTGCCGGCCCGGCCGACGAATTCCGGCTGGCGGCCCAGACCTTGGATGAGGAGGTCCGGCGCCGTTGCGGGCGCCGCGGGCTGGGATGGAAAATCCAGCTCCAGTCTGTCTCCCGCACGGGTCACGTGGAGCGGACCGCTGCGCGATGCAAATGTGATCAGCTCGGCGCGTTCGCCAAGTTCCGTCCACAACACATGCGCGCTGGCCAGGGTGGCGTGGCCGCAGAGTTCGACTTCAATGGCCGGCGTGAACCAGCGCAGATGGTACTGGCCGGGACCGGTACGGATGAAAAAGGCCGTCTCCGAAAGTCCGTTTTCGAAGGCGACGCGCTGCATCACGTCATCGGGCAGCCAGCGTTCCAGCGGCACCACACCGGCGGGGTTGCCGGAGAAAACCCGGTTGGTGAAGGCGTCGATCCAGAAGAAGGGAAGGCTCATGGGTGGAAGAGCAGGGGTGGAAGTCGGGCAGGGCAAGCCTGACCACGCTGTGCCACGCGCATTTCACCGGCGCTGGCGCCCCCTTCCTTTCGCGCTGGCGGCCCCCTGCGGCAAGGGAACATGGAAATCAGCGGTACTGGGCGAGGGCGGGGCCGGTGAGACGGCAGATGCGCCACTCGCCCATCTCGACGGCGCCGAGCTTCCGGTAGAAGCCCTTCGCGGATTTGTTCCAGTCGAGCACCGTCCATTCCATCCGGCCGCAGCCGCGGGCGTTGGCCAACCTTGCGCAGTGCAATAGCAGCGCCTTGCCGATGCCATGGCCGCGCAGAGCGGGCTCCACAAAGAGATCCTCAAGGTAAAGGCCGGGCTGCGCGAGGAACGTCGAGTAATTGTGAAAGAAGATCGCAAAGCCGGCGGGCCGGTCGTGCCAGAACGCGAGGAGGCACTCGGCCGCCGGCCGACCGGCCGGGGGAAACAGGGTGGCGCGCAGCCGTTCCTCCGTGGCCTCGACCTCCGGAAGCAGCTGCTCGTAGGCCGCGAGGTCGCGGATGAATTGCAGGATGAGGGGAAGGTCAACGGCGGTGGCGGTGCGGATGGCGATCATGGGAGGCCCAATTCCAAACGTTAAATTCCAATCAAGTCGACCGCTCAAAGCAGACGATTACAACGCCGGGCCCGCCCAAGGCCATCGGCCCAGGGTCGCGCTTGGGGGATTTTCCTGCGTCCCGTGAGCGACAGTGCTGTTGCACTGTTTGTGCCCTCCGGCTATGCCAAGCGCATGCCCTTCTGGAAAGGTGTACGCTGGGTCTGGACCACGGTCTGGTTCGGCGGGCGAAAGCGCGGGCAGCAGGCTCTCGAACTGCCGCTCGGGGAGGCGCGTTACCGCACCCTGTTCGACAATACGCCCGTGCAGATTCTGGAGGAGGATTTCACGGCGGTGGTGGGGGTTTTCTCCCGGCTGCGGGCCGAAGGCATCACCAATCTCATGACCCATCTGGCCGCCCATCCGGACCTGTCGCGTGAATTACTGGGGCGGGTGCGGCTGAGCGACGCCAACCAGCCGGCCATCGTAGCCGCGGGGTGCGCCAGCAAACCGGAGATGATCGCGCGGTTTCCGCAGCTCACCGTCGCCCCCTATCCGGAGATTTTCGACCACCAGTTGGAACGGTTGTGGACCGGACGCCGGCTTTTCGAAGAGGAGTTTCGCTACCTTGATGCGAACGGCCAGGAGTGCGCGTGCTTGATGCAGTGCAAGGTGAGCGAGCGCGAGGAGCAGCCGGACCCGTCACGCGTGGTGCTGGTGCTGCTCGATATCACCGCGGCCAAGCGGACGGTGGCAGCGCAAATGGAAAATCAGGAAGTGCTGCGTCAGATCCTCGGCCGCGCCAACATCCTGCTGTGGTGGGCAAGCGTGCGTCGCGAAGGCGGTCACATGCGGTGGAAGATCAATGTTCCCTCCCAGTCGTTCGACAGTCCTATTGTCCAACTGGCAACCGCCCGGGAACGGGGCGGGTTGTGGGAAGTCGACCACGCCCCCGATCTACCCGAAACGTCCCGCCGTGCCGAACAAGCCCTGCTCAACAACAGCCCCGGTTACCAGCAGGAATTCCGCGTACTCTCCCAGGAGGGCATCACCCACTGGTTGAGCGAGGAAGTGGGCATCAGACGGCTGGGGGAAGATGACTGGAATCTGGTGGGCGTGGTCACGGACGTGACGGCGCGGCATGAAGCCGAGGAGGCGCGCAAGGCCAGCGAAGCACAGTTGCACCAGATTCTGAGCCGGGCGGACTGCATGTTGTGGCAGGCCCATGTGACCGAGACGAACGGCCGGTTTCTGTGGCAGTTCCAGGTCCCCGCTTCAGGCCTGCAAAAACGGATTTTCGACAGCGATGCCGGTCTCGTTCGCGAAGGAGTGACGGGGGATAAAACGAAAGGGTTCTATCGGGATTTCACCATGCCGGAACAAGCCGAGATGGATGCGCGCAGCATGGCGGCGATGCGCTCCGGCGCGCCGGGCTATGAACAGGAATTCCGATTGGTCAAGGACAGCCAGACCTTCTGGCTGCACGAACGGGTATCAATCACCCCCGCCGGTCCGGCGCAGTGGGATCTGGTCGGCATGATCGTCGATGTGACCGCGCAGCACGAAGCGGAGGAGGCGCGCCAGGCGAGCGAGGCGCAATTGCAGCAGATTCTGGCACGGGCGGACTGCATGTTGTGGCGGGCGAAAGTCGTGCGCGATGGTGCGGCCACACTGTGGCGGAATTTCGACCTGCCCACTTCGGGCCTGTACACGCGGCTCCAGAACGTCGGGATCATCCCCGGCGACGGGAGGCTCTGGCCGCGAGAGTATGTGCCGGAACGACCCGCGATGGATGCGCGCGCCACGCGGGCCATTCTCTCCGGCGCTCCGGGCTACGAGCAGGAATTTTATGTTACCAAGGGCCAGCAGTCCTTCTGGATGCACGAGCAAGTCATGATCACCCCGGTCGGACCGGACGAGTGGAGTCTCGTCGGCGTGATCATGGACGTAACCGCGCAGCACGAAGCGGAGGAGGCGCGCAAGGCGAGCGAGGCGCAATTGCGGCAAATTCTGACCCGGGCGGACTGCCTGCTGTGGCAGGCCCACGTCGTGGAGAACGCGGCGGGGGCGTTAGACTGGTTCCTCTACATTCCCCAATCGAGCCTTTACCGGGAGTTGTTCGGCGAGGATCCCTCGGAACACCCGAACTTGATGTGGAGTGAGCTGAATGTGCCCGAACTGGCGGAAATGAATGCACGCAGCAGGGCCGCCATCCGCGGCGGCGCGCCGGGCTACGAACAGGAATTCCGCGCCCTGCGGGAAGGGCGGACTTATTGGCTGCACGAACAGGTATCGATCACCCCCGTCAAACCGGGCCATTGGAACCTAGTCGGCGTCATCACCAACGTGACGGCACGGCGCGAAGCCGAGGAGGAGCGCAAGAAGAGCGAGGAGCAGTTGCAGCAGATTCTGACCCGGGCGGACTGCATCCTATGGCAGGCGAACATCGTGCGCGAGGGCGACGGCGTGCGGTGGCGTAATTTCGAAATGCCAAGCTCCGTGCTTTACCAACGCCTGTTTGGCACCGAGCATCCCATCTCGGGGACCGGTCTTTGGCTCCCGGTGGATACACCGGATCTGCCGGAGATGAACCGACGCAGTACGGAGGCCATTCTCTCAGGGGCGCCCGGCTACGAGCAGGAATTTCCCGTGCTTCGAGCGGAGAGGACGCTGTGGCTGCACGAACAGGTATCGATCATGCCTGTCGGACCCGACGAGTGGAATCTGGTGGGCGTATTGATGGATGTGACCGAGCGGCGCAAGGCGCTGGTGGCGCTGCGGGAATCGGAAGCCCGCTACCGCCTGCTCTTCGAAAACATTCCCGTTGCGATTCTGGAACTGGATTTCCGCGAAATGGGCCGGCAGTTGCAGAAACTGCATACCGCCGGCGTGAAGGACCTTTTTGCGCACCTCTCCAACCATCCCGAGGAGTCCGCGGTGCTGCTGGAGAAGATGCGTGTCGTCGCCGTCAACGACACGGCGGTGCGGCTGTACAAAGCGGAATCGAAGGAGGTATTGCAGGACGAATTTTCCCGCCTCTACACCGCGGATGCAGAGCGGGTGGTGGATCTTTTCCTCAAGGCGGCGTGGGAAGGACGCAATGACGGCGAGGAAGAGATGGAAATACTGGATTTCGCGGGCGGGCGGCACCACGCCTACCTGCGATGGTGGATGCCGCGCGAGGAGGAGTGGCTGAAGCTGGAGCATGCGGTCGTCGCCTTGGTGGACCTGACCGAGCTCAAGCGCGCCGAGGCCGCGCTCGCCGCCGAGAAGGAGCGCCTGACCGTGACGCTGCGCGCCATGACGGAGGGCGTGATCACCACCGACACGCGGGGGGTAGTGCAATTCATGAACCGCGCCGCCGCGGGACTCACCCAGCAGGAAGCCGCGACCGCCGTCGGCCGCCCGCTGGCCGAGGTCTGCATCCTCCAGGAAACGCCCTCGAATCGGGCCTTCACCCTGCCCGTCATCCGCGTGCTCGAGGATGGCGTCCTCGTCGACCTGCCGCCCCAGATCATGCTGGTGGGCCGCAAAGGGGCGACGTGCCTCGTCGAGGGGTGTTGCGTGCCGGTGCGCGAGGCCAACAGCGAGCTCATCGGCACCGTGCTGGTCATCCGCGATGTGACCGTCCGCCAGCGCTTCGAGCAGGAATTGCAGCGCGCCTCCCGTCTGGAGTCCATCGGCATCCTGGCCGGCGGCATTGCCCATGATTTCAACAACATCCTGACGGCGATCATGGGCAATCTCACGCTCGCGCTGCTCGACGCGGAAGCGCTTTCCAGGGTCGAACGCTATCTGCGCGAAGCCGAACGCGCGACCCTGCGGGCGCGTGACCTTACGCAGCAGCTGCTGACTTTTGCCAAGGGTGGAGATCCGGTGCGCTCCGCGGTGCGGTTGCCGGAGATCATCACGGAGGTTGCGCAGTTTGCGTTGCACGGTTCGCGCGTGAAGTGCGAGTTCGACCTGCCGGCCAACCTCTGGCCGGCCAACGCGGACAAAGGCCAGCTCGGCCAGGTGGTGCAGAACCTCGTGATCAATGCCGTCCAAGCCATGCCGGAAGGCGGCACCATCCGCATCAGCACGCACAACGAGGCGGTGACGATTGATACGCATCGACCCCTCATCCCCGGCGATTACGTGCACATCTCCGTGGCGGACACGGGCACGGGCATCAAGGCGGAACATCTGGCCAAGATTTTCGACCCCTACTTCACCACCAAGCAGCAGGGCAGCGGCCTCGGCCTGACCACCGTGTACTCCATCATCCGGAAGCACAACGGCCACATCGAGGTGGAGTCGGAACTCGGCCGCGGCACGACGTTCCACCTTTGGCTGCCGGCGCTGCGCGAGCAGCAGCTCGACCTGCCCGAGGACCGCCCCGGGACCACGAGCTCCCTGCAGGGCCGCGTGCTGTTCATGGATGACGAGGAGCCCATCATCGAGATGGCGGGCGTGCTGCTGCAACGGCTGGGCTTTGAGGTGGAGGTGGCCCGCGACGGTTCCGAAACCGTGCAAAAATTCGAGGCCGCGCATGCGGCGGGCCGGCCGTTCGATCTGGTGGTGATGGACCTCACCGTGCCGGGCGGCATGGGCGGACGCGAAGCGATCGAACTTTTGCGGCGGATCGATCCCGGCGTGAAGGCCATCGTCTCGAGCGGCTACTCCAGCGATCCGGTGCTGGCCAACTACCGCACGTACGGTTTTCGCGGCATGGTGGCCAAGCCCTACAAGATCGATGACTTTACCCGCGTTTTGCGCGAGGCGCTGCGCGAAAGCCGTTCCCCCATTCCGGGAAAACTTCCGGGCCGGCCGGAAGGCCGGTGATCCCGGCCGGTCCCGCTTTTTAGCGGAGACGCACCTCCCGGCCGGTGGCGGCGGAGAGATAGATGGCGTCGAGGATCTTCTGGACCGCCAGCGATTGCTCGGGAAGCACGTAAGGTTTCTCCCGCCCCTGCAGTGCGTTGATGAAATGCACCATGCGATCGGGGTTCACGAAGACGGGCCGGGGGTCGAGCGCCTCGACGACGTAACCCCGCCGGGTTGATCGAAAGAGCCGCAGCGGATTGGTGGTGGCCCCGGCCTCGGTGCCGAAGAGCTGCGTCCCGTTGAAGTCGGGCACCGGTTGATGGGCGGCCCACGAAGTCTCAAGCAGCACGGTTCGGCCGCTCTTGAGCTTGATCAGCGCGACGGAGAGGTCGTCGACGTCAAAGGGCTTGCGCGGGTCGATTTCACTCTTGCCCCAGGAGCTGTTACCCCGGCCGCGCGGGCCGAACCGGGCGTAAGTCTGGCCGAAGACGGCGGAGGCCTCGAATTCATCCATGAGATAGAGGGTCTGGTCGAGCATGTGCACACCGATGTCGTAGGTGCAGCCGCCGCCGGCGAATTTCCTCTGGGTGAACCACGAGCCGATGCGCGGGATGCCGCAGCGGCGCAGCCACGCCGCCTTGGCGTGATAAACCTCGCCGAGCACTCCGCGATCGACGAGTTGCCTGAGCGTCTGGACGGCGGGCGAGAAACGCTGGTTCTGGCCGACCATGAGCAGCCGCCGGCGCCGCTTCGCCTCGGCCACGAGCCGGGCGGCGTCGCGTGCGTTGGTGGCCATGGGCTTGTCGAGCAGCACGTGCTTGCCGGCTTGGAGCGCCGCCAGGGCGACGGGTGCGTGCAGGTAGTTGGGCAGTGCAATGGAGACCACGTCGATGTCCGCGCGCTTCAGGATCGCGCGATAATCGGCGTAGAGATCGGGGATCTTGAAACGGCTGGCGACCTCCCGGCCCCGTTGCGAACTAATCTCGGCGAGGGCGACCACCCGCGCCGCCGGATGCTTCCGAAAACTGGCGATGTGCTCCCGGCCGATGCTGCCGGCGCCGATCACTCCCACATGGTAGATGGACTTCTTCATTTTGCCTGGTCCCATGACCGCAGGCCGGCGCCTGCCGGCCAATAAAAAAATGCGGAGACTTCTTTCAGGCGGAGGATGTCCCGGCGGCGGGGAGGGGAACCCCGAGCTATCTGCGGGCTCGTGGCACTTTCGTGCGGCCGACCAATTCGCGCCGGAACTGTTCCCCTGATGCGCGGTCCATCGCGCCGTGCCTTGATTACTAACCTCGAGGAATCGCGGCAGCCGGTTGACCGCCTGCCGTCTCCCCGGGCAAATTTGCGCCTGATCTCACAACTATCATGAAAACTACGATGAACTTCCGGCTGATGCTGGCGGCGGCGATGCTGGCGGCGTCGTTGACAGGCTGTGTGGCGGTGGTCGCAGGGGCGGCCGGGGCAGGCACGGTGGCCTGGGTGCAGGGCCGGTTGGAAGCCGTGCTCGACGCCAATTATGAGAAGGCGGTGACGGCCGCCAACCTGGCGATCAAGCAGTTCCAGTTTTCCAAGATCAGCGAGAAGAAGGATGCGCTCACGGCCATCCTCATTGCCCGCACGGCGGAGGACAAGAAGGTCGAGATCAAGGTTAGCAGGGTCGGTGACCAAACTTCCAAGGTGCGGATCCGCGTGGGCTTTTTTGGCGATGAGGCGCTGTCGCTGACCATTCTCGACAAGATCAAGACCAACCTCTGAACGGGTTTCATCGTCCGGCCGGAGGCAGGCCTTCGCCCATGCCTGCTGGTGCGGGCATTCGGTTGTCCGGACGGGACGGATGCGAACTGGATCATTGACCGCCGCGGGCGGACACGGCATCGGGGAGGGGACACCCGGCCGTTCGCCCGATGACTCCCCTATGCACGAACAGCCGCGGCGCGGCGATGACGCGCATTTGTGCGCGGTGTGGCGGCGCCCGCGGCGGCTTTGCACTACTGATCACCGTCACGCTGCTCGCGTTTGTGGTGGTGCTGCTGCTGAGCCTCGCCACGCTCATCCGCGTCGAGACGGCGATTGTGGCCAACACGCAGCAGGCGGCGCAGGCGCGGCAGAACGCGCTCATGGCGCTGCATCTCGCCGTGGGGCGGCTGCAACGCTTTGCGGGCCCCGACCAGCGCGTGACGGCGCGAGCCGACCTTCTGCCCACGGGCAGCGCTAATCCGTATTGGACGGGCGTCTGGGACGCCGCGGCCACCTCGCTTCTGCCGCTCACGTGGCTGGTGAGCGGCAATGAGACCCAGCCGCTCGCGCTCGTGCCGGCCGTCCCGGTGGCCGATCCTGCGCCGGACAACGACTCGGTGTGGCTGCTGTGCACCCCGGTGGGCGCGCCGGGCCAGCGCATCAAACTCACGCGCCAGCCCGTCCGCGCCGCGGACCTGCCGGGTCTGGAAGGGGCGCGGACCATGGGGCATTACGCCTGGTGGGTGGGCGACGAAGGCGTGAAGGCGAAGTTCAATCTGGTGGGTCCCGGCGCCGGGACCGGCACGCCGGACAATGCGCTGCTGTTCATGTCGGCCCAGCAGTTTGGCATTGAAAAAATCGCACCCGGCTTTGCGGTCTACGCTGCGTCGAAGGGTGACACCGCCGCCGGCGTCGCGCTGCGCGGCCGTCTCAGCCGCGTGCTCGCGACGAACCAGATTCCCTATGCCGATCCGGGCTTCGGACTCGCCACCCTGCGTGACCGGTTCCACGACGTCACCACGTTTTCTTTCGGCGTCCTGGCCGACGACCGCGACGGCGGCCTGAAGAAGGACCTCACGCGCGGCCTCGAGGCGCAGGCGCCCCTCCCGGCCGGCGAGGTCTTTCCCGGCGGGCCGACTTGGGATCTCGTGCGCTCTTATTATCAACTGCGACCGGTCCGTGCCGACGGACGCTGGCAGATCGCGCCGCGCGCACAGGTACCGCCGCAGCACGGCGTGCATCCCGTGGTGCTCCTCGTGCAGATCGTGTGGGGCGGTGACCGGACCGGCGGAAATTTCCGGCTCCTGCTCCAGCCGATGATCGTGCTGGGCAATCCCTACAGCGTGGCGCTCTCCCCCGCGGATTACCGGCTGGTGTGGCGGCAGACGGGAGCCATCGAATTGCGGAATCCGCCGGGTGAGGCGGATGCGCCGTTTGTCGCCGGCACGCCCGCGCAATTGCTCGGCGAAGATCCGCAGTTCCTGATCCCGCAGGCCGGCTTTCTTCCGGGCGAAGCCAAAGGGTTTACCCTGGCATCGGCGGGCGGAGACGACGTTCCCTGCGAACCAGGCACCGGACTGACGATGGCGGAGGGCTGTGCCGCCGCCCGCCATGCTTATCATGATCTCGTTGTCGCCGCTCATCCCACCGCGCCGGAGATGCTGGTGCGCGTATCCGGCGGCACGGTCGGGTTCGAGTTTTCCCTCGCCGGAAGCGGGCCGCTGCAGGAGATCGCCGGCTGCGAGGCCAACGCTCCCGAGTGTTCGGGGGTGATTCCGTTGCTGGGCGTTCCGGTCCGCACCGGTTTGCGCATGTCGCACGACAGCGTCAACGCACCCGGTGACGCCACCGGCATGCGCTGGCTCGCCGACTTCAACCTGCGCGCGCCGGTGATCGGGCCGTTGCCGGCGTGGGACCGCAATCCACTGTACAACACCGCCACGCCACGCGACGGCGGCGACAACACGATCCTGGACGGCAGTTACGCTTTCTGGGGACCGGGCAACCGCGCGGACGACGGCGGGCAGCCGTTCGTCACACTTTTCCACCTGCCGGGCGCCGATCTGCATTCGCTCGCACAGTTGCAGCACGCGAACCTCCAACCGGCCGGTCCCGGGCCGGGTTACACCGTCGGTCATTCCTACGCCGATCCGCACACGCCCGACGGCACGGCCGATTTCAACCACCGCCTCAACGAGGCGCTGTGGGACCGGTTTTTCTTCTCCACGCTGCCGGCGGAAACCGGTGCGCTGCCGCCCAACCGCAGGATGGTCTACCACTGGCGCGACGGCGTGCCGCCCGACCCGGACACCGTGCGGAATTACGACACGGCGGCGGCCCACCTGCTCGTCGACGGACCCTTCAACCTCAATTCCACCTCGGTGGAGGCGTGGCAGGCGCTGCTCGCCTCGTTCAACGGCCAGCGCCTCGCTTGGGATGATCCTGCGACCGGCGCCACCACCACCGCCACCGTGGGCAGTGCGTTTCTGCGCGGCGCGTTCGTCAACGGCGGCGAGAACGACGGCTGGCGCGGTTTTCGCGCGCTCACCGACGCGCAGTTGCACAGTCTCGCCAGCGCGATCGTGGACCGGGTGCGGGCGCACGGGCCGTTCCGTTCGCTCGCGGAGTTTGTCAACCGTCCGCTCGACGCGCCAACGGAGGGCGGGCGTCTGAGCGGCCTCCTGCAATCGGCGCTCGACGCGGTCGTCAATCCGCCGCCCTCGCTCGCGCCCGCCGCCGGCCTGCCGGCGACGGCGGGCCCGAGTCTCGGGTTGGCCTGGCCGGCCGCGTCGCAGGGCCACCGCTCCACGCTGGCGCCCGGCTGGCTCTCGCAGGCCGACGTGCTGGGCGCCATCGGCCCGGTGCTGGCCGTACGCTCCGACACGTTTCTGGTGCGCGCCTATGGCGATGCGGTGAACCCGGCGACCGGCGCCGTTGAAAGCTGCGCCTGGTGCGAAGCGGTGGTGCAGCGCGTGCCGGATTACGTGGATCCGGCGAACGCTCCGGAGACGGCCGCCGGTCTCAGCGAAACCAACCAGACCTACGGCCGGCGTTTTGAAATCGTGCGGTTCCGCTGGCTTGCACCGGAGGACGTCTGAGCAAGGCCGGCGCCCCGCTCCCCCCTTGCCACGCGCCCGGCCGGCCGTCACAGTCGATGGCCTCCACCGTCCTCTCGTGAACGACCCCGCTCCCTTTGCCACCTTGCCACGTGGGGCGTCATCCGCGTCTGCCTCCCGCCCGGTCGCCACTTGGCGCACGCTCGCGTTGTTTGGGCTGGCGCTCGGACTTGTCACCCTGCTCACCTACAGCAACTCCTTCGAGGCCGGCCTCACCCTCGACAACACGGTCGTCCTGACCCAGGACCCGCGCATCCGTGAATGGAACGGGCAGAACCTGCGGCTCATTTTCCAGGAGAACTACTGGTGGCCCTACACCGCGAGCGACCTGTACCGTCCGCTCACCACGCTGAGCTACCTCTTCAACTACGCCGTGCTCGGCAATGGCCCGCGGGTGGCCGGGTATCACTGGGTGAATTTCCTGCTGCACTGGGCCAACGCCTGGCTGGTGCTGGTCATCCTGCACCGGCTCACCGCGCGGCCGGGCGTGGCGCTGCTGGCGGCGGCGCTCTTCGCCGTGCATCCAGTCAACGTCGAATCGGTCACCAACATCATCGGCCGCGCCGACCTGCTGGCGGCGCTTTCCATTCTGGCCGGCGGCTGGTGTTACCTGCGTGCGGCCGGGGTGCAGGGCCTGCGCAAGCTGCCCTGGTTGGGCGGAGTCGCCCTTATTGCCTGTGTCGGCGTGCTCATGAAGGAAAGCGCGGTGATGATCGGCGCGTTCGTGCTGCTCTATGACTGGTTGTGGCGCTGGCCTGAACTGCCCGGGAAGACCTGGCGGGAGCGCCTGCCGGCGGCGGCCCGCGAGTTCGGTCTCAAGGGCTGGATCGCGCTCGTCCCGGCGGTCTGCCTGCTGCTGTGGGCGCGCCACCGGCTGCTTTACGCCTCGCCGGTCTACGGGCAGTCGTTTGTCGACAATCCCATCGCGTATGCCGGCGCGTTCCCGGGTTTCATGACCGCCCTGAAGGTCATCGGCCGCTACCTCGGCCTGCTGGTGCTGCCCGGCACGCTGTCGTGCGATTATTCCTACAGCCAGATTCCGCTTTTCGGAGAGGCGGCGCACTGGTGGGAGGACCTGTACGCGTGGGTGTCGCTCGCGAGCATGGCGGCGCTGGTGTGGGCGGCGGTGCGCGTCCGGCGCAGCCACGTGCTTTTCACCTGGGGAACGCTGTTCTTCTTCCTGCTGCTGCTGCCGACTTCCAATCTGCTCGTGTCCATCGGCAGCATCATGGCGGAGCGCTTCCTGTATCTGCCCTCCCTCGGCTTCTGCCTCGTGGCGGCGCTGGCGCTGCGGCCGATGGGCGGGGCGCTCGCGCGCCTCGGCGTGAAGGATCCGCGCTGGCAGCCGCGGGCCGCGCTGGCGCTGCCGATGCTCGTAGTGGCGGTGTTCGCGTTGCGCACCCACGTGCGCAACGCCGACTGGCGCGACGATCTCGCCTTGTGGAAGAGCGCCGTGGCCGCCGCCCCCGACAGCTTCAAGACCCACAAGGGCTACGCCAACGCGCTCTGGGACGCCGGCCGCAACGAGCCCGCCCTCGACGCCGCCATCGCGCGCGCCGAGATGGGTCTGGCCGTGCTCGACCGGAGGCCGCTCGTCAAGGAGCGCCGCGACAACACGCTCTTTTACGACCTCGGCATGTATTACCGCCTCAAGGGGGATTTTCTCAACCAGCGCGGCCAGCCGGGAGAGGCGGGGCGTTTCTACCAGAAATCCGTCGACATCCTGCTGCGGGCGCAGGAAGTCGACCACTGGGTCAACGAGGCATCGCACCGGGCGTCGTTGCGCCGCGGCCGCCCCGCCGAGGAACTGGCCGACGTGGGCAATTTTCGAATCTATCTGCAACTCGGGCAGTCCTGCCTGCAGCTGGGCAACTGGGCCGGGGCGGAAACGGCCGGCCGCTACGCGCAGCGGCTCGCGCCCAACGACATGGGGGGGTACATGCTCGTCAGCGCGGCGGTGTTTGCGGCGGGACGTCACGATGCGGCCGCGATTCTGACGCTCGAGGCGCTCGTGCTCCAGCCGGCGAACGCCGAGGCGTGGGCCAACCTCGCGAAGTGTTACGCGGCGCTCGGCCTCGTGCCGGCACCCATCGGATCGCAGGGTTCGAACCACGTGCTCGATGACAGCAATCCCGTCCTGCGCCGGCAGCTCAACGAGGCGTGTGTGGCCCTCTTCCGCAACTTCGAGCAGGCCAGGCAGCCGCAGGAGGCGCAGGCACTCCGCGAGCTGGCGATAACGCGTTATCATGTGCCGGCCGGGGACTTTGGAGCGCCGGAGAAGCGCTGAAGCACCGGGACTCACCGGCGGAAATACATCGCCTGTACCGCAGCGCGGTTGAAACTTGGTGGCGGCGAAAGCGTCTGAAGTGGCAGCCGCGCGCCGTGCCGCGCCGGACTCGACAAGCATGGTCGTGCGGCGTTTAACTTTCAAACCATGAAGCCCGCGTCTCGTGTTTCCCGCTTTGCCTGCCGCGCCACCGGGGCCTTCACGCTCCTCGAGATCCTCGTCGTGCTCGCCATCATCGGCCTGCTGGTCAGCCTCGCCGTCACCAACGTGGGCAATCTTTTCAGCGGCAGCCAGAAGGACATCGCCAAGTTGTTTGTGACCCAGAGCCTGCAGGCGCCGCTCACGGCCTACAAAATGCACATGGGCGACTTTCCCACGACGGCGGAAGGCCTGCAGGCGCTCATCACGCCGCCCGCCAACCGGGCCGATCGCTGGCGGGGACCTTACCTGCAGGACAACAAGCTGCCCGTCGATCCATGGGGTGAACCCTACCAGTACCGCTATCCCGGCGTGAAAAACAAGAACGGCTTCGATCTGTGGTCCAAGGGACCCGACAAGACCGACGGCACGGATGACGACATCGGGAACTGGTGACGCAGGCCGTGCCTGCGAGTGAAAGTGAGAGGGAAAAGTGAAAGGCGACACGCCGACCCCGTCATCAGTGTCCGCTGGGAATGGTGTTTTTCCCCCTCACCTTCACTTTTTCTCCCCGCTTCGCCGGAACCGGCGAAGCGGCTTCACGTTGCTGGAGATCCTGCTCGTCCTGGCACTCATCGGCCTGATCGGCGCGCTGCTGGCGGCGGGCATCACGCGCGTGTTCAGCAACGATCACCCCGCGCCCGAGGACGTGTTCTGGCAGGCGTGCCGCTCGGCCCAGAAGCTGGCGTCGCTGAGCGAGCGCGAGGTGAGCCTGGGCTTTGACGAGAAAGGGAAAAAACTCGTCTGGAGCAACGGTCTGGAGACCGACGAGGCGTCGTTCGATGCCACGGGCGGCGAGGTCGGCGTGCAGTTTCTGCAGGCGCTCAAGGGGGGCAGCCTGATTCTCGTCGCCGGGCAGGTCGTCGAAACACAGGAGGTGCCGCGCGTCATGTTCTACCCCGATGGCACGTGCACGGCGTTCCGCGTGCAGTTCCGGGTGGGCGCGAACGCCTGGCAGCTCGCCATCGACCCCTGGACCTGCGCCCCGGTGCTGGAAAAAACGGAGAAAGGGACATGATTTTTCATTTTCCGTTTTCAATTTTCGGTTGGCGCGGCGCTCGCCGCGCCGCGTTCACGCTGCTGGAGGTTCTCGTCGCCCTCGCCATCTTCGCGCTCGCCGCGGTCGTGCTCGGCGCCACCTATGTGAACGCGCTTAACGCCTATGAGGCGGCCACCCGGCGCAACGAATATGACGGGGACCTGCGTTTGGTGCGGGCCACGGTGCTCACCGAGCCTGACCGCGACAAGATCGAGGAGGGCGGTGACGTGGACCTCGGCGGAAACAAACGGGCGCGCTGGCAGGCGGATATCGCCGCGACGGACACCATCGACCTCTTCTCGGTCACATGGACCTGCGAGATCACCGATTCCGCCCGCCGCGAACCCTACCGCGTGACCCAGACGTTCCTGCTGCTGCGGCCCACGTGGTCCGACCCCGTCGCGCGCAGCACACTCCTCGATCAGGTGAAGCAGCGCATTCTCCAAATCCAGGGGGTGGCGCCATGAAGAGCAGATTTGCGATATCGGATACCGGAAAGAACCCTCGTCGCCCGAGGGGAGCGCGGACGGGGCTGTCAAATCTATCCGGTCTCCGATCTCCGGTCTCCGGTATCGGCGCCGGTTTCACCCTGCTGGAACTCCTGCTCTCGCTGGCCCTCATCGGCATGCTGCTCGTGGCGATGAACCAGTTCATCTTCTCGATGGGCGAACTGTGGGGCCGCGGCGCGGATGTGCGCCTGTTCGACCGGCATGTGCGCGCCGTCACGCGGTTCATGGACAAGACGCTGCACTCGACGGTGCTGCCGTCGGCCAAGGGGGTGCAGGCGCTCGCCATCCAGGATGTGCGGCTGCCGGATGGACCCACGGAAACCCTGCTTACCTTCGAGCTTCCGGCCGGCAGCCGCGTGCTGCCGTGGCCGGCGGCGCCGCTGCCGGATGTCGTCTGCGCGCTGGGCGTTCACCCGGAGCAGGGGCTCGTTCTCTACTGGCACTCGCGGCTCGAGACCCGTTTTGCCGACGACCCGCCGCGGGCCACGGTGCTTTCACCGCTCGTCACGGCGCTCAGCTACGATTATTACAACGCCGGCTTCAACAGCTGGCAGAACTACCCGTCGCTGCAGCGCGACAGCAGCGGCCAGTGGCAGTTGCCGACCCGCCTGCGCCTGCGTTTCACCTACGGTACGATGACCCGCGAAACCATCGTCACCCTGCCGATGGCCAGCCAGGCGCTGCCGCTTTTCTGACCATGCCGCCAACCCCCAACACTGGTCGCGGGCGCGCCCGCCGGAACCCGGACGAGGCTGGTTCGGTCATTCTCCTGGTGTTGATGACCCTGCTGCTCACCGCCTTCGCGCTGACCAAGTATTTGGAGAAGACCACCGTCGACCTGCTCGCGGACGCCCGCGACGTCCGGGCCGAACGGCTGCGGGTCGAGGCGTATTCGGCGCTGGAGACCACGCTCGCGGTGCTGCAGGAGTTCCGGACGGTGGACGGCGGGTTGTACAGTCCGACGGAAGGGTGGGGCACGCCGCTGGACTTTGCCGGCTATGCGCCGCCGGAAGGCCTCGTGGTCGAGGCGGCGATCGAGGACGAAAGCGGCAAGATCCCGCTGCCGCATGTCGACTTCCAGACGCTCCGGGATCTCTTCCTGCTTTTTGATCTGAAACAGTCCGATGCCGAGCGGCTGGCGGACGCGCTGCTGGTGTGGATGCAGCAGGGTTACGAACCGGTCGATTCCTTCAGCGCGCGCGCGACCGACTATGAGCGCGCCGCCCTGCCCCACGACCCGCCCGCCCGCTCCCTGCACTCCTTTGCCGAGCTCGCCTCCATCCAGTTCGCGCGCGATCTCCTCTACGATGACCAGGGCCGGCCCAACGACCTCTGGCGGCGCTTTGCCGACAGCGTGTCGCTTTATGACTTCACCCAGCCGAACCTCAACGGCGCGCGGGACACCACGCTGGCCGCGCTCGGCGGCTACGATGCCACGAGCATCAAGATGATCACCGACTATTTGGGCGGACTCGGCTCCTATGCCCGGCAGGGTCCGGCGTATTTCCACACGTCGCAGGACGTGGCGGGGCTGGTGGGGCAGGCGGCGATGTCACCGCGGCTCGGCACGCAGGTGCGCTGCCTGCGCATCACGGTAACGGTTCACGAAGGACCAACGTCGTTTCGCTTGAGCGCCGTCGTGGCGCCGCCGGGCGGGGCCAGTCTGCCGCCGGCCGACGCACCGACCGCCACGACCAGCAGCAGCACCACCACCACAAATCAGAATGCTTCCGGGACGAACGCGTCCGGCAGCACCACGTCGGCCACGACTTCCACCTCCACCACCAGCACCTCGACCCAGCCGTCGCTGAATTATCCCTTTACCCTCCTCGAAATCCGCGAGAATGATGAGATCGTCGGAACCGCCCCGCCTTCCCAACCCGCGTCCGCATGAGCGTTGTGCAGAAATTCAAACTATCCAGCCCGGCGATAAAAAAGGTCGTGCTGCTGCCGGACCACGCTTTTTTCACGCGCGTGATGCCGCTGGCGCCCGAAACGCCCCCGACCGCGATTCCGGCGCAGGTCGAGCTGGCGTTGGAAGGGTTGTCGCCGTTCCCCGTCGCGCAGCTTTGCTATGGCTACTTTCATCCGCCCGGCGCGGACCGGATGCTGGTCTACGCGGCCTACCGGCGGCGCTTTACCGTGGACGACGCGGCGGAGTGGGCCGACGCCGACGCGGTGTTGCCGGCTTTCGCCGCCTGGCTGGGCCTCGCCTCCGCCGGCCCCACCGCGCTGCTCGTGACGGGCGCGGATTTCATCACCGCCCTCGGCTGGGACGGGCATGACGCCGTGCCCGCCGTGGTGGCGACCCACCCGGTGGCGCCGGACGCGCCGCCCGGAGAGCGCGCGGCGGTGCAAGCAAAGCTCGCGGCGCAGTTGAAGAATCTGCTCCCGCCGGTGGAGGTGGCGGCCGCCGCCGGCACCCGTTCCCGCGAAGGCGATGACGGGCTGGAATTCACTGCCGGCAGTTTCACTTCGCGCCTCGAAATCGCGCAGCTCGACATGCTCGACGTGCGCGACAAGGCCGCGCTGGCCGCCCGCCGCCGCGACCGGGCGCGCAATCTCTACCTCTGGCGGGCTTTTCTGGGCTGCGCCGCGGCGCTCGGGCTCGCCGCCGTGCTCCAGCTCGGCTTTAAAGGCGGCCGGCTCTGGCTGGACAGTCGCGCGGCTTTGGCCGCCGCGCGGGCGCCCGCCGTGCAGGGCATCGAGACCAAGCACAACCTCGCCCACCACATCGAGGAACTCTCCACGCGCCGGCTCCTGCCGCTCGAGATGATCACGCTGGTCGGCGGGAAGCTGAAGGGCAGCAACATCCAGTTCCTGCGCACCAGCACCACGGGGCTCTACACCCTCGAGATCGAGGGCCAGACCAACGCCACGCCCGACGTCTTCAACTATCAGGCCGCCCTCAAGGAGCTGCCGGCCTGCGAGCAGGTCGAGCTCGGGCAGACCACCGAGCGCGGTGGCATCACGCGCTTTACCCTGAGGGTCACGTTCAAACCGGAGGCGCTCCGGCCCGCGCCCCCCCCGTCATGAAAGGCTTCTTTTTCACCCGTCATCTCCGGGAAAAACTGCTGCTCGTCGCGCTGCTGGCCCTGGGCGCCGCCACTTGGCTGACAGGCCTCGCCCGGCGAGGTCGCACGTTCTGGATGGAATGGCGCGCCACGTCCATCGTGCTGGCCACGCAGCAGCAATGGCTCGACAACCGGGCGAGCATTGAGGCGGCTGCGGCCAAGGCCATCGAGCATCTCGATCCCGCGCGCACCTTCAGCAGTCCACGCCTGCTGGGCGAACTCAGCATGATCGCCGACCAGATCGGCGTGCGCAGCAATACCTCAAGCGAAATCCTCGGCACCGAACGCACCAGCCAGTTTGCCGTCAACACCGTCCAATTCTCGCTGCGGAACACCGACTGGGAGTCGCTCAAACGCTTCTACCTCGAGCTCTCGCGGCGCTCGCCCTACCTCGGCATCGAGCAGTTCTCGCTCACCGTCAGTCCGGGCAACCCGGCGCTGCTCAACGTCATGCTGCGCGTCTCCTCGGTCGAGATCATGCGCTGCAAAGAGCTAGGGGCGGGGGGAAAAGGCAGAGCGCCAGGGGCTGGGCGCCGAGTGCCCTTACCACTTCGCGCTTGGCTTTGGGCTTCCTGCACCGCCTCAGAACTTGAAACTCGCGCTGAGCGAGAACACCGCCGAGAAGATCGCGTAGCCGAGGAAGCCCACGAAGCTGAACGCAAACAGCAGCACGCCGGTGGAGACGACGCTGGTGAAGACCTGCAGGCGGTGGCTTAAATCCTTCTGATAGGTGCGGGCGATCTCCTTGAGGCTGGGCACCACGTTGCCGGTGTTCTCCCCCACGGCGAGGCGGTCGAGCACCAGATGGGGGAAGCAGCCGGTGCGGGCGAGCGCGAGCGAGAGGCCCTCGCCCTCGAGCACGCGGCCGGTGGCCTCGATGAAGGCGCGCCGGTGCGTGCGGTTGGCGATGACCCGCTCGGTCATGCGCAGCGCCTCGGCCGTGGTGATGCCGTTCTCGATCAGTACGGCCAGCGTCTGGCTGAAGTTCATGACGGTCGCGGTGGTGACGAAGGATCCGGCGAAGGGGAGGCGCAGCACCCATTCGTCGGTGCGCTCGCGGCCGGCCTCGGTCTGCCGCCAGCGCCAGAAGGAGACGGCGGCCAGGACCAGGCCCACCAGCGCCAGCAGGCCGTAGTTGATGAAGAAATGGGAGGTGTCGATCAGCAGCCGCGTGGCCAGCGGCAGTTTGCCGCCCAGCGCCGAGAGCAGCGACTCGATCTTCGGCAACAGCCCGAAGATGAAAAAGATGATGACGCCGATCGCGAAGCAGCAGATGAACACGGGATACGCCATGGCGGTGAGCAGCTTCTGGCGCAGCTCCCGCTGCTCGGTGAAATGCTGGATGAGACGCTGCAGCACGTCGTTGAGGCTGCCGGTGGCTTCGCCCGCCTGGATGAGATTCACCGTCGAGTCGTCGAAAACCGCGGCGAATTCCGCCATGGCGCGCGAGAGTGGCAGGCCCTCGCTAAGGCGTTCCCACAGCCCCTGGCAGAGCGCGCGCAGCGCCGGTTCCTGGAGGCGCTGGCTGAGCAGCCGCACCGCCTCGCCCGCGGAGAGGCCGCTGCCGGTGAGATCGGAGAGCGCCTGCAGGAACGGCAGACGCTGGGCGCGGGAAAGGTGCGCTGGCGATTTCGGATTTCGGATACCGGATACCGGAGAGGTATTGACTGCAGCGGCTTTCTTTCCGCTTTCCGGTTTCCGGTTTCCAATATCGGCAGCCGATTCGTCCAAGCGAAGCGGGGTCAGCCCGCGGGCGGCGAGCACATGCAGCGCCTCCTTGCGCGAGGACGCGTCAAGCCCGGCCGAGACGGACTGGCCGGAACGGTCGCGGGCGGTGTAATTAAAGCGGGGCATGGCGCAACCAGAAGTCAGAGGTCAGAAGACAGAGGACAGAACCACGCGTGGCCAGGCAATGCTGGATACTGAATTCCATCCCCTCATTTCTCCGCGACCGTGATGATCCGCAACAGCTCCTCCAGCGTGGTGTAACCGGCCTTCACCTTCTCCCAGCCGGAATGCTGCAGGGTGAGCATGCCGTGCTCGCGGGCGCACTTGGTGAGGACGCGGGCCGACTCGCGCTTGAGGATGAGATCGTGCAGTTCGTCATTGGGCCGGAGGATTTCGAAGATGCCGATGCGGCCGCGGTAGCCGCTGCTGCGGCAGCGGTCGCAGCCGACGGGCGCCATGAGCTCGTTGACGGCGTCGGCCCCGGCGGGATCAAGGCCGAGGATGGCCAGCGTGTCGCGGAGTTTGGTCCGGTTGACGGGCGCCGGCCGCGCGCAGGCGGTGCACAGCCGGCGGACCAGGCGTTGGGCGATGATCAGCTCGATGGCCGAGGCCACGAGGAACGGTTCCACGCCCATGTCCACCAAGCGCGTGTAG
This sequence comes from Opitutaceae bacterium, assembly GCA_049513315.1. GTDB lineage: Bacteria > Verrucomicrobiota > Verrucomicrobiia > Opitutales > Opitutaceae > Fen-1467. The sequence goes on from JBEKWG010000012.1 coordinate 86,171, forward strand.
GCGCCGGCGGCGTCGTTGGTGTGGATGGTGCTGAAGACGAGGTGGCCGGTGAGCGAGGCGCGGATGGCGATCTCGGCGGTGTCGAGGTCGCGGATTTCGCCGACCATGATGATGTCGGGGTCCTGGCGCAGCACGTGACGCAGGGCGCCGGCGAAGGTGAGGCCGATCTCGGGGCGCACCTGCATCTGGTTGACGCCGGGCACCTCGTATTCGATCGGGTCCTCGATCGTGACGATGCGCAGGTCGGGCGAGTTGATCTGGCGGAGAAAGGCGTTGAGCGAGGTCGACTTGCCCGAGCCGGTGGGACCGGTGACGAGGATGATGCCGTGCGGGTAGTCGAGCACGCGGATGACCATGGCCTGCTCCTCGGCGTTCATGCCCAGCCGGTCCATGGTGAACGCCTCCTTCTTTTGGTTCAGCAGGCGCAGGCTCACGCTCTCGGCGTAGATGGTGGGGATGGTGGAGACGCGGATGTCGAGCGCACTGCCGATGGTCTTGAAGTTGATGCGACCGTCCTGCGGGAGGCGGCGCTCGGAAATGTTGAGGCGCGCCATGATCTTGAGGCGCGAGATGATGGCGTCCTGGAAGCGCAGCAGGTTCTCCGGCAGCGGCACGGGCACGAGCAGGCCGTCAACGCGGTAGCGGATGCGGAGCTGGCCCTCCTGCGGCTCGAAGTGGATGTCGGTGGCGGCGTCGGCGATGGCTTGGCTGATGACGTCGCTCACGAAGCGCACGACGGCGGCGTCCTCGTCGACCGTCTCGTCGGTGCCCGGCAAATTCTGGGCCGGGGCGAACTCCTCGCCGGAATCCTCGAGGCTGCCGGAGCCGACGCCGTAGTGTTCGATGATAAGCTGGTGCACGCGGTCGGGCAGCGCCAGGTGCCAGCGGAGCGGCCGCGGGGTGAAGGTGCGGACCCAGTCGAGCATGACCTCGTTGGGCGGCCAGGTGGTGGCCAGATGCAGATCCAGTTTTGAGTTTTGGGCTTCGGGTTTTGCGTCGTCATCGGCCTCCACGGGCGGGCCCGCCCCGGGTTCGACAATGGGAACGACCTGGTAGTCGTGCACGAGACGCGCCGGCATGAGACTCAGCGCGGTCCGGTCGGGGCGGATGTCGCTGGCGATGTCCAGCCCCGTGGCCTCGGCGACCAGCGCGAAGGCGGCGGGCTCGGTGAGACCGAGGGCGGCGGCCAGCGCGGCCACCCGCTGGCCGCGGGGTGCCTCCAGCACGGTCTGCCGCTGCTCGTCGGTGAGTCGCCCGGCGAGCGCGGCGGGCAGGGTTTCCTGGATCAGCGCGTTCATGGCAGCAGGCGCCGGCAGGCGTTCATTGCGTCAACTGCTTGATCAAGCTTTCCTTCTGCTGCTTCGAAGGGTTTTGCAGGTACTGCTTCACCTGATCCTTGTTGGTCAGCGCATCGATGCTCTTGGCGGTGTCCTTGGTGCTTTCGCCGGGCGGAATGATGTGCGGCCGGACAAACAGCAGCAGCTCGGTCCGGTCCTCCTCGTGGTTGCGGCCGCCCAGCAGCTGACTGATGATCGGAATCTCGTAAAGCAGGCCGAGCTTGTTGCGATTGGTGCTGTGCTTGGCCTGCTGCAGACCGCCGAGCACGATCATCTGGCCGTCGCTGACATTGACGAACGAGGTGGCCTCGCGATGGCCGATGATGGGTTGCGCATTGCTGTCGATGGTGACGTTGCCGACGACATCGTCGACCTTCTGGTCAATTTCGAGCTGGATGCTGCCGTCGTCGCCGATGAGCGGCGTGACCTTCACGTCGATGCCGATGTCCTTGTAGGTGACGGTAGAGCTGGTGGTCAGCCCGGTGTTGGTGGTGGTGGCGCTCGGGGTGGAGGTGGTGCCAGTGATGATGGGCTGCTGCTGGCTGACCACGAATTCCGCCTGCTTGTTATGCGTGGTGACGATGGTGTTGGCGGACAGGACGTTCACTTTGCTGTTGGCGCCGGTGTTGCTGAGCGCGGCCTGGAAGGACAGCGGATTGACCACTCCGCTGGTGACGGCCCAGCCGGTGATCTCGCCGGCGGAGGTGCCGGTGCCGGTGTCGAAATTGGTGATGTGCGTGCCCCGGACACTGTCGGTGCCGAAGGTGAGATTGAGCGCGGTGATGCCGCTCTTGTCGGTGTCGCTGAGCGTGACCTCGGCGATGACGACTTGGATGCTCACCTGCGCGAGCAGCACGTCGACCTTGTCGACGATCTCGCGGATCAGGCGGATGTCGTCGATGGTACCGGAGACGACGATGGAGTTGCTGCGGTCGTCGGCCAGGACGGTGATGAGGCTGCTGAAACCGGAGGAGGTGCTGGCCTCGGCCAGCAGATTCGCGATGGCCGGCTGCCCGGCCGCGGGCCCGGCCTGCGTGCGCAGGCCCGCCTGTCCGGGTGTCTGTCCGGGGGTCTGCCCGGGCCGGGCGGCCGTCTGATCGGTGCGGCTGGCGGCCTGGCTCTGACCGGACACGAGATTAGTGAGCAGCGTGGCCACGTCTTTGGCGGTGGCGTGCTTGAGATAAATGACCTCGTTGCGCGTGTTCGGATCGGACTTGACGTCGAGCTTGGCGATCAATTCGTCGAAAAACGGATACTGGCGCGGGTCGGAGATGAGGATGATCTGGTTGGTGCGGTCATCGGCGCTGACGCTGGTGGCGGAGCTGATCTGGTTGCTGATGGGCGGCTTGAGAATGGCGCTGATCTTGTTGACGAGGTCGCTGGCCTTGGCGAAGTGCAGCGGGTAGAATTTCGGCTGCAGGCTGGCGGTGGCGGGCCGGTCGAGCTGGTGGATGAGCTGCTCGATGCGCTGGAGGGTGCTGAGCGTGTCGGTGATCAGCACAGCGTTGGTCTTCTCGAAGATCACGGGACCGCCCATGTTCGGGTTGAGCAGCGGCGCGACCTGGTCCTTGAGTTCGCCGACGCGCAGGAACTCGAGCTGGAACAGCTTGGTGGCCACCCGGCCGCTCGGCGGGAGGGCGAGGGTGGAGCTTTCGATCATTTCGGGTGCTTCGGTTTTGGCCTGCCCAAGGGGCACGACTTTCAGGAATTTGTCGCCCAGCGGACTGACCGCGATGCCGCTGAGACTGAGCATCGTCTCGATGGCGAGGATGGTCTCGCTTTTCGGCATGAGCGGCAGGGTGATGGTATAGCCTTCCGTCGCGGGCAGCGCCTGGGGCCGGATGATCGAGCGGCCGGTCAGCTTGCCCAATTGCACGAGAACGGCGTCCAGCGTGTCGCCGCGCATTTGCAGCGGGCCGATGAGCTCCTCGCTGGATGCCGGGGACACCGCCGGCTCGGCCGGCGGTGGGTTGTTCGGCGTTGGGCTGGCTGGTGTCGGTGCGGCCGGCGTCGGTCCGGCGGTCTGGGCGGTCAGCGAAATCGCGGCGGCAAACAGCAGCGTCGCTAGCGCGGCAGCAGGAAGACGGTGGCGGTGATGGTACGACATGCGGCGCAAAGTAAGGAGAGGGTGGCGGAGGCGGGCGGCGCGGTGACGGTCGCGCGGGAAGACAATGACAAGGCAATTCCTGGATGATGTAAACCGCGTTATGTCGCGAAGGCGCGAATGAATCTCGGATCTCGAAGTTGAACCGGGTGCGTGCTTATGACGCTGCGATCCCGGCCAAGTTTCAGGACCTTGCCGGGCCCGTCCCGGTTCCATCGATTCCGCGCGGGGCCGTGATGCTTTTGCCCGCCGCGTGTAGGAGCTTGCTAGCCGCTGGCCGACAAATCACGCTGACGAGCCGTGCCCAACTCCTTCGGCAAACTTTTTACCGTCACCACCTGGGGCGAAAGCCACGGCGGCGCCGTGGGCGTGGTGGTCGACGGCTGCCCGCCCCGCCTGCCGCTGGAAGCCGCCGAGATTCAGGCCGAGCTCGACCGCCGCCGGCCCGGGCAGAGCGACCTCGTCACGCTGCGCCAGGAGGAGGACAAGGTCGAGATTCTCTCCGGGCTTTTCGAGGGACGCACGACCGGCGCGCCCCTCTCGCTGCTGGTGCGCAACACCGACGCCCGCCCCGGGGCTTACGACGAGATGAAGGAGAAGTTCCGCCCCTCGCACGCGGACTACACCTACCAGGCCAAGTTCGGCATCCGCGACCACCGGGGCGGCGGGCGCTCGTCGGCGCGCGAGACCATCGGCCGCGTGGCCGCCGGCGCCATTGCGAAAAAAATCCTCCGCCTCGCCGGCGGCGTGGAGATCCGCGCCTTTGTCACGCGCCTCCATGACATCGAGGCGCCGCGCCTCGATCATTTTCCCACCCTTGAGGAGATCGAGGCTTCGCCCGTGCGCTGTCCGCACGCCGCCACTGCCGCGCGCATGATCGAGCGCATACAGGCCGTGCGCGCCGAGGGCGACTCGGTCGGCGGCCTCATCGAGTGCCGCGTTCGCGCCGTGCCGCCGGGGCTGGGCGAACCGGTCTTCGACCGGCTCGAGGCCGACCTCGCCAAGGCCATGCTCTCGCTGCCCGCCACCAAGGGCTTCGAGATCGGCAGCGGTTTCGCCGGCACGCTGCTCAAGGGCTCCGCGCATAACGACCCCTTCGAGAGCCGCGAAGGCCGGGTCCGCACCCGGACCAACCACAGCGGCGGCGTGCAGGGCGGCATCAGCAACGGCGAGGAGATCTACTTTCGCGTCGCCTTCAAACCCACCGCCACGATCCTCCAGCCGCAGCAAACCGTCGACGTGGCGGGCCGCGCCGCCGAATTGAAGGGCCGCGGACGGCACGACCCGTGCGTGCTGCCCCGCGCCGTGCCCATCGTCGAGGCCATGGCCGCGCTCGTGCTGGTCGATCACTGGATGCGCCAAAGCGCACAGAACCAGACCTTCAAGTTTTAGACGTGCTTTTGTAGGAGCGTGCTTGCTCGCGAGGGCGGGGAACAATCGCCTGCCAGCAGGCTCCTACATTCGCTAGCGATGAAACCCTTGGTCTATCTGATTCTCGGCACGGCCGGCTCGGGCCGGCGCGAAGTCGTGGCCGACCTCATCGACGGCGGCCTCGCCGCCGGCTCTGCTGGCCAGCCCGTCGACTTGGCTCAGAGCAGGCAGAGCGCGCTCGCCCTGCTCCCGGCCGGTGAGCGGGCCGGCGATGCCGACGCCGGTCTCGGCCGGCTCGCGCGCTGGTCGTGGACCGACGGTCGCATCGAGTCGCCGGGGCTCGAAGGCGCGACGCACGTGTTTTTCTTCACCGACGGCCGCCGCAATCCCGTCGACCAGGTCGAGGCCTTCCAGGCGTGGCTCGCCGCCAGCGGCGGCGAACTGGCGCGCATCCTGTTCGTGGTGAACTGCGGCCTCGCCGCGCAGCACAAGGAGCTGCTCGCGTGGTTCGACGCATGCGTGCACTTCGCCGACGTCGTGCTGCTCAACCGGCGCGACGGCGTGCCCAACAAATGGATGTCGGATTTTCAAGGGCGCTACACCGCACAATTCCTGCCGTGCCTGTTCGAAGTGGTGAAGGCCGGCCGGGTGAAGAACCCCGCGCTCATCCTCGATTCGCAGGCGCGGCGCATGTCGCACCTCTTCGACGCGGAACCGAACTGGGAGGTGACCGGCGCCGACGAGGAGATCGAAGCGCAGCCCGAGGAGGATCCCTACCTCCAGCGCCGGGCGGGCGGCCGGCGCGTGAAGGAGATTCCGGACATCGCCAAATACCTTGCCTGAAAATCGGCGGAATTCGCCGCGCGGGTTGCGCTACACTGGGCGAAAACTTTCCGCCATGATCGATGCCACCTTGACCCCCGCCGCTCCAACCTCGCTGCCCTCGTCCCGCGTGATGTACCGGGCGCTGACCCGCCGCGATCCCGCCTACGAGGGCGTGTTCTTTGTCGGCGTGAAGACGACCGGCATCTTCTGCCGCCCCACCTGCCGCGCCAAGAAACCGCGCCCTGAAAACGTCGAGTTCTTCCCCTCGGCCTCGGCGGCGCTGCACGACGGCTACCGGCCCTGCCGGATGTGCCGGCCGATGGACCGGGTGCAACCGCCGCCGCCGGTCGTCGCGAAACTGCTGCGCGCCGTGGAAGCCGATCCCACCCTCCGGCTGACCGACAAGGAACTCGTCGCGATGGGCATCGATCCCTCGACGGCCCGTCGGCGGTTTCGCGCCTATTACGGCCAGACCTTTCAGGCCTACCAGCGGGCCCGCCGCCTGGGCCTGGCGTTGCACGAGGTGCGCGCGGGCCGGCCGGTCATCGACGTGCAACTCGACGGCGGCTATGAGTCCACCAGTGGATTTCGCGCGGCGTTCCTGCGCGTGTTCGGCAAGCCGCCGCGCGGCGCGCGCGCCGACGACTGCCTGCTGGCCCGGCGCATCGACACGCCGCTCGGCAAAATGCTGGCGCTGGCCGACCGCCAGGGGCTGCGTCTGCTTGAGTTCGTGGACCGCCGCGGGCTGGAGAACGAGATCGCGCGTCTGCGCCGCCGGCTGCGCTGCGCCGTGGTGCCGGGCACGAACGCCGTGCTGGAGGCGACGGAGCAACAGTTGCAGCGCTACTTTGCCGGCGAACGGCTCGAATTCGATCTGTCGCTGGCGCCGGTCGGCTCGCCGTTTCAGCAGAAAGTGTGGACGGCGCTGCGGCGCATCCCGGCCGGCGCGACGCGCTCCTACGCGCAGATCGCGGCAGAGGTCGGGCGCGCGGGCGCGCAGCGGGCCGTCGGCCGGGCCAACGGCTCCAACCTCCTCAGCCTCGTCATTCCCTGCCACCGCGTCATCGGGTCGGACGGCTCGCTGACCGGTTACGGCGGCGGCGTGTGGCGCAAGCAGCGCCTGCTCGATCACGAACGGGCGCATGCCGCACAGGTAACCACTAATCCACACTAATTCTCACTAATCTTTTTGGGACGTCCTAATCCCCATTAGTGTCCATCAGTGATTAACAAAGATACGGAATCCCGCTTGCGCGCTATTTCACGCCGGCCGCAGCCACGGCCTTCACGAAAGCCTGCGCTTTCGCGGTGATGACGGCCCAGTTCTTCTCCTTGAGCGCCTTGCCGTCGACGAGCGCGCTGCCCGCGGCGCCGGCCATGGCGCCGGCCTTGAGAAATTCCCCGATGGTCTCCGGCGTCACGCCGCCGGTGGGCACGAGCTCGATGTGGGGCAGGGGAGCCTTGACCGACTTGATGTAGGCCGGGCCGAAGAACTCGGCCGGGAACACCTTCACGGCATCCGCGCCCGCCTCCCACGCGGCGACAATCTCCGTCGGCGTGAGCGCGCCGGCGAACACCGGCACGCTGTAGCGGCGGCAGAGGGTGATGACCCCGGGCCGCAGCGCCGGCGTGACGATGAACTTGGCGCCGGCGAGGATGCCCGCGCGCGCCGTCTCGGCGTCGAGCACCGTGCCGAGGCCGAAGAGAAAATCCGGAAATTCCGCCGTGGCCTTCTCCAGCATCGGGATGGCGCCCGGCGTGGTCATGGTCAGCTCGATGCTGGTCAGCCCGCCGGCGGCGAGGGCCTTGGCGCAGTCGAGCAGGCCGTGGGGACTGTCGGCGCGGATGATGGCGACGACCTTCTCGGTTTTGATCTTCGCGAGGACGGCTTCCTTTTTCATAAGCGGCGACCAGTCTGGCGGCCGGCGGGCGCAAAGGGAAACCGATTCTGCGGCGGAATTCCGCGAGTGCACGAGCCGGTTTTTCCCGGTCATTGGGCTCTTCATCAAAGATTGGGGACACGGGCAAATGAGCCACCGTGTCCCCGATGATGATTAACCTAACGCTTCCTGGATACCGCATCGTCCGGGTGGAGAGCAACACTGAGATGCACGTT
>JBEKWG010000013.1:0-87671 GCA_049513315.1 Opitutaceae bacterium
AGTCAGCCGCTCAGCAGCGCCGCGCCGATACAGCCCACCATCGCATACACGCCGAGGACCAGCCACATTGCCGACGGACTGTGCCAGTAGGCCACATGGTGGTCCAGCATCGCCTGCTTCAACGTTACTGCGGCTCCGTTCACCGTCACCTTTTCGGGCGACCAGCGCGCCAGCATGAAACCGGACAGAGCGCTGACCACGGTCTTCGCCAGAAACCAGGGAATGAGAGACAGGCCGAGGTAGGTTCCCTCCTGGCCCTTCGGTGCGATCGCGGCCGTGTACTCGTTGAGTTTGGGCGACCAGACGACCTCGCCGATGGTTATCAAAATCATGCATAGAAAAGCCATCGCGTAGTGTGCGTTGGCGATTCCGGACCCACTGAACGTCCACCAAAAACCCGCATTACTGATGGCGGTGCTGTTGAACATCCGACCAATAAAATGGAAAATCCAGCTAAAGCCGCTGTGGATAATATCGGTCGGTCCGACATAGACCTGCCACGTGACCGCCATGGGAAACAGCGCGAGCGCCGAAAACATGGACCCATACACGAGCATTTTGAAAATGTTGAACTTGTTCGTGATGGGGATGAACAGGATCAAGCCGATCACAATGCCGATGGGATTGATGGCGTTGAGCGTGCCGATGGCGGCGTCGGGCCCGATCGTGCGCAGCCAGTATTTCGGCATCAGCAGGTACATGTAGGCGTACACCGCGCGGACGCCGAGGATGAGCGCGATAAGCACCAGCAGGCGCCAGAACGCCGGTTCGCGGATTACGGACTTGATGATCTGCAGCGGCGGCTTGCGTTCCACGACCGCCTCCGTTTTGCCCGTTTCGGGCGCCTCGTCGGGGCCCAGCAGCTGTTCTTCCCGTCTGACCAGGACCAGGCACGTGACATAGCAGAGGAGGGCGGTCACGACGCCCATGGTGAAGATGTGGACGTTGGGCAGGTGCAACGCCCGGCGGATCACATCGATCATGAACCCGCCGCCGGCGGCGCCAACGTTCATAAAGAGGTACCACAAATTGAAGCCGGCGCTGCGCGACCGCCGCGTCGTGTACCGCTGGCAGGCCGCCTGGAAGATTGTCTGCACGGCCGCCATGAAGGGCGCCATCAGGAAGAACAGTGCGCCGGCCAGGATCCCGCGGTGCGGCAGCCCGGGCACCAGCGCCACCGCGACCATCGCCGACCGCAGCAGGAGGAGCGCGATCATCGAGATGTTCATCGACTTCCGGATGCCCAGCCAGTCGGTGCACATCCCGGAGAGGAACAGCATCAGGGTCGTGGCCGACGTGAAGACCGTGACGGTGAAGCCCGCCTGCACATCGCTCAGTCCGAGATCATCGGATAGGAAAACTGCCGCGATGGTCAGCATCGCGAAGTAGAACGTGCAGTCCAGAAAGTTGATGATCTGGATGCCCCAGTATTCGCGACGCGTCTCCCGCAGCACTCCAAAGTCCCTGAAGTAACCGATGATTAATTGCGCGGCGGTTTTGGAGGCGGGCGATGCTTCGCTCATGTTTTCCGAGGTCGGGGTTGGCGGGATCGGGCCGGTCGCGGCACTAGTGTGGCGCACACGTTCGCCGGATGCCGAAGCAAGTCAATCTCGCGTTGTTCTCGCCTTTGGAAAGCGGAGCCATGAAATGCAACCCATGAGCTTGATGAGAATCGTCGCGTTCCTGACGCTCGCCCTCGGCGTGTGGGCGGCCATGCACGGTTACGTCTTCTGGCGGCTGGCGTCGGTGCCGTGGATCTCGGCCCATTTCTCGCGGCGCGCCCTGGTCTGGACAGCCGTGGCGCTGTGGGCGGGTTACCCGCTGGCCCGTTTTTTGAATTCGCGGCAGCTCGAGATGATCGGGTATCCGCTGGAGTTTGCCGCGGCGAACTGGATCGGCGTCCTGTTCATTTTGTTTTCGCTCCTGATCATCGCGGACGCGGTCACGCTGGGCGGCTGGCTGCTGCCTTCGCTGGCCCCGGGCATCCGCGGTTGGGCCGGGGTCGTCGCGTTGGTGCTGTCCGCGGCCGGCCTGATCCAGGGCTTGCGGCCGCCCGTGGTGCAGGACTATGAGGTGAGTCTGGCCGGACTTCCGCGGGAGCGCGACGGCCTGGTGCTGGTGGTGATTTCGGATCTTCACCTTGGCACGCTGATCGGCGAGCGCTGGATGACGCGCCTCATCGGCCGCGTCAACGACCTGCGGCCCGACGTCGTGCTCGTCGCCGGCGATCTCGTGGACGGCGAAGTGGGCCGGCTGGAACCGCTGCGTCCCGTGCTCAAGACCCTGCGGGCGCCCCTCGGCGTGTGGGCGGTCACGGGGAATCACGAGTATTACGCCGGGCTCGAGCGCAGCGTTGAGCTGCTGGAGGAGGCGGGCTACACGGTGCTGCGCGACCGCTGGGCCGAGATCGTCCCCGGCCTCGTGGTGGCGGGCGTGGACGACCTCAGCGCCCGCCGGCAGTTCGGCCATCCCGACCGCCCGCTCGATCAGGCGCTGAACGGACGGCCGCCGAGCGCCGTCATTTTGCTGTCACACTCGCCGCTGCAGGCCGACGCGGCGGCGGCGGCAGGCGCCGGCCTCATGCTTTCGGGTCACACCCATGATGGCCAGATCTGGCCGTTCGGCTACCTGGTCCGTCTGAGCTATCCACTGCTCGGGGGGCGCTACGAGATTGGCAGAATGCCGGTGATTGTGTGCCGCGGTACCGGCACGTGGGGACCGCGCATGCGCCTCTGGCGGCCGAGTGAGATCCTGCGGATCCGGCTGAGGGCTATCTGACGGGCGAAAGACGAAGGTCGAAAGGCGAAAGCCCGAGGGCGAAGGCGGGAGCTACGCCCTCTGTAATCCGGCCTTCGACTCTCGCCTTTCGATCTTCTGCCTCTGTCCTCCCGCTACAGGTACTTGAGTTCCCGCGCGGACTTCTCCAGCTCCTCGTGAAACTGGGGATGGGCCACGGCAGCGGCGCGGCTGCGCCGCTGCCGCGAAGCAAGACGCAAGATGGAAGAAGCAAGACGGCGCTGCGCGCCGGTCAAAGATAGTGCAGCTCGTGAGCGGACTTTTCCAGCTCATCGCGGAAGGCCGGATCCGCGATCGCAATCAAGGCCCGCGCCCGCTGGCGGAGGGATTTGCCGTAAAGATCGGCGATGCCGTGCTCGGTGACGACATAGTGCACATGGTTGCGCGTCGTCACCACGCCCGCGCCGGGCTTGAGCATCGCAACGATCCGGCTCACCAGCTGGCCCTTGACGGTGGCGGTGCTGGGCAGAGCGATGATGGGCTTGCCGCCCTTGGAGCGGCTCGCGCCGTAAACGAAGTCCACCTGCCCGCCCACGCCGCTGTAGATCCGCGGACCGATCGAGTCCGCGCACACCTGGCCGGTCAGATCGACCTCGATGGCCGAGTTGATCGCGACCATGCGGTCGTTCTGCGCGATGCGGAACGGATCATTGATGTATTCCGTCGGGTGCAGTTCGACCATCGGGTTGTTGTCCACAAAATCGTAGAGGCGCCGGCTCCCCATCAGAAACCCGGCGATGATCTTGCCCGGGTGCAGCGTTTTGCGGGCGCCGTTGATGACACCGCGTTCCACCAGATCGATCACGCCGTCGGAAAACATCTCGCTGTGAATGCCGAGGTCCCGCCGGTCGCCGAGGAGGGTCAGCACGGCGTCCGGGACGCCGCCGATGCCCATCTGCAGCGTGGAGCCGTCCTCGATCAGGCTGGCGCAGAATTGCGCGATCCGGCGCTCCTCTTCGCTGCCGTCGCCTTGGTGGAGTTCGAGCGGGGGATAGGAGACCGGGACGACGTGGGTCAGCCGGGAGACATGGATGAAACTGTCGCCGAGCGTGCGCGGCATGCGGTCGTTGACCTCGGCGATGATCATCCGGGCCGACTCGGCGGGGGTCTTGGTCAGGCCGACCTCGATGCCCAGGCTGCAAAAGCCGTGCTCATCCGGCGGGCTGAGGTGGACCAGCGCCGCGTCGAGGGGCAGGATGCCGTTGCGGAACAGGCCCGCCACCTCGGACAGGAAACACGGCGTGTAGTCCGCGCGGCCCTCGTTGACGGCCTGGCGCACGTTGGCGCCGGTGAACAGCGTGTTGACCCTGAGGTACCGCTCCAGGCCGGGCGCGACGTAATCCGCGCTGCCGATGGTGAAGAGCTGGTCGATCTCAACGGGGGTGGTGAACTCCGGCGCCCGTTTCACGAGGGCGGCCAGCAGGACTTGGGGCACGGAGCAGTTGCCGGTCATGAACAGGCGCATGCCGGACTGGATCGACGCCACCGCCTTTTCCGCCGTGGTGATCCGGCTTTGGTAGATCTGCTGGGCTGGGGTCATGGGGCAGAGGTCAGAGAACAGAGGACAGAGGTCAGAGAACAGAGGACAGAGGTCAGAGAACAGAGGACAGAGGTCAGAGGATAGCGGTCAGAAGCCAGAGGCCAGAAGGCAGATGTCAGAGGTTGTAGATCTCATGCATCTTCCTTCTTGAATCTTGAATCGCGGCGCGGCCGCGCCGCGTTACATGAGCAGTTGGATCTGATCATGGCCGTGGATCATGCCCAGCTGTTCATGCACATCGACCAGGACCAGTTTGTGCTCATGACAGCCGCTCTTCAGGCATCCTTCGAGGATGCCGCCATTGGGCAGATACAGGGCGAACATGGGCGAGAAGCAGAAATCGCACTTTTCGTGTTCGGCCTTCAGGGAGACACCGCAGGTCGGGCAGAACATCTCGACCACCACGCCCTCCGGAATGTCCACGTCGAAGAGGTTGTGGAAGCTGCCGTAAACGGGGTCGAGGTGGATGTTCCCGCGGACGGCGCCGTACTGGATGACCACTTTGATGGAGGGGTAGCCGTTGATCGGCACCCCCGGATCCATCAGGCTGTGTCCGCGGGGACACTGCGCATGCTCCAAATGCAGGACTTGGGAAGGGACCTCGATGATGATTTTTTCCTTTTGCATGATTACACCGGCACCTTGGTGGCGAACGCCATGCCGGCCTCCAACGCGTTGAGATTGATGCCCAGCAGGTGCTGCTTGCGCGGGCCCAGCACATCCTGGATCGCGGCCGTGACCGAGGCTTTCTTGACCGCCTGCGAAAGCGCGAGGTAGGCGCCAAGCATGACGACGTTGGCGACCTTCGGGCTGCCCTGTTGCTGCGCCAGTTCGTTCACCGGAATGGTGAGAATCTGCACATCGGTGCGGACAGGGGCCCGGGGAATGAGCGAGCTGTTCACCAGCAGCCAGCCGCCGGGCTGGACGAACGATTCGAACCGGTCGAGCGAGGGAAGATTCATGGCGATGACGCACGTCGCCTCGGACACGACCGGCGCCCCGATCATGTCATCGGAAATGATCACGTTGCAGTTGGCGGTGCCGCCACGCATTTCCGGACCGTAGGCGGGCAGCCACGACACATTCTTTCCCTCCGTCATGCCGGCGTACGCCAGCAATTTGCCGAGCATGAGGACGCCCTGGCCGCCAAACCCGGCGATGATGATGCGTTCCTCCGCCATGGTCAGGTCCCTCCTTCGATGTCCTTGTACACGCCCAGGGGATAGGCTGGAATCATGTTCTGCTCCACCCAGCGCAGGGCATCGACCGGCGACAGGCCCCAGTTGGTCGGGCAGGTGGACAGCACCTCCACCAGGCTGAAACCCTTGTTGTCGACCTGCATTTGGAACGCCTTTTTCAGCGAGCGTTTCGCCGCGTTCAGCCGCGGGATGGTGTGAACCGAGACGCGGGCGATGTAGGCGGTCGCCTCGATGGTGGCCAGCATTTCGCAGACGCGCAGCGGCGCGCCTTGGCCGAGGCGGCTCCGGCCCAGTGGCGACGTGGTGGTGGGCTGGCCGACCAGCGTCGTGGGTGCCATTTGTCCCCCGGTCATGCCGTAAATGGCGTTGTTCACGAAAACCACGGTGATGTTTTCGCCGCGCATGGCGGCGTGGACGATTTCGGCCATCCCGATGGAGGCGAGATCACCGTCGCCCTGATAGGTGAACACGATGTTGTCCGGGAGCACCCGCTTGATGCCGGTCGCGACCGCCGGGGCCCGCCCGTGGGCGGCCTCGTGCGCATCGCAGTTGAAATACTCGTACGCAAACACGGCGCAGCCGACCGGGGCAACCGCCACCGTCCGGCCCAGCACGTCCAGTTCCACCAGCGTCTCCGCGACGAGCTTGTGGATGATCCCGTGCGTGCAGCCCGGGCAGTAATGCATGGGGACATCGGTCAATCCCCGCGACTTTTCGTAGACGATCTTCATACGCCGCGCCCTCCCAGCAGTTCCTGCACCTGCTTTACGATCTCCTCCGACGTCGGCACGATGCCACCGGTGCGGCCGTAGAAGGAGATGGGCCGCCGGCCCGCCACGGCGATCTTCACGTCGTCCAGCATCTGCCCCATGCTCATTTCCACGACCAGAAAGGCCCGGGTCCGTTCGACGACCTGGTCGAACGCCGCGAGCGGGAACGGATAGAGCGTGATCGGGCGGAGCAGGCCGACGCGCAGGCCGAGGCGGCGGCATTTTTCGATGGCCGAGCGCGCGATCCGTGAGGTGGTGCCGTACGCCACGATGACCACGTCGGCCTCGTCGCAGTTGTACAGCTCGTAGCGGACCTCCGTCCGCTCCATCTCGGCATATTTCCGGAAAAGCGCGCGGATATGGTTTTCCAATTGGTCCGGATACAGGTACAGCGAATTGATGACGCGCTGCCGTCCGCCGCTGTGGACGGTGCCCGTCGTGGCCCAGTCCTTGGGCGGCAGCGCGAACGCCGGGCGGTAGGGCGAAAGCTCCACCGGCTCCATCAACTGCCCGATCATTCCGTCCGCCAGCACCATCACCGGGTTGCGGTACTTGTCGGCCAGATCGAACGCCAGTTGCGTCAGGTCGACCGCTTCCTGGAGGTTGGCGGGGGCGAGGACGAGCACGCGGTAGTCGCCGTGGCCGCCGCCCTTGGTCGCCTGGAAATAATCCGCCTGTGCCGGCTGCACGCCGCCCAGCCCGGGGCCGGCCCGCATGATGTTCACCAGCACGCAGGGCAGCTCGGCCCCGGCGATGTACGAGATGCCCTCCTGCATCAGGCTGATGCCGGGACTGGAGGAGGAGGTCAGAACGCGCGCCCCGGCGCCGGCGGCGCCATAGACCATGTTGATCGCGGCCACCTCGGACTCCGCCTGCACATACGAGCCCCCGACCTTGGGCAGTTCCCGCGACATGTATTCCGGAATCTCGTTCTGCGGGGTGATCGGATAACCGAAGAAAAAGCGGCAGCCGGCATTGATGGCCGCGGCGGCGATCGCTTCGTTTCCCTTCATCAATTTCCTGGCCATGTTCGTCTCCTCACCGGCGCACGGTGATGACCGAGTCCGGGCAAATCTTGGCGCAGCTGCCGCACCCGCTGCATTCCGCGAGGTTGTACACGATGGCGGGATTGTAGCCGCGGATGTTCACCCGGGTCGTGTCGAGCTTCAGGATTTTCGTGGGGCAGACGGTGACGCACAATTCGCATCCCTTGCAGAGGTCCTCCGCGAAAATCACTTCCGGCAGGGCCGACTTTTGCTGGTCAGGGCTGGCTGGCGGAGAAGGTGGGGAGGCTTGCACGGCGGGTGGCGGGAGGGTCGGCCTGAGCGAGGCGAGCGGGATGATGCCGGATTTTTTTTAGTGGGGGGGGAAAAACTGCAATAACAGGCACAACCGACGAGGTCGGATGATAAATCGGCGCCATCGGTGCGCGAGTAAAAACCAGACCGATCCGGCGGGAGGGCGGTGGTAGTAGCACCATTTGTCAGGACGATGAGCTCCGTGCTTTTGCGTTCAAATTCAGCTGATTCCGATTGCCTTGCGCAGACCATACATCTCCACGGGGCGCAGCCAAATGGCTTGTTGCGGAGGAGAAGATGGGTACATCTCCTCAATGCCCACCCGGCAAGGATCCTTTCATCTGTTTCGCGTTGCGGGAATCAACGTCTACCTGCACTGGTCCTGGTTGATTTCGCTCCGGCGGGGAACCTACGGGTCGTTGGCTTGGAATGCGCTGGAGTATCTTGCCTTGTTTGTGATCGTGCTGCTGCACGAATGCGGTCATTCGCTGGCTTGCCGGTCGGTGGGCGGCAAGGCGGACGAAATCGTGCTCTGGCCGCTGGGCGGCGTGGCTTATGTGGCGCCGCCCCAGCGGCCGGGCGCCACGCTGTGGAGCATCGCGGCCGGCCCGCTCGTGAACGTGGTGCTATTCTTCCTTCTGGGCGGGTTGCTGGTGCTGAGCGGAAGCACGGGGTGGCTGGATGTCGCGCCCGACGTGATCCGGTTTCTGCGCGCGGTCTGGTACACCAATCTCGTTCTGCTGATCTTCAATCTGCTGCCAATCTATCCGCTCGACGGAGGCCAGATTGTGCGCTCGCTGCTCTGGTTCGTGATCGGGCGCGCCCGAAGCCTCATGGTGGCGAGCATCATCGGCTTTCTCGGTGTGGCGGTGATGTTCCTGGGCGTGGCGCTCATGTTTCTCCACGGCTTGCAGCAGCAGGCGATCTGGTTTGGCATCATCGCTCTGTTTATCCTCGCAAATTGCTGGCGGGGGCTGCAGCACGCGCGAATCCTGGCGCGCGCCGCCCGGTTACCCCGGCGGGATGGCTTCAAATGCCCGAGTTGCGAAACGGCACCGCCCATCGGGGCTTGGTGGGCCTGCGGCCGGTGCGGGAAACCCTTCGACACCTTTGAGACGCAGGCCGTCTGTCCGCATTGCGGCGCGCAATTCGAGGGCACGCGCTGTCTCGACTGCGGCGAGATGCACTCCATTGAGGCGTGGCGGATCCCCCCGCCGCCGGTCGCGTGACTGGTGACGCGCGGCGAAAAAAGGAATTGCGCGCGGCGGGCGATGGCGGGAAATTCCACGGTCCAGCCATGAAATCAATGTGGTGGTTTGCGTGGGGGGTCGTCGCCGCTGGTTTGTCGGCGGCCGAAACCCTCCCCCTCGAAGATTTTTCCCGGCCGGCGCTTGTCGAGCAGGCGAAGCTTTCGCCCGACGGACAATACGTGGCGTTTCTGCGCGAATATGAGGGCAGGACCACGCTGTTTCTCAACGATCTGAAGCGGGGAACGCTTTCGCGGGTCGAGCCGGCCGATGCGAAACGCACGTTTGTATCCAAAGATATCAGAGAGTTCGACTGGGTGAGCGAGCGGCGCCTGGTGTTCCTCACCATCATATGGGATCACATTGTCCCCGGAGTTTCGGCGGTGGATCGGGACGGCCGGCAATGGAAAACGATCAGCGGAGCCGAATCCAACACCCCCAACGAGGACCGGCTCTTCGCCCATACGATCATCCACCGTTGTGACGACCCGGACCAGAGTGTCCTCATGCTCGATTTACACGAAGTCCGTGGCGAGGAGAGGCTTTATCCGGACGTCGTCAAGGTCAGCACCCTCACGGGTCACTACGCCACCGTGGCGAAGAACCCGGGCAATGTGGTCAACTGGGGCGCGGACCAGGCGGGGTGTGTTCGCGTGGGGATCACCATGGAAGGCCTGAAGTTTGGGACGATCTACCGCGAACGCGAGGACGCACCGTGGCACAGCTTTCCCCCATTGGGTGCAGAGCGGGGCTGGATCCGACCGCTGGGTTTCGATGAATCGAATCAAACGCTGTATGTCGCCGCTCTTTCCCCCCGGAAACGGTGGGCCATTTACCCTTATAATCCCACCAACGGCACCCTTGGTGACGTCCTCATCGACGATCCGGAATACGATATTAGCAGTCCCCTCGTAGGCTTGGTATTGACCAAGAAGATCACGGAGATGGCCGGGGTGTATTACGTCACGGAAAAACCGCGGGTACACTGGTTTGACCCGGAGGATGCCGCCCGGCAGCGGGCCATCGACCGGGCATTGCCGGACACCTTCAACTTGATCACCAGCCGCTCGCGCGACAACAACCGCCTGCTCGTGCTCGCGTACTCCGACCGGGATCCCGGGACCTACTTTCTGTTCGATCGGGTGGACAACAGCCTGACACTGGTGGGGACCCGAATGGGGTGGATCAAGCCGGACCGGATGGCGCCAATGGAACCCATCCAATACGCGGCGCGGGACGGCCTGCTCATCCACGGGTACGTCACCTACCCGCCGGGGGCGCCGCGGCAAAATCTCCCGGTGGTCGTCATGCCGCATGGCGGCCCGTGGATCCGGGATGTCTGGGGATTTGATCCGCTGGTGCAGATGCTGGCCAGCCGCGGCTATGCCGTGCTCCAGATGAATTTCCGCGGCTCCACCGGTTATGGTGAGGAATTCCACGAGCAGGGACACCGCGAGGTGGGGCGGGCCATCCAGGACGACATCGAGGACGGCACGCGCTGGGCCATCGCTCAGGGTCTGGCCGATCCCAAGCGCATCGCCATCGTCGGAGCCAGTTACGGCGGTTATGCCGCGCTCTTTGCGCTGGGGCACAATCCGGATCTTTATCGCTGCGGCATTTCCCTCTCGGGCGTCACCGACTGGGTGAAGATCTACGAAAACAACGCCGACCCGGAGCGCAAAATCGCGCGTCAGTATTGGATCGAACAGATCGGGGACCCCAATACGGACGAGTCCTTCCTGCGCGCGATCTCGCCGGTGAATTTCGCGGACAAAATCACGGCGCCGGTCCTTATCATTCAGGGCAAGGAGGATCACATCGTCCCGCCCAATCAGGCGCGCAACATGCTGGACGCCTTGGAAAAGGCCGGCCGCAAGCCCCAATCGCTCTTCCTCGCCGAGGAGGGACATGGCATCCGCAGGCGCGCAGCGCGCCTCGAGGAATTCAAATGCATCGAGGCGTTTCTCGCGAAGAATCTTGCCCCCTGATGACGGCCGCGGCGGCGATCAGGAGTTTCTGAAGTAGAAACAGACTGTTCATCGGATGAGGGTGGATGGCGGCGTACGCCGATAATTTGGCCTCGCGAGTGGTGGATTTGTCGCTGAACAGTTTCCTTGTCAGCCATGCCCGACTCCACTGCCACAGGCGCGCCCCTCCGAATCCCCGGAACACTCTGGTCACGTCCGTTTCACGTGATGGCCAAGCCCATGGGCGCCCGCTGCAACCTGGCATGCCGGTACTGTTTTTATCTGGAGAAAGAACCGGCCTACTATCCCGACGCGGGTGTGCCGCGGATGAACGAAGCCACCCTTGAGGCTTTTATCCGCGACTACCTTGCCTCGCAGCCGGGCGAGGAGGTCAACTTCACCTGGCAGGGCGGCGAGCCCACGCTGCTGGGGCTGGAGTTTTTCGAGCGGGTCGTGAGTCTGCAGGAGCAGTACGCCGCGGGGCGGCGGGTCACCAACTCGATCCAGACCAACGGCGTGCTGCTGGACGACGCCTGGGGGGCGTTTCTGGCCAGGCACGGTTTTCTCGTGGGCCTCAGCCTCGACGGACCGCGCGCGATGCACGATGCCTACCGGTTGGACCGCGGCGGGCGGCCGACCTGGGGGAAAGTCATGCGCGGTCTGCGCACACTCAAGCGGCACCGCGTGCAGTTCAACACGCTCACGGTGGTGCACCGGCGCAACTACCGGCACGCGCATGAGGTGTATGAGTTTTTGCGCGAGGAGGGCTCGCATTTCATGCAGTTCATTCCGCTGGTGGAGCGGAAAGCCCGTCCGGCCGACACGGCCGCCCGACTCGATCATGCGCCGCCGCCAGCCGGCCTCGTCGATCTGGTGCCGCCGGAACAGGCCGGTCCGGCCGCCGCCCCCGAATGCGTGCCGCGCGAAGGCTACGGCGAGTTTCTGTGCGCCGTGTTCGACCGCTGGGTGCAGCGCGACGTCGGCCGGGTGTTTGTGCAGCAATTCGACGCCGCCTTGGGCGCCTGGTGCGGCCTCGGCGCGGGGCTCTGCATTTTTGAAGAGCGATGCGGGCGGGCGCTGGCGCTTGAGCACAACGGCGACGTGTACGCCTGCGACCACTATGTCTATCCGGCCTACCGGCTCGGCAACGTGCGCACGACTCCGCTCGCCGACATCGGCAACGGGGCGGCCGCCGCGCGCTTCGGCGACGCGAAGGCCAACCTGCCCCGCGTCTGCCGCGAGTGCCCGGTGCGCTTTGTATGCAACGGCGATTGCCCCAAGCACCGCTTTGTCCGCGCGGGTGAGGGCGAGCCGGGCGTGAGCTACCTCTGTCCCTCCTACCTGCGTTTTTTCACCCACATCGGGCCGGCCATACAGGGGATGGCGGCGTTGCTGCAGGCCGGGCGGCCGGCCGCGGACATCATGCAGGGTCCTCGGGCAGGGTGATCTCCGCCCGGGTTTCGCGCTACGAATCGCGGACAGCTGGAATCGGCCGGCTGGCGGCTGCGGCCATCACTTTTTTGCAAGCAGCTTGGCGAGTTCCGTCTCGAGCGCGGGCCCGCGCAGGTCCTTCGCGACAATCCGGCCTTTGCCGTCCAGCAGGAAAGTGGCCGGGATGCTCTGGATGCCGTATTGCGTGGCCAGCTTGTTTTCCCAGCCCTTGCCGTCGAAGTATTGCGGCCAAGACATGTCGTGGTCCTTGATGAATGCGGTCAGGGCGTTCTGGTCTTTGTCCAGACTGATGCCGATGATCACGAAGCCCCGGTCGTGGTAGGTCCGGTAGGCGGCGAGGACATTCGGCAGCTCGGCGACACACGGGGGGCACCAGGTGGCCCAGAAATCGACCAGCACCACCTTGCCCTTGCAGGCGTCGAGGGAGAGCGGCCGGCCGGCAAGGTCGGCTTCCGCGAAGCCGGGAAACGCCGCACCAACGACCAGCGAGGCCTGGATTTTCTTGGCGTCCTCCAGCCGGGCAATCGTCTTGAGGATGGAGTCGGCCTGTTTGCCCGGGGCGGTCTCGGGAAAATCAGCCTTGAGCTGGTTGATCAGGGTCACGCACTTCGACGTGTCGCCGAAAAGGTCGTAATACAGCGACGCTTTCGCCAGGAGGATCTGCGCGACGTCGTCCGTCTGCTCGCCCTGGTGCTTGGCCAGGAGCGCATCGAGCTCCTTGAGTTCGTCGGCGAACGCCGCCTCCGTTTTCTGGCCCGTCTGGGCCTTGGCATGGATCTTGCCGACGACGGCGGCGAGTTCTGCTTGCGCATCGGACGGCGCGGCGGCGGTTTGATTGGCGGCACGGACCAGGTGGCTTGGCGCGCACAGGGCAAGGGCGAGCAGGGCGATTGGGAGGCTGATTTTCATTGTGGGTTTCCTGGGTTTCCGCAGGAAGTTGGAGGGCGGATGAAAAACGCGAAGCAACCAGCTTTCTGAACCTTCAGCAAGGGATATTATGGGCCGGCAATGGGGCTTGCATCGGCCGCGACCGGCAACGCGGGCAAGTGGTGACGATCCGTTCATTAGCCTTCCTTGCCGCGGGCCGGGCGGTTACTCCGTCGGAATCCGGTTGTCCGTGCGGAACATGATGACGGGGGTCTTGGTTCGCACCCAGAGCTCCGCTTCCTTGAAATGTTTGGCCGGCACGTTCTCGAGCGCCTCGCCGACGGTTGTCACCGGCAGGAGCCGGCCGCGCTTCGTGGTGTTGAAGTCGTAGGCGCCGCGGAAAATGCGATCCCGCGTCGTGACGGGGCTTTCGTTTTCCGGAATCTGCACGACCCAGCCGGCAAAATCATCCCGGGGCAGCCGATGTTCGGGATCGGAGATCAGGATCACCCACTGTTTCTTCACGGGCGGCGGCTTGTTCTCCTCGGCGGGATCGGGCTGCACCACGTGATTGATCTCCTCGAGGATGCGGCGGAGCACCGCCGGCTCAATGTGGTTTCTTTGCAGGATTTCCGCGACTTTGCTGACGTCGATTTTGGGCATGGGTGGAAAGGCTGGGGGGGAAGCGTGCGGGTCAGGCGGGCACGGTGTCGAGCGAACATGTTTCGAACGACGCCTCGCGGTTGGGCCGCGCCAGGACACCGGGGTAGGGCTCGAGCGGAAACGGTCGGGCGGGATCAGCCAGCAGGTGGCGGTCGCAGACCAGGAACAGCTCGGCCTCGGTCTGCGCGCGGCGCATGTCGTGAAGGAAGGCGCCGGCGGGGTCGACGCTCTGGCCGACAAAATTGAGGTACTTCTTCATTCGGGCCACCTGCAGGCGCCCGGGCACGCCGGGCGTAATGGTGGCGCGGTAAAGGTGCTCGATGTAGTCGCGCACGTCGGCAAGGGTGGGCTGGAAAATCCCGCCCGCCGGGCCGGCGGCCCCGCCGGGGGTTGGCAGCCGCGCGAAGGTTTCCCGGCACTGGCGGAATATCCAGGGATTGCGGATGGCGTGACGGCCGATCATGAAGCCGGCCGCGCCAGTCCGGGCGAGGATGGTCGCGGCCCGGCCGGCGGAGGTGATGTTGCCGTTGGCGAGCACGGGGCACCGCACCGTCTGCACCGCTTGGGCGATGCAATCGTAGTGCACCTCGCCGCGATACATCTCTTTCACCGTGCGGCCGTGCACCGCCAGCAGGTCGACGGCGTGCCGGTTGATGAGTTCGAGCAGGCGCGTGAAGTTCGCGGTGTCATCGAAGCCAAGGCGCATCTTGACGGTGAGCAGTCCCGGCACGGCGGCGCGGAGCGCGCCAAGGATTTCGTCGACCCGGGAGGGATCGCGTAGCAGTCCGCCGCCGACGTTCTTCTTGTAGATCTTGGGCGCGGGGCAGCCGAGGTTCAGGTCGATGCCGGCCACGGGATGGGCGAGCAGCTCGCGCACGGTGCGCAGGATGTCGGGCACGCTCTCCCCGATGAGCTGTGCGAAGACGGGGCGGCCGGTGGTGTTTTCAACGATGGAGCGCAGAATGTGCTTCTCGGGGCGCGACTGCGCGTGCACGCGGAAGAACTCCGTGAAAAAAAAGTCGGGCGCGCCGTAGCGGGCGATGACGCGCATGAACGCCAGGTCCGTCACGTCCTGCATCGGCGCCAGGGCGGTCAGCGGCTGGCCGGCCGCGACGGGCGCGGGCAGCCGGCGCAATGCAGCCGGCAGGGTGGGTGCTGATGGATTCGGCGACATGCTCCGGTGGGAGGAAGTTGAAGAATTCCGGCGGCGTCCGGATCGACCGGCGGAGAAAGCGGCCGCGGGCGGAGCCGGCCCGCGCTCCAGCCGGCGCAGAGGCGGGTCAGGACTTCTCTTCCCCCTCCTCGTCGTCCTCTTCTTCCTCCTCCTCCTCGCCTTGCTGCTTGAGCACCCGCTCAAGGATTTCGGTCATGTCCTCGACGGTGTCGAAGACCTTCTGCGCGACAAAAATCGGCTTTTTCTGCTGGAGCGCGAGCACGATGGAGTCGCTCGGGCGGGCGTCGACCTCAATGATCTTGCGGCCAAGTTCGTTCTGCATGTGCAGGATGATGCGCGCATAAAAAGTGCCGTCGCTGACGTCGTTGATGACAATGCGCTCCAGGGTGATGCTGAGTCCGAGCAGAATGCTGCCGATGAGGTCGTGCGTGAGCGGCCGTTCCTTCTTGATGCCGTTCAGCGTCATCGAAATCGCGTTGCCGACACTGTGATCGACGTAGATGACAAAGGTTTTGTCGTCATTGCCGAGGAACACGGCGCAGCCGTTGGCGGTGGGCATGACGCCCTTGATGGCAACTTCGATGACCTCGTTCTGCATGGCGGGAATGTGCGAAGGCGGGGGGAGAAGCGCAAGCCGGCAGAGCATTACGCGAAGCCGAGGAGGTGGATGCCCCACGTTTTGGCCTGGGCGACGACGGCCGGGCGGTCGAGGATGACCAGCTTGCCGGCCTCGAGCGCGGCGGCGGCGATGCCGGCTTCGCGCATGGTTTCGAGCGTGCGCTGGCCGAAAACCGGCACGTCGAAGCGATAGTCCTGGCTGGCCTTCACCGTCTTGACAAACAGCGTCTGCCCGGTGTGGAAGGCGCCGGCGCGGCGGAGCATCTCGTCGGTGCCTTCGAAGGCCTCGACGGCCAGCACGGTGCCCTTGCGCACGACGACGCCCTGGCCGATGTCGAGCCGCGCGACTTCGCGGGCGATCTGGACGCCGTGCTCGACGTATTCGCGGTCGATGGGAAACCGGCCGCCGGTCATGACGCCGGGCGTGGCCAGGTGGTCGTCGAGGAAGGAACGCGCGTCCAGCAGGGTGATGCCGAGCTGTTCGATCTCGGCCGCGATGGCACCGAAGATGGTCTCGGCGTTGCGGCGCTTGAGCGAGAGGAGGAGGCGGGTGGTCTTGAGGTCGGGATGGAGGCCCTTGAAGAGGCGGCGCGGGGCGATCTGTCCGGCCATGTAGGCATAGCCGGCGCCGAATTGTTCGAGGGCGCGCAGCATCCTGCCCAGCTGGCCGACGAGGATCGTGCAGCGGTCGGCCTCGGGAAAACTGTTGAGGAGGTCGGGGCGCGTCTCCTCGTCGAACGCGATCAGCTTCAGGGGAAGGCCCGCGCGGCGGATGGCCTGCGCGACGAGCACGGGGTAAAGCCCCTGGCCGGCAATGAGCGCAACGGGTTTCTTCGGATCAAACCTGGCCGGGAGAAAGGAGGAGAGCACGGGGGCAGCTTGCAGCAGGAAGCCGGCGGAATGAAGGCGGAAAATGCGGCCGGGCGCCGCCGCTAGCTCTGCGAGCCGTAGTATTTCTTGTAGCTGCGGTAATAGCGGTAGTTCGTGTAATACTCGATGCGGCGGGGCGACAGACCGTTCAACACGATCCCCAGAAACTCGTTATTGCTCTCGCGCAGCGTCCGGACGAACTGCCGGATGTGCTTGCGGTAGGCACGATTGAAGCGGCAGACGTAAATAATCTCATCGGTGTGTTCGGCAATGAGGCGGCTGTCGGACACGGCGCCGACCGGCGGGGAGTCGATCACAACGAGATCGAAGCGCCTTTTCAGCTGTTCGAGAAGCTGCCCGAACACGGGTTTCTCCAGAAGTTCCGTGGGGCTTTTCGAGCGCCCGCCGGAACGCAGCAGCGAGAGACTGTCGGTGATGTGCGCGATGCCGAGCTGCGGATTGGCCAGCAAGTCGCCGTCCAGGTTCGCCCCCGCCTCGGCCCAGGCGAGAATGCCGGCATTATTCGGCAGGTTGAAAAGCCGGTGCAGCATGGGCCGGCGCAGGTCACAGTCGATGAGCAGGGTGGTCCGGCCGTGCCGTGCAAAACTGCCGGCGAGATTGCAGGAGATGAGGGTCTTGCCTTCGCCGGGAATGGTGCTCGTGACCAGGATGGCCTTGGGATAATCGAGTTTCGACTGGATCTTGACCGCGCTGTAAACGCTGAGGAACGCTTCGACGCCCGGCGTGGCCTTGGCATTGATGGCGAGCAGGGGCTTTTCCTCGTCAGGGATTTTGGAAAGGTCGGGGATGATGCCGAGCAGGTTGACGCCGAGGTAGGATTCGACGTCCCACGCGCTCTTGATCCGGTCATCGATCACGCTGAGACCGAACGCCACGCCGAAGAACACCAGCAGGCCGACCATCACGCAGGTGCGCGCGATGTGCGTCTTGTTGGGGGTGTAGGGGGCGAAATTGGGCACCGCGCGGTCGAGCAGGCTGACGGGGACGCGGTAGTCGAGCCCCTTTGACGTCGTGGTCTTGTTGAGGCTGTCGAGCACCTGGGAGTAGGCGTTCTTGGCGACGGTGGCTTGATCTTCAAGGCTGCGAAAGTCGACCTTGAGGTCGTCGAGCCGCACCTGCTCCTTCTCCTGCTTGGCATACTCCTGATCGAGGGACCGTTCGGAATCGCGGGCTTTCTCCAGATTGGCGTTGAGGTCGGCGATGGCAAGCTGCATGGCCTTGTCGAGCTGGTCGCGGAGAGTCGTGATCGTCCTGGCGATCTCGATCATCTGGGGGTGGCGCTCAAGGTAGCGTTCGTTGAGCAATGCCTGGCGCTGGAGCGCCTCGGCCAGCTGGGCCTTGAGGCCGGGAATCGTGCCGTGATTGCCGATGTAGGAGATCTCGAGCAGGTCGCGGTGCGCTTTGTTGAATTCCTCCACCTGATTGGCGTAGACCTCGAGGTTGAGGCGGTCGAGATGGGCGGTGGTGCGGGCGGCATTTACGCTCTTCAGCCGGTCGGTGATGAAGTTCAGGCTGTCGTCGAGCGAGATGAGGTTGTGCTGCTTCTTGTATTCCTGCAGCCGCTGCTCCTTCTCCTCGTACTCCTTTTGCAGCTCCATGGCGCGCTTCTGCAGAAACGCAACCGCCTCATCGTTGGAGCCGCCGCTTTTCGCCATCAGGTATTTGACGAATTGCGTGTAGTAGCGGTTGGCGACCAGGGCGGCGGCCTCGGGATCGGGGTGGTGGGCGGTGATCAGGATGGTGAGACTGCCGCGCACGGCCTCGGCATAAACGCCGCCCAGGGCGGCGGCGGCCGACGGCGGGCCGGTCCCCGGCGGCAGATCCTTGAGGAAGGGTCGCTGCAGCACTTTGATTTCGTCAGGCGTCAGCGACTCGATGACCTGAGTGCGAAGGCTCGCACTGTTGAGGCGCTGCAGGTAGGTGTTGATGTCGATGTCGGAGCGCGGCGTCTGGTCCATGACCTGATCGACCATCACGATCTTTTCCGGCCGCTCGAACTGCATGGTCGCGCGGCTTTCATACATCGGCTTTTCCTGCATCTGGTAGTAGCCCAGCGGCAGGGCGACCAGAAATGCCAGCGGCAGCGCGATCCACAGGCGTTCGCGAACGATGATGTAATAATCGCGCAGGGTGCGGCGCTCGACAATGTGTTCGTCACGGCTGACCGGCGCATCGGCAGGCGCGGGCGGCTGGGGAGGGGATTCCGGTATGACGGGTGAAGACACGGAGGATCAGATAAGACGCTCGGGAACGTAGATGATATCACCCGGTTCCAAGAGCAGGGTGTCGTCATCCGCCTTGTTGCGGTCCTTGCCTTTGATCAGGCGGTCCACGTCAACGGTGAAAACCTTCTTGGTGCCGTCCGGCAGGAGGCGGGTGACGCTGACGGAGGAACCCTTGGCGATGTCGGTGAAGCCGCCGGCATGGATGATGGCTTGGTACACCGTGAGCGTCGACTCGGTGGGCAGCGAAATGGGGCCGGGATTCTTCACCTGCCCGTCCACGGTGACCGTGCGCGGCGCATAATCCTCCACGGAGATCGTGACCTGCGGATTGCGCAGAAAACGGCCGTCGCGGTAGGCGGACTCGATGATCTTCTGGGCTTCGTTGACGGTGCAGCCGGCGACATGCACGTCACCGATGAGGTAGAGGTTGACATTCCCCCGGGCGTCGATGCGGGAGATGGCGTTCAGGTCGGGCTCGCCGTACACCATGATGCGAAGACGGTCGGTGTTCGTGAGCTTGTAAATGAAGTTGATCTTCGTGTCGGCCTTGGGCTTGGCGTCGGCCGGGGCCGGCGGCGTCTGGGCGGGGGCCGGGCCGGGGCCAAGCAGGCTCAACGCCAGCGTGGCACCCGCGGCGGTAATCCGGAGGGAGCAGGAGAAGCGGTGCATGGCCGTCAAAAGCGTGCAGACAGGTTGAAGGTCGCAGTGTGTCGGGCGAAATTAGAGAAGGCGATATTAGATTGGTTGTCAGTGTAGGCGTAGGAAATCGAGGAGGACAGCACGGCAGTAAGCGTGAAAGTGATGCTTGCATTGAACGACAGGGCCCGGTCTTCCCGGCCGTCACCCCGGGCGCCGAGGAAGTTGCTGAAGGCATAGCCGACGCCGGTGTTGAGGATAAACTTCAACGGGGAGGTCGGCTTCAAACTGGCCGATAGGTTGAAGGCGGTCGTGTCGACCGAGACGTCGCTTGCCGCGGTCGTGAAGTCCTTGGAAGCCTCGCCAGTGAAGGTCACCCGCTTGGTCATCGGCCAGGAGAGCGAAAGGCTGGTCGTGAGTGAGCCGTAGCGCCCGCCGGTGGCGCCGCTTTCGTCGCGCCATTGATAGCCTGCACGGAAGCTGCCGGTCAGCTTGGGCAGGATGCCGCCGGTGGCGCCCAAAGTCAGGGCATTGTCCTGCGTGTGCGACCCGCCCTGGGCTTCGCCCAGGCGGATGCGATAACCGCCCAGCAGGTCGAGCTTCGAGGTGTAAACATAAAACACATCGATCGCCTCCGAATAGGACAGGAGGTTGAAGAGCGAGCTGTTCTGCACGTAGTCGTGGAGGCTGAAGTCACTCAGGCTTGTGAAATAATAACGGTCGTTGATCGGGTAGCGTAAATTGATGCTTGAACCATAATTCCACGAAGTGGTGAAGAGATTGGTGGCGGTATCGCTGGTGCTTTCCCGCTGGGCCGAAAGGCTGACCGTGCCGGTGAGCCGGCCCTGGCCCTTGGTCAACTCCAGGGAGAGGGACGGATTCGTGAAATCCTCGCTGGAAAACTTCGTGAAGCGGGCCGTGGAGACCGAGAGCGAGGCATTGACGCCGATCAGGCCGGCCCGGCGGGTGTAATTGGCGCCCAACGAGAGCGATTGGTCGTAGTCGCCGGGGCCGCCGGCGTGCACAAAGAGATTCGAGTCGTAAGTGATGCCGTATTCGGCGCTGACGGTCACCTTGTCGTGTCCATCATTGAAATCCAGGAGCGCCGCGGCGCGGGGAGCCATGGCGGCGGCAACCACCATGATGCTGAGAGTGCGGCCGATGTGAGAAGGTGCGATCAACGGACCGGAAGGTGTGTCAACCTCCGGTTTGGAGGGTGGAGGGACTCACGGTAAGTTGCACCGGCAGATTGACCGGGACGACTGGCTTCGCTTGAACCTCAGAGGCGCTGCCGTCCGCCGGAGTCACGGTTTCAAAGACCACGATTTTTTGCGCGCGCTCGGCTGCGGCGATTTGCAGGGCGAAGGCGTTGAGAGCGCCCTGATCCAGTGTCGTCACCAGGATCGTTTCGGCCGCCAGCGATCCCGGCGGATTCGTCACGGTGGCCAGCTGCCCGGCCTGCAGGATCTGGCCCACATTGCCGGGAGCAGCATTGAGAGGGGTCACGGTCGCGTCGCCCGCCACCATGGTGATCTTGGTGTCCTGATCCCGCACCTCGATCACGACCTCTTGGCCGCGGATATTGATCTGTGACTGGGGCGTCAGGTAGACCATGGACGTGCCGGTCGCCAGGGCGTTGGTCGTGACGATGACGGTGCCCTGCGTGACATTCACGACGGTGTCGGAGATGGAGGGTTCGTTGGTGGCGGTATCGACTCCCTTGGGAAAGGGCTTTTGCACAAATTTGCGGATCTCCACGATCGTTTTCTCACTGATGAAAACGCTCGTGCCGTTGGAGTAAACCAAGACCGCGGTGGCCCCGGGCGCGGTTTCGATCCGGGCGCCCTGGGCGGACAGCGAATCGCCTTTTTTCAATACAAACTGCCTGCCGCCTTCCATAAACGTTACCCCGCCGTTGACCTCCGCCACGTATATTTTGCCCGGTACATTCTCCTGTGCCAGGGCTGCCAGGGCCATGGCGCAGCATAGCGCGGTACCGAGAATTAATCTAACGGTCGTCTTCATGACTCGCCTCCAGTCCAGCAGCTTGGCGCTTGTTTGGTTATGTTGAATGGGTGGGGTGAACCCCCTAATCTCAGGGTAAAATACGAGGAACGCTATTCCACGACAAGATTAAGGATGCGCCCCGGCACATAAATGACTTTTTTTACAGTTTTTCCCGCGAGATGAGGCATGACGCGGGGATGTTTGTGAGCCAAGGCTACGGCCTCAGTTTCCGCAAGGCCGACGGGTACCAGCTGGTCGCCCCGGAACTTGCCGTTGACCTGGAATACCAGCTTCACCTGCTCGACCACCAGTTTCGCCGCGTCATAGACGGGCCAGGGTGCGTGCAGAATAGAGGGTTTTTCGCCCAGCCTCGTCCACAACTCCTCGGTCAGGTGCGGCGCGAACGGCGCCAGCAGCTGCAGGAAAGTGAGCATCGTGCGCCGGCTGACCGTCGGGGTCTTCTGCAGCGCGTTCACGAAGATCATCATTTGGGAGATCGCGGTGTTGAAGCGCAGGGCCTCGATGTCTTCCCCGACTTTCCGGATCGTCTCGTGCAGGAGACGCTCCAGTTCAGGCGCATCGGTGGTGGTGGCGGAAATCTTCGGGTGCGGCTGGCCGTCCTCGCCGATGCATTCGCGCCAGACTTTGTTGAGAAAACGGAACACGCCTTCGATGCCGCGCGGATTCCACGGCTTCATGGCTTCAAGCGGGCCGAGGAACATGAGATAGAGGCGCAGCGCATCCGTGCCGTACTCGTGGATGACGGCGTCGGGATTGACCACGTTGCCGCGGCTCTTGGACATCTTCTCGCCGTCATCTCCGAGGATGATGCCCTGGTGGAACAGCTTCCGGAACGGCTCCGGCTGCGGCACCACGCCGAGGTCGTGGAGGAACATATGCCAGAAACGCGCGTAGAGCAGGTGCAGCACGGCATGCTCCGCGCCGCCAACGTAGAGATCGGGCGTGCCCCAATACTCGAGCAGCTTCCGGTCGGCAATCGCGTGCGGATTTTGCGGATCGAGATACCGCAGGTAATACCAGCATGAGCCGGCCCATTGCGGCATGGTGTTGGTCTCGCGACGCGCGCGCACCCAAGTGTCACCCGCGGGCTTCGGCTGCGACGCGGGCACGGCTGCGCCGGTGGCGAAGTTGTACCAGATCTCCAGCCAGTCGGTGACGTTGGCGAGCGGACTCTCGCCCAGGCCCGAGGGCAGGTAGGAGGTGACTTCAGGCAGGAGCAGGGGCAGCGCGCTTTCGGGCAGGGCCAGTGCATACCGGGGGCGGCCATCCTGGGTGTAGGCCACAGCGTCCTTCGGTTGCCGCACTTCGCGATGGGCGCGCGCGCGGCGGTAGTCAGCTTCGTCCACCCACACGATGGGGAACGGCTCGCCCCAGTAGCGCTGGCGCGAGAAGAGCCAGTCGCGCAGCTTGAAATTGACTTTGCGCCGGCCGAGGCCCTTCCGCTCCAGCCAGACGCTGATCCTTTCCTTCGCAGCCTCGACCCCCCGACCATTGAGGGAGACTTCCTCATTGGCGCTGTTGATGGCCGGACCGTCCTCGACATAGGCCTCGCCCGCGAAGTCGGCGGGCGGTTGCACCGTGCGGATGATCGGCAGTTTGAAGATCTTCGCAAAATCCCAGTCGCGCTGGTCCTCTCCGGGCACGGCCATGATGGCGCCCGTGCCGTAACCCATGAGCACGTAATCGGCGATCCAGATGGGGACGCGCGCGCCGTTGACCGGGTTGATGGCATGGCTGCCGCTGAACACGCCGGTCTTTTCCTTCGCCAGATCGGTGCGCTCGAGGTCGCTCTTGGTGGCGGCGGTCTTCCGGTAGGCCTCCACGACGGCGCGCTGTGCCGGGGAGGTCAGTGCGGGTACCAGCGGGTGCTCGGGCGCGACCACCATGTAGGTGCAACCGAACAGCGTGTCGGGCCGCGTCGTGAAAATCATCAGGTTCCCGAGCGTGGGGTCCTCGAGCTTGAACAGTACTTCCGCGCCATCGCTGCGGCCAATCCACGCCTCCTGCATGCGCTTGGTGGAGTCCGGCCAGTCCAGATCCTTCAATCCGGCCAGCAGCCGCTCGGCGTACGCCGTGATGCGCAGCACCCACTGCCGCAGGTTGCGGCGTTCGACCGGGTGGCCGCCGACCTCGGACTGGCCGTCGACCACCTCCTCGTTGGCGAGCACGGTTTTCAGCTCCGGACACCACCACACCGGACGCTCATCGACATAGGCGAGGCCGTGCTGGAAAAGCTGCAGGAAAATCCATTGGGTCCATTTGAAATAACCGGGGTCGGTCGTGTTGACCTCGCGGTCCCAGTCGTAGGAGAAGCCCAGCGCCTTCAACTGGCGGCGGAAGTTCTTGATGTTAGCCTCGGTGTTGGCGCGTGGATGCGCGCCGGTCTTCACCGCATGCTGCTCGGCGGGGAGGCCGAACGCATCCCAGCCGATCGGATGCAGGACGTTGAACCCCCGCGCCCGCTGGTAGCGGGCCACAATGTCCGTCGCGGTGTAGCCTTCGGGATGGCCGATGTGCAGGCCGCTGCCCGACGGATAAGGGAACATGTCGAGCACGTAGGATTTCGGTCTCGACGTATCGTCCGTCGTCCGAAACGTTTTGTTTTCCTCCCAGAAGGTTTGCCAATACGGCTCGATCTTCTGAAAGTCATAGTCTTTGCACCCGGTAGCCATCGCTTGAAACCCGCCACTTTGAATGAATCCCCCGCCCGGTCAATCATCCGGGCGGCCGTCCGCCTGCTGGTCCCCCCGCTGCTGGCCGCGGCTTCCGCCCGCGCGGCGATGAGCGGCGATTTCAACCGGCTGCTCGAGGCCGTGGTGCGCATCGACGTGCGCGAGGTCACGTTCGAGGAGGGGGCGCGCCGGTTCGTGGCGGGCGTGGGCTCGGGCGTGATCCTGTCGAAGGACGGCCTCGTGCTCACCAACGCCCACGTCGCCAGCCCGCACGCGGTCGAGATCTCCATCACGCTGCCCAGCTTGGAACGCGTCGACGCGAAGCTGGTCGGCTGGGACCACTGGACCGACCTCGCCCTCATCCGCCTCGACCTCGACGAGGTGAAACGCCGCGGACTCGCGTTCCAGCACGCCGCGTTCGGCGACTCCGACGCGCTCTACGCCGGCCAGACCGTCTATGCCGTCGGCACGCCCTATGGCCTCACCCGTACCGTCACGCGGGGCATCATCTCCAACAACCGCCGCTATTTCGAGGACCGGGAGGGCGTGCGCGGGTACGAGACCGGCGCGTTCAACACCTGGCTGCAGACCGACGCCGCCATCAATCCCGGCAACAGCGGCGGCCCGCTCGTCACCGAGGACGGCCGGGTCGTCGGCATCAACGCGCGCGCCTACGTGGGCGCCGACAATCTCGGCTTCGCCATCCCGTCCAACATCGCCCAGCGCATCGTTGCTGGCCTCGTGGCGCATGGCAGCATCACGCGCAGCTACATCGGCCTCGTGCCCGCCGCGCTGCAGGATCTCGAGCACTTCTATGCGCTCGCGCTCAACACCGGCCTGCTCATCAACAGCGTCGATCCCGGCTCGCCCGCCGCCCGCGCCGGCCTGCGCGGCGGCGACATCCTCCTCGCGATCAACGGCCAGAAGGTCGACGGACGCTTCCCCGAGCAGCTCCCGCCCATTCAGAACATGATCGCCAGCCTGCCGGTCGGCTCGACCGTGAAACTCAGCCTCAAGCGCGCGGGACAGACGATGGAGATCCCCGTGGTCACCGAAAAGCTGGAAAGCCGGGTGGGCGAGGAGTGGGCCTTCGAGAAATGGGGGCTCGGCGTGCGCAAGGTTTCGCGCGCCTTTGCGCGGGAGAACCAGCTCGATGACGACACAGGTGTCATCGTCATCGGCGTGCAGCCCGGCTTCCCGGCGGCCGTGGCGGGCCTCGCCCCCGGCGACATCATCACCAAGCTCAACCAGCAGACGCTCACCGAGCTGGAGACGCTCAAGCGCGTCTACCAGCAGTTTGAGGCCCGGCCCGATTCGCTCCTGGTCGAGGCCATGCGCGACCGGCATGTCTCGCTGTACGTTTTGAAACCATGATCACCACTTTGGTTCGCCGAATATTCCCGCCGGCATGGCGGTGCCTGCTCCTCGTGCTGGGGGGGGCGTGGCTGCCGTTGCGCGCTGCCGACCTGCCCGATCTTTTCGCCGAGCGCGTCCGGTCGTGTGTCACGGTCGAGTTTATGGTCGAAAACGAGCTCGACCGCCAGCCGGTCACCGTACTCGGCGTGTGCGCCGACACCAACGGCACGATCATCCTGCCCGCCTCCGCCATCGGGGCGCGCGTCTCCGTCCGGCAGCTCAAGGACTTCAAGGTCTACCGGCCGAACTCCGCCACCGCCTATCACGCCGAGTATCTCGGCCAGGACGTCCTCACCGGCTGGCATTTCGTGCGCGCCGAGGAGAAGCTGCGCGCCGAGCTGGTGCCGCTGACGGCGTGGGTGCGCGCCGGCACGCCGGAGCCGCGCCTGGCCGACGAGGTGTGGGGCATCGGCCTGCGCGGCAAGGACGAGGACTTCCATCCCTATTTTCTCATGAGCCTGATCGGCCTCATCCAGTCCATGCCGCAACGGACGGCCATCGCCGCCTCTGAAGTCGGCGGTCCGGGCCTGCCGGTCTTCAACCGTGACGGGGCGCTCGTCGGGCTCACCCTCAACTCGTTCGGCCAGAATTTCCTCATGTTTTCGCGCCGGGAGCGCGGCGTGCCCGTGGTGCTCGTCGACGTGGAGGAAAGCAGCGTGTTTCTGCTCGCGAGTGAAGTGCTGCCTTACCTCGGCCGCATCCCGCAGAATGTCCAAGGCCGGCCGCTCCCCTGGCTGGGGGCCTTCGGGCTCGAGCCGGTGGATCCCGAGGTCGCCCGGTTCCTCCGACTCGAAAACCAGTCGGCCCTCGTTGTCAGCGAGGTGCTTGAGGGCAGCCCGGCCGAAAAGGCCGGCCTCAAGAGTCGCGACATCATCGTGGCCCTCGACGGCCGGCCGCTGCCGCGCCTCAAGCCGGACCAAGTCGTGGCCACCTATGTGGAGCGGGAGGTCGACCGCCACCGACCGGGCGATGAACTCCCGCTAACCGTGTTGCGCGACGGCCAACGGCTCGAACTCACGGTCACGCTCGGGGACGAGCCGAAGATCATCCGTGAGGCCGAGCGCAAATACTTCGAGCGGCTGGGCTTCACCGTGCGCGAGTTTCTCTACGGCGATGGCATGGCCCGGCGCGTCAAACTCGCCGAGCAGGCCGGAGTCATCGTCGAATTCGTGAAATCCAACAGTCCCGCCGCCATGGGGGGACTGGAGTTCGACGACTGGATCCGCGAGATCGACGGCAAGGAGGTCAAGACCTATGCCGAGGCGGTCGCGGCGCTGACCGCGATCGAGGCCGACCAGAACCGCCCCGAGTTTGTGCTCCTCACCAGCCGCGGCAGCGAGACGGCCGTGCGCCGGGTCAAGTTGAAATGAACCGGGGGCTTTCAAACGGGCATCGTTGAGGAGAATGCTCGCCTCGCTCGACATGGGGGATTAGCACTCGGTCTTTATGTTCACCGGGATCGTTGAAGAAGCAGGTCAGGTCGTGTCCTTCCAGCTCGGGGCGGAGGCGTGGAAACTCGCCGTCGCGGCGGACCAGGTTTGCGCCGGAACCGCCGTGGGCGACAGCATCGCCGTCAACGGCTGCTGCCTCACCGTCGTGCAGGCGGCCGGCCGGCACTTCCAGTTCGACGTGCTGGAGGAAACGCGCCGTCTCACCAATTTCTCCGCGTTGCGGCCGGGCGGCCTCGTCAACCTCGAGCGCAGCCTGCGCTTCGACGGCAAGGTGGGTGGCCACTTTGTCACCGGGCACATCGACGGGCTCGGCGCCATCGAGGTGCTGGAGCCGCGTGGCAAAGACTACTATATCAAGGTGCGCGCCCCCGCCGGTTCCGGCCGATATCTCGTGCACAAGGGCAGCATCGCCATCGACGGCATCTCGCTGACTGTGGCCGAGGTGGCGGGCGATGCCCTGGCCGTCTGGCTGATCCCGCACACCATCGAGGTGACCAATCTGCGGGAAAAACACGCCGGGGACCTCGTGAACTTGGAATTCGACATGCTGGGCAAGTACGTCGAAAAGCTGCTCGCCTTGCGGACGTAGCGGCCTTTTTTAACCACGGATTACACTGATTAACACGGATGCCTTGTCGGAGCGTTCTGCTGGCCAGCAGAATGCACGCGATCATGGCTGGTCGCCAGGGTTGCGGATCCTCCACCTTAGACAGCATGATAGATACAAGAATCCATCCGTGCTCATCCGTTTAATCCGCGGTCCCATCTCCATTTTAATCCCATGCGTGCCGTTCTTCTTGCTCTCACTGACGAACTCAAGCGGCTCAAAGCCGCGGGAGTAAAGACCGTGTCCGTGTCGGACGAGAGCGTGGCGATGCTCCGGCGGCTGGTGGCCGCTCGTGATACGGGAAACCGGATACCGGAGATCGGAAAGCGGTCTCCGGAAGCCTCTATCCGGTTTCCGGTCTCCGGTATCCAAAATCCTTTACCGTCGCCTCCCGAGGTGATCCTCCCCCGGGGCGGCAAGTCCGTCCGCTGGCAGGCACTGCGGCAGCTGGTGCTCGACCATCCGGTCTGCCGAGCGCATGTGCGCCCCGGCAAACAGGTCGTGTTCGGCGTGGGCAGCCTCGACGCGAAGGTCATGTTTGTGGGCGAGGCGCCCGGCGCCGAAGAGGAGCAGCAGGGCGAACCGTTTGTCGGCCCCGCCGGCCAGCTGCTCACCCGGATGATCAAGGCGATGGGGCTCGAGCGCGGCGACGTCTACATCGGCAACATCATGAACTGGCGGCCCGAGCTGCCGCCCCGGGCGGATGGCACGCAGGCCGGCAACCGCGAACCCACGCCCGAGGAGATGGCGTTCTGCCTCCCATTCATCACCGCCCAGATCGAGGTGGTTGACCCGACGCTCCTCGTGGCGCTCGGCGCCACGGCGGCCCGCGGCCTGCTCGGCGCCCGCAGTTTCAAGACGCTGGGCGAGGTGCGCGGCCGCTGGCACGACTACCGGGGCAAGCCGCTGCGGGTGACCTATCATCCGAGCTATCTGCTGCGGAAGGAGATGGACGGGAAGGTGGCGGCGAATCGCGCGAAGCGCACGGCGTGGGAGGACTTCCTGGCCGTGATGGAACGCGCCGGCCTGCCCATCTCGGAAAAGCAGCGCGGTTTTTTTCTCTGATGAAGTTCCTCCCTTGCTGGCTGGTTTTGGCCGCCATCCTGCCCGGTCTCCCTGGCGGCCGGGCGCAGGGCGAGCCTTTCGATTTCGAAACGCTTCGGTTTCGCGCCAAACTTCTCGCCGCGCAGCCGTATCATCCCCGCGAAAGCCAGGTGCCGAAGTTCCTGCTCGACCTTAGCTATGACGAATACCGGCGGATCCGCTTCAACCCGGACCACACCTGGTGGCGTCGGGAACGACTGCCGTTCCAGCTGCAGTTCTTCCATCCCGGCTTCATCTTCAACCACACGGTGCAGCTGCACGAACTCGACGGCCGCAAGGCGCGCGACATCGCGTTCGACCGCGACCGGTTCATCTATGACCGCGTCGACCTGCCCGGAGACATCCCGGATACGATGGGCTTCGCGGGCTTCCGCATCCTCTACGACCTGAACAAACCCGGCGACGAACTCGGCGCGTTCCTCGGCGCCAGCTATTTCCGCCTGCTCTGCGGCAAAGCCGTCTACGGCCTGTCGGCCCGCGGCCTCGCGATCAACACCGCCGAGCCGGGGGGCGAGGAGTTCCCCGCCTTCGAGGAGTTCTGGGTGCAGAAACCCGCACCGGATGCCCGGGATCTCGTCGTCTATGCGCTGCTGGACAGCCCGAGCGTAACGGGCGCCTACCGGCTGGAGATCGCGCCCGGCGGCGCGACCGTTGTGCACGTGCGGGCCGCGGTCTACCGGCGCAACGAGGTGAAGGCGATGGGCCTCGCCCCCCTCACCAGCATGTTCTGGCACGGCGAGAATTCGCGCACCACGCACGGTGATTTCCGCCCCGAGGTGCACGACACCGACGGTCTCCTGCTCCAGCGCGGCAGCGGCGAATGGCTGTGGCGGCCCCTCGTCAATCCCGACCAGCTGCGGCTCACCTCGTTTGCCGACGAGAACCCCCGAGGCTTCGGTCTGCTCCAGCGCGACCGCGACTTCGAGCACTACCAGGATCTCGAAGCGCACTACCACTTGCGGCCGAGCGTCTGGGTGGAGCCGGTGGGGGCGTGGGGCGCGGGCGCGGTGCGGCTGGTGGAGATTCCCACGCCCGACGAGACCAGCGACAACATCGTCGCCTGCTGGGTGCCGGCCAGCCTGCCGCCGCCGGACGAGCCACTGGAATTTGAATACAAGCTGCATTGGTATCTCGAGGGGGCGAAACGACCGCCCGCCGGCTACGCCGCGGCCACGCGGCTCTCCACGGTGCAGAAACATCCGGAACTCACCCGCTTCCTCGTCGATTTTGACGGTCCCTACCTGCACGAGCAGCCGGCTGATCCCGCCATTGAGCCGGTGGTTACCGTAGGGGAGGGTGCCGCACTGGCCCCGGACACAGTGACCATCCAGAAGAATCCCCACAACGGCACGTGGCGCGTGACCTTCGCGCTTCGGCCCGACGGTTCCGGGCGGGCGGTGGAACTGCGTTGCTTCCTCCGGAAGACGCCGCATGTACTCACCGAGACATGGAGCTATCTCTGGAATCCGTAAGCGGGGCCCTCTCCACGTTTCAGCCGAAGACCGGTAAGCTGGAGGCATGGAATGACGCCTACGTGCGCGTAGAGGACTACCTGCGGGCGCACCGCATTCACAACCGCCTGCACCAGAGCCGGCTCATCCTGCGCATTCTCGAGCGCGCCGCGCGGCGTCATGAGGAGAATCCCACCCTCGATCCCACCACGCTCGCCGCCGAGGAGGCCGAGCGCCTGATCGACGCGTGGTTCGGCGAGGTCCTGGGCGAGAAGGGCCTGCCGCACGACCGCATCGCCGTCACCGGCCGCGTGGCGCTGCTGCTCACCGACGGGGCGGAGAAAAACCCTTATGCGTTCCTCGACGAGGAGCACATTCCGCCGGAGTTCGCCCGTACCCTGCAGCAAAGTTCCATCGAGGCCGGCCCCGATCTTGCGGTGTCGAGCATGGTGCCGCGGTCCATCGACCTCGGACCCATCACCGAGGTGGCGGGCGAGACCATCGAGCGATTTGAGCGGTGGCCCCTGTTGCGCACGCTCGTGCTGTGGGCCCTCTTCGTCGCCGCCCTGGCCGGCATTTTCTATGCCACGCGGTGACATCGACGCTTCCGGCAGCATGAAGGCCTTCTCCACCGACCGGCTCGACCCGCAGCGCATTGCGCGCCGGCGGATCACGTTTTTCTCGAGCATCTTCGTGCTCACGAGCCTGGCCACCTGGTTCATGGCCGATCTGCTCTGGCGCGGCGGTCTGGACGGCATTGAGATCGTCCTGCTGGTCCTCTTTGTGATTCTCTTTGCCCATATCGCCACCGCCTTCTGCATGGCGTTGATCGGCTTCTTTGTCGTCAACCGCGGGGGCGATTCGTGCCGCATCGTCAACACCGTCGACTGGTCCGCCGTGAAGGACCCGCCGCTGGCCGGCACCGCGGTCATCATACCCATCGCCAACGAGGACGTCAGCCGGGTCTTCGAGGGCTTGCGCGTCATCTACCGCTCCGTGCAGGAGGCACGCCAGCTCGAATATTTTGACTTCTTCATCCTCAGCGACTCCAACCAACCCAACCAGTGGATCCAGGAGGAGGTCGCCTGGGTCGAGCTGTGCAAGCAGGTCGGCGGTTTCGGACGGATCTTCTATCGCAAGCGCCGCCAGGCCATCAACCGCAAGAGCGGCAACGTCGCCGACTTTCTCCGCCGCTGGGGCCGGAACTACCGCTACATGGCCGTGCTCGACGCCGACAGCCTCATGACCGGCCAGACGCTCGTGCGGCTGGTCGCGCTGATGGAGAAGAATCCCGCCGTGGGCATCATCCAGACCGCGCCGCGCATCGTGAACGGCGTGACGCTGTACGCGCGCCTGCAGCAGTTCGCCAACCGCCTCTACAGTCCGCTTTTTCTGGCCGGCCTCAACTACTGGCAGCAGCACGACGGCAACTACTGGGGCCACAACGCCATCATCCGCGTGCAGCCGTTCATGGAGCATTGCTGCCTGCCCGACCTGCCCGGCCGCGAACCCTTAGGCGGCCGCATCCTCAGCCACGATTTCGTCGAGGCCGCCCTCATGCGCAAGGCCGGCTGGCAGGTGTGGCTGGCGCCCGACCTCGAGGGCAGTTACGAGGAGGGTCCGCCCACGCTCATCGACAGCGCGAAGCGCGACCGCCGCTGGTGCCAGGGCAACATGCAGCACAACTGGCTGCTCTTCGCGCGCGGCTTCCGCCCGATCAACCGCGTGCACCTTTTCCTGGGTATCATGGGTTATGTGGCTTCGCCCTTGTGGCTGCTGTTCCTCCTGCTGAGCAGCATCAATGTCTTCGGCGTGGTCAGGAGCGGCGGCTTCACGGCTCTGCCCGAATCCTACACCTCCGTTTTCGGCTACACGGTCGAGGTGCCCGAGGCGCTCACGCTGTTTGCCTTCACCATGCTGCTGCTCTTCCTGCCGAAGGCGCTCAGCGTGATCGTCACGCTGCGCGATCGCGAGCTCACGGCGGCCTTCGGCGGGCCGTCGCGCCTCGCGGCGAGTGCGCTGCTGGAGGCGGCGGCCTCGGTGCTGATCGCGCCGGTCAACATGCTCTTCAACAGCAAATTTGTGCTCTTCACGCTGCTCGGTCAGGGCGTGTCCTGGATCACGCAGCGGCGCGGCCTCGACGAGGACGACACCGACTGGCGCGAGGCCATCCTGACCCATGCCGGGCACACGGCGATCGGCCTGGTGTGGGGCGTCTCGGCTTTCATCCTCGTGCCGCAGTTCTTCTGGTGGCTGAGCCCGGTGCTGGCCGGGCTGGTGTTTTCCATCCCGCTCTCGATCTTTCTCAGCAAGGCGGGCTTCGGCCGCGGCGCGGAGCGGCTGGGCCTTTTCCTCACGCCGGAGGAGTCGCGACCGGCCTACGAGCTCAAGCGCCTCCAGCAGAATCTCGCCGAATGCTACCAGCATCTCCGGCCCATCGAGCCGTTGCGCGACGACTACGGGCTGCTCCAGGCCGTGCTCGATCCCTACGTCAACGCCGTGCACGTGTCGCTGCTGCGGCAGCGGCGGCCGAGCGAGGAGTCGCGCGAGTATTTTCTCCACTTGCGGCAGCGGCTGCTCATCGAGGGTCCGGCGGGACTGACCTCGAGAGAAAAGCGGGCGCTGCTGCTTGACGCGGATTCGCTGATCTGGCTGCACCGCGAGCTGTGGCGCCTGCCGGCCGGCGCGCTGGCCGGCTGGTGGCGCCTGGCCATGCGCCAGTACAACGTGCTCACCGCCACGCCGGTCACCGCCCTGTACCGCTAGCCCGCCTCCGCCTTCGCCGCCTTGCCGGTGGCCGCCAGAAACCATTGTCAACTGCTGGGGCGTGTCGTCAAAATCGATGAGAGAGCCAATCGGTGATGGCGGCGAGCTGAACGAAACCGAGGAGGGTCTCGGTGAGCTTGTCGTAGCGGATGCTGATGCGGCGAATGCGTTTGATGCGACAGAAGGAGTTTCCGATCTTGTGGCGGAGCCGGTAATAGCCCCGATGGAAGGGCGCGGTGAGCCGTTCGTGGCTTCTGGGGGCGGCCAGCAGGCGCGGATGTGCTGGTGGTGTGGGCGCCGAGAGAACACGCCGGCAAGTCGCGCTACGGCGCGCCGATGCGCAAACCGTAGAGCATGGCGCTCAGCATCAGCCGGTCATCCTTCGGGGGCCGGCCCCGCCGCCGGCGCCCTGTGCCATCCGGCCCCCGGCGCGCTTTCCGCGTCCTCTCAGATCGATTTATTGGGGTGCACCCAGCGCGCCTCCGGTGTCCAGCAGCGATCGGAACAACACATGGCGCCACCCGGACTTCCCCGCCCACCGCTGGTTGCATCATTTTGATAATAAAGCCGTGGAGGGCGTTTCAGCGTGCCTACTAACCCCCGGCTGCCGCAATCGGCGTTTGCGCCGGCGACGGCCGAATCCAGACTCGGAAGCGTCCCTGATGAAGGCCGCGCGCAGTCTCACCCCGTCGCTGACGCTGGCGCTGTTCGCCAGCGCCACCTGCTCCGCGTCGGCCCAGCCGAAACCGGCCGGCCCGCCCAATGTCATCCTCCTCCTGCCCGATCAGTGGCGGGCGCAGGCCTTCGGCTTCGCTGGCGACCCGAACGTGCAGACCCCGAACCTCGACCGCTTGGCGCGCGCGAGCATCGTCTGCGTCAACGCCGTGGCGGGCTTGCCGGTGTGTTGTCCCACGCGGGCCTCGTTGCTCACCGGCCAGCGGCCGCTCACGCACGGCGTGTTCCTGAACGACGTGCCGCTGAATCCGCAGGCGATCACCCTCGCCAAGGTGCTGCGCGCGGCGGGCTACGACACCGGCTACATTGGCAAATGGCACCTGAACGGGGGCGACCGTTCGGTCTTCATTCCCCGCGAGCGCCGGCAGGGCTTCGATTACTGGAAGGCGCTGGAGTCCACCCACGACTACAACCACTCCCGCTACTACGCCGACGGGCCCGAGCCGCAGCAGTGGCCAGGCTACGATGCCATCGCCCAGACGGACGACGCGGTGCGGTACGTGCGTGCCCACGCCGGCTCGGCCCGGCCGTTTTTTCTCGTGCTGGCCTGGGGCCCGCCGCATGCGCCGTATGACACCGCGCCGGCGAAATACCGCGCG
Organism: Opitutaceae bacterium; assembly: GCA_049513315.1. GTDB lineage: Bacteria > Verrucomicrobiota > Verrucomicrobiia > Opitutales > Opitutaceae > Fen-1467. Next base: position 34,173 of record JBEKWG010000013.1, read on the forward strand.
CGGTATTCGCCCGGGAGGTTCGTGCTGCGCCCGAACGTGCCGGCGGCGATGGACGCCGCCGCCCGCCAGATGCTCGCCGGGTACTATGCCCACTGCAGCGCGCTGGATGACTGTGTCGGCACCCTGTGCGCCGCGCTTCAGGAGGCCGGCTTGGAGCGAAACACGCTGCTGATCTTATCGTCCGATCACGGTGACCTGCTCGACTCCCATGGCGGCCAGCACAAGCAGCAACCGTACGACGAGTCGATCCGGGTCCCCCTGCTGCTGCATTGGCCGGCCGGTCTGGAGGCGGAGCCGCGCCGGCTCGACGCACCCACCAACTCGGAAGACCTCATGCCGACCATCCTCGGCCTGTGCGGGGTGGCGATTCCCCCCACCGTGGAGGGGCGGGATCTCAGCGATTATCTCCGGAGCGGCAGGGATTCCTCGGAGGGTGCGGTGTTGCTCAGCTGCGTCGCCCCCTTTGGCGAATGGACCCGCCAGGCGGGCGGCCGGGAATATCGTGGCATCCGCACCCGGCGGTACACCTACGTGCGCGACCTCGCCGGCCCGTGGCTGCTCTTCGACAACGAAACCGATCCCTATCAGCAGACCAATCTCGTCGGCCGGCCGGAATACACCCGCCTGCAGGCGGAACTCGCCGCCATCCTGGCGACAAAACTCGCCGAGGAGCACGACGAATTCCTGCCGGCGGAGGCTTACATCCGGCACTGGGGTTACACCGTCAATGCCCGCGGCACGGTGTCGTTCCGGGACTGACCGCGCGGCTGGCCCGTCACCCGCCCCGCACGGCGACGCGGTAGGGATGCAATTCCGGGGTCATGATCTTCGCGGCGACCGCCGGATCAGCGGCCATGAACGCGCAGGCGGCGGCCTCGTCAGCGGCTTCGAAGACCACGAGGCCGAAAGTGCGGTCGAGTGGCTCGGTGGTGCGACCGGCCAGGATCACCTGCCCGCGCCCGGCCGCGGTTTGGAGATAGGCGAAGTGGCGGCCGATGGCGGCGTGATCGGCGTCGGTCCAGGCCGTTTCGTCGCGCAACCGCGGCACAAGACGCAGAACGTAGAGAAACTGGCCGGGTTTGCCCGCGAGGGTGGGGTCGGTTGGTCTGGCTTCGTTGGCGCGCATGAGCGGACGAGAGGGAAAATGAATTCATTCCGCCCGCAGGGCGATCATCGGATCGACCCGGGTCGCCCGGCGGCCCGCCTTCGCCGAAGCTTCGGCGTGGGCAAATGTTGGTTTAGGCGCCGGTGTCATTCGGAACGAAGAGCAATCATCGGGTCAACACGAGTTGCCTTTCGCGCGGGCACGAACGTGGCGATGAACGCGACCACGGTGAGCAGCAAGGCCACAGCCGCGTAGGTCAGGGGATCGCGGGGACTGATGTCGAAGAGCACGGCGCTTTGCGCGATTGCCCCGCCCGCCACAGTGCCGATGACCAGCGAGAGCCCGAGACCCAGAACCAGGCCGATCAAGAGTTGGATCGCTCCCTGACCCAGCACCATCTGGAGAATGCGGTCATGGTCGGCGCCGAGGGCCATGCGGACGCCGAACTCCTGCGTGCGCTGGTTGACCGAGAACGACATCACGCCATAGAGGCCGACCGACGCCAGCACGACCGCGACCGCGCCAAAGACGGAGAACATCACCGCAATGATGCGATTCGGGGCGAGAAAGGTGGCTTGGTTCTCCTTCGGCGTGCCGACGAAATACAGAGGCAGGTTGGGATCGACTTTCTTCACCTCGCGCTGCAGCGCGGGGGCCACGGAGTCCGGAGGGACGTGGCCGCGCGGCCGGACGACGACCGTGGCGAACTGTTGGGGAAAAGGCGCCGTCGAGGCGGGACCAAAAATCGAGGCGAAGTAGGGCACGTAGAAACCGGTGTCGTCGACCGCGGGAATGTTGAACGGCACCTGCATGCGCACGTTGGAAATGACTCCCACGATGGTGCGCCACGGGCCGAAGAGCTGGCCGTTGTTGCCGACGGTGCGAAAACGGCGGCCGAGCGCGCTGGCGTTGCCGAAATGCTTTCTGGCGAAGCCGGCGTTGACGATGGCGACCGGCAGCTTCGCGTCGCTGTCGTCGAGGTCGAAGTCCCGGCCTTCGAGGATCTTCGCGCCGAGCGTGGCGAAGTAGCCATCGGTGACCTGTTCAAAGTTGGCGTTGGGACGGTCGCTGTCGGTCTTGTACGACTGGCCCTCGATTTCGATGGTGCCGAAGCCGGAGAACGTCATGCGGAAACGGTTGGTGAGCGCGGCCGACTCGAACTCCGGGTCGGCGCGCAGCTCGCGCACGAGCCGGTCGAAAAACAGCTTGCGGGCCTCGGGCGTCGGATAATCGCCATCCATGAGGCCCATGCGCGCGGTAAGCAGCGCGGTGGTATCGTACCCGTAATTGATCCGCTGCTGGCGCAGGATGGACTGCAGCTGCAGCAGCGAGCCGATGAGGAGTACGCAGGTGACGAGGATCTGGAAGACGACGAGGCCGCGGGTGATGATGCTGACGGCGCGGCTGGTATTGCCGCGACCCGACTCCTTAAGCGCCTCGACGGCGTTGGTGCGCGACGACATCCACGCAGGCACGAAACCGGACACGACGGCGGCGAGCATCGTGGCCACGACGACGAAAACGAGCACCGGGGTGTCGACGTTAAAGGTGATGTACGTGGGGATCGGGTTGGCCAGGTTGTGCGTCGCGGCCTGGAGGTAGTCGGTGGCCCAAAATGCAAGGCTGACGCCGACCACGGCGCCCAAGACGGCCACGAGGAGGCTTTCGGTCAGCATTTGCCGGATCAGGCGGACGCGGGTGGCGCCGAGCGAGGAGCGGATGGCCAGCTCCTTCTGGCGCAGGGTGGCGCGTGCGAACTGCATGTTCATCACGTTGACACAGGCGATGAGCAGGATGCCCAGGCAGAAGGCCAGCATGGTCCAGAGCAGGCCCTGCAGCGCGGGTGGCGTGTAGGTCTTGATGAGCGGCTCCACCAGCGCGGTGTCGAATTTCTTGTTGGTGTCGGGGAAGCTCGCGGCGAGGCGCTTGGCGATGGCGGTGAACTCGGTGCTGGCCTGATCGAGCGGAAGGCCGGGCTTGATGAGGCCGAGCATCGAGACCTGGTTGCCGGCCGCGCGACGATCGTTGCGGGGCGTGGGGGGAAACTCGCTGTAGAGCGGGACCCACAGCTGTTCGTTCAGTGGAAAGGCGAATCCCGGCGCCATGATCCCGACGATGGTGGCGGGCTTGCCGTTGATGCGGACGCTTTTTCCAATGACGTCGGTGGTGGCGCCAAAATCGTGCTGCCAGAGGTCGTGGCTGATGATCGCCACTTTTTCCGCACCGGGCTGGTTGTCCCCGGCAGTGAAATCGCGACCGATGATGGGAGCGACCCCGAGAATGCGGAAGAAATCGGAGGTGACGTAGGCGCCCGTGTAGCGCTTGGCGTTGCCGTCGATGGTGACGTTAACGGTTGATCCGTTGATGTAGGCCGCCAGTAGATCGAGGGACTTCTGCTGCTCGCGGAGGTCCTCGTAGTCGAGCGTGAAGATCTGGCTGCCGAAGCCGTTGACGTTGGCGTTGCGTTGGGTGAGGTCGATGATCTGCACGCCGACTAGGCGGCCGGCGTTGGGAAACGAAAAGCCCCGCAGCATCACGGCGTTGACCACGCTGAACTGCGTGGCGACGCCGCAGATGCCGAGCGCAAGGACGATGACGGCGAGCAGGCAGAAGGATTTTTCCTTGATCAGGACGCGTGCACCGACGCGGAGGTCTTGAAAGAAGGTGGCGAAGATCATCGGGGGAAGTGTGGTTCAGGCTGCCAACCTCCAGCCGGACTCCGAATCCATTTGGACGAAGGGTCGAAATCCGTGCTGGCTGGCGTGAGGCGTGATTGAGTGAGTGAGCGCGAGGGAATCAGAACTGCGGCGGACACGAGTGATAAATCGAAAGGAAGCAGGATTGCTAACGCAGAGAACATGCCATGCTTATGGCATCAGACAGAAGTCGCCATCTGGTAATAAATTAAAAACCAGGCCTCGAGCCAACTCACTGAATCCTGCCCGCCTTTGGAACTGCAATTTCCCGAAAACGGGACAGTACAGCAGGCTTTAGGCGCTAAGCTTTAGGCTGTAAGCGTGGGTTGAGATTGATTGAGAGCTTCCGGCTTAATGCCTAGCGCCAACGGCTATTCTGCGCGGAGCGCTTCGACGGGGTTGACGCGCGTCGCGCGCCGCGCCGGCAGCCAGCAGGCGAGCAGGGCGACCGCGAGGAGCACGAACGCGACCATGGCAAAGACGAGCGGATCCGTTCCGGTGACGCGGTAGAGTTGATTGGAGAGAAGCTGCCCCGCACCAAGGCTGCCCACCACACCGATGGCGAGGCCGACTAGCACGAGCTTCATGCCGTCGCGCAGCACGAGCGCCAGCACCTGCTCGGCGCCAGCGCCGAGCGCAATGCGGATGCCCATCTCCCGCGTCCGCTGGGCCACCGAATAGGCCATGACCCCATAAATGCCGATGCAGGCCAGCACGAGGGCGGTGGCGGCGAACAGGCCGACCAGCGTCAGCACGATCCGGCTGACCTGCACCGAATTTCCGACCGACTGTTCCAGCGTTCCCAGATTGGCGATCGGTTGCTCCGGATCCACCGCCTGGACCGCGCGCCGGACGTCGGGCGCCAGCGTGAGCGGTGGCATGCGCGTGCGCACCACGATGCTCGTGTACCACGGGAAGTAGACTTGCGGGTAATAAACTTGGGGCGTGGGATCAACGCCGAGCGTGAACCGCCGGACGCTGCCGACCACGCCGACGATCTCCCAAGTCGCGTCCTTGAAGTGCAGCAGGCGCCCCAGCGGATCTTCCTCGCCGAACAGCCGGCGCGCCAGCACATCGTTAACGATCATGACCTTGGGCGCCGCCTCATCGTTGTCCGCCTCGGTGAAGAAACGGCCGCGGAGCAGCGGGATGCCGAGAGTCTGGAAAAAATCGCCGGCCACGGAATCGAATCCGGCGGCGAAGCGCGAATCGTTCCGGGTGTCCGGCTGGTCCTCACGAGTGACCAGGTCGCCGTAATAGAAGTTGCCGTTCATCGGCGTGGATGACGCCATGCCGACGCTGGCCACGCCGGGGATCTGCCCGACGCGCTGGAGAATCTCGCGCACAAAGCGCACCCGATGCCCAATCGTGGGGGCTTTCGTGCCCGGTTGCGAGAGATCGAACGTCAGCACGTTTTCACTCTTGAAACCGGCGTCCGCAGTGAGCGCCTTGACGAAACTCCGCAGGAGCAGTCCGGCGGAGACGAGCAGCACGACCGTCAGCGCGGTTTCGGAAATGATGAGCAGCGACTGCAGGCGGCGCCGCGCCCCGGTCGTCGACCCGCGCGCGCCTTCCTTCAAGTGCTGATTCAGGTCCGGCTTGGCGATGCTCAGGGCGGGAAAGATCCCGAAAAGGAGTCCGGTGGCGCAGGTGGTGGCGAGCGCGAAGAGGAGGACGCGCGCATCGATCCCGATGGAGACGCCGGGAACGGCTTGGACGCCGGTGAAGGTGACCAGCGGGTCGATTGCGCGCCAGCCGAGCAGCACCCCGGCGGCGCCGCCGGCAAGCGCCAGCAGCATGCTCTCGGTGAGCAACTGCCGGATGATGCGGCCCGTCGTCGCGCCCAGGGCGATGCGTACGGCAACCTCCCCCTGGCGCGATGACGCCTTGGCCAGCAGGAGATTCGCGACGTTGGCGCATGCAATCAGCAGCACGACACCGACGGCCGCCAACAGCGTGAGCACGTAGGGGCGCGTATTACCGAAGGTCGCCTCGTGCAGTGTCTGCAGGGTCACGGTCCAGGGAACTTTGAACTTCGGGTAGGACGAATTGAGCGCCTGCTTGGCGGCCGTGAGTTCGGCGGTGGCCCGGGTCAAGGTCGCGCCGGGTTTGAGCCGGCCGATGACGGCGCAGACATAGTTGTAGTCACGCGATTGTTTCCACGCCTCGGCGCGGATGGTGGCGGGCGTGAGAAAACTCACGTTGGGGGCAAGCAGCCCATAGGGAGGGAGCACGCCGATCACCGTGAAACTCTCGCCGTCGAGCCGGATGGCGCGGCCGACCACGGCGCGGTCGCCCTGAAAACGCGATTGCCACAGTTCATAGGTGATGACGACCACGTGGCGGTCGCCGCCCGGAGCGTCGTCCGCCGGGGCAAAGCCGCGGCCCAGAACCGGATTGAGGCGCAGCACCCGGAGATAGTCGGCCGACACTTCCAAGCCGCTGATGCGTACCGGTTCGCCATCGCCGGTGAGATTTTTGTTGGACGCATGCGCTGCCGCGATGGTTTCGAGCTGGGTCGTATGGTCCTGCCAGTCCATGAACACGCCGCCGGAGGTGACCGCGCGGCCGCCGGTGTTGGGCGCTTCCCAGACCTGCACGAGCCGGTCGGATTCCGGGTAGGGCAGAGGCTTGAGCAGCAGGGCGTCGACGACGCTGAAAATGGCCGTGTTGGCGCCGATGCCGAGCGCCAGCGTGAGCACGGCCACGATCACAAAGCCGGGTGACTTGGTGAACTGGCGAAGGGCGAAGCGGAGATCGTTCATAACAACAGTAGTGAGTAGCGGGTAGTGAGTGGGTGGAAGGACCGGGGTTTTGGAGACCCGGTGCGACGCTCATGTGCTCTATGGGATGGTCGCATTGCTGCCTGCGCACGGCGCGTAAGGAATCCGTTCCCGCCGCCGGAGATGAATTCGATGGCGGGAGGTGCGCATCATGCTTCGAGGTAGCCGAGGCGCTTGATCAAATCGAGCATCTGCGTGGGGGTTCCCGTCCTCTTCGCCGGGCGGCCCATCCACTCGGTGAACATCCAGTCGAGGTAGTGCTTGTGGCCTTCGGCCCGCCAGTTTCCGCCATAGTCGAGCCCGAGATGGCGGGACTCGTCGTCGTAGATGCGGGTGATTTCCTCGGCCTCCTCCGGAGTGACGTGGTGATACTTCCCCTCGTGAATCACCCCGGTCCCGTCGAGCCGGCCCTTCAGGTAAGCGGGTTCCTTCGCCGGGTAGCCGAGCACGAGGGCGATGACGGGGAAGCAATGTTCCTTGGGGAGATCGAGGAGCTTCCAGTGGCGCTCCATGTCGCCGCGGTGGACGCCGTTGGTGAGCAGATAATCCACGCCGCACGACCGGGCGGCGATCGCCGCGGTCTGGGCGGCGAGCGTTGTATCGATCAAAGCGGTGACGAACGCCGTCACATCGTCCGGTTGGTAGGCGTGCCCAAGCGAGCGGGCGCTCGCCGCCAGACGGTTGTGATCGGCGAGGTAAAGCAGGAGACGGCTGCCGCGGTAGCCACACAGTTTTTGCATCATCTGGCGGTCGCGAACGACCACGATCGAGTAGCATTGCATGTTGGAGGCATTGGCGGCGCGCACGCTCGCCTGGAGGATCGCCTGCAGCGTTTCCTCGGGGATTTCCTGGTCGGTGAAGTCGCCGTGGATGGTCCGGAGACGGTGCAGCGTGGCGAGGGTGGGGTTCGTCGCGCCGGGCGTCGGCCCCGCGCTCGGTTCCGAGGCGGTTCCGCGGGCGCGGCTCGCGAGGAAGAGCAGGCTGCCACCGGCCAGCGCGCTCTGTTTTAGAAAACAACGTCGGGACGAGGGGTGATGGGGAGTTTTCATGCTGGAGGGTTGACGGTTGCGGGCATTCCCGGCCCGGACCGGAGCAGGCGGCGGCCGGAGCGAAGAGGAGTCGGAGGGGAATGATGAAGAGAACGAGCGGAGAGATGGGGTCAGGCTATTCCGCGCGCAGCGCCGTCACCGGATCGACGCGGGTGGCGCGGCGCGCGGGCAGCCAGCAGGCGAACAACGCAACGGCGACGAGGACGACGGCAACCAGTAGCAGCACCAGCGGGTCGGTTTGGGACGTCGAATAAAGCTGGCTCGCGATGAGCCGTGCCGCACCGTAGCTTGCCACTGCGCCGACGCCGATGCCGAGCGCGACGAGCTTCAATCCGTCGCGCAGCACCAGCCCGATGACGTGCGGCATGGAGGCGCCGAGCGCGATCCGGATGCCGATCTCGCGCGTGCGTTGTGCCACAGTGTAGGCCATCACGCCGTAGATGCCGATCGCCGCGAGGAGCAGCGCGACGGCGGCGAACAGGCCCACTAGGGTCAGCAGGATCCGGCGGTTCTGCAGCGAGGCGTCGGCCACCTGCGCGAGCGTGGTGAGGTTCGCGATGGGCAGCTCGGGATCGACCGACTGCACGGCGCGGCGCAGGTCGTCCGCCAGGCCCAGCGGCGCCACGCGCGCGCGCACGACCACCGTCGTATACCACGGGAAGTGCCGGAGCGGCAGAAACAGGTGCGGGAAGGGATCGATATCGAGCCGGAACTGGCGGACGTTGCCGACCACGCCGACGATCTCCCAGGTCGCGTCCTTGAAGTGCAGCAGGCGCCCCAGCGCGTCCTCGTTCGGGAACAGCTGGCGGGCGAGCGCCGCGTTGATGATCATCACGCGCGGCGCGTTTTCGGCGCTGTCGGCTTCGGTGAAGAAGCGGCCGCGAAACAGCGGCACGCCGAGCGCCTGGAAGAACTGGCCGTCGGCGGAGTCGAACCCGGCGTTCAGGTCGTTGCGCGTCGCGGGCCGGTCCTCGCGGCTGACGAAGTCCCCGAAGCCAATCTGCCCGTTCATCGGGGTGGACGACGCGAGGCCGACGTGCGCCACGCCCGGCAACAGGGCGATCCGGCGCTGGACTTCGCGGGCGAACCGCAGCCGGTGATCGACGGTGGGCGCCTTGCTCGCCGGCTGGGTGTAATTGAACACCAGCACCTGCTCGCGCGCGAAGCCGGCGTCGGCGGCAAAGGCGCTGAGAAAGCTGCGCACCAGCAGCCCGGCACAGACGAGCAGGACCACGGTCAGCGCGCTCTCGGCGACGATCAGCAGCGACTGCAGCCGGCGGCGGCCCGCCGACGTCGAGCCCCGCACCGTCTCCTTCAGCGACTCGTTGAGGTTCGGCCGCGCCGCGCCGAGCGCGGGGAACAGGCCGAACAGCACGCCGGTCAGGGCGGTCGCGGCCAGCGTGAAGGCGAGGACCCGCCCGTCGATGGTCACCTCGAGTCCGGGGGCGTTGACGTTCAGCCGGGTGAAGACGATCAGCGGATGGATGGCCCACGCGCCGAGCAGTAGGCCGGCGGCGCCGCCCGCGGCGGCCAGCAGCATGCTTTCGGTCATCAACTGCCGCAGCAGCCGGCCGGTCGAGGCGCCGAGTGCCACGCGCACGGCCATCTCGCCCCGGCGCGTCGAGGCGCGCGCGAGCAGCAGGTTGCCGACGTTGGCGCACGCGATCAGGAGCACGGCGCCGACGGCGGCGAGCAGCGTGAGCACGAAGGGCCGTGTGTTGCCGTAGGTTGCCTCCTGCAACGAGCGCGCACCGACGGTCCAGGCCTGCCGGAACGAGGGATACTGGCCGACGACCGATCGGCGGGCGGCCTGGAGCTCGGCGGCGACGTGTTCGGTCGTCGCTCCCGGTTTCAGGCGGCCGATGACGTTGCAGACGTAGTTGTAGTTTGGGACCAGCTTGTAGGCGTCGGCCCGAATCGTCGACGGCGCAAGAAACCCGACGTTCGGGTTCAGCAACGCCCGCAGCGGCAGCACGCCGATGACCGTGAAGCTCTCCGCGTCGACCTGCACCGCCCGGCCGATGACGCCCGGATCGGCCTGGAAGCGCGACGCCCACAACTCGTGCGTGAGGATCAGCACGTGGCGGTTGCCGCCGGGGGCGTCCTCGTCCGGCGCGAAGTCGCGACCGAGGAACGGCTTCACGCGGAGGACGCGGAGGTATTGGGCCGAGACCTCGGCGCCGTTGAGGCGCACGGGATCCCCGTTGCCCGCGAGATTCTTGCTGACCGGATGGATCGCAGCGATCGACTCGAGCTGTGTCGTCTGGTTTTCCCAGTCGGAGAACACGCCGCCGTCGCTCGACGCAAAGCCGCCCGTCGTCGGCTGTTCGGCGATCTGCACGAGACGGTCCGCTTCAGGATAGGGTAGCGGTTTGAGGAGCAGCGTGTTGAGGACGCTGAAGATCGCCGTGTTGCCGCCGATGCCGAGGGCGAGTGTGAGCACGGCGGCGGCGGTGAAACCGGGGGACTTGGCGAGTTGGCGGAAAGCGAGGCGGAGGTCGGAGAGCATGGTTTTAAGTTCTAAGTGGTAAGCGGTAAATTATGCGCTTTGAGGTGAGGAAAGTCGGTTTGGAGCTTATGGCTTAAAGCCTATCGCTTACGGCTCATTCGGCGCGCAGCGCCTCGACGGGGTTGATGCGGGTTGCTTTTCTCGCCGGTAGCCAGCAGGCGAGCAGCATTGTGACGGTCAGCACCGCAACGTTGGCGACGAGCAGCCACAGGCCGGGCAGGGCCATTTCGGGCATGGCGCGGTGCACGACCGTGTTTAGGGCGAGATACGCCGGCACGCCGACCACGATGCCGATGCCGAGCAGCCGCACGCCCTCGCCGAGGATCATCCGCATGATGTCGCCGGACTGCGCCCCGAGCGCGATGCGCACGCCGATGTCGCGGGTGCGTTGCGCGGTGAGCTGCGAGATCACGCCAAACAGCCCCACGGCCGCAATCAGCAGCCCCATGCCGGCGGAGATGGCGAGGTTCGCGATCACCAGATTAAGGTTGGCGAGATTCCGTTCGTAGGACGCGCGTAGCGATCCCGGCGCGGCGACCGGCAGGTCGGCGTCGAGGGCGGCCACCGCTTCGCGCACGCTCCGGGCCAGAGCTTCGGGCACGATTGACGTGCGCAGCACGAGGCCGACGTAACGGCTCGGCGATTGCGCGAGCGGGCGGTAGAGCTGCAGCGGCGTCTCCGGGGTCGTGAAACGGGCCAGCATCCCGACGTCGCCGACGACGCCGACGATCTCGATCCATTTTTCATCGTCGCCGAGGCGGACGCGGCGGCCAATCGGACTCTGGCCCGGCCAGTAACGTCGGGCGAACGCCTCGTTGATGACCGCGACCGCGGGATCCTTTTCCGTGATGTCGGCGGAGAAGATCGCACCCTGCTTCAAGGGAATCTGGAGCGCCGCGAAATAGTCGGACGAGACCGTCCCGACCTGGGTCAGGGGCCGGCGGCTGCGCTCCTCGACGGGTTGACCGTCGATCGCGAGCGGTACGGTGGGGCCGATCGCGAACATCGGAAGGTTCGTGCAGATGACGGCGTGCTGGACGCCGGGGATGACCGCCAGCTTCGGGAGGAGCGCCCGATAGAATTCGCGGCTGCGCGCGTCGTCACCGTAGGGATTATAGGGCAGCGCGAGGTAGCCGGTGAAAAGCCCGTCCATGTTCCAGCCGACCTGACGGTGGACGAAGGTTTTCGCGCCGACGCCAAACGCAGCGGCGACACCCACGAGCGCAAGCGCGAGCGCGAGTTCGACGACGATCAACGTGCGCTTCAGCCGCTGGTGGGAGGGCCCCGAGGTCGACGAACGCGCCCCCTCCTTCAAGGCCTCCGCCGCCGGGGCGCGCGAGGCGAGCCAGGCGGGTGCGAGGCCGAAGGCGACCCCGCTCAGCAACGAACTGAACGCCGCAAAGACGAAGACGCGCCCGTCCAGCGGAATCGCGTAACCCTGCTCATTGTTGATGAGCAGCAGGCTGCCGATGATGTCGTTCGACCATGCGGCGACGAGCAGGCTGAACACGCCGCCGATGAGCGCGAGGATCACACTTTCGATCAGCAGCGGGAACATCAGCTGCCGCCGGCCGCCGCCGAGGGCGGCACGGATTGCGAATTCACGGCTGCGACCGAAGGCACGCGCGACCTGCAGGCTGGCGAGATTGGCGCAGGCGATGAGCAGCATCGCGAGCGCGATGCCGGTCATCAGCCAGAGCAGGCTGCGGCTGACGCTGTCCATGTTCGACTGCGCGAGCCCGACGACGTTCAGCCCGCGGCCGTTGTTCTCCTTCGGATAGGCCCGCTCGAGGCGGGCCGCGAGCGTGGCCAGCTCGGCCTGGGCTTGGCGCAGGCTCACGCCGGGCTTGAGGCGGGCGACCACCTGCATCCAGTTGTCGCTCCGGTTGGTTCGGAAACTCGCGGGCATCGTGCGCGGCATGACGAACTCCACCGGGCCCCACACGATCGGCGCCTCGAACGTCGCCGGCAGCACGCCGATGACCGTGTACGGCTGGGTGTTCACCCGGATCGTGCGGCCGATGATGTTGGCATCGCCGGCATATCGTCGGATCCAGGCGCGGTGCGTGAGGACGATAACGGACGGTTTCTCGGGTTGATCCTCGCCCGCCACGAAGCCGCGGCCGAGCGCCGGCTGCACGCCGAGCAGGTCGAAGAAATCCGCGGTGACCGCCATGCCGAAGACCTGCTCGGCGGGTTGGCCGGGTTCGCCGAGGGAGTAGTTGTCGCCGTTGTAAAGGGCCACCGCGGAGAACGAGGTGGCCGTTTCGCGCAGGTCGATGGCGTTGCCCGGAGCATGCCCGCCGGTCTGCGACTGCCGCGAAGTGACGAAAATGCGCACGAGCCGGTCGGCTTCCGGGTAAGGCACATTCCTGAGCAGGAATGCGTTCGCCATGCTGAAGGACGAGGTGCTCAGACCGATGCCCAGCGCGAGCATGAGCACGGCGACGGTGGTGAAGCCGGGGGATTTGGCGAGCTGCCGGAATGCGAAGCGGAGATCGGAGAGCATGGGGGAATGGGGTCGAAAGATGAAGGTAGAAAGGCGAAAGCTGCCCGGCGCGAAGCGTGTTACGGTAGTTTTTTCAAAGCCTCCCGCACGACGGCGAAATCGGGGTTGAGCTTGAGCGCGGCCTCGTACTCGGCACGGGCGGCGGCCCGATCGCCCTTCTTCTCGCGGATCATGCCCAGGCGCCAGTGCGCGGCCGCGATCCCGGGCTCCTTGCCTAGGGGCGAATACTGGAGGTAGGCCTCGAGCGCCGTCGCGCCCAGGTCGAGCTGTTGACCCGTAATCGCGGCCAGGCGGCCAAGCTGGTATTGCGCCGGCTTGTTGTCGGGGTGCTGGGCCGCAAGCTGATCGATGACCGCGAACGCCTCGGCATATTTCCTATCGGCCACGTAGAGATCGGCCAGCGCCTGCGCCCCGCGCAGCGGGTCGCGTTTGCGGATTTCCTCGGCCTCGGCATGAGCCTTGTCCATCCCGCCGCCCATGAGGGCCGGCGCATGCCAGTAGTAGCTGAGCCGCGCGGCGCGGGCGTCGAGGTTGTCGGGATCGAGCTCGATGGCCTTGTTGTACGCCGCGAGGCACTTCCTGGCCCAGCCGACTTTGCCGAACACAGAGGCGCGCTGCGCGGAGACGCCGTAGGCGTCGCCCAGCACATAAAAATAGAGCGACCGGGTGCCGTCGAGCGTCGTGGCCTTCTCCAGGAATTTCACAGATTCATCGGGCTGGTTGAGGCGGATCGCGGTCCAGCCGAGGTAGAAGGTGGCCTCCGCATTCTGCGGTTCGGTCGCGGCGATCTTCTCGAACACGGCGCGGGCCTCGGCGTATTGGCCACCGTCGAACAGTTTCTTGGCGGTCGCCAGCGGCATCGCGTCGGGGCCGGCGTCGGCGGCGCGAACGCCAATCGTCCCGGCGAGCAGGCCGTCCAGCAGGCCGACACCGCACCAGCCGCGCAGAAAGGGAGGAAGGGAGGTGCTTCTCATGGGAAAATTATTCAGCGCGCAGCGCCACGATCGGGTCGACCTTCGTAGCCCGGCGGGCGGGTTGCCAGCAGGCGAGCCATGCGATCGCGAGCAGCAACGCAGGGACGGTGAGAAAGACCGTCGGATCGCCTGGCGGCACTTTGACCAGAATGCGGCTGAGATAGAAACTCGCGACATAGACGGTGCCCAGGCCGACGACGAGGCCTGTCGCCACCACGGCGAAACCCTGGCGGACGATTAGCGCGACGACGTTGCGCGGCGAGGCGCCGAGGGCGAGCCGCACGCCGATCTCATGGGTGCGTTGCGCGACCGAATAGGAAAGCACGCTGTAGATGCCGATGGCGGCGAGCAGCAGTGCGAGGGGTCCCAGCGCGGCGAGTATGAGCGCCGGGATGCGGATCACGACGAGGCTTTCCTCGATGCTCTGCGTCAGAGTTCGCACGTCGCGCAGCGGTAAGTTGGCTTCGAGTCCGTGCACCACGCGGCGGACCTCCGGCGCAAAAGCCAGCGGGTCGCCGCGCGTGCGGACCTGTAGCGTGAGATTGAACCAGAAGCGGTCGCGCAGCGAAAAGTAGAGCAGCGGCGCCGGTTTGGCGCTGAGCGAAACGCACTGGCAGTCGCGCGCCACACCGACGACCTCGTAGGTGCTGTCCTCCACGACGAGCTTGCGGCCCAGCGGCGAGACCCCGGGCCAGTAGCGGCGCGCGAACTCCTGGTTGACGATGACCTCTGCCGGCTTGGCGTCGTTATCGAGGTCGACGAAATCCGCTCCGTCCACGAGCGGAATGCCCAGGGTCTGGAAGTAGCCGGGCACCACGTAGCCGAAGAGCGCGACCTCGGGCCGGCCCGCGGAGGCCGCCTGGCCTTTGATGGCGAAGGCTGTCTTGGGCAGGCCGCGCACATCGAGCGGCACGAACGTGGCGACGGTCGCCGCTGCGACGCCGGGCGTGGATTGCAGGCGGGGCAATAGCTCGCGCACGAAGGCGCGGGCGGCTTTCCTGTCGTAGCCTTTCGCGGCGAGATCGAAACTGCTCAGCAACACGCCGCGGGTGTCGAAGCCCGGATCGGCGGTGTGGGCGTTGCGAAAACTTTTGAGGAAGAGCCCGGCGAGCACGAGGACGATCAGAGCGATCGCCACCTCGGCGGCGACGAGGAGATCGCGCAGCCGGTGGCGCGGCGCCGCTCCGGCTCCGCGGCCGCCGACTTTCAACGCCGGATTCACGTCGGCCCGGGTCAATTGCAGCGCTGGCGCCAGGCCAAAGAGCAGGCCGCAGGCGATGCCGAGGAGCACGGAGAAGGCGCAGCCGGTGGCGTCGAGGTGGGTAACCACCTTGATCGGCAGATAGCCGGGCATCGGTATGTGGTGCAGGGCATCGATGCCCCACAGCGAAAACAGGACGCCCCCGAGGGCGCCGAGCAGCGCGAGCAACAGACTTTCGGTGAGCAGCTGGCGGATGATGCGGAGGCGTCCGGCGCCGAGCGCGAGCCGGATGCCGATTTCTTTTTGGCGCACGGTGGCGCGGGCGAGCAGCAGGTTGGCCGTGTTGGCGCACACCACCAGCAGGACGAGGAAGACGAGGATCTGCTGGGTGGCAAGCGCGCCGAGTATGTAGGGCTGGGCGCCGATCGGCGAACGCCACAACGGCAGCAGGTCGGGTGTGAGGTCGGCATTGGTTTCGGGATACGCGGTCGCCAGCCGCCGGAAGATCGCCTCCAACTCGCCGCGGGCCTGGACCACGGTGACGCCGGGCTTCAGGTCGGCGAGCAGCATCAGCGGCCGATTGTCGCGGGCGGTAAGCTCCTTGCTGCCGGGGATGAGTTGCCCGGCCATCGTCAACGGCACCCAGACATCGAAGCCGAGCGCGACGATGCTGCCTTTGAATTTTTCGGGGGCGACGCCGACGATCGTGAACACGACGTCGTTTAATCGGAGCGTCTGCCCGAGGACGGTCGGGCTGCCGCCGAACCGCGTCTGCCAATACGAGTAGGCGATCACCGCGACCGGGCTCGAACCGGGGTGGGTCGACTCGTTGGCAGTAAAGAATCGGCCGAGTGCCGGCCGCACGCCGAGTAGCGGGAAGAAATTATCCGAGACCAGTTCGGCCCAGATGCGCTCGTCGCGACCATCCGCGCCGCCGAGGTTGAGCGCGCGGACGCTGGAGGCCGCGATCTCTCGGAAGGAGGTCTGCTGTTCGCGCACATCGCGATAGTCGAGCCACGACGATAGGAGGTAGGTGCCGCTGCGGTCGCGCGGATCGATCACCATCAACCGGGCGCCGTGCTCGACGCCGGGCAGCGGGTCGAAGAAGGACGCTTGGATGGAACTAAAGACGACGGTGTTGGCGCCGATGCCGAGGGCGAGCGAAAGGACGACCACGGCGGTGAAGCCGGGGGATTTCGCGAGCTGACGCAAGGCGAAGCGGAGGTCGTTCATGGGAGCAGGCGTGAGGAGCGAGAGTGAAAGTAAGAGTGGCTATTCCGCGCGGAGGGCCGTCAGGGGGTCGACTTTGGTGGCGCGGCGCGCTGGCAGGTAGCAGGCCAGCAGGGCGACGAGCGCGAGGAACAATGGCACGCCAAGGAAGATCAGCGGATCAAACGGACTGACCCCGTAAAGAAATCCCGCCATGAGTCGCGTCACGGCGATAGCCAGGGCGAGTCCCGCCGCCACCCCTCCGGCAGCGAGGACCAGACCCCGACCGAGAACGAGCCGGAGCACATCCCGAGAACTGGCGCCCAGCGCGATGCGCACGCCGAACTCCTGCATGCGCTGGCTAACGGCGTACGCCATGACCGCGTACACGCCCATGGCCGCTAGGGTCAGCGCCACGGCTCCGAGCAGGATCAGGAGGCTCGACGCCAAGCGCTGCGGAAACAACACCAGGCTGGAATAGGCGGCCAGCGGCAGGGTTTGCAGCAACTCGACACCGGGATCGATGTCGCGCATGGCTTGACGCAGGGTATTGGCGAAGACGGAAGGATCGCCCTGCGTGCGGAGGCAGAAGCTCAGGTCGAGATCCGGCACGCCCTGCTGGTACGGGAGGTAGAAGAAACACCACGGGCCTTCATCCAGGTGATTGTATTTCCCCGCCTTGGCGACCCCGACGATCGTCCGCCAGACGCCGCCGGTGCGGAACCGCCGGCCGATCGCATCCTGGCCCGGCCAAAACCGGCGGGCAAAGTGTTCGTTCACGATCGCCACGGGCGTGGAGGTCGCATCGTCGGCGTCCGTGAAATCGCGCCCGGCGACCAGCGGGATGCGCAGCGCCGCGAAGTAACGCGGCGAAACGATGGCGAACTCGTAGGTGGTGTCTTCGCCGTCCGGGCGCTGGTAGCCCTCGACATACGCGTCCCAGCCCTTGCAGCCGCTGAGCCCGAGCGGGAACCAGCTGGCGAGAGTGGCCTCTTCCACGCCCGGCAGGGCGGCGAGGCGCTGCCGGGCTTGGCGGTAGAAGACCTTGCCGGTTTCCTGGTCATAGCCGTTCATCCCGATCTGGAGTCCGGCGATCAGCACGTGGTCGGGCTTGAAGCCGATGTCGATCTGGCGCGCCTGCTGCAGGCCTTTGACGCACAGGCCGGCACCGATCAGCAGTACCAGCGCGACCGCCACTTCCGCGATCACCAGAGTGTTACGCAGACGGTGGTGGGATGCACCGCCTTGGGACGAGCGCCCGCCTTCTTTCAACACGGCGTACAGGTCAGGCCGTGACGCCTGCAAGGCGGGGAAAACCCCGAAGGCGAGTCCGGTTCCGAGGGTCAGCAGCAGCGTGATACCCAGCGTGACGGCGTCCAAAGGGAAACTGAGTTTGACGCTTCCCGGGAACGCCGCGGGCAGAAACAGCGGGAGGGAGTCCACCGCCCAGCTGGCGAAAAGCAAACCCACGGCGCCGCCGAGCAGCGCGAGGAGGATGCTCTCGGTCAGAAGCTGCCGGATCAGCCGTGCCCGGCTGGCGCCAGCGGCCAGCCGGATCGCGATCTCCTTCTGGCGGCTGACCGCGCGGGCGAGAAGCAGATTGCCGACATTGGCCACGACGATCAGCAGCACCCCCAGGCTGACGGCCAGCAGCAGCGCGAGGGCGGGGCCCATGATCGGTCCCGCACTCCAGGGACACTGGGAGAGCGGCACCACGCGATGATGGGTGCCCGTGCTGGTCTTCGGGTAGGCCTGGGTGAACTGCGTGTCGAGCAGTGCCACCGCCGCCTGCGCTTGTTTGATGCTCACTCCCGGCTGAAGACGCGCGAGGTTGTGCCAGCCCCGGGCGTCGCGCGCGGTTAGAAAATAGGTGCCCTGGTTGCGGACCTCCCAGATCATGGACGAGGGCGCCCAGACATCGAAGATCATAGGGGACATCGAACCGTGAAACGAGGCCGGTACCACGCCGACGATCGTAAAGCGGTGGCGGTTCAGATCGACCACCCGGCCGAGGATGGATGGATCGCCGCCAAAGCGCCGCTGCCAGAGGTTTTCGCCGATGACGAGCACGGGATTGCCGCCCGGCTTCTGGTCCTCGTCGGGCAGGAAGGTGCGGCCGAGAACCGGCTTGACGCCGAGCAGTTCAAAGAAGTTCGCGGAAACGATCTGGGCCTGGATCCATTCCGGCTGGTTGTCGACCGTGAGGCAGGCGGCCGTGGGCATCGACGCCTCGGTTCCGGCAAAAACCTCGTGATGTTCGCCGAAGTCCCGCAAATCGGGCAGGGATGCGCACCCGCCGCCCTGGTTGGAGACGAGGACGACGAGCTGCTCCTGTCGGGCCACGCCGGGCAGCGGATGCAGAACGAGGCCCCGGAGCCAGCACAGCACGGTGGCGTTGGCGCCGATGCCGAGGGCCAGCGAGAGCACAATCACGGCCGTGAAGCCGGGGGATTTGGCGAGCTGGCGGAGGGCGAACTTGAGGTCGGCTAGCAAGGGGAGGTGAAAGCTGCAGGCTTTAAGCGCCAAGCTTTAAGCTTTGAGCTCGGCGTGGGTCGGTCCCTGGTGGGCTCCTTGGCTAGCTTGTGGCTTACGGCCTAATGCTTATCGCTTACTTGTCGGTCAGGGTGAGATGGTAGTCGTCGAGAGTGGTGCCGATTTCGTGCTCGTAGTACGCCACGGCGCTGCGCTGGTCGGCAAGAGCCTGGGCATACTGGACATCCGCTTGGATGAGCTGGGTCTGCTGGTAAAGCACGCTGAACGTGGAGCCCGTGCCGGCGCGCAGGCGTTTGAGCTCAGCCTGCAGCAGCTGATCGTTGAGGTCGCGGGCGGCCTTCGCGGCGGTGACGCGTTTCTGCGTGGTTCCCACCTGCCCAACCGCCTTCGCCACGCTCAGCGCAATATTTTCTTCCATGAGGTGGAGGCTGGTCTCGTCCTTGCGCAACTGGAGCCGAGCGGCACGCGCCTGGCCGCGGCCCGCGGCGAACGTCAGGGGCACGCTGACCTCCATCCCGGCGGAATACGCCCGGTTGTCTTGGTTGGCAACCATGCGGCGGCTGACAGCGAAGCTCTGATCGAGTCCGGTATAGCCGTAACTGCCGACAAAGTTCACCTGCGGCAGCAGCTGATTGCGGGCCGACGCCGCGTTGTAGCGGTCCTTGTTGAGAGAGAGACGCGCCTGCTGGTAGTCGGGGCGCAGCCTGTAGGCCTTCTGCAGATCTGCCGCCGGCTGCACGTCCACCTCGGAGGGCGGTGGCGGATCGACGGCGAGCAACGGGCCGTCGTTCGAAAACGCGCGCTCGCCGAAAAGGAGGCGCAATTGATTGTCGCTGTCGCGCACCAGCTGCTCGGCCGACACAATCCCCTCTTCGCGCAGGGCCATCTGGGCGCGGGCCGAGGTGACGTCGTTTTCCGACATGCTGCCGACCTTGAAGCGCTTTTCGTTTTCGGCGACCAGCCCGGCGGCCAGCTGGCGGGAGAGCTGCGCGGTGCGCAGGGAGGCGTGGGCGAAGACCAGGTTGCTGTAGGCGACCACGACTTGGGTCACCGTGTCGATGATCGTCTGGCGGTACTGCCAGTCGGAGATGGTGCGGTTGGCCTTGGCAATCCGCACGCCGAGCAGGTTCGCACCGAAACCGAAGCCGCGCAGCAGCGGTTGCGTGATGGAAAGGCCGCCGGTCGTCAGGAAGTTGTTGGTGAATCCGTTGTAGGTGCCGCGCTGGTTCTGCGAGGTGCCACCGAGCGAGTACATCGTGCCCCAGGGCAGGGTGCCACTGAGTGAGAGGCCGTAGTAGTCAGTCTGGACGAGGATGGAGGGAGGGAGGAATCCGTTGCTGGCCGAGGCGAGCGACGGGCTGTACTCTTCACTGTAGCTGCGGTTGAAGTTGAGTGAGGGATCAAACGCCCCGTAAGCCGAGAGCAGGTTGGCCCGGGCGATGGATCGGGAATAGGCATCGACCTTGATGCTCAGATTGCTGGCCAGGGCGAGGCGGATGGCATCGTCGAGCGTCAGGTGCGGGACGGTGTCCTGCGCGGCGAGGGCGGCGGGCAGCAGCAGGAGGCACGCAAGAGTGGCGGGAAGGCGCATGGGTGGTTACGGGACGATCAGGCCGTCGGCGAGGCGCACGATGCGCGAGCCGTAAGCGGCGTTCTCCTTGGAATGCGTCACCTGCACGATCGTGACGCCGTCTTCACCGTTGAGCTTCTTGAAGAGCTGCATGATCTCGCGGCCCTGATCCGAGTGCAGATTGCCGGTGGGCTCGTCGGCCAGGATGAGCGCGGGCTTGGCGACCAGCGCGCGCGCCACGCCGACAAGCTGTTGCTGGCCGCCGGAGAGCTGATTGGGATAGAGGTCTTTTTTCCCGACGATCTGAAAGCGGTCGAGCACGTCGCACACGATGCTCTCGCGCTGCTTCTTCGGCACGTCGCGGTAGCTGAGGGGAATCTCCAGATTCTCGTAGACCGTGAGATCGTCGAGCAGGTGATAGCTCTGGAAGATGAAGCCGATGTTTTTTTTCTGCAGATCGAAGCGTTTTTTCTTCTCCAGCTTGTGGACGGCGTCGCCGCGGAACCAGTATTCGCCCTGCCACGCACCGTCATGCAGACCGAGGATGTGGAGCAGGGTCGATTTGCCCGAACCCGAGGGGCCCATGACCGCTACGAATTCACCCTCGCTGATTTCGAGGTTGATGTTGCGGAGGGCGTAGAACGGACCGCCTTTCAGCGGATACACGCGGTCGATGTTACGGAGTGTGATCATGGGAGGGCTTGGCGATGGATGGGAATGCCAGTCGAAGCTGACGGTCCGGCCGGCGGGTCGGATTAGCAGGCGGGAAAAAGTTGAGCCACGTCATCTGGAGAAGATCAGCCATGATCTGCATGCGGTGTGCCACTAGCGCTGTCGTTATGGAACCAGCAGCGTGTCAATGGATTAAAAATCAAGCCATATGATTCCCAACGAAAACTGCCCGCCAATGGAACAGGTCCTTCCCAAAATCGGGACGAATATAAAACCGAACTCCGTAGCGCCGGATTCAAAATTCCCAGCGGCAGGCGGGAAGTGAATAACGAGCCCGATCGGTACGATTTGCGTAAAGCTTATGGCTTATCCTCGGCCGCTTATTCCGTTCGCAGAGCCACCATGGGGTCGACCTTGGTGGCACGGCGGGCGGGCAGGTAGCAAGCGAGCAGGGCGGCGGCGGTGAGCACGAGGGGCGCAAGGGTGAAGGCGACCGGGTCAACCGGGCTGACTTGATAAAGCATGCTTCCGAAGATGCGTCCGATGCCGAGCGCGAGCAGGAATCCCAGGGCGGTGCCGCTGAGGATCATGACCAGGCCCTCGCGAAGGATCATGTACAGCACCGCGCCGGGCTCCGCGCCGAGCGCCATGCGGATGCCGATTTCGCGCGTGCGGCGCGCGACGGAATACGCTTTGACGCCATAGACGCCGACGACGGCGAGGATCAGGGCGAGTGCGCCGAAGATCGAGAACAGCGTCGCGCCGCTGCGTACCACCCAAAGTTGGACGTTGCCGTCGAGGTGCTGGCGGAAGGTTTTGACGGCAAAAACGGGAACCCCGGGCGCGGCGGAGCGGAGTTCGCGCCGGACAAGGTCGAACATCGCGGCATCGGCGCCGGGAGGCCGAGCGGCGGTGCGCACATGGAAGAATGCGTTGCTTTGGAAGCCTTGCGCAAAGGGCACACAAATGAGGCCGCCCCCTGTCTGGCGCTTCTGGAAAAGCTCCCAACGGATCGCCGGGACGATGCCGACAATCTCGACCGATTTCACGTCATCAGCGCTCTTGGCGAGATCGTTACTGACGCCGCCCATATTGCCGCTGTCGCCACCGGGGGCCTTGGGCGCGTCGCTTTCGGCCCACTGGATGCGCTGGCCGAGCGCGTCACCGTCGGGCCAAAGCTTCCGGGCCAGCACATCGTCGATGATGGCGACGGCGGGCGAGTCCGGCGACTCGGCTTCGATCTTGGTGAAGGCGCGGCCGCGCAGGAGGGGCAGGCCCATGGTGGTGAAATAGTCGGCGCCAACGCTGTTCCACCGGACGTTGAAAGCCAGGCCCTCGGCCGCGGTGGCGGGTTTCGCGCCAGGGGCCGGTTTGATGCCGGCGCGCCGGACGGGGCGGCTGAGGGCGGTGAAGCCGAACGGCACGAAGGAAGCGATGCTGGCGGACTGTACCCCAGGGAGCGCGGCCAGGCGGTCGCTCGCGGCGCGGTAAAGCTGGAGGCTGCGGGTCTTGTCAAGGCCGCCGAGGCTGGCATCGACTTCCACTAGGACGGTGTCGTCGGCTTTGAAGCCGGTTTCGACGCTGCCGGCCTTGAGCGCGCCACGGATGAAGAGCCCGGCAGCGGTGAGCAGGCCGAGCGAAAGGGCGATTTGCGTCACGACCAGGGGATTGCACGGGAGCCAGCGGCGGCGCGGCGTGGCGTCCTCGCCGGCGTGTTCCTTGAGGTCGCGGATCACGTTTCCGCGCGAGAGCTTGAGCGCAGGCCCGAGGGCGAAGAAAACCGTGGCGAGCGCGCAGAAGGCCAGCGTGGCGGCGAAGATCGCCGGATCAGGTCCGCCGCGGAAGAACAGAGCCACCGGCATGTGCGCGCCGAGGGAGGCGGCCAGCAGATTCGAGGACCAGAGTCCAAGGACCATGCCCCCGGCGCCGCCGGCGAGGGAGAGCACGAGACCCTCGGTGAGGAGCTGGCGGACGATGCGCCCGCGCCCGCCACCGAGTGCGAGCCGGATGGCGATCTCCTTGCGCCGGGCGGCACCGCGGGCGAGGAGCATGTTGATGAGGTTGAGACAGGTGACGAGCAATACGAGGCCAGCCATGCCGAGCAGGAGTGTGCCGAGCAGATTGAGGTCGCCCCCCCTCGGGCGAGGGGTAGGTGCTGGTGCTGAGGCGCGGCAGGGGGCGAGTGGTGAACGTTTGGTCCTTCTGTTCGACTGGATAGGATTTCTCGAGGTTGGCGGCGAATCCTCGCAGGGAGGTCTCGGCGGCGGCGGCCGTCACGCCAGGCTTGAGGCGGCCAACGACGAACAGGTCGTAGGCGTCGCGGCGCTCGAGGGTGCGCTGGGTCTCGGCCTCAGAACCGCCCGTCAGGAGGTCGAAGTCACCCAACGGAAAATAGAGTTCTGGACCCAACAGCATCATGGTCCCGCAGAAATCTTCCGGCGTGATGCCGACGACCGTGAACGGGCGCTCGTTGACGCGGATGGTCCGGCCAACGAGGTACGGATCGAAACCGGATTTTTCCCAGTAGAGGTGGCTGGCGATGACCACCGGCACGGCGCTGCCGGGTTTTTCCTCCTCGGGCAGAAAGCCGCGGCCTTGCACGAGCGGCACCCCGAGCGTGCTGAAATAGTTCGAGCTGACGATAGCCGCGAAGGTGCGGCGGGAGGCCTTGCCCTCGCCGACGCCCACCATGGCCAAAGTATGGGCCAAGACCCCGGAAAAGACGGTCTGCTGCTGGCGGATGTCCTGATAGGTCGGGTAGGAGAACTGGCGGAAGCGTTGGGGGTTCCTGGTATCCTGAGTGTAGAGCTGGACGACTTGCGCCTCGTCCGGATACGGGCGCGGGCTGAAAATCAGCTCGCGAACGACACGGAAGATGGCCGTGTTAGCCCCGATCCCGAGAGCGAGAACGGTAATGGCGGCGGCGGTGAAGCCGGGGGTCTTGGCGAGCAGTCGGAGTGAAAAGCGGAGGTCCTGCAATAGGGTGTCCATGAGGGTGGGTGGAGGAGGACAAAACGACCGGTGCTTGCCTGATAACACCGGATCCACCCGCCAAGTTGTAGAAATCCGGGATTATTCCGCTCGCAACGCGATCATCGGATCGACGCGCGTCGCGCGGCGCGCCGGCAGCCAGCAGGCCAGCAACGTCACGATGCCCAGCAGCAGCGGCACCCCGACAAAGGTGACCGGATCGAACGGGCTGATGCCGATCAGAAAACCAGCCATCAGGCGGGTGACGGCCAGCGCCAGTGTCAGGCCGATCGCAATGCCGATGGCGGCGAGCGCCAGACCTTCCCTGAAGATCAGGCGCAACACGTCGCCGGTGCCGGCGCCGAGCGCCATGCGGATCCCGAACTCCTGGGTGCGCTGGCTGACCACATACGCCATCACGCCATAGACGCCCATCGCTGCGAGGGTCAGCGCAACCATCCCCAGCCAGCTGAGCAGGCGCGAGGCGAGCACGGGTGCCAGAAATGCGGCTTTGATGAAATCGGTCATCGGCAGGGTCGCCCAGATCTCGACGCGTGGATCGAGCCGGTGGATCTCCTGCTGCAGCGCGCCCGCCAGCATGGCCGGATCGCCGGCGGTGCGGAGGCAGATGCCCAGGTTGAGATCCCACAAGGTCTGCCGGTAGGGCCGATAGTAGAAACAGCGGGGCGGTTCGTTCAGCGAGCGATACTTGCCGGCTTTCGCGACGCCCACCACGGTCGTGGTGCGGCCGTTCTCCTTGAATTTTCGGCCGATCGGATCCTGGCCCGGCCAGAATCTCTTCGCCATGGTTTCGTTGATGATGGCGGCGGCCGGCGCTTTTTCGTCGTCCTGATCGGTGAAATCGCGCCCGGCGACCAGCGGGATTTTCATTACGGCGAAATAACGCGGCGAGATGTTGCTGTACTGGAAGGTGGTGTCCTCCCCCGGCTTGCGCTCATAACCCTCCACCTCCACGCTGTGCATCCCGCCGCCCTCAAAGCCGAGCGGAAACCAACTGCACAGCGCGGCGGACTGCACGCCGGGCAGGGCGGCCAACCGCTCTTCCAGCCGGCGGTAGAAGATTTGGGCGGTCTCCTCCGTGTAGCCATTCATGCCGATGCGGAGTCCGGCGAGCAGCACATGGCCGGGGTCGAAGCCGAGGTCTGCCTGGCGGGCCCGCTGGACGCTTTTGATACACAGCCCGGCCCCGACCAGCAGCACCAACGAGAGCGCGACCTCTGCGATCACCAGCAGACTGCGCAGGCGATGATGAGAAGCAGCCGCACCCGACCCCCGGCCGCCTTCTTTGAGGGTCGAATTAAGATCGGGCTGCGAGGCTTGCATAGCCGGCACGAGCCCGAAGACGACCCCGGTGGCGAGGGTCAGCAGAACCGTGAAACCCAAAGTCTGCGCATCCACGCTGACCGCGAGGCCGATCGGCAGATACGTATGCGGCAGCCAGGCCATCAACAGGTCAACCGCCCAGAAGGCGAGCAGCACGCCTAGGATTCCACCCAGCAGGGCCAGCAGCAGGCTCTCGGTGAGCAACTGCCGGATCAGCCGGCCGCGCCCGGCGCCCATCGCAAGGCGGATGGCGATTTCCTTTTGCCGGCCGGTCGCCCGGGCCAGCAGGAGATTCGCCACATTGGCAGCGACAATCAGCAATACGCCGACGCTGACCGCCAGCAGAATGCTCAACACGATGCCGAAGACCGGCTGCGCGCCGTAAGGCGCTTTGGCGAAAGGCAGGACCCGCAGGCGGATCAGCCGGTTGGAGTCGGGATACGTCTTTTCCAAGCGCGCCGCGAACGCATCCACGACGGCTTGGGCGCGCTCCAAGCCAACGCCGGGCTGAAGCCGGGCCTGGGTGTGGAGCCAGCGATCCCAACGGTTGTCCAGCGAACCGAAACTGGCCACCTCTCGGTGCATCGAGACCGGGGCCCAGAAATCGCAGATGAGTCCGCTCATCGTGCCGTGGAATGCGGCCGGCACCACCCCGATGATGGTGAAGGGGTGTTGGTTGAGTTCCACATTCCCGCCGACGACTGCGGGATTGCCGTGGAAACGGCGCCGCCAGAAGGTTTCACTCAACACCAGCACCGGATTGCCGCCGGGTTTCCGGTCCTCCTCGGGCAGGAAGGTGCGTCCGAGGACCGGCTTGACGCCCAGCACGTCGAAGAAATCCGCCGTGGTGATCTGGCCGTAGATCCACTCGGAATTGTTGTCCACAGTCAGGCAGGCGGGCGTGACTTGGGAACCGATGATGCCCGCAAAAACCTCCTTCAGCTCCCGGTAATCCTTGAGGTCCGGCAGGGAGACGGTGTCCCACATCTCTTTGTCGTGGATGGTGGTGAGCACGACCATTTGTTCCTGCCGATCGACGCCCGGCAGCGGATGAAGGACGATGCCTTGCATCCAGCAGAACACCGTCGTGGTCGCGCCGATACCCAAGGCGAGTGAAAGCGCGGCGACGGCGGTGAAACCGGGCGCCTTGAGGAGTTGGCGGAAGGCGAATTTAAGATCGGAAAGCATGACGGGTCGCCGCTGGAGGGTCAGGGGAGGTGCGGCCGGGACGGTGGGTTGGGCCCTTTTTTAAGATACGCCGGAGCTTGCGGACTTTGGTGACTAGTGCCGAAAAACCGTCCGGTTGGGTAGTACTCGGCTCCGAACTGGATTTTGCCGGCGACCGTTTCACCCGCGACGGATGCGATGAAGGCCAGGGCGAGATCAATGCCCGCGGAAACACCGGCGGCGGTCCAGATGTTGCCGTCCCGGACGACGCGTTCCTGGCAGACCTCGACATTTCCAAGTTCGGCGAGACGTGACAGCGAGGACCAGTGAGTGGTGGCGCGCCGCCCGGACAGCAGGCCCGCCCGGTGCAGGATGAAGGAACCGGTGCAGACCGAGAGGACGGCTTGGCAGCCCTTGGCCTGGTCGGCGACGAAGCGAACCAGGGTGGCGTTGTCCACCTGCTGGCGCGTGCCCTCGCCGCCGGGCACCAGCAGATAGTCAAGCGGCGGACATTCGTCGAAGGCGACATGGGGATTGATCGACATGCCCTTGGCGCACACGACCGGCTCGAGGGTCTGCGCCACCATGAGGCACCGTTCGGGGCCCTGCAGGTGTTTGCTCCAGAGCGAGACCATCTCCCACGGACCGACGAGATCCAGTTCCTCCAAGCCGGGGAAAATGAGAAACCCAAAGATCATGAGGTCATGGTTGGTGTCAGGCGGAACTTGGGTTGTCGGTGTGAAAGTCGGGAGGTCTACTCCGCGCGCAACGCCTCCACCGGGTTGACACGCGTGGCGCGGCGGGCCGGCAGCCAGCAGGCGAGGAGCGTGGTCACGGTCAGGATGGCCGCGCATGTTCCGAGCACCAGCGGATCAGCCGGGCTGACGTTGAACAGGGCGGAGGCCAGCACGCGCCCCACGAGCAGCGCCAAAACCAGGCCCGCGGCGATCGCGACTACCGTCTGCAGCACGGCCTGCCGCATGACCAGCGCCAGCACATCGACCGGCATGGCTCCGAGCGCCATGCGGATGCCGATCTCGCGCGTGCGGCGTTCGACCGCGTAGGCCTTGACGCCGTAAACGCCGACGGTGGCGAGCAGCAGCGCGATCCCGCCGAAGGCGCCGAACATGACAGCGCCCAGCTTGACCACCCACAGGCTGATGTTGCTGTCGACGAGCCGGGAAAACGGCTCCAGGCGCAGGAGCGGCAGGTCGGGATCGACGGCCCGCAGTTCCCGGCGAAGCGTGCCGATTGCCGCGGTTGTGGCCCGCGGGTCGTCCGTCGCGAGGCGCACGTTCAGGTACACGTTCGCGCTGTAGGCTTGGGCGAGCGGCACGTAGATCCGGCGGTCGGGCTCCTCAGTGCCCGGTTGCTGGCGGTGCGTCACCACGATGCCGACCACCTCCATCTCCGCCGGCGATCCGTCGACGGGCGGCCGGGTGTACCTGATGCGGCGACCCAGCGCCTCGCCTTGGGGAAAGAGCGACTTCGCCATCCGCTCGTCCAGGATCACGACCGGCGGGGCCTCGCGGTTCTCCGCTTCGGTCGCGGTGAAGGTCCGGCCGCGGAGCAGGCGTATCCCGATGGCGTCAAAGAAATCGGGCGTGACGGCGGAGAAGAGTCCTTCGAAGCCCGGCTGCGGCGCCTTGGGATCGGTGACGGTCGCGGTCTCGGCCGGCATGATCCGGCGCATAATGGTGATGTTCGTATAGGGCAGGAGGCTGGCCAGGGCGGCTCGCCGTACGCCGGGAAGTGCCCGGACACGGCCCAGGAGGGTCTGCATTTTCTGACGGGCCACCGCCTCATCCGTGTGGTTCATCGAGTAATCGATCTCGGCGACGATGCCACCGACGGTGTTGAAACCCAGATCGAGGCCCGCCGCGTTGAGGGCGCCGCGCAGAAACAGGCCGCCGGTGAACAGCAGCACGAGCGAGAGGGAGATCTGGGTCATGACCAGGCAGTGCCGGGCCGAGAAAAACCGGTTCCAACGGCCGGTCATCACCGGTTCGCCCGCCTGTTGCTTGAGATCGTGGACCACGTCGGCCCGCACCGATTTCAACGCGGGCCCGAGACTGAAGACGAGGGTGGCGGCGAGGCAGAAGAGCAGCGTGACGCCGAGCACGGTGGCATCGGGTTGCAAGTTGATCGTGAGGGAAAAATTCATCGCGCGGAACAGACTGTTCAGCGATTGCGCCAGCAGGTCGTTGCTCCATTGGGCGATGAGCAGGCCGATCCCGCCGCCGGCCAGGGACAGCACCAGGCCCTCGACGACCAACTGGCGGACGACGCGCCAGCGCGGCGCCCCGAGAGAAAGCCGGATGGCGAATTCCCGGCGGCGGGCCGTACCGCGCGCGAGCAGCATGTTCGCGAGGTTGAGGCAGGCGATCAGCAGCACGACCGCGGCCATGCCGAGCAGCAACGCGGCGATGCCGAGGACGGGGCCATCCTCGGACGGACTGGTGCTGATGCTGAAACGGGAGGGGTGTTGGATCTGCAGCTCGCGCTTGCTCGAGGCATCCGGCGGTTGGACGGCGTCGAGGCGTTTTTCCAAGACAGGCAGCAAGGACTCGGCCGACTTGAGGTCGACGCCCGGCCGGAGCCGGCCCATGAGGTTGAGCGCGTAGGTGGTCGCGCCCGCCAGGTCGTTGGACCGGACGGAGTCGTCGAACCGGTTGGTGAACAGCCCATAGACGCCCAGCGGGAGCCATAGATCGGGAGCCAGCACGGCATTCACGCCGCTGAAACCGCGGGGCGTCACGCCGATCACAGTGAACGGCTGTCCGTTGACCTGCAGCGTGCTGCCGATGAAATCCGGTCGTCCGCCCATGCGCTGCCACAGCGCGTAGTTCGCCACGGCCACCGGGATGTTGGCGTTGGGGCGGGCCTCGGCGGCATTGTAGAAACGGCCGGCGGCGGGTTTGACCCCGAGCAGCTCGAAAATGTTGTTTGAGCTGAAAAACACGAAGCTGCGACGCATGGACTCGTCGCGGCCGACGCCGGTCAGCGTGAAGCTCAGGGCGGCGACGTCCGTGAAGACGGGGTTGGACTCCCGCAACGCGTTGAACTCGGCGCTGGAGAACTGGCGGTAGTCGCGGTTGGCCTCCTTGCGGGCCGTGAAGATGTTGACCACCTGCTCCGGCTTGAGTGGCACGACCGGACGCAACATGACGCCGTTGACGATCGAGAAGATCGCCGAGTTGACACCGATGGCGATGGCCAGCGTGGCGATCGCGACGGCGGAGAAGCCGGGCGATTTGATGAGGGTGCGGAAGGCGTGGCGGAGGTCGTTCATCATAGCTTTAAGCGCTAAGCGTTAAGCGGTAAGTTATGGGCTTTGAGGTAAGGAAAGTTGGTTTGGAGCTTATGGCTTAAAGCTTATCGCCCATGGCTCATTCCCGCCGGAGTGCCACGGCCGGATCCAGGCGCATGGCCCGGCGGGCCGGCCAGTAACAGGCACCGAGCGTCGTCGCGATGAGCAGGGCGGTGATGCTGATGAATACCAGCGGATCCGCCGGGCTGATGCCAAAGAGAACGCGCGAGAGGACGAACCCCATTCCGAGCGCGAGTACCAGCCCGATGCCGAGGCCGATCACCGCCAGACGCATGCCGTCGCGCAATACCAGTCGAAGCACGGCGTGGCGGTCCGCGCCGAGGGCCATGCGGATGCCGATCTCCTGGGTGCGCCGGGTCACGCCGAACGAGACCACGGCATAGAGTCCGATCACCGCGAGCAGCAACCCGATGACGCCCTGAATGCCAGCCAGCATTGCGCCCATGCGCAAGGGCAGCAGGGCGAATACGCTGGAGCGAAGGTGCTCATCCATCGTGCGCACGTTGTAGACCGGTAGATGGGGGTCGAGTGTCTTCACCGTCTCCCGCACGGCGTTCATCAGGCTGTCCGGCGCGGCCGTCGTGCGCATGACGAGGGTGATCGGAGTGCCGTAATCCTGCGCCAGCGGCAGGTAGGCGAAGGGCCGCGGCGGTTCCGAAATCATGACATATTTGCCCGTGACCGCGATTCCCACCACTTCGATCAGTGGTCCGTTCCGCCACAGATGAAAGCGCCGGCCGAGGGCGTCCTGCCCGGGCCAGCAAAGATTCGCCATCGTTTCGTTGATGACGGCCACGCGCGGAGTCGATTCGGTATCCGTCGGAGCGAGCTGGCGGCCGCGCCGGAGGATGGTGCCGATCATCGGCAGGTAACCGGGATCGACGCTGGTTCTGGAGATGGTGGCGGCGCCGTCCTTGAGCTGCGGCGGTGGATTTTCCGGATAAACCTCGTTGATCTGGATGCCCAGCGTGTCGAAGGGAACCTGCCGCGCCAGACCCGCGCCCTCGACTCCGGGCATCGCCCGGATCTTCTCGAGGAGTTCGCGGCAGAAAACCTTCCCGCGATCATCGTTGTAACCCTGCAGGCCGAGATCCAGCGAAAGTGTCAGCAGATGGTCCGCACGGAAACCGAGATTGAGACTGCGGGCACGCTGCAGGCTGTGCAGAAACATGCCGGTGCAGATCAGCACCACCAGGGACATCGTGACCTGCCCGATGACCAGCAGGTTGCGCAAACGGTGCCGGCCGGCAGATGCGCGACCGCCGCCGTTCTCTTTCAACCCTTCGTTCAAGTCGACGCGTGAGGCCCGCAACGCCGGCACCAAACCGGTCGCCAGCCCGGCCACGAGCGAAATTATGGCGGTGAAAAGATAGACGCGCCCGCCGGGAGCAAAATCCGTGACGACTGGAATGTCGGTGGGAGGCGGCACCAATCGGTTGATGGCCGCGCCCGTCCAGTCGGAGATCAGGTACCCCAGCACGCCGGCGATGGCGGCGAACAGGAGACTCTCCACAAGTATTTGCCGGATCAGCCGCCACCGGCTGGCGCCCAGCACGCTGCGCATCACCATTTCGCGCTGGCGCGTGATCACGCGCGCCAGCATCAGGTTCGCGACGTTGGCGCAGGCGATGAACAGGACGAGGCCGACCATGCCGGTGAAAACCGCGACGAAAACCGGCGTGAAGTCCGCAAAGATGGGATCGGGGCGGGCCCGCGTTTCTGGAATGACCATGAGGCGCGCCCCCTTGTGATCGTCAGGAAAATCCTGAACAAGTTTTCGACAGATGATGTCGGTCTCAGCGCGGGCGGCGGACAGCGTGGCACCGGGCTTCAGGCGGCCTAGGACGCGCCAGTTCTTCACCCACCGTTTCTCGAGTATCTGGTAGGTGTCGGGGAGCAACCGGCTCCCCGCGCCCGCGGGAACGAAGACCTTCATCGCCATCGCCCACGAAAAACCGTGGAAACCCTCCGTCGCGACCCCCACGACGGTGAACGGCTTGTCATTGAGTGTGATCGTCCGGCCCACGATTCCGGGATCGCCGCCGAAGTGGTTCTTCCAGTAATCAAAGCTCAGCATCGCCACTGGTTCGGCTCCGGCGTTCTCGCCGTCCGCCGGCAGGAGGGTCCGTCCGAGCGCGGCTTGGACGCCGAGCGCGGTAAATCCGTTCGGCGTGACGATTTCCATCCACGTCCGGTCTGCCGCCTGGCCCGCGGCACTGACGTGGACGGGACTGGGCATATAGGCAATCAGATCGGTGAGGGATTTGGTCTGCTCGCGGAGATCCTTGAAGTCGGGAAACGACAAGCCATGCGGCATGTTAAAGACGTCGCTGCGCATGAGCACGAGCACGAGGCGGTCGGCGTCCTTGAAGGCCAGCGGCTGCAGGAAAAACACGTTGACCATCGAAAAGATCTGCGTGTTGACGCCGATGCCGAAGGCGAGGGTAAGCACCGCCACGATCGTGAAGCCGGGGAACTTGACGAGCTGGCGGAGGGCGAAGCGGAGGTCGTGCAGCATAGGTTTATGCTCTAAGTGGTAAGCGGTAAGTTACGCGCTTTGAGGTGAGGAAAGTTGGGTTGGAGCTTATGACTTAAAGCTTATCGCTTACGGCTCATTCGGCGCGCAGCGCCTCCACCGGGTTCACCAGCGTTGCGCGGCGGGCGGGCACCCAGCAGGCGAGCAGCGCGGCGAAGAGGAGGAGGACGGCTCCCACGGCGTAGGTGACGGGATCCGTTCCCTTGACGGCGAAGAGCTGGCTCTGGAGCAGCCGGTTTCCAGCCCAGGCTCCGGCGAGCCCGAGCAGCACGCCCGGCAGCGCGAGTCGCAAGCCGCGCGCAAGGACGTCGCGCAGCACATCGCGGCGTTGCGCGCCCAGCGCCATGCGGATGCCCACCTCCCGGGTGCGCTGGCCGACAACGCACGCCAGCACGCCGTAGATGCCGATCGCGGCGAGCAACAGCGCCGTCGCCGCGAAGAACGTGAACAGGCCCATGTTGAAGCGCCGGTCGGATGAGAAATCCGCGATGCGCGAGGTCATCAGTTCGATGTCGTAGATCGGTTCATCCGGGGCGACCGAGCGCACCGCGGTGCGCACCGAGGCGAGCACGCCGGCGGGATCCGCGCGGGTCCGCACGACGAGATGCAAATACATCGGCGCCGGGAACTGCTTCAGCAGACAGTAATACTCCGCCGGCTCGCCGCGATCGAGGCCGATTTGCGTGGTGCTGCCGACGATGCCGATGATGGTCGCGGCCGGCAGGTGCATGTCGGGATAGCCAAACTGGAAACGCTTGCCGATCGGATCCTCGCCGGGCCAGTACTGGTCGGCCATCCGCTGGCTGATCACGCAGGCGATATCGAAGTCCTTGTAGATCTTCGGCAGCAACGCCATCGTGAGGACCTCGCCGGCGGGCATCGTTGGCACAGGTTCGTGACCGTCGAAGAGCCGGCCGCGCAGCAGCGGAATGCCCAGCGCCCGGAAATACCCGGGCGTGACCACGTGCGTGTTCGCCGCGGGGAACTTGCCCGGTTCCGGCGCGGGCCGGTCGGTGCGGAAAAACGTGCTGGTCGACGTGTTCCAGGTGAACGGCAGGGCCGAGCCGAAGGCGGCGGTCTCCACTTCCGGCAGCGCGGCCACACGCTCGAGGATGCGTTCGTGGTAGGTGACGTAGGCGAACGGGTCGTGGAGGTATTGCTCCATGGGCGGCGTGCCGACGCGCAACGTGAGCACGCGATCCGGCTGCACGCCGGAATTCACCTCGCTGAGGCGCGCGAGGCTGCGGATCATCAATCCCGCGCCCACGAGCAGCATGAGCGCGAGCGCGACCTGGACGACCACGAGTCCGTCCGCGAGCCGGACGCGGCCGAACAGCGTCCGCATCGCGGGCTTCGTGTTCTTGAGCGCGTCGTTCGGGTTCGCGTGGGAAAGCTGCCAGGCGGGCGCGAGGCCAAAGGCGAGGCCGGTGACGAGCGTGAGGCCGACGATGAACAGCAGCACGCCGCGGTCGACGCCGCCCGTGCCTTCCGTCACCGCGCGCATTTCCCACGGCACCAGGCGGCTCACAAAATCGTAGCCCCACGCACCGAGGAGCGCGCCGGCGAGCCCACCCATGGCGGCGAGCACGAGGCTCTCGGCCAGCAACTGACGGAGGAGCGCCCCGCGCGTCGCGCCCAGCGCGCTGCGGATCGCCATCTCGCGGGTCCGGCCGAACGAGCGCGCGAGGAGCATGTTCGCGACATTGACGCAGGCGATCAGCAGGACCATGCCGACCGCGCCGAGCAGCAGCAGGAGACTCGTGCGCGCCCAACCGGCCAGGCGCTCGCGCAGCGGCTGCAGGTTGATGCCGATGCCGGCGTTGCTCTTGGGATATGCCTGTTCGAGGCGCCGGCCGATCGCGGTCATCTGCGCCTGCGCGGCCGCGAAGGTGATGCCGGGTTTGAGGCGGCCGACGACGTACGTGCCGTTGCGGTTATCGCGTTCCCGCATGAACTGCTGGTCGACGAACTGGCCGATCGGCACGAAAAGGTCGGCGCTGCGGTGAAAACGAAAAGCGGACGGCAGGATGCCGGCCACGCTGGTCGGCGCGCCATCCAGCAGCACGGTTTGCCCGACGATGTTCGGATCGCCCGCGAAATAGCGCTGCCAGGCCGCATGGGTCAGCCATGCGACCGCCGCGGCGCCGGCGCGGTCGTCGTCGGCCGTGAGATCGCGGCCCTGGGCGGCGTGCACGCCGACGGCGGGGAAAAAGTCCGCGGAGACCTGTGCGATCGTGACCTGTTCCGCGCTGTCGGGCGTCTTGAGCTTGCGGCCATCGGTGCGATAGATGGCGAGCGCGCTGAACACGTCCTGTCCCGCGCGCCAGTCCTCGAAGTTCGGGTAGGAGACGTCCATGTCGCTCGACTGGTCGTTCTTCTCGGAGAGGTGGACGAGGCGGTCCGGCTCCGGGTAGGGCAGGGCGCGCAGGAACGTCGTGTTGACGAGGCTGAAGATCGCGGTGTTGGCCCCGATGCCGAGGGCGAGCGTGAGGACCACGATGACGGTGAAGCCGGGCGACTTGGCGAGCAGCCTGAATGCGTGTTTGAAGTCGTGCATGCGTGATGACGGTAGAAATTGTGCGGGCGCCGGCCTTCGCTCGTTGAGCTATGGCGCGGCTCGTCCCGCGGCTTTGCCGCAGACGAGGAAGACGTAACGAAGATCATTCATCGCGAAAGTGACGGGGAAGGTGAAAGGGGTGGAATCGAACAGCGCGGTGGGGTGGGAGTGCCGCCCGTCTCGGCGTCAGCCCCCCCTCCGCTTTCACTCTCACGGTCACTTTTCTCGCGGGGCGAAACGGGCGCGGGTAGAAAGGAAGCGGGAGGGTTTGAATCCGCCGATCGATGCGGACGGGGCGAACCGCGAAACGCTCAGAGGGAGGTCTCCGCCTCCTTGGTGATCGCGCTTTCCTCCACGACCCGGCCGTCGAAGAGGTGCACGGAGCGCGCGGCATGACGGGCGAAGCGATGATCGTGCGTCACCATCACGATGGTGGAGCCGCTCCGGTGCAGATTGGCCAGCAACTCCATGACCGCGTCGCCGTTCTTCGAATCGAGGTTGCCGGTCGGCTCGTCGGCGAGCAGCACGGATGGGTAACCCGCCAGGGCGCGGGCCACGGCCACGCGCTGCTGCTGGCCGCCGGAGAGCTGGGAGGGAAGGTGCTTGGCCCGGTGGGCCATGCCGACCTTCTCGAGCGCCTCGTTGACGCGCTGCTTGCGTTCGCTCGCCGGCATGCCGCGGTAGGTCAGCGGCAGATCGACGTTTTCGTAGACGGTCAGGTCGCCGATGAGGTTGAACGACTGGAAAATGAACCCGATCTCGCGGTTGCGGATGCGCGCCCGCTCGGCGAGCGAGAGGCCCTGCACGGGACGGCTGTTGAGGCGGTATTCGCCCTCGGTCGGCGTGTCGAGCAGGCCGAGGATGGACAGGAGCGTGGACTTGCCGCAGCCGGAGGGGCCGGCGATCGAGACGTATTCACCCTTGAGAATCTCAAGGTGAATGCCGGAGAGGGCGTGGGTCTCGACTTCGTCAGTCAGAAAAACCTTGGTCACGCCGTCGAGTTTGATGAGGGACTGGCCGTTCGTTTCGGTGTTCATATGAATGAAGGGTGGGGCTGGCAGCGGTTTGCAGAGCACACACGGCGGCGCTGCAAAGTTGTAGGTTTTTTGTGGGCGGGGTGAGGGGTGGGTTAATTCAGGCGGACGCGCTCGTTGGCATCATATGGAGTCATGTCGGAGAGGACGACCCGGTCGCCGGGCTGGAGGCCGCTGACGATCTCGATGGTGTTGACGGAGCTCCGGCCCAGCTGCACCTGGGTGCGCTCCGCATAAACGCCGTTGGCATCGAGCTTGAAGATGCCCACGGTGCTGCGTTCCTGGCCGAAGGCCGGGCGGTCGACGAAGATCACGTCGTCCAGGCGTTCGAGTTCGATGGTGCCGTCGACGCTGAGGTCGGGGCGGGCGCCCTTGGGGAGCTCGCCGTTCAGCGAGACGTCGACCGTGACCGTGCCGTTTTGCACGGAGGGATCGACGCGCGCGACGCGGCCGGCCACGAGGCCGTTGCGGGTGTCGATGGACGCGAGCTGGCCGATTTGAATGTCCTTGGCCTGCGTTTCCGCGATGCGCACCTCGGCCTTCAGACGCGTGGGGTCGGCCACGCGGGCCAGATTGGCGCCGGGCTGCACCTGGGCGCCGACCTCGACGGGCAGCACCTGCAGCACGCCCGGCATGCCGGCGCGGACGGAGAGGGCGTCGGCCTCGTCGCGGCGGAGTTTCGCCTGGGCCCGGATGCGATCAACTTCCGCCTCTTTCACGGCGAGCTGCGGCGCGACCGACTCGTTGGTGAACGCATAACGTTTTTGCTCGATGGTGTACTGCGTGCTGGCGTCCTCCGCCGCGACCTTCGAGCGGCGCAGCTCAAGGGCGGAAACGAGACCGTCCTTGAACAGCTCGTCGTTGACCTCGGCCTGGAGCCGGGTGGTTTCGAATTCGGACTTGGCGCGGGCCAGGGCGGCCTCGGCGTCGAGGACGCCTTTCTGGAGCGTCATCTTGTAATTCGCGAGTTCGGCCTCGGCCGACTTGAGCTGCGAATCCGCGCTGGTGGCGGCCTCCACCACGCTGGGATTGCTGAGCATCAGGATCACGCTGTCCGGCGTGACGACGGCACCCGGCCGCAGCACGATGCGATCGACGCGGCCTTCGGTGCGCGCGGCGATCCAGCGGATTTCCTCCGGCACGAGCGTGCCCAGACCGCGCACCTGCCGGACCATCGGGCCGCGTTTCACAGTACCGATCCACACGAGGTTGCGATCGACCGTGGGCGCGGCGGGCTTGAGGCGCGAGAGAGCGAAGGTCACGCCGATCAGGGCGACAGCGACGATGCCGGCGATAATGATGCGCTTCCTGCGCTTTTCCTTGGCTGCGTTCGGGCGAGGAATATCCATGAGAGGATCGTGGGTACCAGACTGTTTGCATCGCCTGTGCCAAGCCCCGCCCTGTGGCATAAGTCATTGGTTCGTAAGCCTAAACATTTCAGATCAATCATCCCGGCTGGCGCACCGACGCCGCGGATGGGACTGAGGCGTCCCGGAAATGGGACCCGCCTTCGCCTTGGGGACTATGACGAGGCAGGTGAATTGCGAGGCGAAGGCCGGTTGCCTACCGAGCTCTGCTGGCCAGCAGAGCGACATGAGCCAATGCCGATTGGATGAGCCCTGCCTGTTGCGTTTATGGCGGTCTTTCGGCCGCCCATTTGGCAATCGGCCCTTGGCAATCTCCGTTCGTTCTACACCGGCAGCCGCAACGTGGCCAGGCAACCCAGGGCGCCACCTTCGCGATTCCGGAGGTTGATCGAGCCGCCATGGTTCTCGGCGATCTGCCGGCAGAGGAGCAGGCCGATGCCGGAACCGCTCGGTTTGGTGGTGAAGAACGGCACGAACAGATTGGCCGTGTTCGCGATCCCGGGTCCATCGTCCTCGATGTGAACCTCGAGAAAAGGTCCTTGCTTCCTCCAGCTCACCCGCACACCGCCACCGGCCTCGAGCGAGGCCTCGACGGCGTTTTTAAGAAGGTTGATCAGCACCTGCTCGATCTGCGCGGCGTCGAGATTTGCGGTGAGATCGGGGCCGGCCTGCACCTCGATGGGCAAACGCGTTTCCAGGGCCGCCGCGCGACGGATGAGCGGCGCGACCTCCGTCAAGGCGAGCGTCGGCTGTGGCAGTTTCGCCAGGCGCGCGTACGCCTGCATGAAACGACCGAGGCCCTCGGCGCGGGCCTCGATGACTTCCAACCCGGAACGCATGTCGTCCTCCCAGTCGGGGGCGCGCGGGCCATGCTTGAGCATGGCGGTGAGGCTGCCAGCGATGGATTTGATGGGGGCGAGCGAGTTATTGAGTTCGTGGCCGAGCACCCGCACGAGGCGCTGCCAGGCTTTGAGTTCCTCCTCGCGCAGAGGCACGCTCAAGTCGGCGATGACAATGAGCGAGTGCGGCCGGCCGCCTTCCCGGAACGACGTGCGGCGCATGCCCCAGCGGCCCATGCCGCCGGGAAACCTGGTCGCAGAGAGCACGCGGGTGTCGTCGCCTTCGAGGCATTCCTTGAGGCCAAGCTCGATGGCGGAGCGGCCGAGGAGGCGTTCGGCGGGCGCGGCGAGCAGTTCCTGGCCGGCGCGGTTGACCAGCCGGAGCGTCTCGTTGCTGTCGAACGCGAAGATGGCCACGTCGATCTCCTGCATGACCGTGCGCAGCAACGCGGTGGCCTCGAGAGCGCCCAGACGCTGCGTCTGGAGAACGGCGCCGAGAGAATTGATTTCCGCGTACACATCGCCGAGCGGCTCGTCGCGCTGCGCCCCGCGGGCACGGATGGAAAAGTCGCCTTCGCGCAACGCGGAAAGGAGATTGGCCATGGTCTGGAGCGGCCGCACCACCCGGTGGCGGGCGGCGGCGCCGTACCCCAGCCAGAATCCGAAGATGAGCAGCGTCAGCGTCCATTGCACCTTGGTATAATCGGGCGGATGATCGCCGAGCCAGAGGAAGCACATGGCCACGATGACGGCGGGCGCGCCGGCGAGCAGCGCGAAGAGGAAGACATGCTGGTCGTGCGTGAGGCGGGGACGATGGGAAGCCATAAGCTGTAAGCTTTAAGCGGTAAGTTTTAAGCTGTAAGCGAATAAGCTCTGAGGTGAAAGCTTGGTTTTGGTGCCATATGGACTTTAGATAGATTCCGTGATGAAAAACTATCGTGAATTAAAAATCTGGCAACGCAGCCATGCTCTGACCGTCTCGCTCTATCAGGTAACAAAGACGTTCCCCAAGGACGAAGTGTTCGCCTTGACGAATCAGATGCGGCGAGCGTGCGTTTCAATACCAGCCAATATCGCAGAGGGTTGTGGACGAGAAGGTGACGCCGAACTGAAGCGGTTTCTCACCATCTCATTGGGTTCCGCCTGCGAGTTGGATTACTACGTCCTTCTTGCGTGCGAACTCGGCTATCTGGAAGATTCCTCCGGCCGGCCGCTGGCCGCCGAGATCATGGAAATCAGGCGTATGCTCGGAACCTTTATTCAGAAGCTCAGAGCTTAAAGCTTACAGCTTTGGGCCGAGTGCTTACTGCTTATGGCTTATCGCGGGTTGCCTACAGCCCGTACTTCTCCAACCGCCGGTAGAAAGCGCTGCGGCTGAGGCCAAGTTCCTCGGCGGCCCGGCGGGCATTGCCGTCGCACCGGGCGAGCGTCTTCTTGATCAGATGGGCCTCGACCTCCTCCAAGCTCATGTCCTCGATGCGCGACACGGCCTGGCCGGCGCTGAGCCCGAGGTCGGCGGCGCGGACGACCTTGCCCGTGGCCATGAGCACGCCGCGCTCGACCGCGTGGTCGAGTTCGCGGACATTGCCGGGCCAGGCATGGTTCTGCATGGCCTCGACCGCACCGGCATCAAACCCGGTGACGGCCTTGCGGTAGCGCTCGACGTGCTGCTTGAAGAAATGCTGCGCGAGGAGCGGAATGTCTTCGCGGCGCTCGCGCAGCGGCGGAAGATGGATGGAAATGGTGTTGAGGCGGAAAAGCAGATCCTGGCGGAATTTGCCGGCGGTGACTTCGGCGGACACGTCGGCGTTCGTGGCCGAGATGAGGCGGACGTTGACGCGGTAGGTCTTGGACGAGCCGACGCGCTCGTATTCGCCGGTCTCGAGCGCGCGCAGAATCTTCGCCTGCTGGCCGAGCGGAATGTTGCAGATCTCGTCCAGGAACAGCGTGCCGCCGTCCGCGAGCTCGAAGCGGCCGGCCCGATCGCTTTTGGCATCGGTGAAGGCGCCGCGCACGTGGCCGAAGAGCTCGCTCTCGAACACGCCCTCGGGCAGACCGCCCATGTTGACCGAGATGAAGGGCTGGGCCGCGCGGACCGACACGGCGTGCAACGCCTGGGCGATCAAACCCTTGCCGGTGCCATTTTCGCCGGTGATGAGGACGTTGGCGTCGGACGGGCCGACGCGCGCAATGACTTCGAGCACGGGCCGCATCGCGGCGGATTGGGCGATGAGCGTGGGCCCGCCTTTGCCGCGGAGCAGCTGGTTTTCCTGTTCGAGCCGGCGGTAGGCCCGCACCGCGGTGCCCAGCTCGATCTGGTTGCGGACGATTGCAATAAGGCGCGGGTTTTCCCAGGGCTTGGTGATGAAATCCTTCGCCCCGCGCCGCATGGCCTCGACCGCGACGTCCACGCTCGCCCACGCGGTCATCACCACGACGGGCAGCGAGGTGTCGATGGTTTGAATCCTGTTGAGCAGGTCGAGCCCCTCTTGGCCGGAGGTGGTGTCGCGCGCGTAGTTGAGGTCCATCAACACGAGCGAGAAATCGCGCGCCTCAAGGGCCTTGATGACCGCCGCGGGTGATTTCACCGTCTCGATCTGGTAGCCCTCCGTCTTCAGCAGGAGACGCAGCGCCTCGAGAACGTCGGGCTGGTCGTCGGCAACGAGGATCCGGTGGGTCGAAGCGTCAGGGGCGGTCATCGCAGGAGAATGCTGCCGACAGAATGAGGAAGGCCGGTTGGCTTGAGCAAGCGGAGAGTGGCTGGAGCCGGGGCGACGCCGGCGACCGACGGCGGAAAGCTGAAATCCGGCTCAGGCGGCGGCGCATTCCGAGCGGCGGAGATGGCAGGTGCATTCGCGCCCGGCCGGCTTGAAAGCCACGATCGGGCACAGATCGACCGGCGCCTTCCGTACCGCAATGAATCGCGGGCGGCCGTGGTCATTGCCGCCGATGAGCAGCAGACCAATGGCGGCGTAGAGCATGAAGGCGACTTCGCTGCTGAAGAATGCGGCGGGCGTATGGATGCCAATGAGTCCGGCAAACGCGATGCATGGATAAGCTGCGCCGAGGAGAAGCAAAAGGAACTTGAGGGTGGTTTTCATGAGGGAGCTTTCGTTGTTGTCCCTCCTGTTGCAGGCACCGTGCCAAGTTGTTTTGATTTCTGTAAGCCAATGATGATCTGCCAATAAATAAATCACACCGCGCTGACGTCATCTCGAGGTTCTCCAAACTTTTTCGCTCACGGGAAGCGCGTTTCCCGGAAATGGGATGGAGAGAAGCAGACGTGAAAGTGAGGGTGAAAAGGTTTCCTGCCGGACGTTACCCGGGGATGATCACCACTTTTTTTCCACCTTCCCGCCCGCGTCGTTTGGCGCGGCTCGCGTCACTCGTAGCGCAAAGCTTCGATGGGATCGAGCTGGGCGGCCTTGCGCGCGGGATAATAGCCGAAGAAGACGCCGACCGCCGCGCT
The DNA here is from genome assembly GCA_049513315.1 of Opitutaceae bacterium. Lineage (GTDB taxonomy): Bacteria > Verrucomicrobiota > Verrucomicrobiia > Opitutales > Opitutaceae > Fen-1467. Next base: position 75,557 of record JBEKWG010000013.1, read on the forward strand.
GAAGGCCACCGCCACCACCACTGAAGTCGGCGAAACGAGGATCGGCCAGCCGGTCCTCAGCGAGACGAGTTCCGAGAAGCCGACGCCGAGCACGATCCCGATGATGCCGCCAAGGGAGCTGAGGATCACCGCTTCGATCAGGAATTGCAGCAGTACGTCGCGTCCGTGGGCGCCCACGGCGAGGCGGATGCCAATCTCGCGGGTGCGTTCGGTCACGCTGACCAGCATGATATTCATGATGCCAATCCCGCCGACGACGAGCGACACGCCGGCGATCGCGCTGAGCAACAGCGTCAACGTCTTTGACGTGGCGGTGGCCGCCTGTGCGATTTCCACCTGGTTGCGCACGGTGAAATCTTGGCCGCGGCCCTTGCGGCGCTGCATGAGGAGGTCGGTGATGTCCTGCTGGACGCGGTCGATGGCGCCGGCGCTGGCGGCCTGAACCAAGATGGAATTGATGTTGGGGCGGCGGGCCACACGCTTCATGTGGCTGGTGTAGGGAATGACCACGGTGTCATCCTGGTCCTGACCGAAGAGGTTGAAACCCTTGGCGGCGAGCATGCCGACGACCTTGAAGGGGATGTTGCGGATGCGGATGGTCTGGCCGATCGCGTTGCCGTCGGCGAAGAGCTGGTCGGCGACGGTTTTGCCGATCACGGCCACTTTGGCCACGCTGCGGACATCTTGGTCGGTGAACATGGCCCCATCGGAAAGCCCCCAGCTGCGGATCGAGGTATAGTCGGGCGATTCGCCCATGATCTGGGTGTTCCAGTTGAGGCCGTTCGCGAGCACCTGGGCGCGGTCGCGCATCTCTGGGGTGACCCCGATGGCGTCGGACACCTCGCGCTTGATGGCATCCGCGTCGTCGATGGTAAGGGTGGAGGCACCGCCCCAGCCGGTGCGCATGCCGGCGCTGGTGAAGCTGCCCGGGAAGACGGTGATGACGTTCTCGCCTAGGCTGGCGACCTGGGCCTCGACCTGCGCCTTGGCGCCGTTGCCGATGCTGACCATTGCGATCACCGCGCCGACGCCGATGATGATGCCCAGCGCCGTGAGGATGGAGCGCATGGTGTTGCGCCGCAGGGCGCGCAGGGCGACCTTGATGGTGTTGATGATGCGCATGGTCAGACGGAGATCAGTTTCGCCGCCGCCTCGGCCTCCCGGAGTTTTCGCATTTCCTCATTGGCGTGCAGACGGTCCTTGACGAGTTCGTCGCGCACCAGGCGGCCGTCGCGCAGGATGAGGTCGCGCTTGCAGTAGCGGGCGATGTCAAGCTCGTGCGTGACCATGACGATGGTGATGCCCTGGTCATTGAGCTTTTGAAACACCCCCATCACCTCGACGGAGGTCCTGCTGTCGAGGTTGCCGGTCGGCTCGTCGGCGAGGAGCATCTCGGGATCATTGACGAGTGCCCGGGCGATGGCCACGCGTTGCTGCTGGCCGCCGGAGAGCTGGTTGGGAAAATGATCGGCGCGGTCCGAGAGGCCCACGATCTCGAGGCTGTGGAGCGCCCGTTTGCGCATTTCGCGGGACGAGTGGCGCTGCCGCCCGTACAGCATGGGCAGCTCCGCGTTCTCGAGCGCGGTCGTGCGGGCCAGGAGGTTGAAGCCCTGAAACACGAAACCGATCTTCTGGTTGCGGATGTCGGCCAGTTCGTTGCGGTCGAGCTGCGACACGTCGGTGTCGTCGAGTAGGTAGCGACCGCGGGTGGGGCGGTCGAGGCAGCCGAGCAGGTTCATGAGGGTGGACTTGCCGGAACCGCTTGCGCCCATGAGCGCCACGAATTCGCCCTTGTGGATCTCGAGCGAGACGCCGCGCACGGCGTGCACGGGAATCTCGCCCGAGTCGTAGATCTTGTGAATCTCCTCGATTTTGACGACAGCAGCCATCGGCGAAACGCGGCGGGTTGGATCAGAAGCGGCGCGGCCCGCCGCCAGCGAAGGGATTGCCGGAAGTCGGGGCGGCCGCCGCGGTTTGCGCACCGGGCAGGGTCACGCCAGTGACGATCACGTCGCCTTCCTTCAGGCCGTCCAGGACGGCCGTATTGATTCCATCGGTGATGCCAAGCTTAATGCTGACGGGCTCCAGGGTGGCGGTGTGCGGATCGGCGCCTTTCAGCTGGTAGACGGTGCGGGTGATGATGGCGCTGCCGCCACCGCCGCGTCCGCTGCCGGTGAAGCGGCTGAAGTCGAGATCAAGGCCGCGCTCCTTGGCGAGTTGCTGGGCTTTCTGGAGGATTTCCGGCGTGGGCGGTCCACCACCCCGGGTGAAACCGGCCTCGGTCATGATTGCGAAAGTGGCGCGACGGCGCTCCTCGTCGGTCATGGGCTTGACGGCCGGAGTGGCAGTGGCGGCGTTATTACCGGCACCGGAAGGGTCGAGGCTGGCCTCGGGGGCGCGTTTCGGAAGCAGCTCGTCCGGGATGCGCGCACGCAAGGCGCTGTTGGCGATGCGGAGGGTGTTGGAACTCTCGGCGATGACAATGGAGACGTTGGCCGTCATGCCGGGCCGCAGCTTGAGATCGGGGTTGTTGACGTCGATGATCGTCTGATAAACGACGACGTTCTGCTGGGTCTGCGGCGCGTTCCGGATCAGGCTGACGCGGCCGTGGAACTGCTGGTTGGGAAACGCATCGACGGTGAAGTTGACCGACTGGCCGACCTTGACGTTGCCGATGTCGGCTTCCGCCACCGCGCCGATGATCTGCATTTTCGTCAGGTCGTTCGCGATCATGAAAAGCGTGGGAGCGCTCAGACTGGCGGCTACCGTATTGCCGACGTCGACCTGGCGGGAGATGACCACGCCGTCGATGGGGGAGAAGATGTCGCAACGGGCCAGATTCACCTTGGCCATGTCCAGCGCGGCGCTCTGGATTTTCACCTGCGCATCGGCTTGGAGGAGCTGGGCCTCGGCTGTGTCGAGGTCGGACTGCGCCACGAGACTCTTCTTGAAGAGCTCGCGGGTGCGCTCCGTGTTTACCCGGGTGAGTTCGTAGTTGGCCTTCGCGTTGGCGAGCTGGCCCTCGGCCTGCAGCACAGTGGCCTGGTAGGTGGCGGGATCGATCTGGGCGATCAGTTGGCCCTGCTTGACCGGCGAATTCCAGTCCACGAAGAGCTTGGAGATGATGCCGGAGATCTGGCATCCCACATTGACGTCGAGCACCGGCTCGATGTCGCCGGTGGCCGTGACCACCTGGACGACGTCGCCGCGCGCGACGGTGATGGTGGAATACTCCGGCACCCGGTCAGAGCTGCGGATCCAGTAGTACCAGCCACCGGCGGCCACGGCGACGATGGCGGTGATCATAATGAGGGTTTTCCAAACACGCGAGCGGGCGGAGGTGGCCATGATGATGAATAAAGGGGAAGAGATTAGTTTTGACGGCGGCCAAGGCAAAGCAAACCTCCCACGCGATTGCGAAGCTGGAAGGCAGCGCATCAGCCGATGCTAAGACGCGCCCCGGGCCGGCAGGTAACAGGACCGCTCATTTTGTCCGGCGGCTGGCAGGGGGGGCAGGAGTCAGGCTTCACTTGAACCCGTAGGCGGTGCGCAGGGCCGCCACCACGTTGGCCGGCACGAACTTCGAGACGTCACCGCCGTATTTGCTGACCTGCTTAACGAGGTGGGAGCTGGTGTAGCTGTAATCCTCGTTGGGCATCACGTAGATGGTTTCGACCGCGGGTTGCAGATGGCGGTTCATGAGCGCCATGTTGAACTCCAACTCGAAGTCCGACATCGCCCGCAGACCGCGGATGATGGCGATGGCATGCTGCGCCATGGCGAAGTCGACCAGCAGGCCGCGAAAGGTGGTGGCGGAGACGTTGGCATAGCGGGCGATGTTCGGCCGGATCAGCTCAAGGCGCTGTTCGGCGGTAAAGAGGGGGCTCTTTTCGGGATTGTGGGCGACGGAGACCAGCACGTGATCGAAGAGGCGCGTGGCGCGCTCGAGGACGTCGAGGTGTCCATAGGTGATGGGGTCAAAGGTGCCCGGATAGATGCAGAGTCTCATGGGGTGGTACGTGGATTGGTCTGCTCGTGCTCTCGCTCCCGCTCGGGCCCGACTGCAGAGCAGGGGGACAGTAAGAGCAAGACTGCGGCCAAGGGCAAGAGGGTAGGAGAAACCACCGCGATCGAGCAGGCAGGAAGGGGAAGGCGGGGAAGTGGGGCGGAATCTACATCCTTGCCTGCAACGGCGTGACCGGTCCATACCTTGCGCCGTCATCTCTTCCGCATGAATCTGCCGAATGCGCTGACGTTGATCCGCATGCCCCTGACCTTCGCCATTGTGGCGCTGATGTATGGCACTTGGCCGTGGGCGGCGACGCTCGCCTTCTGGCTCTTTATCGCCGCCGCCATCACCGACTGGCTCGACGGCAAGCTGGCGCGCGAACGCAACACCGTCTCCGATTTCGGCAAGTTCATGGATGCCCTGGCGGACAAGGTGCTGGTGATCGGCGTCATGGTGGCGCTGCTCGATCTGGAGGCGCTGCGGCTGCCGGGCGTGATCGTGATCATGCTGGTGCTGATGGTGATTGCGCGCGAGTTCACGATCTCGGGGCTGCGCATGATGGCGGCTACCCGCGGCGTGGTGATGGCGGCCGAGCGTGGCGGCAAGGTGAAGACAATCATCCAGCTGACCGCGCTGGGGTTCCTGATGGCCGAGCCGATGGTGGCGCGCGACCTGCCGCGCATCTGTCCTTTTCCGCTCAATGGCGCGGTCTGGCTGGCCCACTGGACCGGCCTTGTGCTCTTCTTCGTGTCGATGTGGTTCATGTTTTCGTCGATGTGGAGCTACTACCGGAAATACCGGCACGTGTTGTTTGACGAGCCGGCGGTATGAAACTCGCGCAACCGATCTGGCCCCGCCTGCTTCCCTCCAGTTTGGTGCTGGCGTTGGCCACGCTCGGTCCGCTCGGCCGCCGGCGCCGCGCGCCGGGCACGTGGGGCTCGGTGGCCGGACTGCTCTATTTCACCGTCTTCTTCTGGCCGCTCGGCTTCTGGCCGTGGTCCGCCTTCTGGACGCTGATCTTCAGTCTGCCCGGCCTCTACCTCGCGGTGGCGATGTGCGGCGAGGCGGAATTCCGCCTCGGGCGGCGCGATCCCGGCGAGGTGATCCTCGATGAGTTCGCCGCGATGCCCCTGTGTTTTCTCGGCTGGCCGGTGCTGGTGCGGCAGTGGCCGGCGTGGACGGTTTTCATCGCGGGATTCCTGCTGTTCCGTCTCTTCGACATCGCGAAGCCGCTGGGTATTCGTAAACTGCAGGATCTGCCGGGCGGCTGGGGCATCGTCGTCGACGACGTGGCGGCGGCCCTCGCGGCGTGCGCCGTGCTGCACGGCGCGGCGTGGGCTTGGAAGGGGCTATGAAGGACTGGCTGGCGATGCTGGCCTCGCGGATCGGTGATTTATTCTTTCCCGCGGGCCGTCGCGTCATGGGGTAGGCGTTCGGCGGCCGGCGTTAAAGTCCCGGCGGATCGGCCGGCTGGTCGCGACCGAAGAGGCGCTTGAGGTTCACCTCGCCCCGGAACCGGCCGCCGGTGCTGAACGTGTTGCCGTCGGGGCCGAAGACAGCCGTCACGCTGAAGCCGGCGAGCCAGCGGCCGCGCGCATAAAACATGAGCTGCTTCGGCAAATCCCAGATCACACCCGGCCGGATGGTGAGGAAGTAGTGATCGCCTTTACCGATCACGCTCGTGGTGGTGCCATCCACTTCCAGGGTGTAGTGCCAGGCCTTGCGATCGTAGAGCAGGCCCGGCGTCAGCGTCAGCGAGTTGCTGTGCGGCTCGTTCTGGCCGAAATTGCCGGGAGTCGATGACTTGGAGAGAAAGTCCACGCTCGTATGAAGGAATCCCGAGAGGCCCGGCATCCAGCCGAGCTTGCGCCCAAACACGATGTACGGCGTGACGTGGTTGTGGCCGTCGGTCAGATCCATTGGGGGGCGGCTGACGGGAATCGAGGAGTTGAAGCCGACACTGGCGTCCCATGTGGGTTTGAGCCACTTGAGCCAGGCGTATTTGGCTCCAAAGTGCACTGTGCTGAATCCGTAGCCGCTGGGGCCGCTGCGCAGGCCGTCGTCGAAATAGGTCTCGAATTCACTGTTCAATTCGAAGTGGTCGTTCACGCCCCAGCGAAACTCGAGGGGGATTCGCACGTAAGGCTTATCGAGCAGGTCGCGAAAAGAGGGCTGGAAGCTGAATCGGATGTTCCCCCTTCGCTCGGTCTTCGGCAGATCAATCTCGAACAGGCCGGGAATACGGGGGATGGTGGCTTGTTCGCCGTTGGCGGTCACAGCCGCGGGCGCCGCGTCAGGGTCCTGAGCCGCGGCGCTGACGGCCAGAAACAGGCCGGAGACAAGCAGGAGGCAGGTTTTCCAAGGCAAAGTGGTCATGGAAGAGTGCAGACGATGCGAGGCGGACACGCCCATGGACAGCGCCCCGCGCCTTCGGTTGCGACCATCGTCTGTGCCGGAAGCCGGCAGGCGAACCCCGCGATGCAGGTTGGAAAAGAGGAGGGGCACGTGCGCTAGGGCAGAATCTGCAGATTCTCCATCGGCATGCGCACCAGGAGGCCCTGCTGCAACACGTCGACGGCAATGACGACACCTTTGGGATTCGCGGGATCGTCGACGACACCCTCGAGACCGTGGAGCGGCCCGCCGGCAACCTTCACGCGTGTGCCTTTCTTGAGCAGCGGATGCAGGCTCAGTTCCAGGCCCGAGGCCACGACCGCCTTCACGCCCTCGAGCTGCCGGAGGAAGCCGGCTTGGTCCTCGACCCAGATGGCGCGGACGAGCAGGTCCTGCTGGTAGACGCGGTTCTTCCGCTCCGGCGCAATCTTGGCGAACACGTAGCCGGGGAAAAGGGGCTTGGTGAACCGTTTCGTCTGGTCGCGGTAGCGCCGCACGCTCGGCACGAGCGCCAGGTAATGCGTGAAACGCTCGACGGCGAGCAGCGCGGCGAATTTTTTTTCGCACCGCGGCCTGGTGTGGCAGGCGAACCAGCGCGGCTCGGCGAAGTTGGGTAGGGTCTCGGCCATCGCTCAGGCTGCCAGCCGGCGCAGGGCCAGGACATAGCCCGGCAGGCCCCGGCCGCAGATCATCGCCGCACAGGCGCCGGCGGTCACCGACTTGCGGCGGAAAGGCTCGCGCCGGCGGATGTCGGAAATGTGCACTTCGATCGCGGGGATGCCCGTCCCCGCGATGGCGTCGCGGAGCGCGATGCTGGTGTGCGCGAGGCCGCCGGGGTTGATGATGATGCCGGCGAACCGGCGGTCGGCCAGCTCGCCGAGCTTGTCGATGAGCGCACCCTCATGATTCGACTGGAAGAAGGTGAGCGCCACGCCGAGCCTGCGGGCCTCGGCGCGGAGCATTTTTTCGAGGTCCTTGAGCGTCGCCCGGCCGTAGATTTCGGGCTCGCGTTTGCCGAGCCGGTCGAGATTGGGGCCGTTGATGATGGCGATTTTTTTCATGGAGGGATGCCCACGGAACACACGGAATACACTGAAGGATCCGGCTGGGACAATCTTCTTTCCGGGGGTTCCGTGTCTTCCGTGGGCGGCTTAGAGCGGATTGCCGGTCGCGATGAACTCCCACGGCAGGCGGAATTTTTTCGCGAGTTCGGCCGCCAGGGCCTTCACGCCGTGCGTCTCGGTGGCGTAATGGCCGCAGAGGTAGAGATTGAGACGGCACTCCTGCGCGTAGGTAAACCATTCCTCGCGCAGCTCGCCGGTCACGAGCGTGTCCACGCCCGCGGACCCGAGCTCGCGCATGGCGCCGTTGCCGCTCCCGCTGCAGAAGGCCACCGCGCGCGGCGCCGTCGATCCACACTCGATGGCCACGACGCGCGGGTACAGCGCCGTGAGCTTCCGACGCAGGTTGGCGCGCCGCAGCCGGCTGGGCGCGATCCAGCCGATCGCCTCGCCCTCGTGCACCAGGAACGAACGGCGGGGCCTGAGCCCGAGCTGGCGCGCGAGCAGGACGTTGTTGCCGATCTGCGGATGCGCGTCGAGCGGCAGATGGCTGGAATAGAGCGCGCAGTTGCCGTGCAGGAGGGAGGCCAGCTTCCGGTAGGTGGAGCCGGTGACCGGGCGCGGCGGCTCCCAGAACAGTCCGTGATGCACGATCAGAAAATCCACGCCGGCGGCGACGGCTTTTTCGAACGGTGCCAGGCCGGCGTCGACCGCGGCGCCGATTTTGGTGACGCGGCCGCGGTTGGCGACCTGCAGGCCGTTGGCGGCGCCGGGGTAGTCGGTGAAGGCGGCGCGGCGCGTGCGCCGGTCGCAGTAGGCGACGATCTCGTCAAGCGTGGGCATGCCCTGTTGTATCGGACCCGGTGGCCGGTTGAAGGCGAAAATGCCGGCCGGGTTTGTGATGCTCCCGGAGCGGATGTCGGGCTAGGGTCGGGCGGCCTGCAGCCGGGCGATCCATTCCCGGGCCGGTGCAAAATCGGGTTTGATCCTTAGCGCCGCCTCCAAATGGGCCAGCGCCTCCGGCCGGCGCTCCGGCTGGACGGACAACAGGATTCCCAGCGCGTAGTGAGCCTCGAACGACTCGGGATTGATCCGGACGGCCGCCTCGAAATGGGCCATCGCCTCCGGCGCCCGCTCCGGGAGGCCGAGCAGGGCTTTGCCCAACTGGCTGTGAACTTCGGCCGAGTCGGGATTGAGGCGCAACACCGCCTCATATTCGGCGATGGCCTCTGGCAATCGCCCGGGAATATTCACCAGGGCGTCTCCCAGGTTGTTGTGCGCTTCGGCAAAGTCGGGTTTGAGGCGCGTCGCCGCCTCAAACTCGGCGATCGCCTCCGGCGCTCGCTCCGGGATCTTGCTCAAGGCTGCGCCGAGGTTGTTGTGCGCTTCCGCCGAACGGGGATCCATTCGCACCGCCGCCTCGAACTGGGCGACCGCCTCCGGCCATCGCCCGGGCATTTGCGCCAGGGCCACGCCCAGGTTGCTGTGCATTTTCGCGGAACGGGGATTAAGCCGCACCGCCTCCTCCAAATGGGCCGCCGCCTCCGGCAAGCGCGCAGGGATTTTCGCCAGGGCCGCGCCCAGGTTGTTCTGCATGTCCGCGGAACCCGGATTGAGGCGCACCGCCGCCTCAAACTGGGCGGTCGCCTCCGGCGCTCGCTCCGGAATCTTGAGCAAGGCTGCGCCCAGGTTGTCGTGCATGTCCGCCGCGTCGGGAGCCAACCGCACCGCCGCCTCCAAGTGGCCGATCGCCTCCGGCAGGCGTTCGGGGATTGTCTCCAGCAGGACCCCCAGGTTGTTGTGCGCCGGCGCAAAACGGGGATCGATTCGCAGCGCTGCCTCATACTCGGCGATGGCCGCGGGCTGGCGGCCCGGGATTTTCGTGAAGGCGTGTCCGAGGTCGTTGTGCGCATTCACATCCCGGGGATTGATGCGCAGCGCCGCCTCAAAATGGCCGATCGCCTCGGGCAGGCGCCCGGGAATTCTCGACAGGAGGTCGCCCAGGTTCGTGTGTGCCATCCAGCAGGCGGGGTTCCGCGCCAGCGTTTCCCGATAGAGCGTTCCGGCATCGCGGTACATGCCGCACTGGCGCCAGGTCAGCGCGCCCAATGTCGCGAGCAACAACCCGCCCCCCGCACGGCTCAGCCACCGGACGGCGGGGGCTCTGCTGTCCAGCAGAGTGCCGGCCGCCAGCGTCAGCCCCGCCGCCACCGGTACGATGATGCCCAGACTGGCCAGGTACTGGAAATGGTCCGCCACATAGGAATAGATGAACGGGTAGACATTGATGAATCCCATGGCCGGAAACAGTGTACCGGCGAAGATCAGAAATCCGGCCAGCCCCGCCGTTGCGGCGCGGGCCGGAAGTCCACGCTGCCGTCGGACCACTATTCCCAGCCCGGCCACTAGCGCCAGCACCCCCAACGGATACAGGTACTGCCACCACACCGCCGCGTCGACGTCCCACCGCGGATAGATGAACATCAGGTCCGCGGGCCACACCAGTTTTCCCAGATAAAACCAAATCACCCGGCCGGCCAGCAGGCAGCGTTCGACCAAGGTGAGCGTGAAATCCGCACCTCGCGCGCCGATGAAGGTTTGCTCCACCCATGCCGTCATCAGCCCCGCGGTCGCGCCGAGTCCCAACCACGGAAGCAGCGGCCGCACGTCACGTCGCCAGTCGAGCCGGCCGCGCCGCCACCAGAAGACCACCAGCAACGCAGCCGGCAGCGTCGCCGTCACCGTCTTGGTCAGCAGCGCCAGCACAAACAGGCCGAGCGCCAGCCAATACCGCGAGGGCCGGCGGTCCTGGTCAAAACGCAGATAGACGAGAGCCGAGCCTAGGTAGAGGACGGCGGAGAGCGTATTCTTTTGCTCCGAAATCCACGCCACCGATTCCACGCACACCGGATGCAGGGCAAAAATAAGACCCGCAAGGTACGCCCCCGGCAGCGCCAGCCGCCGCACCAGCGCCACCACCAGGCACGCTACGGCCGCGTGCAGCAGGATGTTTGTCAGATGGTAACCCACCACTGAGTCGCCCCACAGCCGGTGCTCCACCCAGAATGCGGTGTGCAGCAGCGGATAATATTGCTGGGTTGCCCCCACCTCAAACCAGATGCGTCTCAGTCCGTCGACGGATTGCAGCTCCGGCTGCGTCACGTGAAAATCGTCGTCCCAGAGAAATCCGCCGTAGAGAACCGGCAGGTAGGCGACCAGCGTCACATAGAATAGCAGGGCCCCCGCCCCGAGGTTCCGAAGGTTCGCTGACCGGAAGTTCATCGCCGGGAATCAATTCGCGCTGGCGGCGATCTCGTCAAGCGTGGGTATGCCCAGTTGTACCGGAGCGTCCGGCCGGTTGAAGGCGTTCTGCTGGCCAGCAGAATGCCAGCCGGGCATGAACGGGTATTTTTTAGAATTCCTCTTTATGGCAAATCGTGCCAGAAATGTCGCCCATGAACGGGCGCTCACAGCGGCGCTGTCGAAAGTTCACACATGATCCCCTTACCGTCCGCTGAAAAACTTAAAACCTGTCCCCCCTTTATTCTCCCGGAGGACCTGAATCGACTCATGCAATGTCAGCAGGCGAAACTACTATGAGATTCATCGCATGTTTTGTTCTCATTTATCTGAACCTCGTCGGCAGCGCATTGGCGGCGCAGACCTATGGCAGGCATGTTGAGCGCGCAGTGCCCGCGTCGATTAGTACGATTTTGGCTAGCCCCCAGCGGCTTAACGGTAAAGTCGTGGGTGTTTACGGGGTCTTGAAAGCCGGTCGGGGTCTCGGCCTACTGTTCTTTTCAAGGGAACACGCGTCTTGGAATGACTTGGCAAACGCCGTGGAGGTCATTCCAGACAGTCGTGTTTTGCTGTTCAACACTGGGGATTCACGCTGGGCAGCGCTGAACGGCCAGGCAGTCTATTTGGAGGGACGGCTCTCGGCGACTTTTGTAGAAGACGATGACAAGACCGTTGCGTCGATATCTGTCACGTTTGTCCAAACGATGAATAGCGGCAACCAATAAGGAGGCCTAAGATGGGGTCAGGCTAGGGTTGCCCTGATTTGACGGACAGTGGGCTGAGGGTCACAACCCGAGGAGAGCCCATGAAGACGCAGTTACAGAAGCCGGCTCGCGGCAAGGCGAGCTACACGGAAGAGTATCGGCAGCAGGCGCTGGAGTTATGGCGCAAGAGTGGTCGCAGCGCGGCCCAGGTGGCGGCGGAGCTGGGGATCCGGCCGTCGTTGTTGTATAAGTGGTCCACGGACGCACGCCAAGCAGGCGAACACGCCAAGCAGGCGAAGCACCGGGCCAGGCTGCGCGCGGAGCGCGCAGCCTGGAGCAACTGGAGGCGGAGAACCGCCGGTTGCGCGAGGAGAACGCCAAACTCCTGGAGCAGCGTGAAGTCCTAAAAAAATCGCTGGGCATCCTCTCCGAACCGCCGCCGAGAGGTATGCCCGGATCGCATCGCTGAGCGGCGAATACAAGGTGGCGTGGCTGTGCGAGGCCTTGCTGGTCTCGCGGAGCGGCTATTACGACTGGCAGCGACGGCAGCGGGTGCCCGGGCGGCGCCAAGCCGAGAACACGCAGCTGCGGCAGCGGATCCGCGAGGAGTTTGCGCGCAGTCGAGAAACCTATGGTAGCCCACGGCT
>JBEKWG010000014.1:0-77930 GCA_049513315.1 Opitutaceae bacterium
ACTAGTCTTCGAAGCGGAAGATGAACTCCGACGGCTTGGCGTAGCGGAGCTGCAGGCGGATGACCTTCTCGACATAGTAGGGATCGGTGCGGAGCCGGTCGAGCACCCGCTTCTGATCCTCCAGTCGCTGGCGGGCCTGGGCCACCCGCTGGCGGCTCTCCGCCTCGAGCCGCTGCAGCTGGGCGTATTCCTGGTAGGTGCGGAAGAAAAACACCCCCGAAAGCATCCCCACGCCGATGAACAGCACGGCGTAAATCCAGACGATGAGGCGGCGCGCGGTCACGATGGTATGGATTTCGATAAGGACTTACCCGCCCTGCCGGCAACCATTTTCCGGCGGTCAGGCCATTTTGGAAGCTACGGTAAATCTTGCCGCTGCCGGGGTTGTCCGCTTGCCTCACCCGGCCAAGTCACCGCATAGTCTCCCCCGTCCTCACTCCCGCCACCCTTACCCAATCATGTATCAGAGTTTCTACGGCCTCACGGAGCTGCCTTTCAACATCACTCCGGACCCGAAGTTTCTCTATCTGAGCCCCACGCATCAGGAGGCCTTGCAGCACTTGAGGTACGGCGTGAAGGAGAAAAAAGGGTTCATCCTGCTGATTGGTGAAGTCGGCTCCGGTAAAACGACGCTATGCCGGCGTTTGCTCAACGAACTCGACCCGGCGCGTTATGACACCGCCCTCATCCTCAACACGCGCATCACCGAGATCGAAATTCTCCGGGCCATTCTCACCGAGCTGGGCGAAACCCACCTGGCCCAGGGTCATCACGACCTGGTGGCCCAGATCAATCGCGTGCTGCTGCACCGCATCGAACAGGGGCGGGACATCGTTCTGATCATTGACGAGGCGCAGAACCTTTCCGTCAAGGTGCTCGAGCAAATCCGCCTGCTTTCCAACCTCGAAACCGACAAGCAGAAACTCCTGCAGATCGTGCTGATCGGGCAGCCGGAATTGAAGAACATGCTCGCCCAAGACCGCCTGCGGCAGCTCCGGCAGCGCATCCTCGTGCACTCCGAGCTGCGTCCGCTCACCCTCCACGACACCGCCCACTACGTCCAGCACCGGCTCACGCTCGCCGGCGCCAGCGGCCGGCCGTACTTCACCACGGCGGCCATGCGGTCCATCCACCGCGTCAGCAAGGGAATTCCCCGCGTGATCAACAACCTCTGCGACAAGGCGCTGCTCTCGGCCTTTGTTCGCGACTCCGACGAGGTCAACTACTGGGATGTGCGCCGCGCCATCAAGGAGGTGTCGGGCCTGACCTGATTGCGGGATTGCAGATCCCGCGACGCATCTTCAAGAAACTCTCGACCGCCGGAAACGCCCCATCGCATGAGCATCATCAACGACGCCCTGAAAAAGGCCCAGAAGCTGCAAACCCAGCAGGCAACGGCCCCGGCGACGCCACCCAGCCCGCCGGTCGCGCCCGCCGCCGCGCCCGTGGTTGCCCGGCGCGGCAAGCCGATCGGATTCGAAGGCATGCTGCTCGGAGTGGTGACGCTGGTGGTGGTACTCGTCGGCGTTACGGTCATCGCCGTGCTCTTGTTCAGAAAAGAAGAGAAGCCGGTGATCGCGGCCGCGCCCCACCACGCTGCTCCTGCCCCAGCTGCTCCGTCCACCCCGGCGCCGGCTGCTCAGCCCACTCCTCCCGCGACCGTGCCCGCCGCTGCCAGCGTACCTGCAACGGAACCGGCCGCAAAACCGGCCGCTGCTGCCCCGGCGCCGGCTGCTCAACCCACTCCCCCCGCGGCCGCGCCCGCCGCCGCCACCGCGCCTGCAACAGAACCAGCCGCAACGCCCACCACCGCTGTCCCAGCGCCGGCCGCTCCACCTGCAACCGCGACCGTTGCCCCCCCTGCCGCGACCGCGGCGGTGCCTTCGCCCCAGCCGCCGCCTCCGTCCGAGGCCAGCCCGCCACCCGCCAGCCCGACACCGGCGGCCGCGGCCACCGCTCCCGTCACGACGCCGACGAGTGAATCCGCTGCGCCATCTGTTTCCGTGAGGCTCAATCCATCGACGCCAACACCCGCGCCCGCCGCCGCGGAATCTCCGCCGGCAACCGTGGCCAAGACTGCGCCGCCCGCCATCAGCCCTGTGGTCAACTCGACACCGCCGCCGGGCCCGCGGCAAAACCGTCAGATTGTCGTCTTGATCAATTCGCTTCATGTCACCGGTGTCCGCGTCGCCGGCGACGACAGCAAGGTGCTGATGAATAACCGGGTTTACCGGCTGAACGATACGATCGACTACGATCTCGGCCTGAAGCTGACCGGCGTCAGCACGACCGCCTTGACCTTCGTGGACGACAGCGGCGTGGTCTACACGAAATCGCTGTGAGTTGAGCCGGGAAAAGCCGGCCGGCGGTGAACCGGTCGAACTGCTGCACCCGCAGGACGTCACCGTTTTAATTCCAAAGCCGTGAAGCCGGGAATGGATCCGACCGGAAGCACGCGTCACCCCAACGGGCAAAAATCTTGCCCCACGCCTTCGGCAAGCTAGGTATTCTCCACCCATCCCAAAACCGATGCGCAAAACTGAGTTCCGGCTAATACCACTGTTCAGCGGAAGCGAAGTGTAACCTGAGGCATCCATGAAGAAGCTCAATATTCGCGATATTCCGGAGGAGACGTGGACGTCCCCCAAGGGGAACTTCGGCGGCGCCGGGAAAGAGATTTCCCTGGCGCTCGGACGCGACCCGCATTCGGCCGATCCCAAGAATCGCCATCCGTTCGACGTAGAGCTTTGCCGGATTCCGGCGGGAAAGAAACCGTGTCCCTTTCACTCCCACAGCGCGCAATGGGAATTCTATCACGTGCTGTCCGGCCGCGGGGTATTGCGGCACGCCGAGGGCACGACCCGAATTGAGCCCGGCGATGTGTTCATTTTCCCGCCGGATGAGCCGCACCAGTTGATCAACAACGGAGAGGAAGATCTGGTGGTGTACATCGTCGCCGACAATCCGCTCGGAGAGTCCTGCCACTACCCGGACAGCCAGAAGTGGATGGTGCGGTCTCCTTCGCGGCAGCTGATCCGCTCCGGGAATCTCGATTACTATGACGGCGAGGAGTAATCCGCCGGACCGGATATCTGAGGTGAACGGGCAGGGAGAAATGAACTAAGGCGTGTCTTCAAACCGTCATTGCGAGGAATCCCGCCCTGCGGGATGACGAAGCAAGCCAGCCCTTCGACAAGCTCAGGGCCCCGAGCCCTGTCGAGGGGCTGGATCGCCACGGCATGCTAGGCATGCCTCGCGATGACAGGCGGTTTGACGACACTCTCATAAGGGCGCAGCAGCTCGACCGGCTCACTGCAGGCAAGCCTGCGCCTCAGCGCTTCACAGCCTTAGCGCGTTCGTGGCGTGGACGGCCGCGAAACGGCGCGCCGACCTACTCCAGGCCCAGCACCTTGCGGCCGTCGTCGGAGATCATCTGCGGCGTCCATGCCGGATCCCAGACGATGTGCACCTTGGCGGACTCGACGCCCGGCAGCGCGGCGATCCTCGTCCGCGCATCCTCGGCGATCACCGGGCCCATGCCGCAGCCGGGCGCGGTCAGCGTCATCTTCACCTCGACCTGCCGGCCGCCGGCGGGAGTCGGCTCGATGGACAGATCGTAGACGAGGCCGAGGTCGACGATATTCAACGGGATCTCCGGATCGTAGCAGGTCTTCAACGCGTCCCAAACGGCATTTTCAGAAAATGCCGTTTGCCCTGAGCCGGTCGAAGCCGCCGAAGGGCCCGCGTCCTCGTGCATCGGCACATACCCATCGATGTTGCCCACGTGTTCGCGGGCGATGCGGCAAAGACCGGCACCGGCGCGCACGGTGACGCTGCCGCCGAGCGTCTGCGTGACGATGACCGCGGTGCCGGCGGGCAGGGTCGCCGGCTTCCCGTCCGGGATCAGCGTGGCCGGGGTGGCTTTGGAGAGGGTGAAAGTTTTGGACATTTTCCGGCGCCTATTGAATGACAATGTTCACCGGCAGGCGAGCATAGATGCCGCGCGGATCGTTGCATCGCAGGAGCTCGCGGGCCTGCTCCTTGAACTCGCCGAGCATTTTGGCGAGCGCGGCGTCGTCTCCGGCCTGCTCGGGCGCCATGCCCTTCAGCACTTCGTTGATGATCTCGGCCAGTTGACGTTTGCGGGGAAACTCTGTCAGCCGGTAGTTGGTGCCGAGGCCGGCTTTCTTCGCGGCATACGTGATGGCATTGTTCAGTCCGCCCACCTCGTCGACCAGGCCCAGCTTCTGCGCCTCCGCGCCCGACCAGACGCGTCCCTGGGCGATTTCGAGCACCTTCGCCTTGTCCAGCTTGCGCGCCTCGGCGACCTTGGCGGTGAATTCCTCATAGACCCAGTCGACCAGCTTCTGGAAGACGGCCAGTTCCTCCTCCGTCTTCGGCCGGCTGATGGTGAGCATGCCGGCGAGCTGGCCGGTTTTCACCGTGTCCCACGTGAAGCCGAGATTATTGGCGAGTTGCTGCACGTTGATGAACAGCCCGTACACGCCGATCGAGCCCGTGATGGTGGCCGGCTCGGCGAAGATGCGGTGCGCATAGGTCGAAATCCAGTAGCCGCCCGAGGCCGCGACCGAGCCCATCGACACGACGACCGGCTTCGTCTGCATCGTCAGACGCAGCTCGCGCTGGATCTCCTCCGAGGCCGACGCGCTGCCGCCCGGGCTGTTCACGCGCAGCACGACGGCCTTGACGTTCTCGTCCTGCCGGAGCTGGCGCAGTTCCCGCGCGAACTTCTGGCCGCCGACCTCGCCGACCTGGCCTTCGCCGTCGACGATGTCGCCTTCCGCGTAGACCACCGCAATCTGGTTTCTCCCGCCGATCGGATTGCCGGACTCCCTTGGGGCCACGCCGGCGTAGGCGGCGAGGCTGATTTGCTTGAACGACTCCTTGGTGCCCTTTTTGCGCCCGGTCTTCACCTTTAGCTCGTCGATGATCTGGTCGCGATAGGCGGTGCGGTCGACCAACTTGTACTCGACCGCCCGGGAGGCGTTGAACAGGCCCTCGGCATCTGCGGCGTATTGTACGTCCTTCGCGTGGAGCTTGCGGCTGATGGCGATGTCGTCCAGCAGATCTCCCCAGATATCATTGAGCAATTTTTGCAGGTCCTCGCGGGCCTCCGGGCTGAAGTCCTTGCGGGTGTAGGGTTCGACGGCGGACTTGTATTTGCCCACCCGGGTCACCTGCACCCCCACGCCGAATTTTTCGAACGCGCCCGCCATGAAGAGCGGCTGGCTCGCCAGGCCCGGCAGCAGGATCAATCCATAAGGATCGAGCACGACGTCACCGGCCGTCGACGCCAGGTAGTAGTCGCGGGTGGTGGCGAAGTTGAGGTAGGCCAACATCGGTTTGCCGGAAGCCTTGAACGCCTTCAGGGCCGCGCGCACCTCCTTGAGCGTACCGAAGCCGGAACCGTAGCCGATGGGGCGTACGTTGCCGGTGATCAGCAGGCCGGCAATGCGGTTATCCCTCGCGGCGGCCCGGAGCGCGCGGGTGACGGTGCGAAGCTGGAGCGTCTGGATGCGCTCGCCGCCCAGGAGCGGGCCGAACAGCGCGGCGCCGTCGAACTCCTGCGGCGCATCCTGGATGTTGGCGGAGAGGTCGAAGACCAGATAGGAGCCCGTCTGCACGGCCACCGGCTGCTTCTGGCCGAGGGCGGCCAGTGCCAGCAGGAACACGAAGCACAGGAACGCACACCCGCCAAAGAAAATGACCAGCGCCACCAGGGAACCCAGCAGTGAAGTGAAGAAATTCTTCATGAACACCGAAGGTAACGGCTCTGGCCGCGCCAGCCAGAGAAAAGATGACCAGCGGCGCGCCGGCCTTGCAGACGGTGGTTTGCCTGCCATAGTGCTCGCCGCACTTTCCTTTCGCGTGTTTTGATGTTGGTTATGGGGAACACGCCGTCCGCCGAACCCGCCGCCATGAGCGAGCAAAAAAAAGAGCTTCTCACCACCAGCCGCAAGGCCCTGGCCATCAACCTTGAAGAGGCGCGCTACGGCACGTTTGCCGAAATCGGCGCCGGCCAGGAGGTGGCCCGCCATTTCTTCCAGGCCGGCGGCGCCTCGGGCACGATCGCAAAAACCATCTCGGCCTACGACATGGTGTTCAGCGACGCCATCTACGGGAAGGCGCCCCGCTACGTCTCACGTGAGCGGCTCCTCACCATGCTCGACCACGAGTACCGGCTCCTTGAGGAGCGCCTGGCCGGGACGCGCGGCAGCCGCACGTCGTTCTTTGTGTTCGCCGACACGGTGGCGACCTTGGGCTTCAAGGGCGACAACGACGCCCACGGCTGGCTGGGCATCCGCTTCCAGATCCATCCGCAGGAGCCGCCCAACGACATTATCCTGCACGTCCGGATGTGGGACAAGGAGACGGTGCTCCAGCAGGAGGCACTCGGCATCATCGGGGTGAACTTCATCTACGGGGCGTTCTACTACCGCACTTCGCCGGAGAAGTTCATCCGCTCGCTGGCCGACAATCTCGGCATCGACCGCATCGAGGTCGACATGCTCAAGTTCACCGGGCCGGCCTTTGCGCAGGTCGACAACCGGCTGCTCTCCCTCGTGCTCGTGCAGACCGGTCTGACCAACGCCGTCATGTTCGGACCCGACGGTGACGTGCTCCAGCCCTCCGAGGTGCTGCACAGGAAGGCGATCCTCGTCGAGCGCGGCAGCTTCCGGCCGGTCACGCGCGTCAATGTCGACATGCTCAGCTGCGCCACCGCGCATTTCCTGCAGGAACCGGCGGTCAAGGGAAAGCCGGTCATGGTGCTGATGGAAATCACCATGAACAACCTGCTCGCCGCCGGCCGCCTCGACGCGGAGGACTTTCTCGCCCGCGTGGACCTGCTGGGCGCCATCGGCTACACCGTGCTGATCTCCAACTACCCCGAGTTCTACCGCCTGACCTCCTATTTCCGCCGCTACACGAAGGAGATGATCGGCGTGGCGCTGGGCATCAACAACCTGGTCGAGATTTTCAAGGAGAAATACTACGACAATCTCGAGGGCGGCATCCTCGAGTCGTTCGGCCGGCTCTTCCGCAATTCGGTCAAGCTTTACGTCTACCCGATGCGCAAGGAGGCCTATGAAAGCTACGTCGGCCGCGGCGACAGCGCAGTCACCGCTCCCGCGCTCGCGGCCAACGCGCTCATCTCGGCCGACAACATGCGGGTCGTGCCGCACCTGCAGCATCTCTACGCCCACCTGCTGGAAAATCGTTACATTGAGAGCCTCACCGGCTACAATCCGTCCAGTTTGAACATCATTTCCCGCGACGTGCTCGGAAAAATCAAAACCGGCGATCCGGCGTGGGAGAAAATGGTGCCGCCGTCCGTGGCCGCGAAGATCAAGCAACTTTCCCTTTTCGGTTGCGGCCAAAGCGGGCCGGCCTCCGGCCCGTAACACGGTCGATCATCGGTTTCCTTTCCGACGGTTCCTGTCCGTTTGGCCTGCGACTGATCTTTTTCCGTGCGTTCCGTGTGTTCCGTGGACAATGCTTGGACCTCGCCATGCGCTTCTACAAGTACCACGCCCTCGGCAACGACTACCTCATCCTCAATCCCCGCGATTATCCCCGGGGAACTCCGCCGGAGCCCAAGCATATCCGCGTGATCTGCCACCGCAACTTCGGCATCGGCGCCGACGGCATTCTGTGGGGGCCGATGGCCACGACTAAGGCCGACTTTGGCCTGCGCATTTTTAATCCCGACGGCTCGGAAGCCGAGAAAAGCGGCAACGGCCTGCGCATCTTCTCCCGCTTCGTCTGGGACCAGGGTCTCGTGAAAACCCCGCAATTCACGATTGAAACGCCCGGCGGCGTGGTCGAGGCGGAGGTCAAAAACGGACACCGCATCACGGTGGCGATGGGCGCCGTGAGCTTTGACAGCACCAAAATCCCCGTGGCCGGGCCGCCGCGCGAGGTGCTCAACGAGCCGCTCGCGATCCAGGATCGCACCTTCACCTTTTGCGCCGCCACCATCGGCAATCCGCACTGCGTCATCCCTCTGGCCGAAATCTCGCCGGAACTGGCGAAGAAATACGGCCCCGATATCGAGGTGCATCCGAACTTCCCCAACCGCACCAACGTGCAGTTCATGCAGGTGCTCGACCGCAGCAACCTTCGCCTCGAGATTTGGGAGCGCGGCGCCGGCAACACGCTCGCCTCGGGCAGCAGTGCGAGCGCGGCGGCGGCCGTGGCGCACAAGCTGGGGCTCGTCGACCGGCAGGTCACCGTGCACATGCCCGGCGGGCAGCTCAGCATCGAAATCGGCCCGGATTATTCGATTCGGTTGACCGGGCCCGTCATCAAGGTCGCCGAGGGGATGATGCACCCCGAGCTGTTTGCCGTGAAGGTGTGAACGCACCTCGCGGCAGCGGGGTTGGCGCAAAAAAGTCGCGCACCGTGTGGCGCAGTGCTTTAGCCTGCGCCGTCGGATGTGAACAGCGCGGTCTAAAGAACCGCGCCACGGTGGAGCTCGCCGGGACGGCGGGCTCCACCTCCGGGCAAAGCATGTCGCAGAGCGGCCTTATGCCGGCTTCGAACTTTCCTTGGCCGGTTCCGCCTTCCCCGGCTCGCCCGCCGGCGTGCCGGGAATCGGCCGCGAGAGGTAGGCGCCGTAATCAGGCACCAGCCGCTCGTAGTCGCTGCTCATGAGCGGGGATGAAATCATGTAGTCCGCCGTGGCGCGGTTGCAGGCGGCGGGAATGTTCCAGACGACGGCGAGGCGCAACAGCGCCTTGACATCCGGATCATGCGGCTGCGGCTCCAAGGGGTCCCAGAAGAAGATGAGAAAATCGATCTGCCCGTCGACGATCATGGCCCCGATCTGCTGATCGCCGCCAATCGGACCGCTTTGCAGCTGCCGCACCGGCACGCCCAGCACCTCTTCAACGATGCGCCCCGTCGTGCCCGTGGCGAAAAGCTCATGCTTGGCAAGCGTGCCCCGGTTGAAGCGCGCCCATTCGACGAGGTCGCCTTTCTTGTGGTCGTGCGCGATCAAGGCGATCTTCCTGACGCGGGGCGGAGTGGTTTTCTTGGATGGCATGGGAAGTCTTTCGTTGGAATGAAAAGTCCGGCCAGACCTGCACGCTGGCGGTCACTTCACGTAATGGCCATCCCGGCCGGGCAATCGACCAAAATCCACACGGTGCATCTCGCCGCATTTGTCATTCCAATCATCGTTGGGTGCAGTCCGTGAGGGCGAGGCCAGCCTTCATTTCTGTAGGAAGCCCGCTCACGGGCGATAATCGGTTGCCAGCGACCTTCCTACACGGGATTCTTCGCTTCGCTCAGAATGACAGGAACCTTGTCAGAGACCCGCCGTTGCGGCTCATTTCGTCGGTGGATCGGAAAAACTTTCTTGGACTGCATCAACTAAGGTGTGCGGGATGGCGCCGCGCTCTGGTGCAGGCCCTCGACATTGCTCTCCAGGAGCAGCGGTTCGCCGGTCGCCGGGATGATGCGAACGTTCACCAGGGTCACATTGCGGACGTTGCGCAGGCGCAGACCGGTTGGCGCGGCAATACGCACGTTTTCCAAGGTGATGTTCTGGGCGGGCATCTCCGGCAGGCCGATGATCAGGCCGGCGTCCCTGGTGCCGTCCACGGCGGTGACATTGCGGATGCGGATGTTGCGCCAGAACGGCGTGGTGCCGTTGACCGGGGCCCGGGCATCGGCCTGCATCGGCTTCGGCAGATCGCGGTAGTAGCTGGTGATGACGATGGCCTGGCCGACATGCTTCATGGTGATGTCGCTGTACGAGAGATCCTCCACCATGCCGCCGCGCCCGCGCTCGGATTTCAACCGGATGCCTATGTCGGTGCCGTCGAACGTGCAATGGCTCACGGTGAGATTGCGCACCCCCTCGGTGGTCTCGCTGCCGATCGAAAGCCCGTGACCGTGCAGGAACGTGCAGTCGGTCACCGTCACGTCCGTGCACGGGCCGGCGTTGAGGTGGCCCGCTTTGAGCGCGATGCAATCGTCGCCCACGTCGATGCGGCAGCGGGTGATCAGCACGCGGCTCGACACGGAGGGATCGATGCCGTCGGTGTTTGGCGAGTCCGCCGGCGCGAGGATCGTCACGCCGTCAATCGTCACGTCCTTGCACTGCTCCGGCATGAGGTGGAAGCTGGGGGAATTGGTGAGGGTGACGCCTTCCAGCCGGACCCGCTCGCACCGGTCGAACACCACCAGGCGCGGCCGGGGAATCTCGGCGTCGCTTTGGTCGCCGCGCGCCCGCGCCTCGGCCGTGAACTTGCGTTGTTTCTCCCACCACGGCTGCCCTTGGCCATCAATCGTGCCGGAACCGGAAATCATCACATCGCGGCAGTTCGCGGCCTGCAGCAACGGCCGGGGCTTCTGATCTTCCACCGCGTACGCCGTGAAATCCTGGACGAAGAGAATCACGGCGCCTGCCTCGAGGCGCAGGTTGAGATTGCTGCACAAATCCAGCGGCCCGATGAGGTAGCGGCCGGCCGGGACAACAAGGGTGCCCCCCCCCGCGCGGGCACAGGCGTTTATCGCGCGGTGAAATGTTTCGGTGACGGGCGTGATGCCGCCTCCCGTGGGACCATAGTCCTTCAGCGAAAACATCCGTGCCGGTATGACCGGGTGCGCGGGCTCGGCGGCAAAAGCCGCGCTGACGAGGGCCAGCAGCAGTAACAACGCTTTCATGGGAATAAGCTGGAGAAAGTTTGCCCAAAAGACGCGCTATTTCGCGCGGCAGTTTCAGCAGGCAGGCGGTAATGCGCAGAGGCTATCCGAAAACCTTCGAAAGAAACGTAGGGGCGCAGGCTTGCCCGTTCGACCGGCTCATCCATCGACAAGCTCAGGATGACCCTGAGCAAGGTCGAAGGGTCAGGGCCCCGAGCCCGTCGAGGGGCTGCGCCCATTTTGGAGGGCGCGACAAGATCGCGCCCCTACCTATGCCAAGGGAATTACTCTTTAATCGGGTTCACGGATCGCTTCTGCATAAACCGACTCACTGCCTTCTGACAAAGCTTGTCGCCAACGGCGGCCCGGTTTCCCATCGTCCCGTCGACTCTCCATGACACGCCGCCCTCTTTTGCTTGGTGCGATGCTGGCCACCCTGCTGCCGGCGTTGGCGGATTCCCCGACGCCCATCGACCGGCACGCTCTGGTCTTCCGTCACAACCCGGTCATTCGAAAAGTCGACGCGGATGCGCCGCTCTCGATCGGCAACGGCGGTTTCGCCTTCACTGCCGACATCACCGGCCTGCAATCCTTCGCCGATCTGTATCACCGTTCGGGCATCCCCACGGAGACGCTCGCCCGCTGGGCCTGGCACACTGAAGCCAATCCCAACCACTATTCGTTGCAGGAGGCCATGCAGCCTTACACCGCGTTCGGCCGGACGGTGGACTACCCCACCGATGCATTTGGTCCGGCCGGTGAATGGCTGCGGCGCAACCCGCATGATTTCCCGCTGGCGCAGATCGGCTTGGAACTCGTCAAGGACGACGGCACGCCGCTCGCCCCCGGCGACGTGCACGCCCCGCTGCAAACCCTCGACTTGTGGAGCGGCGTGATCCAGAGCAGCTACCGGCTGGCCGGCGTGCCCGTGCACGTCGTCACGGTCTGCCACCCCGACCTCGATTTGATCGCCGTCCGGATCGAATCCGATCTCGTCGCTTCTGGCCGGCTGCGGGTGCGCCTCGCTTTCCCCCACGGCTACGACCACTCCATCAAGAACACCCCGCCGCTGGACTGGAGCAAACCAGAGTTACATCAGACGACCATTGCCCACCAAGGCGCCCATCGCGTCGATCTCACACGGACGATTGACGACACTCACTACCGCGCCGCCATCGTCTGGGCCGGCGAGGCGCGTCTCAGCGGACCGGAGCCGCATCATTTTCTGCTCACCGCCGGCCAAGGACAGCGCACCCTCGCCTTTTCCGTGGCGTTTGCCCCGGAGACGCTGCCGGCGGCACTTCCGGGCGTCGACGAGACCCTCGCGGCGAGTGCCCGGCTCTGGGAAAAGTTTTGGCGCAGCGGCGCCGCCGTGGATTTCTCCGGCAGCCGCGACCCGCGCGCCGGCCAGCTGGAGGAGCGCATCATTCTCTCGCAGTACCTCACGGCCATCCAGCTCGGGGGCGACGTACCGCCGCAGGAGTCGGGCCTCACCTGCAGTACGTGGTACGGCAAATTCCACACCGAGATGATCTGGTGGCACCTGGCGCACT
The DNA here is from genome assembly GCA_049513315.1 of Opitutaceae bacterium. Classification (GTDB taxonomy): domain Bacteria; phylum Verrucomicrobiota; class Verrucomicrobiia; order Opitutales; family Opitutaceae; genus Fen-1467. The sequence goes on from JBEKWG010000014.1 coordinate 12,228, forward strand.
TTGCGCTCTGGGGGCACGACGATTACGTCGCCCGCGCCCTCGGCTGGTTTCAAGCGCATCTGCCGGAGGCGCGGGAAATCGCCCGCCAGCGGGGCCTGCGCGGCGCGCGCTGGCCCAAAATGGTCGGACCAGAGGGCCGCGAGAGTCCCGGCGGCAATCCGCTCATCGTCTGGAACCAGCCCCACCCGGTGTACCTGTGCGAACTGCTCTACCGAAATTCGCCGACACCGGAAACGCTCGCGCGCTATCGCGACCTCGTTTTGGAAACCACCGACTGTCTAGCCTCGATGCTGCACTTCGATGAAAAACGCAGCGCTTATGTCCTCGGACCGCCACTCTGGATTTCCCAGGAGATCTACGATCCCGCCACCAGCCAGAATCCGTCGTTTGAGCTGGCGTACTGGCGGTTTGCGCTGGAGATCGCTCAAAAGTGGCATGAACGCCTCGGCCTGGGGCGCTCCGCAGAATGGGACCACATTCTTGGCCACCTCGCGCCGCTGCCGGTGAAGGACGGCCGGTACGTCGCGCTGGAATCGCACCCCGACACCTTCGACAATGTGGACAGCCGGCATGATCATCCGACTATGCTGGCTCCGCTGGGTCTGCTGCCGGGCGACGGCGTGGATCGCGCGACCATGGAGCGCACGCTCGCCGCCGTCCTCCAGAGCTGGGATTGGGAGACGAAAATCTGGGGCTGGGATTATCCCCTGATCGCCATGACCGCGACCCGCCTCGGCCATCCCGACATGGCGCTCGAGATCCTGCTGCGCGACGGCCCGAACAACCGGTACCTGCCCAACGGGCATTGTCCGCAGCGGAGCGACGAGTCAGCGCCGCGCGCCCCGGCGCCGGACGCCCGCAAACGGGAGATCGCCGTCTACCTGCCGGCCAACGGCGCGTTTCTTTCCGCGGTGGCGCTGATGGTCGTCGGCTGGGATGGCTGCCCCGAGCCTCATCCGGGTTTCCCCAATGACGGCAGCTGGACGATCCGCTCCGAAGGCCTGCATCCCCTGCCCTGACCGTACGTCCGCGTCGCGGCTACCCGAAACGGCCTAATGAATCACTATTATTTAAACCTGATCCGTTTTGCAGTGCATCTCAAAGGGTCAGTACCCTCGTGCTTCAAGCATTGAGCTGATCAACCCAACAATCCGCCCACGAAGGTAGCGACATTGATCAGGTGTTGCTGAGTTCCCCAATCGATGAGTACCGTCATTCAGAAGCTCGAAGAGACTGATGGCAGCTTTCATGTCCGCCTCGTAGAAGCTGGCGAACGCGGATCCCGACATCCCAGCGAAGATGTGATTGAGGCGAGCACGCCGCGTGGGTTGGCCATCATGCAGGTCTTCCGGCTTGGCCGCGGGGAGAATCTCGGCGTCAGGTGCGAGCAGATGAAGGACATGAGTGTTCAACTCTCGGAAGGAGACCATCGCGTGACGGTACCAGTCAGGCCCTCCTCGTTCGATAGCTGCTATCCCGCCTCGATAGGTCTCGACGAGGTCCTGGTTTATCGCGGCGAGTCTGCTTTCGATAACATCGACCTCCTCCTTAAGTATACCTTCAACTTCTGAGTCAATTTTGGGTCGTTTATCGCGCTGTAATGACACCGCCGCTGCCGTTTGTGTGGCCGTGTAGAGTTCCACTGCTGGCGAACGAAGAATACTGACCGGAGCATTTGCCAGAAATGAAGGAGAAGCGCCGATTGTGTCCCATGTCGCTTTCAACGCTCCAGAGAGTGACACGACACTCGACTGCAAGGTAGTCACGTAAGAGGGCGTCACCGTGGAGAGGTACTGATTGATCGAGACGATGCCATTGACTGAACTGCCAACGACTCGGCCGTACGTTTTTTCGAGTGAATGGACGGCTGAGGCGCAGGCGAGATATGGCGACGCAATGTTTCTCGCTCTGATTACGCTGTCAGCGATGCCAATCTGATATGCCGCGCCAGCCAACGAACCCGCCGCAATTTGAGTCCCTAGACTCGCGATGGTCCCGCTCGTGTACAAATCACGAATCCCGGCTCCAATTGTACCGGCAATGCGGAGGCTGTTGAGCGTCCCGGCGTACGGACTGACGGCTGAAACGCCTGCCAAGATGTCGTAAGGGGCTCTTAGCGTCGCAAGGGACGAATATGCGGTGGTGAGATAATTGTTCGCGAGCGCCGTTATTCCAAGGTGCGTTGGCGTGGGGGGAAGCAGGCTTCGAACCGCAATACCCGCATCCACCGCTAGATTGATTCCGCCAGCCAGATTGATGCGCGCGTAGTCGACAGCTGAGGATACCCTGGATTGGAACAGGTCGGTGTCGACCAGACCTGTCGTGCCGGTAATAAACTCGTTCGGGTTGATCGCCATAATGAAGTAAAGACCCTCGTGGAGTGTTTAGACCCTATAGCCGCTTGGAACCGCTGGAAAAAGGCGCGCTTGTCTCTCATGACGCAGGTTGCTCCCACAGAAGAGGCCAATCCGCATGAGTGTGGCGGTAAATCCTACAGCCCAAGACGAGGATAAGCACATGAATAAGATTCAACGATATGTCGGACCGGATGTCTACAAGGATACAATTATTCTCGCTGCAGCCGAAGCTGGCTGCGGCGGCCGGAGATGGCCGCGCCAAGGGTGCCAACCCTGAGCGAAAATTAAGGACGAGGCGAGCAGACAGGCCATCTTGACGAAAAAGGCACATCTTTATTCCTCGATAACCGCGGTCGAGTTGCATCCGGCTTATTCTCCATCCAGATTCCCCGTCATGCTTTCGCCGCAATTGAAGGGCCGCCCGGAAGTGCGCTGGGGGATCATCGGCTGCGGCGATGTGACCGAGGTGAAAAGCGGCCCGGGTTTCCAAAAGGCGGCCGGCTCCCGGCTCACGGCCGTGATGCGCCGCCAGCCGGCGCTGGCCGCCGACTACGCGCGACGCCACGGCGTGCCGCGCTGGTATGACAACGCCGACGCGCTTATCGGGGATCCGGAGGTCGACGCGGTCTACATCGCGACGCCGCCCGAGACCCACGCGCACTACGCCCTGCTGGTGACGGCTGCCGGCAAGCCGGCCTATGTCGAAAAGCCCATGGCCCGCCACACGCCCGAATGCGACCGGATGATCGAAGCCTTCGCCCGGGCCGGCCAAAAACTGTTCGTGGCCTACTACCGGCGCTGCCTGCCGCGGTTTGTGCTGGTTAGGCAGTTGCTCGCCGACGGCGCGCTCGGCCGGCCGACTGGTGTGCACCACCATTGGACCGAGCCACGCCATCGCGAAACGGGTGAAGCCTGGCGGTTGGATGCGGCCAAGTCCGGCGGCGGGCTGTTTCTCGACCTCGGCTCCCACGCCCTCGATCTGCTCGACCATCTTTTCGGTCCGCTGACCAATGTCTCCGGAGTGGCGGCCAATCTCGCTTCCACTTATGCCGTGGAGGACACCGTGGGGATGAGCTTCCAGACCGAAACCGGAGTGCCCGGCACCGCGGCGTGGAATTTCGCGAGCGCCTTTCGCGAGGATACGCTCGAAATCATCGGCACGGAAGGACGGCTCACCTGCAGCGTTTTTGGCAACGAACCGCTTCGGTTAGAGTCGGCGGCAGGCGTGCAGACGATCGACCGGCCCAATCCGCCGCACGTGCAGCAGCCGCTCATCCAGACGGTCGTCGACGATTTGCTGGGGCGCGGGGTCTGTCCCAGCACAGGCGAGTCCGCGCGGCGCACCTCGCAGGTGATGGACCAGGTGCTCGTCGCGTATTACGGCGGGCGCGACGACGAATTCTGGCGGCGGTCCGACACCTGGCCAGGCCGGCGGAGGCTGAGCGCAGGCTGAAGCCCTGCGCTACGTGGCGCGGCGTTTCAACCCGCGCTCTTGATTCCAGCAGCATTGCCTATCGGTGGAGCCCGCACGGAGTGCGGGCTCCACCTCGAGTTCCTTGCGGATCGATTCAGTACTTCACCGAGCAGCCGTAGGGCTTGGTGTTGCTCAGGGCCACCGGTCGTCCGGCCGCGAGATCGGCCATCGCCGCGTTCACATAATTCGTGGCCCGGGTGATGTCCGCCGGATCGGCGGAAGCGATGCTATCGATGCCGCCCGCATAAACGAGCGTGCCCTCCGGGTTGATGATGAAGATGTGCGGCGTGGTTTTGGCGCCGTACCGGTGGCCGACCGCGCCGGTCTGATCGCGGAAATACGCGGTGGGCGCGGCGCTGACCTTCTGCATCCAAGCCTTCACGCGGGCGGGATCGAAATCGCCCTGCTTGCCGGGCGCCGCTGAGTTGATGGAAAGCCAGACGACGCCTTGAGCCGTGTAGGTCTTCTGCAGCCCGGGAATGTTGCCGCTCTTGTTGTAGTGCTTCTGGACGATCGGACATTCCGGATTCACCCACTCCAGCACGACCAGCTTTCCCTTGTAGCTGGAGAGCGTGTGGGTGTGGCCGTCGATGTCCGTAAGGGTGAAATCAGGCGCGGGCTGGCCGACTTCAGCGGCCGTGGCCTGCACACCGAGGCTCAGCGCGGCGCCGAGCGCCGGGATCAGGAGAAGATTTTTGACGGATGTATTCATGGGCGAGGCTTGGAAATAAGAGACCTATCATGTCCAAAAAGTCCCGCAACACCAGCCCGCCGCGCCGATTTTGAGCCCGCGGTAGTGGTACAGTTTGTCATTGCGACTCTGCTGGCCAGCAGAGTGCTGGCCAGCAGAGCGACGAAGCTACCGAGGCCGAAGGCCGACAGCTTGACATCCAGCTGGATCGCCACGCCCCGCCGCCGCGGCGGGGCTCGCGATGACAGGCGAACTGTACCAGTCCCTTGCCGGCCCCGGCGCCGAAGGGCCGTCATTACTTAAGCTTGGCGTGGAGGGTGCCGTCGGGCTACTCTGCCGGGGTGATTGGATGGCTCGGCGATTTTTTCCGGTTCTGGTGGGGGTTGCTCTACTGGAACTTGCGCAAAAGCTACTTCCACCGGCGCCGCGACCGGGCGCGTTGCCCGTGCCAGAATCCCAGCGATTCCGGGCGCGCCCGCGAGACCGGTTGCGATGCCGCGCAGTACTGGCAGCAGCCCGCGCGTTTCCACCGCGTCTGTCCCTTGCTGATCGAGACGCCCGATGGTCTGCGCTGCTCGGCGGACACCAAAGACGTGCGTCCCTTCTGGCGGCGCGCCGCCGCCTATTACCTCGGGGTCGCGGCCGGCATCTATCTGGCCGGCGCACTCGGCGCCTTTGTCTTGCTGCGCATCATCGGCTACCCGCTCTCGCCGCTCACGCTGGCGTGGCCGCCCCGCTGGCACGAGCTGCGCCTGGCGCGCAGCGAATATTTCGTGGCCAAGGCGCAGCGCGCCCTCGATGCCAATCACGTCAACGAAGCCATCCTCTCCCTCGACATCGCCTTCCGCAGCAATCCCCGTAATTACGACGTCGGCCTCCAGCTCGCCCAGCTCATGTCGCTCGGCCAGCCCGAACTCGCCGACCAGATCTTCACCATCCTCATGCGCGATCATCCGGCGCGGCGCGCGGCCACGGCCGAGGCCTGGCTCCGGTTTCTGCTCGTGCACGGCCGCTTCACCCGCATCTCTGAGCTGGCGGAGGCGCGCCTGGTGGAGGATCCCGCGCAGCGACCCGCCTGGCTGCACGCCCTGTTTTTCGCCACGCGCCAGACCGGCAGCGACCAGCCCCTGCGCGATCTCATTGCCAAACAAGCCTCCCGGCTCGAACCCATCTATGTCGCGCTCATCAACTCGGAACTCCTCATCCGCCAGGGGCGCGGCCTCCAGTTGCTTTCAGGGCTGATGACCGAGCTGCCGGAGAGTGCCGGCTCCTACGCTCCCTATTTCCAGGTCACCCGCCTCAGCACCCTCGGACACCAAGCCGAGGCGCTGGCCTTGCTGGACCGCTATGCGGCGGCCCGGCATATCTCGGAGGTCGATACGCTGCGACTTCGCCTCGATCTGTTTGCCACGCTCGGCCGCCAGGACCTGCTGCGCACGCGCCTCGAGCGGGGCGAAATCAACGCCCGGGAACTTGAACTCTTCAGCATTCACCTGGTGCGCCACCCGGACACCGGAGTCCTGACGGCCCTCAGCCGGTGTATGGAGCGTTCCAACCTGCCCCACGATGCCCAGACCTACACCGCCTGCACGGCTTTCTTTGTGGCCTGCGGCGTCGCGGGCGACTGGGACAAGCTGCACGCCGTCACCGCCAGGCTCAAGGAGATCTCCGGCTCACGCCAGATCCAGCTTGGTTTGGTCGAGGCCTTCTTCAAGCACGAGGCCGGCGCTGCGCGCCTCGAGAGTGTTCTGCCCACCCTGCCGGCGCTACCGCTCGAAATGATCTACGCCCTCTATGACCGCTACGGCAGTCCTTCTCCCGCTGTTTCGATCAAGATCTCGCCTTCGCCATGAGTGAACCAGGCACGCCGCTCCACCCGCCCGATGCCGACCGTCGCTTCTCCGTGCTGCGGGCGCTGGCGGGGATCAACGTTGCTCTGCTTGGCGCGCTGACGCTCGTACTGAGCGTGTATCTCTGGCCGCAATGGCGGCATAACCCGGATCTGTCGCACGGCCTTTTCATGCCGTTGATCTTCCTGTTGCTGGTCTGGGAGAGCCGGCGGATCGGTCCACTCCGCCATCCGCCGGCGGGAGCATTGTTTTTGGCCGCCGTAGTCCTGCTGGCGGCCGTCGCCCTCGCCAGTCTCGCCGCCGCGGGGCTCTTTGCCGTTTCGCTCGGCTGGTCACACAGCCTCGTCATGTTCACCCTGGCTGCGGCCTTCACTGCCGCGCTCCTGGCCGGTTTCGTGGCGCTTTCAGTGGAACCGCTGCGCCTGATTCCTCTCAACTGGATCGCCTTTGCCGCGGCGGCCTTGTGGTTGCTCACCGCGCCGATACCGCCAGGCACCTACACGACGCTTACGCTCAGGCTCCAGACTTGGGTCACCGGGCACGTGCTCACCGCCTTGCAGGCGCTGGGGGTGGCGGCGCGCCAGCAGGGCAACCTGATTGAGCTCGCCAATACCACCGTGGGGGTCGAGGAGGCGTGCAGCGGCATCCGCAGCCTTGTCTCATGCGTCTATGCCGGCCTGTTTTTCTCCGCCCTGCTCGTGCGACGCCCGTGGGCCCGCGCGATCCTGCTGGTCCTCGCGGCACCGCTCGCCATTGCCATGAATTTCGCGCGTTCGCTCACCCTGACCCTGCTGGCCAATGCCGGAGTTGACATCAACGGCATCTGGCATGACGCGACCGGTTTTGCCATTCTGGGCATCACGGTCGTCGTCCTCATCGGCCTGGCGTTTCTGCTGGAGCCGGGCCGCGGCAGGCCGGCGCCAGCGCCAGCGGGACGGACGGCGGGCCGGGTTTCTGTGCCGGCCGCTTTTGCCAGCCAGGCAATCCTGGGCGTGTTTTTGGTGCTGGCGGTCGTCCTTGCGGGATTTTTCGTGCTGCACACCCGCCCGGCCGGCCACGACGGCCGTCCGCCCCCGGATCTCGCCGCCGTGCTGCCGGCCGCACCGGCCGGCTGGGCGGTCGTCACCAGCACCGACCTGTACCGATTTGCCGACACCCTCGAGACCCATCATCTCTTCCAACGCAGTTATTTCAAAGGCACGACCGACAACTTCACGCAGATCACGTTTTATCTGGCCTACTGGCCGCCGGGTCAGACTTCGGTCAGCAACGTCGCCCTGCATACGCCCGATGCCTGCTGGCCCGGTGTGGGCTGGCGGCCCGTGCCCTCCACCCCCGCGCGTTTCACGCCCGTTGTCGCCGGGCACCTGCTCCCGGCGGCGGAATACCGGCGCTTCACCCGGGAAGAAATTCTGCAGCACGTCTGGTTCTGGCACCTCTATGACGGCGCGGCCATCACCCAGCGCGACCCGCGATCACCGCGCGAGCTGCTGGCCATCGCTTGGCGCTATGGTTTCCGCAAAAACGGCGAACAGCTCTTTGTGCGGGTGTCGAGCAACCGTCCTTGGAATGCCATTGCCGGCGAATCCCTGATGGCCGAGGTGTTTGCCAACCTGCACCCCTTCGGGTTTTGAATGACGTCATGCCGCTGCGACTGACCACTCAGGAGAAAAGAGTACTGACTGTGCTGGCCGCCCTGCTGGTGCTGGGCCTGCTGGGAATGGTGCTATTGTGAGGGCGGCGCTTCCTCCCGAAGCCATGAAGCGGCCCGAGTTTAAGTTTGCCCGCCGGGACAGATTCGCTGGCATGGCACCACCACCGGCTTCCAGCTCCATGACCGCCCGAAGGTCAATTTTTCTCCACTGCCATGAGTGACGACGACCGCATCCCTGGACCGGCCGCAGACGGATCAGCGGAGACCGGCGGCAGGGTTGTCCCTTCCCGCCTGCTGGCATGGCTGCCTTGGGTCGCCGCAGGAGGGTTCGCCCTGCTGGCCGGTTTTCTCGGTCAAACTTACTTTGCCGCCCGATCGGAAATTATCGCGCTGCGCGAGCAGGGCGCACTGGCCGCCATTGCCAGCCTGGGGCTGCAGCAGCGAATTGAAGCCGAGCGTATTTTATCCGCCCGGCGCATTTCCGATCTGCTCGCCGAGCGGCATGAACCGGGCAGCCTCGCCCGGCTCAAGGTCGTCCCCCTGGTTTTACCGTCTGGTTCAGCCCCGCCAGACCTGGCCATTGTGGTGTGGGATCCCGCCCTACAGGAGGGCGAGCTCGCCGTCGCCAAGTTGCCGCCGCTGGCATCGGACAAAGATTATCAGCTCTGGATTATTGATCCCCAGTATCCCTGTCCCGTCAGCGCGGGGGTTTTTGCGGTCGGCGCGGCCGCCAGTGAAACCCGCATCCGGTTCAAACCTGACCAACCGGTCGCGACGGCCGTCAAGTTCGCCATCAGCGTCGAGCGCAAGGGAGGAGTATCGCGCGCGGAAGGTCCGATAGTCCTCTCCAGCCAGTGACTCGCAGGACCGGCGCGAGCGCATCCGCTTCCCGATTTCAAGCATTAAAGCATCAGCGGCAGTTGCTTCTTACTTGATACTTGTCACCTGTAACTTGGTCGAGTAACTCGACCCGTCATGATTCTAAGACCCAAGGTTCGCGGATTTGTCTGCGTGACCGCTCACCCGGCCGGCTGCGCCGCCTATGTGCAGGAGCAGATCGACTACGTGAAGAGCAAGGGCCTCCTTGGAAACGGTCCGAAACGGGTGCTCGTGATCGGCGCCTCCACGGGTTACGGACTCGCCTCCCGCATCACCGCGGCGTTCGGTTCCGGCGCCGCCACCCTCGGCGTGTTCTACGACCGTCCCTCCGAGGACGGCCGTCCGGCCACGCCGGGCTGGTATAACTCCATCGCCTTCGATCGGGCCGCCCGGGCCGCCGGCCTTTACGCCCAAAGCCTCAATGGCGACGCGTTCTCTGAAAGCATCAAGCAGCAGGCCCTCGAGTTCATAAAAAACGATCTCCAAAAGATCGATCTCGTGGTCTACAGCGTCGCCTCGCCGCGTCGCGTCCACCCGAAGACCGGTGCGCTGCACAAGTCGGTGCTCAAACCCATCGGCCAGTCCTATACCAACAAGACCATCGATACCGACCTCGGCATCATCAGCGAAATCACCATCCCGCCGGCCTCCGACGAGGAAATCACCGACACCGTGGCGGTCATGGGGGGCGAGGATTGGGAGATGTGGATGCAGACGCTCGACGAGGCGGGGCTGCTCGCGCCCGGCGCCACCGCCATCTCTTACTCCTACCTCGGACCCGAGGTCACCTGGCCCATTTATCGCAACGGCACCATCGGCTTGGCCAAGAACGACCTGGAACGCGCCGCCCGGCGCATCGACACCATGCTCAAGGCCAACGGCCATGGCCGCGCCTTCATTTCGATCAACAAGGCCCTCGTCACCCAGGCCAGCTCCGCCATCCCGGTGGTCCCCCTCTATATCTCGATCCTCTACAAGATCATGAAGGCGAAAGGCACGCACGAGGGCTGCATTGAGCAGATCCAGCGGCTCTTCTCCACCCAGATGTACAACGGCTCCGCCCCCACCTTCGACGAGGCCGGTCGCGTGCGCCTCGACGACCGCGAAATGCAGCCCGACGTCCAGCGCCAGGTCGCGGAAATCTGGCCGTGGATCAGCACCGAGAATCTACAAAAGCTCACCGACATCGACGGCTATCGCGTCGAGTTTCTGAAACTCTTCGGTTTCGGCCTGCCCGGGGTCGACTATGAGGCCGACGTGGAACCGCATGTAACGATGTTGTAGGAGCCTGCTTGCCCGTTCGACAGGCTCAGGGCCCCGAGCTTGTCGAGGGGCAGGCGATTCCACAAACCATCGCGCGTAAGCGCGCTCCTATAGAAAAAAATGCGCGCTGTCATCCAGCGGGTTGCTTGCGCGAGTGTGAAGACCGACGACGGGCTTTCCGGCGAGATCGGTCCCGGCCTGCTCGTGCTGCTGGGTATCGCCAAGGATGATACTCCCGCCGATTGCACCTGGCTCGCCCAGAAGATCGTCAAGCTCCGCATCTTTTCCGACGCGGATGGTCAGATGAACCGTGACGTGACCGACCGGGGCGGCGAAATCCTGGTGGTGAGCCAGTTCACGTTGCACGCCAGCGTCCGCAAAGGCACCCGGCCCTCGTACAATGACGCCGCGAGGCCGGAACTGGCCCTGCCGCTCTACGAAGAGTTCGTCCTACAGTTGCAGACGGCGCTTGGGCGGCGCGTGCAGACCGGCCGGTTTGGCGCGTTGATGAAGGTCTCCCTCGTGAATGACGGCCCGGTGACTCTCCTCATCGATACCAAGACCCGGGAGTAACCTTTTTTCCGGCGAGGCGCCGGTTTTTTTCACGCAGCTCTCTGCCCAAGGCGGGGGAGCCGGCTTAGATCGCGTGGATCCGCCGGCGTTCCGGCACGATTAAGATTGCCCGGACCTGGCCGGTGGGATGCCCCAAATCACCCACTTTGCTGGTTTGCCTTCCCCTCCCGGCCCCCGTTTTCTCAACTCCCTCCGGAATAGTTTTCCCTCCAGTCAGGCGCAGAAAGGACTTCCCATGGAAAAGACCGCCGCAACCCAACCGTATGAAACCCTGAAGACGCTGCCCGGCGACGACGTGCGCCAGATCATGTGGCGCTTTCAGGATCGGTATGACCTCCAGATGCTCATCCAGTCGTCCCGCTCCGTGGCCCGCGGCGTCGTGGCCCGCCTGGTGGCCGCGGGCGCCCGCAACAGTCATGATTGGACGCCGGAGAAGGCCGGCTTGCTGCAGGCGTTCGACGCCGCCGGCATCACGACCTGTTTCATGGACCCCCAGCAAGGCGGCTTCATCGAGGGACCGAAGAACCTCACGCTGGCGCTGGTCGCGTTGGAATTGGCCTGGGTCGATGCCGGTGCCGCCACCGGCAGTCTCGCCGGCAACCTCGCGCTGGCGCCCATCCATGAGCGCGGCACGCCCGAGCAGCGCGACTATTACATGAGCCGCTGCGTCCCGCCGCCGCCGGGCGTAAAGAAGGCGGTTTGGCGCGGCGCCTTCAGCCTTACCGAGCCGCTGCCGTACGTCGGCGTCGAGACCGGCCTGCTCGGCGGCAAGGTCAGCGTGGCCGAGTGGACGGAGGGCAAGGAGCCGGTGCTGCAGGTCGACAAACGCGCCCGGTTCATCACCAACATGGGCTTTGCCAACTTCACGACCGCCGCCGTCGACAGCGCCGACCCGCGCATCAAGGGCAGCTGCATCGTGATCCTCGAGGAGACCGACCCCGGCGTCTACGACCGCGGTGTGCCGGCGCGCAAGATGGTCCACCAGCTTTCCTCGACCAACGACCCGGTCTTCAGCCTCCAGGTGCCGGCCAGCCGCATCGTCGGCGGCTACACGGTGAAGGACGGAGTGATCATCCCCAACTACAGCCACGGCGAAATCATCGAGGCGGTCTTCCGCCGCACCCGCGTGACCGTCGGCATCATGACCGCGGCCAAGCTCCTTTCGGCCGTCGAGCCCATCATTCGCTACCACCGCAGCCGCTTCCGCGGCGCGGCGAGCGTCAACCCCGGCACGCCGCGCTATGATCAGGGTCTGCAGCAGAAGGAGGACTGCCTGCAGCGCCTGGTCGACATCTGGGCCACCGGCGAGGCGGCCGCGTCGCTCGGTTTCGCCGCCGCGCGCCTCTTCGACGAGCTCGATCCGCTGGAGAAGAGCAAGGACCGCAAGTTCGCCGAGCAGGGCATCGCCAGCGGCATGGCGCAGATGAAGGCCTTCCGCGCGCTCACCAAACAGGCGCTGGAATTCATCGACCTCGCCGCCCAGCCCGAAACGCAGCGCGATCCGGCGCGTTACGAGGCGCTGAAGGGCGATCCGCTCGTCCAGTATCTCATCCTCGACTCGCAAGCCAACGTCCTCTGCCCCGCCACCAAGCTCTGGAACACCGGCCACGGCGCCAACGTCATGCGCGACGCGGTGAGCCTGGTCGGCGGCTACGGCATCACTGAGGACTGCCCCGGCTTCCTCGGCCACAAGTGGATGGACGCCCAGCTCGAGGCAACCTACGAGGGCCCGGAGGCGGTCCAGCGCCGCCAGCTTTCGGTGACGATGACCAGCGAGGTTTTCCTCGCGGTCTTCCGCAGTTGGATCAGCGAGCTGCGCCGCATCGGCGCCGAGAGACCCGGCACCGGCGCCTGCACGGTCGCGACCGCGATGGAACTCTGGATCTGGACCCTCGAGTACCTGCAAAAGAATACCGACGCGCTCGGCGCAAAGCTCTACCACAGCAACCGCCAGGGCGTGACCTTCCCGCTGGCAGATGCGCTGTGCTGGCTGCTCGCGTCACGGCTGCAAATTATGGATGTAATCGAGCTGGCGGCGAAAGGCCCGGCCAACCCCGTCGTGGCCGAAGGGCTCGAAGGTCTGGTCAACTTCTTCACCGACCTGTGCGCCGTGCAGGCGGCCAGCGCGGCCGGCGAGTCCGCCCGCCTCTGCGCCGAACTGGTTTACGGCTACAACGCGCTGCCGGCCTGCACCGACGAAAATTGCACGTGCGGCCAGGCCGACGAAACCGGCGTCGTGGCCGCGGCGCTGGAGCCGTTTGTCCGCCTCCGCGCCAAGCTTGACGCGAGTCTGTCCGGTTCGCGCCTCGCGAAGGACCGCGCCGCCGAGGCGCTGACCAAGGTGATGATCCCCGAGGCGCTCGACTATCCGGCGTGATTTTTCTCACGCCAAGACGCAAAGCCGCCAAGCTCAACAAAAACACTTTTCCCTCCTCTTTGCGCCTTGGCGGCTTTGCGTGAGACAAAACTGAACGAGCCCGCCTCTTTGCGTGAGCACACCGCCTGAACACCAGCCTCCTCTCGTCGTCCGCCAATCGATGTCGGTCGATATCGTCTGTGTCGGTTTTGGGCCGGCCATGGGCGGCTTTCTCACGACGTTGTCGCGCCGGCTGGTCAAAGAAGACGGCACCCCGGCCGTGGAAAGCGCCGCCGCGCCCGGTATGCCGCCCCAGGTTGCCTGCTACGAGCGCGCGGACGACATCGGCTTCGGCGTTTCGGGAGTGGTGACGCCCGCGCGCAGCATCCAGGCGAGTTTCCCACAGCTCGAGCCGGCGCAGATTCCGATGGCCGCTCCGGTGAAGCACGAAAAGGTCGCGTACCTGCTCGATCCGATCGGCACCAGCCGGCGTTCTGCCGCGCTGCGTGCGGCCGACGGTTTGATCCGCGCGGGCCGATGGACGCTGCCGTTCGAGCACCAGGCGTTGAATCTGCCATGGCTGCCGCCGTTTTTGCGCAAGCACGATGGCTTGGTGCTTTCCATGGGCCAGTTCATGCAATGGGTCGGTGCGCAGGTCATGGGCTCCGGCGCTGTGCAGCTCTGGCCGTCGACACCCGTCGCGAGGCCGCTTTTCGAAGGCGACAAGGTGGTCGGCGTACGCTTGATCGACCAGGGCACCGACAAGCAGGGCAAGCCCACTGAGGGTTTCCTGCCGGGCATGGACATCCGCGCCGCGCTGACCGTGGTGGGCGACGGCCCGGTGGGCGCGATCGGACGCCAACTGGACGAACACTTCGGCCTGCCCGAAGGGCACCAGCAGTACGATTGGGCCATCGGCATGAAAATGGTCGTCGACCTGCCGCCGCAGGCCGATCTGGAGCCCGGGACCGTCATCCACACCTTCGGCTATCCCGAACCGGAGATCTTTGGCTTTCTGTACGTGCACCCCGGCCGCATCGCCTCGCTGGGAATATTCGTGCCGTCGTGGTTCGACAGCCCGGTGCGCACCGCGTACCGCTACCTGCAACATTGGATGTTGCACCCGTATCTGTGGCGTTACTTGGAGGGCGGCACGCTGCGCTCGTGGGGTGCGAAGAGCCTGCAGGAGTCGGGGCGGCGCGGCGAACCGCACCTCACGGGCGACGGCTACGCGCGCATCGGCGAGGGTTCCGGCAGCACCAACGTCCTCACCGGCTCGGGCGTCGATGAGGCGTGGGCGACGGGCGCGCAGCTCGCCGAGGGCGTGCTCGAATTGCTGAAGGCGGGCCAGCCCTTCACCCGGGAAAACCTCGAGCAAGCCTACGTCCGCCGTCGCCGCGAGAGCTGGGTGGACCGGGAGGGCCGCGTGGCGGAGCGGGCCCGCGATGGTTTCCAACGCGGCGTCGTGACCGGGCTGATCGGCATGGGCCTCACCGGGTTGAGCGGTGGCAGGCTCTCCATGCCAGGCAAGCCGATGCCGCCGCACCAGCGGCTGCCGAGTATTGAGGAGTACTACCGGGGGAAAATCTCCGCCGACGAGATCGCCCGGCTGCGCGTGGAGTGCCAGACCAAGGGGTTGCCGCTGCATGGTGCGTTGATGGACCGGGTCGGCTGGCCGGCGATACCTTACGACGGCAAGCTGCTCGTATCGCACCAAGACGCGCTCCTCATAGGCGGCAAGGTCCAGGCACCCGCCGGCTACGCCGACCACGTGGTTTTTGTCGATGAAGGAACCTGCGCTCGGTGCGGCACGAAGATCTGCATCGACGCCTGTTCCGGCCAGGCGCTGCTGCCGAGCCGGGCGCCCGGTTCCAACGGTGTCCCGGTTTTCGACCGCGAGAAATGCATTCACTGCGGCGCCTGCCTCTGGAACTGTTCGCAGCCTCGTCCAGGCGATCCGGAAAAATCCAACGTCGAGTTTCTCGCCGGCGCCGGCGGGCTGCACTCGGCGGAGAATTGAAAACTGTTTTTTGAAACCACCAATTCACACTAATACCCACTAATTCCGACCGAACCTTCGTCTTAGTCCCCATTAGTGTGCATTAGTGGTGAAACAAACTCTTCCTTCATGAGCATCGTCTACCAAATCGTCGTCTGCGGCAGCCTGGTGCCCGACCCGTTGCAGACACTGGAGCCGGTGACCAGCCCGACGGGACCGGCGCTGAAGAACGAGCTGATGCTGCCCGCCGTGCTCGACCCGTGGGCCGGCCACGCGCTCTTTGAAGCAGCCAACCTCGCGAAGCAGCGCGCCGGCAGCAAGGTGTGGCTCGTGAGCATCGGTCCCAAAGCAAAACTTCAACAGGTCATGATGACCGTTGCGCAGAAAGTGCCTTTCGAACTCGTGGCTCTCGACGGCCCGGCCAGCGGATTCGTCGAGTCGGCTGAGATCGCCGCTGCCCTGACCGACGCCATCCAAGCCATTCCCGGTCTGGACAAGTCGCGCCTGCTCGTTTTCGGCGGCTGGGAGTCCGCCTCGCGTGGCGCCGGTACCACGATGCAGATGGTCGGCGAGCGCCTCGGCATCATCGATCAGTTCCAAGGTGTCGACCAGTTGACCGCCAGAGCCGACGGCTCCTTCGAGATTCTCGAGCGCATCGAGGGCGGCCAGCACCAGGTTTCCACCTGTGCCGGCGCGCCGGCACTGTTCGGCTGGGCCACCGGCAACCTCCCCGAGCCGCCCAACAATCCGCAGATCGGCATGCTCAACATGCGCACGGTGATGCCGGCCCTGCAACGCGCCAAACCCGTCAAGGTGACCAACGAAGGCCTCACCTTTGCCGGCGTCACGCTGCCGAAGCAGCGCCGCGAGACGAAGATCGTGAAGGATATGTCCGTCGACGACATCGCCCGCGAAATCGTCGAGTGGATTGCGAAGGACTGAACAATGCATCCTCACGCAAAGACGCCAAGGACGCCAAGGTAGAATGCCCTCTTAGCGGCTTTGCGGCTTTGCGTGAACCAAGACTTCCATGGAAACCATCCTTTTCCTCGCCCACACGGAAATCGACGGCTCGCTCGGCAAGGCCGCGCTGGAGTCGCTCGCCTCGGCGAAGGCTCTCGCCGCCGGGCTGGCCGGTTCAAAGCTGATCGCCGGTCTGGTCGGCGGCGACGTGCAACCGGCCGCCAACCACATCGCCGGTTGCGGCGCCAGCCGCTTTCTCGGCGTATCCGGAGCCGATTTCGCGCAGTCGCGCTACTCGACCGACGCCGTGGCCACGGAAGCGCTCTGCAAGGCTGCCGCCGCCACCATGGTCGTGGCGCCGGCCACCTCGCGCTGGAACCGCGTGCTCGCCGGCGTGACGCAGCGCCTCAGTGGCCGGATCGACGCGCACGTCACCGGTTTGTCCGCAGCCAACGGCCAGCCGACCGTGAATCGCTGGTATTATCGCCAGCGCATGGAGGCGGCGGTGCAGCGTTCAAAACGGCCCTGGTTCATGCTCCTTGAGTCGGACTGCGCCGAGCCTTACGCCGGCGCCGCCGGGTCGGCCACAGTCGAAACCATCCCGGTCGCGCTGCCGGCCTTGCGCACACGGGTCACCGGTGTGCGGGCTCCGGTCGCCGATGCGCAGACAATCCGGCCCGATGCCAGACTGCTTTTCGTGGCTGGCGCGGGTTGGACCAAAACCCAGCCCGACGGCAGGACTCACACGGACGAAGCCGAGAAGCTCATCCTCGATTTCCTTGCCAGGACGAAGGCGTCGCTCGGCGGCACCAAGTCGCTGGTGGATCTCAGCGGGGAAGGCCACGCCGTGCTAAAGTTCATGACCCATCTCAACCAGGTCGGCCAGACCGGCTCCACCCCGCGTCATCCGAAGGGGCTTTCGACCTGCTGCCACGGCGAAGAGCCGCACACCGTGGGCTGGCGTTTCATCAATGAGCGCCGCGCCATCAACCTGAACCCCAACTGCAGCTGGGCGCAGGGCAAGGCCGACGTGCTCTACGTCGCGGACGCCTTCGCAGTGATGCGCAAGGTCAACGAACTGCTGGCGGCGAAGCCGGGTTGATCCTCTCCACACGCCGGGCCGGGCGCCGGCTCAATCGTGCGGCACGCCCGGCACGCTCAAGGACTGGCCGTTGTCCTTGGGGCCGAGCTTCAGGATGAAGGGCGCGGCGCACTGGGCCCACTCCGCCGCCTTCGGATAACCGGTGGCACTCTCACCGAAGCAGATCTGCAGCATGCCGGTGTTGATGACGCCCGGGTTGAGCGGCACCGCCGCCATGCCGTCGGGCAGCTCCTGCGCCAGCGCCTTGGTGAGTCCTTCGATGGCCCATTTCGACGCACAGTACGGCGCCATCTCCGGCGAAGTGGAACGACCCCAGCCGGAGCTGAGGTTGACGATTACACCCCGTTTCGCCTCGACCATGGCGGGAACAAAGGCGCGGATCACGTTGGCCACGCCCTTGATGTTCACGTCGATCAACTTGGAAAACTCCTTAGCCGGCACTTTCCAGAGCGGAGCGGGACGGTTCACCAGCCCGGCGTTGTTGATCAGGAAATCCGGCGCGCCGTGCACCCCGAGGATGCGTTCGGCCCACATCTCGACCTTGATCGTTTCGGTGACATCGACGGCATCGAAATTGTGCCGTTCGGAGTGGGTGGCGCGCAGTTCAAAGATCTCCATGCCGCTGCGGCCGCAACCGCTGACTGTATGGCCCTGTGCAATGTACCATTCGGCGAGCGCGCGCCCCAGTCCGCGGGTGACTCCGGTGATGACGATGTTCATGGCGAGCTAGTAGCGAGTAGCGAACATTGGGTAGCGAGCATAAAACCAATGCATGCCAAGTTTCCAGTCGTCCTGCGATGCGAGCTT
This sequence comes from Opitutaceae bacterium, assembly GCA_049513315.1. GTDB lineage: Bacteria > Verrucomicrobiota > Verrucomicrobiia > Opitutales > Opitutaceae > Fen-1467. Next base: position 30,196 of record JBEKWG010000014.1, read on the forward strand.
GGATGACGCCCGCTACCGGCTACTCGCTATTTCACCTCACCGGCTCTGCAGGCTGAACTTGTTCATTCCCGACTTGCGGCAGGCATCCATCACAAACGCCAGTCGCTTGAGCGGCGTGGTCTCATCCGCCTGGATGAGGACCGGGATGTTGCGGTCGATCTCGCGCACGGCGCGCAGCAGGCCTTCCAGCTGCTCCTCACTGGCCGGCTTGCCGTTGAAGGCCATCTGGCCCTCCTTGTCGAGGGCGATGGTGACCGAGCCCTTGTACTCATTCTTGCCGGCGGTCTCCACTTTGGGGAGCGTGATGTTGAGCGTCATCCCCGATTTGAACTGCATGGTCACGAAGGCGAAGAAGATGAGCATGGTGAGCACGTCGATGAGTGGCACCAGCATCAATTCCTGCTTTTTGCGGCGTTTTTCGTAGAGGGCCATCGTCGGAGAGGCAAAATTACCCGCCGGGGCGGAGGTTACCGGGAGGCCGCCGCCGCAGGTTCCGCGGGCACACGGCCGTTGGCGCGGCGGCTGTTGATGCGTTCCAGCAGCGAGTCCATCTGCACCGCGTAATTCTCCACCTTGCGCTGCAGATAGCCGCTGCCCACGAGTGCCGGGATGGCAATGGAAAGTCCGATGACGGTCGCTGATAGCGCCAGGGCCACTCCGGTGGTGAACGCGACCGGGTCGGGCAGGCCAGTATCAGGGGAAATCTGGGAGAACACCTGCAGCAGTCCGGTCACCGTGCCGCTCAGTCCGATCAGCGGGGCGGCGGCGTAGATGACGTCGAGATAGGAAATGCCGCGCTCCATACGGTTGAGTTCCAGCCGCGCAAAGGCCTTCACGGCATCCTCGTCCTGTTGATGCTCCTCGGCAAACTCGAGGATGCGGGCGAGGGCCGAATGCCGGCCGCCGGAATAGGGCTTGTTTTGGATGATCGCGTCGACCAGGTCCTGCGGCAGGATGACGTTTTTCCGCAGGGCGTACGTCCGCTCGCAAATGATGTAGACCATGGCGACGGAGCAGATTCCAAGCGGGTAGATGAGCAGGCCGGCCCCCTTGACGATTTGGATCATGGCAAAGGCTGGAAGGATGATCATGGGAGGAGATTCCTCGGATAGACGCCTGGCGCGGCAAAAGGATTCATTTTTTTATCGGATTCGCGCCCGGCGCACAGGTCAAACTGCCAGATAGGGCAACCGGCGGCGACATTTTTGACGCCCTCCACCCCTTCTAGCAAGTCCCCAATCGCATCCCAGCGTCCCTTGATCAGCGCTTCCCGGGCGCTTTCGCGCAGGGCGCCCTTGACCGTCTGGCCGGCAAAACGGACCTTGCCCCGGTCGACATCGATGGTGATTTCCAGGGAGGGCCGGCCTTCGATGGCGGCCGCCAGGTTCCGGATCTCGGCGCGGCTGGCACCGAGACAGGGAATTCCCAGCGCGATGCAGTTGCCGAAAAAAATCTCGGCGAAGCTCTCGGCGATGATCGCCCGAAAGCCGTGTTTTTGAATGGCCTGCGGGGCGTGCTCGCGCGAACTGCCGCAGCCGAAATTGGCGCCGGAAAGCAGGATGGTGGCGCCCTTGAAACGCGGGTCGTTGAGCGGATGCGGCTGGTCGGAGCCGTCGGGGTTCTTCCGGACGTCGTGAAAAAGAAATTCGCCGAGGCCGTCGAAGGTGACGCACTTCATGAAGCGCGCCGGGATGATGCGGTCGGTGTCGATGTCGTTGCCGGGCACGTAAACGCCGCGGCCGGCGACGGTGGTGATTTTTTCGAGGGACATATGGGAGGAGAATTTTAACGCAAGGACGCAGAGACGCGGAGCGTTCGTAATGCAACCGGCGCGCCTGGCACCTTGGCGGCTTTGCGTTAGGTGGAAGCGTTGCTCATGCCGAAGACTTCGCGGGCATCCGTGACCTGCCCGGTCACCGCCGCGGCGGCCACCATGAGCGGACTCATGAGAATGGTCCGGCCGGTGGGGCTGCCCTGGCGGCCCTTGAAGTTGCGGTTGGACGAACTGGCGCAGAGCTGGTCGCCGATGAGTTTGTCGGGGTTCATCGCGAGGCACATCGAGCAGCCCGCGTCGCGCCATTCGAAACCGGCGTCGCGAAAAACCCGGTCAATGCCGAGGGAGGCGCAGAGCAGGCCGACGCCCTGTGAGCCGGGCACAGCGATGGCCTTCACCCCGGGGGCGACGCGCCGGCCCGGGAGGTATTTCGCGACCTCCTGGAAATCGGAGAGACGCCCGTTGGTGCACGAGCCGAGGAAAGCGACATCGATCCTGGTGCCCTTGATCGGTGCGCCGGGGGTCAGCTTCATGTAGGCCAGTGCCTCCTCGATGGAGGCTTTTTCGTCGGCGGCCGTGACCTTCGCAGGATCGGGAATGGTTTCATTGATGGCGATTCCCTGTCCCGGATTGATGCCCCACGTGACCGTCGGCGGGATGTCCTCGCCGCGAAAATCGACCGCATCGTCGTAGGCGCAGCCCGGATCGCTGGCCATGGCCCGCCAGCGCGCCACGGCAGCCTCCCACTCCGCCCCCGCCGGGGTGTAGGGCCGGCCCTTGAGGTAGGCGAAGGTCGTTGCGTCGGGATTCACATAACCCACGCGCGCGCCGCCTTCGATGGACATGTTGCAGACGGTCATGCGCTCCTCCATGGAGAAGCGGTCGAACACCTCGCCGCCGTATTCGTAGGCGTAGCCGGTCCCGCCGTTGACCCCGAGCCTGCGGATGAGGTGGAGGATGACGTCCTTCGCGTAGACGCCGGGCTGCAGGCGACCGGTGACGTTGATGCGGCGCACCTTCAGCCTCCCGATCGCCATGGACTGGGTGGCCAGCACGTCGCGGATCTGGGTTGTGCCGATGCCGAAGGCGATGGCGCCGAACGCGCCGTGGGTGCTCGTGTGCGAATCGCCGCAGGCGATGGTGGTGCCCGGCTGGGTGATGCCTTGCTCGGGGCCGACAAGGTGCACGATGCCCTGCCGGCCGGTCGCGCGGTCGAAAAAGGTGATGCCGAACTGGCGGCAGTTCCGGCGCAGCTCCTTGATCATCGCGTCGGCAAGCGGATCGGCATAGGGCTCGTTGAACTGGTCGGTCGGTACGATGTGATCGACCGTCGCGAAGGTGCGGTGCGGCATGAGCACCTTGAGCCCGAGGTCGCGCAGCATGCCAAAGGCCTGCGGACTGGTCACCTCGTGGATGAGATGCGTGCCGATGATCAGCTGGGTCTGGCCGCCGGCCAGCGTGCGCACCGTGTGCGCCTCCCAGACTTTTTGGAAGAGAGACTTGGACATGAGGCAGAGGTGAGGGTGAAAGGGAGAGTGAAAGTGGGGCAAAAAGCGGCGTTCGACCACCACTTTCACCTTCACTTTCACTTATATCAAACTCTTGCCATGCCGGGAAATACTTGTTTGGTCGTCGGTGATGCCCAGGGAGTATCAGTACAACTTTGAACTGCGGCACCTCGTCTATTTCCGCGAGGTGGCGCGGCAGCTGCATTTTCGCAAGGCGGCCGAGGTGCTGGCCATTGCCCAGCCCGCGCTGAGCCGGCAGATCGTCCAGCTGGAGGCGGCGCTCGGCGCGCCTCTTTTCCTGCGCTCCCGCCGGCGCGTGGAGTTGACCGCCGCCGGGCGTGCCCTGGTCGAACGGGTGGAGCCGCTGCTGCGCACGCTGGCCGGCGTGCCGGCGGAGTTGCGGGCACTGATCCAGGGGCAGGTCGGCCAGGTGCGCGTGGGCTTCACGGGACTGGCGATGGCCACCGTGCTTCCGGGCATCCTGCGGGAATTTCACCGGCGCTTCCCGGGCATCCGGCTGGAACTCAACGAATCGCCCACCTCGGCCCAATTGACAGCCCTGCAAACGGGCGAGCTGGCCTGTGGCTTCTTTCATCCTGATGCGCCCACCCCGGGTCTGCGTACGCGATTGCTGCTGCGCGAGAAAAACGGCGTGCTGCTGCCTGCCGACCATCCGCGCGCCGCGCGCCCCACCCTGCGCCTGCGCGATCTCGCCACCACCCCGTTCGTGCTTTTCCCGCGCGCCCACAATCCGGGCTTCTACGATCGCGTGCTCGCCGCTTTCGCGCGCGCCGGGATCACGCCGCGCATCGCTGAGGAGGTGTGGCCGCGCGCCAACGGCATCGGCCTCGTGCGCTCCGGGCTGGGCGCAACCTTCATGTGCCCGTCGGAGGCGCGACCGCTTCCGCCCGAGGTGGTGTTCCGCCCGCTGGAGGGCCCGGCGCCCGAGAGCCGGCTGGTCGTCGGCTGGAAGCAGCCCCCGGCCCCGCCGCCGGCGCTGGCCGCCTTCCTCACCCTGGCGGCGTCACATGGCAAAAGCCGTCCGGCTTCCTAGGGCCGGCTCGGGGCGCGGCACTGGGGGTCAGAGGGCTGACGCCGGCACGCGCCGCATTACTTCGAGGCAAGCGCGGGCGTTGTGGTAGGGGCATTTCCACGGGCCGATCTTGCAGCTGCCGGCGCGTTCCGGATAGTCCGGCACCGGGTGTCCCGATCGGTCGAGTTCCGCGAACCATTCGCCATGTTTCCGGTCGATGACGCGATCCTCGATGAACTGCCAGACGCGTCCCGCTGCCTCCAGCCAAGCCTCGCCGCCATCGAGGGCATGTGCGTTCAGAAAACCGACCACCGCCTCCGCCTGCGGCCACCAGTGCTTCTCGGCGTTCACCACGCCGTCCGCCCTGCCTTCGTAGAAGATCGATCCGTCGGTATCGCATCCGTGGGCCAGCACGCCCGCGGCCATGTCGAGTGCCACGCGCCGCGTGCGAGCGCGCAACGCCGGATCGCCGAGTGCCTCCGCGGCCTCCCACAACAGCCAGCTGGCCTCGATGTCGTGCCCGTAGGAGATCGTCGGGGACAATGGCCGCCACTCCAAGTCGAAGAAGAGTTCGCAGCGGGTATACGGCGTGGTGGTGACGATATGGTCGAGCATGACCTCGAGCAGTGCCTGCAACCGGCCGCACAGTCCGGGGTCGGGCCATACGCGAAAAAGCGTCGTATAAGCCTCGAGCAGGTGCAGGAGCGTGTTCATCGACTTGGGCGCGTTGAGGTCCCGCTCGCTGAGCCGCAGGTCGGCGAGTTCGCTCCACGAGGCGCTGCGCGCCTCGAGATAGCCGCCGTGCTTCGGTTCCGCCGCGTGCTGCTCGACGAGTTCAAACAGAGCCCGGGCTCGCGCGAGCGCGCTCGCGTCGCCCGTGGCGGCATGCCACTCGGCCAGTCCGTAAATGGCAAAAGCCTGGGCGTAGATCTGCTTGCGGTCTGAAAGCACCCGTGCGTCGCGATCGAGACTCCAGAACACACCGCCATGCCGGGCGTCCCAAAACGGCCCGGTGAGCAACGCGAGCGCCCGGCGTCCCGTTTCCAGCCATTCCGGGCGTGGATCGAGCCGTGTGGCCGCCGCATAGGTCCAGAGGAGCCGGGCGCAGATGACGACGTGCCGCGGCACGTCGTCAAACCGGCGGAGATCATTCGTCACGATGCCAGCCAGACGGCCCGTAGCCGGATCGAACGCATGCCGGACCCAGAAAGGAAGTATGTCCTGAGTGAGCTCCGCTTCCGCACGACGTCGCAGTTCGGATAAAGCAAGGGAAGTCCGCCCCATATTCGCAAGCGTAGGACTCGTGGCAGCGTTGGCGAGCCTCGTCAGGCGGTATCATGACACCCCGCTGGCAAAAAAAACTGACCTCGTCCACCCGCGCGCTTGATTCCACTTCCCCACCCGTTATCTCTCTTCGACCATGATTTCCCCTCCCATCCGCCGCCGGTGCAAATCCGGTTTCGTCCCACCGATCCGTTTCCGGCAACTTCTCTCTGCCGCTGCGGGCGCGGTGCTCTGCTGGACGTCCGCCGCCCAGGAGCAAAGCCCGTCGAATCCCGCCACCACCGGCTTGGAGCCGGCCGGGATGCAGGAGGCCACTCCCGGACTCGAGCGCGAGCTGGTCGCCCGCTATGGCGAGTCACAACAAACCCGTCTCGCGCGCGGCCTGCGCCAGGTCGCCCAGCTCTGGCGGGCGGAGGATGGAGACCGGCCGGCGTTCGAGGAATTTGTCCGCGCCAACTTCGCCGGCGACCAGGCCACTCTCGATACCCTGTTCAACCGTTTCGAGCGGCTGCTGGAGCAACTCGACGGACACATGCACGAGATCAATCGCGAGTTCAGCCAGCAGCTGGACCTGGATGCCGGGCCGGTCCTGCCCTTCGACGAGATGTTCGGCGGCTACGATCCCGCGGCGCACGTGCTCGACGACTTTTTTCAAAACAAGCTCGCCTTTGTCGTCCTACTCAACTTTCCGCTCACGACGCTCAATGAGCGTCTGAAGGACGGCGCCACCTGGAGCCGCCGGCAGTGGGCCGAGGTCCGGCTCGCCCAGCGGTTTTCCAAGTGGATTCCGGCAAAGGTGAACCTGGCTTACGCCCAGGCTTCTGCGCAGGCGGGGCAATACGTTGCGAATTATAACATCTGGACGCATCACCTGCTCGACGCCCAAGGCCGGCGTCTTTTCCCGGCCGGACAGCGGCTGCTCAGCCACTGGAATCTGCGCGACGAAATCAAGGCCGACTACGCCGACGCACAGACCGGCTTGGCCAAACAACGGATGCTCCAGCAGGTGATGGAACGGATTGTCACGCAGACCATCCCCGCCGCGGTGGTCGACAATCCCGGAGTGGACTGGAATCCCGTGACGAATGTGGTGACCCCGGCCGCCGTCCAGGACGCCGACCCCGGAGCGGTAAAACCGGCCAGGACCGGCAACGCCCCCGAGCCGGAGACGCGCTACGCCACGCTTGCCCTGTTGTTTGCCGCCGCCCGGGAGATCGATCCTTACTCACCCACCGCGCGCACGCAGCTCGACCGGCAGTTTGACGAGGAGTTGGAAATTCCGGAAGCCCGGGTGCAGACGATGCTGCAGCAGGTCCTGACTTCGCCCCTGGTGGAGCAGACCGCCCGGTTGATCGGAACCCGCCTCGGCCGGCCGCTTGAGCCGTTCGACCTCTGGTACAATGGCTTCCGGCCCGGCAGCCAGTTCCCCGAGGCGCAGCTCGACGCCCTCGTTGCCGGCAAATATCCCACCGCCGCCGCCTACCAGCAGGACATTCCCAATCTGCTGCGGAAGCTCGGCTTCCCGGCCGAGCGGGCGGCGTCCGTCGCGGCCAACATCGTGGTGGATCCGGCGCGCGGCTCGGGCCATGCCATGGGCGCCGAGATGCGCGCGGCGCAGGCCCACCTCCGCACGCGGGTCGAGAGGACCGGCATGAACTACAAAGGCTTCAACATCGCGGTCCACGAGATGGGCCATAACGTGGAGCAGACGTTCTCGCTCAACCTCGTCGACCACACGCTGCTGCACGGCGTGCCGAACAACGCCTGCACTGAGGCGCTGGCTTTTGTGTTTCAAGGCCACGACCTCGAGCTGCTCGGCCTGCCGGCGCCCGATGCAAAAAGCACCGCCGAAAAAACCTTGAACGATTTCTGGAGCGCCTACGAGATCGCCGGCGTCGCGCTCGTCGAAATCGGCGTCTGGCACTGGACGTACGACCATCCGGCGGCGACACCCGCGGAACTCGATGCCGCCACCGTGCGGATCGCGAAGGAGACCTGGAACCGTTATTACGCCCCGGTCTTCCACCAAAAGGACGTCCTGCTGCTCGGCATCTACTCCCACATGATCGAGATTCCGCTCTACCTGCCCAACTATTTCGTCGCCTCGCTGATCGCGGTGCAGGTCGAGGCGCAGATGCAGCGGACCGGCGCCATCGGCCCGGAATTCGAGCGCATCGCGAAGATGGGACGCGTCTCGCCCGACCTCTGGATGATCCACGCCACGGGCAAACCCGTCGGTCCGGAAGCGTTGCTGACTGCCGCACAAAAGGCGCTGGCCACGGTCAGTGCCGGCAACTGACGGATCCGGACTTTTCTCCTGGCACGGACGGCGTGCATTCCGTTATCCCGTCCAGCCCGGCGTCACTTCAACGCCTGATGCGCCCGCTCGGCCAGAGCGTTGATTTCCCGCTCCAGCTGGCTGTGCGGATCCACTCGCAGGGTATGACGGGCCTGTTCCACCGCATGGGCCGCCTCCCTAGGCTGATCGCTTTTCAGCATGTCCTCGACGAACGGCTTCACAATGTTGGCGAAAAAATCCATGCCCTGTCCATTTCCGAAGGACTGGAGCACGCCGTAAAAGGTGCGGATGTGGTTGCCCGTGTCGCCAGCCGCCCGGCTGCGCCGCAGGATCTCCTGCGCCTGCTTGACACTGAGGTCTTCCCGGCTCGCCTCGTATTTTTGCGCGGTGCTTCGATCGACGAAATCAGCGGCACTCGTTTCACCGCGATCCCGCAGGCTCCGGCTGAGGAGGGCCTTGTAGACGATCTCGACATCGGGATAGCGCTGAAACGCGCGGGCGGCCTCCCGCAGCAAGGCTTCGTACTGGAGCGGGGCGGTGCCGAGGCGCGCCTGCGCGCCAATCAGGAGGTTCCATGCATCCAGGTTGCGGCTCTCGATGTTGACCGCGGTGCGGGCGGCTTTGGCGGCGGCGGGAAAGTCGCCGGCGGCAAAGTACAGCTCGGCGAACTGGGCGTGCATGCGCGAGGTTCGGAAAAGCGGCAGCCGGCGGAATCCCTCGGTGAGAAACATGAGCTCGTGGTCGGAGATGTTCGTCCACGTCTGCGGATCGAACGCAAATCCGGCCACGAACTTCTGGTCGGCGTAGCGGCCGCAATCGAGCTGCCAGCGCCCGTTGCCGTCGAGAAAACCAAACCAGGCGTGCCAGCCTTCGAGCCCGGCGCCGCGAAAAAGCAGCGTGGGCACGCCTTTGGCCTTGCCGACCATCGCCGCGAAGTAGGCCTGATCCACACAGATGCCACCCTCCTGCAGGATGTCGGGCAGCCGGTAGGTGGGTTGCGGCCACATGAACGCGCCGCCCTCGACCCGGTCTTTCCGGTAGTGGATGGCGTCGTATACCTTGGCCAGCAGGGCCAGTGGAGCCTCGACGTTTTTCTGCGCCCAGACCATTTCGCCAAAAGCGGCGCTGGTATCGACGACAAATTTCAGTTCAGACGCCGGTAGTTGCCGCAGATGCTGAAGCGTGGCTCCAAGCTGGTCGGACCTGACAAAGAAGGCAAAAACGTCAGCCGGGGGCGGGAGCCGGCGCGGCAGCGCGTTGGGGCTCACCTGGGCATGCGGCCAGTCAGGCGGCGGTGGTGCGTCGTAGACCACGGCAATGGCGAGCGCGAGGTTCGCATAATCCTTGAATTCCGCGGGGAAGCGCGACCAGAGCCCCGCCAGAATCGACATTGCCGCCGACGGTTGATCGAGCGGCGACAACAGCGTGAAAAATTGATCGGAGAAATCCTGCGACGCCATCGCGTAGGACCGCAGCTCACGCGGCCAGAAGTCGGCCAGCTGATGCTGGTTCGTCCGGATTTCCTTGGGCAGGCTGGCAGTGCCTGCCTTCGCTTGCATGACCGCGCTGGACCAGTTGGTGCCCGCTTGCGTTTCCGTCAGGCTGAAGAAGTCCGCCCAGCGGTAGAGGTAGTACCAAGCCTGGGCCTGCGGCCTTTGTTTCTCGTAAAGCCCGACGGCCACCCCACGCAGTTGTCGCGCCACCGCCCCCCATCCCGTGTACGCCGCCTCGGCCTGAAGTCCGGCGATGCGCCTCGCCGACGGCGCCTGCGCCAGTTCGCTTTCAGTTATTTTCGCCGCCCGAACGCCATTTCCCGCCACCAACAGGAAGGCGAGTGCCAGGGCCGATCCACGCATCATGACATCAAGAAAACGAGAAGCCGGCGGCTGGCAATGCCGCCGGCTGCAAATTAAAGGTTAACCTCGTCTCATGACGAGACGCCGGTGGTGCCGGCCGCCGGTTCCTTCTGTTTGAATTCGAGCTTTTCGCCCGCGCGCACGACCAGGATCGGTTCGCCCTCCTTGACCGTGCCACGCAGGACGGCCTCGGCGAGAGGATCCTCAAGATATTGTTCGACCGCGCGACGCAACGGGCGGGCGCCGTACTTTTCGTCATAGCCTTTCTCAATGAGCAGCACCCGTGCCTCCGGCGTGAGCTCAAGCTGGATCTTCTTTTCGACCAGCCGTTTCGCCACCTTCGCGACCTCGAGGTCGACGATCTTGAGGAGGTTGTCCTTGCTCAACGGCCGGAAGAACACGATGTCCGAGATGCGGTTGAGGAACTCGGGCTTGAAGATCTTCTTGGCTTCTTCGAGCACCTTTTCGCGCATCTTCTCATGATCGCCGAATTCGCTCTTGCCGCCGGCGGCGAACCCCATCGTGGTCTGATGCTGGAGCTGCTGCGCGCCGACATTGGAGGTCATGATGATGATCGTATTGCGGAAATCGACGGTGCGCCCGAGCGAATCGGTCAGCCGGCCGTCCTCGAGAATTTGCAGCAGCAGCTGGACAACGTCCGGGTGCGCCTTCTCGACCTCGTCGAACAGGATGACGGCATAGGGCCGGCGGCGCACCTGTTCGGTGAGCTGCCCGCCCTCCTCGTAACCCACGTAGCCCGGCGGCGAGCCGATGAGCCGGGACACGGAGAATTTCTCCATGTACTCGGACATGTCGAACTGGATGATCGCGTCCTGGCTGGCGAACATCTGCGCCGCCAGCTGCTTGCCGAGCTCGGTCTTGCCCACGCCGGTCGGCCCGACAAACAGAAACGAACCGATGGGCCGGCGCGGATCCTTCAGGTCGGCCCGCGAGCGCCGCAGCGCGCGGGCGATCACGACGGTGGCGGCGTCCTGGCCGATGATGACCTTCTGAAGCTCGCCCTCGAGCAGGAGCAGCTTTTCGCTCTCCTTTTTCTCCATGCGGCTGAGGGGAATGCCCGTCCAGTCGGCGACGACCTGCATCATGAGTTCCTCGTCGATCGTGACGCGCTTCTCCTCCCGCTGCTTTTTCCAGTCCTCGGTGATCTGCTCGAGCCGGGTGCGGAGCTGCTTCTCCCGGTCGCGAAACTTGGCGGCCTCCTCGAAATGCTGCTGGGAGATCGCCTCCTCCTTCTGCGCGCAGACGGACTCGATTTCCTTGTTCAGGGCCTCGACGTCCGGCGGGCGGCTGAGCGCGGAAATGCGGGCGCGTGAGCCGGCCTCATCCATCACGTCGATGGCCTTGTCGGGCAGAAAGCGGCCCGTGATGTAACGATCGGCCAGCTTGGCGGCGGCCTCGAGGGCCTTGTCGGTGAAAACCGCCTTGTGGTGGTCCTCATACTTTGTCCGGAGGCCCTTGAGGATCAGAATGGTGTCGTCCACGGAGGGGGCTTCGACCTTGATCGCCTGGAAGCGGCGGTCGAGCGCGCTGTCCTTCTCGATGTACTTGCGGTATTCGTTGAGCGTGGTGGCGCCGATGCACTGCAGTTCGCCCCGGGAAAGCGCGGGTTTGAAAATATTGGAGGCGTCCATCGCGCCCTCGGCCGCGCCGGCGCCGACAATGGTGTGAAGCTCGTCGATGAACAGGATGAAGGCCTTGGAGCGCTTGATTTCGTCCATCACCGCCTTGATGCGCTCCTCAAACTGGCCGCGATACTTCGTGCCGGCGACCATGAGCGCGAGGTCGAGCGTGACGACCTTTTTGTCCATGAGGAGCTCCGGCACGACGCCGTTGGCGATCTCCTGCGCCAGGCCCTCGACGATGGCGGTCTTGCCCACCCCGGCCTCGCCGATGAGGACCGGATTGTTCTTGGTGCGGCGGCAGAGGATCTGGATGACACGACGGATCTCGGTCTTGCGGCCCACGACGGGATCGAGTTCGCCCTTGCGCGCCAGCTCGGTGAGATCGCGGCCGAAGGCTTTGAGCGCCGGCGTCTTGACTTCCTTCTTTTCCTCGGGCCCCCCGCCGCGCGGGGAAGGCGCCGCGGCCTCCTCGCCGCCTTCGCCGGAGAACTGCGGATCGAGTTCGCGGAGGATTTCCTGCCGGGTGCGCTCGATGTCGACATCGAGCGTCTTGAGCACGCGCGCGGCCACGCCCTCGCCTTCGCGCAGCAGGCCGAGGAGAATATGCTCGGTGCCGACGTAGCTGTGATTGAGCGTCTTCGCCTCCTTGCCGGCGAGCGCCAGCACCTTCTTCACGCGCGGCGTGTAGGGAATGCTGCCGACGGTCTTGATCTCCGTGCCGGTGCCGACCTGCTTTTCGACGGCGGCGCGCACGGTCTCCAGGTCGAGTCCCATCTTCTGGAGCACGCTGACCGCCACCCCCTGCCCAAGCTTGATGAGGCCGAGCAGAATGTGCTCCGTGCCGACGTAGTTGTGGTGGAAGCGATCGGCTTCCTTGCGGGCCAGGGCGAGCACCTGTTGTGCGCGCGGCGTGAAATTGTTCATTGGTTCCATGAGAGGAGGGGCCAGCCGGTCAGTTTTTGCCCGTCAGGTTGAAATCCGGCTGGCCAAAGTTGGCAAACTCGCTGCGCAGGAACTGGGCCCGGAGCAGGTCGCGCTGGGTGGATTCGATGGCGCCCCGGCCGGCATATTGGATGTGGCCGGGCTGCGCCTCAATGAAGAGGCGGTCGATCACCGGGCGCCGGGCCTCGGGGAATACGCCGAGGTCAATACCGAGCCGGATGAGCGAGAGCAGGTTCATCACCTCGGCCGAAGTCAGCAGCCGGCCGTTCTGCAGGATGCCAAAGGCGCGGCCGATCTTGTCGAAGAGCTTGTTGGCGTCGGTCTCGAGCAGCTTGGCGCGCGCGTTGAGCTCATGCTCGATGATCGTGTTGAGCACGCTGGAGAGACGCTTGATGATCTCTTCCTCGGATTCGCCCAGGGTGGTTTGATTGGAGATCTGGAAAATGCTGCCGCTGGCATCGGAGCCTTCGCCGAAGAGTCCGCGCACGGCCATGCCCAGCTGGTGCACGGCGCGCACCACCTTCTCCATCTGGCTGGAGATGACCAGGGCGGGCAGGTGCATCATGGCCGAGCCGCGCATGCCGGTGCCGAGGTTGGTCGGGCAGGCGGTAAGATAGCCGAGCGTGGGGGAAAAGGCGTAGTTCAGCTTCTCCTCGATGTCGCTGTCGAGGGTGTTGATGGCGTTCCAGACTTTCTTGAGCTGAAATCCGCCGCGGAGGACCTGGATGCGAAGGTGGTCCTCCTCGTTGATCATCACGGCGGTGGACTGGTCGCGGCTGATGATCACGCCCGCGCCGTGTTTCGCGGTGCTCAGCTCGCGGCTGATGAGGTGCCGCTCGACCAGGATTTGCTTTTCGAGGTCGGAGAGTTCCTCGATGATGAGGCTCAACCCCTTCTTCATCTGCGGCAGACCGGCCACGATCTCCATGCTTCCGGCCAACATGGCGCTCCGCTGCGCCTCTTTGGCCCAGCCCGGGAAAGGCTGGTTGGCCAGGTTGCGGGCGAGCCGCACCCGCGTCGTGAGCACGATGGCGCATTTGCCGGTCGCGGCATCGGTCAGCTCTGACTGCGTTTCAAATAGTGGCGCAATCTTCATGTCAGTCTGGTGCCTTTCCATCGAAGGCCTGCTTGACCTGGTGGATTTCATCGCGGTAACGGGCGGCATCCTCGTAGCGCTCGGCCTTGATCGCCTGGTCGAGTTCAACCTGGAGCTGGGTGAGCCGGTCGTAGAGGGACTTCCGCTCCAAGGCGCGCTGCGGCACCTTGCCGATGTGGACGGTGCCTTTGTGCATGTTGCCCAGCATCGGCACGAGCACCTCCTTGAACGCCTCGTAGCAGGCCGGGCAGCCGAAGCGACCGTGCTTTTTGAAATCCGTCTGGGTGAAACCGCACTGTTCGCAACGCACGACGTCGGCCGGCGGCTCCGGGTTGAGCGAGGACTTCAGCAGCAAGTCCGCGAGGGAGAAGCCGCTCGGATCGGTGACCCCCTTGGCCTGCGCGCACTCCTCGCAGAGGTCAACCTTGTGGATCTTGTTGTTGACAATCTGCGTGAGATGGACGGTCGCGGGCTTCCCGCAGAAGTCGCATTTCAGGGGAGTGGTCATGGCGTTAATATAACACGTGGCAGGTAAACGGCGATGTGCGTCTCACAAAAGTGGGACACACAGACGCCTTTCCCTTTTCACCTGCACCTATCATGCCAGCGGTTCGCCCCCGTGGCAAGGATGAGCGCAAGGGGGTTGGGAATCAGTTTGTCATTGCGAGGAGCGGAGGCGACGAAGCAATCCAGCCTTCCGACAAGCTCAGGGCCCCGAGCCCTGTCGAGGGGCTGGATCGCCACGGCCTGTTCTGCTGGCCGGCAGAACGGGCCTCGCGATGACAGGCAAACTGACCCACTACCCGCAAGGGAGGAAAACCCTGTCCTGAAGGCTGCCCTCGAACGAAGCCCGGAGACGGCGGATCCCGGCAGCCGGTGCCGTCAGATTCGCGTGCCCTCGGTGAGCACCCGCCGGCGAAATTCGGCCAGCACCCGGCCGGTAATCGGACCGGGCTTGCCGGTGCCGATCTCCCGGCCGTCCAGCTTCACCACGGGAATGACTTCGGCGCCGGTGCCGGTGAGGAAGCACTCGTCGGCATTCCAGATGTCGTAACGGATCAGGTCGTGTTCCTCCAAAAGCAGACCGAGGCTCCCGGCGATCGCAAAGATGGTTTCGCGGGTGATGCCTTTCAGCGCGCCCTGCTGCGCGGCGGGGGTGAACAGGCGCCCTTTGTGGACGATGAAGATGTTGTCGCCCGTGCACTCGGCCACGAAGCCCTCCTCGTTGAGCATGACGGCCTCGAGTGCGCCGGACTGTCGGGCATCAAGCTTGGCCAGGACGTTGTTGAGATAGTTGAGCGATTTGATCGAGGGCGGCACTGCCGCCGGGCTCACCCGGCGGGTCGGCACCGTCACGATGCTCAGCCCGGTTGTGTAATACTCGGGCGGATAAAGCGCGATCTTGTCGGCGATGATGATGACGGACGGCTTGGGGCACAGCCACGGCGAGAGGCCGAGGTCGCCCACGCCGCGCGTGATGACGAGACGGATGTAGCCGTCGCGCAGGCCGTTCTGGCGGCAGGCTTCGCACACGGCCTCCGCCATTTCCTGCCGCGAAATCGGGATGGTCAGGAGGATCGCCTTGGCCGAATACCACAAACGCTCCAGATGGGCCTCCAGACGGAAGACGTTGCCCTGATACAGGCGAATCCCCTCGAAGATCCCGTCGCCATAAAGCAAGCCGTGATCGAACACGGAGATTTTCGCGTCGGCTTCATCCACAAATTTTCCGTCCAGGTAGATCTTCATGGGAGGATCGCACTCTAAAAACGGTGCGGCGGCTTTGTCGAGCTTGGTGGAGAATTTCCCCTTGTGTTCGTACAAATACGGCGGCATCTGTG
Source organism: Opitutaceae bacterium (assembly GCA_049513315.1). Taxonomy (GTDB): domain Bacteria; phylum Verrucomicrobiota; class Verrucomicrobiia; order Opitutales; family Opitutaceae; genus Fen-1467. The sequence goes on from JBEKWG010000014.1 coordinate 45,472, forward strand.
CCGCCATCCCCCTCCCCCTATGCATGCGCATGTCCGCCGCGGCATCCGCGGCTTCACGCTTATCGAATTGCTGACCGTCATCGCCATCATCGGCATTCTGGCGGCCATTATCATTCCCACCGTGGGCAAGGTCCGCGAGACCGCCCAGCGCACCGTCGACGCCAGCAACCTCCGTGAGATCGGCAAGGCGGCGATGATCTATGCCGCCGACAACGAGGACCGCCTGCCCGATCCGCTGGCGGCGGCCGCGCAGCAGAACGTGCAGGCGTCGAGCAATTACTTCCGCTGGATCGGACTGCTCGGCCGCGCCGGTTCGCTCAACGACGCCGGCTTCTATTTTTCCAGGAACGATCCGTTGTATGACGGCACTTCACCCGCCACCGTCATGGATCCCGACGATGCCAGCCGCCGGCAGGTCACCGCGGCGCTGCAGCAGAAAACGCCGAGCTTCGAATTCGTCGGCGGGCTGAAGATGAGCGATCCGGCGACCACCCCCATCGCCTTCACGCGGGGGCTCAACGCGCAGGGCGTCTGGGACCGCGACCGTGGTGTCTACCGCCAGGAGGGCGGGCATATCGTCTTTCTCGGCGGCAACGTCCAGTTCTATCAGTCCATCGACGGCCGACTGGTGAACACTCAGGGCAAGCCCACCAATGACATCCGGGAAACCATTCCCGCCCCCACCGGCGGCAGCCAGCGCATCTATGGAAAGAATTCCGCCATCGCCAGCGAGGACGGCGTTCCTGCCGTCGCGCCGTAATAAACCTCCTCACGCAAAGTCCGCCAAGGGCGCTGAGTAAGGGTATGGATCAAATCCATTCCAAGCCTTTGCGCACGTAGCGTCCTTTGCGTGAGGCATAAAAAGAAAACTTTGCGTCACCCGGTGGGCTGAACATCGTAACCGGTTCAGTCATGACCGTTGCACCTTTCATTCCCGCCGACGGCGTCACCTACGTCATCGGCCATAAAAACCCTGACGCCGACGCCATTTGCTCCGCCCTCGCCTATGCAGCCTTCAAGGAAGCACGCGGCGAGCCGGGCTACGTGGCCGCCCGCTGCGGCAATTCCAACACCCGCATCGACGCCATCCTCGCTCGTTTTCACCAGCCGCTGCCGCTCTACCTGAGCGACGTCACCCCCCGGGTGCGCGACCTCATGGTCACCGAAGTAATTTCCATTCCGCAGCACGCCACGTGCGCGGAGGCGCTTGAACTGATCGAAGGGCATGACATCCGCATTCTGCCGGTTCTCGATCCGACCCGGCGCGTCATTGGCACGGTGTCCATCTTTCAGCTCGGCAGCTTCTTCACCCCCAAGGTGCGCGAGCCCAAACTCATGCGCCAGGTGCACACGCGTCTGGCCGACATCGCCCGCGCCCTCAAGGCAAAGGTGCTTCACCTCACCGGGGAAAGCGCGCTCGAAGAGCTATATGTCCGCATCGGGGCGATGGACATCCGCTCGTTCGGCAAGTTCTCCGATCAGGAGGATATTCCGGCCCGGCAGTCCATCATCATCGTGGGCGACCGCTGGGACATCCAGCAGCGCTCGATCCAGGTCGGCGTACGGCTGCTGGTCGTCACCGGCAACCTCCCCGTGGACGAGGAAGTCGTCGAACTCGCCCGGTCGCGCGGCGTGAGCCTCATCGTCAGTCCCTACGATTCCGCCACCACCGCGTGGGTCATCCGCACCGCCACCACCATCGAGCGCCTCATCGACCGCAAGGTTTTCTCCCTCGACGCCGACACCCGCCTCTCCGAGGTGCGCCGAAGGGTCGCCACCTCCCCCGCCGCCGCCTTCATGGTCGTCGACGACGACGGCCGGCTGCAGGGCATCCTGACCAAGACCGACATCCTCAAGCCCGTCAAAACCCGCCTGGTGCTCATCGACCACAACGAAATCGCGCAGGCCGTCACCGGCGCGGGCGAGGTCACCATCACCGAGGTCATCGACCACCATCGCCTCGGCGTCCTCAACACCGCCCAGCCCATCCTGTTCATCAACGAACCCGTCGGCTCCACCTGCACCATTGTCGCCGATCTCTTCCGGCGCGAAAACCTCTCGCCGGCGCCCGACCTCGCCGGCGTCATGATGGCGGGCATCATTTCGGACACGCTCAACCTGAACAGCCCCACCTCCACGGAGAAGGACGGCGTGATGCTGCGCTGGCTGGCGACGATCGCGGGCGTCAATGCCCGCGATCTGGCCGACACCATTTTCAACTCCGGCTCGGTCATCCTCGCCAGTCCGCCCGACAAGGTGGTGCGCTCGGACTACAAGATTTATAACGAGGACGGCGTGCGCTTCGCCGTGGCCCAAGTCGAGGAGCTCGGCTTCGGCAATTTCTGGGCCCATGCGAAGCCGCTGTCGGCGGCGCTCGAGGGGCTCTGCGCCGCGGAGCATCTCGTGTTTGCCGGCCTGCTCGTCACGGACATCAACACGCAGAACTCGCTGCTCCTGGTCAAGGGCGACCCGGAAATCATCGCCCGCATCTCCTATCCGCACGTCGAGCAGGACGAGATCTTCGATCTGCCCGGCATCGTCAGCCGCAAGAAGCAGCTCATCCCCTACCTGACCGGTCTGCTGAAGGAGATGCAGGCGGAGGGCGCGACGCCCACCACCAAAGGCGGCGCCTGACGCTGAGTTCAGCGTTCAGGGTTCAGCGTTCAGGATCTCGGCTCCTGGCCTCTGTCTTCTGACCTCTGGCTCCCGGCCTCTGGCTCCCGGCTCCAGCCGTTCTGCTGTACTGCAGAATGCGGCCACTCGCTACTGACACGAGGAAGGCACGTTACCAAATCACCTGTGAATTCAGGGGCTTCAGGAATGCACTTGTATCCCGCGACGCCTGTGTGTCGTCATATGCCGTAAGTAAGAACAAACGGGAAACAAGATTTCGCACTTATGGTCCAAGGAACTTCGACATGAACACAAAGCTCACCGCCATCGCCCTTATCCTTTGCAGCGTCCAGATCGGCTGCGTCGGCACCGGTCCCAACACCCAGCGGGGTGCCGTCGCCGGCGGCGCTGCCGGCGCCCTGGCGGGTGCCATCATCGGCAACAACAGCGGCAACCGAAACGGACCCGCTGGCGCCCTCATCGGCGCCCTGGCCGGGGCCATCGCCGGTGGAACCCTCGGCAACGCAGTCGACAACGAAAACGGCACCTTGTACGGGCGTCCCATCGCGGCCGTCCCTCAGTACCCGGCCACCGCCCCGGCACCGGATGTCGTCCCCCCTCAGCCCTCCCCTTACGCCGTATGGGTCCCCGGATACTGGGACTGGAACGGTTACCAGTACAACTGGATGGCCGGATGCTGGGCCGTCCCGCCGCCCGGATTCCATGTCTTCGTCCGGGGCGAATGGATCGTCCACCGCGGGGGCTACTTCTACCGCCGCCCGTACTGGCGGTAAGAACCACCACTCAGCCCAAAGGGGGTCAGCACGACCCCGGCTATCGGGGCTGCTTCCTCTCTCTCAAGGGACAAATGCGCTGCCTGATCCCATTTGCGTCCGCTGCTGCAACGAGGGATCAGGTGGCGTTTGTGCCACTGAGGGGAAAACCGTAGAGTTCCTTGACGGGCGAAAACTCAATGACGCCCATGGCCCGAACCTGGCCCGAGAGCGGCCGAAGGTTGGCCAGCCCAACCTGAAACGCCCGATGGACCTCGTGGGTCGAGAGATCGAGACCGATGGTGCAATGAGGCACCCACTCGTCCGGCACGTAGTACGGCGAGGGAGACGCGCCCAACCCAAGGAGCTCCTCATGAACGAGCCGCTGGGCCCATAACAGCGATGCCGACGGAGCCGGTGCGAGGAACAGAACGCCCTCAGCCGAGGGGAACGCGCCGAGGGCGGACAAGGCGATTGAAAATGGCGCCATGCCACGGGCGAGGTGCTCCAAACGACCACGAAAGGCTGCTTCATCGAGATGCGGAAGCACCGAGGCGCTGACATGGGGCCGGTCGCCGAGTTGATCGAGGGTGGGCGTGACACCTGCAGCGGTGAGGGCGCGCCGGAGCTCCAAGACGGCATCTTCAAGAGCCCGATCGAAGTAGAATTGGACCGCGAAGTTCATATAGGAGCTGCCTTTCGCCACCTGACGTTTGCACTCATCGCAGGTCTCCTATTGCCGAGCGGTTGAGTGCAGCGGCCACTGAAGGCGGTCCGCTGCAACGAAGGGCCCGGCATGGCCCGCTACGCCGCAACCTCTGCCGAGCACAAGAAAAAAGAGTATCGTGACCAGCGCTGAGAAGAGCAGCCAGCCGTTGCTGTGGGCAACCGGGTTTGGCGGGGGCGAAATGTACGCCTGCTTTGAGCTGCGATACGCAAGGAACAGCAAACCAACGGCCGCGCCAAAACTCTCTTGCGCCGCCTCTCGTACCGCCGGCAGCGCGGGGCCGGCATAACATAGCGCCGACACGCAGGACACCATTCCTGCAACCAGATAGGGCCAGACCAGAGGCGTACCGGGTGGCAGATGGGTGGCAACGGCTCGGACGGAACGGACGTAGATGACAACACCAAGCGCACCCATCAGGAGGCGCCACAACCAACGGGGTTCGAGTGAGAGGTCACGCAGCACGAACGCCCAGTCTCCCGTGTTGGTAACCGCAGAGAAGATGAAGTAGCCAGCACCCCAGAAGAGGTTGAACGCCATGGCTAGAACGAAAAACAGCCGTGACAGGGATGCCGGCGGCCGCTGGCGCGCGAGTAACCAGCAAGCCGTACCGACGATGAGGTTCATGAGCGGACCCGCCGCGTCCGTGATCGGCCCTCCGTTCGTGCATTGGAAGTAGACGGAAGTCAGCAGGGTGACCCGGCCTCCGACGGCGAGACACATTCCACCGTGCCCGATGACTTCATGCGCCACACAGGCCGCGATGAACGCCACGGCGGCGATGGCACCAAGCGTGCTGTAGCTGCGGGTGCGCGATGGAAGTTTCATGCAATGCCGACGTCTGAGGTGAGCCACGAGCGCCCGGGCGGGGGCTCGTTGGCTCGACCGAATGGTCAGACTCCTTGCTGCTTGGTCATTGAACGTGTCAACAGCCAGCACAGAAGAAACAGAAAACCCGGTGCCGCCAGCGCGACAAAAGCGAAGCCCCTCGGGAAACCGGGCGACGACAGGCGATGCACCAGATAAAAGGCGGCGAGACTGGCAACCGTAATGCCTCCGCCCAAACCTTCCCACCGCCAAGCCACAATCATCCCCAGGCAAACTCCGAGAGGAAAGAACCCAAACAACGCCAGCTCGAGCGGGGTGAAATGCGACAGGTTCATTCCTTCTCCGAAGGCAAACAAGAGCATGATGCCGACGGATAGGACGCTCAGGATCCTGGCCGACCAGCGCAGCGCGCCGGGTGAAGCTGCTACCTTCGTCATCGAGGCATTCATAAAAACCTTTCTTCCGTGCCGAATGGAGTGGTTATCCCCATTCCAACCCGTGCAGGCACCAGCCGCAATTCGTTAGAAGGGCCGAAAAAAGAAGGCATGCCGTGCCTTGTACCTCAAGGATCCCGCCCACTGCATCAAGCCCTCCCAGTGCTCCGAAAGGTGAATGGTACCGCATGGCTCTTGCCGGAGGGTTGTGAAGAATTGAGGGGCAGCGTTCAGCGGCGGTCGGTCCCCCGGAGGATTCTGGCCATGATCCAGTCCGTCAAACCCGCGCTCATGCGCGAATGCTCCTGGACAAGGCAGGTCCAGGAGCCGTCGGCCTCCGGGACCATTTCGTCGCCTCCCGTCTTCTTGCCCGAAAACTTGAGGGTTACTTTGACGGTCCGGGACGGATGGATTCCGAGGGCCGCGAAAGTCCTGGCGGGACGCGTCAGGAAGGCTTCGGTGTTGGGATTGGAATAGCCGCCATCCTTGGTTTTAAGGGAATCGTCGACGGTGAAGTCAAAGGCCAGCAGTGCCTTCTCCCACACGTCCTTGGGAACGGATTTGAGAGTCTCGGCATAGAACGCGCGCAGCCCGGGGTGGCCCGTGACGGGGTACTTGTCCAGCGGACCCTTGTAGCCGATCCAGAACCGGCCCGCCGGGCTCTCGTAGAGCGCGGAGGCGGGATCCCAGTCGCCGGACACGATTTTATCGTAGGTCGGGTCCACCAGGATCCAATTCCCTGAATCCGGGTCCTTCACCGCGACGCCGGTATGCCCGCTGTCGCCGTTCTCGACGGCGCTGTAGTTCAGGGCCACGGCGTCAATGTAGATCGCCTCGAATCCCTTGGATTCGACCAAGGAATAGAAGGCGAAAGCGTAGTCCCCGCACCCGCAACTCAGGCCGCTCTTCAGGATCTCGGCCGGCGTGCGGCGGCGAAGGAAGTCGTCGGGGAAAGCCGTGACCCTGGAGCCGCTTACCTCAAGTTCGTATTGCTTCCGGTTGTCCATCGGCTGGAGCTTCCGGACCTGCTCCAGGCCGGAGAGGATCGCGGTGAGTGCTGTCTCCCTGGCCCGTGCCGTGGTGGACAGGAAGGCCAGGGCGATCCCCAAGGACACGGCGAGGAACCGGGCGGGATTTCGGCGGGTGAGCAACATGGCGTTTCTCATGGGAACGGGAAAGGATGGCCGACGGTTAACGATGAGTCATGTCGGCTGGCGGCGCGCATCCTGCGTCACGAGGATGCATGACAGCTTGGGGCGTTGGCTCTGGCGACTGTTGCTTCGGCGCTTTCTTCCGAAGCTGTAGTTTCACGGCCAGGCAGGGCATGCCGCCGTTCTGCGTCTCCCGCTCCTCCACGATTTCAAAGCCTTCGCTGCGATATAACGAGATGGCCGCCCGGTTATTCTTCATCGCCCACAGCCACGGCTCTCCATTTAGGCGCGGCAGGATGTGGCGCAACAAGGCGCGCGCGATGCCGCTTCGAAAGGCGGCCGGATCGACGAAAAGCCAACCGATGTAACTCCCCTCGTGTCCGACGAAACCTCTCAGCTTCCCCTTTTCTTCCCAGACAAAAACGGTGCTCCTGGCAAAGTCGGCGATCCTCTTTTCATCGTCGGCCAGCGGCACAAATGATTCGCCTATTCCGCCGGCCGCCAGCTCGTGTGGCTTGGATCGGTCGAAGACCCGGCAGACCTCGCTCCAGTCACGTTGGTGGTATTCGCGGATCATGTCTTTTGCCGAACGCTAAAGCCGGGGCGCGCCGGCAGAAGGTCTCGGCGGCAACGGTGGACGCCGGCCCGGCGTTCGCCCTGGCGCCTGGTCCGGCTCTTTTTTCCAGCCCGCCAAAACGGCGATCAAGGCCGCCAGATTTGCACCGACGCCGAGCCAGAGCGATGTTCGCCCAAGCCCACGAGTGGTCTCGGCATCGCTCATGTAGATTCTTTCTTCCAAGACAGCGCCCCGAAATTCTTCACTGCCCTCTTTTCGGTCGACCATGCGTTCAAGCCGATTGTGCGCCCGATAAAGCCCCTCATTGGTCTTTTTCGGATTTTGCATGCTGATGCCGATGAGGCAGAGCACGAGCGAGGCCAAGAGGAGGAGGACGACGAGTTTCTTCATTATTGCCCAACCGAGCGGTTATCCCAATTCCAACCCGTGCCGGCACAGGCGGAAGTTCGTTGGAAATTTTATTTATCGCGAGCATCGGCACCCGTCAATCTCCGCCCCAAGGGCCTGCCGGCCAGGGTTTAGGGTTCAGCGTTCAGGGTCTCCGCTTCTAGACTCTTCCTCCCGTCCTCTGTCCCCTGTCCTCTGTGCTCTGACCTCTGGCCTCTGGCCTCTGGCCTCTGGCCTGCCCCCCGGCTGCTCTTCAACGGCGGGTTTGGGTTTGAACGCAGCCACGCGTAACGTTTAATAATGCCGCGCGGACTGACGGCGGTGCCAGCCCGCCGAAATCATGAAGTCCACGGTTTGCCTGATTCTCGCAGCGGCGGGATTGGTCGCGTTTTCGCGGCCCCTGCTCGCGGAGCAGGCGGTCGGCCCAAAGGTCATCGAACCCGAGTCCCCTCTGGCGCACGCCGAACTGGCGCCCGGGCTCAAAGCCGCGGCGGATCACGAGGGCATCAGGCTTTTTCATCTCGACGAATTGGACGACCGTCGCCCGCCGTCCGTCGATGATGCGGTCGTTGCGTGGATCGGGTCAACCGAGGGGGGCGTCACCCACCAGTGGCTGATGCAATTGCGGCGGAGCGCGCCGACGGCCGCCGAAGAGAGGTCGACCCAAAGCCCGGACGTGACGAAATATCTCTCGTGGGGCCCGATCATCACGTTCAAGTCCAGGATCGAAGCGCTGGAGATCTGGCTTGCGGGTCCCGTCGATTCACCGCCGTCAACGACGGGACCGGTGCCGTCTGCGAAAATCCACCGGGTGCGGGTGTGCGTGCCCGGCGACTACCTCCGGCTGGGTCTCGACGACACGGCCCGCATCATCATGCATATCGAGCAACGGGCGCGCGAGACCCAACGGCAGCATCTGGCGCTGAATTTCGGGCAGATTTACGCGATGGATTCCCCGATCAGGGCCAGGAACATCGGCTACGCCAAGCCCGTGGCCGATCAGATCGGGTTTTCGCCGGAGATGGATCGCGCGTGGATCGGCGGTACCGTGGCCCTGGAGACCTTCTACGACACAATCGAGCATGTTCGCCTGCTGCGCAGGATCGCGTCGGTCGCTATCGAGAGACCTCCGCTTTGGAAGCTGGTATTGCTGGCGGTGGGAACCCAATTCAAAACCATGCTGGGAAACGGGCAGACCCATCCGATCGATCCCGGGGCCTTGGGATTGATGCCCGTCAAGCTGGAGTGCTTCACCATCCCGTTTGAAATACGTTTTGGGAATGATCCGATGGTCTTGGGAGAGTTGGCGGTGACCGCACCGGTTTCACCACTCGACGTAAGCGCGGGCATCCTCGGCCTGCTCGCTGTGAATCCGAAGGATCACCGGCGGATGGTTCAGGTGGTGCTCATCTCGGCGCAGCGGAGCCCCGCCCAGAATCCGGCGCCCGAAGGTTCCGCGCCGCCGCGCTGACCGGCCACCCACCGCTGGTTCCACCATTTTGAAAACGTGCCCCGGCAAGAACATCGTGAGACCTGCAAAGAGCGGGACACCTCTGAGCTGGATCTATGCAGTTGTAGGAGCGAGCTTGCTCGCGATTGCAGAGGAGAAATCGCCTGCAAGCAGGCTCCTACATTGTTCACCTAATGGTTTCAGGAATGCCGAGGGAAATCAGGGTTCAATTGCATGGCTCCGGCTGAGGAGATGTTCCACCCCACCCAGCGGAAGTTCGACATGATGGACATCAATGAAAGGCGCCGGGCCATGACGTTTCTATTCCACAAGTTTGCGCCTGTTCTTATCCTTCTGGGAGGCCTGCTGCTGGCTACCGCCCACCCTCTTGCGGCGCAGACTCCACTGAGTTTCGAGTACGCCCCAAACGTTCCGTTGGAAATCCAGGTGGCGAGCCGAACCGTCCGCGACGGCATGGCAGTGGAGGACTTCAGCTTCCTCGCGCCGACCGGCAGGCGCGTGAACGCCTACCTGGTGGCGCCGCCAGGCAAGGGCCCCTATGCCGGCGTGCTCTACCTCCACTGGCTGGGGGATCCCGCCACTTCGAACCGGACTGAGTTCTTATCCGAGGCCCTCGCCTTCGCCAAAGAAGGTGTCGTCTGCCTGTTGATCGACGGCCTCTGGTTCGATGAGAAGGCCTTCCCCTGGACGGGGCGCGACGGGATCCATGACCGCCAGCAGTGCGTGCGGGCCATCCTCGAGTGCCGGCGGGCCCTGGACGTGCTGCTGAACCGCCCGGAAGTGGACCCCCGGCGCGTGGGCCTGGTGGCCCACGACTTCGGCGCCATGGCCGGCGCCCAACTGGCGGGCATCGATTCCCGGGTCCGCTGCTTCGTGTTGATGGCCGGCACGCCTCACTACCACACCTGGTTCTTCCGCTGGTCCGGCCTGAGTGAAGCGGCGCGCCCCGGTTACGTCGCCGAGATGTCGCCGGTGGATCCCGCCACGCTCGTCGCCAAGGCCGACGGGGCCCGTTTCCTCTTCCAGTTCAGCCGCGACCGCGACGAGTGGGTTTCCCGCAAGGATGCCCGGGAGTTCTACGATGCGGCCAAGGGCGCCAAGCAAATCCGCTGGTACGACACGGATCACAGCATGCGGAGCGCCGCGGCGCGCGACGATCGCCTGGCCTGGCTGCGGGAACAACTGCTCCTGCCGCAGTCCTCCGGCGTGTCTTCCAACCGCCCGTAACTGGCCCCATTTGTCTCCCGCACGTCGAGGAGGACGAGATCTTCGACTTGCCCGGCATAGTCAGCCCCGCCGCATCGGCGTTCTGCTGACCAGCATTCTGCCGTACAGCAGAATGCTGAAGGAAATGTCGGCGGAGGGCCCGACGCCCACGCACAAAGCCGGCGCTTAGCTGGAACGATTCAGACGGCCGTGGTGGAACCCGCACTCCGTGCGGGTTTTCTTTCACCTCAGCCTGTCCTGTTTGATCTTAAAGCCGCGATGGGCCGGCTCCGCTAAGGCGTGTCTTCAAAATGTCCTGTATTGCAGAGTTGGGAGGCCGGCAGGCGTAGCGCAGTGCTTCCCTGTCCACCGTAGCTTGGAAGGCGAAGGCGGAAGCCTGCGCTGGGTGGATGAGCGCGGGTTAAAACACCGCGCTACGTGCCGCTGCAGTCAGAGGTTCATTTAGTAGGCTGTTTGCGGTTTGAAGACACGCCCCGGCACCCGGGCCTCTCACGCCCACTGCTTGCCCAGCGCGTCGAGCCCGCCCTTCGCCAGATCGGCCGCGGTCATCACCGGATGAAATTCAACGTCGCCACTGAAGGTGAGGAACCAAGGTTCGGCCAGGGCAGGCATTTTCGAGGCGTCGGGCATGTCGACAATGAGGACCGCCGTGCGGAATCCGTTAAGCGCGGTGAAATACACGGCCTCCGGTTTGAGGGCGTCCAGGATCTTCTTCAGCTTGGCGCCGGCGGTGCCGTCTTTGACCGCGGCGTTGAATTCCTTGTGCGGGGCTTTCGCGATCATCATGAAGCGCATGACGGAATCCTTTCTGATGGATGGTTGAGGGACTGTGAGGCCCGGCGGATTGCCGGGAGTTCGTGCGTGGAGCGGAGGATACTGCAATGTGATGATATTTCAAACGACTGTGGCGGATCCCGCCGGGCGCTCGGAAGCTGATGATCTCGGATCGCGATCAGGCGGGAGACGAAGGGTTGAGGCTATCCTCCGGCCTTTTACCGCCGCGGGATAGACGCGAAGAACCATTCCATGCCTTCCCGCACGCCCACGCACAAAGGCGGCTTTTAGCGGGTAGTGTCCTTTAAGGAACAAATGTGCGGCCTGAAGCCATTTCGGGGCATCCCAATCCTGCTCCAGCTGCTCGGATAACCGAAATCGGACCTAACGAATTAAAACGTGACCCCATCTGGCATTCCCTCGCTGCCTCTCCTTCCCAGCATGAACTCGTACCGCTTCGCTCCCTGTACTAATCTCGAACGATCTCGCCCTTTGTTTTTGAATTCAAGTAGTACTTAAAAGCTTTCTCAATAAAATCGTGTCTTCGCTTGATTGCGTACGGTTCTACTGAGGCTTGAGAAATGTGCTTTTGAAATTCTTCGAGTACATAACGATTCGTCGGACCTTCGTACTTTCTGAGAAGCATGAGGTTCTCATTAATTACTACGAGTAGTTTCACAAAGAACTTTGCGAACCGCGGTATCAGTAACGACTTCTTCCGCAGATACAATTCCTCAACGAATAGGTAGGCCGACACTGCGACGGCCCTGCTTGAAATCACCTGAGCATCCTTTCCGAAGCCACGGTTCATCAACGCAAGTACCTTCCTTATCCGCACAAGGTTTTCGTCGTGTTTATTCAGCTTCTCTTGTTCTTTAAAGAAGTCCTCGAGGTCATCGTATCGCGCTCGTATGAACTCACTGGTTTTAGCCCGACTAAAGGAGTTGATGCAAATTTGGGCCAAGGTGAACTGCCTGGAATAGCGCTTTTCTGACAGTCTCGTATGTTTAAGAAATGGCGCGTCACTTCCCATTTCCTTAAACACAAAATCGTGAAGGTCACCTACGTGGGCATTCAGCATCTCTCCAGAGTTTAGCCTGATTCCCAATTGAAGCCGTATAAATATTTTCCGAAGAAACTCGTCGTCATCAATTTTTGTGTAGATGACGAATGTTAGTTCGTAATCCTCAATTTTCTTGGCGAGTTTAGGAAGCTCCCTTCTCAGCTTTTTGTAGGTATATTTTTCGCCTGCTATCCGAACGGTGAGCGGACTTTCCTCTGTGGGGTCAGGCTTCAAAAATTCCTGCAGCGTTATCATTCTCTGTTTACCATCGATACACTCGTAGTCGAAACTCTCATTATCCTTAGTTTTAGCGAGGTACAGTTTCGGAATATCAATGTTCTCTACGATTGAATCTAAGAGCAGTTCCTGGTTCTCTCTCGTCCAGATCTTCTCTCGTTGGTAATCGGCATCGAGGTCAATGCGATAGATATAGTCATCGATAAACTGCTTTACAGTAACGGTCTTCAGCTGGCGCTTTGTATCAGCTTTCATATTCGTGTGTACAGTTTAATTGCCTAGCTCATGACACTTTTTAGGTATGGCATTGCCTTGAGGTCGGGTTCACCAATAATTTTGTCAGCAGTGTATTGCAGCCAGGTCTTGAAGGGATTACTAGGACCGACCACCGGCTTCCAAGGCACGCCGAGGCCTGACAATAGTTTAATACCGGGGAGGAATCCATAGTTCTTCTTGATGCTGTCGCCGACCTCGTCGCTGTCGATAATCTGGATATCAAACGACTCATTCCTTTCTAGGTGCGCTTTGAACAGCAGGTCGATCAGGTGCGCGTCATTTGGACTAAGAGAACAGCCTATGACCCGTAAAATGTCGCAACGAGTTAATATATCCAATGCACGGTTCCAAATAAAGCTATAAGGAGCATGCAGGTAGCTCTTACTGGAACCTAAGGGAATGATCTCGATGGTTCGTTTCTTACGAAGAACGTATTGGTCCTTCCAGTTGAATGAGCCATGCAATTTCAAAAGTGGAATATTTATGGTGGAATGCGGATCCGCATCGAGAGAGAAACAATAATTAATCTTTCCAGGATGTACTTTCTCATACGCTAGATCTAGCACATCGTCGTAGTTTAGTGATATGAGACCTATAAGGTCCTCCATGGCCTTTGTTTTGGGGTGATCGTGAAGTTCGAGTAGCGCTTTATGTAAAAAGAAGCGCTCGCTTCCGAATGTTTTAAGTACAGATGTTATATCGGCTTCCACCAGTTGCTTGAGGAGAGAAGTCTTGTCTGCCCAGTTATGGATCTTACTATTTTCTATCAAGCTCATGTAGAGCTCAATGTTCAGTGATCCACTGGTTCCGGTAACCAATTCTACGTCCTTGATATAGGCTAGATTTTTTTTGGCTCTCGAGATGACCCTCTTAGAAACATTTGAGATAAGAAGCCCGTTTTCATCGGGCTCCAAGTCAGGGTCGAGAGCCATAAGCTCAGCGTGTGTCGCCCCCGCTCCAAATAAGTAAACGATTTTTTTGGTCACTTCTGACGCCTTATTGCATCGTATCACTAGTTAAATCAGCGCAGGCGATGGACGGTGCTGTTGGTTGGTCAGCTGCGCGAAAAGCAGAGCACCGACTCGACGGCATCCACTTTAACGCGATACTTGTGCACATCGGGATTCACCCCCGCCATCGTTCGGTGATGGCGGAATAAATCTTGTCGGCGCAATGTCATATTATGATTGGCGGACATCTCGACGATCATTCGAGGAAGGTCGTTGTGCACATCCTTGTAATAGGAGTCCTGCACCACGAGCACGCAGGTGCCGTCCTTCTTGAGCGTGCGGGCGATTTCGCCGAGCGATTGGTAGATTGAATCGAAATACTGGAGGTGGTTCTTGAGGTAGTAGCTCGCCGAGGCCTTAGATTTGTGCGCTTCAAGTCTTTCGAGGAAGGCGTTGCACGATTTACCCCAATTCTTACTGGCAGTCGGCGCCACCTGTGGAACGGTCGAAGTGCCGATCAGTTTGCGGCGCAAATCAGCAAATTCGCTTTCAAGACGGAAACCGAGCACCGCGAGCTCCGCGCGCGTGGAGACAGCATAGTCAATGCGCGTACAATAAGGCGGTGAGGACAGCACGAAATCCACCGATTCTTCTGGCAGGGGGATTTTGTCCGATGAGCCAATCGAAATCTTCACTTTGCTGTCCTTCGTCAGGGGGTCGCATTCAATGGCGTCCGCCATTATTTTAACGTGCTCTTGGAACGCCGTCCGTACGTCAGCTGGGTTCGGCCGCAACCGCGCTCGCAGCGACATCGGCTTCTTAATCCACGTGGGATTGCTCGTCTCAAAGCGCCGTAGCAATCGACGGGTGGTCCGAAACAGCGCGACGTAGAAAAAAGCCGCCAAGTCGGAGATCTGCTGTATGCGTTCGTCGTTTAAGAGACTGAAGGAACTGTCGGCGGAAACGAGAACGCGTTGAATGGCGCGTTCCAACGCGCGAAGACTGCCGGCCGACTGCGGCACAAACCACGTCGTCAATGGCTCGCTTTCATCAACGAGGATATCAACCGTACCCTTGACGATCGTTGCGCCGATTGGAACAAGGCTGTTTTTCTCGCGCTTGCTCAACATGCGCGCGCGAGCCGCGAGCACCATTACGGGGTTGAGGTCAAATCCGTAGGCATCATGGCCAAGGCCCGCCGCCGCTGCGGTTGTAGTGCCGCTGCCGTTCCACGGGTCGCTCACCGCCGAGGCCAGCTCCATCTTGGCTGAGGCAATGAGCCGCTCAGCAAACCTTACAGAAAACCCCGCGTAGTAGGGATACCAACTCGCCCGGCCCGTCTGGATTTCTGATTCTCGCTTAGGGTTGAGAATATCGAGCTTGGAGAAGGGCGTCACGGCATTGCGAGGTTATGGTTGGCGGCTCTTTTGTCGAGGCCACGTTCGACCTAGACAAGCCGCACTGAAAACATGGGTGAAGCAAATGGGGTCGGTTGGGCTTACCCCGGTTTCTCGGGGGGGCCGCGAAGGGGCCACGTCTTAACCCCTGACAGGCCTGGTTCCGCGGACGCTGGCGATCGCTTCTTGGGGAAGCCCAGATGGGGTCGGGTCCAAACAATTGCGCCGGACGGGCGGATGGCGTCACGGCTTGATTCCTGGCAGCCTTTCTTGAGCGGTCATTCTCTCTCCAGCATGGGAAAAAAGGCGCCGCCGGGCTTTCTGCTGTCCAGCAGCAGGGCACGGCCCGGCGGCGCCCGATCAGCCTATACAACCAGCAAAAATCTTCAGGCCTGACCGCGGCCGCGGCGTTGTTGGGATCGTGGTCACGGCAGGCCTGAATGAGAAGACGCTACCGGCAGGCCGGCCGGATTCGAACCTTTTAAACACTCTAATTTTGGTAGGGTGGCTCGGAGTTTTTGGATGGGTCATCCGCGGACGCTCAATAATACCTCACGCCAAGTACGCGAAGTAAGCAAAGGGTGAAATGCGTTGTTATGCCTCACGGAACGTCCGCAAAGGACGCAACGTAAGGGCATGTATCAAACCCATTCAAACCTTAGCGTACCTGGCGTCCTTGGCGGCTCTGCTGGCCAGCAGAGCGCCTTGGCGTGAGAATGGCCCCCGGGGACCCATCCTTCGGTTGCATCGGGCCCAAAAAAACTCTAACACCTCGGCAACATGCCCCACCGGCCCTTTTCGGCCCCCGCCGAGCCGCCGGCCCCGCCAGGTCCAGGCCGCGCCGGCTGGCGCGCTGCGCTGGCCGCCGGACTGTTTCTTATCACGGCGGCGCCGGCCTTCCCGCAAGGATTGCTTCAATGGCTGTATCACCACGAGGTGCAGGTGATCACCTCGACCGACATCATGCCGGCGGGCTTGCTGCTGCGGCCACCTTCGCCCACTGATCCGGTTTACTACGTGGCGAAGAACTTCGGCTATCGCGACTTTGGCGCGGTGATGACGGGAGATAAACTGCCCGTGCCGCAGGATATGATGCGGACGATCGTCCGCGTCCTCGCCAAGGCAGGCTATCTGCCGGCGGATGCCCGGCACCCCCCCACCCAGCTCATCATCTTCGCCTGGGGCACGCTGTATCGCGACGACATGCCCAACCCGGTGAGCCACATGACGCCCTATCCGAGTAACCACTTGGCCATGGTGCCCAACCCGCAGAACTTCAACCTGCCGGACACCCAGCTCAACTACGGGCGGGAGCTGCGGTTTCTCGGCGGTGACAAGCTCGGCTTGGTCTCGGAATACCTCGACGATTCGATGGTGCCGCCGATACCCGGCCTGACCCGCATCGATTCCGACGCGGAAGCGATCCGAAGGGTGGCGGCGGAGAACCTCTACGTGGCGGCGCTGGCCGGCTACGAGTTTCCCGTGCAGCAGCCCAGGCATCCAAAGATGCTCTGGCGGACCAAGATCAGCTGCCCGGCCGCCGGGCTGGTGCTCGCAGACACGCTGCCGCCGATGCTTGTCATTGCGGCGCCGTACATCGGCCGCGAGACCAGCGGGCCGGTGTGGGTGAACGCCTCCGATAAGTTCAAGCCCGATATCCGGATCGGCATTCCCAAGGTCGAAGAGTACCTCGATTCGACCCAGGTGCCCGTGATCGAAAAACAGGCCGCTCCACCCAAAGGCGGACGATCCGGTAAGTAGCTGCGCCTCGCTGCGTGTCCCGGTCTCATGCCGCAGGGCATTCTGCCGGTCATTCTACCGGCCAGTAGAACGGATGAGTTCCCGTCACTCCGTGCCGATCACGGCATGAACGTCTGGAATTGCGTCACGCCATTCACGAACACCGGCTGGTAATAGATGCCGTTGAATTGATAGGCAACGGCGCCACGGACCGACACCTGCACCGCCCCCGGCGGCAATTCCGGCACCGTCACGCCGATGGGCGGCGGGGCAATGACGAATCCGCTGTCTTGCTGCACGTAAAACGCGCCGCCCGCGTAATAGTACACCAGGTTCCCCGCCTCGATGGCGATCGCCCCGTCCGGCAGGTCCGTCACATCCGCCCCGACGGGCGGGTACACTTCCGCATACCCACCGTCCTCGGGTTGGTAATAGATGCCGTCGTCGTAGTAGTAGGGCGCCCCGTTCACGACCAGGGAGATGCATCCCAGTGGCAGCGCCGCCCACCGCCGGCCCTGGGCAAAGCCGTTCCAGAACCGCGCGCGGTGGACGTCCACGTCCACGTCATGGTGCACGACGACATCGCGGCGGACCTCAAACGCCGGACGCTCCGCCACCGGCCGCTGCACGACGTGCGTGTCCGCGTGGCGGATGCTGCCATGACTGGCGCGGTCCACCACGACAGGCCGCTGCGGCACGGCTGCGCGCGGGGGCGCGGCTGGGTGCGCCGGTGCGGCGGTGCGCGCCGGTTCGCGGCTCGGTTGGCCGCCGCCGCCCCCTCGCGCCGGCTCCTGCCGTTGCGCGTGAACCGCCAGCAAGGCCACCAGCAGCCCCGCCAGACCGACCCCCATCCTTTTCAGAAAAGTGGCATTGGCAAAGTTCATGATTACTTGCCCTCCTTGGTATGCGCTTCGCTCTGGGCTTTGATTTCTTCCACCTTGATCTCGGACGCCCCCGCGGGTGGTTCGAAGTTGAACAGGAAGTCGGGCAATTTGGTCTCAAAGTCCCAGTGGGACAAAATCGCCGTATATTGCGGCGAACCCTCCTCGTCCCGGTAGGTGATCACGATCTTTCGCGGCACCGGTTTGGCGCCAGTCTCGATCCAGATCTGCCAGTCGACCGCGCCCTCCGAAAAAGCCAGGTGCTCGCAGGGCACCCCGAGCACCGTCACCGGACCGAGATCGGACCCGGAAACCGCCTTCTGCATCGCGCTCCGATAGGGGTCGCTGACGATCAGGTCCTCCAGCGGCAGGGTGATGCCAAACCGCTCGCAGGCCACATCCAGCGCTTCGTCCAGCGTGCCCGGCGCCGGAATGCTGCCGTAGAAATTCTTCACGCGATTGAGCAGCGTGATCGATTTGCCATCGTAAAACAGCCCGCGACTGTGGCGGGTGGAACGCACCTCCGCGTGGAAACGATCGGGCCGCCGCACCTGCAACTCAATGGTTCTGCTCGCCTGGATCCTTTGTCCCGAGGCCAGCTGGATATCCTGCCACACCTCCGCCGTGACCGAATACGACTGCGCCTGCGCCAGATAATCGCCCATCCGCTTCAGGAACTCATCGGCCTGCGGATCCATCGCCGGCTTCGCATCCGCGGCGATTGCGGGTTTTGCACAAAGGCCGGCCAGGACGCCGGCGGCCACGACCAGGCGCAGCCCCTGCCCCGTGCGGTTGATGATTCGGTTGATTCCATTCATAAAAGCCTCCGTTCCCTGAGGTGTGTGGGCCAGCGATGCACGATAACTGAAATTACCCATATGATTTGCGCCCCGCCGCCATCGCGAACCATTCAGTCGGAAGAGCACCGGCAAGGTAGCACCTTTGACAATGCTGACAACCCGATTCCGAGCTTGGTAGTGGGTCAGTTTCACATGTCATCGCGCCTGCCCATCGTGGCTCGCAGAGCGAAGTTGAGAGGCCCGTTCGGCTGGCCAGCAGAAAGGGCTGGCCTGTCCTCCGTAGCCTTGGCGAAGGAGGATGGCGATCCAGCTAAATAATGCCTCACGCAACGTCCGCAAAGGACGCAACGTAAGGGCATGTATCAAACCCATTCAAACCTTTGCGTACTTGGCGTCCTTGGCGTGAGGGTAGCCGGCGTCCCTCGCGGACCTTACGTGAGGGATGGCCGGTGACGGCGTGTCTTCAAACCGTCTGTAACTGGGTTTGGGGAGGATTCCGCCCACAGGGAATCTCAGGGACGAGGAGAAGTCGCCGCTGGAGCCGGCGCTTGGACGTGGAGTCCGTGCACGGATTCAAGCGGGAGCGTGAGATCACCAGTAGAGGGACCGGTCGACCAGTGCAGGCTGAGCGCGCGGGGATTGGGCACCATCGGGAAGAAGAAGCTGCCGACGCGCGCCTCACCGGGTGCGAGGGTCAGCGGCAGGGCGAGGCGACGCTGCTTGAACTCGGCCACGGTGTCGTCCTTGTTGAGGCCGACGATCCTCCTGACGTAATAAGCCGGTACCGGGACTACGGCCGCTACGGCCGCCAATCCGGCGCCTGCACCCGTAACGCCGCCAGCAGGGGCAACGAGGCGGACCCCGCCGCCCACAGTGACCGCGGCCGGTGCAGCATCGCGCGCGAAGGCCATGCCGGCGCCGAGATATTTCTGCTCAAGGAGCGTGCTTTGCTTTTCCAAGGCTTGCATGCCGGCGCCGGGGGCGTGGTTGGTGCCGGCAAAATCGGTCAGCGCCGCGGAGGCGATGGTCAGAGGCTGGGTGCCCTGATTGGAGATGGTGACGACATACTCATCCCAATACGCTTCCCGCTTCCACGAGCCCGGACCGTCGTAGATGATGATCGTGTCCAACACCATTGCCACGGGAGGTTGGACGGTGGCCAGATTGATTGGCACGAGTGGAGACGCGCCTCCTTGCGCCGTCTGGTCATTGCTGGAAGCGTAGCCAGATAACGGCGCGCCGGCGCTGAGCAGCACGGCGACGAGGGTTATTGTTTTCATGTGCATTCGTTGGGTCAAAGGGTGAGAGCAAGGCGTCTTACTTGCCGGCCGAAGCCGGGGTTGGTGCCTTGACGTGGAGTCCGTGCACGGATTCTAGCGGGAGCGTGAGATCACCGGCAGAGGTGCCGCTCGACCACTGCAAGCTGAGCGTGCGGGGGCTCGGGACCATCGGGAAGAAGAGGCTGCCGATGCGCGTTTCACCGGGGGCGAGGGTCAGCGGCAGGGCCAGGCGCCGGCGGCTGAACTCGGCCACAATGCCGGCCTTGTTGTCACTGTTGGTGGCCCACACCGTGAGGTAATACATCGGTAGCGCGATCACGGTCGCTCCGGCCACCACGCCGGCGCTGGCGGAAAATATGCCGGCAGCGGCCACACCGCCGGCACCGGCACCGACGATGACCACTCCCCCTCCGGCGTAGCGTACAAAGCCGACGCCAGCGTCGAGGAATTTTCGCTCGAGGGTCTTGCTTTCCTTTTCCAAGGCCCAGGGGTCGACACCGGGGGCGTGGGTGACGCCGAGGGGATCCGCCAGCGCCGCCGAGGCGATGGTCAGCGGCTGGTCGCCCTGGTTGTGGAGGGTGACGACATATTCGTCCCAAAACGCCGCGCGCTTCCACGATCCCGGGCCTTGGTAGATGATGACCATGTTCAACGCCACCTCGAGCGGCGGTTGCGTGGCAGCAAGATTGAGCAGCATGGGCGGAGGCGTATTCTCCCGCGCCATCTTGTACTTGGTGGAAACGCAGCCGGACAGCAGCACGCTCAAGGCCGCCAACGTCGCGACAATCGACCGGAGGCCGGATAAGGGGGAAAAGTCGGTGAAGAGATTGCGAGGGTTCATATCAATTCTCCGTTTGGTCTGCGGTTGATTTGTCAGTGAAAGACAATCGCGGGGGGCAGTGTAGAGAGACGGATTCGCCCGGCTCGGGGTCGGTGGCGATGAACAGGGAGAGCAGCGCGAGGCGTATGACGTCGCTTACGCGCCGTTGAATATCAAATAGAGCAGAATAAATGAAGCCTGAATTTACCGCGAGGCGGTGCCGCTGACGTGATTACGGCGTGTCTTCAAACCTTCCGTAACTGGCGTTTGCGGCAAAGCGTCGTCGAAGGTGCCATGATGACAACCGAACGCTGGGAACTGCCGGAGCGATTCGGCCCCACCGGCATCAATCCTCCGGTTGCATCGGGCCCGGAAAAATTCTAACACCTCGGCCACATGCCCCACCGGCCCTTTTCGACCTTTGCCGAACCACCGGCCCACGTCGGGCCGGGCCGGGCCGGCTGGCGCGCCGCACTGGCCGCCGGCGTGTTCCTCTTCACGGCGGCGCCGGCCTTCCCGGCAGGATTTCTTCAATGGCTGTTTCACCACGAGGTGCAGGTGATCACCACGACCGAGGTCACACCAACGGGGGCGCTGCGGCGTGCCCCGTCGCCGTCCGATCCCGTCTATTACACGGCGCTGAGCGCCGGCTACCACGATTTCGGCCCCACGATGGGCGGCGACAAGCTGCCCGTGCCGCAGCAGATAGTCCGGATCATCGTGAAGGTTCTGGCCAAGGACGGCTATCTGCCGGCGGATGCGAACCACCCACCGACCCAGATGCTCATTTTCACCTGGGGGACGCTGAACCCCGATGTGATGCCCAACCCGGATGATCCCAACCTGCCCGACATCCAACTCAACCGCACGCAGATGATACGGTTTCTCGGGGGCGACAAGCTCGGCTTGGTTTCCGAATACCCCCCCGAATTTGGGGATACGTTGTATCCCGGCCTGACCCTCTTCGATGCCGACGCCCGGGCGATCGCGGAGGTGGCGCGGGAAGAACTCTACGTGATTGCGCTGGCCGGCTACGAGTTTCCCGTGAAGGAACCCAAGCATCCGAAGCAGCTCTGGCAGACCCGGATTTGCTGCCCGTCGCCCGGGCTGGTGATGGTGGACACACTGCCGACGATGCTCGCCATTGCGGCGCCGTATATCGGAAACGTGACGAGCCGTCCGGTCTGGGTGAACGCATCCGACAAGTTCAAGCCCGTAGTCCACGTCGGCAATCCCAAGTTTGAGGAGTACCTCGACTCGGGCCCGCTGCCGGTTTACGACAAGAAAGACGCGTCGGCCACGACCGGGCGCGACGGCAAGTAACGACGGACGCTTTGTCCCCCAACCCCGTTGCAGACGGCGTGAAGACACGCCGTCACCGGCCAGCCCTCACGCCAAGGACTCCAGGTACGCAAGGGGTTGAATGGTTTTGATACATGCCCTTACGTTGCGTCCTTTGCGGACATTGCGTGAGGCATAACAACGCATTTCACCCTTTGCCTACTTCGCGTCCTTGGCGTGAGGGAGATCGCCGCGGCCGGCTGGCGCCGCTTACGTGCCGCTCGGCTGTTCGTGCGGGCGCAGATAACCTTGCAGCCGTTTCAGCAGGAGCTCCTCACAGCGTTCCGTCGAGGTCGGCTTGATGCTCTGGTAATCGGGATGATGGGAGTTCTGTAGGTCGACGATCACCCAGTCGCCCTGGCGGTCACAGACGACGAAATGCACGTAGCCCCGCTCCCAGTTTTGGGCATTGAAACGATAGTCGGCGCAAAGGACGTAGTCGGCCGGGGGCGGATTCTTTTGCACGTACTCCCTGAGCTCTCTCGCCAGATCCCATACCATTTTCATCTCGTTGGGATCGGATCGCGGGTGTGGGAGGGTGACGGGATCGGTGGGGGTCGATGCCGACTTGAAGAGCCGGGCGTCGCCGATCGATTTCGCGATCCGGGCGGCCACTTCGTTTTCGCCGTGATCCAAAGCAACGACGGGAATCACGACCACCGTCGCATTCTGACTGGCGGCAATCATGGCTTGCAGCCGCGCGGGAAGCGCGTCGCGCTCCGCTTGCGGCGGCAATCCGCTGCGCTCATCCATCAAGCGCGCAAATTTTCCGGGCTTCGCGGCCTTGGCGGTGTCGGCGTTCAGGCCGAGCTGCGGACTGAGCCGCGCGACCAGGAGCATCGCCATCGTCATCGGTTCGCGCGCCTCCGCTTTGCGGAAGGCTTCGTCCGAGGCGGTCAGATGATCCGTCCACAGAATTGCGCCGGTTTGGTCCGCGACGATCGCCCTCAGTTCGTTCAGGCCGGACTGGCGGTTGCCGTTGAAGTCAGCATACAACACGTATTCGGTCGCCGGTGGATTTTGGCGGACGAAATTGGCGAAAGCTTCCGGCAATTGGTCCATCGAGATTCCTTCGCCGGGAACGAAGGCCGTCGCCCCGAGCTCGATGGTTTTCAGTCCTTGCTGTTCGAGTCTGAGCGCGACGAACTCCGTCACGCGATCAAACGGCTGGCCCCCGAGTACCACGGGCAGGACGGTGAGCGAGGCATCCGGACCTCGGGCTGTCATCTGCTCGATCTTTTTCGCCGGGTCGGTTGCGGGCGAGGATGGGCCCGGCGCATCGGCGGCCTGAGCCGCGGTCGAAACGACGACGGCAAAACTCAAGACGAGCCCGGTCCATGTATTTTTCACGAGTGTTTTCATTACAGTTATCGGGTTTGAGGCCGGCGTTCACCGAGCCGGTCATGTTGGCGAGTTGAGACGGTGGTGAACGTCTCGATGGTAGCGCCGCACACGCAGCCGCGTGAGTTGATAAATTCAATGTCGCGCATTGCGCGAACCGATGGAGCGGTCTCGGCGCGCCCAGCTCTGCTGGCCAGCCCTTCGACTTGGCTCAGAGCAGGCAGCGCGCCCCACCCGCTCCCCTCCCGAGATGGTTTGTAACGTAATACGTTACAAACACCCCTCAACCGCTCGCCCGGCGTGGTGAGGTCAAGCTGCTCGACCGGCCAAGTGCCCGCCGCCGGTCGAGCGACTGATCTCCTTGGCGGCTTTGCGCCTTGGCGTTAGATCCAGGCGCAAAAAATCCCGTCCTCGATTAATCGAAGACGGGATTCGCTTCTAAAGTATTGGCGCCAAGTTCAGGTCTTCTTGGGCTCGTCCTGCTTCGGCTGGTCCGGCTTGGGCTGGTCCTGCTTGGTGTCGGCCTTGGTGTCAGTCTTGGTGGCTTTCGCGCCGGTGCAGCAGCAGTCCTTGTCGACGCCGCAGACTTTGCCGTCCTTGTCTTTGCCGCAATCGCAGGCGGCCTTGGGTTTGTCCTGGTCTTTCGGCTGATCCTTGTCGGCCGCAAAGGCGTAGCCGGACAGCAGGAGGGAGGCGCCCGTGAGCGCGAGGAGGAAACGGAGGGTCTTCATGGAATTCTTTGGATTGAGGGTTAATGTGCGCAGAAAACCATCCATCGCAAGTGCTTTGGATGGCTTTCCCGTCATCGGCGAAAACTGGCGAGAAATCGGCAGGAGAGGCGCCTTATGCCGGTCTCGCCAAAATCGCCGCCTCGGCCTCCACGATCTCCTCGATGGTTTCTCCCGCGGCGGTGAAAGGGGACAGCACAGCGCGCAACTCGGCACCAACCTGGTCCGTCCGGGGGCCCAGCATTTCCGGGGACGTGTTGGACATTGAAAACAGCCGGCCGATCAGCGTGTCCACGGAGATGGTCTGCCGGAACTGGACGGATATGGTCTCCCGGAGGGAAAACGCGCTTCCGGCAAAGAACGCCGCCGCCTCCACCCAGTATCTGCGACGGTCCTTCTCGGGGGTCACACGGAACCTGAACTCCTCATAGCTGGCCAGCCACGGATTGGCCGGCCCCTCGGCCGAAGAAGCCCCGCAGACGACGATGAAGCCTTGCGGGCGGACGAATCGGTCGAGCAAAGCGAGGGTTGGCGCCGGAGTCATCCAGTGAAGCGCGCGGCCGATCGTCACCACATCGAAGGGGCCGAGACCGGCGGGCAGATCCTCCGCCCGGCCTTCGATCAGGTCGAGCGCCACGCCTTCGGCCGCCGCCGCTTCCTTGGCCGCGGCGATCATGGCCGGCTCTGAATCCACCCCGGCCACGCTCCGGACGAACGGCGCAAAGCCGAGGGCGAGCTGGCCCGGACCGCAGCCGAGGTCGAGCAGCGCCTGCGAACCGTCGAGACGCAGCGCCCCGGCGACGCGACGAAACAACTCCGGCGGATACGGCGCGCGGCAGCGTCGATAGTAGGGCACGGTGGAAGCAAAGCGTCCCATGAGTTTACTTTAATCAATCAATTGACGGACTGCCTTGAGCATCAATCCGATTCCCGGACATGGAAAAACAAAACAGCCAAGAGCCGCGTCAGGCCGTCGCTCCCTCAAACATTGTTGCCGTCAGTCCGGTTGTCCAGCGGAGGTGGATAGGTCAGAAGATGGGCCAACAGGAAACACGCAAGGGAGCCTCCGACGGAAAGAACGACCAGCGTACGTGCCAGCCTCCTTCCGTGCCACAGGCTGCCGAACCAGTCCCTAAACTCGGCAGCCACCACGTTGGATTTCCCTCCAATGCGTTCCATTTCGTATTCGTAACGCTTGGTTGCGCCAGACAGGATCGCATCCGGGCTTCCGCCATCGGGCGCCGCCCGCTGGTTGATCACGGCGGCGGCAATCAAGCCTGCGACCAGGAGGCAGATTCCAACCAGACGAAAACGCTTCTGGAGGGTCTTGTCTTTGCCGGACACATCCTGTTTTTCCTCAGCGCTCATCGCTTCCTCCTGTTCGCGGCCAAAATCCGTCACCATCACTGCCTCCCAAAGCAAGACCAAACGGAAAGGCCGATTTCGCAGCCGTATCGCGCCGCACGCCGACCGAGGCAGCGGAGTTACAGCAGGAAATACAGCTCCGGCGGTGGAACTCTCTGTCCTCTGTATTCTGTCCTCTGTATTCTGTCCTCTGATAGCACGGCGAAGCCATTGAATTCATGCCCGCGACATCATCGGCCTCCCACCCCACTGGTTCCGCGCGAGATCAGCATTGAAAAAATGGGCGGCCCGCTCCCTTGTTTCCACATTCCCATATGAAACATTCCACATTCCTCGGTCGGGTAGTCGGCGCTCTGGTGCTCGCCACGACCTCCCTGGCCCTCCGCGCGGCGGACAACCCGCCCGTGCAAGACATCCGCATCATCCTCCACACCAGCAAAGGCGATATCGAAGCCACGCTCTTCGCGAGCAAAGTTCCGATGACCGTTGCCAATTATCTCAACCTCGCCCGGCAGGGCTTCTACGATGGCCTCACCTTCCATCGCGTCATTCCGAATTTCATGATCCAGGGCGGCGACCCGACCGGCACCGGGCGGGGCGGGCCCGGCTACAAGTTCGCCGACGAATTCGACGACTCGCTCCGGCACTCCAAGCCTGGCATCTTCTCCATGGCCAACGCCGGTCCCAACACCAACGGCAGCCAGTTCTTCATCACCCACGTTCCCACGCCGTATCTCGACGGCAAGCACAGCGTCTTCGGCGAAGTGACCATGGGCCAGGACGTGGTCAACCAGATCGCCAAAGGCGATACGATCATCCGGATCGAAATCCTCGACCCCACCGACGCCCTCTTCCAGGCACAGGCCGCCAATATCGAGCGGTGGAACGCGGCGCTGAAGAACCGGCGCCCGCCGGCTCCCGTCGCTCAACCCAAATAGGGTACAAAATCAAGTGGAAGCCGACGCGCGATCTTTCGCTTCGTCGGCGGCACCCGCCGGCCCTCGGCCCGGCGCAGTCGCTGCACTTGGCGCTTGCCTCCCGCTCCAACGCCTTCAGCCGCTTGGCCTCGCTGAGGTCCATCTGGCCGAATTTTTTCTTCCCACGGTGGATCGTCACCGCCGAGATGTTTTGCTCTCGGCAGATCTCCACGATGTACCGGCCGCCATCGGCTCGCGCTGCAAACTGGATGAGTCCGGTGGAGGGGAAGCTCGCTCCTTTCTGAAGTCAGGTTACTGCATCAGCGTGTAGTTGAATGTCGTGCTGCTCTTGAGCGCCTGGAACTGGGCGGCGTTAAGGCGCTGATAGTTGATTCGGCGATAGGTGCGCAAGATCGGAGTGCCAGGGGGGAAACGGCGTTGCGTGCCGTACAGGCTGTTGAAACCCCAGGTGCGGTTCGGCGGGTTGTAGCGCGCATGGATCCATTGCCCGGTTGCCACCCGGCTATCGAACAGGGCGACGATCGACCCGCGATAAAGCAGGGTCTTGCTGCTCCAATTCTCATGGAAGCGGGGATAATTCTCGACGCCGCCCGAATAGGTGCTGTTCGCGCCGCTCGTGCCGGCGCCATCGCCGGAGGTCTCCACGATGCCAGTCAGAAACGCCGCGGAAACCTCGGTGTTGGTGGCCGTGGGCGCGCTGCTGCTGGGCAGGTTGTTGCCGTCGCCTACCGGCAGCTTGGAGGAGGATTTCCACCACGCATTGGAAAGAATATTGACGGAATCCGCGGCGATCGAGGCCGGCGACTCGTTGGTGCGAGGGGTGGTCGGGCTGTCCGAACTGGAATAGGTGGCGTTGTAGTCGCCGACCACATAGGCCGGGGCGTTGGTCGCCACCGTGAAACCGTCCGCCGTGCCCGAACTGGTTTGGGCCCGGTTGGGCAGCTGCGAGCCATCAACCAGGCGGACGGCGGTTTCGCTGCCGGTCTGGGTGCCGACGCCAGAAACATCGCTTGTCGTACTCCGGCCACTGGCGGGATTCATCACGTCTACGTAGACGACGCCGTTCCAGCCCTGGTCGTTGGGGTCAACATTGGCGGAACTGCTGGCGCCGTTGTGATCCAGGCTCCACGGCACGGTGGTCGTGTGGCTGCCGGTGCCGGTGGTCACCGTGATCAGGGAGGCGATCGGCATGGATGAGGTCGAATTGACCGCCGTCCGCAAAGTCCCGGCGTCGATGTCCACCGTGTTGACCCATTTGTTCTCGCGGTTGTCCCACATAACGCGGTTCGATTTGACGGCGCCGGTGGGCAGCGCGAGGATCCGGTGGCTGTTCGGCTCGGTCGCTCCATTCTGGACGGTGGTGAGCCAGCTGCCGACCGTGCCGGCAGTGACGGCGGCCTTGTAGGAGCTGGCATCCTGGGCGTTGCTGAACGCGGTCACCGTGCCGTTATTCTGTTGTACGACAAGGTAGAGTCCCGCTTTGTTGGCGAATTTCTGCTCCTCGATGTTGGGATCAGCGCTCGACGAGGTGTCGGGAGGTTCGATCAACTTGTGGGCTGTCGTCGGATCGGTGACGCCGGGCGGATTCGCCGGCTGGATCCCCATGCTCGCGTCCGCCACGTAAGCTTTCCAGAGTTGCTCCGCCACGTCGTTGAATTGGTAGCGGCTGTCTCGGGAATTGAGGCTGGAGTCGACGCAGGTGTTCAAGTGGGTGCCATCAGGCAGGAGGGGGCTGTCGATGCCGACCGTGAGCAGATTACCGCTGCTGTCTGTCAGGCCGTTGGTGAAATAGATGTTCTGCCCGGTCGGCCGGCCCTGGGTCGATTGCACGGAGTAAAACTTGCCGGCCGTGGCGAACGTGCTGAGGAACGTGAGCGAGGTGTCGGTGGTGAGATAGACATCCCCATTGCTCCGGACCGGGCCGCTGACGGTCATGGGCGGGGACGGCTGGAACTCGAGAGTCATGTTGTAAAAGATCGCATAATTGAACAGGGAGGCATCACGAACCTCGAATTCGGCGCCGCCGTAGGACGTCAGCGAATTGCCGGCGGCGTCCTGGGCGTTGCCCTGCCCGAGCAACCGCACGGCCTGGACACTCACCTGTTGCCCGCGCAGGGGATCGAAGGCATTGCTGAGGTCGCTGGGATCAATATATTGCTGGGTACCCTGGCTGACCTGGCTGGCCCACAATTGCACGGTGCTGGCCACCACATCGTCGTAATCGGTGATGGCCGTGGAATACAGGGCGGCCCGGCGGTTCACGAGGGCCTTGATCGGAGCACTGGTCAGGTCCGAGGTGCCGAAGCTGCGGTTGTTGTCAAAACGTTGGATAAGTTCCGCGCCGGCGTATTCCAGGGCGGCATCGGCCGAGTTCTGGGCCTCGAGATTGAGCTTGAACCGCTTGGTGATCCGCCGTTCGGAGAGCGTATAGTTTAGCAGCCCGGCCGCGATGAGTGCCAGCACGGCGGTGAATACCACGACCAGGGCGATGACCGAGCCGTGCTCGCAGCGCCGCGGATCAACCCCGCGGAGAGACGGTGAAATTGTAAATGTTGGTGACACGTTTGGCTTGGTTTCCATGGAGAATCCGGGAGCGCACGAAGACGCTCCGTCCTTGATAGTTGACAAAGTTGAGGTTGCTCGAAAGTCCCTGCAGATTGTTAAGAGCGACCGCCGCGTAGTGCGCATCGGTGGCGGCAGACTCGACGGCCGGGGGCAGGAGCGACTCCACGGTGACGCCGCTGCCCAAGGTGGCGGGAAAGGTGGCGCCCCACGGCGTCATCCAAGTGGAGGCGATTCCCTTGAACTGATCCGTATCGAAGCGATACAGCGCGGTCTCCCCTAGATAGTTCCGGTTTGGCGCGAGCCAGTAGGCCACGATGCGGCTGACCGTTGTGCTGCTGCCCAGCGTCGGCTGATTATCGGGGTCGTCGTCGTAAAACCGCGAGTCGTAGAATGGATCCTGATAGTACACGAGGACGAGAAAGTCGCCGGACTGGCCAGATTGCATGCGGTCGGCGACGTCGATCACGCCATCGCCGTTGATGTCCCGGTTGACCGCCGTCCCGTCGCTGAGTGTGCGGCTGTAGAAGCTTTGATAGAGCATGAAGCCGCTCGCGCTTTCCACGTCCTGGATCAACCCGTTGGTGAAGGCGCGCAAGTCCCCGTTCACGAGCAGCTTCTGCTCGCTGACAAAAAGGCTCTTGGAGTTGGCGAGAAAGAACGGGAGCACCCCGATCAGGATGAGACCGATGATGGCCGAGGTGACCATGATCTCGGTCAGGGTGAAGGCGGCGGACGGGCGGGCGCGGGGCGTCATGGTGATGCTAATAGGTGGGCACGGCGGAGATCACCGAGCGGAGGCTGCCACGATAGGTGCGAAAGATGCCGAAGTTGTAGCTGCACTGAAAGGTGACCACGGCTTCAATGCCGCTGACTGGCTTGCTGCCGTTCCCGGGGCCCGGCGAGACCGTCGCCAAGTCGGTCAGTGCCACCTTGAAGCTGAAGTTCATGGGTTGGATCGGATTGCCGGTCGCACTTTGATCCAGATAGACCGTCTCCTGCGCCCAGTTCGCATCACCGTTCGTAATGCGGTTGCCGGCGGTGTCGGTCACGGGGGTGCCGCTCGAATTCACGAGGGGAATGGCCACGGTCGTGCTGTTGGCCGCCTGCTGCAACGTGGGGTAGGCGACACCGCGCAGTTGCTCCATGTAGGATTGGGCCATGACCTGGGCTATGGTGTTGTAGACATTTTCCTCGGAGGCCGAGCGCACCATCCACGTCAACGAGAAAAGGCTGCCGGCCAGGATCGCAAAGAGTCCCATGCCGATCATGACCTCGACCAGCGTGTAGGCAGAGCGCCGTGTCTGGCGGGCCGGCGCGGACGTCTGGCTCTGGTTGCGTCCGCGGCACGTGGCCTTGTGGCCCAGGGCCGCGGCGGAACGTGAAAAGGTAAAAAAGACGGTTGACATGGACGCAATGGTCGACGGCGCCCAGAGTATTAACCGTTGCCCAAGTGACCGGACTCACTTTTTCGAGCCACTCGGAGTGTTAGTCTGGGCGGTTATCTGCGGTCGATGTAGTGGATGGGGGTTGTCCATCTCCGGCGGAGGGAAGCCGTAGGCCGACCGGAGCCGGGGTTGGGAGTAATTGCGCCGCGAAGCGGGCCGGGCTGACGCAGCCAAGTTTGCTGTGCAGCCGCTGGGTGTGGTAGGTGCATCGGAGGTCTTCGATAACCACCCGAGCCTAGGTGAGGACCCAGAGTTGCTCTCCTTCTCCAGCTCGTGGAGCCGGTGGGCCTCGTTAAGGCCCATTCTGGCCGAACTGACGCTTCCAGCGAGGGAAGGCCGCGTTCGAGATGTTGAATTCCTTTCAGCTCACTACGCCGACGCGGCGGTGTCCGACGCGTCGTGGGTCATGTTCCCCGTCTGCACGTTCGACGCCACCGCCCGCGCGAGCAATGCTGTGCTCACGAGGAGGCTTCGGCACACTGGCCGGTGAACCAACATGCCCCCAGCGTAACCGCCACGGCGTTTTCCGGTATCCGGCCCTCCCCTCAAATCCTTGGCTGAAATCCCCCAGACCATGTTGGGTGGATTCCCTCAGTGTCTCTCCAAGGCAGCCGAAGGTGTGGTCACGGATTCCGCCCCACCCTGGGAAAAATCCCCGGCCGGCCATCTCCTCCTGCGAGTGAAAAATCCATCTGGCAGGAGCTTTGGTTATTCGACCGCAATGGCGGGTGGAAGCCGAACTCGAAACCATCATCGAGGCATATAAGAAACTGCACAACGAACGAGGCTGGGATGTTCCCTCAATCGAGTATATCGCTGCGTCGTGCGGGCCGTTCGTTGTCCTTAATGATTTTCTGGAAAGACATGCCCGGCCCACGCTGGCCCGATTCGAGGCAGTTTGCACCGCCGCCTCCCAAGGCGCGCCCCTCCCTCAGCCGTTCCGACCCGAAGAAGTCACTTGGGTTCTCGCGGGCTGCAATTGGCAGAACTTGAAAGCCCGGCCGGCATGACAATTTCCCTCCCCTTGCCGTCCCGCTTGCCAAACGGCGGGTCGTTTTGCCATCGAACTGGCATGGTTATCGCGATGGTATTTTCGACCGATCGCCTCGAATTGCGTCAGAGGGAGTGGGACGGCATTTCTTCTCCCACCAGCGCAGCGCACTCGACCCGTTTTCACACGACGGGCGTCCAAGTTCTTTCGGCGTGCACCAGTCCTTGTTTTCCGATACTGGAAAACTATGAAGGTGTTCATTAGTTGGTCTGGAGAACCGAGCAGAAAGGTGGCAGTCGCGCTACGCGATTGGATTCCGTACCTGATCCAAGCAGCTAAACCGTTTGTGTCATCGGAGGACGTTGGCAAGGGTAGGCGTTGGCCACTGGGCCTAGCACAGGCACTCGAAAGCTCCGATGTGGGGATCATCTGTCTGACGCGCGACAACCGTGCTGCGGAATGGCTTTTGTTCGAAGCGGGAGCGATTTCGAAGTCGGTCAAAGACGGTCATGCGTGTACGCTTCTTCTCGGAGGGTTGAAGCCCTCTGACGTCACGGGACCACTTTCGCTTTTCCAGCACACGGTGTTCGAGAAGGTTGATTTCAAGAAACTCATGTTGGCGATCAATGAGGCGCTCGGAAAAGAGCAGATTCAAGAGACTGTGCTAAACACGCTGTTTGAAAAGCTTTGGCCTGACATTGAAGAGAAAGTCCAAAAAGCCTTGAAGGACGTGCCCGAGACCGGCACGGCCCCCGTTAGAACTGACCGAGAAATGATCGAGGAAACCTTGGAGCTATGCCGTGCCATTGCCCGAAGAGGCGCAGAGCCAGACGCCGCCCTGAGCGCGAGGGCGGAGGAGGAAAAACTCAGGCACATTCTCTCCATGGACATTGGCGAACTTCCATTTCTTCCGTCGTTTCTTAAACGGCGCCTCTATAAGCTTGGGATACGGACTGTTGGTGCGCTCGCAACTTGCACGAAGAGGGATTTTGAGCAATGGGGAGGCATCACGAAGGAGCACGTTGAAATCATATCGCATATGTTGGAGGAACTCGGACTTTCTTTGGGGATGCTATTCGATAAACGACTATTAAGGTTGGAGGATCAGATACATGTTCTTCGATGACTGATCCTCAGCTCTTTGCCTCCCGCATGAGCGCGAGAAGGCTTTGATCGGGCGGGCTATTAGGTTAGGCTTTATTACGCTGTGAATGCTGTGACGTGATCTCGCTTTTTCGAGCCACCTGAGATGTTAGTCTGGGCCACCCGAAAGGACCCAGACCATGAAAGGCAAACGGTATTCGACGGAGGACAAGATCCGCCTGTTGCGGGAGGCCGA
>JBEKWG010000015.1:0-77066 GCA_049513315.1 Opitutaceae bacterium
TAGCGATAATCCTACTAATACCCCCTGTCCAAACTATTATGTGCGCGCTGCGCTCCGATCCGGGGCGCGGCAGACTTGACCCGCGGCACGACGGTCGCAGCATGGGCGGCGCGTTTGCGGCGTAAGCCGCAGCGTTGCTTGAACCCCTTAACTCCCATGCATTGGAAAATCGAGATTCTGGAGAACCACAGCGGGGAAATTGGTGAAGCCGTGCCCCACGCGGATCACCTGTTCGAGTCGGAGGAATACCACTACGATCGGGGTCAGCTGCTGGAAGTCGCCGTGCACAAGACGGACGACCGGCACTGGCATATCTTCACCGACCTCGACTCCGGCCACCGCTTCAAAATTCCGCCGGAGAAATACCGCAAGGTAGACTGAGGTTTTCCAGAATCCCGGCCCGATCGCGCCGGCCCGCGGGAAAGTCGCGCCGCCGGGGACAGGATTATGACGCGAAAGGCGACAATTTCTGCGCCGGCTTGACGTGCGGAATCATGCCACGATCAGGTGGTGCTGCGGACGCTGAGAGGAAGTTACAGCTCGTTCAGCAATGGCGGCACCCGCCTTCGCTCCGCGCAGGAGCTGCGGCGCGGTGATCCGATAATCGGGTGGGGTGGTGAGCGCGAGTGCGGCCGAGCAAGCAGCTCAGAGTTCGCCCAACAGTGGCGGCATCGGGCAGCCAAGCGAGTCGGCGAATGCCCGGAGCAACTCGCCCTCCTCAGCGCGGATCTGGTTATCGTGACTCACCGTGTGGGCGCAGGCGAGGAGCAGACGCTGCTTGATGGGGAAGGAGGCGCCGGCGAGTTTGTCGAGTGCAGCGTCGACCTGCGCGAATTCGCACGCGCCGGGTTTGAGCAGCGAGAGCGTCGCCGCAATGAGCATGAGCTGGCCGGCGCCGTCCCGGAAGGCCGCCTCGGCGGCCTGCGGGTCGGCCTCGACGGAGCCGTCGGCCTGTTCGGGGCCCTGCATCGCCCCGGCCCAGGCCAGGGCGGAGAGGAGCACGGCGATCTCGTCCACCACGGCGTTGAACGAGTAAATTTGTGTCACCGCCGCGGACGGCTCGCCGGCGACGGTGAGATGGCGGAGCAGCACCCGTTGCAGCGCAAACTCGAGATAGGAAAGCTGCTGGTCGGCTTCGATGAGCGCCTGACAGGTGGCGGCAAAGGCGGAAAGCCCGGCGGGGGGCAGCAGGCGCAGGGCGGGCAGGGCGAGCTGTGCGAGCGCGAGCCGGGCGTCGCCGGCGAGCCGGGCGAAGTGCGGCAGCAACGCGCGCACCAGGCGGACCGTCTCCTCACCGGCGTGCGAGGCGAGGAGCGCGGCCTGCTTCTCACCCACTTCACCGCGCTGCTCGATCAGCAATCCGTAAACGACCGCGGGGGCCTCGCGGGTGACCCGGGCGGCGGCGCGCAGCCGCCCGGGGATGGCCTCGAGCACATTCCGGGCGTGCTCGACGTGCTGCGGAGTGACCGTGCCGATGGCGGCCACCGCGGCCACAGGCGAGAAGGTGACCAGCCTGGCGGCGGTGTCTGGCTTCGGTCGGGCGAGACCGGCCTGCACAAACGATTCGTGTTCCACATCCACCGGCTCCGGCGGCTGGTAGAACTTGCCATCCCATTGCGGATCGATGGCGCGGATTCGCGCGTCGAGCGGCGGATGCGTGGCCCACAGGCCGCCGAACAGCGCCGAGGCGGCACCCTCGGCGAAAAAGAAATGGCCGATCTCGGCGGCCTTGTGGGTGGCGAGGGTGGAGCCGAGGGCGTAGCCGCCGATCTTGCGCAGGGCGCCCGCGATGCCGCCGGGATTGCGCGTGAACTGCACGGCCGAGGCGTCGGCGAGGAATTCGCGCTGGCGCGACACGGCGGCCTGGATCAACCGACCGAAGAAATAGCCGATGTAGCCGATGATCATGAGGGCCAGCCCGATGGCGAGAATGACGAGCAGGCCGCTCCCGCCGCCGCGGCCGCGGCTGCTCACCCGTCCGCGGCCCATGCCCCACAGGATGCCCCGGCCGATCAGACCGATGACCAGAATGCCAAAGATGATGGCGGCGACCTTCACGTTCAGCCGCATGTCGCCGTTGAGGATGTGGCTGAACTCGTGCGCGACCACGCCCTGGAGTTCATCGCGGTTGAGCTTCTCGAGCGTACCACGGGTGACGGTCACCACGGCGTCGCTGGTGGTGAGGCCGGCGGCAAAGGCGTTGAGGCTGGGTTCGTCGTCGAGCACATAGACGGCCGGGATCGGCACTCCCGAGGCGATGGCCATTTCTTCGACGACGTCGAGCAGGCGGCGCTCGTTCAGATCGGTCGAATGCGAATCCACCCGCCGGGCGCCGACGCCCTCCGCCACGGCGGAGCCGCCGGCGCGAAACTGGGACCATTTGTAGAGCGAGGCAAAACCGATGATGACCAGCGTAGCCGCGGCGACCGCCGCGAGGGCCTGCGGATCGAACCACTGGATTTCCGGCTCAGCGTAGGGTCGTCCCGCGTGAGCCCAATTCAGGATGAGCATCACCGCGAGGTAGGTGAGCGCGATGGTGCCGAGCACGGCGAGGCCGAACAGCACGACGAGCCGCGTGGTGCGCTTGCGGGCGTGTTCCTGGGCCTCGAAGAAGTCCATGACGGGAAGTCGAGAGTCGAGGGTCGAAAGCCGAAGGCTGGTTGCCTTCGACCCTCGTCATTCGACCTTCGACTCAACTAAAGCTGACCTTCGGTGCCTCGCGTTCGGCGGGGCTTTCGATCTGGAAGAGCTGCGCTACCAGGAAACCGAACATGCCGGCGAAGATCACGTTGGGAAAGGTCTCGCGGGTGGTGTTGTAGGTCATGACGGAGTCGTTGTAGGCCTGGCGGGCGAAGGAAACCTTGTTCTCCGTCGAGGTGATCTCCTCGGTGAGCTGCATCATGTTCTGGTTGGCCTTGAGGTCGGGATATTGCTCGGCGACGACCATCAGGCGGCTGAGCGCGCCCGCCAGTCCGGTCTCGGCGGTACCGAGGCTCTTGATGGCGGCGGCATCGGCGGGATTGGCGGCGGCGGTCTGCGAGGCGGCCAGGGCGATGTTGCGGGCCTTGATGACGTCTTCGAGCGTACTGTGCTCGTGCTTGAGGTAGCCCTTGGCGACCTCGACCAGGTTCGGGATCAGGTCGTAGCGGCGCTTGAGCTGGACGTCGATCTGCGCGAAGGCGTTCTTGAAGCGGTTGCGGAGGGCGACAAGCCGGTTGTAGATGCCGACCACGAACAGGGCCAGCACCACGATGGCGGCGAGGAAGAGAAGGAGAACGATGAGGACGATGCTCATGGTGGTGGAGATTAGAAGAGGTGAACTTTCGCCGGCGATTAAGGTCAAAGGCGGCGGCTGACGCGAGCCTTAACCCGTTACAGCACGACACCTTATTTATAGGCTCGGGCGGGCTTGCCACACCGCGCCGCGCATCGCAACCTCTCCGCAACGCATGCATCGCCTGATGTCGAATTTGCTATCCGCCGCGCTGGCCGGATGTACTTTGAGCGCGGGCGTGGGGCGCGGCCAGAGCGTGACACCGCCGAACATGGCGGCCCCGACGGACCAGGCACCGGTGGCGCCGCTGGTGCAGGCGGGTGAAACCAAGGCCGCGCCAGGCGGCTGGATCATGCGCGAACATGCGGCCATGTGCGCGCTGCAGCTCGGCTTTTCGCCCGCGGCGGAGGCACTGCTGCAGGAATTGCTGCAGTCACCTGAAACACCCGGCGCGGAGAAGAACCATCTCGTGCTGGAGTTGACGGCGGCGTTGCTTGATCAGGGGCGGCTGGGAGACGCCGAGCAGGCGCTGAGTCGTTTTTCAGGGACGCGGACACCGGCTTATCACCTCCGCGCGGGGT
The DNA here is from genome assembly GCA_049513315.1 of Opitutaceae bacterium. Classification (GTDB taxonomy): domain Bacteria; phylum Verrucomicrobiota; class Verrucomicrobiia; order Opitutales; family Opitutaceae; genus Fen-1467. The sequence continues at coordinate 3,856 of JBEKWG010000015.1, forward strand.
TGATCGCAGCCCACCGGCGCCAGCTCGACGCGGCGCGCGCAGAGGCGGCGCAGGTGCGCGCCGAGGATTTGGCGCCAGCGGAGCGCGGCTGGGCTTATTTCCTCCAAGGGATGATCGCCGAGCTGACCGGTGATCTGAAGCGCAGCGGTGCGGCCTATGAGGAAGCGGTGAAAAGCGCTGTCTCCGAACTCCAGCGCGCGCGCTTTCAGCTGGAGCAGCTGCGGGTGCGGCTGCTGTCGAGCCCGGCCACCGAGCAGGAAGCCGCCAATCTGAAGCAGAACATGGAGCGGCTCCAGGGCCAGAAGACCGGCTACACCTACGCCAGATATTATGCCGTGGCCCTCGACGTTTTGGGGCGCAAGTCCGAAGCGGTGACCCTGTTGCAGCGGCAGTTGCAGCTCCTGCCCAGGGAGGAGCGGCAGGAGCTTGACGACATGCGGCTGCTGCTGGGGCTCATTGCCGGCGCGCAGAACGGCGTGGGGCGCAACGCGCTGTTCGGCCTGCTCGACGGAGCGGTGAGCAGTGTGCCGCAGCGCATGGCGCTGCAACTGCTCGCCCGCGCGAGCGGCAACGGCGCAGCCCGCGCGGAGTTTCGCGCCAAACTCGACCAGCTGATCGCACCCATGCAGCACCCGATCCTCGAGGATTTGCTGGCCTTCCGCGCCCAGGTGGCCCTGGCCGAGAAAAACTACGGACGCGCCGAGGAGGATGCGAAGACGCTGCTGGAGCGCTTCCCCGGCTCGCAGCTCAAGTCGCAGGCACTGGGCGTGCTGACCGGGGTGGCGTGGGAGCTGCGGCGCTATCGCACGGCGGCCGACTACGCGGCGCAGCTGCGGGCCGAGCTGCCGGCAGGCGACGCCCGGGCGCAGCTGGGCGTGCTCGTGGCCGACGCCTATTTTCGCGCCGGGGACTACAAAAATGCCGCCGACGCCTATGGCTCGGCCCAGCGCGAGCCGCCGGCAGCCGTCGCACCGGGCGTGCTGCTATTTCAGCGCGTGCTCGCGGAAATCAACGCCGGACGGCTCGACGCCGCGCAGACGCTGCTCGATGAGGCGGCGGGAACCGCCGGCATCGACGCGGTGAGCCGCTGGCAGGCCGAGTGGAATCTGGCGCGGGCGCTCCAGGCGGAGCGCCTGACGGCACAGGCGCTGAAACGCGTGGCGCGGCTGGTCAACGAACCCGGCACGGCGGCACTGCCGTCGGACCTGCTGGTGCGCATGGCTTGGCTGCAGGCGCGTTTGGCGTTCGAGTCCGACTCGCCGGCGGAGGCGATCCGGCTCGCGGATGCGCTGCTGGCACGCCTGGAGGCACCGGCTTCCACGACGCTGCCGGCCGTGCTCAAGACGGACGTGGCGAGCACCAGCGTGCTGTTGAAGGCGCAGGCGCTGCTGGCGTCGAGCAAGACCCGGCCGGCGGCGGCCCCGGAGGGCCTCGAGTTGCTGAAAAAGCTGCGCGCCGACTATCCGAAGACTGATGCGGCGGTCTATTCATACATTGCGGAGGCGGACTATCATTCGGCGCGCAACGAGATTGTCGCGGCGCAGACCCTGTTCACCAGCCTCGCGGACAGCAACCCCGACAGCAACTATGCGCCATTTGCCCTCTACGAAGCCGCCCTCACCGTCGAGCGGCGCGGCCAGGACAATTATTACGAGGAGGCCTACCGGCTCATCGAGCGCCTCGTCACCACCTATCCGAAGAGTGATCTGGTTTTCTATGCGCGACTGAAGCAGGGCGATCTGCTGCGCAAGCTGAACAAATTCGGAGCCGCGCAGCAGGCGTACCAATTGCTCGTGGATAATTATCCCGAGCAGATTCAGCCAGACGTCCTGCTGGCCCAGCTGGCCCTTGCCGACTGCCACTATGCGCAGGCGGCCAACGACCCCTCGCATTGGGAAAGCGCGGCGGCCATCTGCGAGCGGTTGCAGGATCTGCCGACGGCCCCCGTGGATCTGCGGGTGGAGGCGGGCTTCAAGCATGGCTACGCTCAAATCAGGCGCAGCAACCCGGCCCAGGCCGAGCGGGCATGGTGGCTGGCGGTGAACACGTTTCTCCTCGACTCCGGCAAGGCGGCCGAGCTGGGCGCAAAGGGGCGATATTGGATGTCGCGCGTGCTGCTCGAACTCGGAGATCTTTACGAGAAGGAAGCCAAGCTTGAGCAGGCGCACCGGGCCTATGAGCTGTTGCTCCAGGAAAAGCTGCCCGGCGGGACGCTGGCACAGCAGCGACTGGCGCGTTTTGGAGCAGGGAGAACCGGCGGCGAAACGAAAACGGAGTAGGCCCATGAATACGACCAAGGCCGGCAGCAACAACGGGAGGGTGTGCGCAGGGACAGGCGGGCCGCGGGCGTGCCGGCACCGCTTTGGCGTTTACGGTCCGGGCAGGATCAAGGCATAGTCACACATAACCATGACGGGTCTGGATTTCAGTCTATTTACCGAGGGCGGGCCGATGATGTGGGTGCTGCTCGCGATGGGCGTTGCCGGCACGCTGATTTTCATCGAGCGGCTGCTCTACCTGCACCGGGGGCAGATTCGTTCCACCGCCTTCGTAGGCGGGATCAAAAACATTCTCGGCAAACGCCGGCTCATGGAGGCGCTTACAGTCTGCGAGGAAACGCCCGGCCCCGTGGCGGCGGTCGTGAAGTCGGCGTTGCTGCATGCGGACGACGACGAGCAGAAAATGCGTCTGGCCGTGCAAGAGGCGGCGCTGGTCGAGATTCCCGTGTTGGAGCGGCGATTGGGTTCGATTGCGGCCATCGCCCAAGTGGCACCCCTCGTCGGTCTGCTGGGTACGCTGCTTGGCATGATCACGACGTTTCACACCTTCATGCAGGGGGGCAACTATGCCACGGCCAACGCGCTGGCGACCGGCATGTGGCAGGCACTCATCAGCACCGCCGGCAGTCTCGTCGTCGCCATCCCGGGGCATCTGGCCTATCATTTTCTAAGCGGACGCGTGCGGGCGATCGTACGCGACGTGGAATGGGCGGGCAACGAGATCATGAAGTATCTGCTGGTCGAGTATCACAACCTGCCGGAAAACGGCGAGGGAGGCGCGGTTGCCGGGCAAAAGGACAGGCCATGATCACTCATCCGCTGGATCTCGCGGCGAAGCTGCGACCGCCGCCACGGAATTACGATGCGTTGTTTCTGGTGAACGGAGCGCTGATTGTGGTGTTTTTCCTCCTGTTTGGCTCACGTTTTGTGCTCGCACCGGGCCTCGGCATTAATTTCAAACTATCCGAGATGCCGGGGGCGATCGAGGGCGCGGCGCCGGCGACGGTCGTCATCAGCGTGCCGCGCTCCGACATGGTGCTGGTGGAGGACGGCATGTTCAACTATACGCAACTGCGTGGCTGGCTGCAGAAACGAGCCCGCAAGGAGAAGGGCCTGGTGCTGCTCGTGCGAGCCGACCGGCGCGTTCCCTCGGAGGACATGGGGGTCATCGCCGACATGGCGGTGCAGGCCGGCTTCGCCGGTGTGCAATGGGCCATGGAGCCCGTGCGCGGCAGCGGACCGGGCGAACACTAAGGCCCCGGAAGGTGGACGGACATGCCGATACCAACAAAGCGACGCGGGGCCGGATGGTGGGTGGCGGGACTGACGATGGTTTTTGCCTTGGGGGCGTTGGTCGTGCTGTTTCGACCGTTGGGCAAAAACGAGAGCACGACACGACCGGCCGCCGCACCCAGGGTAAACGTCGCGCATCTCGAGGAAGGAACGAGCGACCGACGGTTGCGGGAGCAGGCCACGATTTTCGATCCAACCCCGCTCTTTCTGCCGACCGAATGGAATACCAACCAGCGACCCCTGCCTGCGACGGTGCAGCGCCAGCCCGGGCAGGTGTTCGGCACGTTTGCACCAAAACTCGTTAATGACGAAGCGGAGCTGGCCCTGCCCGTGAGGCCCGAGCGATCCCCGCCGACGAGTCCGGTGGAATTGCTCAAGGAACCCTCGCATGATCCGTTTCTGGGGTTTGACCGCGAGGATGTGCCGTTGCCCCTGTTGACTCCGCGGCAAGGTCTGGTGGAGGTGCGGAAAGCAGGCACCGGCGAAATGATGCCGGGATTTCCCCGCAAACTGGAGGGGGATATTGTGCTGCCGGCCGGCCGGCCGGACTGGCAGCCGGCGGAGTTTCTGGTCACTGTGACTACTACCGGCCTGCTGGGCCAGCCGGCGGATACCGCCAGCTCCGGCATCGAGGAAGTGGATGCGTTTTTTCGCGACTATCTGGCGAACACCCTGCGTCTCGGGGAGCGTCTGCCTCCGGGAATATATCGGGTGGTGGTGGGGCCCTGATTGACGGCTGAGGGAAGACTGATTCGTCGAAGAAGTCAGGTAACACATGGGTGGCACTGCCACGCTATTAACTCGCCGCCAAGCGATTAGGTGCTTCGGCGGCAAAAAATCTCGACGCGTGGAAATCGTGCATCCGCTTAAGCCCATAATGTACAAACCGAAGATGATCTGAGTGATAGGGGCCTAGCTTTACAGCATGGAGGGGGTGTACACCGTTCATCTCACCGGGGTTTTCCGGAATCCAAGGTTGCAGAATAATAGAGGATTTTCTCGACCGTTGACTTTTCTTTGGGCCGGGCTTTGGCGCAGTTGAAGTACAACACCATTGCGCTGCTTAGGATTGTAATTCTGTGGCAAGCCTCAGAAACTGCAAAGATTACAGTTGACGGCGAAAAACCCGTTGTTCACGTTCAACCCTTCTTCCCTTTCTGGCCTAGGCTTGGTCTGCCCAGATAGCTCAGTTGGCAGAGCACGTCCTTGGTAAGGACGGGGTCGCCGGTTCAAATCCGGTTCTGGGCTCCAGGTCAACATCGGCGGCTACTTCCACGCTTAACCAGAGGTCAACCTTCTAACCCAAACGTCTCTCTCACATGGCTAAAGGAATATTCGAACGCACAAAGCCGCACGTGAACGTCGGCACGATCGGCCACATTGATCATGGTAAAACGACGTTGACGGCCGCGATTCTAGTCGTCCAGGCGAAGAAAGGGTTGGCCCAAGTCAAATCCTATGCGGACATCGCCAAAGGCGGCACGGTACGCGATGCCACCAAGACTGTCACCATCGCGGTAGCCCACGTGGAGTACGAGACGGAGAAGCGCCATTATGCGCACGTCGACTGCCCCGGACACGCCGACTTCGTGAAGAACATGATTACTGGCGCGGCTCAGATGGACGGCGCCATCCTCGTGGTGAGCGCGGCCGATGGACCGATGCCCCAGACGCGTGAGCACATCCTGCTCGCGGGTCAGGTCGGCGTGCCGAAGCTCGTCGTGTTCCTCAACAAGGTCGACCTGCTCGAGGACAAGGATCTGCTCGACCTCGTCGAGATGGAAATTCGCGAACTGATGACCAAGTATCAGTTCGATGGCGACAAGGCCGTCATCATACGCGGTTCCGCCACGGCCGCCCTCGAGGGCAAGCCCGAGGGGATTGCGGCCATCGAGGCGCTGCTGAAGGCGATCGACAGTGAAATTCCCCAGCCGGTGCGCGAGATCGACAAGCCTTTCCTCATGTCCGTCGAGGATGTGTTCTCGATCACCGGGCGCGGCACCGTTGCCACGGGGCGTATCGAGCGCGGCCAGTGCAAGGTTGGCGATACGGTTGAGATCGTCGGCCTGCGCGACACGTCCACGACTGTCATCACCGGCGTTGAGATGTTTCGCAAGATGCTCGACAGCGGACAGGCGGGCGACAACGTCGGCGTGCTCCTGCGCGGCGTCGAAAAGGATGGCATTGAGCGCGGCCAGGTCATCGCCGCGCCGAAGTCGATCACCCCGCATACGAAGGCCAAAGCCGAGGTTTATGTACTCAGCAAGGAAGAGGGAGGCCGGCATACACCGTTCTTCAACGGCTACCGCCCGCAATTTTACTTCCGCACCACGGACGTCACGGGTGTCGTCCAACTCCCGCAGGGCGTGGAGATGATCATGCCGGGTGATAACATCAATCTCACCATCGAGCTGATCGCCCCCATTGCCATGGAGAGGACGCAGAAATTCGCGATCCGCGAAGGCGGTCGCACCATCGGCTCGGGCCGTATTACGGAGATCCTCGAATAACCCCTTGCCAACACCTTACGGTGTGCGCCGAGGCTTCTTTTCGGGGGCCCCGGAGGCGTCGTCTAAGAGAGAAAGACCATCACCACGGAGGGCAGTAGCTCAATTGGTAGAGCAACGGTCTCCAAAACCGTCGGTTAGGGGTTCGAGTCCCTTCTGCCCTGCCAACCCAAGCCTTGTATGAAAAACCCGTTCCGCTCCACCCGCATCTTCGTCGGCGAGATGTACGCCGAGCTGCAGAAGGCCTCCTGGCCCACGCGCCAGGAACTGTGGGATTCGACCGTGGTCGTGATCGTGGCGTCCCTGCTGCTCGGTCTGTTCACGAGCATCGCCGACTTTTCCCTCTATCAGTTCATTGACCTCTTCACGAAGCTGGCCGGCTAATCCCCACCGCATGTCCACCCAGACGTCAGCGCCGCCCGGCGCCCAGTGGTTCGCCTTGCATACGCTTTCGGGCCAGGAACCGAAGGTGAAGGCCTACATTGAGAAGTTCAAAGCCGCTGAGGAACTTGACGACTATATCCTCGAGGTCTTGCTGCCCACTGAAACGGTCTCCGAGGTCAAGGGCGGCAAGAAATCCAGCAAGGTGCGGAAGCTCTACCCCGGCTATGTGTTCATTCAAATGCGCCTTTACGACGAGAACGGCCACATGATGAACAAGCCGTGGTACTTTGTGAAGGAGGCCGCGGGCGTGATCGGCTTCGTGGGCGGCGACCATCCTGCGGCGCTGCGCCAGGCCGAGATCGATGAGATCAAAACCCGCATCGAGGCCGCCACCGGCAAGGAGGTGCCGAAGGTGCAGTACGAGGTCGGCGAGGAGGTCAAGATCAACGACGGTCCCTTCATGAACCTCAACGGCCGCATCGACGAGATCGATCCCACGCGCGGCAAACTCAAGATTTCCGTCTCCATTTTCGGCCGGTTCACCCCGGTCGAGCTCGAATACTGGCAGGTGCAGCGCAGCACCGACTGACGCACGCTTCTCTGCTTCCGCCGCCATCATGTCACCGTCACTCCCCCTTCGCTAGATTACTATGGCCAAGAAAATCCACGGCTACATCCGCCTCCAACTCCCGGCCGGCGCCGCCAATCCGGCGCCTCCTGTCGGCCCCGCGCTTGGCGCGCAAGGCGTCAACATCATGGCGTTTTGCAAGGAGTTTAACGCCAAGACCAAGGACCAGGCCGGCATGATCCTGCCGACCGTCATCACCGTCTACGCCGACAAGAGCTTCAGTTTCATCCTCAAGTCGCCGCCGGCCTCCGTGCTGCTCAAGAAGGCGGCCAACATCGCCAGCGGCTCGGCCAAACCCAACCAGGACAAGGTCGGCAAGGTCACCCGCAAACAACTCGCCGAGATCTACAAGATCAAGGCCAAGGACCTGAACGCCAAGAGCGAGGAGGCAGGCATCCGCATCATCGCCGGCACCGCCCGCAACATGGGCATCGAGGTCGCCGACTGAATTTCGTCCGCCAACCGCACGAACCGCCCACTCACCGCGGGAGTCCCGCCCGGGACGTTCGCACCGCAAGGAGCCATTGATGGAAAAAAAGAGCAAACGCTACCGCAGCGCCCTGCAGGTCGCTGATCTCACCAAGGAGTATCCGCTGAAAGACGCGGTGGAGATCCTCGCCAAATTTCCCAAGGCCAAGTTCGACGAGACCGTCGAGCTGGCCTTCCGCCTCGGCGTCGATCCCTCGCAGGGCGACCAAATGGTGCGCGGCACCACCCCGCTGCCCAACGGCACGGGCAAAAAGGTCCGCGTGCTGGTCTTCACCGACAACCCGAAGGCGGCCCTGGACGCCGGCGCCGACTCCGCCGGCCTGCAGGACATGATGCAGAAAATCCAGGAGGGCTGGCTCGATTTCGACGTCGCGATCGCCACCGCCGAGGCGATGAAGACCGTCCGCACCATCGCGCGGGTCCTGGGCCCCAAGGGCCTCATGCCCAACCCCAAGTCGGGGACCGTCACCGACGATATTCCCGCCGGCATCAAGGCCGTGAAGGCGGGTCGCGTGGAGTTCAAGATGGACAAGGCCGCCAATGTCGGCGTGGGCATCGGCAAACGCTCGTTTACCCCCGCCCAGATTCTCGAAAACGCCGCCGTCGTCCTCGAAGCTGTCGGCAAGGCCAAGCCTGCTTCCTTCAAGGGCCGCTATATCCTCAACATGGCGCTTGCCTCAACCCAAAGCCCCGGCATCCGCATCGCCGGCAACGAATACAGCAAATACTGAACCGGAGCGCTGCCCATGAGAGTTGAGAAAAAATATCTGATCGAGGAGGTGGCCGGCCACCTCAGGAAATCCGACTACGTCATCCTGGCGAACTTCGACCGGATGACCGTCGCCGACGTGTCCGAGCTCCGCCAGCGTCTCACCACCCACAAGGCCGAGTTCCACGTCGTCAAGAACAGCTCGCTGCGTGTGGCGGCGCAGGCTTTGAACCTGCCCAGTTTCGAAAGCGTGCTCACCGGCCCGACCGCCATCATCGTCGGCGGCAAAAACTCGCCCGGTGTCGCCAAGGTCCTCCGCGACTTCATCAAGGAGAAGCAGAAGATCGTGGTGAAGGTCGGGGTCCTCAGCAACAAGCTGATTTCCGCGAAGGACATCGAGAAGCTGGCGGAAATGCCGTCGCTCGACGCGCTGCGCGCGCAGCTGCTCGGCCTGCTCAGCCAGCCCGCCAGCATGTTTGTGCGCGTGCTCAACGCCGTTCCGCAGGGGGTCGTCAACGTCCTGCAGGCGAAGGTCCGCGCCACGGAGGGGAACAAATAATCAACCACCACCACTTTCCAGCCACCGGCGGCGCGGGCCGCCGTCCACGGGAAAACAACATCCATCGCCGCAGGCTAGGGGACACGTCTCTTAAACGCACTTCCGGTTCGAAGGCGCTAGTCCGCGACAGGAGATCACCATGAGCAACATCACCAAGGAACAAGTCATCGAGTGGCTTTCCAGCCAGTCGGTTCTCGAAATCGCCGGTCTCGTGAAAGACCTCGAGACCAAATGGGGCGTCTCCGCCGCCGCGCCCGTTGCCGCGGCCGCCGCGCCCGCCGCCGCTGCCGCCGCCGCGCCGGTCGAGGAGAAGACCGAGTTCACCGTCGTCCTCGTCGAGGCGGGCGCGAACAAGATCGGCGCCATCAAGGAAGTTCGCGCCATCACCGGGCTCGGACTCAAGGAGGCCAAGGACCTCGTCGAGGGCGCACCCAAGTCCGTCAAGGAGGGTGCCTCCAAACAGGAGGCGGAGGAGATCAAGAAGAAGCTCGAGGCCGCCGGCGCAAAGGTCGAGCTCAAGTAACCAACGCTTGGCGATTCGCACCGCACAGCATCCATTCATTTCAGGGCAGGCCGTGTTCACCCGCGGCCTGTCCCCTGCCTTTTTCTCGTTCCGTTCTTTCTTGCCGCGGCGGGTCCTCACGCGCCGCTGCGTCCGCACGTTGTCCTCATTTAGTTAACCGGGAGTATCCATGGCCGACCGCAATCACACCGAACGCATTAACTTCGGTAAGCTCAAAGAAGTCATCCAACCGCCGAATCTCATCGAGATTCAGATCAATTCCTATCTCGACTTCCTGCAGAAGGGCGTGCCCGACAAGCAGCGGAAACCCCAGGGTCTCGAGGCCGTGTTCCGCGAGGTCTTCCCGATCGAGTCCTACGACGGGCGCCTAGTCCTTGAATACGTCTCCTACAGCATCGGCGATCCGAAGCACTCCGAGATCGAGTGCATCCGCGAAGGCATCACCTACGCCGTGCCGCTGTACGTGAAACTCCGCCTGCGTGAGGAGGACTTCATCAAGGACGAGGAGATCTACATGGGCGACATTCCCATGGTGACCGAACGCGGCTCGTTCATCATCAACGGGGCCGAGCGCGTCGTCGTTTCCCAGCTCCACCGCTCGCCCGGCATCTGCTTCGAGAAGGATTTCCACGCCAGCGGCAAGGAGCTTTTTGCCTTTCGCATCATCCCCGACCGCGGCACCTGGCTCGAAGTGCAGTTCGACAACAACGACCTGCTTTACGTCTACCTCGATCGCCGCCGCCGCCGCCGCAAGTTTCTCATCACGACCCTGCTCCGCTCCGTCGGCTACTCGAGTGATCTCGACATTCTCAATCTCTTCTACGAGATCAAGGACCTCAAGGTCGCCAAGGCCCTCGACATGGAGAACGTGAGCACGCTCGTGCTCGTCGAGGACGCCATCGACGCCCAGAAGGGCGTCGTCCTGGCGCGCGCCTTTGAGCCGCTCACGAAGCAGATCGTGCGCACCTTCGAGAAACACGGCATCGGCTCCATCCGCGTCATCGACACCGCGGTGGACGATGGAGCGACCATCCGCGCGCTCAAGAAGGACCCCACCCGCAACGAGGAGGAGGCCCTCAAGGAAATCTACAAGCGCCTGCGCCCCGGCGAGCCGCCCACCACCGCCAACGCCAAGGCCCTGCTCAAGCGCCTCTTCTTCGATCCCAAGCGCTATGACCTCAGCCGCGTCGGCCGCTACAAGATCAACCAGAAGCTCGGCCTCAAGGCCGACTTGGAGAACCGCATCCTCACGGCCGAGGACGTGATCGTGGCCACCAAGTACCTCGTCCGGCTCAAGCGGGGCGACGGCGTCGTCGACGATATCGACCATCTTGGCAGCCGCCGCGTCCGCACCGTCGGCGAACTGCTGGCCAACCAGTGTCGCGTGGGTCTCTCCCGCACCGAGCGCCTCGTGCGCGAGCGCATGACCCTCTACGATCAGAGTGTCGATTCCATCACGCCGCAGAAGCTCATCAACCCGAAGGCGCTGACGACGGTCATCCGCGACTTCTTTGCGCGCAGCCAGCTCTCGCAATTCATGGACCAGATCAATCCGCTCGCGGAGGTCACGCACAAGCGCCGGCTCTCCGCGCTCGGGCCCGGCGGGCTCAACCGCGAACGTGCCGGTTTCGAGGTCCGCGACGTGCATCCCTCCCACTACGGCCGCATTTGTCCCATCGAGACGCCGGAAGGCCCCAACATCGGCCTCATCAACTCGCTCACCGTGTTTTCGCGGGTGAATGAGTTCGGTTTCATCGAGACCCCCTACCGCGTCTGCAAGGACGGTCGCGCCAGCGAAAAGATCGATTATCTCACCGCCGACCAGGAGGAGGGCAAGGTCATCGCCCAGGCCAACTCCGAACTCGACGACAAGGGTCACTTCATTGGCAAGGTGACGGTGCGCTGCGACGGCGAGTTCCTCGAGGTCGACTCCAAACAGGTCGACTACATGGACGTCTCGCCCAAACAGATCATCTCCGTCGCCGCGGGCATGATCCCGTTCTTGGAGCATGACGATGCCAACCGCGCGCTCATGGGCTCGAACATGCAGCGCCAGGGGGTGCCGCTGCTCCAGAATGAAGCGCCGTTCGTCGGCACCGGGCTGGAGGAGCGCGTCGCGCGCGATTCCAAGATCGTCGTGGTCGCCGCGGAGGGCGGCATCGTCGCCTCCGTTGACGCCCGGCGCATCGTCGTCACCAAGGACGGCGAGCTGCCCCGCAACTTCGACCGCAATCCCAAGGGTGATCCGAAGGGCGGTGCTTACGTCTACGAGCTGCGCAAGTTCATGCGCTCGAACGCCGGCACCTGTTTCAACCAGAAGCCCATCGTGAAGCGGGGCCAGAAGGTCAAGGCTGGCGACGTCATTGCCGACGGTCCCTCCACCGATCACGGCGAGATGGCGCTTGGCCGCAACGTGCTCGTCGCGTTCATGCCGTGGAACGGCTACAACTTTGAGGACGCCATCCTCATCTCCGAGAAGGCCCTCAAGGACGACATCTTCACCTCCATCCACATCCAGGAGTTCGAGGTGACCGCCCGCGACACGAAGCTGGGACCCGAGGAGATAACCCGCGATATTCCGAACGTCGGCGAGGAGGCCCTCAAGAATCTTGACCACAACGGCGTCATCCGCATCGGCGCCGAGGTGAAGCCCGGCGATATCCTCGTCGGCAAGATCACGCCGAAGTCAGAGACCGAACTCGCGCCGGAGGAGAAACTGCTTCGCGCGATCTTCGGCGAGAAGGCCGCCGACGTGAAGGATACCTCGCTGGTGGTGCCCTCCGGCTCGGCCGGCATCATCATGGACGTCAAGGTGTCCAGCAGCCGCATCGACGAGCAGGCCCGGCTGTCGCCGTCCGACCGCCGCCGCCAGGTCAAGCAGATCCAGGAGGATTACAAGACGCAGATGGACAAGTTGCGCGAAGGCCTCACCGAGGCGCTTTCCAACATCCTCCTCGGCGAAAAAATCCCCCTCGACGTGATCAACGGCCAGACCGGGGAGATCATCATCCCGGCCAACCGCAAGATCACCAAGACGCTGCTCCGCAAGCTGGCCGCCGTGTCCAAGCACGTCGAGATCGATCCCTCGCCCGTGAAGATCAAGATCATGGAGATCATCGGCTCCTATCAGGGGAAGTTCGATGAACTTGAGGGCGACCGCGAGCGCAAGATCGCGGCGATCGAATCCGGCGAGGACGCCGGTTCCGGCGTCATCAAGCAGGTCAAGGTCTACGTCGCCACCAAGCACAAGCTGGAGGTCGGCGACAAGATGGCCGGCCGCCACGGCAACAAGGGCGTGGTGGCGAAGATCGTGCCCGCGGAGGACATGCCCTTCCTGCCCGACGGCACGCCGATCGAAATCTGCCTCAACCCGCTGGGTGTGCCTTCGCGCATGAACGTCGGCCAGGTGCTCGAGACGCACCTCGGCTGGGCGTGCAAGAAGCTCGGCCTCAAGGTCGCCACCCCCGTCTTCGACGGCATCAACGAGAAGAAGGTGCGCGATTACCTCAAGCAGGCCGGCCTGCCCACCTCGGGCAAGAGCGTCCTCTACGACGGCCGCACCGGCGAGAAACTCGATCAGGAGGTCGTTGTCGGCTACATCTACATGATGAAGCTCAACCACCTCGTGTCGCACAAGATCCATGCGCGCGCGGTGGGGCCGTACTCGCTCGTCACGCAGCAGCCGCTGGGCGGCAAGGCCCAGTACGGGGGCCAGCGCTTCGGCGAGATGGAGGTGTGGGCGCTCGAGGCCTACGGCGCCGCGCACACCCTGCAGGAACTCCTCACCGTCAAGTCCGACGACGTCAACGGACGCACCAAGATCTACGAGTCGCTCGTCAAGGGCGACAACACGCTGTCGGCCGGAACGCCCGAGTCGTTCAACGTGCTGATCAAGGAAATCCAATCCCTTGGCCTCGACATCCGCCTGCAGAAGCGTGACGCGCTCAGCCTGAGCTCGGCCACCGCATCGTGACACCGCGCGTCCCCGCCACCTTTAACGACAACCTGGGAGATATTTCATGAGCACCGAACAAACAGCCGCCGCCCGCGAAGAGGCCCGCTCCGTCCTGGGCATCGACGAGAATCCGTTCGATTGCGTTTCCATCACGGTCGCCGCCCCCGACAGCATCCGGTCGTGGTCGCGCGGCGAGGTCAAGAATCCTGAGACGATCAACTACCGCACCTTCAAGCCCGAACCGGGCGGCCTCTTCTGCCAGAAGATCTTCGGCCCGGTGCGAGACTACGAATGCGCCTGCGGAAAATACAAGCGCATCAAGTACAAGGATGTCGTCTGCGATCGCTGCGGCGTCGAGGTGACCATCGCCCGCGTGCGCCGCGAGCGCATGGGGCACATCGAGCTGGCCGTGCCGGTAGCCCATATCTGGTTTCTCAAGAGCATGCCGAGCCGGCTCGGCCTCCTGCTCGACATGACCGCCCGCTCCCTCGAGCGCGTCATCTACTACGAGAATTTCATGGTGGTCGATCCCGGCAAGACGCCGCTGGAGCTGAAGCAGCTTCTCACCGACAACGAGTACCGCCAGGCGATCGACGAGTACGGTGATGACGCCTTCACCGCCAAGATGGGCGCCGAGGCCGTACGCGATGTGCTGAAGGGCATGGACCTTGCGGCCACCGTCGCCGAACTGCAGGAGCAGATGCGCGCCACCCGCTCCAAGCAGATCAAGAAGAAACTCTCCAAGCGCCTGAAAGTCATCCAGGGCTTTATTCACTCCAAGGCCCGGCCGGAGTGGATGGTGCTCGAGGTGCTGCCCGTCATCCCGCCGGACCTGCGCCCGCTGGTCCCGCTCGAGGGCGGCCGCTTCGCCACCTCCGATCTCAACGACCTCTATCGTCGCGTCATCAACCGCAACAACCGCCTCAAGAACCTGCTGCAGCTCAAGACCCCCGACGTCATCATCCACAACGAAAAGCGCATGCTGCAGGAGGCGGTCGACGCGCTTTTCGACAACGGCCGCCACGGCCGCCCCGTGACCGGCGCCGGCAACCGTCCGCTCAAGTCCCTCAGCGACATGCTCAAGGGCAAGCAGGGCCGTTTCCGTCAGAACCTGCTGGGCAAGCGCGTCGATTACTCGGGCCGCTCTGTCATCGTCATCGGTCCCGAACTCAAGCTCCACCAGTGCGGTCTGCCCAAGAAGATGGCGCTGGTGCTCTTCGAGCCGTTCATCATCCGCCGCCTCAAGGAACTCGGCTTCGTGCACACCGTGCGCGGGGCCCGCAAGATGATCGAGAAGAAGTCGCCCGAGGTGTGGGACATTCTTGAGGAGGTCACCAAGGGGCATCCGGTGCTGCTCAACCGCGCGCCCACTCTGCACCGCCTCTCGATCCAGGCGTTCGAACCCGTGCTCATCGAGGGCGAGGCCATCCGCATTCATCCGCTCGTCTGCACCGCCTACAACGCCGATTTCGACGGCGACCAGATGGCCGTGCACGTGCCGCTCTCCCTCGAGGCCATCATGGAATGCAAGCTCCTGATGATGTCCACGCTCAACATCTTCTCGCCTTCAAGCGGCAAGCCCATCCTCACGCCGTCGCAGGACATCGTGCTCGGCGCCTACTACCTGACCATTGAGCCGCGCAAGAAACCCGCCAAGGATCAGCGCGTGCCCCTGCTGTCCGGCTTGCAGGAAGTGCTTTACGCCGAGGCCGACGGCGCGCTGCGCAAGCACGACTGGGTGGAGCTTCCCAACCCCGACTACCGCCGCGACACCGTCTACGGCAACAAGGACCGCAAGGTCATCCGCACCACCGTCGGCCGGGTGATTTTCAACCAGGTCTGGCCGGCCAGCCTGGGCTTTGTGAACTTCGCGGTCGCCAAGTCCAAGCTCGGCGACCTCATCCTCAACACCTACAAGTCCGCCGGCGACGCGGCCACCGTCGAAACCCTCGACAAGCTCAAGGAGCTCGGTTTCCAGACCGCTTTCCGGGCCGGCATCTCCATCGGCATCGACGACATGATCATTCCGGAGACGAAAAAGGACATTGTCGCCGACGCCCGGAAGCGGATCGCCGAGGTCGAGAACCAGTTCAACAAGGGCATCATCACCTCCGGCGAGCGCTACAACAAGGTCATCGACATCTGGACCAACGCCACCGACCGCATCGCCAAGGAGGTCTTTGCCAAGCTCGAGGCCAACGAGGGCAAGAACGAGGTCAACCCCGTCTATATCATGATGGACTCGGGCGCCCGCGGCAATCGGCAGCAGGTCCGCCAGCTCTGCGGCACCCGCGGCCTCATGGCCAAGCCCTCCGGCGAAATCATCGAGCGTCCGATTCTCTCGTCCTTCCGCGAGGGGCTCACCGTGCTCGAGTACTTCATCTCCACGCACGGCGCCCGCAAGGGCCTGGCCGACACCGCGCTCAAGACCGCCGACGCCGGCTACCTCACCCGCAAGCTTTGCGACGTCGCCATGGACGTCATCATCGCCGAGGAGGACTGCGGCACGCACGACGGCATCTGGAAGAAGGCCATCTACGAGGGCGACGACGAGATCGTTTCACTGCGCGAACGCATCATCGGCCGTTGCGCGAGCGAAGACATCACCAACCCGCTCAACCCGTCCGAACATCTCGTCGGCGCCGGCGAACTCATCACCGAGGAGACCGCCCGTAAGATCGAAGACGCTGGCATCGAGCGCGTGAAGGTCATGTCGCCGCTCACTTCGACCAGCCGGTACGGCATTGATGCGAAGTCCTACGGCATCAACCCGGCCGCGAACAAGCTGGCCAAGATCGGCGATTCCGTCGGCATCATCGCCGCCCAGTCGATCGGCGAACCGGGCACGCAGCTTACCATGCGCACCTTCCATATCGGCGGCGTGGCAAGCGCCGGCTTCAAGCAGCCCGAGATCCGCGTCCGCTCCGCCGGCATCGTGCGCTACCGCGGCCTCCGCCTCGTGCCGACGACCGAAGGCGCCAGCATCGTGCTCAACAAGACCGGCTCGATCCAGATCGTCGACGAGGAGGACAAGGAGCTCGAAACCTACAACATCGTCATCGGCTCAGTCGTCACCGCGGCCGACGGCCAGAAGATCGACAAGGGCCAGGTGCTCGCGCTGTGGGATCCCTACAACGTCCCGGTGCTTTCCGAGAAGGGCGGGGCGCTCGCTTTCAAGGACATGATCCCCGGGGTCACCGTGAAGCGCGAGCTTGACGAGTCGATCGGGCGCATCGCGACGGTGGTCATCGAGCACAAGGAGGATCTCAATCCGCAGATCGAGGTGCGTGACAGCGCCGGCAAGCCCATCGCGGCTTATTCGATTCCAGTGGACGCCCAGATCGTCGTCAATGAGGGCGACATCATCTCCCCCGGCGCGCTGCTCGCCAAGACGCCCCGGCAGGCCTCCAAGACCAAGGACATCACCGGCGGTCTGCCCCGCGTGGCCGAACTGTTCGAGGCCCGCCGTCCGAAGGACGCGGCCGAGATGGCCCGCATCGACGGAGTCGTGAACTTCGAGGGCTCGATTCGCGGCAAGCGCCGCCTGATCGTGAAGAACGAGGAGACCGCCCAGGAGGAGGAGCATCTCATTCCGCACGGCAAGCACATCATTGTGCAGCCCGGCGATGTGGTGCACAAGGGCCAGCACCTCACCGATGGCGCGGCCGATCCGCACGAGATCCTGGAGATCCTCGGCCCCGCGCCGCTCTATGATTTCCTCATCTCGCAGGTGCAGGAGGTCTACCGGCTGCAGGGCGTGACGATCAACGACAAGCACATCGAGATCATCATCCGCCAGATGCTCCGCAAGGTGCGCATCACGGATCCGGGCGACAGCGAATGGTTCTGGGGCGAACAGGTGGATCGCGGGGCGTTCCTCCGTGAGAATAAGCGCCTCGTGGAGGCGGGCGGCAAACCCGCCGAGGCCGAGCCGATCCTGCTCGGCATCACCAAGGCCTCGCTCGAGACGGAGAGTTTCATTTCCGCCGCTTCGTTCCAGGAGACCACGCGCGTGCTCACCGACGCCGCCACGCTCGGCAAGGTGGACCTGCTCAAGGGCTTCAAGGAAAATGTCATCATGGGTCACCTCATTCCGGCCGGCACCGGCCTGCCGAAATACAAGAATCTGCGCATCACGCTGCCCTTTGGCGCCGAGTTGCCTCCCATCGAGGAGACCAGGACTGCCAGCGAAGCCGGCTGAGTCACCGCCTGGAGCCGCCGGGCACTCTCTTCACACACGAAGCCGCGACCCCCGGGGTCGCGGCTTCATTTCTAATTTCTATCTTCCGGCCGCGGGTTGGATCAACAGCAGACAGCCCGTAAACCTCCCGCGGCACGGCAAACCGCCGATGGGATTTTCGCCGATGTACTGTTCACGGGGCAGGGCGGGATAGCAGGGTTGGTCAGCGGTCAACACGGTCCTTGCCGTCCATGGGCACCATCACCTTTCGTCCCAAAGCAAGGAGCGGAGGTCCGGCGGGCGGTGCAGCCGAATAGAGCGAACTCATCGTGACCTCTATCCGATGCGCGGCGGTGGCGACCATGAGTAGGCCGAGCAGGATCGGTTCAACCCGCCTCCGGGTTGCGACCGCCCGATGTTCCACCACGATGACAAAAAAACCTTGTAATCCGGCCCGCGCTTGCCGACTGTAGTGATCCCTCCCGCCAAAATGACATCAGTTGAGCTTAGCTCCTGGTGTCATGCGCCCGGCCTCCTCCGAGGCCGGGCGTTTTTTTAGGGATCAGCGTGACGCCACGTTCGATCAGGAGAAGGTGTCCTGAAAAACGATCACCGCTCGTCGATCCCTCCAGGGGATTCTCGCCGGCACGAATTTGATCGAGGGTGGCGGGATGACAGGGAGAAACTTCCGCCCCAACGGGGACCCCGTCGAGTGTCACCGACGCTGTGGTACCGCGCGCCCCTCAACGCCGTCGGTGTCGTGCACTTCCTCCTGATATTCGGCATCACTGTTGACGTTCCAGAGGTTGTAGTTGCCACCCTGCAGGTTTTTGACCGCGAGCATCGCCGTCATCATCGAGTGATCCTGATTGTTGTACTTGTGCATGCCGTTGCGCCCGACCACTTGGAGATTCGCAATCTTCGCGAGTGCTGCGCGGATGACGCTGACGTTTCTCTGATAACCCGGGTTATAGACCGGATAAGCCTTCTCCATCCTGACCACGATACCGTCTTTGACCTGCCCGGGACGCGCCAGGCCAAGTTGCGTGAGATCACGCTGGCCGAGTTCAATGAGGTCCTTGTCGCGCATGGTCCAAAGGTCGTCGCCCGCGAAGCAGAAATACTCCAACCCGAGGCAGGTGGTGCCGGGGCGGGCGACCATGTCGGCACTCCAGTTTTGAAAGTTCTGAATCCGGCCCAGCCGCACGGTGGGCTCGTGGATGTAGATCCAGTTGTCGGGGAAAGGATTTTCCCCTTCGAGGACGAGCACCACCGTGAGAAAGTCGCGGTAGCCGAGCTGCCGGGCGGCGGCCGCGACTTCGGGGGGCAAGGCGGGATCTAGCGCCTGCACGGTCTCCTGCAGCGGCATGGAGACAATGAAGTGGTCAGCTTCGAATCGCTGGCGCGCGCCGCCGGCCTGGACGGCCTCGACCGCGATCACCCGATGATCGAGCTGCGCGAGCTTGATGACCTGCAGACCCGGATGAAGCTGACCACCCGCCGCCTGGAAGTCCGCGGCCACCTTTTCCCATATCTGGCCCGGACCGAAGCGTGGATAATCGAAGGTGTCGATGAGCGTTTTGATGACGGCGGAGCCCTGGGTTTTGGAAGTGCCGCGAAAGGCATTGAGGATAGCCTTGAAAAGCGACAGTCCCTTGATGCGCTGCGCCGCCCAGTCGGCGCTGATTTGCGAACAGGGGATACCCCAGACTTTCTCGGTGTAAGTCTTGAAGAAGATATTGAACAGGCGCCGGCCAAAGCGGTTGGAGACCCAGTCTTCGAACGACCGCTCCGGCTGGCGCGGAAAGCATCGCGCCCAGACGTAACTCAGCACACACGCAGTGCTCGTCAGGAGGCCGAGATTGCTGAGGGCGTTCCAAGGTTTGAGCGGGTAGTCGAAAAACCTTCCGTGGTAGTAAATGCGTGACATGCGCCGCACTTGGATGAAGTCATCGGGCAGCCGCGCTTTCCACCAGCGCACGATTTCATCGCTCTTGCTGAAAAAACGATGGCCCCCGATGTCGAAGCGGTTGCCCTTGTAGCGAACAGTACGCGAGATGCCGCCGACATAAACGGGATCCTTCTCCAGCACCGTCACGGCGAAACCGCTGCGTTGAGCCTCAAACGCGGCAGTCAGACCGGCTGGACCGGCACCAATAACAACTAGCCGACGCGAGGTGGTTGCCATCAGGGTGGGGGAACGGAGCGCCAGCAAAGAAGACTATCACTTCTGCGTAAATGATTTTCCCGTGCCAAGGCCTTGCATGATGCGGCACAGGTTGCAGGTCTGGACGCGTGGAGTGACGGAGAGCAGCGGCACGCGGATAAATGCATGGGTCCGACCCAATCAATCGACAGCGATCTCGTGGAAAAATGCCGCAGGGTGCTGCACCGCCTCGCTGATGATACGCCGTCCTGCTGGATGTCGGTACGAAGATGGACAACCCCTGATGCAAATCCCGATGCGCATAGGGCCGGTGGAAAGTGCGCCGCCATGCATCCTAATGCCCCACGGACAGTGGGCCCGATGCCGTGATCTGTTCAGCGACCGAGCCGTGCCGGCCCAAGATCTCGCAGCCCCGCGAATTACTTGGATACGCAGGTGTACTTCGATGTCCTAGATAGAGCTGCTGACAGGCACTTATGTCCTCGTTAAGCGGACAAAATGCCGCCCCGGGCTTGAACAAATGGCGATCGCAACTTTGGCCTTGCGTAGCCGCGCGCGGACATGCTTCCTTGACCCTCCTTTTTCTCTCTCAGCGCAGCGCGTTTTCAGCTCCGGCTGAAGAACGCTTTTTGAACCGCGAATTTGGGGGCCAAATCCCAGATTTCGCGGGTAGTATATTATTTCGCGAAAAACGCTTGCCGAAGGCGACCCCTCTGGTAGCGTTCGCGACTTTTCCATCCATCTCAGCCAACACTCTCAAGTCTCTCTATGCCAACCATCAACCAACTCGTGAGGAAGGGCCGCCGCCAAGTCCGCGCCAAATCCAAGGCGCCGGCCTTGCAGGGCAACCCGTTCCGTCGCGGCGTCTGCGTGCAGGTCATGACCCGCACGCCCAAGAAGCCCAACTCGGCCATCCGCAAGGTGGCCAAGGTGCGCCTCACGAACGGCTATGAAGTCATTTCCTACATTCCCGATGAAGGCCACAACCTGCAGGAACACTCCATCGTGCTGGTCCGTGGGGGCCGCGTGAAGGACCTGCCGGGTGTCCGCTATCACATTGTTCGTGGCACCCTTGACGCCACCGGCGTCGAGAAACGCCGGCGCAGCCGTTCCAAATACGGCGTCAAGCGTCCGAAAGGCGGCGTCAAACCCGCGGCGCCCGCGGCGGCGGCGCCCACGGCGGCGGCGCCCACGGCGGCGGCGCCTGCGGAGGCTGCGCCCGCCAGCGCCTGAGGAGATCCCTGAGCCATGTCACGCCGTCACAGAGCAGAGAAGCGGGAGATCATTCCGGACATCCGTTACAGCAGCCCGCTGGTCGCACACCTGATCAACGTCATCATGGAGCGCGGCAAAAAGAGCCTCGCCCAGCGGATTGTTTACGGCGCGTTTGAGCGCGTGAGCGAAAAGCTCGGCAAGGGTGATCCCGTCGACCTGATGATCGGCGCGCTGGAGAACGCCCGGCCGCGCCTGGAGGTGAAGAGCCGGCGGGTGGGCGGTGCGACTTATCAGGTGCCCGTCGAGATTTCTTACGAACGCCAGGAAAGCCTCGCGCTCCGGTGGATTGTGGAGGCGGCGGGCGTTCGCAAGGGCATACCCATGCCGGACGCCCTCGCCGCCGAGATCGTCGACGCCTACAACAACACGGGGACTGTCGTCAAAAAGAAGGAAGACACCCACAAGATGGCCCAGGCCAACCGTGCCTTCGCCCACCTCCGCTGGTAACAGCTGCCCGTCGCATGTCCGTTACTCTCCAGATTGTCACCGACAAGGCCAAGCTGTCGCCAGCCAACGCGCCGCAGCGCCCCGCGCCCATGGAGTGGACGCGCAACATCGGCATTGCGGCCCACATCGACGCCGGCAAGACCACCACGACCGAGCGTATTCTCTATTACTCCGGCGCCGTCCACAAAATGGGCGAGGTGCACGAGGGCACCACGGTCACCGACTGGATGGAGCAGGAGCGCGAACGCGGCATCACCATCACCGCCGCAGCCATTTCCTGCGCGTGGATTCCCTCCATCGGCCCGTTCACACCGATCAAGCACCGCATCAACATCATTGACACGCCCGGACACGTTGACTTCACCGCCGAGGTGGAGCGCTCGCTCCGCGTGCTCGACGGGGCCGTCGCTGTCTTCTGCGCGGTCGGCCGCGTGCAGCCGCAATCCGAGACCGTGTGGCGCCAGGCCAACAAGTACCGCGTGCCGCGGCTGGCCTTCGTCAACAAGATGGACCGCGTCGGAGCCAATTTCCACGCCTGCGTCGAGGAGATGCGCAAGAAACTCGCCGCCAACGCGCATCCGCTTTTCCTGCCGATCGGCGCCGAGGAGCTTTTCAAGGGCCTGGTCGACCTCGTGCAGATGAAGGCCTATTATTTCGAGGAGGATCCCACGGATCCCCTCGGCCTCCAGCCCAAGCTGGGAGCCATCCCGGCCGACCTGCTCGCCAGTGCGAAGAAGTACCGTGAGAAGCTCATTGAGGCCGTGGCCGATTGCGACGACGAGATTGCCCACAAGTATCTCGAGGGCGCCGAAATCGGCGTCAACGAACTGATGATCGGCATCCGCAAGGCGACGGTCTCCCTCAAGTTCTGCGGCGTCATTCCTGGCTCCGCCTTCAAGAAGAAAGGGGTCCAGCGGCTGCTCGACTGCGTCGTCAACTATCTTCCCAGCCCGCTCGATCTCCCGCCCACCAAGGGTCAGAACGGCAGCGGGCAGGAGTCCTTCGCTAAAGCCGATGACCGCGCGAAGGCGGTGGCCCTTGCCTTCAAACTGTGGAGCGACCCCTTCGTCGGCCGCCTGGTCTTCGCCCGCGTTTATCAGGGCAAGCTCACCAAGGGCCAGTCCGTATTCAATCCGCGCACCCGCCGCCACGAGCGCATTTCCCGCCTGCTGCTCATGCGCGCGATGGACAAGGAGGAGATCGACGTCGCCTATGCCGGCGACATCTGCGCGGTGGTCGGAGTCAAGGATGTCATCACGGGCGACACCTTGTGCAATGACGCCGCCGACATCCGGCTCGAGCCGCCCACCTTCCCCGAGCCCGTCATCTCCATGTCCATCGAGCCGAAATCGAAGGCCGACCAAGTAAAGATGGGCACCGCCCTCCAGCGGCTGTCGGCCGAGGATCCGACCTTCCGGACCTTCACCGACACCGAAACGGGCCAGACCATCATCGCCGGCATGGGCGAATTGCATCTCGAAATCATCCGCGACCGCATGTTCCGCGAGTTCAGGGTCGAGGCCGACGCCGGCAAGCCGCAGATCGCCTACCGTGAGAGCATCACCGCCCACGCCGACGGCGAGGGCAAGTTCATCCGCCAGTCAGGCGGCCGCGGCCAGTACGGCCATGCCTGCATCAAAATTGAGCCCAACCAGAAAGGGAAGGGCATTGAGGTCATCAATGAGATCGTGGGCGGTGTCATCCCGAAGGAGTACATCAAGCCCGTCACCGAGGGCATCCTCGAGGCCGCCAACAATGGTGTCGTCGCCGGCTATCCGGTCATCGATTTCAAGGCTCGCCTGGTCGATGGTTCATTCCACGAGGTCGATTCCTCGGAACTCGCCTTCCGCATGGCCGGCATTTTCGCTTTCAAGCACGCGATGGCCAAGGCCAGGCCCATCCTCCTCGAGCCGATCATGAAGGTCGAGGTCGCCGTCCCCGAGGAGTTTCAGGGCGACATCATGGGCGACATCAACCGCCGTCGCGGCCACATCCAGGGCATGGAGCAGCGCGAAGGCGCCTGCATCATCAACGCCCTGGTCCCGCTCGAGACGATGTTTGGTTACGCCACGGACATCCGCTCCCTCTCGAAGGGCCGCGCCTCCTACTCGATGGAGCCTTCGCACTTTGACCAAGTGCCGGCGCAACTCCTCACCAAGATCGTCGAAACGTCCTCCAAGGCTCCGGCCCGCACCTAAACCCCCGTTCTTTGCATCGCCATGAAAGGCCAGCGCATCCGCATCAAGCTTCAAGGTTTTGACTACCGCGTCATCGACCAGTCGGCCTCGGAAATCGTCGAGACCGCCAAGCGCTCCGGCGCCCGCGTCTCCGGCCCGATCCCGCTGCCGACCATCATCGAGAAACTCTCGGTCAACCGCTCCCCGCACGTGGACAAGAAATCCATGGAGCAGTTCGAGACGCGCACCCACAAACGCCTCATCGACATCATCGAGCCCACCGCCCAGACCGTCGATGAACTCAAAAAACTGAACCTCCCGTCCGGCGTCGACATCACCATCAACGTTTAACGCCCACTTTCTGACAGACAGTTAGCAGCCAGCCAGCGGGCTCACCGCCGGCAATTGCTAATGTAGGTCTCACGAAACGGAACCCTCCACCTACCGCTTAGCCCATGATCGCTACCCTTTTAGGCAAGAAGATCGGGATGACGCAAATCTATGACGCGCAAAACGTCCTAGTCCCCGTCACCGTGGTCGAAGCTGGTCCCTGCCCCGTGGTGCAGGTGAAGACCGCCGAGAGCGACGGCTACAACGCCGTCCAGCTCGGCTTCGCCAAAAAGAAGGTCAAGAACACCAGCAAGGCCGAACTCAATCATGCCAAGAAAGCCGGCCTCACGGAAGCGCCGCGGGTGCTGAATGAGGTGCGCCTGGCCGAACCGCCCGCGGTGAAACCGGGTGAGGTCGTCACGGTCGCCGCCTTCAAAGAGGGCCAGCTCGTCGACGTCATTGGCATCTCGAAGGGCAAGGGCTTTCAAGGAGTCGTGCGTCGCTTCCGCGTCGCCGGCGGCCCCGCGGCCCACGGTTCGATGTTCCACCGCCGCATCGGCTCCATCGGCATGCGCCAGACCCCCGGCCGCTCGTGGAAGAACCAGGCAATGCCCGGTCACCTCGGTTCCGAGCATTGCACCATGCAGAACCTGAGGGTCGTGAAGGTGCTCCCCGAGAAGAATATCCTTCTCGTGAAAGGCGCAATCCCCGGCGCAAACGGCGACGATGTCATCGTCCGCACCGCCATCAAGGGCCGGCCCAAGGCCGCGAAATAACGAACCGGAGATTCCGCAGCCATGAAGTTCAAAATTTACAGTCCCGACGGCGCCCAAAGCCGCGAAGCTGATTTCAGCATTCCCACGTTCGAAGGCGACAAAGGCGTGCAGGCCGTCAAGGAGGTCGTCGTGGCCCACCAGGCCAACGCCCGCCTCGGCACGCATTCCACCAAGAAGCGCGGCGAAGTGCGCGGCGGCGGCAAGAAGCCTTGGCGCCAGAAGGGGACGGGCCGCGCCCGCGCGGGCTCCATCCGCTCGCCGCTCTGGAGCGGTGGCGGTGTCGTGTTCGGCCCCAAGCCGCGCGACTATTCCAAGAAGATCAACGCCAAGGTGAAGGCGCTCGCCTTCAGCCGCGCCCTCTTCGACCGCGCCATGGCCGGCGACATCGAGGTCATTGAGAAATTCGAGGTCAGCCCGGTGAAAACCAAGGTGATTGATCAGATCCTCACCCGCATCGCTCCCAAGGGGAAGGTGCTGATCGTCGACGATCCGTTCGCGCCCGAGACGCGCCGCGCCACCCGCAACCTCGGTCGCATCACCCTGCAGGAGGCCGTCAAGCTCAACACCCTTGATCTCTGCCAGTACCGGAAAATCGTCGTGTCGACCAAGGCCCTGGCAAAGATCATCACCCGCGCCGGCGCGACCAATGGAGGCAACTGATGATAAACGCCGACCAAGTGCTCAAGCACATGCGCCTGACGGAGAAGTCCAACAAGCTTTCCGCCAACTACAGCCAGTACACTTTTGAGGTCGCGCCGACCGCCACCAAGTACACCGTGCGCGAGGCCGTCGAGCAGACCTTCAAGGTCACCGTCATGCGCGTGAACATCCAGAACATCCGCGGCAAGAACCGACGCAGCCGCCAGGGCCAGCCGAGCCGCACCTCGGATTACAAAAAGGCCATCGTGACCCTCAAGGAGGGCGACAAGATCGAGCTCGTTTGAGCCGCGCCGACCGTACTGTCGAAAGGAGACCACCATCATGCCACTCAAAATCTTCCGTCCGATTACCCCGACCCTCCGTTTCACCGAGCTGAACCGGCCGGAGGGGATCACCGACAAGCGCCCGGAGCGCGGTCTGACCGAGCACAAGCACAAGACCGGCGGCCGCAATTGCTACGGCCGGCTCACTTCGCGCCGCCGCGGCGGCGGCCACAAGCAGCTTTACCGCATCATCGACTTCAAGCGCGCCAAGCTCGACACGCGCGCCAAGGTGCAGGCGGTTGAGTATGATCCCAATCGCACCGCGCTTATCGCCCTCATCGCCTATGCCGACGGCACGAAGAACTACATCCTCGCGCCCCAGGGTCTCAAGGTCGGCGACACGGTGATCAGCGCCAGCAGGTGCGAGCACAACGAGTATCGCTCCGGTGACGCCTATCCGCTCGCGACCATCCCGCCCGCCACCCGCGTGCACGCCGTCGAACTCATTCCGGGCCATGGCGCCCAGCTCGCCCGCTCGGCTGGCGCCAGCCTCGAACTCATCACCGTGGAGAACGGCAACGCCCAACTCAAACTACCCTCGGGCGAAATCCGCCTCGTCAATGCGAAGTGTCGCGCGACCATCGGCGAGGTCGGCAATGCCGATCACATCAAAGAGTCGCTCGGCAAGGCTGGCCGCAACCGCTGGCTCGGCCGCCGTCCGCGCGTGCGCGGCATGGCGATGAACCCGGTCGACCACCCCAATGGGGGTGGCCAGGGCAAATCCAAGGGCGGAGGCGGCCGCCAGCAGGTCGTCTCCCCGTGGGGCCAGCTCGCGAAGGGTTTTCCGACGCGCCGCCGCTCCCGGCCCTCCAACAGCCTCATTCTCATCCGCCACAACGGCCGTCCGCCGCGCGGCAAGAAGTAAACCCGCCCGGCGTACCACGCTTATCGCCCATCCCCACCTCCCACCATGGCCCGTTCAATCAAGAAAGGTTACTTCGTCGATCCGCATCTGATGGCGAAGATCGAGAAGGCCGGCAAGGCCAGCTCGCGCAAACCCATCCAGACCTGGTCCCGCCGCTCGACGATCACCCCCGACTTCGTCGGCCACACTTTCAACGTCCACAACGGCAAGGCGTTTGTCGCCGTCTACGTGACCGAGAACATGGTCGGCCACAAACTCGGCGAGTTCGCCCCGACCCGCATCTTCAAGGCCCACGGCGGTATGACCCGCAAGGAGATCTGAACGCGAGCCGCTGTTAAACCGCAAGACCCACCATGGAAGTCCAAGCCCTTACCCGCAACACGCGCATGTCGCCGAAGAAAGTGCGCGAAGTCACCCGCCAGATTCAGGGACACAAGGTGCCCGATGCGGTCGACCTGCTCACGCTCATCCCGCGCAAGTCCGCGCGCTTGGTGCTCAAGACGCTCAAGAGCGCCATTGCCAACGCGGAGAACAACCCGAAGGTCAACCTCACGGCGGACCAGCTGGTCGTCTACCGCGCCCTCGTGGAAAACGGTCCGGTGCTCCGCCGGTTCAAGGCCGGTCCCCGCGGCTCCGCCATGCCGCGCCGCAAGAAGATGTCCCACATCCGCATCGTCCTCTCCGACGAGGCGAAGAAAAACTAACCTCCCGCCCAACCCCGCCCGCCTCGGCCAACCTCCGCTCCCATGGGTCAGAAGACACATCCCGTCGGTTTCCGCCTCGCCGTCACTCGCAACTGGCTGTCCCGCTGGTATGCGAAAAAGAAGGACCTTCCCGGCCTCCTTTACGAAGACCAGATCATCCGCCAGAAGCTCATGGAGAAGCTCAAACAGGCCTCCGTGCCGCGCATCTTCATCGAGCGCGCCTCCAACCGGGTCCGCGTAAAGATCTTCACGGCGCGTCCCGGCATCGTCATCGGCCGCAAAGGGCAGGAGATCGAGAAAATCAAGGACGAGCTCGCCAAGCTCACCGGCAAGGAGATTCTCCTCGACATTCAGGAGGTCAAGAAGCCCGAGATCGAGGCCCAGCTGGTCGCGGAGAACGTTGCCCTCCAGCTGGAACGCCGCATCGCCTTCCGCCGGGCCATGAAGAAGGCCGTCGAGATGGCCATGACGCTCGGGGCCGAGGGCATCAAGATTCAGTGCTCCGGCCGCCTCGGCGGCGCCGAAATCGCCCGGCGGGAATGGCAGCGCAAGGGCCGCGTGCCGCTCCACACCCTCCGGGAGAACATCGACTACGGTTTTGCCGAGGCCCACACCCTCTACGGCAAGATCGGCGTCAAATGCTGGATCTGCAAAAAAGACGCCGACATGACCAACTGAGTCCGGGTCCTCCCGGCCTGCAACGCTCGACTTTCGAACCCGCTTCCAACCATGGCTCTCGCCCCCGCCCGCAGCAAATACCGCAAGATGCAGAAAGGCAGCCTCGCCGGCAAAGCCAAGCGTGGCAACACGCTCGTCTTCGGCGAATTCGGCCTGCAGTCCCTGACACGCGGCCCCATGACCGCCGCGCAAATCGAGGCCGCCCGCGTGGCCATTTCCCGCCATCTCAAACGCAAGGGCAAGCTCTGGATCCGCGTGTTCCCGCACAAGCCCATCACGAAAAAACCCGCCGAAACCCGCATGGGTCACGGCAAGGGCCCGGTGGAATACTACGTGGCGCAGATCAAGCCCGGCGTGGTGCTCTTCGAACTCGGCGGCATCCCCTCCACGGTTGCCAAGGAGGCCTTGCGCCTGGCCGACACCAAACTGCCGTTCAAGTGCCGCTTCATCGCCCGCGAAAGCGCGGTGGTGTAATGCCGGCCACCACCGCCAACCTCGTCCCTCCGCCTCCACCATGACGACGAAAGAGATTCGCGAGCTTTCCACCACGGAACTTGAAACCAAGCTGCGCGAGACCCGCGAGCAGCTGCTCCAGCTCCGGCTGCGCAAACAAACCGGCCAGGTCGAGAAGCCGCACCTTTTGCACGAACACCGCAAGGACATCGCCCGCCTCGAAACCATCCTCCATGCCAGGAAGCAGGCTCCCCCCGCGGCCGCCTGACGCGCACTCCCAACCGATTTCCCACATGTCCGCTCCCACCCGCAGCAAGCGCAAGAGTTTCATCGGCTTCGTCACGAGCCGCATGGGCGACAAGTCCGTCAAGGTCACCGTCCCTTATCGGACCCCGCATCCGCGTTACCAGAAGGTCATCAACCGCCAGACCGTCGTGCACGCGCATGACGAGAGGAACGAGGCCAAGGTCGGCGACAAGGTCGAAGTCATGGAGACGCGCCCGCTCAGCCGGCTGAAGCGCTGGCGGGTCATCCGCGTGGTCGAGACCGCCAAGACCGGCATCGCCCAAGCCATTTCCGAGCAGGACGTGGCCCAGACCGTTCCCACCAAACTCACGACCGCCCCGGCTCCGGCCGCCAGTCACGCCGAAACCCCGGCGGCGGCGAATGCACCGTCGGCCTGAACCTGCCATCCTGAACGCCGCCAACCCGGAGGCCCGCCATGATTCAACTGCGCTCCATTCTCGAAATCGCCGACAACACCGGCGCCCGCCGGGCGGCGCTGATCCAGCGCATGGGGCAGACCACGCCCTTCGCCCACGTCGGTGACATTGTCACCGTCCACATCAAGGAAAGCTCCACCGACGCCACGGTGAAAAAGGGCGAGGTGGTGAAGGCCGTGGTGGTCCGCACCAAGGCACCCATCCGCCGGAATGACGGCAGCTATCTTCGCTTCGACAGCAACGCGATCGTCATCATCGACCCCGACGGCAATCCGCGGGGCACGCGCATCTTCGGCCCCGTGGCCCGCGAGCTGCGCGCCAAAAACTTCATGAAGATCATCTCGCTCGCCCCGGAGGTTCTCTGACCATGCAGAAGTTTCACATCAAACGCGGCGACACGGTCGTCGTCATCGCCGGCGCCCACAAGGGCAAACAGGGCAAGGTGCTCGAGATCCTGGTCGAGAAGCAGCGGGCCCGCGTCGAAGGGGTGGCCCTGGTCAAGCGCCACCTCAAGAAATCGCAGGAGCATCCGCAGGGCACCATCGCCGAGCGCGAGGGCTCCGTCCACGTCTCCAATCTCATGGCGCTCGCGCGCTGGGAGCAGAGCAAGGCGGCCAAGAAGGAGACCGCCGCCAAGACCTGAAGGGTGGGGGCCGCCACCGTCCCGCTGCCTTTTTGCCGATCCACTTTTCTTTTCCCATCAACACTCAACCCGCCTCCGGCTCGGAAACCCGGTCGCCCCACCATGAGTTACACTCCCTCCCTCAGGAAACATTACCTCGAGCACGTTGTGCCCGAGCTGATGAAGCTGCGCGGCTACACGAACCAGCTCGAGGTGCCGCGTTTGGTGAAAATCACCATCAACACCGGCATCGACGCCGAGGCTGACAAGAACGTGATTGCCGATGTCCAGCGCGATGTCGCCACCCTGGCCGGCCAGAAGCCCGTGCTCGCGAAGTCGAAGAAGGCCATCGCCAACTTCAAGCTCAAGCAGGGCCAGATCGTCGGCTGCCACGTCACGCTCCGGGGCGCCAGCATGTGGGAGTTCCTGCTCCGCCTCGTTGCCGTGGCGCTGCCGACCATCCGCGACTTCCGCGGCATGTCGCCCAAGCTCGACGGCCGGGGCAACTACACCATCGGCATCACCGACCATACCATCTTTCCCGAGATCACCGTCGACAACGTGAAGAAGCACATCGGCCTCGACATCACCATTGTGACGAGCGCCAACACCGACGACGAGGCGCGCGATCTCCTGCGGCTGCTCGGCATGCCCTTCCGCCGGGCCGAGGGTCCCGCCAAACCCACCGCCCCCAAGCCGCCTGATCATGAAATCCTCGAAAGCCGAAAGTCGAAAGACGAAGGCTTTCAATCCGCCACCCCTTCGACCTTCGATCCTCGACCCAACTAAACCATGCCCAAGACCTCAGCCATCGAGCGCAACAAGAAACGCCGGCGTCTCGTCGAAAAATACAAGGCCAAGCGCGCCGAACTGAAAGCCATCCTCGCCAACCCGAAGACCACGGACGCGGAATTCTTCGCCGCGCAGAAGAAGATCGCCAAGCTCCCGCGCAACTCCTCATCCGTACGCATCCGCAACCGCTGCTCGCTGAGCGGTCGCCCGCGCGGCTATATCGGCAAATTCGGCGTCTCGCGCATCACCTTCCGCGAGCTGGCCCTCGCCGGCAAGATTCCCGGCGTGACCAAATCCTCCTGGTGACCACTTTTGCCGGCGGGAGTGGGATATGACCCGCCCGGCGCCAACCCAACAGCATCCAATATGACCGACCCGATCAGTGATTTCCTGACCCGCCTGCGCAACGCCAGCAAGGCCCGTCGCGAAGAGTGCGCCGCCCCGTACTCGAAACTCAAGGAAGGCCTCGCCGCCATCCTCAAGGCCGAGGGCTATGTCGCCGACTACACGACCGGCGCCGACGACCTGGGCCACAAGACCCTCGTGGTGAAGCTCAAATATGTCGACAGCGCGCCCGCCATTACCGGCGTCCGCCGCATGAGCACGCCCGGCCGCCGGCTCTATTGCCGGTCCGGTGAAATCCCGCTCGTCCTCAACGGCCTCGGCATCTCCATTCTTTCCACCGCCAAGGGCCTCTTGAAGGACCAGGACTGCCGCCGCCACAAGCTCGGCGGCGAACTCATCTGCAACGTTTGGTAAGGAGACCCTCCGCCATGAGCCGAATCGGCAAACAACCCGTTCCCATTCCCGACAAGGTCAAGGTCGACGTCAAGGATCACTCCATCCAGGTGGAGGGCCCGAAGGGCAGGGTCAGCAAATCCTTTGCCGACGTCGTCAAACTGTCGGTCAATGACAAGAAACAGATCATCGTCACGCCCCTGGCGGAGAGTCGTTTCGCCAAGGCCATGTACGGCACCGCCCGCTCGGTCATCAACAGCATGGTCAGGGGCGTCACCGCGGGCTACGCGAAGGACCTCGAAATCCAGGGCGTCGGCTTCAAGGCCACCCTCAAGGGCAGGCAGCTTGATCTCACGCTTGGCTACTCGCACCCGGTCCTTTTCGACATCCCCGAAGGCATCAAGATCACCGTCACCGACAACACCAAGCTCAAGGTCGAGGGAGCCGACAAGCAGCTCGTCGGCGCCGTCACCGCCGAGATCCGCAGCTTCTATCCGCCCGAGCCCTACAAGGGCAAAGGCGTGCGCCTCGTCGGCGAGCGCGTCCGCCGCAAGGAAGGCAAGACGGTCGCGTAGCGACTCCCGTTGCCAACTTTCATCGGGTCACACCAGCTATGAACACCATTCACAAAGCCCAGCTGCTGCAGAAGCGCAAGTGGCGCATCCGCCAGAAGGTCGCCGGCACCGCCGCGCGGCCGCGCCTCAGCGTCAAGTTTTCGGGCAAGCACATCTACGCCCAGGCGATCAACGACGACAACGCCACCACGCTCGTCTTCCTCTCCAGCGTCGATCCCGAACTCCGCCCACAGAACCTCAAGGCCAACCTCGCCGGCGCCAAGGTGCTCGGCGCGGCCTTCGCCGCCAAGGCCAAGACCGCCGGGCTCAGCCAGGTCGTCTTCGACCGCAACGGCCGTCCCTACCACGGCAAGGTGAAGGTCTTCGCCGACGCCGCGCGCGCCGTCGGTCTTGTTTTCTAACCCACGCCCATGAGCATCCCTGTCAAAAATTCCACTCCTGCAAGCGCCCCCGTGCCCGCCGTTCCCGGCGCGCCGGAGATGATCGAGAAGGTTGTCTTCATCAACCGCTGCGCCAAGGTCGTCAAGGGCGGCCGCCGTTTCAGCTTCTCCGCGCTCGCGGTCGTCGGCGACCAGAAGGGCAGGGTCGGCATCGGCTACGGCAAGGCCAACGAGGTGCCCGACGCGATTAAGAAGAGCACCGAGCACGCCCGCAAAAGCATGGTCGCGGTGAAACTCAAGGGCGACACCATTCCGCATGAGGTGTTCGGCGCATTCGACGGCGGCAAGGTGTTTCTCCGCCCCGCCAGCCCCGGCACCGGCATCATCGCCGGCGGCGGCGTCCGCGCCGTCCTCGAGGCCGCAGGCATCCGCAACGTCCTTTCCAAATCGATGGGTTCGAAGAATCACATCGCCGTCGTCCAAGCCACGCTCAACGGCCTGCGCAAGCTCCGCCTCGCCGCCGACGTCCACGCCCTCCGCAGCCACACTTGAAATCTTATTATCGGTGGGGTCGCCGACTCCGCTCCGGTCCCAGCAACGCCGGTTACCATTCCAGACGCCCATGAAACTCCACGAACTTAAGAACGTCCCCGGTGCGGTCCACCGCCGCAAGCGTGTCGGCTGCGGCGAAGGCGGCGGCCACGGCCGGACCTCCGGCCGCGGCGGCAAGGGCCAGACGGCGCGCAGCGGCGGCTCCATCCGCCCAGGGTTTGAGGGCGGGCAGATGCCGCTTTACCGCAAGCTCCCGCAGCGCGGCTTCAACAACGCCCGCTTCCACACCGGGTATGAAATCGTCAACGTCGGCGATCTGGTCCGGCTCGACGCCTCCGTCACCGAAGTGACGCCCGCCGTGCTCGCCGAACGCGGTCTGGTGCGCCGTGGCACCGCCTTGGTCAAGGTGCTGGGCGCAGGCGAGCTCAACCGCGCCCTCAAGGTGACCGCCAGCAAGTTCTCCGGCTCCGCCAAGGCCAAGATCGAGAAGGCCGGCGGGCAGGCCATTGTCGCCGCGTAACGCCCGAATGCGGGGCGCGCCCCCGCGCCCGTCCTCCTCCTCCGGTTTTCGACCCTTCAACCTCCCATGCTCTCCGCCTTCACCAATTCGATGAAAATCCCCGAGCTCCGCTCGCGGATTCTCTACACGCTGGCGTTGCTGTTCGTCTCGCGCGTGGGCGCGCACATTCCGTTGCCCGGTCTCGATCCGAAGCCCCTGCAGGACTTTTTCACGGCGCAGGTGGGCAGCACCGGCGGCGCGTTGGTGGGTCTCTATAACATGTTCACGGGCGGCGCGCTCGTGAAAGGCGCGGTGTGCGCGCTGGGTATCATGCCGTACATCAGCGCGTCGATCATCTTTCAGTTGATGACCTCCGTGGTGCCCACCCTCAGCCGCCTGCAGCAGGAAGGCGACGTCGGCCGGCAGAAGCTCACCCAGTATACGCGCTACGCCACGGTGCTCATCTGCATCATCCAGGGGGCGCTGCTGATTCTGGCGCTCGAAAATCCCGGCCGTCTCTTCAGCGGCTATGACATCAATGTCTACGGCGACATCATCCTCATCAACAAGGGTTGGTTCCTCGCAACCTCGGTTGTCTTCATGACCGCCGGCACGCTGCTGCTCATGTGGCTCGGCGAGCAGATGACCCAGCGCGGCATCGGCAACGGCGTCTCGCTCCTCATCACCATCGGCATTCTCTCCGACATCCCCGGCGCGGCGCAGACGCTCAAGACGCTGATTCTCGCCCCGGTCGGCGTGCAGGCGATCAGCATGCCGCAGCTCCTCATGATGCTCGTGCTGTTCGTCATCGTCATCGCGGGCATCATCATGATCACGCAGGGCCAGCGGAAGATCCCCGTGCAGTACGCCAAGCGGGTGGTCGGCCAGAAGGTCTACGGCGGCCAGAGTTCCTTCCTCCCGCTCAAGGTCAACTACTCGGGCGTCATGCCGGTGATCTTCGCCGCGGCGATCCTGCTGTTCCCGCAGCAGGTTATTTCGCAGCTCGGCGCCGCGTTCAACCTCAAGTTTCTCAGCGAGTTTTCCAGCAATCTTTTGCGCGGCCACGTGGTGTACTACGCCGGGTACACGATTCTGATCCTGTTTTTCAGCTATTTCTGGGTGTCGGTCATGTTCAAGCCGATCCAGATCGCCGACGATCTCAAGAAGTACGGCGGCTACATCCCCGGCGTGCGCCCAGGCGAGCCCACGGCGCAGTTCCTTGATTTCATCATGACCCGGCTCACGCTGGCCGGCGCCTTCGCCCTGACCATCATTGCGGTCATGCCCGACTTTCTGCTGTTCGAGTTCAAGGTGCCGCAGCGCATCGCCTATTTCTTCGGCGGCACGGGCATGCTCATCACCGTGGGTGTGCTGCTCGACACGATGCGGCAGCTCGAAACTTTCCTGCTCCAGCGGCATTACGACGGCTTTCTCCGCAAGGGGCGCATCCGCGCCCGCAGCACCGCCATCGCCTCGGCCATCGGCGAAGCCGCCGACATGAAAACCGTCGGCAAGCTCTGGCTCGTCCTGGGGCTTATTTTCCTGACCGGCCTGGTCTTTTGGTTCATCCGCCGTTTTGTTCTTTAAGGCTTTACTTCCCGGGAGATGCCTGTCATTCCGCTCACCTTTTCGCTGTCCGGCCTTCCGGCCGGGACGAAGCTACTGTACTTCGGTGCCGCCGGCACGCTGCCTGCGCGCCTGGCCACCGAGGCTCGTTCTTTGAAGATAGAGCACGTCTCTCCTGAAGCGCTTGTGCATCAGGAGATTTGCCGTCGCACGCCGCTCGGCCGGCAGGCCGCGCAGGCGCGCCAGCACGGCGCCGCCGTGCCCGACCAGACCCTGCTCGCGATCCTTCGCAAGTGGTTCTGGGCGCGCAAACCCGATGCGGGATTCCTGCTGGAAGGATTCCCGGCTACGCTGCTCCATGCCCGCGTGTTCGACGAGTGGCTCGAAGCCCGCGAGGAAGCCCTGACCGGCTGCCTCTGCCCCGAGCCCCGGTCCGCCCTGGTCCTGACGAAGGCGGACGCCGCCAAGCCGGCGGTGATCGAACATTACCGCACGTTGGGGATTCTGCTGGAGTTCGGCCCGTCCGCCGCCGCGCCTGTCTGAATCCGCCCCCAACCGATGATTCCCATCAAAGACCGGGAAGCCATCGCGCGCATGCGCGAGTCGTGTGCCATCGCCGCAACGGTGTTGCACCGCCTCAAGGCGCTCGTGCAGCCGGGCATCAGCACCTTCGACCTCGACCAGGCCGGGCGCGACCTGATCGCCGGTTACGGCGCCCGCAGCGCGGATTACGGTTATCAGATCGGTTCGCGTCGCTTCCCTGCCCATACCTGCCTCTCGGTCAACGAGGAGGTTGTCCACGGCATCGGCTCCCTCAAGCGCATCCTCCGCGAAGGCGACATCATCTCGCTCGATATCACCGTCGAATACAACGGGTACATCGGCGACAATGCCATCACCCTGCCGATCGGCGCCATCGCGCCGCGGGTCGCAGAGCTCCTCAAGACCACCGAGGAGGCCCTCCACGTCGGCATCAGGCAGGCGCAGATCGGCCATCGCATCGGCGACATCTCCCATGCCATCCAGACCTTTGTCGAGGCGCGCGGTTTCGGAGTCGTCCGTGATCTGGTTGGTCATGGCGTGGGCCGCTCGATGCACGAGGAGCCGCAGATTCCGAACTTCGGCCGCCGCGGCACGGGTGAAAAAATCAAACCCGGCATGACGTTCGCCATCGAGCCCATGGTCAACCTCGGGACCTACCGGGTCACGACGCTCACCGATGGCTGGACGGTGGTCACGGCGGACGGCCTTCCTTCCGCCCACTTCGAACACACCGTGCTCACCACCGAGAAGGGCCCCGAGATTCTCACGCTCCCGCGCCCGCCCTCGCCGCCCATTTTCCCGCCCTTGTCCGTTTCCGCTTCCACCACCCGCAACTAAACACTCTCAATTTTTCCCATGCCACGTCTGCTTGGTGTCGACATCCCACCGAAGAAGAAGATCGCCTTCTCTCTTTGCTACATCTACGGCATCGGTCCCACGCGGGCCCGCCTCGTCGTCAAGGACGCCGGCCTTGACCCCAACATGCGCGCCGCGGACCTCACCGAGGAGCAGCTCAACAAGATTCTCCACGTCATCACGGACCGGAAGTGGGTGGTCGAGGGCGACCTTCGCCGCGACATCACCGCCAATCTCAAGCGCCTGCAGGCCATCAACTGCTACCGCGGCATCCGCCACCGAAAGGGCCTGCCCGTCCGCGGCCAGCGCACCAGCACGAATGCGCGCACCCGCAAGGGCCCGCGCAAGACCGTCGGTGTCACCAAGGTAAAAGCTGAAACTCCCGTCTGATTCCCGCCATGGCTGAAGAAAAATCCACGCCCGCCCCGAAAAAGGAGAAGGCCCCGAAAAAGGAGGCTGCGCCCACGTCTGCCGAGGTTCCTGCCAAGGCGGAGGCCGCCGAGAAGAAGCCCGCCCGCGAGAAGGCCCCCAAGGCCTCCGCCGCTGGTGAGCACGGTCGCGCCGCTGGCGACAAGGGGGCGAAAAAAGACGCTCCCGCCGCGGAAGGTGCCGCGCCCGCCGCCGCGCCGGCCGCCGCCCCCGCGGACAAGCCGGTGGAGATGGTGGGTGGCGTCGCCAAGCAGCCCACGGCCGAGGAACTGCTCAAGGAGGAACTGGGCGAGATCAAGGTCCGCAAGGCCAAGGGGGCGAAAAACATCACCACCGGCCTCGCGAACATCCTCGCCTCGTTCAACAACACGGCGGTCACCATCACCGATCTGAAGGGCAATGTCATTGCGTGGTCCAGCGCCGGCAAGTGCAACTTCCGCGGTTCGCGCAAGTCGACCGCCTATGCCGCCCAGATCGTCGCCCAGGACGCGGCCCGCAATGCCATGGCGCACGGACTCAAGGACGTGCAGATCCGCGTCAGCGGCCCCGGTCTGGGCCGTGACTCCGCCATCCGCGCCCTTCAAGCCATCGGCCTCGAAGTCACCTCCATCGTTGACGTGACCCCCGTGCCGCACAACGGCTGCCGTCCGCGCAAGCGTCGCCGCGTCTAAGCCGCGCTCCGACCATCGACCCTTTTTCACCATGGCCCGCTACATCGGTCCCAACACCCGCATCAGCCGCCGCTTCGGCCAGTACATCCTTGGCTCCGGCAAGGCGTTTGAACGCCGCAACTTCCCGCCCGGACAGCATGGCCCCAAGTCGCGCCGCAAAATGTCGGAGTATGCCGTCGGCCTTTCCGAGAAGCAGAAGGCCCGCTACATCTACGGCCTGCTGGAACGGCAGTTCCGCCGTGTTTTCGCGGTCGCCAAGAAGGAGCGCGGTGTCACCGGCGAACGGTTCCTGCAGCTCCTGGAGACCCGCCTCGACAGCGTTGTTTATCACCTCGGTTTCACCAAGACCCGCGCCGCCGCGCGCCAGTTCGTCAACCACGGCCACATTCGCGTGAGCGGCCACAAGGTCGACATTCCCAGTTACAATGTGAAGCCGGGCGAGGAGATCGAGGTGAAGCCCGCCGCCTCCTCGCGCCAGATCGCCACGCACGGCCTGGAGGAGAACCGCCTCCGCAACGTCCCCGGCTGGCTCTCGCTCAATGCCGAGGCCCTCAAGGCCACCGTCGTCCGCCTGCCCGTCCGCGACGAGATGGAACCCAGCATCAACGAGCAGCTCATCGTCGAGTACTACAGCCGCTTCTAACCCTGTCGGTTTTCAATTTCGCGACTTAACCCTTAAACCTGTCTCCCGCCATGCCCAAACGCCTCGGAAAGTTCGAACTGCCCAACAAACTCACCAAGGTTGAGGAAGGCTCCAGCCCGACTTACGCCAAGTTCATCGCCGAGCCCTTCGAGGCCGGCTACGGTCACACCGTCGGCAATTCCCTCCGCCGCGTGCTCCTGAGCTCCATCGAGGGCGCCGCCATCAGCTCGATCAAGATCGAGAGCGTGCAGCACGAGTTCCAAAGCATCGACGGCGTGGTCGAGGATGTCACGGACGTCGTCCTCAATCTTAAGAAGATCCTGATCATTTCCCAGAAGCGGGAACCGGTGCGGCTCATTATCAAGGCCAGCCGCGAGGGTCCCATCAACGCCGCCGACATCCAGCCCGATCCGGCCATCCAGATCGTCAATCCCGACCAGCTGATCTGCACGCTCGACAAGAACCGCCCCTTCGAGGCCGAGATCGAGATCAAAACCGGCCGCGGCTACTGCCCGGGCGAAAACAACAAGAAGGAAGACCAGCCCATCGGCGTCATCCCGATCGATTCGCTCTTCAGCCCGGTGCGCCTCGTCCGTTACACGGTCGAAAACACCCGCGTCGGCCAGATCACCGACTACGACAAGCTCATCCTCGAAATCTGGACCGACGGCCGCATCACGCCCGATGACGCCCTCAAGCAGTCCGCCTCGATCCTCAAGCACCACCTCGACGTGTTCGACCGCGTCAGCGAGGAGCATTATGAGTTCGAGAGCCAGCAGAGCACCGTCAGCGAGGAGGAGAACAAGCTCCGCAAGCTGCTCAACATGTCGGTCAACGAGATCGAGCTCTCCGTGCGCGCGGCCAACTGCCTGAACAACGCGAACATCACCACGGTCGGCGAACTCGCCATGAAGACCGAGCAGGAGATGCTCAAGTACCGCAACTTCGGCAAGAAATCGCTCAACGAAATCAAGGAGAAGCTCGAGGCGCTCGGCCTCTCGCTCGGCATGAAGTTCGACGAGCGGCTCCTCGACACCAAGAAGGAAATCTGACCGTCGTGCTCCGCGCGACGAAAGTATCAAGTTTCAAGTATCACGTTCCAGAAACACCTCCCAGCTGCGGGTGACAGTCTTGCCACTTGTCACCTGGCACTTCAGCTTCATGCGTCACCTCAAACATCGCCAATCCCTCGGCGTCACCCGCGAGCATCGCGCGGCCATGCTTTCCAATCTGGCGGCCTCGCTCATCCGCCATGGTCGCATCGAGACCACGCTGGTGAAGGCCCGGGTCCTGCGTCCCTTCATCGAGAAGATCATCACCAAGGCCAAGCAGGCCGCGGCCGCCCCGGAGAAGAAGGACGCCATCCACCTCCGGCGCCATGCGCTGCGCAAAGTGCGCGACGAGGATGCCATCACCCTCCTTTTTAACGAGAAGGCCTCCCAGTTTGCCAAGCGCACCGGCGGTTACACTCGCATCTACAAGCTGGCCCCGCGCCGCATCAGCGACGCCGCCGAGATGGCCCTCATCGAGTTCGTCGGCGCCGAGGATCCCGGCTACAAGAAACGGGGCAAGCGCGGTCCGGCCCAAAAGGCCGAGAAGACCGAAGCGGCCGCTCCCGCGACCACCGAGGTTTCCGCCCCCGCCGCCGGGAGCCCGGCCCAGGCCGACCTGTCCTCCGGAACTTCAGCGAAGGTGGAAGACGGGCAGCAGGCCTAAGGCCGGCTTCCGCCCCGCTGGCGCGTTTCGTCATTTGCCCCGCCCGCCGGATGTTCCACCCGGCGCGTTTTATTTTCTCCCTTGGCGGCGCCATGCCTTTGCGCGAGATTGCTTCCGCGTTCCCTCCTGCTCTGCTGTCACCCTGCTTTTATGGATCTCGCCCTCGGTGCCGTCGTCTACTGTCTGCTCACCCTCGGTTTTTTCTTTGGGGTCTGGCTCTATTACGACCGTCGTGATCATGCGCTCTACGACGCGGGGCGCCGCCAGGTCACCTTTCATTGCATCCGCTGCGGCCGGCTCTACACCGCGAAAGCCGGCACCGAGACCGCCGGCTGCCCCCGCTGCGGTCATACCAACGCCCGCTTGAAATTCTAGGGCAGGCACGAGCGGGTTGAGTCAATCACGTGGTGGCGCTGCGCGTTGCCGCCATCGCTCCAGCGGCCGTGACCCTCGCGCGTTGACTCCACGTTTATTCGGTGTTGCTTCGCCTCAAACCCTGCCCCGTCATAACTTCACATGGCACAGACCATCGCCGTCCTCGATTTCGGGTCCCAATACACGCAGGTCATCGCGCGCCGCATCCGCGAGTGCCAGGTTTACTCGAAGATCTACCACTATACGACACCCGCGGCGCAGCTCAGGCAGGACGGGGTCATCGGCATCATTCTCTCCGGCGGGCCGAGCAGTGTCTTCGCGAAAAACGCCCCGCTGCCCGATCGCGGCATCTTTGAACTCGGCGTGCCGGTGCTCGGCATCTGCTACGGCATCCAGCTTTTCGGCCATCTGCTCGGCGGCAAGGCCGCCAAAAGCGACCACCGCGAATACGGCCATGGCATCCTCACTGTCAAGAAGCCCGGCCGGCTCTTCGCCGGCCTGCCCCGCCGGTTCCGGGTCTGGAACTCGCATGGCGACAGGGTCATCAAGCTGCCCCCCGGCTTTCAAGCCATCGGCGTCACCGAGAATTCTCCCTTTGCCGCCATTGAGGATCGACGGCGGAATTTCTACGGCATCCAGTTTCACCCCGAGGTGTTTCACACCGAGCGGGGCGTCGAGGTGATCCGCAACTTCCTGGTCGGCGTCTGCCGCGCGCAGCAGGACTGGTCGATGAAGAACTTCATCGACCGCACGGTGCGGGACATCCGGGCCACGGTCGGCCAGGGACGCGTGATCCTCGGTCTCAGCGGCGGCGTCGACTCATCCGTGGCTGCCACCCTCCTCCACAAGGCCATCGGCCGCCAGCTCACCTGCGTGTTCGTCGACAACGGCCTGCTGCGCAAGGGCGAGCGCAAAACCGTCGTCGATCTCTACCAGAAACATTTCCACATCGACCTCCGCGTGGTCGACGCCGCCGCCCTCTTTCTCCGCCGTCTCCGGGGCGTGGCCGACCCCGAGCACAAACGCAAGATCATCGGCCGCACGTTCATCGAGGTGTTCGAGCAATCCCTAAAATCGATCGGACATGCCGATTTTCTCGCCCAGGGCACACTCTATCCGGACGTCATCGAAAGCGTCGCCATCGGCAACAATCCCGCCGCGCTGATCAAGAGCCATCATAACGTCGGCGGCCTGCCCGTGCGCATGAAGCTCCGGCTGATCGAGCCGTTGCGCGAACTCTTCAAGGACGAGGTGCGCGCGGTCGGCGCCCGCTTGGGCCTGCCGCGCGCGGTCGTCTGGCGCCAGCCGTTTCCCGGTCCCGGGCTCGGCGTGCGCGTGCTCGGCGAGATCATGCGCGACCGGCTCGACGTTCTCCGCAACGCGGATGCCATCCTGCAGGAGGAAATGATGCGATCCGGCTGGTATTGGAAGGTCTGGCAGTCCTTCTGCGTCTTTCTGCCGGTGAAGTCGGTCGGGGTGGTCGGCGACGAGCGCAACTACGCCTGGGTGATCGCGGTGCGGGTCGTCGAGAGCACTGACGCGATGACGGCCGACTGGACGCGCCTGCCCTCCGACCTGCTGCAGTGCATCTCGAGCCGGATCACCAACGAGGTGCGCGGAGTGAGCCGGGTGGTCTTCGACGTGAGTTCCAAGCCACCGGCCACCATCGAATGGGAGTAGGGAATTTTCCCGTTGCGAACCTTTTGCCCGCCAGCAAGTCTCACCCGGTTGCCCGCAATCGTCATGATCAGGCCTGCGACTTTAGTCCGTATGCTCATGGCTCTGGCCGGTTCGCTTGGCGTCAGCGCCCTTGCCGGGGCGCAGACCGCCGAGCAGATCATCGCCCTGGCCCGCGCGTATTATGGCAATGAGGGCGCGCTCAACGCGATCAAGTCGGTGCACTACGTCGGCACCATGGAAACCCAGCAGTTTACGGCTGAGGGCCCCCAAGCCGTCAGCTCCGCCATCGAGATCATTTTCCAGAAGCCCTACCAGCAGCGCCTCGTCAGGACCTCGCCGACCGCCATCCAGGTCACCGGCCTTGATGAATACGAAGGCTGGCAGCGCCTTCAGGACGTGAAAAATGAGAGCCGCTGGCAGCTTAACCTGCTGGAGCCGCAAACCATCAAGCAGCTCCGTGCCGACACCTGGGAAAACCTGAATTACTTCAAGGGTATCGAACAGTGCGGCGGCAGCGTGCAGGTCATCGGACCGGCCACCATCGACGGTATCGCGACCATCAAGGTCGCCTTCATTCATGAGCCCAGCATCATCTATTATCGCTACTTCGACCCGACCACCGGCCGGCTCATGCTCACGGAGACGGGCCAGGGTAACCGCATCAAGGAGGAAGGCGAGATCATGGTCGATGGCGTGCACTTCCCGCAAAAGGTGACCTCCATCAGCAAAACCACCGATGCAAAGGGGCAGACGGTCGATAATCCGACCGTCATCACCTTCGCCAAAATCACGCTCAACGAGACGTTTCCCGATAGTTACTTTACTGTGCCGCCGCTGAGTCCGCCGAGTCCGCAACCGTCGGCGTCTCCTCCACTCAGTGCGCATTGAGGAGGGTGTCGCCCGCGAGCGCGCCCCCCGCGGATGATCCCTGTCGCAGCCGGGCTGCCGGATCACCGGTTGGGTCAGTCTTGGCCAGCTGGCAGGGGGAATATTCCATGGGGCCGCCGCTATTTTCATCAACGTCGGTGGGGAAGCTTCGCCAAACGTTTTGACGCAGGGCGGGGGACCGCTTAGCGGTTTCCCTTTCATGCGCACGCTCCGCCACGGTTCCCGCAACTTTCACTCTCAACTGGCCGCCTTCTGCCGGGAGGCGGCGCCTTCGCGCCAGCTGCAGGCGGCGGTCGCCGTCATCCTGGCCGACGTCCGCGAGCGCGGCGACACCGCCATTGTCCACCAGGCCGCACGCATCGACGGAGCCAGACTCACGCCCAGCCAGTTCCGGGTGAAACCCTCCGAACTGGCCCGCGCCGCGAAGATCCTTCCGCCCCGCGATCGCATTGCCATCGAAGTCGCCCGCGCCAGCGTTCAAGCCTACAACCAGCTGACGCTCCCGCGAAACTGGATGGCCAGCAACCGCCAGCATGCCCGGGTGGGGGAGAAGTACGATCCCATCCACCGCATCGGCATCAACATCCCCGGCGGGCAGGTGCCGCTGGTCTCCACGGTGGTGATGACCGTCACGCTCGCCCAGATCGCGGAGGTGCCCGAAATTGCCATCTTCACCCCCTGCAACCACGCGGGGCGCGTGGCCGACGGCCTTCTCGCCACGCTGCATCTTTGCGGCGTCACCGAAGTCTACCGCATTGGCGGGGTTTATGGGGTGGGAGCGATGGCCTATGGCACCCGGACCATCCCGGCGGTCGACAAGATTTTCGGTCCCAGCAACGCCTATGTTTGCGAAGCCATGCGCCAGGTCTTCGGCACCGTCGGCGTGGGCGGCCTGCCCGGTCCGAGCGAACTCATGGTCATTGCTGACGGAACCGCCCGTCCCGATTACGCCGCTGCCGACCTGCTGGCCCAGGCCGAGCATGGCTCGGGCAGGGAGAAGATTTACCTCGTGGCCACCTCGCCGCGCGTAGTGGCCGCCATCGCCGCCCAAATCAAGGTACAGCTGGGGCGCCTCGCCCGGGCGGGGACTGTGCGCCACGTCCTTGCCAGGGGCTTTCTGGCCGTCGAGGTGAAGACCCTCGACCAGGCGGCCGCCGTGGCCAACTACGTCGCGCCGGAACACCTGGAATTGCTGGTGGCCGCGCGCGCGGTCCCGCGTCTGAGCGAAAAGATCACCACCGCCGGCGCCATCATGATCGGCAACGACACCCCCACGGCACTCGGCGATTTCATCGCCGGCCCCAGCCATGTGCTGCCCACCGGCCGCAGCGGGCGTTTTTTCAGCGGCTTGCGGGTGGCCGATTTT
Source organism: Opitutaceae bacterium (assembly GCA_049513315.1). Lineage (GTDB taxonomy): Bacteria > Verrucomicrobiota > Verrucomicrobiia > Opitutales > Opitutaceae > Fen-1467. The sequence goes on from JBEKWG010000015.1 coordinate 47,829, forward strand.
ATGCGCCGCACGAGCCTCGTGCACTACCATCGCACCAGTCTGCGCCGGGCAGCGCCGGTCGTGGCCGCTTTTGCCGCCATGGAGCAACTCGACGCCCATGGCCGCTCGGTGGAGATTCGGATGGTGTAGGCGCCGCGCATCTATGGCCAATAATCCGACATCGTTCGCGCTTCCGCATGTCACGCGGCTCCACGCCTACCTGCCCGGCCTCCAGCCGGGCGAACCGGGCTGGATCAAACTCAACACCAACGAGAGTCCGTATCCGCCCAGTCCGCGGGTCGTGGAGGCATTGCGCCGCGAAATAGGCGCCGACGGGGCCTCATTGCGCCTTTACCCGAATCCCGCGAGCGCCCCCCTGCGCGAGGCCGTCGCCCGCCTGCACGGGCTCGGGGCGGACCATGTTTTCATCGGCAACGGGGCCGACGATGTCCTCAACCTCCTCACCCGCTGTTTTTGTGCGCCGGCAGCCGCGGCAGGCTTCGCCCTGCCGAGCTATTCGCTCTATCCGGTGCTGGTTGGCATCCAGGACGGCTGCGCCCTCTCGCTGGATTTCGACCGTTCAATGAAGCTGCCGATGGACGCCATTGCCGCGTCAGCCGCGAAGGTTTTCTTTCTCACGTCGCCCAACGCGCCCACCGGGGTCGGTTTCCGCACGGCGGACATCGAGGCGATCCTGCGCCGTTTCCACGGATTGCTGGTGGTGGACGAGACATATGCGGCTTTTGCCGAGGAGAATGCCGCCGGTCTCCTGCCCCAGCACCCCACGCTCTGCATCGTCCGCACGCTCTCCAAGTCGCATTGCCTGGCCGGCATGCGCGTGGGGTACGCGCTGGCGCACCCCGAGGTGATCGGCCTGCTCGACTGCGTGAAGGACAGCTACAACGTCAGCCGCCTCGCGCAGGCCGCCGCCCTCGCGGCCTTGGGCGATCCCGAGTACTACGCGGCGCTGGTCCGGAAGATCAAGGCGACCCGCGATCGCATCCACGACCGGTGGACGACCGGGCTCGGATGGTTCACCTATCCCTCCCAGGCGAACTTCCTCTTTACCGAGCCGCGGGATCGCACCGGCCGCACCGGACCGGAGGTGGCCCGGGGGCTTTACCACTTCCTCTATGCCCGCAAAATCCTCGTCCGGCACTTCGGGAGCCACGCCTTGACCTCCTCCTGCCTTCGCATCAGCGTCGGCACCGACGAGGAAATGCTCGTCCTGCAGGAGAACCTTGAGGCATGGCTAAAGCACGCGTAGCAACTCTCTCACGCAAGACCACCGAGACCGACATCACCGTGAAGCTCACGGTGGACGGCAAGGGTGTGTCGAAGATCGACACGGGCATCCCGTTCTTCGATCACATGCTCACGTTGTTCGCCAAGCACGGGCTGTTCGACCTCGAGGTCAAGGCCCGGGGCGACGTGGCCGTCGACTACCACCACACGGTCGAAGACGTCGGCATTGTGCTGGGCGAAGCTTTCAAGACCGCGCTGGGCGACAAGGTCGGCCTCAAGCGCTACGGTTTTTTCATCCTGCCCATGGACGAGGCGCTCGCCCGCGTAGTCATCGATCTCGGCGGCCGGCCCCACCTCGTCTACGACGTCAGCGCGCCAACGATGTTCGTGCGCGATTTCAATCTGGCGCTGGTGAAGGAGTTTTTCCGTGCGTTCGCCAACACGGTCGGCGCCAACGTGCACGTGAAGCTGGTCTACGGCGACGAGCCGCACCACGTGGTCGAGGCCGTTTTCAAGAGCTTCGCCCGCGCGCTCGACGCCGCCACGCAAATCGAGCCCCGCGCGGCGGACCGGCTGCCGTCGACCAAGGGGAAGCTCTGATCAAGTTTTGAGCTTTGCGTTTTGAGCCTTGGGTGGCGATCCCCCCGCAACCCGGCACGGGCGCAACGCAAAACCCGCAACCCAAAACCATGAGTTTGGCCCCGCCCACGATCGTCGTCATCGACAACGGCATCTGCAATCTCCGCAGCGTCACCAAGGCCGTCGAGGCCGCGGGCGGCGGCGTGCGCGTCGTGCGCGCGCCGGCGGAGGTGGCCGCGGCGCGCGCCGCCGGACTCATTCTGCCGGGCGTGGGTGCATTGCGCGATTGCGTGGCCGCGCTGCAGGCGACCGGACTCGATGCCACGGTGCGCGACTGGATCGCCGCCGACCGGCCCTTCCTCGGCGTGTGCCTCGGGCTGCAGGCGCTGTTCGAGCATTCGGAGGAAGGCGGTGGCGTGACCGGACTCGGAATTTTCCCGGGGCAGGTGGTGCGTTTCCAGCGTCCGCCGGAGTTCAAGGTTCCGCACATGGGCTGGAACACCGTGCGTTTCGTGCAGCCCCTCTCGCCTCTGGCCTCGGGCCTCAAGCCGGAAGGCGAAGCCTTCTATTTTGTGCACAGCTATTATGTCGTGCCCGCGGAACGCGCGCTCGTGCTGGCGGAATGCGATTACGGCGGCCCGTTCGCAGCGGCCATCAGCCGGGGCAGTTGCTTCGCGACGCAATTCCACCCCGAGAAGAGCCAGGCCCGGGGATTGCAGGTCTACCGGAACTTCGTTGATCTCGCCGGCGCCCGCCGGGCTTGAGGGGCCGGGCCTGCCGGAGCAGGCGCCGGTGAGGGACGGGAACCCGGCGTGAACATTGTTTGCATCGGAAAAATAATTGGCTCCTTATTATTCCATGCCTCCGAAAGCCACCCTCAAGCTCGACAACAAGGACTATGATCTTCCCGTCATCACCGGCACGGAGGGCGAGAAGGCGGTCGACTTCCGCAGCCTGCGCAACGACTCCGGTTATGTCTCCTTTGACGAGGGCTACGGCAACACCGGCTCCTGCCTGAGCTCCATCACGTTCATCGACGGAGAGGCGGGTATTCTCCGCTATCGCGGCTATCCCATCGAGCAGCTCGCCGAGTATTCCTCCTTCATCGAGACGGCCTACCTCATCATCAACGGGGAGCTGCCGACCCCGGTGCAGCGCAAGCGGTTCTCCCAACTTCTCACGGAGAATTCGCCCATCCACTCAGGCATGGAGCACCTCTTCGAGGGCTTCCCGGCCGACGCCCACCCCATGGCCATCCTTTCCGCCATGCTGAATTCGCTGGGCTCTTACTACCCCCACCTGGCCACCAACGACCACCAGCACGACCTCGAAAACTTTGAGGAGACCTCGGCCATTATCATCTCCAAGGTGCGCACGATTGCCGCCTACTCGTATCGTGCCAGCCGCGGCCTGCCCTACATCCATCCGCGCCGCGACCTGCCCTATTGCGAGAACTTCCTGCACATGATGTTCTCGACCCCCTACGAGCCGTACATCGCGCTTCCGCAGGTGGCCCAGGCCCTCAACCTTTTCCTGCTGCTCCACGCCGACCACGAACAGAATTGCAGCACCTCCACCGTGCGCATGGTCGCCTCCAGCGGTGCCAACCTGTTCGCGTCGACGGCCGCCGGCGTCTGCGCCTTGTGGGGTCCGCTGCATGGCGGCGCCAACGCGGCGGTGATCGAGATGCTCCAGAGCATCCACGCCGAGGGCGACGACGGCACCAAGTTCATCGAGCAGGCCAAGCTGGGCAAGGCGGACAAGCGCCTCATGGGGTTCGGGCACCGCGTCTACAAGCACTACGACCCCCGCGCGAAGATCATCAAGGAGAGCTTCTACAGCGCCCTGGCCAGCCTCGGCATCAAGGACGATCCGCTCCTCAACATCGCCATGCGCCTCGAGGAGGCCGCGCTGCAGGACGAGTACTTCCTCGCCCGCAAGCTGTATCCCAACGTCGATTTCTACTCGGGGCTCATCATGCGCGCCATCGGCATCCCGGTGAACATGTTTACCGTCATGTTCGCCATCGGCCGCATGCCCGGCTGGATCGCCAACTGGAAGGAAGTCGCGGCCAACCCCAAGGGCCGCATCTACCGCCCGCGCCAGATCTACGTCGGGGCGAACCAGCGCGACTACGTGCCGCCGAACAAGCGGAAGTAAACGCGTCCTGGCGGCCGGACGAAAGGCTCCGCGGCGGAGCCGTTTATTCAGCCGGCTTTCTTCTCCGGCGGCGACCGGAAGATGGCGTCTAGCTCCAGCCCGGTCAGCGCCTTGATGCCGTGCAGCAGCCGCCAGAGCACGAGCATCATCATCGCCATGCTGGGCAGCACGATCACCGGCCAGCTCACCAGATGCATTTTCGCCAGCTCGCCGTTGAACGCTTCGCTGCCCGCCGGGCTTTGCAGCAGGTGGCGGGCCAGCGCGTAGTTGAGGGCCGCGCTCGTGAAAAACGCGAGGGACAGCAGGCCGGTGGACCGCCGCAGCAGCCCGGCGAATTCGGCCCGCGTGCCGCGCGCCGCCAGCTCCGCGTCCACTTTCTCCACGTCGATCACCTGCGGGTTGTAGAGCAGCTCGCTCACGAGCGGCGTCTTCGCCCGCATCGATGCCAGCACGGCGAGGCCGATGATGCCGGGGATGGCGGCGTCCTTCGCCGCGAACCACCGGCCGCCCAGTTTGAGCAGCCCGAAGCCGCCGGAGACGAGCACGCTCGCAAAGCCGATGATCGAAATGAAATTCCAGCGCCGCCGGACGATGAAATCGTGCAGGCCGTAGCCGAGCGGGAAAGCCAGCGCCACGAGCAGTCCCCACTTCGGTCCGAGCCACCGCGCGCCGCTCAGCCACGTGAGAATCGCCGTCGGCACTCCGACATTGCAGACCAGGTTGACCAGCAGATTTTCCGGCTTGGGCCGCGGGGTGGTCATAGAAGGATTGAATTCGGAAGCCACGAAGCCAGAAAGCAGGGGCAGGTGACTGCAATGCTATTTTCCTGGTTTCCTGACTCCTGAATTTATGCCAGCATCCCCTTTCGCCCTATGATCCTCCTCGGCGTTAACATCGACCACTGCGCCACGCTCCGCCAGGCGCGCTACCGCGAAAGCGGCCGCACCACCGGCGGCAATGTGGAACCCGATCCCGTCACGCTTGCCGTCCTCGCCGAGCGCGCCGGCGCCGACGGCATCACGGTGCACCTGCGCGAGGACCGTCGCCACATCCAGGAGCGCGACGTCCGGCGGCTGCGCGAGACCATCGCGACCCGCCTCAATCTCGAGATGGCCTGTACGCCGGCCATGACGGAGTTTGCCCTCCAGCTGAAGCCCGACTCGGTCTGCCTGGTGCCCGAAAACCGCAAGGAGATCACCACCGAAGGCGGGCTTGATGTCGTGGGCAACGAGGACCGCGTCCGCACCGTGGTGGAGGCGATGCGCGCCGCGGGCATCGCCACCAGCCTTTTCATCAGTCCCGACGAGGCGCAGATCGAACTTTCCGCCCGGCTCAAAAGCCCGTGGATCGAGCTGCACACCGGCGCCTATGCCGAGGCTTATCACTCCCCGCGCCGCCTGGCGGAGCTGGAGCGCCTCCGTCGCGGGGCCGCGCTGGCGCACCAGCTGGGGCTGGTGGTGAACGCCGGCCACGGCATCAACTACGTCAACATCGCCGAAGTCCGCACGCTGCCCCACCTGCACGAACTGAACATCGGCCACAGCATCATCAGCCGCGCCCTCTTCACCGGCGTCGAGGAGGCGGTGCGCGAAATGAAAGCACGGATGAATCCATGAACATTGTGCTCCCTGCCGGCGGAATCCTGCTCAGCCTCGGTTGCGACGTCATCGAAATCGAGCGCGTCCGCGGCGTGCTTGACCGGCAGGGCGAGCGCTTCCTCCAGCGCGTGTTCACCGACGAGGAGCGTGCCTACTGCTTCGGTCACAAGTTTCCCCACCGGCACGTCGCGGCGCGCTTCGCCGCCAAGGAGGCCGTGTCAAAGGCGTTCACCACCGGCATTGGCGCCGCGCTGGGCTGGAAATCGGTTTCCATCTACCACGGCCCGCGGAACGAGCCGCACGTGCGCCTCGACGAGAAGGGTCAGGCGCTGCTCGCCCAGGTCGGCGCCACGCACGTGCTCGTCTCCCTGTCGCACACCGACACCGTCGCGATGGCCATCGCCGCGCTGGTGCGACAGCCACCCGCCTGAAACGGAGATTGCTTTCCGCGATGAACTCCGCCTGGTCCGATCCCATCCTTCCCTGTGCCGAGGCCAAGGCGCTCGAGGCGCGGCTGTTCGGCGGGGACGAGGAGCGGGAGTGGGCGGCGATGCAGCGGGCCGGCGCCGCCGTGGCGCGGGCCGCGCTCGAGGATTTCCGGGAGATCGGCGGGTTCCCCCCTGCCGGTTGCGTGCTCGTGCTGGCCGGCAAGGGCCACAACGGCGGCGACGCCCTCCTCGCGGCGAAAACCATCCTTGAACAGCATCCGGCGGCGCAGGCGACCGTGATGTTCACGGTCGGCGAACGTGTCCTCCGGCCGCTGGCTTGGCGCGCCTGGCGGGAGCTGCTGCGCATGGCCGCCGGACGGGTGACGAAGTTATCCCCGAAAAAGGGGGATCCGGAATGCACAACGGAATACGATCTTTGTCTCGATGGCATTTTCGGTTTCCAGTTTCGCCCGCCCGTGGATGTTGCCACCGCCGGGGTGCTTCGCCGCGTCAACGTGCATCCTGGCATCCGCCTGCGGGCAGCCGTCGACCTGCCCAGCGGCGTGGGCGAGGAGACGGGTGACATCACCTTCCGCGCTGACTTCACTTATGCCACGGGCAGCGTGAAGGCGCCGTTGCTCGCGGAGTCCCATCGCGACGTGGTGGGGCGGCTGCGTTACCTGGACTTGGGATTCTTTGATCCGCCTCATGTAGGAAGCGCGCTGGCGCGCGATGCGGCGCAAGATTCGCCCGCAAGCGGGCTTCCTACGGGAGGCACCGATCGTGTGCTCAAGCCCTCGGTGCTCGCTCCGCTCGCCGCTTTGCGCGCACCCCAGTCGGACAAACGCACCTTCGGTCATCTTTTCGTGATCGGCGGCTCTCGCAACTACCCCGGTGCCGTGTTGATGTGCGTGCAGGCCGCGCTGCGCAGCGGGGTGGGGCTGGTCACCGCCTTTGTGCCGGAATCCCTTGCGGCCGCCTATGCCGCCCGACTCCCTGAGGCCATCTGGGTTGGCTGGCCGGAGGCGCCCGGCGGCAGCCTCGCGCCCGAGGGTCTGGCGCTGTTCCGCGCGCAGCTCGAGCGGGCCACGGCGCTGGTTATGGGGCCTGGTCTCGGCCCGGCGCATGGAGCGCACACCCTGGCCGGCGAAATCGTCAAACTGACTGATCTTCCGGTCGTGCTCGACGCCGATGCACTGCAGCCCGCGGTGCTCGCCGCCGTCCGGGGCGAGCGCGTCATCTGTCTGCCGCATGCCGGCGAATTCCAGCGGCTCGCCGGCGGCCGCGAGGCGAATTCCGCCGTGCTGCGCGCCGTGGCGCTCGAGACGGGCGCGACCGTCGTCCTCAAGGGCCCGGTCACGCGCATCGCCGACGGAGACTGCGTCTACCACAGTTTCTTTGGGGGACCGGTGCTGGCGCGCGGTGGCAGCGGCGATCTGCTCGCAGGCCTGGTCGGCGGGCTGCTCGCCCAGTCGACGTGCGAGCCGGTGCCGGCGGCGTGCCGCGGCGTGGTGTGGCATGGTCTCGCCGCCGATTTGCTCGCGCGGGATCGCGGCCAGGTGGCGGTGCAGGCAACGCAGTTGCTCGATTATCTTCCCGCCGCCCTTCGGCTCGCGTCCGATGCCCGCTGAACTCACAGAACGGCAGGCGTTTCTGGTGCTGAATGCGCTGCCCAACATCGGCCCGATCACGACCAACCGTCTTTGCGAGGAGCTCGGCGGTGATCCGCGGGCGATTTTTACCACCGGTCTGAAGCGGCTTGAGGCGGTGAAGGGTGTCGGTCCGGCCATCAGCCGAGCCCTGGCGCAGTGGGACGAATACTTCGACTTGGCGCGCGAAGAAAAGAAACTCGCCGAGGCGGGCGCCACGTTCATCACCGCGCGTGACGACGCCTATCCGAAACTGCTGCGCCAGATCCACGATCCCCCCATCGGTCTCTACCGCAAGGGTGCCTACGCTTTCGAGCATCCGTGCATCGCGATCGTCGGCAGCCGCCGGACGACGCTTTACGGACAGTCGGTCGCCAGAAAGCTCGGCGCGGAGCTTGCCGAACGCGGGTTCTGCGTGGTGAGCGGACTGGCGCGCGGCATCGATACCGCCGCGCACGAGGGCGCGCTGTCCGTCGGCGGCCGGACGGCCGCGGTGCTCGGCACCGGCCTCGATCTCATCTATCCGCCGGAAAACCTCGATCTCTACCGGCGGATCGCCGAGACGGGCGCGATCCTGTCCGAATTTCCCTTCGGCCGGCGGGCCGACCGGCAGTCTTTCGCCATGCGCAACCGCATTGTCGCCGGCATCTGCGAGGCGGTCGTGGTGACGGAGAGCGACGTCGATGGCGGCGCGATGATCACGGCGCGTTTCGCCGGTGAACAGGGCCGGCTCATCTTCGCCGTGCCGGGCCGGATCGACCAGCCCTCCAGCCACGGCTGTCACCAGCTCATTCGCGACGGAGCCACGCTCCTTACCAGCGTGGACGACATCCTCTCCGAGTTGAACTACCTCGACGGCCTGCGACCGGCGCCGATCCCCGCGGGGACGGCGGACAGCGCCATGGTGGGTGGACTGAGTGAGACGGAGCAACGCGTCTTCGAATGCTTCCGCGGCGGCTCCATTCTCAACATCGATGCCCTCATCGGGCTCACCCAGATGCCGGCGCACGAGCTGGGCGCCACGCTCATGCTGCTCGAACTGAAGCGGCTCGTGGTCAAGCGCGCCGACGGCGCCTTCGAGGCGCGCAGCGGCGCGTAGCAGCACGTGGCGCCGATTCAAAAACGAAGATTCAAGATCAAGACGGAGCAAACAGTTCGTTCTTCCGTCTTCCCTCTTGAATCTTGAATCGGGTTGAGCCGCGGCGCGGCTCAACCGGGCGGCCAGCCCATCTGGCGGCCGGCCAGCAGGTGCACGTGCAGGTGCGGCACGCTTTCGCAGGCGTCGGGACCATTGTTGATCACGAGACGGTAGCCGCCGGCGAGGCCGAGCTTTTTCGCAACCACGCCCGCCGTGGCGATCAGGTGGCCGAGCATGGCCTCATCAGCGGCGGTGGCATCACCGATCCGGGCGATGCGTTGCTTCGGAATGAGCAGCAGATGCACCGGGGCTTGCGGATGGATGTCGTGAATGACGATGCAGTGCTCATCCTCGTGCTCGATCCGGGCGGGAACCTCGCCATCGATGATGCGCTGGAAGACGGTTTTGGCCATGGGAATCAATTTTTACAGGAGAAAACGGAGGGCACGGAGGTGCGGTCAAATATTAGATCCGGGAAGAATCAGACGGGATATACCATCGACCAGTTTGGGCGTGTTGAAATTCATCAGAAGGCCCACTGGCACGTTGAGCAGTTTCATGTAGCTCAAAAGCCGGGCCTTGTGCACCGGTAAAGTGTGCTCGACGGATTTCACCTCGATCAGGACGCAGTCATCCACGAGAACATCAAAGCGGAGCGGCTCTTCCCGGGTGAATCCTTTGTAGGAAATCGTGACCAGCTTTTGGTTGGATGTCGGCAACTGTCGGAGCTCGAGCTCACGGAGCAGGCACCATTCGTAGATCGATTCGACCAATCCTGGTCCTTTGTCCCGATGGACTTCGATGGCCGCTGCAATGATTTTTTCCGTCAAGCCATCCGCTTTGCGAAACAGAGGATGCATAGTCCTCTCTGTTTCCTCGGTTGCCTCCTGTAAAAACAAAACTACAAAAACAGCAGATTCAGGCTGGCGCTGCGGCGGCTGCGGGCCGCGGCGAGGTCGCGGATGAGCGCCAGCGACTCGCGGTACTCGCGCTGGCGCCGGGCGGTCCAGCGGCGGCGCGGCGGGCAGTGCGCCGGCCGGAGGTTGGTGACGAGCAGGGTGGATTCGCGATAGCGCGCCAGGCGCCGGAGGCCCTTCAGGATGTGCTCGCGGGCGAAAAGCGGCGTGGCGGCGGCGGTGGACTCCGCTGCGTCCCAGTGGAAAAAGCCGTGATCCCCCCGGTTGTCGCAGAGACGTTCCAGCAGCTGCGCGGCGGCGGCGGTAAAAGCCGGATCGCTGGATTCGACCCCTTCGACGCGCTCAGGGCAGGCAGATTCCTCACCGGTGGACGGCCGCTCTGCCGGCCGGCAGAGCGCCTCGGCCAGGCTGGTGGTGATGGCTGCCTGAATCTGCTGCGCGAGGTAGAGGTCGTCGCCGGTGAGGTCCGCGAACAGCGCGTTGATGAAGTGAAGACGGCGCAGATGGTCGCTGCTGGTCATTGCTTCGGCTCTTCCGGATGGCTGATCTCCTCCATGAAATCGGAGAGGTCGCGGAACTCCTTGTAGACGCTGGCGAAGCGCACATAAGCCACCTGGTCGATGCGGCGCAGATGGCGCATCACCTCGTCGCCGATGGCCCGGCTGGGAATTTCGCTTTCGTACTGGGCCTCCAGCGCGTCAATGACGTCGTCGACGATCATGGTGATTTGCTCGAGATCGACCGGACGCTTGTGGCAGGCGGCACGGATGGAGTGCAGGAGTTTTTCCCGGTCAAACGCTTCGCGGCGTCCATCGCGCTTGGTGACCATGATGCCGTCGCGCACCAGGGTTTCGATGGTGGTATAGCGATGGCCGCATTCCAGGCACTCGCGACGCCGGCGGATGGTGTTGCCCTCCTTGGTGATGCGGGAGTCAATCACTTTGTCCGCGATGGAAGTGCATTTGGGACAGCGCATAAACGGGGCGGAAGGTGTGGGGTGTCGGGGGTGGGCGCGGACGGGTTAATTGAGCGACAGGAAGTTTTGCAGAATGTTCATTCCGTGCTCGGTGGCGATCGACTCGGGGTGGAACTGCACCCCCCAGACGGGCAGCGTCTGGTGGCGCAGACCCATGATTTCGCCCTCGGCGGTCTCGGCGGTGACTTCGAGGCAGTCGGGGAGGGTGGCACGCTCGACCAGCAGCGAATGATAGCGCGTGGCATGGAAGGGCGAGGGCAGACCGCGAAACACGTCGGTGCCGCGGTGCAGGATGGGCGAGAGCTTGCCGTGCATAAGGCGGCCGGCCCGCACCACGCGCCCGCCGAAGTGATGGCCGATGGCCTGGTGTCCGAGGCAGACGCCGAGGATGGGCTTCCTACCGGCGAAGGCCTTGATGATGTCCAGGGTGACACCGGCCTCGCGCGGCGAGCAGGGTCCGGGGGAGAGCAGCACCCGGTCGGGGTTGAGGGCCAGCGCCTGCTCCGGCGTGATCTCGTTGTTGCGAAAAACGCGCTGCGCCACGCCCAACTGGCCGAAGTATTGGACCAGGTTGAACGTGAAGGAATCGAAGTTGTCGATGACAAGCAGCACAGGGTACTCTACCCACAGGAGGGAGGAAGGGTCAAGTGCCGGGGCTTGCCAGTCGGCGCACACCATGCAAGTCATGCACCGTTCGTGGAACCCGCCGAATCAACTGTTTTCCACTCCTGGCAAAGCCCGCACGGCCGCCCGCTGCCGGCGCCGGGCGGTCGCACCCTCGTCATGGGCGTGTTGAACCTCACCCCCGATTCCTTTTCCGACGGGGGACAACTGCCGTCCGTCCAGGCGGTCGTGGACCGCGCCGGCGCCATGCTGATGGCCGGCGCCGATGTGCTCGACGTGGGCGGAGAATCGACGCGGCCGGGCGCGGCGCCGGTGAGTGCGGCCGGGGAATGTGATCGCGTGCTGCCAGCGCTGGACGCGCTGCGGCGGACCTTCCCGAGTGCGGCCATCTCCATCGACACCTACAAGGCGGCGGTGGCCGAGGCGGCCGTGCAGGCTGGCGCGGATATCGTCAACGACATCTGGGGTTGCCTGCACGGATTTACGGCGGAGGAGCGGCGGCGCGGAATCGAGGCCCTGCTAAGCGGCACCCCCGCACCACCCCTGCCGCGTTCACTCATGGCGGCGGCGGCGGCCGCGCTCCGCTGTCCGGTCATCCTCATGCACAACCGGCCCGACCGGAACTACGGCGACTTCTGGGCCGACCTGCTGCTCGACCTGCGGCTGAGCATGGCGGTGGCGCGGGCCGCAGGCGTGCTCGAACACCAGCTCTGGCTCGATCCGGGCTTTGGCTTCGCGAAGGAACCGCAGCACAATCTCGAAGTGCTCAAGCACCTCGACCGGGTTGTGGCCCTCGGTCGCCCGGTTCTGCTCGGCACCTCGCGGAAATCGACCATCGGTCTCGTGCTCGGCGCCCCGGTGAACGACCGGCTGGACGGCACGGGCGCCACGCTCGTGTGGGGCATCCGGCAGGGCTGTCACATGGTGCGCGTCCATGACGTGGCACCGATGTTGCGCTTCGTGCGGATGGCCGATGCAATCAGGGCCGGTCTGGCTTGGAAACTATGACTTCTGACACGCTCACCTTAGCCCGCATGCATTTCTTCGGCCGCCATGGCGTGCTGCCCGAGGAGACGGCACGCGGTCAGGATTTTGAAATCACCGTGCAACTCGAACTGCCGCTCGCCGAGGCCGGCCGGACCGATGATCTCACCCGCACCGTCGACTACCGGGCGGTATACGAAGTGGTGCGAACGGTCATGGAAGGGCCGCCCCGCAAGCTCGCCGAGGCACTGGCGGAGGCCGTGGCGGCGGAACTGCTGCGCGTGTTTCCCGTCGTGCAGGCGGTTGAGGTTGAGGTGGTCAAACTAAAGCCGCCGGTGGACTTCACCAGCGCCGGCCTGGCGGTACGGGTGCGGCGGGCGCGCCCTCGGCCGCGTAATTGATGGTGCAACGAGCGCAACAAGCCTTTATCGGCGTGGGCGCCAACCTCGGCGATCGCTGGGCCACGATGCGCCGCGCCATGGCGGCACTGGCGCGTGAACCCGGCATAAAAGCCGTGGAGGCATCGGCGGTCTACGAGACAGCGCCCGTCGGCGTGGTGGATCAGCCCGAGTTCCTTAATCTCGTGCTGGGCGTCGAGACGACGCTCACACCGGAGGAACTGCTGGCCGTGCTGCACAAGCTGGAAAAGGCCGCGGGCCGCCAGCGCGAGCGGGAGGTGCGCTGGGGGCCACGCACGCTCGACCTCGACTTGTTGCTGTATGAAGGCGAGACGCGTGCCGGGCCGGAACTGACCGTGCCGCATCCGCGGATGTGGGAACGGGCGTTCATCACCGTGCCCCTGCGCGAACTGCTCACCCGCGTGCCATGGTTTGACCGGCCCGAATGGACCGAAGCGCGAACCCGGCTCGCCGCGGCGCCACTGACGGCCGGCGTGACGCGCTGGACGCCTCCGTCGGCGTGAAACCGGTTGCGTTCACCCACACCGCATTCGAAGCTGCGCACTTTGATGTCCGGGCACTTTACGCTGCTCAAGACCGATCCGGCCACGGCCGCCCGACGCGGCCGTCTCACCACCCGTCACGGCGTGGTGGAGACGCCCGTTTTCATGCCGGTGGGCACCCAGGGAACGGTGAAAGCCGTCACGCCGGCCCAACTGCGTGAGATCAGCGCCCAGATCATCCTCGGCAACACCTATCACCTCAACCTGCGGCCGGGCTCCGAACTCATCCGCGACCTCGGCGGTTTGCATGCCTTCATGGGCTGGGCCGGGCCGATCCTTACCGACAGCGGCGGCTTCCAGGTTTTCAGTCTTGCCAAGCTGCGCCGCGTGGGCGACGAGGGCATCAGCTTCCAGTCGCACCTCGACGGTGCGACCGTCTTCCTCGGCCCGCGCGAGGTGATGACCATCCAGCAAAACCTCGGTTCCGACATCGCCATGGTGCTGGACGAATGCCCGCCCTGGCCGTGCGAACGCGACGCCTGCCTCCGCGCGGTCGAGCGCAGCCATCGCTGGGCGCGCGAGTGTCTGGCGGCGGCGCGCGACCACGGGGTGCCGGTCGCCGGCCAGCTGGTGTTTGCCATCGTGCAGGGCTCCATCTTCGACGACCTGCGGCGGGACGCGGCGGCGGCGCTGACTGCGCTCGATTTTCCCGGTTATGCCATCGGCGGTGTGAGCGTGGGCGAACCCGAGCCGGAGATGTTCCGGCAGGTGGCTGCCACCACGCCGCACCTTCCGGCTGACAAGCCCCGTTACACGATGGGCCTCGGCACGCCGCCGCAGGTGCTGAAAATGATCGCGCTCGGCGTCGACATGTTCGACTGCGTGCTGCCGACGCGTTGTGCCCGCAACGGCCAGGTGTTCACCCCGGACGGGCCCATGAACCTGCGGAACGAACAGTATCGCGCCGACCCGCGGCCGGTCGTCGAGGGACTCGACAACTACACGTGCCGCCACTTTTCGCGCGCTTACCTGCGGCACCTGTCGCTCGCCAACGAGATGCTGGCCGGAACGCTGCTCACCATTCACAACCTGCACTTCTATCTCGATCTCATGGCGCAGGCGCGCGTCCACATCGAGGCGGGCGATTTTGGGTCCTGGCATCGCGCGTGGATCGAGCGCTACGGGACGGGGACCGCGGCGCGCCAGTGATTTTCCGGGGTGCGCGGCCGCGGAGCCACCGGTCCTTCCAACGAAAAACCCGCGGGACTTCGACTCGCCACGGGTTTCATCTTCGGAGAATAATTCGAAGGCTGCCTAGAAGATGAACACCACCCCGAGGTTGTAGACAGCGGAATTCCCCTCGTGAAAGGTCACGTTGATCATCCCGGCAACATGGTCGGAGAAGCTCTGATCCAAGCCAGCGGTGTACGTCATTTCTCGGGGAGTGCCGCGCCGGAATTCGTTGTTGTAGGCGACGCGTCCGACCAAGGCGGTGGAATCGGTGAACGGTGCTTCCAAGCCCGTGCCCACCGCACAGGTGGCGCGATCATACCTCGTGGTGACATCCGAGGGCTTGGTTCGACTCCATAGATAGCCGAAGTCAATGTCGGCAAACGGCTTGACTCCGCCGGCCTTAAAGTAGCCGGTGACAGAAGTGCCGATGGTATTGTCAGTTATGCGCGGAGTATTCGCCACGCGTTCAAATCCATAGTTGAGGCCGATGTCGCAGTTGTCGACCACCGGCAGGTTAAAATCGAGGTCGGTTCCCCAGCCTTTTTTCGAATCGCTGTGGCGGAAATCCTGCATGGTCGGGCCGACGGACAGGTAGTCTTTGCCGAGAAGGCCTGCCGGGCTTTTGTCGTCCGTGGGCTGTGGCTGCGGCGGTTCCGACTGTGCGAGGGCACAGGCGCCAGTAATGACGGCTAAGCATATGCTGAAGAGGATCTTGTTCATAATCGGTGGATTTCGTATCGATGTTATTGTGCAGCTGGGAAGATCTTCTGCTAAGACGACGCAAATCTGAAAATGTTTCGCCGTTCCGCTTGGTCGGAATGGGTTTGGTCCGGGCTCCAAACCAGACTCGCCAATGCCGACGCTTTCTCTATCACTCTCCGATGTATGCGCATCCTCGTCACCGGCGGCGCCGGCTTCCTGGGCAGTCACCTCTGCGATCGACTCATCAGCGACGGTCATGAGGTCATCTGCCTCGACAACCTGTTCACCGGCCGGAAGGAAAACATCGTCCATCTCTTGTCCAACCCGCGTTTCGAATACATGCGGCACGATGTGGTCGATCCCTTCAAGGTCGAGGTCGACCAGATCTACAACCTCGCCTGCCCGGCTTCGCCGCTGCACTACCAGTACAATCCCATCAAGACGGTGAAGACATCGGTGATGGGTGCCATCAACTGCCTGGGCCTCGCCAAGCGGGTGAAGGCCCGCGTGTTCCAGGCGTCCACCTCCGAGGTTTACGGCGACCCGCAGGTGCATCCGCAGCCCGAGACCTATTGGGGACACGTCAACCCCGTGGGCCGCCGCTCGTGCTACGACGAGGGCAAGCGTTGCGCCGAGACGCTCTTCTTCGACTACCACCGGCAGAACGGCGTCGACATCCGGGTCGCGCGCATCTTCAACACCTACGGGCCGCGCATGCTG
Source organism: Opitutaceae bacterium (assembly GCA_049513315.1). Taxonomy (GTDB): domain Bacteria; phylum Verrucomicrobiota; class Verrucomicrobiia; order Opitutales; family Opitutaceae; genus Fen-1467. The sequence goes on from JBEKWG010000015.1 coordinate 63,662, forward strand.
CCCGACGACGGCCGGGTCGTTTCCAATTTCATCGTCCAGGCGTTGCGCGGCGAGGATCTCACCGTCTATGGCGACGGCACGCAGACGCGCTCGTTCTGCTTCGTCGATGACCTCATCGATGCCATGGTGCGCTTCATGAAGCAGACCGGGACCGTCGGTCCGATCAACCTCGGCAATCCCAACGAATTCACCATGCTCCGGCTGGCCGAGCTCACGCTCAAGCTCGTCGGCGGGAAGGCGAAGATCGTGCACCAGCCGCTGCCGGCCGATGATCCGAAACAGCGCCAGCCCGACATTGCGCAGGCCCGGCGTCTCTTGAAGTGGAAGCCGGCGGTGTCGCTCGAGGAAGGCCTGAAACGGACCATCGCCTATTTCCGCGGGCGGGTGTGACGGGCCGCCCGCGCCGGACCGCCTGCGGGTTGCAGGCGGGCAGGGGACTGGCATTTGCCGTTTGCCAAGCTTCTCCGTGCCGATTTAGCTTCGCCCTCTTTTCATGATTGCCTGGCTCCTGAAGAAGTTTTCCGGCCGTCACTACCGCAAATTCCTTGAGCGGTGCCGGCCCGTCGTCGTCCGCATCAACGAACTGGAGCGCGCCTGCCAGGCGCTCACCGACGACCAGCTCCGGGCGAAGACCGGCGAGTTCCGCGACCGCGTCAAGGCCGGCGAAACCCTCGACCAGCTTCTGCCCGAGGCCTTTGCTGTCGTCAAAAACACCGCCCGCCGGCTCTACGGCCGCAAGATCACCGTCTGCGAGCACGAGCTGACGTGGGACATGGTGCACTACGACGTGCAGCTCGTCGGCGGCATTGCGCTCCACGAGGGCAAGATCGCCGAGATGGCCACCGGCGAGGGCAAGACCCTCGTCGCCACCCTGCCGCTCTACCTCAACGCGCTCTCCGGCCGCAACGCCCAGCTCGTCACCGCCAACGACTACCTCGCCCGCCGCGACGCCGAGTGGATGGGCTACATCTACAATTTCCTCGGGGTGACCGTCGGCTGCATCCAGCAGCTCATGCATAACGACCTCCGGCGCGAAATGTACAACCGCGACATCACCTACGGCACCGCCTCCGAGTTCGGCTTCGACTACCTGCGCGACAACGGCATGGCCACGCGCAGGGAGGACCAGGTGCAGCGCGACCACTACTATTGCATCGTCGACGAGGTCGACTCGATCCTCGTCGACGAGGCCCGCACGCCGCTCATCATCTCCGGTCCCGCGCCGATCGAGCGCGAGCAGCCGTTCACCCTCGTCAAGCCCTCGGTCGAGCAGCTCGTCAACGAACAGACGCGCCTCTGCAACCGGCTCATCACCGAGGCCCGGGAACTCCTCGAAAAAAAGGACGCGACCCCGGACGACCGGCTGCTCGCCCTCCGGCGCATGCTGCAGGTCAAGATGGGCCATCCCAAGAACAAGCAGCTCCTCCGGCTCATGGAGACGCCCGAGTGGCGCAAGCTGCTCGACAAGGTCGAGACGGAGATGAACTCCGACCTCAACAAGGACGAACTCTTCCACCTCAAGGAGGAGCTCTACTACGTCATCGATGAGCGCCAGCACCAGGCTGACCTCACCGAGATCGGTCGCACCAAGCTCCATCCGGAAAACCCCGACGCGTTCATGATGCCGGACCTCGCCACCGAGTTCAGCGACCTCGAGAAAAAACACGATCTCACGCCCGAGGAAAAGGAGAAGCGCCGGCTCGAGGCCCAGCAGCGCTTTGAAACCATCAGCGAGGACATCCACGCCATCAGCCAGCTCCTGCGCGCCTACTCGCTGTACGAGCGCGACGTCGAATACGTCGTGCAGGAGGGCAAGGTGCTGATCGTCGACGAGAACACCGGGCGCGTCATGCCCGGCCGCCGGTGGTCCGACGGCCTGCACCAGGCCGTCGAGGCCAAGGAGGACGTCATCATCGAGCGCGAGACGCGCACCTACGCCACCATCACCATCCAGAATTACTTCCGCATGTACGAGAAGCTGGCGGGCATGACCGGCACCGCCGAGACCGAGGCCACCGAGTTCAACGAGATCTACCGGCTGGTCGTCGTCGTCATTCCCACCAACAAGCCGTGCGTCCGCCTCGACAAGAACGACTCCATTTTCAAGACCCGGCGCGACAAGTACAATGCGGTCGTCAAGGAGATCCAGGCGGCCAACGAGCGCGGCGAGCCGGTCCTCGTCGGCACGGTGTCGGTCGAGGCGTCGGAGGTGCTCAGCCGCATGCTGCGCCGGGCCAACATCACGCACTCCGTCCTCAACGCCAAGTTCCACCAGCAGGAGGCCGAGATCATCTCGCGCGCGGGCCAGCGCGGCTCCGTCACCATCGCCACCAACATGGCCGGCCGCGGCACCGACATCAAACTCGGGGAGGGCATCCCCGACGTCGGCGGCCTCTACGTCATCGGCACCGAGCGCCATGAGTCGCGCCGCATCGACCGCCAGTTGCGCGGCCGCTGCGCGCGCCAGGGCGACCCCGGCATGAGCAAGTTCTTCCTCTCGCTCGAGGACGAGCTGCTGCGCATCTTCCTCCAGGGCAACCTCGCCTCCCGGCTCATGGAGGGCACGATGAAGGAGGGCGAGGAGCTCGAACACCCCTGGCTCAACCGTTCCATCGAGAGCGCCCAGAAGAAGGTCGAGCAGCAGAACTTCGCCATCCGCAAGCGCCTGCTCCAGTATGACGACGTCCTCAACAAGCAGCGTGAGGTCATCTACGGCATCCGCAATGGCGCCATCCACAACGAGCGGACGAAGGACACCATCTTTGACATGGTCGAGGAGGAGATCGCCGGGCGGCTGGAGGCCGCCGGCTTCGATACCAAGACCGGCCCGGTGCTCACCGCCGTCGAGAGCTTCGTCGGCTGGGCCAACTCGCATTTTCCCATCACGCTCAAGCTCGACGAGCTCGGCGGCCGGACTGGCCGGGACGCCATGACGCTGGTGGTCGAGCGTGTCAAGAAAGCCTATGCCGTGAAGGAGTCGGTCGAGGTCCCCGAGGCGCTGGGCGCGCTCGAACGCTACGTCGTCATCAATGCCATCGATCACCACTGGCAGGAGCATCTCACCGAGATGGAGGAACTGCGCCGCTCCATCGGCCTGCGGAGCTACGGCCAGAGGGATCCGCTGCAGGAATACAAGGCCGAGGCCTACCATTACTTTGAGGAGCTGATGAACAACGTGCGCCTGCAGATCTGCACCGGACTCTTCCGTTCGACCACGAACCTGCAGGCGTTTGAGAACATGCTCGCCGTCCTGTCGCGCAGCGCGCGGCTGCAGGGCCCGGAGGATGAACCGCCGGCCGGCACCGTCGCGCGCCTGCGTCCGCCCGGACCGCCGGGCGGGCAGGGTACCCGCGTTGGCGCTGCCGCCGCGTCCCTGCCTCGTATCGGTGGCGGTCTCAATGAGCCTATCCCTGAAGACGAGGACGCAGCGGCCCCGGCGTCGGGCAAGCCGGAAATCCAGCTTCCTCGGATCACCGTCCGCCGCGAGACGCCCAAGGTCGGCCGCAACGACCCGTGCCCCTGCGGCAGCGGCAAGAAGTACAAGCATTGCCACGGCAAGTGAGGCCTTGCCTGTAGGAGCCTGCTTGCAGGCGACACTGGATCGCCATGTAGGAGCTTGCTTGCAAGCGATCAGATCCTCCGACCGCATTCCCTTTCGATCTATCAACTCAATCGCCTGCAAGCAGGCTCCTACATCCCCATGCCGTCAGATCCGGCAAAAGGTCATGCGGCTCTTCGGCGAGGTCGTGTTTCGACGCCGAATGCTGCCTACTTTCTGACCATCTGTACGGATCAACGCGCCTCCGGCCTGACCGAAGCAGAGGTCGGGGCGAACATCCTCGGCGAGATGCAGGCGGCGCAGAACGACGGTGTGTGGTCCGTGCGCTGCGCCGTGATCATGCCTGACCACTTTCACCTTTTAGTTGAACTCGGAGCGAAGCTCTCGCTTGAGAAAGCGGTATCTCGGTTGAAAGCCAAGACCTCGGCTGGCCTGCGTGCCATCGGGCTCGGTTGGGAGCGTGGTTTCTTTGATCACCGCTTACGGGCAGATGACGACAGGTTGGAGGTTTTTCTTTACGTCTATCTCAATCCCTACCGCGCTGGTCTCTGCGCACGCACCGAATCCTGGCCTTGGTTTCATTGTCACCCTGACGATTGGACGTGGTTTCGCGACTACTTGGATACGGATCGACCGCCGCCGCAATGGCTCGCCGTGTAGGAGCTTGCTTGCAGGCGAGTATCCACTCTGTGTTTTTATCCGGTCTGTAGGAGCTTGCTTGCAAGCGATTCTTCTCATCGCCTGTAAACAGGCTCCTACAAAGCATGCCGCTGATTCCAGAATCGCCTGCAAGCAGGCTCCTACATCGCAAGCGTGTCTACTGACTCCCATATCTCCTCACCCGTTTCTGATCCTTATGTTCAGCCCCTGCCGTGGTGGCAGCGGCATACCGACTGGGTGTGGGCGGCCGGCGTCGGCGCGCTGACGATGCTGCTGACGGTCATTTCGTTTCCACCGGTTGACATCCCGGAGTTTGCCTACGCCTTCGCCGTGCCGGCGATCTACTGGGCCTATCGCCGTCCGTCCTTCCGGCTCTACGCCGGCACGCTGTTCGCGGCGCAGGCGGTGGCGTGGACGGCGCTGCTCTGGTGGCTGCGCCACGTCACGTGGGCCGGCCTCTTCCTGCTCGGTCCGATCATCGGCGTTTGGGTCGGCGGGTGGTATCTCGCCGTGTGGTGGACGATGCCACGGCTGGCGGACCGGCCGGTCCTGCTGCGGATTGTCGGACTGTTTGGCCTGGCGGGCGGATGGGTGATCCTCGAGTGGCTGCGCACGTGGTTCCTGGGCGGCTTTCCCTGGCTGCCGCTCGCCGCCAGCCAGTGGCAGCGCACGGCGTTGCTGCAGATTGCGGCGTTCACCGGTGCCTATGGCGTCTCCTTCATCCTCATCTTCTTCAACCTCGGCTTCGCCACCTCCGCCTGGAAGCTGTACACCAGCACCGAGCGGGGCCTGCTGCGCCGCAGCCCGGAATTCAGCGTGGCGCTCCTCGTGCTTGGCTTCGGCACCATGCTGCCGATGACGGAGGCTTTCAACCGCGGGCCGTTCAGCCGCAAGCTGGCGGACGTGGCCCTGGTGCAGCCGTACATTCCGCAGGAGGTGAAGTGGGATCCGGCCCGCGGGCCGTCCATCCTCGACACGCTCGAAAAGGCCACGCTCGTGGCCGCCGTCAGCGAGCCCGATTTCATCCTGTGGCCGGAAGCCACCACGCCCTGGGCCGTGCGCGGGGATGCGCGGGTGCGCGAATGGATCGAGTCGCTCGACGTCCGCGCCAGGGCGCCGCTCGTGTTCGGTTCCATCGCCATCGAAAACCGGGGCCGGCCGGACGAGGCTTGGTACAACGGCGTCTTTGTGGTCGCCCCCGACCTCGGCCTCCAGACGGCCTATTACGCCAAGCGCCACCTCGTGCCGTTTGGCGAGTACGTGCCGTTGCGCCCTCTCTTGGGCTGGCTGAGCAAGTTCGTGCCGATCGGCGACGATTTCAGCCGCGGACTTGCGGCCGGCCCGCTGCTCGTACCCATGCGTCGTGGTTCGCTCGCCGTCGGCCCGCTCATCTGCTACGAGGACATCTTCCCGGCGCTCGCCCGCGCCGACGTGCGCAACGGCGCGGACTTCCTCTTTGTGGCGACCAACAGCGCCTGGTACGGCGAAGGTGGCGCCGCCTACCAGCATGCCGCGCACTCCGTGCTTCGCGCCGTCGAGACCCGCCGGCCGGTGCTGCGCTGCGGCAACGGCGGCTGGAGCGGCTGGATCGACGAATTCGGCGTTATCCGCGGCGTGCTCACCGACGACCGGGGCAGCATCTATTACCGCGGTGTCAAAACCCTCCCGGTGAAGCGCGACGCGCGCTGGATCGGCCGCCCCAGCTTCTACGTCGAGCACGGCGACTGGTTTGTGGCCGCCTGCGCGGGGCTCGTGGTGCTCGGCTTCCTCAGCCTCAAGATGGGCGGAGCCGCAGTGGACGAGGGTGCGGAATGATCTGTAGGAGCCTGTTTACAGGCGACAAAAACCATCGCTTGCAAGCAAGCTCCTACAAACGCAAGCAACCTCGACGCAGGCCAGCAAACTTGGCTCCGACCACCTCTTTCAGGATCCCGTTTCCGCCGCGCGGGCCATGAGCCAGAGCAGGTCGGAAACGCGGTTCAAATATTGCAGGAGCAGGGGACGCACGGTTTTGCCATGCCGCGGCAGCGCGACGAGCCGGCGCTCCGCCCGGCGCGCGCCGGCCCGCGCCAGGTCGAGCGCGGCGGCGTGCTGGTTGGCCCCGGGCGTGGCCCAGCCGTCGTGCTTCACCTTTTTGGATTCGAGGGCGGCCACGGCGGCGTCGACGCGCGCGAGTTCGCCGTCGCCGATTTTGGTGAACTTCGATGCCGCGTAGCGCCCGGCGTCGGGCTCGGCGCAGGCGATTTCGCCCATGAGCGCGACGAGATCCTCCTGGATGCGCTCCAGTTCGGTCTTGCGGCGGGCATCGGGGCACGTGGACCGGGCCAGGCCGAGCGCGGCGTTGAACTCGTCAATGCTGCCGACGGCCTCGATCTGCGGATGGTCCTTGGGCACGCGCTGTCCGTAGAGGAGGCTGGTCGTGCCGTCGTCACCGGTGCGGGTGGAGATGGAGCGGCTTGAAGACATTTTTTGCTGTCACTCTGAGTGCCAACGAAGAGTCCTGTCGGAAGGTTGCTCGCGTCCGCCATAGCCTTGGCGACGGCGGATGCGACCGATTCATGTTATCGCCCGCCAGCGGGCTTCCTACAAGACATGGATTCTTCGCTTCGCTCAGAATGACACAACCACGAACCTGACGGCTGTTCAATGCTTACGGCGTGATGCGCCGCGCAGCGGCTTGGGCCAGCAGGCAGAGTTCGGCGGCTTTGAAGGCATGGGCCTGCGTCATGGCCCGCTCGGTGCGGTTGAGACAGTCGAGAATCAGTTCGCCGAAGAAACGGAAGCCGATCTTGCCCGCGACGTTGATGAAGTGCTCGCCCTTCTCATCGACGAGAATGAGATTGTCGCCCTGCCGGTCGGCGCCGACGTTCACGTATTTGCGCAACTCGAGGTAACCCTTCGTGCCCAGGATGAACGTGCGACCGTCACCCCAGGTGCTGAGGCCATCCGGGGTGAACCAGTCAACCCGGACATAGTTCGTGGCGCCATTGTTGCCGAGGAGGGACGCCTCGCCGAAATCCTCCAACTCGGGCGTGTCGGGATTGGCGAAGTTGCCGACGGCGGCGGAGGTGACCGTGGCGTCGGTGGCGCCGCTGTAATGCAGGAACTGCTCGAACTGGTGGCTGCCGATGTCGCAGAGGATGCCGCCGTACCGCGCCCGCTCAAAGAACCAGGCGGGCCGCGACGCCTTGCTCAGCCGATGCGGACCGAGACCGATGACTTGGACCACGCGGCCGATGGCGCCGCCGTGCACGAGGTCCCCGGCGTGCATGGCGCACTCCACGTGCAGGCGCTCGCTGTAGTAGACCATGTATTTGCGTCCGGTGCGGATGACGACAGCCCGGGCCTGATTGAGCTGATCGAGCGTGGTGAAGGGCGTCTTGTCGGTGAAGTAGTCCTTCCCCGCCTCCATCACCCGGCAGCCCAGGGGACCGCGGTCGCAGGGCACGGCGGCGGCCGCGACCAGACGAACATTTTTATCGGCGAGAATCTCGTCGAGGGTGCGGGCCGCCCTGGCCTGCGGAAATCTGGTGCGGAAGGCTTCGACCTTTTCCGGGTCGGGATCGTAGATCCATTTCAACTCGCCGCCGGCCTCGAGCAGGCCGTTGCACTGGCCGTAAATGTGGCCATGGTCGAGGTGTGCCGCCGCGAAAATGAATTCACCCGGTTTCACCACCGGGCTGGGCCTGCCTTGTGGGGCGTAGTTCATGCCGTCGGATTTCTGACTCATGGGATTGTCCTGCATGAGGCGCTCAGTGGAAAGCCTGCCGGCGGGCTGCTGCACCGCCACATGGCGGCGGATCTAAGGGTGATCCGCCCGTCTTTCCTCTTCCCTCTTTCCTTTTCGATCGGCGGCAGCCTCGCGGGTCTGCTTCTTGAGCGCCTTCAACGCCGGCTCGAGTCGGGCGATGGTCTTCTTGTCCATGCGGTCGATGAAAAGGATGCCGTTGAGATGATCGACCTCGTGCTGGATGCAGCGGGACAGCAGGCCGGTGCAAGTGAGTGTATGCGCATGGCCCTGCACGTCCTGATACTGCACGGTGACCCGATCGGGGCGCAGAACATCGCCTCGAATCTCGGGAAAAGACAGGCAGCCCTCCTCGGATACGTTGGTCGGTTCGGGCTCGGCGGCCACCTTGGGGTTCACGAGAACCAGCGGCATGATGAGTTCCTTGGGGGGCTTCGTGCCGTCGAGCTGCCACGTGTACTCGGCCTGGGCCTGCCGCAGGTCGACAATGCAGAGCTGGATCGTCCGGCCGACCTGCTGGGCCGCCAGTCCGATGCCTGCCGCTTCATGCATCGACTCGATCATGTCGTTCGCCAGCCGGGCCAGCGCGGCATCGAATCCCGTGATTTTATCCCCCTTTTTGCGCAGGATCGGCTCGTTGTAATGAACAATTCTCAGCAACATGGGTCGATGGGGGCGATAAGCGTGCTTTTTACGCTCCGGCTCGGCAATTAAATTGTTTCCATCTGAAAGTTCCGCCATGTCTGGGTCCGTTATGAACCCTTCCGTCCCCCAGCAGGCCGGTTCGCCGACGGCGACGGCGCTGGCGCTCATTTTCGCCGGAATGGTGCTACTGGCGGGCGCGTGGGCGCTGCCCGTCAACCTGAAGTCGATCAATCCCGCGCTGTTGCGCGAGGCGGGCCGGGGCACGCCTTCGCTCACGGATTTCGGCCTGCAGCTCGTCGAGTCGGAAAAGCCCGGTCCGGCCGCGCTGGTGCTGGCGGCGGCGCGGACCGTCGGCGATCCGCAGGCCGCCCGGCTGGCGGAGGCACTGACCGCGTTCAGCACGCACCAGCGGGAATTCATGGCTTGGGGGGGCTGGGATCCTTTTCTCGATCCGCTCTTCAATCTCAAGGAGAACACCGGTCGCACCGAGAGCACGCCAGTGCTCACGTTTTTCATCACGGAACGCGCCCGCGACTCGCTGCGCCGCTACCTCGCCAACTCGCGCTCGCCCGGCGTGCAGGCCGTGCTGCAGACGCGCGCGGTGCCACGCACGGCGCGCTTTGTGGCGGCCACGCGGCCCGGCGGCCAGCCCCTCGACGCCGTCATCCTGCTCACCGCGCTGCTCTACCAGGGCGAGCATCTCTCGCCCTCGCTCCAGCGCGAGGTGAAGCGCCTGGCCGACGAGGCGGTCCGCACGCACGAACTCGACGACCTGGAGTTGTTCTATCTCGATCTCCTGGCGCTCGGCAAACGGCTCAACTGGATCCAGCTGGGCGAGCTGCTCCGCCTCACCAACGACACCAAGACCGTGAGCGAGTTTGCCCATCTGGCGCAGGTCGCGCCCGATCAGCTGCCGCTCCTGTACGCTGCGGCGCTGTTCACCCGGTCGGCCGACAGTGTGGTCGGCTACCTGCTGCTGTACGGCAAGGCTGGCGCGGGGGACCTGCGCTTCGCGCTCGGTTATGGGCAGGGCGCCGTGCGGCAGCTCCTGCTGCGCCAGGTGCCGATCAATCGCGGCATGGCGGCGCCGCTCGATTTCGCGGGGGCGTTTGCCCTGCTGCACCCGAAGCTCACGCTCGTCGCCAAATACCTCGGCTATTTCCTCGGCGCGTTCCTCATCCTGCGCGGACTGGACCGCTGGTTGTTCGCCCCGTTGCGGCGCGCCGCCCGGAGTGTGGCGGATGCCCACCTGCTGCCGCGCGTGCAGAGTGGCGCCATGGCGTTGCTCATCTCGTTCGTGATCATCATCACCACCGAACCCTTTCTCCTCAAAGCCGCGCCGCTTTCGGAGTACCGTTTCAAGATCGTCATTCCCTTGCTGGCCAATGTCGCCACGCCGGCCGCTCCCAGTTCAACCCCCAGTCATACCACCATGGACACATCCACCATCGTCTCCATCGGCTTCTTCGCCCTGCTGCAAGTGGCCACCTATCTGACCTGTCTTTTGAAAATCGGCGAGATCGACCGCCAGGACATGCCCCCGCAGCTCAAGCTGCGGCTCATGGAAAACGAGGAGAACCTTTTCGACAGCGGTCTCTACGTCGGCATGATGGGCACGGCCGCCGCCCTCGTCCTGCAGGTGCTGGGGGTGATCGCGCCCAACCTGCTGGCGGCCTACTCCTCGAACCTTTTCGGCATCGTGTGCGTGGCCTTTGTCAAAATCCGCCACGTGCGTGGCTACAAGCGGCGGCTTATTCTCGCCGCCCAGGGTGTTGCCGTGCCCGTCAGCCCGTCCGCCCCGCTCGCGTCATGAACAAGACGCTGCTGCTCATCATCATCGATTTCCTCTTCCTTAATCTCATCGCCCTCACGCGCTGGGAGAAGGCGGAGCCTATCCATCCGCGGCAGGCGCCCGTGCCGGAGGTGGCCGGCAACACGCCGCGCGACCAGGATCTCGTCGAGCTCATGCGTCTATCGCTCGAGGACGAGCACAGCACCCGCGAGCAGGTCGCCGCACAGTTGCAGGCCTCGCAGGCCGAACTCCAGGCCCGCGAGCAGAACTTCACCCAGCTCCAGTCGGCCAAGGCCGAGCTCGAATCGTCGCTGGCCGCCACGCAGCAGAGCGTCCGCGAGCTGAACCAGCGCGTCGCCGCCGCCTCGCAGGACGCGGCCATGACCAAGGAGCGCCTCGCGCAGATCCTGCGCGACCTGGAGGCCAAGCAGGCGGAGGCCGGCCGCCAGCAGCAGCAGATCGCCGCGTTCGAGAAGCAGCAGGCCGAGGCGCAGCAGCGCATCGAGGGCCTCAACGTGGCCATGAAGGTCGCCGAGCAGGAAAAGGCGATGCTGCGGGAAAACCTCGAGGAGGCGAAGCAGCAGGTCGAAGCCGAGCGGCAGGAGCGGCAGAAGGCGCTTGCCCAGACCGGCCAGCTCGCGGAGGGCGTGGGCCGGCTCGCCGAGAAATCCGGGGAGATTGCGCAGGAGATCCGCGAGAACCGCCCGATCAACGCCAACGTGCTGTTCAACGATTTTCTCGCCAACCGCGTCTTCACCACGCTCACCGCCTCCCGCAAAACCTTCCTGGGAACCACCACCCGGCAGAAGGAGACCAAGACCGTGCTGGTGACCGACGGCAAGGCCGTCTTCGCCCTGCTGCATGCGCGCGACACGCCGTTCCCCGTCACGATCGACGAAACGCCGGTCGACTGGGCGCGGACTTCCGGGCAGTTCGGCCGTCCGCCGGTGACGGCACCCATCGCCGAGTTCCAGTTCCTTTCGCTCGATCCACGCATCATTGTGATCCCGGTCGACGCCGATCTGGCCGCGCGTCTGGGCGTCAAGGTCTACCAGACGGCGCTGGAACCGTTTAAATTCACCGAGGCCATGCTGGTCAGCAGCGGCGGCAAGGGCTACGGAGAGGTGTCCTTCCAGCTCGACGCCCGGACGGCGCAGTATGTGCGCATGGACAACCGGCTCATCAAGCACCTGGTCGGCGAGTTCACGCCGTCGGCGGGCGACCTGGTGTTCAGCAAGACCGGCGAGCTGCTCGGCATCATGGTGAACAGCAACTACTGCGCCGTGATCGACAATTTTCTGCCCGCCAAGACGATCAAGACCGGCGACAGCGCGCCCGGTCAGCACATCAGCGCCATCCAGACCGAAATGATTTTGCGCCTGCAGGGCATGCCGTCCCAGCTGCAGTAATTGCGGCGCAATCGATTATCGTGAAGCTTGCTTGTGGTTTACCGCCTATGTAAGCCAGGCGATTTTGATTTCCTTCTCGACCGCTTTGAACTCCGGGTCGCCGGTGACGAGGTCGGCGTTCTTGAGCTTGGCCAGCGCGGCGGCGAAACAGTCGGCGTAAGCCATCTTGTGCGTGGCCTTGAAGATGGCGGCCTGGCGGACCAGCGCCAGATCGTCGCCGACGCCGACGAGGTCGATGGGGAGGGAGGCGATTTCCTGCACCTTCTGCTCGGCCGCCTCCTGCGAGACTTCCCGCATGGTGTTGTAGTAAACCTCGCCCCAGTTCACCACGCTCAGCAGCAGCTTGTGCCTTTCGTCAGCGGCTTGCTGCAGGAGTTTCTCCACTTCGTCGGCCGCCGGCTCGTCCTCCAGGAAGGCGATCAGCGCCCAACTGTCCAGAATCTTGGTGGCCATGTCACAGCTCCCGTTCGCGTTTGCGGTCTTCCATCAGCGCCCGCATGACGCCGCTGCCTTTGAGCGAACCGCGCAGACTGCGGATGTAGGCCCGGGTGACCGGCCGGATCAGGATGCCCTGCGGCGTGGCCGTCACCTGGGCGCGGGTGCCTTCCTCGATCTCGAATTCCTTGCGGAGCCGGCGCGGAATGACCACCTGGCCTTTGACTGAAAAGTAGACCGTTTCCGTCTTTGTTGGCATGTGTCGAGAAAAGGGAGACATGACAACTAAAGTAAGTCAAGTGATAAAAAGTAAGCCGTCAGCGTGAGAGCACCCCTGAGTCAAGTGGGGCGGGCGGGGTCCTGTCGAAAATCGAAACAACACCGCTCCAATGTCGAGCTTACGCTAGTTGGCCGACGTTGGGTGCGCCCCACTTCCATTGGCGGATTTCCGGCAGATCTTCGCCGTATTTGTCGATGTATTGCTTGTGCTCGATCAGCTTGTCCTTGAGCTGCTGCTTCAGGTAGACGCCCTTGTCGCCGGTCTGCGGCACGCGGTCGATGGTGTCCATCACGAGGTGGAAGCGGTCCAGATCGTTCAGCACCGTCATGTCGAAGGGCGTCGTGATGGTGCCCTCTTCCTTGTAGCCGCGGACGTGGATGTTGTCGTGGTTGGTGCGGCGGTAGGTCAGCCGGTGGATCAACCACGGGTAGGCATGGAAGGCGAAGATGACCGGCTTGTCCCTGGTGAAGAGCTCGTCGAAATCCGTGTCGCTCAACCCGTGCGGGTGCTCGGTTTGCGGCTGCAGCTTCATGAGGTCGACGACGTTGACCACCCGGATTTTCAGGTCGGGCAGATGCCCGCGCATCATGGAGACGGCGGCGAGCGTCTCCAACGTGGGCACGTCGCCACAGCAGGCCATGACCACGTCGGGCGCCACGCCCTGGTCGTTGCTGGCCCACTGCCAGATGCCGATGCCCTCGGTGCAGTGCTTGACGGCGGCGTCCATCGTCAGCCACTGCGGCGCCGGGTGTTTGCCCGCGATCACGACGTTGACGTAATGGCGGCTGCGCAGGCAGTGATCCATCACCGACAGCAGGCAGTTTGCATCCGGCGGCAGATAGACCCGCACGATCTCGGCCTTCTTGTTTACCACGTG
>JBEKWG010000016.1:0-70317 GCA_049513315.1 Opitutaceae bacterium
TCTACAACCGTGCCAGGCTGCACTCCAGTCTTGGCTACGTCAGTCCCGTCGTCTTTGAATCCCAACTGAACTAAACCATCACCCCTGACTCACTGTCCGAGAAATCGGGGCAAGCCCAGTTTGCGGACAATGACTATCGCTGACCTCACGGGGCCGGCTTCTTGGTCAGCAGCGCGGTGTTGAGGCCGAGGAGCTTTTCGGAGAACTCCTCGCCCGCGGCGGCCTGGCGCAGCGCGCGCTGGACCATGCCCATGCGGGCGTCGAGATTGTCGACCATCGATACAAACACGGCCTCGGGTGTGGCGGCGAGCACGGCGGCGCCATATTCGAGTTCGCCCTGGTGGCTGAGGATGACGTGTTCGAGGCGTTCGAGCCGGTCGGCGTCGAGCTTGGCCTTCAACCCTGCCTTGCGCACGAGCTGGTAGCCGAGCACGACGTGTCCCTGCAGGATGCCCTTGCGGCTGCGCTGCGTGGCGAGGGTGCCTTCGTACTCGATGACCTTGCCGACGTCGTGCAGCAGCACGCCGGCCATGGCCAGGTCGGCGTCGACCTCGGGATACAGCGGCAGCAGCGCGCGGCCGGCGCGCGCCATGTGGACGGTGTGCTCGAGCAGGCCGTGCCGGTAGGCATGGTGCATGGCCACCGCCGCCGGGGCGGCCTTGAAAGCCGCGCCGATGTCGTCGAAGACTGCCTGCACCGTCGCGCGCAGCTCGGCGTGACCGATGCTGGCGGCGAACCCCTGGCATTCCTCCCACAGTTTCTCCGGGTCCTCGGGGGCGACCTCCACGAGGTTCTCCACCACGCCCGGCGCGGCGAGCTGCTCCTCAGAGAGCTGGTCGGCCTTGGTGATGCGCGGGGAAAGGCGGCCCAGGTAGTAGTCGGTCTTGCCTTCGACGCGCACCACGGCGCTGTCGGGCAGGTTTTTGAAAAAGTCGAATAGCGGGGTGTCGCTGAAGCAGGTGAAGCTGAACGTGCCGGTCCGGTCGCCGAGTTCGACGGCAAGATACGGGCTGTCGTTCTTGGAAGTCTTCGCGGTGACCCTGCGGACCAGCAGCACGGCGGTGAAGGCGCGGCCAGTGACCTGCTCGAGCGCTTTCAAGTCACGGACGGTCATCAGTGGAGGGGAATCGGGCATGGCTCTTTCAGGGGTAAGGTTTAAGGCGTAAGGAGTAAGTGATCCCCGTGCCGGGTCATGGCGAGTAGTATTTCCTGCGCGCCTTGACCTGCACGAATCGCTTTTCCGGGAGCAGGTAGGCGGTCAGGTGACCGCCCATCACGCAGGCCGTGTCGAGGCAGACCGACCACTTGAGCTTGTAGATCTCCTCGCGCGGCGTGTGACCGTAGACGACGAAGGGCGGTCCGTTCCAAAGCTCGGCCCACGACGGGCAGTCCGGGCAGTCGGCGCGCTTGCGCGGCCGGCCGTCCTGGTCGATGACCTGCACGCGGGTGACGACCGACGCCGGCTGTTTCTGCCACGGCTCGCCCGGCACGAAGCCGCCGTGGACAAACACGGTGTCGAGTTCCTCGACGTAATGCGTCAGTGGCATGGCCTCGAGATAGGACCAGTCCTCCGGCCGCAGCCTGGCATGAGTCTCCTCGTCGTTCTCCTTCAGATAATCCTGGTCGTGGGTGCGGCGGTAATTGAGCAGCCGCAATTCATGGTTGCCGAGGAGGGAGATGGCGTTGAGTGAGCGGGCGAGGTCGATGACCTTGGGGCTGTCGGGGCCGCGGTTGACGAGGTCGCCCAGCAGGATGAGCCGGTCGTCCTTGGTCGGGGCGAGCTGGTCCAGCAATTCGGCGAATTCGGCATGGCAGCCGTGAATGTCGCCGATGGCGATGAGACGTCCGTTCATCCTCGGGAAAGGTTGTTACCACGAATTACACGGATGGGCACGGATAAGATTCTTTCACCGAAGTTCGCCGAGGCAGCGGAGAGGAAGGCGGGAGAGCCTCGCTCTGCTGTCCAGCAGAGTGATTATCCGTGCAATCCGTGGTGAAGATTCGTTTGATGGGGGCGGGAATTTGCTAGCCTCGGGCGTGTGACCAAGTAAACCCAAAACCCATGGAACTGAATCTGCAGCCGCTGGCGCCGGTCTGCCGGGTTTCCAGCCGGCCGTTCGCGGAGGGCGACCGCGTGGTCAGCTACCTCGTGCGCGCGGCCGCCAACGAGGCGGTGCGCCACGACGTGCTCGCCGGCGAGGACGCGAATTTCCATCCCGAGAGCGCCGTGCTCTGCCGGTGGGTGCACCGCTTCAAGCCGAAGAAGGCCGGGGAGAATCCCGAGCGGCTGCTGAAGCTCACGGCGGAGAACCTCTTTCTCACGCTGGCCGACCCGGCGAACGAGCCGAGCCCCGTCAACACGCCGCTGTTGCAATTCCTTGCGCTCATGCTCGAACGCAAGCGGCTGCTGCGGCCGCGCGGCCGGACGGCGGACGGCGAGCGCAATCTCTACGAGCATCTGCGCACGCACCAGCTGTACGAAATTCCGGCGGGCGACCTCAGCCCGGAGTTTTTCGTGAAGATCCGGGAGCAGCTCGGCGTGCTGATCAAGGGGTCGGAAAAGAAGGCGGCGGCGAAAGAAAGCGCACCCGACGGGGGCTGAGGCTTGGGATTGGCTCGGGGCCGCGTTGCCGTATCATGCCGGACCGGCATGAACTGGTTATGCCAGGGTTCCCTTTTCGCACTGGCTGGCGGGATGAGCGTCCTTGCCTCCTGCCTCGCGGCGCAGGCCGATGGCAGCCGCACCGAAGCGCAATGGGCGGCCGACCGGGCCCGCATGGTGCGCGAGCAACTGGCCGCCTTCGGCCGTGACATCAAGGACCCAGCGGTGCTCCAAGCGATGGGCAAGGTGCCGCGTCACCGTTTCGTACCCCCGGAGGTCATGGGCGCGGCGTATGACGACCGGCCTCTGCCCATCGGCTACGGCCAGACCATTTCCCAACCTTACGTGGTCGCCTTCATGACGGAGCAACTCATGCTCAAGCCGACGGATCGCGTGTTGGAAATTGGCACCGGCTCCGGTTACCAGGCGGCCATTCTGGCTGAACTCGCGGCCGAGGTTTACACGATCGAAATCGTCGCGCCCCTCGCCGCGCGGGCCCAGGCCACGGTTGCGGAACTGGGCTACCGGAATATCCACGTGCGGGCGGGGGACGGCTACCTTGGCTGGCCCGAGGCCGCGCCGTTCGATGCGATCATCGTGACGTGTGCGCCAGAGCAGGTGCCGCAGCCGCTGATTGACCAACTAAAGGACGGTGGCCGCATGATCATCCCCGTTGGGCCGATTTATGATCAGGAACTCGTGCTGCTGCGCAAACAGGGCGGCAGAATCAAGCGGCAGGCGGTGCTGCCCGTGCGTTTCGTGCCCATGACCGGCCAAGCGGAGCATGAATCCTCGTCGCCCAAGCCGTGAGGCTTTGAAAGAACTCCGCTCCTCTACGAGTTTGGCGGCATTCGCACCGGGATGCCGCGGCCGGCGAGGAAGACCTTGACCTGTGGGATGGTGAAGGTGCCGAAGTGAAAGAGACTGGCCGCCAGCACGGCGCTGGCGTGGCCCTGATCGAGGACATCGACAAAATGCTCCAGCTTGCCCGCGCCGCCGGAAGCGATCACGGGTACCTCCACGGCATCGGCTACCCGGCGGGTGAGTTCGATGTCGTAACCGGCTTGCGTGCCGTCGCGGTCCATCGAGGTGAGCAGGATTTCTCCCGCGCCAAGCGAGACGACCTGTCGCGCCCAGCTCACGGCATCGAGCTCCGTGGGATTGCGCCCGCCGTGGGTGTAGACGCGCCAGCGCGGTTCCGGCCCGGGGTCGCGTTTGGCGTCAATGGCGACCACGATGCACTGGTTGCCGAAGCGCTGCGCCGCCTGGCGGACGAGATCGGGATTTTGGATGGCGGCGGTGTTGAGGCTGACCTTGTCGGCGCCGGCGCTGAGCATGGCGTGGATGTCCTCCACGGAGCGCAGTCCGCCGCCGACGGTGAGCGGCATGAAGCATTGCTCGGCCGTCGCGGCGACGACGTCACGCATGATGGCGCGGTGGTCGCTCGAGGCGGTGATGTCGAGGAACGTCAGCTCGTCGGCGCCTTGTTCGTCGTACGCCTGGGCGCAGGCCACCGGGTCGCCGGCGTCGCGCAGCTCCCGAAACCTCACGCCCTTCACCACGCGGCCGGCGGTGACGTCGAGGCAGGGAATGATGCGGCGGGAGAGCATCAGGGTTTTGGGTTTTGAGTTTTGGGTTTTGGGTTCGGCGGAGCGACGGCTTTGTCGAATTTGTAGCCGGTGATGGCTGTTTTTCGAAGGTAGCTCATGAATCCGCCAATGAGGCGGGAAGCAGTCTCACCGAGGGCATAAGCCTGGTCAAACTGCTCCTGTGTGATGTATGCTTCATCCAGCGCGACATAAAGCTGCTCCTTGGTCTCGCCGGCGGATCCCTTGGCTTGGGAGAGGAACTGAATGAACTCCCTGTTGCCGCCGCGTTCAAATCCTTCCGCGACATTTAAACCGATGGAGATGGCGGCGCGACGAATCTGGGTGACCAAAGCATGATTGCGCGAAAAGTCGGGCAAACGGCTCAGGCGATAGACGTCGCGACGGCAAGCGCGCGCCGCCTGCCAGCACTCCAGGTCCTCGAATCTTTCCATTCTGGACATGAACGCATGCTGATGGCCTCACCTCAAAACTCAAAACCGAAAACCCAACCCCCAAACTCAAAACTCAAAACTCAAACCCCAAAACTCAAACCCCCAAACCCCAAACTCATCCCCCCAACTCCCAGCCCGGACGTGTCGCGTCACGCGTCGACGAGCGTGATGTCGGGGTCGAATTCCACGGCGAGGCGGTAGACGTTGCCCGGGCGCATGACCAGCGGGTGGTCGCGGCGGAGCAACTGCAGGTAGTGGATCCGGCCGTAGTTGGTGCGATAGGTGGGGTCGCTGCTCACCACCTCCGTCTCCTGCCAGACGGCCTGAAAGTCATTTTTGTGCACGGTGCAGCGGTGGCCCTGCGGACCGAGCACGGGCGAATTGCCGAGGCGGTAGCGCGAGTGCGGCGCGCCGATGCAGAGCATGTAGCGGAACTGGTCGAGCGTGACCTGCTGCTTGACCGTGTAGGCGAACTCGCAGCTCACCTTGGCGCCGGTGAACGCCCACTGCACCTTGACGTTGCCGAGGCCGCGCACGAGCTCCTCGCGGGTGTTGACCAGCTCGGGCTGCTCGTAGCGGAAATAGAAGCTGTTGCGCAGGCCGAGGCCGGTCACGCAGCGCTGGCCGTAGAAGGCCGGGATGGTGACCTGTTCGCCGAAGGTCAGCTCGGGCAGCATGACCGGCAGGTAATGGTTGTTCGGCCAGTCGAAAATCCCCGGGCAGTGCGGGAAGGACAGCGAGTCGGAGGTGAGCGAACTGCCGGAACTCAACAGCGGAAGCTGCACGTGCAGGCCGCTGTCGGCGTCGCGGTAGAGGAACAGGCCCTGCTCCTTGCGGTTGGATTTGTCGTAGATGACGAAGCGCCCGCTGGTGCGGGCGGCTTCGAGGCGCGGCTGGCCTTCGGGCATCTGCACGGTCTTGGCGAGGCGCGCCCACTGGCAGAGATAGCGCGCGCCGTCGAAGTTGGCCATGCGCGTGGTATGCGTGCTGTAGGCCGTGCGTTCGTCGTCGCGGACGACGAGGTAGCCATGCTCCTGGTCGAGGTAGGTCTGGTAGAAGAAATAAAAGAGCCGGCGGAGGATGTCGAAATAGCGCGGCTTCTGGTCGTCCGCGATCCAGCCGTCGCGCAGCCCCTGCAGCAGGATGCTGATGCAATGCATCTGGCCGTAGGCGCCGGCGGCGCGGCCGTAGGCCCAGCCGAGGCCGTCGGCACGCACCAGGTCGGGCAGCATCCGGATGTATTTTTCGGCGTAGGTGCGCAGGGTGGGGAGCTTGCGCTCGCGCACGCCGGGGTTCGAGTGGAGCTGCAGCGCCGAGCGGATGAACACGAAGCTCAGCACGCCGTAGAGATTGAAGTTGCCGCCGAACCCCTGGGCCGCGTCGTCGAAGAAGCCGGACGAGCTGGTCTGGTTGATGCGCTCCACCATCCGCTCGATCAGGCGGCTGGTCTCGTCCTTCTTGGAGAGGCCGAAGCTGAACCGGCAGACAGCCTTGGCGACGTTGAAGGCCTGCCAGTGGTTGTCGTAGTCGCTGCGATGCAACAGCATTTTGTCGAGCCGCTGCCGGGTTTCGTCGACCAGCCGCTCCCACACGGCATTGCGCTCCTTGGACGGGCCGAAGCACAGCAGGCCGAGGGCGGCATAGGCGAGGCCGTTCTCCGCCGGCGGATCGGTGAAGACCTGGGCGGTCACGCAGCGCGCCACCAGGTCGATGAGGTCGTGCTCCTTCAGCGTGGTCTCGCCGGTGGCGCGGTAAAATTCTCCGAGTGCAAAGGCGACGTGCCCGGGTTCGTCGGGGCGGGGTTGCTCGCCGGAAACAGGGGTGACGGTGCCGTCGGGGTTGATCGAGTCTAGGTTCTGGCCCAACATGGACCTCGCCATGTCGAGACATTGCTCGGAGAAACTATGCATGCAGGCTGGGTTGGCGTGGCTTTCGTAGATCCCGAAGCGCGCCCGGGCGTAAGGGGAAGTGGTCAGTTTTTTCTGGTTTTGCCAGACGGCGCAAGCGGGAAATTGGCTG
Organism: Opitutaceae bacterium; assembly: GCA_049513315.1. Lineage (GTDB taxonomy): Bacteria > Verrucomicrobiota > Verrucomicrobiia > Opitutales > Opitutaceae > Fen-1467. The sequence goes on from JBEKWG010000016.1 coordinate 6,663, forward strand.
GACGCGCTGGGATCGGCAAACGGCGCGAGCTTAGGAACGGCTTGGGGGATTCTTTGACAGCATAGACAGAATTGACACGATGACCACTTCCTCGACCCCAGTTCATTCGATTCATTTCGTTCATTCTGCGTAACTCATGTCCCAGGTTCGCGTCCGCTTTGCCCCCAGTCCCACCGGGTTCTTCCACATCGGCAGCGCCCGCACGGCGCTGTTCAACTGGCTTTACGCCCGCCACACCGGCGGCGTCTTCGTCCTGCGCATCGAGGACACGGACCAGGAGCGCAACACCGAGACGTTCCTCAACGTCATCTACGACAGCCTCACGTGGCTCGGCCTCAGCTGGGACGAGGGACCGGGGGTCGGCGGCACTTTCGGCCCCTACCGCCAGAGCGAGCGGACGCCCATCTACCGCGAGCATCTCGAAAAACTGAAGGCCGCCGGTCGCGCGTTTGAGAAGGACGGCGCGGTTTACTTCAAGATCTCCGGTGAGCCCCAGGTCATCGACGACGCCATCCGGGGCCGCGTCGAGCGGACCGAGGAGAAGGATTTCGTGATCTATCGTTCCGACGGCAACCCGGTGTTCCATTTCGTGAATGTCGTCGACGACATCACGATGCGGATCACGCACGTGATCCGCGGCGAGGATCACCTGTCAAACACGAGCAAGCATACCGAGCTTTTCAAGGCCTTCGGCGCACCGCTGCCGGTGTATGCCCACATTCCGCTCATCCTGAAGCAGAACGGGCCGGGCAAGATGTCGAAGCGCGACCAGGGCGCGCTCGTCGAGGAGTACCAGCGCCGCGGCTACCTGCCCGAGGCGCTCGTCAACTTCCTCTGCCTGCTCGGCTGGAACCCTGGCGACAATCGCGAAAAGATGCCGCTCGAGGAAATCATCCGGCTCTTCGACCTGCCGGGCGTCAACCAGAGCAATGCGCGTTTCGACGAAAAGAAGCTGGCGCACATGAACATGGCCTACCTGCTCGAGCTGCCAGCCGACCGGTTCGTGGCGCTCGCCCGGGACTATTTTCAGCGACAAAACGTCAGCGCCGTCACGGCGGCGGATCCGGCCTATTTCCGTGCGGTGATGCTGCTCAGCCAGCCCAAGGTGAAGGCGCTCGAGGAGCTGCCGGCCTACACCACGTACTTCTTCACCGACGATTTTCCAATTGATCCGAAAGCCCGCGAAAAGGTCATGGCCAAGGGCGATCCGCAGGCCCGGCTGCGCGAACTCGCCGCGGCGCTGACCACCGCGGACTTCTCGAGCGACGCCGCCCTCGAGGATACGATCAAGGCGACGGCGGCGAAGAACGGACTCGGTTTCGGCGACTACCAGGCGGTGGCACGGCTGGCGGTTTCCGGGACCAACGTGGGTCCGGGGATCACCGGAATGTATCGCGTCCTCGGCCGCGAGCGCGTGCTGCGGCGCATCGAGCGGTTCCTCGGCGCGGCCTAGAGGCGCGCCTGGATCGCCTGCAACAGCGCGGGATAGTCGTCGACCGCGGGAAACTGCGGGAACTGCTTCACGACGGCGGCGGGCGCGCGAAACAGGATGCCATGGTCCGCCCGGGCCAGCATCGTCGTGTCGTTGAAGGAATCGCCCGCGGCCACGACTTGGTAATGAATGGACTGCAGGGCCTCGACCGAACAGCGCTTCTGATCCGGGACACGCAGCTGGTAGCCGGTGATGCGGTCGTGGTCCACGACCAGCCGGTTGCAGAACAGCGTGGGCCAGCCGAGCTGGCGCAGCAACGGTTGGGCAAACTGCTCGAACGTGTCGGAGACAACGATCACCTGCACCTGCTCCCGCAGCGCGTTCAGGAATTCGACCGCTCCCGGGAGCGGGGAGAGGGAGCCGATGATGCCCTGAATCCGCACAAGCGTGATGCCATGCCGGGCGAGGATCTCGATGCGGCCGCGCATCAGTTTGTCGTAATCCGGCTCGTCGCGCGTGGTACGGCGCAGTCCGGCGATACCCGTGCCCTCGGCGACCGCGATCCAGATCTCCGGCGTGAGGACGCCCTCCATGTCGAGGGTGACGATGCTTTGCTTCACGATCGCGAAGTGAACCAGAAGTTTCCGCGCGCTGGCAAGCCGCGACCCGCACCCGCAAGGCTCGACCGGGATGCTTATGAGGCCCAAAGGGGCCAGCCGATCACTCCCCAGCAGGCAAGATAGACGGCAACGATCGTTATGATCCCCGAGGCCATGAAAGAGTGCCACCAGACCCAGCGCCGTATCTCCCGATGGCGGAAACGCAGCGCCTGGACAAGTCCCAAGGCGGCGAACCCTGCAAACGCGATGGTTGAAACCAAGAGTCCTATCGACCAGGGAGTGACCCGTCCGAAGCGCTCGATAAAGTTCTCGGAGGAGAGTGCCCCCAGCGCGTAGGCACTCACTGCCGACAGTGTCGCCATCAATGGCAACGCGCGCACGCTCAAGTAACCCACGGCCCGCATGCGGCCAAATGCCTTGCGGGGCACCCAGACCACCGCAAACAGCACCGAACTCGCCATGGCCAGCGCGGCGGCGGCCACCACCGAGATCTCCAGCCACGGTAGATAGGTTGGAACATGTCGGAAGGTACTTCCCATTCCCAGATCCATAAGCGTCCCTTCGGACTTCTCTTCGATCAGTGCGAGCGTCGGTGCCGCCTCCTTTTCGCCGCGGAAAAGTCGATTAGTGACCGCCACCTCGGTCCGGGCACGGCCAATCAAGGGACTCACTTTTAATCCGGTTTTGGTGAAGCTGACCTTGCAAAGACTCGTGAGGCGAAGCAGAAACTGCATCCGCTGGGTTCGGGGACTGATGAGTTCGTACCATCCGGCATAGTCCTGCGCCAATTGCGGCGGCACGGCTGCCGCGGGCGGCAAGGCAGGCTTGGTCAGGTTCCGCGTGATGTATCCCCGGATCAGTCTGCCAATTTGAACGAACGCTCTGCCGTTCGCTGCATTGATCATGAAGACGTAACCAACACCCGCGTCCGGCAGGTAGCTCAGCTCCGTCAGCCCGCCCTCAACTCCTCCATTGTGTCCGTGAAACTGCCACTGATTGACCATGGTGGTGTAGTTGCTGAGCCCGTAGCCTGTCTTCAATCCCTCGCGCGCGGCGTAAGTGGACGTCGGCTCCTCCATGCGGTCAATGGCCTCGGGAGGCAGCAACCGGACGCCACCGAAGGAGCCGCGATTCAGATAGAATTGAACGTAGTTCGCCATTTCCCTCGCCGACGCATTGATCGCGCCGGACGGCCTCACGATGATGTGCCAGTAGGGGTACGGCGTCTTGCCGTCGGCGTGATAAAGTTTCGTCAGGCGGCTTTGGACCTCCGGGGTATCGAAATAGCTGGCCGTGTTCATCCCCAACGGCTTGAACCAGGTTTGCTCCACGTAATCCTCGAACCGCTGGCCCGTGACTTTCTCCACCACGTAGGCCGCTGCCGCCGGCCCGGAATTTGCATAGGAAAAACGGGTTCCCGGTTTCCAGCGCGAAGTCCGCGACCGCGGGTTGTACGCCAGTCCCTCGCGCAGCGTCACCTCCTTCGCGGGGTTGAACGCGTATTCCCGCAACGCTATATCATCCCACCCCGTGGTATGCTCCAGCAGGTTCACGATGCGGATGGGATCGGTTGCCTCCCACGGGTTCGTGAATTCCAGATCCGGCGCCCGCGACCGCAGGGTGTCCTGCAGGTTGAGTTTGCCTTCCTGCTGCAGCTTCAGCACGGAAAGGGAAATAAAGCCCTTCGACACCGAACCGATGCGGAAAAGCGTCTCCGGCGTCACCGGTTTGTTCACCGCCACATCCGCCAGACCGATTCCTGCGATCCACTCCGGTCCGGTGCGCCCGACGATCGCCACGCCGGCGCCAGGCGTGTGCGTGTCCCTCAGGATCTTTTCGATCCGTTGCTGCAGTTCGGCCGTGGTCTGCGGGTCCCGCGGTTTGGGCTCATCCTTCGCCAACGCGGCCATGGCACCCAGGGAAAACAACAGACCGCAACGGATGGCTGATAATAAGCCGGGCCTCATTGACTCGATAGCCGCTCTTGCCGGGGTAGAAAAGTTCGTGAGTCAGGGATTAAAAGGTCGCCGGCCCGCATTGTCCAGCGCGCCACGACGGGCTTCAGAGATACTTCGCCAGCAGCGGCGACAGCTGTCGGCGCGTATTCGCCGGCCAGAGTTTTTTGTCGGTCATGATGGCATTCCTCAGCGCGTGGTGGCACGGCCAGCCCGGCTCCAGGGGTATCCGCGGGAGGGCATGGGCGATGATTTTCTTGGCCGTCCCGGCATTGCGATGCAGATGCTCGACCACCATCTCGGTCGTCACATGGGCCTCATCCGCCTTCCAGCAATCGTAGTCGGTGACCATGGCCATGGTGGCATACGCGATCTCGGCTTCGCGGGCGCACTTGGCCTCGCCGAGGTTGGTCATGCCGATGACATCGTAGCCGAGCCGGTGGTTGGTCAGTGATTCCGCCCGCGTGCTGAAGGCGGGACCATCAATGCACACGTAGGTGCCGCGGTCATGCACCCGCGCTTTCACCGCCCGCGCGCTTTTCAAAATCAGCTGGCGCAGTTCCTCGCAGATCGGGTCGGCCAGGGCGACGTGGCCCACAATACCCCGGCCGAAGAAGGTGTGCTCCAGCGATTTCTTCGTGCGGTCCAGGAACTGGTCGATCATCACCACGTCGCAGGGGCGGTAGCGCGCCTGGAGAGAGCCCACGGCGCTGACGCTGATGATCCAGTCCACCTCCAGCTTTTTCATGGCCCAGAGGTTGGCCCGGTGGTTCAGCTCGCTCGGCAGGATGCGATGCCCGCGGCCGTGCCGCGGAAGGAACACGACGTCGCGTCCGGCCAGAGTACCGGTCAGCAGGTCGTCCGAGGGTGGACCGAAGGGGGTTCTTACGCGAACCCAGGTCTGGTCCGTGAATCCCTCGAGGTTGTAGAGGCCGGTGCCTCCGATGATGCCGATGCGATGGTGGTTCATGCCTGTTTCTCCGATCTGCCAGGAGTAGCGGTTAAACCACTCCCTGTAAAATCCAGTTTTCTTCCAGTGATCAGACCGCTTCCCGGGCTCACGGCCGGGGTGGGGGAACTGGATCTGATCCGGGTGGACCCGGATCGATCCGTGGCTTCCCGGCGCCGGCATGGTTGAATGCATTCACCGCCCGGTAGAACGCATCGAGATTGGCCAGCGGAGCGTTGGGCGGCACGTCGCAGCCGGACGAAATGACGAAGTTGGGAAACGCCGCCGTTGCCGCGAGGAGATTCGTCGTGCGTGCCGCCACCTCCTCTGGCGTCGCCTGGCAGAAAACGGCCGCCGGGTCCAGGTTGCCACATAGGATCACTTCCGCCGGCACCTTGCCCAGTGCAGACTTCAGGTCCATCGGCGCGCCAAAATGGAAGGTGCTCAAGCCCGTCTCCAATATTGCCGGCAAATGCACCACCTTCGCCGCGCAGTTGTGCAGAATCAGCGCAAACCGGCCGTCATCCACCGCCGCCGCAATCTGCCGGATGTAGGCCGAGGAAAACGCGGACATGCTGCGCGGTGACAACAACCCCGCGGCCGGCTCCGCCATGATCAAGCCGTCGGCGCCGGCGTCCTTGAAGGCCCGCACGTAGGCGGCCAGGAAGCGGGTGCTTTTCTCCAGCACGGCGTGGATCAGATCCGGATCGAGCACGGTCAGTTCCATCGCTTCCTTCACACCCACCAGCCGGGCGGCCAGCGAAAACGGTCCGATGCAACCGCCGAGCACCATCGGGTGATCGGGCAGTTGCCGCAAACGCCGGACCGCTTCCAGATACACTCCCGTTCGTCGGGCTCCCGGCGGCGGGATCGGCAGATTTTCGGCTTGTTCGCGGGTGGTGACCCGCCGGCCGAGAATCGACGGAATTTCGTGCTCCAACAGCAGCACCTCGCAACCGAAAGTCTCCGCCTCGGCGCTCAGGTCCATCGCCGACAACACGAACGGCGTCTGGTAGCGTTGATGCAGGGCGGCTTGGGCTTCAAACTGGACCCCGGGATCGCGCACCACTTGTTGCACGGTGGCTCCCGTCAGCGCCAGGCCCGGATACGTCGCAATCGGCATGGCTTGGCGCCGGACGGATGCCTGAACCAGCTGATTGAAGGCGTTGGTACTCATCGAAGGTATGGCGGGCGCCCGATATCGATCGCCGGCCCGTCGGATTTTATTTCCGTCCCGGCGGTTTCGCCCAGGTGTCCCTCAGCGTGATGGTACGGTTGAAAACCAACCGGCCGGGCTGCGCATCCTCCGAGTCGAGGGCGAAATAGCCGAGGCGTTCGAATTGATAGCGCTCCTCGGGTTTGGCATCCTTCAGGGAGGATTCGAGTCTGGCCGTCACGACCTCGAGCGAGTGCGGGTTGATGAACTGCTTGAAGTCGCTCCGGGCCGCGCCGGAGCTTTCAGCGGAGGCGGGCGCCGCGTCGGGCTCGGGCACGGTGAAAAGGCGGTCGTAGAGGCGCACCTCGGCCTCGACGCACCGCGTGGCGCTGACCCAGTGGATCGTGCCCTTGACTTTTTTGCCGGCGTTCGGGCCGCCCGTGCGCGAATCCAGGTCGGCGGTGCAGCGCAGTTCGACAACCTGGCCCGCGGCGTCCTTGACCACCTCGTCGCACTTGATGATGCAGGCATACTTGAGGCGCACTTCACCGCCCGGGCGCAGGCGGAAATACTTCGGCGGCGGTGTCTCCCTGAAGTCGTCGCTCTCGATGAACAGTTCGCGCGTCAGCGGCACCTCGCGCGTACCGGCGTCCGCGTCCTCCGGGTTGTTGACCGCCGCGCACGCGATCGCCTCGCCGGCAGGGAGATTGGTCAGCACGACCTTCACCGGCCGCAGCACCGCCAGGCGGCGCAGCGCGGTCCGGTTCAGGTCGTCACGGATGGCGTGCTCGAGCACGGCCACGTCGGTGAGGCTGTTGAACTTGGTGACGCCGACCCCCGTCACGAACCGGCGCAGCGCGCTCGCGGGCACGCCGCGGCGGCGGAAGCCGCAGATCGTGGGCATGCGCGGATCGTCCCAGCCCGCGACGAGCTTCTCCTGCACAAGCTGGAGGAGCTTGCGCTTGCTCATGACGGTGTAAGTGACGTTGAGCCGGGCGAACTCGTATTGGTGCGGAAGCGGGCGCGGCAGGTCGAGGTTCTCCAGGATCCACTCGTACAGCGGCCGGTGGACCTCGAACTCGAGTGTGCAGACGCTGTGGGTGACGCCCTCGAGGTAGTCGCTCAGGCAATGGGCGAAGTCGTACATCGGGTAAATGCACCAGATGTTCCCGGTGTGGTGGTGCTCGGCGTGCCGGATGCGGTAGAGCATCGGGTCGCGCAGCCAGATGTTGGGCGAGGCCATGTCGATCTTCGCGCGGAGCGTGCGCGCGCCGTCGGGGAACATGCCCATCTTCATACGATGGAACAGATCGAGATTTTCCGCGACCGAGCGGAGGCGGTAGGGGCTCTCCTTGCCGGGCCGGTCGGGCGGGCCCCGGAAGCTTTCGATCTCCTCGGGCTTGAGGTCGCAGACGTAGGCCTTGCCCTTCCGGATGAGTGCGACGGCGTACACGTAAAGCTGGTCGAAGTAGTCGCTGGCGAAAAAGGGCTCCAGCGCGCTTTCGGCTTTCGGATCGCGGATATCGGAAAGAGCGGACCGGCCTATCACGGCGGGGAGATAAAAGTCCGTTTTGCCGTTCACCGTTTGCGTCTCCGGCGTCATGCCTTTCGACTTGAAGCCGAGGCAGTGGTCCGCCCAGCCGCCGATCAGCCACCGCACGTCCGCGATGATGGACTCGACGTACTCAACGTCCTCCTTGATCGGGTTGGTGTCGTCGAACCGCAGGTTGCACTGGCCGCCGTTTTCGCGGGCGATCCCGAAGTTGAGGCAGATCGATTTGGCGTGGCCGATGTGCAGATAGCCGTTGGGCTCCGGCGGAAAGCGCGTGACGATCCGCGGATAGCGTTTTTCCGCGACGTGCTGCGCGACGATGTCGCGGACGAAATCGCTGGGCTCGGGCGTGCTGGTGTCCTGGTTCTCAACGATCATAAATAAACCCGCAAATTTGCGGGAACGCCGGACGCGAAGCAACGCCACAATTCACGCTGCGGTGGGGCGCGCGAATAAGCATGGTCGTCCGGAGGCAACCGCGGCAGGAAAAAGTTGAAGCGGGGACCGCCTCCACGCCATGCTCCGGGCATGAATAGAATCCAGGTGCTTTTCATTTCACTCACGATGGCCGTGGCAACGGCAGGGGCGGCGGAGGCGGGTTTCTGGCAGCAACTCACGCCCGAGGAGCGCCGCGCGGCGGGCTTGGATCAGCTCACGCCGGAGCAGCAGGCGGTGCTCGACCAACTGGCCGGGCGCTATGCCCGCGAGGGCGCCCGCCAGGTTCGCGAGCAGGCGAAGCAGGAGGCGCGCGCGGAGGTGAAACAAGAAGTACGCGCGGAGGTGAAACAGGAGGTGCGCGAGGAGGTGAAACGTGAGATGAAGGCCGAGGAGAAGACCCACGAAGTGGCCAAGGCGGGCCTGCCGGTGGAAGACAAGGAGGTGGTCATTCGCAGCCGCATTGCGGGCAAGTTCAACGGCTGGTCCGGCGCGACGGTTTTCCGCCTCGAAAACGGTCAGATCTGGGTGCAGAGCAACTCATCCGACACCCTGTGGGTTCCAACCATGGAGAATACCGAAGTGGAGATCCGCCCTTCGAAGCTCGGTGGCTGGAAACTCTACCTGCTGGACAAGGGCTTCTGGCTGCGCGTCCGCCGCGTGAAGTGATGCCGCGGCCGGGGCTGCGCCTCTCTCGCTGGGCTCTGGCGCTGCTGGCAGACGCGCACGCCTGACAACCAAGCGGGCTGCCTGGCCATGCGCGCCTGCCGGCATCTGGTCACGCCGCCAGCTCTGCTGGCCAGCAGAGCGAAGGCGGGTTACCGTCCTGTTCCGAGCTTGTCGAGGGGTTCGCTGCTGCGTTCTCTCACGCCTGATGAAATTCCTGGCTGAGAGGGCTCCAGATGTTGGTTCGGCGTATCACTGGCATTTGCAGGTAAGCGGAACGAGATTCCAAACGGATCCGTCTCCCAGCGTGGTTGTACCCGGGCACGTCTTGGGTCCCCCAAAACCGATTACCGAACGGTCGCCGACCTTGAAGATGGTCCCGGCGCCAGCGCAGTTATATAAGCCCTCACAGTGGGTCACACCCCAGGCGGTGGTTCCTCCTATGTGCGGCCTGACATAAATCGGCACGGCTCTGCTTTTTTCCGAAGGGTGCTTGGTCGCTTTTTTCTTATGGGCAGGCTGGGTTTCCTTTCTTTGGTTGTTCCGTTTATGGTTACACTGAAAGCTCTCGTTGTCGGGCGGCGCGCTCGTGAAGGCTACGGAACTGGGCGCAGTTGCGATTCAAGCCACTGAAGGGTCTTGCCCCAGGCGGCTGCGGCCGCCGCCGCGTGGTAGGAGGCGCGCTCCTCACAAAAGAATCCATGCCCTGCGTCGGGGTAGACCACGATCTCATGCGGCCTGCCCAACGTCTGCAAACGCGTGCGCACGGCCGCGACGTCCTCGGGGGGGATGCTCTGGTCCTTTTCGCCAAAGAGGAACAGGGCGGGGCAGGACAACCGGCTGAAATCATCCAGCAGCGGCGTGAAGCCGATGCCCGGCCGGACGCGCGCCAGGCCGCCACCGTAGAACGAAACCGCGGCGGCAAGCGACAGATGACAGGCGGCCAGTGCCGAGGCAAATCCTCCCATGCAAAATCCGATCGTCGCAATCTGACGGGGATCCACATCGGAGCGCCCCTCCACGAACTCGTAGGCCGCCCTGACGTCCATCAACAGCCGGTCGTTGGTGAGCTGGGATAAGATCGGTCTGACCTTTTCAAAATCCTGATAGCCGAACTGCACGCCGCGGCCGGTGCGATGAAACAGCTCCGGGGCCGCGGCGAGGTAGCCAGCCGCAGCCAACCGGTCACAAACCCGGAGGATGTGCGGATTGACACCAAAGGCCTCCTGAAAAACCACGATCGCCTTGGCGGAGCGTCGTTTCACCCGAGCCGGAATGGCCAGGTGAATATCCATGGGACCGTCATCCGTGGCGACCATGAATTTGAGCGGCTTCATGCGGGGGGTGACGCAAAATAGCCAGGGATGGGCCGCGGTCAAATGACGGCCGGGTTCCGCCGGTCCAAACTCTCACGAGTTTGGCTACGCGGAGAGGCGGCTCACGCGTCGATTTCCACCGCCTCGGTGCTGAGGTGGCGGCAGCGTTCCTTCACGCGGCGGTACATGTCGTCGAACGACAGACCGTAGGCCGCGCGGAGGGCGTCCACATTGGTGCCGTGCTCCACAAACCGGTCGGGCCAGCCGATGCGCTCGACCGCCACCGAACAGTCGGCCTCATGCAGCACCTCGAGCACCGCGCTGCCGAAACCGCCGGCGAGCACGTGGTCCTCCATCGTGACCAGCAGCGGAATGCAGGCGGCTTGGCTGAGCAGCAGGGTGCGGTCGAGGGGCTTGACGAAGCGGGCATTGACGACGCCGCAGGAGAGTCCCTCCTCGGCGGCGAGTTTTTCCGCGATCCTGAGCGCGTCGTGCACCATCGGGCCGAGCGCCCAGATCATGAGGTTCGAGCCGGGGCGGAGCATCTCCGCCTGGCCGACGGGCAGGGTGGCGGGCTGGGCTTTCACCGGCACGCCGCGGGCGGCGCCGCGCGGGTAACGGATAAACGCCGGCCCGTTGAGTTGCAGGCTGGTGTGCAGCAGGTCGACCAGCTCATCCTCGTCCTTCGGCTGCATGATGACGGCGTTGGGCACGCACCGGGCGTAGGCGAGGTCAAAGAGTCCATGGTGCGTGGGACCGTCGTTGGGCGAGAGACCGGCGCGGTCGAGGCAGAAGACGACGGGCAGATTTTGCAGGCAGACGTCGTGAATGACGGGATCGTAGGCGCGCTGGAGGAAGGTCGAGTAAATGGCGCAGACCGGCCGAAGGCCCTTCGTGGCCATGCCGGCGGCGAAGAGTACGGCGTGCTCCTCCGCGATGCCGACGTCGAAGAACTGCCGCGGACACTCGGCGGCGAGAAAGGAGAGGCCGGTGCCGCTCGGCATGGCCGCGGTGACGCCGACGATGCGCGGGTCGGCCTGGGCGAAGCGGGCGAGGGCCCGGCCGAAGACGTCCTGATAGTTGGGCGGCGTGCCGGGCGCAGGCTGCCGGCTTTCGCCGGTGACGGGGTCGAATGAACCAAGGCCATGGAATTTCTCGGGCGACTTCAGCGCGGCCTCGAGGCCCCGGCCCTTCTGGGTGAGGACATGCAGCAGGATGGGGCCGTCGCTGTGTTTTGCGAACTCGAGGTTTTTGACGAGTTCGCCGATGTTGTGGCCGTCGATCGGACCGAGGTAGCGCAGGCCGTATTTCTCGAACAAGCTGGACTCGACGAAGAAGTCCTTGGTCTCGCGTTTCCATTTTACCCAGAGGTGATGCATCTCGGGGCCGTGCGGCAGGCTGGTGAAAAACTTTTCCAGGTCGTGGTGGATCTTGTTGTAGGTGGAGCTGGTGGTGAGGCGGTTGAGGTATTTTGCCATGGCACCGACGTTTTTGGCGATCGACCACTCGTTGTCGTTGAGGATGACGATGAGGCGCTTGGTGCAGGCGACGATGTTGTTGAGCGCCTCCATGGTGATGCCGCAGGTGAACGCCGCGTCGCCGCAGATGGCGACGACGTGCTCGTGCGAGCCGCGAAGGTCGCGGGCCGTGGCCATGCCGAGCGCGGCGGAGAGGGCGGTGCCGGCGTGACCCGCGCCGTAACAATCATGCGGACTCTCGGGGCGGTAGAGGAAGCCGCTCACGCCGCCGGACTGGCGGAGCCGGCGGAAGGCCTCGCCCCGGCGGCCGGTGAGGAGCTTGTGCACGTAGCCTTGGTGGGCGACGTCAAACACGAGCTGGTCCTCCGGGGTGTTGAAGACGCGGTGCAGCGCGATGGTGAGCTCGACGACGCCGAGATTGGGCGCCACGTGCCCGCCGTTCGACGAAGTCACGGTGATGATTTCGTCGCGCAATTCCTCCGCGAGCCGCGGCAACTGGTCCGCCGGGAGGGCCTTGACGTCATTCGGGCTGCGAATCTGGTCCAGCAGCCGCGGCAGAGAGGGAGGCGCGGCGGTTCGGTCGGAAGCGGATGGATTCATCCTGGAGTCGATAAGGAAGCCATGGGCGGCTAGCCGCCGCGCTCGGTTTCGAACGGAGTGAAGGCGACGCCGTCCTTCTGCTTTTTGAGTTGCTCAATCTTCATCTCGGCATCCTTGAGCCGGGCTTCGCAAACCTTGAGCAACTTGCTGCCCTCCTCGAACTTGGCGAGGAGTTCGGCGAGGGGCACCTGGCCGGACTCCATCGATTCGACGATGGATTCGAGTTTACCCAGCGCCGCCTCGAAGGTGAGCTTGGTGTGTTTGTTGTCGGCTTCCACGCCTTCCCACCATGTCCGACCGCGGGGGGATTTCAATCCCTCTTTGCCGGGTGCTGGCACAGTTTGCCTGTCATCGCGCGCCCGTTCTGCTGGCCAGCAGAACGGGCGCGGCTACCCAAGGCGGAAGGCCGACACCCCGCGATTTTCCCCCTCGACAGGGCGCGGCGCCCTGAGCTCGCCGAAGGGCCGGATCGCTTGGCTGAGGTCGTGCTTCGCGCTCCGTGGTCGCCTTCACTCCTCGCCATGACAACCCGTCCCATCACCAGACGGGGTGCCGACTGTATCCTCCCGTGCGCTTTTGACTTCGCACGCCGCGCGAAAGCGTTTGAAGTAATGCCATGGTGCTAACCATCGTGGCTGTCCTGATTGGTCTGCGGCTCGCCGCGCAACTGTGGCTCAACGCGTTGAACGCCTCCGAGGTTCGGCGGCATGCGGCCGAACCCCCCCCCGTGGTGGCGGCAATCATGGACCGCGCGACCTACGCCAAGGCAGTCGACTACACGCTCGCCAAACTGCGGTTTGGTACGGTCGAGGAAATCTTTGAAGCCGCGGTGCTGGCCGCGGTGGTTTTCAGCCGCCTGCTACCGTGGTTGTACGCCCCGTTTCAGGCCTGGGCGCCGGGCCGCGCCTGGTGCGGCGCGCTTTTCCTGCTGGCCGTGGGGGCGCTGCTGAGCCTGCCTTCCCTGCCGTTCGACTGGTGGGGACAGTTCCGCCTCGAGCAGCGTTTCGGCTTCAACCAGAGCACGCTCCGGCTTTGGGTGACCGACAAGCTCAAGGGCCTGCTCCTCCTGCTGCTGATCGGTTTTCCGCTCCTGTGGGCGCTGCTCGGTTTGGTGCGCAGGACCGGCGGTTCGTGGTGGCTGTGGGGCTTCGCGCTGCTCTTTGGATTCCAACTCGTGATGATCGTTCTCTATCCGAAACTCATCCTGCCGCTCTTCAACAAACTCACGCCGCTGGCCGAGGGCGACCTGCGGACGCGTCTGCTCGCTCTCGCGGACCGCACCGGCTTCCGCGCGCAGACCATCCAGATCATGGACGGCAGCAAGCGTTCGGCACACTCGAACGCGTTTTTCACCGGCTTCGGGCGCTTCCGGCGCATCGTGCTCTACGACACGCTCGTGGCCCAGCTCGCCCAGCCGGAACTGGAAGCCGTGCTGGCCCATGAAATCGGCCACTACAAGCGTGGACATATCCTGAAGATGCTGGCCGTCTCGGCCGTGCTGCAGCTTGGCGGCTTTGCCTTCATCGCCTGGCTGGCGCGCAGCGCGTGGTTCAACGCCGCCTTCGGGTTTTCCCCGGGCGAGCTGGTGCCGACGTTCCTGCTGTTCGGGCTGCTGAGTGGACTGGCGGCGTTCTGGTTTTCGCCGCTGTTCAACCTCGTGTCGCGACGGCACGAGTATGAGGCCGACGCCTTCGCCCGCAACGCCGTCGGCGGCGCCGCGTCTGTGGTGACGGCCCTGCGCAAGCTGGCGCAGAAAAACCTTGCCAATCTCACGCCGCATCCGCTCTACAGCGGCTTTCATTATTCGCATCCGACGCTGGTGGAGCGGGAGCGGGCGCTGACGAAGATTGCCTGAACAGGAGAGCGCGGAGAGAGCAGAGATGAAATCCGGCATTCAGACAGCCATTCTCCGGTTGCTCTGCGTCTGCTTGGCAGAATTGATAATTTTCTGCGCCGGTCGCGCCGAGACGCTTACCATCGCGACCTACAACATCGAGAACTACGTCGCGGCCGGCCGCAGAGTCGATGGCGTCTATCGTCCGGCCTATCCCAAGCCCGAGGCGGCCAAGCAGGCGCTGCGCGCGGTGATCCACGCCCTCGATGCCGATGTGCTGGCGCTGCAGGAAATGGGGCCGGCCGCCTATCTTGAGGAGTTGCGCCGCGACCTGCGCGCCGGGGGGATCGATTACCCGCACGCGGCGCTGGCGGAGGCCGCCGACGCCGACCGGCACGTCGCCGTGCTCTCGCAACTTCCCTTCAATCGTGTCCAAACCCAGGCCGGCCTCGAGTTCCGCTATTTCGATGGCCGCGAGAAGGTGAAGCGAGGCGTGCTTGAAATCGACCTGGCGGTGGCGGGCGGCGAATTAACGCTGTTCGTGGTGCACCTGCGCAGCCGCTTCACCGAGCGCGCGGACGACCCCGGCTCCGTGCTGTGCCGGGCCGGCGAGGCCGAGGCGATCCGCGACCATGTCCTCCGCAGGTTTCCCGATCCGACCGCGGCGCGTTTCCTCATTCTCGGCGACTGTAACGACACCAAGGGTAGCAAGCCGCTGCGGCTGCTCACGAAACGCGGCAAGACATCCATCACCAAGCTGCTCGATGCCGCCGATCCGCGCGGCGAAACCTGGACGTATACCTATTTCAAGGATGATACCTATGAGCGGGTGGATCATGTCCTCGTCTCGCCCGGCCTGGTTTCCGCCGTAGCCGGCGGCCGGGCGCAGATCTACGACGGCCCCGGCGTGCGCGAGGCGAGCGATCATCGGCCGGTGGTGGTGCGGCTGGAACTGGGGAAAAGGTAGGTCGGGCTTCACGCCCGAAGCCAGGAGAGGTGTCGGGAATTCCGCCTTCGCGCCAGGCTTCCGCCGTCGCTGAAGCTATGGCGGACAGGTCGGCGGGACAGGAAACTCCGAACCGTCGGGGCGCAAAAAAAGCCGGCGCAGTACAGCGCCGGCTCTGGGAAAACACGGGTTATTTGGACGTGACGGCCACCGGGATGGTGATCTCACCCTGGCCAAAGCCCTTCAGGTAGAGCGCGCCGGCGCCGGGTTTGCCGCCCTGGACCGTGATGACGACATTGTTGGCGCCTTCCGGCACTACGATCTCCGGCATGATCACGCTCTCGGGGATGTCGGTCGTCACATCGAGCAGCAGGCCGCCCTGCGGGGCGTTGTTGGGTATGGTGAACTCCATGGTCTGTTGCTCGCCGCTGTGGAGCGTCAACGAGGTGGGCGACACGGTTACCCCGGTTGCGTCGGCGCGGAACACGCCGACGGACAAGGTGGCGCCGCCACCGCTCACCGCGACGTTGTAGTTGCGGTTGGGCTGGACGGGAGGAACGAAGAAGCTGATCGAACTGGGTGATTCGTAGACGGTGCGCGCCGGCGTGGTGTCGAGGTAGACGACGTCCTGCGGCGTGAAGCCGCGGCCGCCCACGCTCACCCGCGCACCGACGGGACCGCGGTTGGCCTCGAGGGGCAGCGTATAACGGCGCACAACCTTGAAGTGGTAGATTTCGGAGTAAGCCTCGTAATGGTTGCTGGGCGAGCTCGAGTTGAAGCGGTAGCGGACGAGGATGTAGTAGGCGGCTTCATCACGGCTGACCGGCAGGTGGTAGTCGTACTCATAGACGTCATTCGTCAGCGCGCTCTTCCGCATCAGCAGGTTCTGTCCGTCGATGACGGCACTCACCTGAATGCTGGATCGGTCGAGGTCGCGGGAGGTCGGCGTCACCCGAGCGGTGATGGTGTAGAGCTGCGACGGATTTTCCCGTAGCTGATCGGACGTGAGGTTGGTGATCGTGATGTTGCAGCCAACCAGCAACAGCAGGCTGATAGCGGACGCGAGGCCGGGAAATATTCTTCTCGCTTGAGAGAGGCGTGTCATGTGCATTGGTTTTCGGAAGGAAAGTCGGCGGCTGCGCCGGCAGCTTGGCAGACGGCTCTTGTAATGCTCGAACTCGCTATAGCGCAAGCAAAAGCTCGGCGCACTCCGGCACTAGGCCTCTACGTGCACGTGCCGTTCTGTGCGTCGACCTGCGACTTTTGCGCTTTCTACCAGACCAAACCGACCGCAGATGGGGTGCGCAGGTTCCTTAGGGGGGTGGCGCGCGAGGCGGAACTGGTGGCATGGAACCGGCCGGTGGACACGGTGTTTTGGGGCGGCGGCACCCCCGGGCTGCTGTCGCCGCGCGCCCTGACGGAACTGGGCGGAGTCGTGCGGCGCCATAGCGGCGGACGGCTGCGGGAGTGGAGCGTGGAGATGGCACCGGCCTCGGTGACGCCGCAGCGATTGGCGGCGCTCAAGGAGGTCGGGGTGACGCGCATTTCGATGGGTGTGCAGAGCTTCCAGCCGGCGCTGCTGGCGGCCTTGGGCCGGCAGCACACGCTCCCGCAGGCGCAGCGGGCCTACGAATGCGTGCGTGCGGCCGGCTTCGCCAGCGTCAACCTCGATCTGATTTTCGCCATTCCGGGCGAGGGACTCGAGGCGTGGCGCGCCGACTTGGACGCGGCGGTGCGACTCGCCCCGGACCATATTTCCACCTATTGCCTGACTTTCGAGGAGGACACCGCGCTGTTTGTGAAACTATCCGAAGGGAGGGTGCGCCACGACGTGGAAAAGGAGGCGGCCTTCTACACTGAGGCGTGGGAGCGGCTCGAAGCCGCGGGGTATGCGCAGTACGAGGTGTCGAACTTCGCCCGACCCAGTCATCAATGCCGCCACAACCTCAACACTTGGCGCATGGAGGAGTGGATCGGCCTCGGCCCCTCGGCGGCGTCGCAGTTCGGCGGCTGGCGAAGCAGCAACGTAGCCGACCTCGAGCAGTGGCTGGCCGACGTGGATGCCGGCCGTCGGGCCTTGGTCGACCGAGTGGAGCTGACACCCCGAGTCCTGGCTGAGGACAGCTTGATTTTTGGCCTGCGCATGAACGAAGGCGTGGACCTGTCTGCGCTGCGCACACGCTTCCCCGACGCGCCGTGGGAAAATATCAGCGGGCTGGCCGGCCGGCTGGCGGAGGAGGGGTTTGCGATCATGGACGATGGCGGACGCCTGCGGCTGACGCTGCACGGACGGCTGCTGGCCGACGCGGTGGGGGCGCAGATCATGGAGGCGATGACGGAACCCGCTCATGCCTGAACGAATCAAATTGAATAAGTCGTCCGGTTTTTCTCACTGGAGCATTCCCACACCTGTGCGCCGCCTCACCGTTTTCATCCTGGCCCTTTTAACTACCACCGCCGCGTTGGCCCGCGACCGTCTCGAACTCGTCTGGCCCACGCCCAACAAAGCCTGGCAGGAAGGGCGTCCGATTGAGGCATATATCCAACCGACCGTCTCCGCAGAGCCGCTGTCGGGCTGCTTCGGCTGCGTGCGCAGCAACGGCTTCCAGTTTCACGAGGGTATCGACCTTAAACCGGTGGGACGCGACCGGCGCGGTGAACCCACCGATCAGGTTTTTGCGGCGATGCCCGGTGTGGTGCGGTACGTCAATACGCGGCCCGGTGAAAGCAGCTACGGCCGCTATATCGTGATCGAGCACCCCGAGGCTGCTCCGGCGATTTATACGCTTTATGCGCATCTCGCGAGCGTGATGCCGGGCATCGCGCCGGGCACGCACGTCGAGCGCGGCCAGGTCATCGCCATCATGGGGCATTCGGCCGGCGGCTACGCGATTCCGCGCGACCGGGCCCACCTGCACTTTGAAATGGGCGTGATGGTGACGCGCGAGTTTCAGAGCTGGTACAACTGGAAGAAGTTCGGCAGCCCCAACGAGCACGGCCTGTGGAACGGCATGAACCTGATGGGCTTCGATCCGCTCGATTTCCTCGACCAATGGCGGGACCATCGGGTGGACAACCTGCAGGATTACTTCGGTCAGATGAAGGCCCAGGTGCGCCTGCGCATCGCCACACGCAAGGTGCCCGACTTCGTCCAGCGTTATCCGAGCCTGCTTCAGGCACCGCTGCCGGCGGGACCGATCGGCGGCTGGGAAATCCAATGCGACTGGACGGGGCTGCCTTTTGCCTGGCGGCCGCTTTCCCCAGCGGAGGTCATGGGCATGGCGAACAACCATGTCACCATCTTGGAGGTGGACCATGCCTCGGTCGTCCAGCACCGCGCCAAGGTGCTCGTGCGTCCGCACGGGTCGGGCTACGCGGTCGGCCGGGATCTCGAAATGGTGCTGCAACAACTCTTCGGACTGCGGTGACGCCCGCGGCGGCTCCGCCAGCCTGGATGCCACCACTCCGGCCCAAATGGAGTCCGACCCGACCCAGCGCTTCTCCAACCGCGTGGACGACTACGTCCGCTGCCGCCCGCATTATCCACCGGGCGTGCTCGACCTGCTGCGCGAGGGCATCGGGCTGACGCCGCGGGCGGTGATTGCGGATGTCGGCTCGGGCACGGGCATCGCGACTGAGCTGTTTCTGCAGAACGGCAACACGGTGTTTGCCGTCGAGCCGAATCCGGAGATGCGGGCGGCGGCGATACGGCTGCTCGGCGGCCGGGCGAATTTCCACAGCGTCAACGGCACGGCTGAGGCGACCACGCTCCCGGACGGCAGCGTGGACTGCGTGGTCGCGGCGCAGGCATTTCACTGGTTTGACCCGGAGAAAACTCGCGCAGAATTCCGGCGCATCCTCCGCGCCGGCGGCTGGGTCGTCCTCCTGTGGAACACGCGGCTGAAGGACGCCACGGCCTTTTCGCGTGCTTATGAAAAGCTCCTGCTGACTTTCGGCACGGATTACGCGCAGGTGCGGCACGAACGCATCGACGCGGCGTGTCTTCAGCGTTTCTACGCTGCCGGTTTCCAGCGGCGCACGCTGCCCAACCAGCAGGTGTTTGACCACGATTCGCTCAAGGGCCGGCTGCTGTCGTCGTCCTATGCGCCGGCAGCGGATCATCCGCAGCATGCGCCGATGCTGGCCTCCCTGCAAAAGATCTTCCAGGCGCACCAGGAAAACGGCCGGGTGCGGTTTGACTACGAGACCCAGATCTATTTCGGCCGCGGGTGACAGACTGACTGCGCGTCGCCGGCGGGATCGTGCTTGCTCCGCGGCGGTCGTGACTGATCGTCAGCGTTGCGAGCACCTGTCCGCCGTAGCTTCATGCGAAGGCGGAAGCCCGCTCCTGCAATGCGAGGCTTCCTCAGCTCTGCAGTTGCAGCTTCGCGAGCAGCCGCTGGAAGGCCGGATGGTCCTTCAGTCCCTCGAGGTCGGGATCCTGCTGCATCCAGTCATAGTCGTCATAGCCCAGGGCAATGGCGTGTTCGAGCGAACGCAGGGCGTCGGTCCGGCGCCGGCTGAGGGCGAGGCTGCAGGCCAGATTGTAGTGGGCCGTGGCGTTGTCGGGCCGGAGCCGGACCAGCTTGCGGTCCATTTTGAGTCCGTCGGCGATCCGCCCCTGGCGGGTGTAGAGCCCTCCGAGCAGCTCAATCACGTCGACGCACAGCGGATCGCGCCGGTGCACGGCTTCGAAGAACCGGGTTTCGAATTCGCTATCGGGGGACGGCTTCGCCATGAGGGAAACTCAGTTGTGGCGGTGCGGGCACCGGCCGGTCTTTTGGTAGACATTGCAGTGCGCGCTGACCTGCAGACGTTGCGACACGGGCGTGAGTCCGAGCTTCGAGGAGACCGTGCTGCCGTACCATTCCATGAAGGGGGCATTGATCTCGAAGATCTTGTCGCAATCGAGGCAGATCACCTGGGCCTGCTGCGTCGGGTTGTCGCGGCTGGGCGTATAATACTTGATGCTTTTGCCGATGTCGATTTCGCGCAGGAGCGCGCTCTCGGTCATGATCGGCAGCGTACGGTAGACGGTGGCGCGCGACACCGATTCGTCGAGGGCGCGGGCGTGCACGAGCAGCTCCTCGGCGGTGAAATGCTCCTGCTGGGCGAAGGCGGCGTCGAAGATGGCCAGACGCTGGTTGGTGACCCGCAGGCCCTTGTGGGTCAGAAAGGCCTTGAATTTTGCGCGGGACGCCTCGGTGCTCACGGCGGAAATTTCCCGTCGGGGCGCGGGGGTGTCAACTTAAAGGTAGGCGGGGCGGGCAGGCAAGGTGCTCCGGCCGCGCAACTCCCGCATTGCCAGCCGAGCCGTGGCTCCGTCACAAACAAGCCATGATCGTTGGGGTGCATCCGCTCGCGGGGTTTGACAAGCTGCTGCATTACCGCGTACCCGGGCCGCTGCGCGCCGCGGTGGCTGTCGGCTCGCTCGTGCGCGTGCCCATCCTCAACCGCCACCGGCTGGGTATTGTCGGCGAAATCGGCGCGCCCCGCGGGTTTCCGGTCGACCGGCTCAAGGCGGTGGCGCAGGTGGTGCACCCGTTCCCCGCGCTGCCCCCCGACCTGCTGCAGCTGGCGCGGTGGATGAGTGCCTACTACGCGGCAGGACTCGACACGGTGATCGAGACAATGCTGCCGGCGGCGGTGCGCGGCGGCACGGCGCCCCGGCAGGAGAAGCTGCTCGCGCTGGCGCGCGCGCTTCCTCCCGACGAGCAGGCCGCACTGGCCCGGCGGGCGCCCCGGCAGGCAAAACTCTACGCTTTTCTCAAACAACAATTCCAGCCGCAGAGAAAATCCCTGGTGCTGGCGCGCCTCGGCCTGACCGCGGCGGTCGCCGCAGCGCTCGTGAAACGCGGGCTGGCCCGGGAGGAGACGCGCCACCTCGCGCGCGAGGGCTATGCCGACGACTGGGCCCATGGCGAGGTGGTGGCGGCCATTCCCCCCACGCTCAATGAGGAGCAGTCCGCCGTCGTGGCCGCGGTGCGGGCGAGCCTCGACCGCGGCGTCTTTGCCACGCATTTGCTGCACGGCGTCACGGGCTCGGGCAAGACCGAGGTCTACCTGCACGCCGTGGCGACTGTGCTCGCGGCCGGCGGCGGCGTCATCTACCTCGTGCCCGAGGTGGCGCTCACGCCACAGACCGTGGCCCGCCTGCATGGACGGCTGCAGGCCATCGCGCCCAACCACCAGGTCGTCGTCTGGCACAGCCATCTCAGCGAAGGCGAGCGGTTCGACGGCTGGCTGGCGCTCGCAACGGGCGCGGCGCGCGTGGTCGTCGGCGCGCGCTCAGCGGTCTTCGCGCCGGTGCGCGACCTGCGACTCATCGTCGTCGACGAGGAACATGAGCCGGCCTACAAGCAGGACGAGACGCCCCGCTATCATGGGCGCGACGTGGCGGTGTACCGGGCCAAACTCTGCCGCGCCGTCTGTCTGCTCGGCTCGGCCACACCGTCGCTCGAATCGATCGCCAACGCCCGCGCCGGCAAATACCGCCTCGCGACGCTCACGCGGCGCGTGGACCACCGGCAGATGCCGGCCATCGACATCGTCGACATGCGCGTGGAGGCGCTGCGCTCACGCGGGGCCACGACGCTCTCGCGGCGGCTGGTCGACAAGATGCACGACCGCTTCGAGCGGCGCGAACAGGTGATCCTCTTCATCAACCGCCGCGGCTACTCGTCGAGCATGCTGTGCACCGAGTGCGGACACGTGGAGCGATGCCCCCATTGCAGCATCGCCATGACCTACCACCGCACCGACGAGACGCTCCGCTGCCACCTCTGCGGCGCGCAGCGGCCGGCGCCTTACGCCTGCCCGCAGTGCCGTTCCCCGAAGATTCGCTGGCGCGGCCTCGGCACGCAGAAGGTCGAGGAGGCGGTGCACCGCGTCCTGCCGCGCGCCCGGGTCGAGCGCATGGACAGCGACACGATGACGAAGAAAAACCGGTTCCGGCAGGTGCTCACCGATTTCCGCCTCGGGCGCATCGACGTGCTGGTGGGCACGCAGATGATCGGCAAGGGGCTCGACTTCCCCAATGTGACCCTGGTGGGGCTGGTGGACGCCGACCTGTCGATGCACGTGCCCGACTTCCGCGCCAACGAACGGACCTTCCAGCTTCTCGTCCAGGTGGCCGGCCGGTCGGGCCGCGGCGAACGCGCCGGCGAGGTGGTGGTGCAGACGTTCACACCGCAGGCCGACGCCATCCAGTTTGCCCGGCGGGTGGATTTCGACGGCTTCGCCGACGCCGAGCTGAAAATGCGCGCGCAATACCAGTATCCGCCCTGCCGGCACCTGATTCATCACCTCTTCCGCGGGCCGAATCCCGAAAAGCTGCGGTTTGTGGCGGAGCACTGGGCGCGCCAAGTGGAGAAGCGGTTGGGAAACGCGGTCGAGGTGCGCGGCCCGACCCCGTCGCCCATCGAGAAAATCAAGGACGAATACCGCTACCAACTGTGGTATTTCACCGCCAGCGTGACCCAAGTCGTGCCGGTGCTGGCGCAGTTGCGCAACGACTTCATCTGGCCCGAGGGTGTGACCCAGACGCTCGACGTCGACCCGATGAGCCTGGTGTGAGGCTGACCGGCCGGATACTTGGTTCGGAAAGAAGAGGGTTGGTCAGACGCCAACGTCCAGGCAAGCCGATGGTGAATCCGTTACGCCGGGATCACGCGGTCCGCCCCGCAGCAACTTTTCAGAACGCCGGCACCGGAACGACCGGAGCGGCTCTCCGGGTTGTCAGGAGAAAAAGCATGCTGCCCATGTAAGCGGCGATCACCAGCAGAGAAAGCTGGTGACTCCCAATCGCCATTCCGAGATATTCGGAGAAGCCGCCGATCATCGCTCCGATCAGATTCGCTCCGAACGCCGCCGAAGGCTTCACCGCATCCCGGAACGTGGTCGAAAAGATCAGGCCCGCAAAAAACACGGGGAGCGGCACGGCGAACAATGTCCACAACAACCGCCCCGTGAAACCGAGGGTGAGAATCTGCTCGCGGGGCACCCCGTACAGCAGCACCAGCACGGCAAACAATGGAACATAGAGGAAAAATGAAAAGCGTGGCAGGCGGTTTGCCACCGTGTTGGCGCCGAGGACCATCAGCAACACGCCGGTCACCACCATCAGTGTCACCAGCCAGGTCGTGCCAAAGTACAATGAACAGTCGCTAATGCTTTTGGTCTCCAACAGGAGAAAACCCATGCCGAGAAAGGCAAAATGGGCGTCGCTCCGTCCGAACGAACTGCCCCGCAGCGCATATGCCGCCAGCAGCGACAAAGCCAGCAGACTGCCGATCACGATGAGATAGTCAGGAGGGATCGTTTTCTTGCTGAGATAGAGATAGGGCCAGTCGTCGGTGGGCACTTCGATCTTCGGCGTGACGACAAACTTGACGCGATGGAAAATCGTGACGGCGGGAGGTGGCGGCGGGTATTCTCCGCGCGCGACACAAAGAATAATCTGTCCGCTACTGACGTAGAGGAGGGGCGTGCGTGCGGTGCCTTCCGCAACCATGCGATAGAGTTTGCTGGCCAACCAGGGCTGGGAGAAACCAAACGATAGCGAGAGCATCCCGTGATCATTCAGTAACGAATAGGCGGAACGGATGCTCTCCACGGTGTAGACAAATCCATCCAGACGGAGGTTGCTCATGCAGCTGAACAAAGCCTGCGAATCGAGGTAGCCGAAGACCACCAGGTCGTATCCCCCGGCGGCTTTGGCGAAGAAGGAGCGAGCGTCATCGATATGCACGCTCACCCGTGGGTCGTCATAGGGCGCCCCCGCGTTGAAGCGCCGGGATAGCTTGATGAGCCCGGTGTCAATTTCCACGGCATCAACCTGGTCGGCCCCGCCGACAGGGCCGCCTGGACATCCGCGCCGCCGCCTGCGCCCACCACCAGGACCCGTTTGCGCCCGCGGCACAGGGAATAGGGAAAACTGTACTGCTGACATTGCCGGCTGATGAAGCGCGCGTTGGGCGTCTCCGGAGTGTAGCGGCTGAGATCCAGCGAGGCATTGCTATGGTAGAAATCCTGGTTGACGTTGACGATGTAGACGGGCGGATCGCGCATCGTGAGCAGGTTCGGCGGCGGATCGGACGTTACCAAGGTGTTGGTGGGCGCATCGCGCAACGTGATGTGATAATAAGGCGACCAGATCGTCGCGCGTTCATTGGCCTTGAACATGCCCAGCACAACCAGAGCGAACAGGGGGATGCTCCAATGCCAGCGCCTCCATGGAGTCAGACTGAGGTAGAGCAGCGCCACACCCACGATGCCCAGCACGGGGGAGAAATGCTTCAGCGAAAACAACCCGAAAAACAACGTGCCGCCCAAGCTGCCGCCCAGATCCCACGCATAAGCTGTCAGCCGCGGCAAGGCGTTGAAAAGTGTGCCCATCCGCTGCCCCACGGGGATGAAGACCAGCGCATTGACGAAAAAAAGTCCGATCAGGATCGCATAGTTTAACGGTCGCAGATTGGTCGCGCCAAATCGCATTTCCGCACTGCTGGTGCCCAAAACCACGTGGCGGCACAACAGCAGCACGCTGATATCAATGGCCAGTACCGCCGGAAACCAGCCGAACAGGCGCCACTTCCGATCGCCGGCCATCGCCCCGACACCCAGCCCCAGGAAGGAGCTCAACAACATCAGGTTCGCGTAGTAGGCGACCAGCCGCACCACCGACGGCACCCACCGGATCACCATCAACTCGAGAAACAAGGCGGTGAAGGAAAGGGCGCACATCTGCCACTTGAGTGGCCATTTGTCAGGTGGTGGAGTCATGATGGTTTCAAAACTGCCCGGCCCCTCCTGCTAGAACCCGCCGAGCCGGGGTGGCCAGAACGAAGACAATGGCGACAGCGCGGGCGTGAGGCAAGGCGCCAAGGCGTTCCCTTGGCCCCCGGACATCCCCGCAAGCTTCCCACCCGAAAGCACCACCGCTGTTCATCGCGACAGCTCTGTAACCAGCCGCAGAAATACCCTCAAGAATATTGCTCGAATTCGACCGGAGAAGAGACGTCGACATATGCTTTGAAGGCACGTCTTGGTCGCGTAAAAGTTTTCACCATGCTTGTTACGAGAGTCGGGAAGATAAAGAGAGGGTCGGGGGCCGGCCGCCCAAGAGTTTCAGAAGGCGATAGAAACGGAATCCGGGTTGCTAAGCCGGCCCCGGGTGTGCCCAACTGGAATTCGATGATATGCGCATCTATTTCACGGCCATTTGCGGGCTGACCCTGCTGCTCGGCATCGTGTCGGTCGCCCGGGCGACGACCAAGGGACTCAACCAGATTGTCACACCCGACATCCAGCCGGCCGGCCTGCTTTCCGTCAGTGCGCAGGTGCAGGATTCCCGGATTGGCAACAGCCAGCAACTCCAGTTCGAACTCGGCCTGACCCGGTGGGCGGAGCTCTCCTTATTTCAAGGCTTCCGCCCGCGCGAGGAGGTGGTCGGCGCCGAACTTGGTCTCGTGCAGCAGGGACCGCATTTGCTCGCGGCCGGAGCCGTCAACTGGTCGTCCCGCGGCGGCGGGACCCAGCCGATCCTCGAATACGGCTACTACGCAGCCAACGATCACTTCATAGCCGGCACAATTTATGCCGGCCGCCGCACCGAAGGCATTCTGGGCTACTCGCATCAGCTCACGGACAAACTTCTCCTGGCTGTGGACTATCAGTCGGGTCCGGGCAACGCGGTGAGCCTCGGTTTCACGTATGATATCACGCCCGATTTGCAGCTTAACCCCGCCGTCTATTTTGCCAACACGCACCCGCATCACGCCATGGCATACGTGGTGCTGACTTGGAATCTTGCGCTCTGGCGTTGAGCCACCGCGGGAGATTTTGTTCCCGCCGCTGCCGTGCTGCGCAAAACCTGGCTTGCTAAGCGAACCGGGTCTGAGACCATTTGGAACGGACCTATGCGTATTTACTTCATGGGTATCTGCGGGACGGCGATGGGCAATGCCGCGCTGCTCGCGCGTGCCGCCGGTCACGAAGTGCTGGGTTCCGACCGCGGCGCCTACCCACCGATGAGCACCGTGCTTGCCGAGGCCGGCATCACCGTATACGAGGGCTACGATCCCGCGCGGCTGGAAAAACTCGCGCCCGACCTGGCGGTCATCGGCAACGCCCTGTCCCGCGGCCACCCCGAGATCGAGTGGCTGCTCGACACCCGCGCGCTGCCGTTCACCTCGCTGCCGGCCTGGTTGCACGAGTTCGTGCTCAAGCCCCGGCGCAACCTCGTCGTGGCCGGCACACACGGCAAGACGACCACGACCGCGCTCACCGCGTATCTCCTGCGCGAGAACGGTCGTGACCCGGGTTTTCTCATCGGCGGCGTGCCGCAGGACCCGCCGACCGGCAGCCACCTCGGCGCTACGGCCGACCCGTTCGTGATCGAGGGCGACGAGTACGACAGTGCGTTCTTCGACAAGCGCAGCAAGTTCATCCACTACGCGCCGCACATCGCGGTGCTCAACAACCTCGAATTCGACCATGCGGACATCTTCCGCGACCTCGAGGACTACAAGCGGGCCTTCGTCCACTTTACGCGCCTCGTGCCGCACAACGGTTTTATCGTGATGAACGGCGACGACACCAACCTGCGTTCGCTCGGCCCGCTGCCGTGGACGCGCGTCGTGCGGGTGGGCACAGGGGAGGGCAACGACCTGCGCATCATGGGCTTCGCCGAAGACCCTGCGGGCGCGACCTTCAAACTGGAGTGGCGCGGGGCGCCATGGCGGGAGGTGCACTGGTCGCTGTCCGGAATCTACAACGCCCGCAACGCGGCGATGGCCGCCTGCGCTGCCGGCCTGGCGCTCAATCCGGGCGATCCCGTGGCGCTGCGCCTCGACGCGCTGGCTCGCTTCCGTGCCGTCCGCCGCCGGCAGGAGATGCGCGCCGGCACGCCAGCCCTGACCGTCATCGAGGATTTCGGCCATCATCCGACCGCGCTGGCCGAGACGCTGGGTTCGCTACGCGTCCGGTATCCCGGGGCGCGGCTGGCCGCCGTTTTTGAACCGCGCAGCAACACGGCCCGCACGAGGATCCTGCAGAACGGTTTCGCGCGTGCCCTCGCGCAGGCGGACGAGGTCTATCTCGGCGCCGTGAGCCGGGGCGACCTGCTCAACGAGGACGAGCGTTTCGACGCCGAGTCGGTCGCCCAGCAGCTCGAAACCCAGGGCGTGGATGCCCAATGGTTCTCGAACAACCAGACGCTCTGCGACCGGCTGATGGGGGAGACACTGCCGCCGCAGGGCACGCCCCGCGTCGTGGTGTTTTTCAGCAATGGGAGCTTCGACGGCATCATCGACCGGTATGCCGCCGCCGTAAAGCCATAGCTCGCTTCCGGTGCAGCCGTGACGATGCGGCAAATTCTTGCGCAACCGCCGCCCGTGGTGAATGCTTCGAGAGCGGCGCCTCAGTCTGACTCTCTTCATCGCCATCAACCTCGGACCGCCCAAACATGAAACCTGCCCTTCGTACCCTGATCGTTTTCACGACGCTGGCCATGGTCGCATCCCTGCGCCTTGAGGCATTGCCCGATGCCGAGGCGGCCGCCGGGCGCGTGATCGTCCGGCGCTATGCCGATGCCATCGTGGTCGTGAAAGCCACGGTAACCCTGAAGGTGAACGTGGGTGATCGCGTCATGCCGCCGAACGAGAACAAAATCGATGTCAACGGCACGATGATCACGCCGGCCGGCCTGACTGTCACCTCGCTGAGTGCGATCGATCCGCGGACGATCTTTGAAACCATGCGTTCGCAGACGTCCGCCAGCGTCATGGCCGTGGAACTCGAACAGTCGGACGTCAAGGGCCTGCGACTGCTGCTGACCGACGGAAAGGAAGTCCCGGCCAAGGTGGTTTGGAAGGATGCTGCTCGCGATCTGGCGCTGCTGGCGCCGGAAGGCGCGGCGTCGGCGGGGGGGCGCACCTTCACCTTTGTCAACCTGAATGAGGCCCCGGAGGCGGCCGTTGTGCTGGGTAATTATTACCACCTGTCGCGGCTGGGCGATACGATGCAGCGGACGCCGATCATGCGGCCCAGCACCGTCAATGGCATCATCGAGCGACCGCGTCGACTGCTGCTGATCAGCACCGATTCGTTTAACGACGCGGTGGGTTGCCCCGTGTTTGATCCCCAGGGACGGGTGTTGGGAATCTGCCTGCACTACATGGTCAATGGCCTTCCCAAAGGCACCGTGGTGGTGCCGGCCGCTGATGTGGCGGAGGTCGTCAGCCAGATGACGGTCCTCTGAGTGAAACTCATTGCGCCTGCCGGGCGACCTTGAATACCACGGGACGTTCGCCCTTGGGCAGGGCCAGCAGGTCGTACCCGTGATAACCGGTGATCTTGACCATCGCAAATTCACCCACCGGCAGGGAACGCGGCACGTAAACGCGGCCATCGATGTCGGGCGCGTCGGCCTCGCCCCGGGCCACCCCCGGCTCCTCGACGAGCACCTTGAGAGTGCGGCCGACCTGGCCCTTGCTGCTTTCGGCGGCGATGCCCTTTTGCAGCGCCATCACGCGACGCCAGCGCCGTTCCTTTTCCTTCGCGGGAATCTGGCCGGGCAGTCGGGCCGCCCGCGTCCCCTCCTCCCGTGAGTACCGGAACACGCCGAGGCGCTCGAACCTTGTCTCGCGGATGAACGCGCACAGTTCCTCGACGTCGGCTTCGGTCTCGCCGGGAAAGCCGGCGATGAACGTTGTGCGCAGGGCGATGCCGGGGATCCCCGCGCGGATGCGGCAGACAAGGTCGCGGATGTAGCGTCCGTTCGTTTCGCGCTGCATGACGTCGAGCATGCGGTCGCTGATATGCTGCAACGGCATGTCGACGTACCGGGCCACCTTCGGGCATTCGGCGATGGTGCGGATGAGTTCGTCGCTCCAGTGGGCCGGATGCGTGTAGAGCAGGCGGATCCAGAAGTCGCCGTCGATGGCTTGGAGCTGGCGGAGCAGCGTGGTGAGCGCGGCGCCGCGGGTCGAGTCGACCGGCGTGCGCGGGTTGGGCCGCTGCGCCCAGGTGTCCATGCCGAAGAAGGTCGTGTCCTGCGAGATGAGGTTCAGCTCCTTCACGCCCTCGGCCACCAGCCCGCGCGCCTCGGCGGCCACGCTCTCCACGGTGCGGCTGCGATGCCGGCCGCGAACCTGCGGAATGATGCAGAACGTGCACGGATGGTTGCAGCCCTCGGCGATCTTCACGTAGGCGAAGTGGCGGGGCGTGAGCCGGAAACGCGGGGTGTCGTAGTCGGGAATGTAGGTCGAGCGCAGCGTGACAAAGCTCTCCGGCGCATCCTCTTTGCCGCGTTCCCGGGCATAGATTTCCTCAATGATCGGCGCGACCCGGGTGATCTGGTCGAGGCCGATGAAGGCGTCGACCTCGGGCAGGGCCTCCGGTAGATCGCGCGCAAAACGCTGCGCCATGCAGCCGGCGACAATCAGCTTCTGCTCCTTGCGGCGCTTGCGCAGGCCGCGCTGCTCGTGGGCTTCGAGAATATGGCTGATCGACTCCTCCTTCGACGAGTCGATGAACGAGCAGGTGTTGACGATGACGACGTCGGCCTGCGCGGCTTCGGGTACGACCTGCATCCCGGCTTGGTGCAGATGGCCGATCATGATCTCGCTGTCGACAAGGTTCTTGGCGCAACCGAGGGAGATGAGGCTGACCGTGATCATCGCGAGGTTAGGCGTGGGCTTGGGGCGAAAAAAAAGCCGCGGCGGGCCGCCGCGGCCAGACGGAGACGCAGGCTGTCAAGCCTTGGTGGCTTTGGCGGTCTTGGCCTGCCGGGCGCGCGCCTTCCGGCGTTTTTTGTAGGCCAGGTGGCGCTTTCGTTTGATCACTTTGTTGTATTGCTGGCTCATGAGATGAAATCGGGAGGGATCGGATGTTCCCAAGCGGGCTCTGCGAGTCAAGCACGGCGCTGGCCGGGTAGTGTCCTAATTTAGTCCGGCGAAAAATGTCATAGACATTTATGGACCCGAGTGGACCTTAATGACCCTCAGGGATTTGGGGTTGACGTGGGGTCACTCGGGGTCATCGTCGGCAGAATGCAAGTCAACTATAAGGCCGACCGTGAAAAATATCAGCAACGGCTAGCTGAGGTGGAAAGCGAGGCGGCCATGCTTAGGTCCCTTCTCGCGGGGCTTAAGAGCGTGGGGCAGGGGAGCATTTCAACCTCTCCTGCTCCGGCGCGCAATTCGGACGGTTCGGTCAAGATCACGCCGCACGTTTTGGAGATCATCGGGGCCGCCGCTGCTGGCGTTGCTGTCACTGGCCATGGCATCGCAAAGGACGAAATCCGCAAGAAATTGGCCGAGTTTGGCCACGACACCAAGCCAGTCGAATTTGCCATCAGGCTCGGCAAAGTGCTCAGGCGGCAAGTGGCCCGGCAGACCGTTAGGGCCGAAAAGGAAGGGCCGTACACCTACTACTTTAAGGGGCCAAAATTCTGAGACCCCCTGATCCCTATGAAATCACGTAACCAAGCGCCAGACGGTCTCAGCCCGACCGCGACCCGCGCAACGACATAAAAGGCACCGCCCCAAGTGGCTTGGTCTTGGCGGACGACCACTTGGGGCGGAAGGGCAAACTGGGCCGATGGCTTGGTAGCCGCAGAAGGGTCTACACCTAACCTGCTAGGGGTTCGATTCCCCTTCGGTCCACTTTACGTATTACCTGATCTCACGTTTTGCGGTTTCCGTCAAGGCCAAAGTCATCCACCCGCGAAGTGGCAGCTTTTTTACCTTTGCCGCCGACGTGAAGAGCGAGAGTTCCTCGTCGTTAAGTCGGAGCGGAAAAACCTTCCGTTTCTTTTCCAGTGGAAGTTTGGGTCTGCCAATTTTCTTAGCCATGATTAAATGTATTACCAAAAAGACTTGACTCCGACGCTAGTTTCTGTATTACGTTAAGTCAACATCCGATTTCCCATGAACATCCTTCCCATTGAAAAACAGGCTCTAGCCATCAGCGCACTGGCAGAAGGCACAAGCATCCGATCCATCGAACGCATGACTGGCATTCACCGCGATACGGTCATGCGCCTTGGCCTCCGTGTCGGCGAAGCGTGCTGCCAGATGATGGACGAGACGATGCATGAACTTCCCTGCCAAAAAATCGAGGTGGATGAAATATGGGGCTATGTGGCGAAGAAACAGCGCATGGTCACAGCAGAAGACAGCCCTGACCTTGGCGACGTTTGGACATTCGTTGCCATTGATCCCGAGACCAAGGCGGTCCCTTCGTTTTTAGTCGGCAAGCGCGATTATGCGACTACAGATCGTTTTATCGCTGATGTGTCTTCGCGGATGAAGAGCCGGATACAGCTATCGTCTGATGGTCTTGAACTCTATCTCGCGGCAGTTGAGAGGGCATTTGGTGGAGAGGTCGATTACGGGCAAATCGTAAAGGTCTATGGAACGACGGAAGCGGCGGGTAGGTACAGCCCGCCGCAGATTGAATCTGTGCGACGCACGGCATTAGTCGGCGACCCTGGCCACATTTCCACGTCCATTATTGAGAGGCAAAACCTCACGATGCGGATGCACATGCGCCGCCTAACTCGCCTCACCAATGCCTTCAGCAAGAAGTTGGAGAACTTCAAGGCTGCCGTCGCGCTTCACTTTGCGTATTACAATTTCGTCAAGGTGCATTCCTCGCTCCGGGTTACTCCGGCTATGGCGCTAGGTGTCTCTTCCCGCTTGTGGACAGTCTCGGACCTCGTTGAACTGGTGTCCTGATGGACTACCTCGGCGAGCTAAAGGCTAAGATCAGACTTCTCCATGGCTGCGATGCCACGCACCGCCAAACGGTGCCCGTCAAAGAGATGTTTCGCGGGCAAACTGCATGGGACGGCGAGGTAGAGATTTTCGACCTCAACGGCCACGCCAAAGCCAAACGCTGCTACGCCTGGGGCTACCCAAACGACCAGAAACCAGACAAGCTAGACGTGGTAGCCGTGCTGGAAATTCCGCCTGTGGTGTCTCCAGAAACGGCGGTAAAGGTCGCCATCGCGAGCCATGCCCGAGTTCGGGGCTCGACAACACCGTCATGAATGTTCCTGTCATCTTAATCGGTTGTATCTTGGGCTTGATCGGCGGGGCGTGTGGCTGGGCGTATAGCGCGAGGGGAGGGGGAAACCGCACAGAAAAGGGGATCGAGGCTCTAATGTGGGCTTTCTGGTTCGTGCTCATCTTCACCCTACTTTGCTGGTGGCTTGCTCCCAGTTCCATCCCAGAAGGTCTTCGATCTTACGACGGTTGACTCTGATACTCGGTCCATCTAATCAAAACGCCATGAAACGATTGCTGTTTCTCCTGATGATCGTGCTCGGCGTGCCCCCCAGCCTTCCGATCCAAACCACGCAGATTTGCCGCGCCGACATGCAAAGCTATGTGGCAGGATGGAATGACGGATGGGCGGAGGGTTGGAAATATGTGAAGGGCAAATACTCGTACCCGCCGTATCCTCCATATCCGGCGTATCCGCAGGCTGGTCGCGATACGTATCAGGACGGCTACAACGACGGGTTCATGGCCGGCCAGCGCGAGGCGAAGAAACGATCATGAGCGAGAAAATAACGCTACCGAATCCAAATTAGGACACTACCGCTGGCCGGGTGCATCCCGCCGGCTACCGCGCTGCCGAATGTCAGCCGGCCAGCGGCTGGCCGTCGTGAATCCTGTCGCCAGTGCGCGTCCAGCGGTAAACGAGTGCCCCGGCGGGCCGTTTGAGCTGTTTGAAGAGCCCGGGGGCGTCGCGCTTCTGCACGGTGAATTCCGCCACGCCGTTGGCATCGCAACTCAGCACCTTGGCGAAGCCCTTGTAGATGCGCGGTTCGCCGATGACGCGCGCCAGGTCCGGGTCCGTGCCGGCATCGGCGTTTTCCGGCCTGCGCTCCAGGACGAGGAAACTGCAGGGCAGGCTGCGCAGGTCGATGCCGGCGCGCCGGCCGAACTTCACCCAGTCGGAATCGGCGAAGATCGCCGGGGGAGGCGGCGCGAAATGGTGGCACCAGTGACGGGCGTTGTCCGGCGCCAGCAGGCCGCACGCGGCCTGGTGCGTGCAGGGGGCGACCAGCCGGAAGCGGCCGCGAAGCTGTTCGCGTACTTCGATCAGCGCCCGGCTGACCTCCGGCGTTCCGGGTTCGACCCACAGGATGGCGTCGGCGCGCGCGGCGAGTCCGCGCAGCGCCAGGAGTTCCGCGGCCGGCAGCTCATTGAGCACGTGGCTGATGACCAGCATGCCGACCGGCTCGCCGCCGGCGAAGAACCCCGGGGTCACGTGCTCGACGTGAAGCTTCGGGAAGCGGGCCTGCGCGGTCTGGGCCGCGAAGTCGGCCGCAAGGGCGGAGTGATCCCATACGCGCAGCACGGTCACCCGGTCCGCGCCGAGCCAGCGGACGACGCGGCGTCCGGCCACGCCGCTGCCGCAGCCCCAGTCCAACACGGCTATTCTTCTCGTTTCGCCCGATGCACAGCCCTGTTCAAGGTTGAACATGGTTGCGCACGAAGGTTTCCAACCCCGTTGGTCGAGTTCCTGCAGGACGGCATCCCACTTCCAGCCGATGCGTTCTCCGTAAGTGAAGTCGTAGTTCGCGAGATCGGCCGGCGACGTCCAGTACGGCCCCTGCGCCGCGTCACCCGCCAGAAAGCGTCCGCGCAGTCGCTCGAGCACCGCCCAGTCGATTTCCTTCCACGTCATGGCGCTGGTTCGACGGGAAGTTTGTAACGTATTACGTTACAAACTTTCTCGGCTCGATTGCGATTTGTGCCGGGAAGGATGTCATCCATTAAATGACAAAGCCGCCGAGGAATCGAAGTCATGACACGAGGGGGAAACCGAGGCGGACGGCAAGATGCTGGGTGCGCACGCCGTAGAAGGCGGCGAGGTTGCGCACCTGCGCGGCAACGGCGGCGCGGTCGCCGGGCGGCGGGCGGCGCACGGCCGCGATCATGAGGTTTCTTGCCGTGTGCTCGGTGGAGATGAACTCGAAGGCCCGCGTCTCGTAACCCGCCCATTCGAGCAGCAGGGTGCGCAGCGCATCCGTGGCAAATTCCGCCTGCCGTTCGTGGAAAATGCCATGGCGCAGCGCGGGGCCGAGCACGGCCGGAGCCGTGAACTGCGGACTCAGCTCCTTGTGGCAGCAGGGCGCCACCACGATGAGGGCGGCTGCAGCGGCGATGCCTTGGGCGATGGCATCATCGGTTGCGATGTCGCAGGCATGCAGGGCGATGAGAACATCGAGTTTGGTCAGCGGAGCATCGGCGATCAGGCCCGCGGCAAACTCGAGTCCGTCGCAGCCGCACTCCCGGGCGGTGCGGTTGCAAAGCTCGACGAGTTCCGGACGCTGCTCGATGCCCCGCACGTGAACCGGCCGCCGCGCGATTGTTTGGAAAAACTGCCAGGCGGCGAACGTGAGATAACCCTTGCCGCAACCCATGTCGGCCACCTCGACGGGACGGTCGGCCGACAGCGGCGCGTCCTTTACGAGGGGAGCGAGCAATTCGACGAAGCGGTTGATCTGTTTGAACTTTGCGGCCATGCCCTCGCGCACCGTCCCAGTGGCGGTCGTCACGCCGAGCCGGTGCAGCCAGGGGCTGGAGGAAGGAATCAGCCGGTCCTTGCGACGGTCGTGCTCGCCCGAAGGCGGAGCGACGGTTGCGTGGGGCAGGATCTTGAGCCGCGTGGTGCCATCGCGGGCGAATTCGAGCTGGGCGTCCTGCGTGGTCGTGAAGAGATGGGCGCTGCCGAAATCGCCGCCGATCAGGCCGGCGAGCTGGGTGAGAGCCGCGGCCGGCGCGTGGTTCTTCGTGATATCGCGCGCCGCATAGCGCCAGACAAACGACAGGTGCGGGCCGGCTTGCAGCGTGACCGGACGAACATGGAGGTTGCGCAGCGTGGCGTCGACGCCGCGGTACCGGCCCAGGGTGAGTTTGATCAAGGTGCCCGCGGCGATGCTTTCACCCAGCAGACGGAGGAATTCCTCTTGGGGGGCGGCCATTCCGGAAAGCGAGAGGCAGAGTGAGCGAGGGGGCGAGAAAAAATGCGCGCAGCGCAGCGCTAGGAGGCAGGCAGTCATCGACCGGCGTGTGATCACACCAGCGGCCGGTGCCGGGCGACGAGCCGGTAGACGACCTCGGCGACCGGAGCAAAACCGGGCAGACGTTCATAGGCTGTCCGCAGCCAGGTGTGATGGGTGGCCAGGGCCCGGGCACGGAAGATGGCCTCGGCGGCGGAAAAAACCCGGCCGTCAGTGTCTATCAATTGCACGGCGCGGGCGAACTCCGCAGGCGGAATCTCCGGGAAGCGGTCCGCCGCGGTCTGCGCGGGCTCCAGATCAAGTCCGTCACCGGCCGCCTTGCGCCAGCGGTCGACCCACCGGCGGCAAAATGTGCATTCACCGTCGAAGAGCAGGACCGGACGCACCGGGGGAGGATGCGCGACACGTCGGGGCTGGCTGGTGCTTCCTGCCATGCGGGAAAATGCCACGACCACGGGCTGCGGGCAAGACACCGGGGCATATTCGGTCGAGCCCCGGACGGGAACGAATCACGGCAGCCGCTTCATTGCCTCGATGAGCTGCGGCTGGGTCGGGTTGAGCTTGAGCGCCGCCGCGTACTCGGTGCGGGCCGCCGCCGGATCGCCTTTTTTCTCGAAAATCTGTCCCAGGCGCCAATGGGCGGCCCAGAGCGGAGGCTGGTTGTCATCCGGTGTGTGGGCGAGGTACTCCTTGAGTGAGGCGGTCCCGTCGTCGAGTCGCAGGCCGCTGAGTGCCGCCACCCGGCCGATCTGGTAGACGGCGTCGAGCGCTTCGGGACGGCTGCGGTGTAAATTCTCCAGGGCCTCGAAGGCCTCCTCGTACTTTTTGTCGGCTATGCTGAGTTCGGCGAGGGCGAGCGTGCCCCGGACGGCATCGAGCTTTTGAATCTCCTGCGCTTGGGTCCGCGCCTTGTCCACGCCGCCGCCGACAATCGCCGGCGCCGACCGGTAGAAATTAAACAGCGCGTACCGGGCATTGACGCTCTGGGGATCGAGTGCCGCGCCCTTTTCGTAGGCGGCGAGGCATTTCCGGGCGAAGCCGAGCTTGGAGAACAGGCCGGCCTTTTGCGCCGAGAGACCATAGGCGTCACCCAGTGCCTTGAAATAGGGCGAAGACCGGGGCGCAAGCGTCGTGGCTTTCTCCAGCCATTTCACCGCCTCCTCCTGCTCGTCCCGCATGAGGGCCAGCATGCCGAGACGGTAGGCCGCCTCGGCGTTGTCCGGATCGGCGGCGGCCACCTGCGCGAACGCGGTGCGCGCCTCCGCGTAACGTTTCGCATGGTAAAGTTCCTGCGCCTCGGCCAGCGTGGCGGCATGGAGCCTGCCGATGGACGTTAAACAGGCGAGGGCAAGGAGAGCGCGATAGCAAGCGGGCATGGCAGCAGTGAGTGCGGGCGGAATGTGAAAGGTTCCGCGGCAGCTGTCCAGCGGACAGAACGGCGGCGCGCCGCGACCAAATCCAATCAACGAAAAAGCCGGCAGGGAACTGCCGGCGTTTCGGAAGACCCGGGGAAGAACCGTCTCAGTTCTTCCCGGTCTTTTTGACCGCTTTGCTTTCGAAGAATTCGCGGAGAACCTCCATGCGCTTGCGCAGGCGCTCATCCTGCTCGATCTCCTCGACGCTCCGCTGGGCCTCATGCTTGGCCATGAGCTTGCGGATCTTCTGGAGGGCGAGGTTCTGGAGCTGCCGCACCCGTTCGCGCGTGACCTTGAATTTCCTGCCGACCTCCTCGAGGGTCAGCTCGTCATGACCGTCGAGGCCGAAGCGCATGCGCAGGATGTCGGCCTCGCGCTTGTCCAGCGAGTTGATCATGCCGTTGAGGTCGGACTTGAGGTTGCGCTCCCGAACGTTCTCGTAGGGGCTGACCGCATTTTCGTCGCCCACGATATCGCCAAAGGTGGCGGAGTCGCCTTCCTCGCCGATAGGCGCGTCGAGCGAGGTCGGGCGGATGCTGACGGACTTGAGGTGGGCGACCTTGTTGACGGGGATGTTGAGCTCCATCGCCACTTCCTCGTCGGTCGGCTCGCGACCGAACTCCTCGGCGAGCTTGATGGCGGCCCGGCGCATCTTGGAGATTTTATCGACGAGGTGGACGGGCAGACGGATGGTTTTCGACTGGTTGGCGAGGGCACGCTTGATGGACTGCTTGATCCACCAGGCGGCGTAGGTGCTGAGCTTGCCACCCTTGCGCGGATCGAAGCGTTCGACGGCCTTGATCAAACCGATGTTGCCCTCGCTGATAAGGTCGAGCAGCGGCAGGCCGAAGTCCTTGTAATCATGCGCGATTTTCACGACGAGGCGCAGGTTGGCCTGGATCATGTGATTGCGGGCGGCCCGGTCGCCCCGGCGGATGCGGCGCGCGAGCTTCACCTCCTCGGCGATCGTCAGCAACGGGGTTTTGGCGATTTCCTGGAGATAAAGCTGCAGGCCGCTGCGCTCGAGGGGATCAGGCTCGACAGGGGGTGGCTCAGGCTTCTCGAGAAACGAGGGGGCAGCGTCGAGGGTGGGGGATGGTTGCGGCAATACTTCGGCCCGGACATGGGCCGGTTCGGCAACGGGAAAGTCACCCGACTTGGAGGAGTATCTAAGGTACGATGCCATGGGCGTGATATTTTCGATAGTTAGACGCTTAAACAAGCCGCAGGAGGCCTGCTTACATCAAGTATGACGCGAACTAATCGTTTGGGTTTCACGTATGTCATAGCTTAATGTGTTCCACTCTAGGCTGAGGGCGGCAGCCATCGCACGCGGGCCGGCGACGTTTTGGACAGCCGGGCCATAATTGCCCGGTTTGGCGTAGGTACAGGGCGAAACGACCCGCTCAAAGCCCCTCGGCGATGGCCACGGCCTTGAGCAGCGCGGAGGCTTTGTTGATGCTCTCCTGATATTCCGACGCGGGCACGGAGTCGGCCACGATGCCGCCGCCGGCCTGGATATACACCCTGCCATCCTTCACGAGGGCCGTGCGCAGCGTGATGCAGGAATCGAGGTTGCCATCGTAGCTGAAATAGCCGAGCGCGCCCGCGTAGAAACTGCGCTGGAGTTTCTCCTGCTCGGCGATGATTTGCATGGCGCGGATCTTCGGCGCTCCGCTGACCGTACCGGCGGGGAAGGTGGCGCGCATGAGATCAAAGGCGGTCTTGTCGGGCGCGATGCGGCCCTCCACCTGCGACACGATGTGCATGACGTGCGAGTAGCGCTCGACGACCATGAACTCGGGCACGGTCACGCTGCCAAAGCGGCAGACGCGACCGATGTCGTTGCGCGCCAGGTCGACGAGCATGAGATGCTCCGCCCGTTCCTTGTCATCGGCGAGCAGCTCCTTTTCGAGCGCCAGATCTTCGGCCGCGGAGGCGCCGCGGTGGCGCGTGCCGGCAATGGGACGGATTTCGACGTAGCCGTCGGTCACGCGCACGTGCACCTCGGGCGAGGCCCCGACGAGGGCAAAGTCGCCCGTGTCGAGCAGGAACATGTAGGGCGAGGGATTGACCGTGCGCAGCGCGCGATAGAGATCGAGGGGCGTCTTTTTGAATTCGCGGGCGAACCGCTGGGCCAGCACGACCTGGATGATGTCGCCGGCGCAAATGTATTCCTTGGCGTCTTCGACCATCTTTTCAAAAGCCGGGCGCGTAAAGTTCGAGGGGGGAATGTCAATCCGCGGCGGCTCCACCAGGGCTGACGACGCCAGTTCGCGCGGTTGCTTCAGGAGATCGTAAAGACTGTGCAATTCGGCCACGGCGGCGGTGTAAGTGGCGGCCGGCTCGGCGTGCACATGGGCGTTGACGCAGAGGCGGAGCGTCTGCTTGGCGCGGTCGAACATCAGCAGGGTGTCCGAGAGCATGAAGTAGATGAGCGGAAGGCCGAGTTCATCGCGCGCCGCCTCGGGCACGGTCGGCTCGATGCGGTGGATGTATTCATAGCCCAGGTAGCCCACGGCGCCGCCCATGAAGCGCGGCATGCCCGGGACATGGACGGGCTGGTAGCCGGCGATTTCGGCTTCAATGAGCTTGAGCGGATCGTGCGGCGTGGGGATGCGCTGCACCGGGCGGCCGGGCTCGCGAATCTCGGTGGTGTCCGCATAGCAGGCGAAGACCCTGCGCGGCCGGCAGCCGATGAAGCTGTAGCGGGAGACGGCTTCGCCGCCTTCGATGGACTCGAGCAGGTAGGCCGGCCCGGCGGCCTTGAGCTTGGCGTAGGCCGAGACGGGCGTCTCGAAGTCGGCCATGAGGTCGGCGTAGACGGGCACGACGTTGCCCTGCTCGCACAAGCGCAGAAAGGCTTCCTTGCTCGGTTGGATGTTCATGCCGGAGGGCAACGGTTATGCGCCAGTCGCCGCCGCCGGCAAGGCGAATGACAATCGGTCCGTCCATGCACCGGATAACCGAAGCAGTCATCATACTTGAGATTACGGTGGTGGTGGCGGTAGATTCAGGGTGTTCGGTTGCCCCCGACCATGAAAATACCCCCGCTGCCCGGTATCGCCGCCACCGTCCTCGCCGCCTTCCGCACTGCGCTTCGGGCCCGCGCCGTGAAAAACTTCACTAATCAGCTCACCCCTAAAAACCAGAGGTAAGTGCCATGTCCATGACCAGACGTACTGCCATCAAGATTCTCGCGGGCGCGGTGCCCGCCGTCGGCGCGCTGCGGCTGCAGGCCGCGGCTGCGGAAGATGCCGGCCTTAACATTCAGTCCGGCCCGTTCAAAGGCACGCGCGAATCGCTCCGAGCCTATCGGGTTCCCGACTGGTTCCGCGACGCCAAGTTTGGCATCTGGGCGCACTGGGGC
Organism: Opitutaceae bacterium; assembly: GCA_049513315.1. Taxonomy (GTDB): domain Bacteria; phylum Verrucomicrobiota; class Verrucomicrobiia; order Opitutales; family Opitutaceae; genus Fen-1467. The sequence continues at coordinate 46,431 of JBEKWG010000016.1, forward strand.
CCACAGTCGGCGGCGGAGGCGGGTGACTGGTATGCGCGCAACATGTACATGCAAGGGAGCAGGCAGTATCAGTACCACGTCGAACATTACGGCCATCCCTCGAAGTTCGGCTTCAAGGATGTCATCCCCACGTGGAAGGCGGACAAGTTTGATCCGGATTATCTCGTGGGACTCTACAAGAAGGCCGGGGCGAAATACTTCATGAGCATGGGCGTGCACCACGACAACTTCGACCTCTGGAACTCGAAGCACACGCGTTGGAACGCCGCCAACATGGGACCGAAACGGGATGTCGTCGGCGAGTTCCGTCAGGCGGCGCTGAAGCGGGGAATGAAGTTCGGCGTCAGCGACCATCTCTGGATCACCCACAAGTGGTTTTCCACCAGCCACGGTGCCGATCAAGATGGTCCGCTCGCCGGCATTCCCTACGACGGGATGGATCCGAAGTTCGTGGACCTCTACTGCGATTCGCACGAGATCTACACGAAACTGGACTGGAACGAGAATGGCATCCCGGAGTCGTGGAAACGCCACTGGTTCGCGCGAATCAAGGACCTCGTGGACAACTATCAACCCGATCTCCTGTACTGCGACGGCCACATCCCCTTCGAAGCGATTGGATTGAGTCTGGTGGCGCACCTGTACAACCTGAATGCGAAACTGCACGGCGGCGAGGTCCAGGCGGTCTACACCAGCAAACGCCGCGAGGATTCCGAGGTAGGGACGTGCCTCTTGGACGTCGAGCGCGGTGTCGTCGAGAGCATCTGGCCCAACCCATGGCAGACCGACACGTGCATCGGCAGCTGGCATTATCGGCGGGGGATCGAATACAAGACGCCGAAGACCGTCATCGACCTGCTCGTGGACATCGTCAGCCGCAACGGCAACCTGATGCTGAACTTCCCGCTGCCCAACAGCGGCATGCTCGATGACGAGGAGCTGAAGATCCTCTCCGAGATCACCGCCTGGATGGCGGTCAACAGCGAGGCGATCTACTCCACGCGTCCCTGGAAAATCTTCGGCGAAGGTCCCGGCACCCACAAACCGGCACCCAACGAGCAGTTCAATGAAAAGAGCCGGAAGGAGCTCACCGCCGCAGATGTGCGTTTCACGACCAAGGGTACGGTGCTTTACGCCTTCTTCATGGGCTGGCCGGAGAAGGAAGTGGTGATCGCGCCGCTCGCGACCACCAGCCCGCATGTCACTGGAAAAATCGGCGGCGTGGAACTGCTCGGCTTCCCCGGCAAGCTGGCGTGGACGCACGACGACGCGGGGCTGAAGGTCCAGCTGCCGCCCGAGAAACCCTGCAACCACGCCTATGCCCTGAAGATCACCGGGCTCTCCTGAAAGATAGCGTTCAAGTAACCGGCCGACGCAGCCCCGCGTCCCAGCCTGCACCCCTGAAGCCCAAAGTTCGAGGATGAGACTAAGGCGCGTCTTCAAACCGTCATTGCGAGGAGTTCCGTGCAGTGGAACGACGAAGCAAACCAGCTGGATCGCCACGCCCCGCGGCGGCGGGGCTCGCGATGACAGGCGGTTTGAAGACACGGCCCAGCCCTCGCCTGACCTCGGCACGGCGGGCAAGATCGCGCCCTTACCGATACCATGACCACTCGTTCCTTAGCCTCTCTCATCATCTCGCCCCTGCTTGCCGCGGCCGTCGCCGCCGCCGAACACCCGTGGCAGGAACTCAACGATCCGTCCGCAGCCGAAGTGGCGGCAAATTTCACGAACCCGCCGCCCGAGTATGGACTGACCATCTGGTGGGGCTGGGATGGGGTGATCACCGAGGAAGTCATCAACCGCGATCTGGATGCGTTCCAGGCCAAGGGCATCCGCGTCGTCACGATCGAAGCGGGTTATGGCATGTCCGCTCCCTACCTCTCGCCCGGGTGGTTCGAGACCATCCAGCTCGCCGTCGAGCAGGCGAAGCGCCGCGGCATGCGGGTCTGGCTGGTGGACGAAGGCAAATATCCGAGCGGTTTCGCCGGCGGCAAATTCAGCGCGGAGCGGCCCGACCTGCACATGCAGGCCCTCGTGGTCGGGGAACGGATCGAGATCGCCGCCGGGGAGACCCTTACCCGCAAGCTGGCGCCGGAGGTTGAGGGCGTGCTGGCCGTCAATCAGGTGGACAAAAGCAGCCGGCCGCTCGTCACCAATGCCGGCGAACTGCGGTGGACCGCGCCGGAGGGGAAATGGGAGGTTCTCATCATCCAGCATGCTTTCCGGAGCTCGCCGACGCGCGCCGTCAACAATCTGACCCGGGGGAAGGACGACAAAAACTCGCTGGAGGATTATCTCAACCCGGCGGCGACGCGGCAGTTCCTTGTCTGGACCCACGAGCAGTACAAAAAATATGTGGGCGCGGAGTTTGGAGTAACCGTGCTGGGTTTCCGCGGTGACGAGCCGGACTATTCGATCAGCGGCATTCCGTGGACACCGGCGATTTCCACCGAATTCGAGCAGCGGAAGGGTTACGACGTGCGGCCGTATGCCGCATCGTTTTTCGCCCCTCATCCCACGGAGGAGCAGCAACGGGCGAAGGCGGATTATTGGGACGTTTGGTCAGACCTTTTTCGTGACAATTTCTTCCGGGTGCAGGGCGAGTGGTGCGCCGCAAACGGCATCGAGTACCTGGTACACCTCAATCATGAGGACCAGATGATGGCTCTGATTCATTCCGAGGGAGACTTCTTCAAGGACATGCGGTACGTGGAGGTGCCGGGCATCGACACCATCTGGAATCAAATCTGGCCGGGCAAGGTGTCGGACTTTCCGAAGTACGCCTCCTCGGCGGCGCACGGGTTCGGCCGGCCGCGCGCGTTCACGGAGAGCTTCGCTGCCTACCGGACGCCTCCGACGGTCGAGCAGGCAAGGTGGGTCATGAACCAGCAGTATGTGCGCGGCATCAATCTGCAGGAGGTCATGTTTGTCATGGCTTCGAGCGGCGGGCAGATCGGCTTCCGCGGCTGGCTGGGTGATGAAAAATTCCCCGCGGCGGTGGCCTATGCGAACCGCGCCACCTATCTGCTGGCGCAGGGCCGGCCCGCGGCCGGGATCGCGGTCTACTATCCGAACCTGAGCATGTGGCTCGGCGATGCCGCGGCCGACGCCGGCACGCTCGCGCTCATGCAGCAGTTGCTGGAACGCCAGCGCGACTTCGACTTCATCAACGAGGAGGCATTCGCCACGGCCCTGACTCCCGATGGTGGTGCCCTGAGAAATCTCAGCGGCCAGTCCTACCGTGCCGTCATCGTGCCGCCGTCGAGCGCGATTTCCCGACTGGCGCTGGACCGACTGCATGCCTTCGCCGAGGCCGGCGGTCGCGTGATCTTCCTCGGTCGCCAGCCTTCGCTGGTCGTGGGGAAAACGTTCCTGCAGGCCGGCGGGCCGCCGGACTTGGGCTGGGCCGTGCGTGAGCCGTCGGGAGAATTGACGCCGCGCGTCATCGAAGCGCTGCCGCCACCGGACGTGCTGCTGGATCAACCCTGTCCGCCGGTGAAATATCTCCATCGGCGCTGGCGGGATGCCGACCTCTATTTCTTCTTCAACGAAAGCGACCAGCCGCAGACGCGCCAGGCGACGCTGAGCGGCGGCGGCCCGGTGCGGGTCTGGGATGCCAATGCGGGAACCATCGGACCTGCGGACAACACGGCGGCAGGGAATGGAACAGTAAGACTGCGGCTGGAGTTGGAACCCTTTGGAACCAGGTTCATCGTGGTTGGCGCAGTGCCTCCGGCCACGGTTGATAAGCGGTGATGATTGGCGCCGGGCACAGACAACTCACCGCGAAGGCTCCCACCGGTCCTGATTTTCTCCATGTATTTCCCAAGAAAGGTGAACACATGAAACTCACAGTCATGTCATATCGCAACGTCTTCTGCGCCTTTGCCCTGATGGCGGCCTGCCTTCAGGGGCAGCCCGCCTCGTCCATTCCCCATCTCGAAAAACGGGGTGCGACCACCCAACTGATCGTCGACGGCAAGCCGTATCTTGCCTTGGCGGGGGAGGCCGCCAACACCGCTTCCTCCAGCCTCGACTACATGGAGCCGGTCTGGCCGCGGCTCGTGCAGATGAACCTCAACACCGTTCTGGTGGCCGTGGCGTGGGACTGGATCGAGCCCGTGGAAGGCAAATATGATTTCACGCTAGTGGACGGACTGCTCGCGGGCGCCCGGAAGAACAATCTGCACGTCATGTTCCTGTGGTTCGGGAGCTGGAAGAACGGCATCTCCAGCTTCGTGCCCGCCTGGGTCAAAGCCGACCAGGACCGGTTCCCGCGCGTGACTATCAAGAGCGGCAAGTCCATCGAAGTCCTTTCCACCTTGAGCGAGGTGAACCTCGCAGCCGATACGCGCGCCTACACCGCCTTCATGCGGCATCTGCGCGAGGTCGATTCCGCGCAGCACACCGTGGTCATGATCCAAATGCAGAACGAAGTGGGCGTGCTCGGCGATTCACGGGACCGCTCGGCCGCGGGCGAGGCGGCCTTTGCGAAGGCCGTGCCGCCGGAGCTGACGGACTACCTGCAGAAAAACCGGGACCGGTTGTATCCGGACCTCCTCAAGCTCTGGGAGGCCGCCGGCTTCAAGGCCGCGGGAACCTGGCAGGAAGTCTTCGGCACCGGGCCGGCGACGGATGAGATCTTCATGGCGTGGAATTACGCGCGCTACATGGATCACATCACGAAGACCGGGAAGGCCGAATATCCGCTGCCGGTGTTTACGAACACGTGGATTGTCCAGCCGGAGGACAACGGGCCGGGCGATTATCCCAGCGGAGGACCGGAGCCGCTCGTCATCGACGTGTGGAAGGCCGGAGCGCCGTCGATCGACATCAACGCGCCGGACATCTACCTGCAGAATTTCGCGGACTGGGTCGCGCGTTTCCACCGTGACAACAATCCGCTCTTTGTGCCCGAATCCCGGGGCGACGCGGGCGGCGCCGCCAACGCGTTCTATGCCATCGGGCAGCACGCCTCGATCGGCTACTCGCCCTTCGGGATCGACAACGCCGGGCGGCTGGTCGCCCTGCGGCCGGACGCTGGCGCGCCGCCACCGGCCGAGGTCGAAAACCTCCCGCTGCCCAAGGCGTATGCGGTGCTGTCCCAACTGACCCCCCTGATTCTGGAGCACCAGGCGGCCGGCACCATCGCCGCCGTTTCGCTCAACGCGCAGCACGCGACGCAGAACATCCCGATGGGTAACTACACCGTAACCGTCGATCGACGGCACAACCGGCGCAATCCCTCGGAGGTCGTACCGACGGGTTACGGCCTCTTTCTGATGATGGGTCCGGACGAATATCTGGTGGCGGGCAGCGACCTTCAGGTCACGTTCACCCCGACCTCGCCGGGACCGCCGATCGCCGGGCTGGCCGAAGTCTGGGCCGGGCGGTACGTGGACGGAAAGTGGGTGCCGGGCCGCAAGCTGAGCGGCGACGACATCCTGCTGAATTACAAACTGGACGAAGCTGCCGCGAACAACCAGTCGGGAAGCGGTCTGATGTTTGGCCCTGACGGACCGACGATCCAGCGCGTCAGGCTCTATCGCTACAAGTAAAGGCGCTCACGCGTGGGACCGATGCGCTTGCGTGGAGGGCGTCCTGCCGTCCAGCAGAATTGCCTTCCTGAGGGAAGACACGCTTGCGTGGAGGGCGGTGCTCCCGCACCGCCGACGGTTGACCTTGGGAAGCACGCCGGATGGTGGAGAATACGCTGTTGTCCTGCCAATCCCCGGCGCGGAGTCTCGCCGCGATCCGGTGTCACTCGAATCCCAACTCCCTGTTCGCAGCCATCCCGCGCATTGGCCGGTGGTGAGAATGCGAAATCGGTCCAGCGCGGTCTTCCTGACGGTATGCGTGCGCGGCCGGCGGCCGCTGCTCGCGCGTCCTGACATTCACGAAATCCTGATCGCAGCATGGCGCGCCGCCGATCAATGGATCGTCGGGCGCTACGTCCTGATGCCGGATCATCTCCACATGGTCTGCGCGCCGGCGGAAGCAACAACTGCGTCATTGGCCCAATGGGTGCGGTTTTGGAAGGGCCGGTCGTCAAAGATCTGGCCGTTCGCCGCCGAGAAGCCGGTCTGGCAGCAAGATTTCTGGGACGGGCAGCTGCGTTGCGGGGAGAGCTATACGAAGAAGTGGTAATACATCGTGAACAATCCAGTCCGTGCCGGCCTGTGCACGCGCGCGGAAGATTGGCCCTTCCAAGGTGAGATCGTCGAATTCCGTTTTCACGCCGGCTGATATTGACGTCGATATAGGAATAACGGCTCGGCGGGAGCCTCGCCCTCCCCAAGGCCGATGCGCTTGCGTGGAGGGCGGTGCTCCCGCACCGCGCCGTTTCACTTCGCCACCCGGGTTTCTGGAGGTCCGAGATAGCCGGGCTTCAAACCGCCGCAATCGATCACAATCTTGTCCACCACCACGCCCGGATCGACCATGTAGATTTTCAGCACGTGCGCGCCGGCGGCGGGCACGCGGAGCCGCGTCGAGACCGCGAGCACCTCGTTGAGCACGCTTTGAGACCACTCCGGCGAGCCCACCTCCGCGCCGGCGGTCACCAGCTGCGGTAACTGGTCATCGAGCGCCACGGCCAGACGCAGGCCGTTGCCGGTCAGGATGGGCTGGGTGGGGAGGAGGTTCACGATCGCCGTGATCTCTCCCGCCGTTGATAAATGCACCCGGTAATCGAGCCGCGGGGCGTCGGTCATGAGCTGCGCCGGCTCGAGGCTCGCCGCGGTCGTGGGGAAAACCGCCACCGCGTCTCCGGTGCGTCCGAGTCCGGGAATGACCTCCCAGCCTGCGCCTCCTTGGTCAATTTTATCCGTGTAGTGCTCAGCCTCGATCGACACGACGCCGTTCGTCTCGATGAAACCGTCAAACCCGCCCGGCGCCTTGGCCGGCGCGTGGGCGGGACCTTCCGCGGCATTCGGCGCGGACGCAAACTGAGGGAGAGCCCAAGGGGCGATGCGAATCTTCCGCCACTGGTTGTCGGCTGGCTCGAGGGCAAGGATGCGACGCCATTTGCCGCCGGCGATCTGTTCGTTGAAAACGCGTGTCTCTTCCTTCAGCCGGGCGTCGGCGGCCTCCGCCTGCCGGGCGAGTTCCGGCGCATCGGTCTGGCTGGAGGCGGCGTGGAGCGCCGAAAGTTCGCCGAAGAAGTAGCGTTCATTGGCCAGGGCGGTGCCGCGCACCGGATACGCCACCAGCTCATAGAAGGCGTCCTTGGCGGCATCCGGCAGAGTCGCATGGAGTCGGTCCACCCGCGCGCGCAGTTGGACCAAGGCTGCGAGCCGCTGCCGCGTCTCCTCCGCCGTGAACGGACTCGGACGCGGCGACTCATTTGGCAGCCACCATTGGAGATGCTCCGGCTTCCGCTGGAAGTTGAGCCGGTAGTACTGATCCATGATACCGGCAATTTCCCGGGCGTGTTCCGCGCCAAACTCGCGTGCGGCCCATTCGACGAGGAAACCGGGTAGATTCTCGCGCCGCCAGCGGTGGATGTCCCACGCCATCTCCAGAAAAAATTCCGTGCCAATCTCGGCCGGCTTGAGATCGCCGACGTTAACGATCCAGATCGTGCGCGCACCATGATCGTAGGCTTTGGTCATCTCCTCCCAAACCAGCGCCGGGGGCGTGGTGCAGAGCCAGAGGTAGGACAGCGGGCTGCCGAGATAAGACAGATGGTAGTACACGCCCGAACCACCCCGCCGCTGCTGCTCCGCCGGCGTGGGAAAATGGCGGATGTAGCCAAAATTATCGTCGGGCCAGACGAGGGTAACGTCATCCGGCACGTGCAGGCCGGCGTGATAAATATCGAGCACCTCCTTGTACGGGGTGAACGCCTGGGGAACCTGCGTGACATCGGGATTCACGTGGTTCGCGAGCAGCAACCGCTGGTCGGCGAAGATCTGCTCCAGCACGCGGAGGTGCTCCGCGGTGGTCGTCGGGCCAACCATGGCGGAGTCGTGGATCCCGCGCATGCCGAGGGTGTAAATGTTTTCGAAGCGGCCGTTCTCCCGCACGCGCTGCTCCCAATACTTCAGCACACCTTCGCGGTTCGTCACGTAATTGTAGCTTTCGGGCGGGGCGGTCCACTCGGTGACGTTGTCGCGCAGCATCGGCTCCGCGTGCGATGAGCCCATGACGATCGCATAGTCGTCGGCGAGCTGCTTGTTCTGCGGGTAGAGATTGAACGCCTTGGTGCAGGCGTGCATGGCCGGCCAGAGGGTGTTGGCCTTCAGCCGCAGGAGCAGTTCGAAGATGCGGGCATAGGTCTTGGGCCCGATATCGCCCAGCGCCGGATCGAATGTCTTTGCCGCCCACGGCTGCAGGCCCCAGTCCTCGTCGTTGAGGAAGATGCCGCGGTATTTCACCGACGGCGGACCGTGTTGGTGCGCGCCCGCCCGGATCGCCAGTGAAGCGCGCTTGGGCACCGGCACATCCGCCCACCAATACCACGGCGAGACGCCGATCGACTCCGACACCTCGTAAATCCCGTAGATGGTGCCGCGGCGATCGCTGCCGGCGATGACGAGGGCTTGGTCCACATCGGGCGCCGGGTCGTTCACGACCTGCACCACGTAGCTCTCCCATTTGCCGCGCACCCCGCTGGCATCGAGCTTTCCGGCCGCCGCCAACCCGTCAATGAACTTGCTCTGCCCCAGCATCCCGATGAGCACGAGCGGGCCGCGCCGGGACGCCGGGTCCTGGCTCAGTTGCGGCCGGACGCCCGTGACGCGCTCGACATCCGCGGCCAGATCACCCGCGGCCCGCAGGATCGATTTGTCAGCCCCGGGCTCGAGCCAGATGGCCGCGGACCGTCCTCCCGTCGCCAGCACAAAGTCGGCAGCGCCCGGCGATTCGGTCAGCAGGGACTCACCCCGGGCCATGCGGGTGTCACCTAACAGTCGAACCGACAGGAGCCCGATCAGCAGCAATGGGGCGGCGATGATCGAGACTGGCCTCCATTGTACTCGGATAATAAACATGGAAACTGAACCCGGGATTAACCTCTTGATTTCCAGCGCAGGCCGTTCTGGCTCAAGACAAATAAAGTTGGGAACTGAGTTCTCAGGCTATCGTTGGCACCTGCTGGACAGGGGAAACAGGCTGCGCAGCATGGTCGGGGTTCGTGGAAAATCGACAACATACCAAGCAGAGGGAATTGATGCTACCCACAGGCGGCACGGTTGGAAGACTACACCCGCGCTCCAAAGCACGGCGATAATCCACGCCAAACATGATCCGGGCAACTTTGTGCGCCAATTTGAGGAGTACATCGGGGGCGGATGGCGATCGCTTGACAGCGGAACAAAGAGTCGGCCCGATTCAGTGCGCGAGGCGGTCGGGCGGTCGACCTTTGCCCCGGCACGGGCGGGGCGAGTTCAAGCGGATCAAGGCTAGTGAAAAGATCGCGAGGGTGCCCGGAGCGTGTTCGACGCGCTGAACGGCCTCGGCCAGCCACACTCCGGAAGCGACAGCTACCTGCTCCTTTCACCATCCAAGCCCGAGTTCGAACGAACGCCCACCTGCATCGGCGTTGGTGGCGTCGACGTCCTGAGATTCTATTTCGCCTGCCGTGACGAAACAAAGGAATACACCGGATGCTGTTACGGCCAATCGCGCGTATTGTTCACGGCGGCAAATGACGATAGCGGTTTCGCGTTTCGGCGTCCGCCGGCGCCGTTTCGGCAGGCTCAGGGCCCTGAGCGCAGTCGTAGGGCTGCGCACCGCGCTCAATTACGCGACGGGGGAACGGCGGCCCCCAGCCGCCGGGCCGCCTCAACATGCGCGGCCGCCTCGTCGTGCCGACCAGCGCTCTCCAAGGCGATGGCCAGGTTCAGGTGCACCTGGGCCAAGTTCGGATTCAACCGCAGCGCCGCCTCGAATTGGGCGATCGCCTCCGGCGTGCGCCCCATCATGAGCAGGGAAGTGCCCAGATTGTTGTGCACTTCCGGCACGGCCGGATCGATTTGCAGCGCCTGTTCGTATTGGGCGATGGCCTCTGGCAGGCGGTCCGCTTCGCGGAACGCGTTGCCCAGATTGTTATGGGCGCCAGCGAAATCCGGCTTGAGCCGCAGCGCCTCCTCATAATGCGCGATCGCTTCCTGAGCTCGGCCGTCCGCCCACAGCGCGTTACCCAGATTGTTGTGAACGTCGGGCACGTCCGGATCGATTTGCAGCGCCTGTTCATATTGGGCGATGGCCTCCGGCAAGCGGTCCGCCTCGCGGAACACGTTGCCCAGATTGTTGTGCGCGGCGGCGAACTCCGGCTTGAGCCGCAGCGCCTGTTCGTAGTGCATGATCGCTTCCGGGGTTCGGCCGGCCGCTCGCAACGTGTTGCCCAGATTGTTGTGCACGTCGGGCAGGGCGGGATTGATGCGCAGCGCCTGTTCGTAGTGCGCGATCGCCTGCGGCAGCCGTCCCGCCCGGGCCAACGCCAAGCCAAAGTCGTTGTGGGCCTCGGCGTAACCCGGCTCGAGCCGGATCGCCTCCTCGTATTGCGTCAGTGCCTCTTCGAGCCGGCCAGCCTGGGCCAGAATGTTGCCGTAATTATCGCGTGCGGCGGCGTTGCCCGGTCGTTTGGCCACCGTGTCGCGCCAGATCGTGGCGTCGCTGCGGTAGACGGTGTTGCGCTGGACGGTCAGCCAGCCCAGGCCAACAGCGGCCGCCGCCAATACGAACCGGCTACGACGGCCCAGCCAAGCGTACAACGCCAGAACCAGCAGCACCATCACCGGCGCTAGGGCGAGATACATGCGATGCTCGGCCAACGTCTGGCGAGTCCCGGGCACTAGGGAAGTCGGGGCCAGGATCGCGAAGAACGTGGCTCCCAGGAACCCGAGCGCCGGCCGACGGACGAGCGCCACCGCCGTGGTGGCGACCAGCAGGGCGACTCCCGCGGCATAGGGTGCCACGTCCCCGACCGACGCCATCCACCGCACTCCGTAATCAACGATCAGGGGATGCGGCCAGGCCGACAGCCAGAGATAATGCGACAACGCCTGGAATTGGGTCGCGGCGTAGGTCCAGAAGCTCACGCCGACGCCGAAGCCCGCCGTTCCCCCGCGATTCGCGGCGAGCAGCACTAATCCCGTCAGCGGGATCCAAGTGGCCGCCAACGCGAGATGGACTCGCCCGCGTTGGCGCCAGGCCGCGCGGAAACTGCGGGCCACGAAGACGCGGTCATAGAGCAGCACGATGAGCGGAGCCGAGACCATGACCTCCTTGGTAGCCATGCCGAGGAGACAGGCGACGAAGGCTAAAGCAGCCCATCCTTTTGAACAACGAAGACGCAAAGGCACAGAGGAGTTTTGGGCAATTGTTCCAGACTCTTGGTGACTCGGTGCCTTTGTTGTTTCGACAGAACCTCGGCCCGCATCGCTGTCGATCGCGCGGATGAAACAATAAAGGGTCAGCAAATAGAACAGGCCCATCAGCGACTCGGCTCGCTGCACGATGTACGTCACGGATTCGGTCTGCAGCGGATGCAGCGTCCAGAGCAAGGCGATGGCCAGAGCGATGAGCGTAGCGTCCGATTGTAGGAAACCCGCTCGCGGGCGATCATCGGTCGCAAGCGGCCTTCCTACAACGTTGGTTCCTGCCAGCGCCTGCCCTGAGCGGAGTCGAAGGGTCCGCCGGATCACACCGAACAGCGCGAGGCCGGCGCAAATATGGATGAGCAGATTCAGCGCGTGATAGCTCCAGACGCGGTCGCCGCTGAGCGCATAGTTGAGCGCGAAGGACAGATTCAGCACGGGCCGGCCCGTGACCGTCAGACCACCACCGGGCGGCATGAGCGATGTGGGCAAACGGCGGATGGTCGGGTTCTGGGGAATCGACAGCAGGTCGTCGAAGATGAGCGGCCCGGAAAAGCTGTTGGCGTAAACGGCGAGCGCAGACAGGACCAGGCCGGCCCCGGCGACGACGGTCGTCCGCCGCGAGACGCGGCGCTCCGGTGTGGCCGGAGTTCGAAGCGGGACGCTCATCGGTCGTGCTCCAATTGTTCCAGCCTCGCCCGCGCCAGACTCGTGACGTAGTCGATGTCGTTCCAGACGAATCCGGCTTTCAGCGCGGGCAAGTAGGCGACCGCCGTCGCGCCGATCACCAGCGCACCCAGCCAGACCGGGTGGGCCCACCAGCGTCGTCTGTCCGCGGCCGTTCGGGAGGGGTCGGTCATCGGCGAAACGCCGGAAGAGAGGGACGATGGATTCGACACGGATCGTTCATATACCGGACCGCGGGCCAGCCGGCCAGCGCGATGTAGCGAGTGATTGCGGTTTTTTGTTGAGGTTGACGAGAGCAACGAGATGGGCTGAACGTTCACGCCATGAGATTGCCCCTATTCGTCTGGCTGGCGTTGCCTCTCGGTCTGCTCGCCGTGACCTGCCGTGCCGACCCGAACCCTGAAATCGTATCGCTCGGTCACGACACCTACGCCCTGACCCGCTGGGCAAACAATGGATTCACGCGCAACACCGAGAAACTGCAATCGCAAGCGCTCGAGGATGCCGCCGCGTATTGTGCCAAGTTGCACAAGGAGCTGAAGATTGTCAGCACGACGACGGCAAGGCCGTTCGTCCCGCTCACGGGGTTCGCCAGCGCCAAAGTCGTGTTCAAGGCGCTGGACGCGAACGATCCGGAGCTGCATGCCCCGGTAGCGGCGTCAGCCCCAAGCGCCGCGACGCCGGTGGTCGCCGAAAACGCAGCGCCACGGACCACGACCGATGCGCTCTACAATGACCTGATGAAGTTGGATGACCTGCGGAAACGCGGACTTCTGACCGAGGAGGAATTTCAGGCGCAAAAGAAGAAGTTGTTGGAGAAATCCAACTAGGTAGGCACGGTCGACATCCTGCATTCTCAATTGGAGATTGGAAGGAGTGATGTTCTGGGGGTGGGGTGTTCTTCTCGTAACGACGGAGCGCGGTCCGGGAGAACTCCAGATCTGTTTACGTGAAGTGCCGAAGCGCGTCGGGCCCGGCGCGGAATTCCACGTCAACGCCCAATGACATTGGTGTTGGTCAGCGGATTCTCAATCGGTCGCCGCTTTGTGGCCTGAAGGCCAGCATGCGATGAACCCGGGGATCCGACTTTATTATCTGCTCAAGCGGATCCGGAGGTCCCTCCGTTACCAACTTTATTCTCCAGCGGCCGACTTTATTAGCCGGGTTCCAACTATATTGTTTTAAAACACCATTGTACTCGGATAATAAACATGGAAACTGAACCCAAGGCTAACCTGTTGATTTCCAACGCGAGTCATTCTGACTCAAGACAAATAAAGTTGGCAACTGGAGGTCGGTTTCGAAGGTCAGGGCAGGGGAGGCCAGACAATAAAGTTGGAAACTGAGTTCTCAGGCTATCGTTGGCATCCGCTGGACAGAGGAAAACAGGCTACGCAGCATGGTCGGGAGTCGTTGAAAATCGACAGTTTGCTGGGCAGAGGGAGTTGATGTCTACCCACACGGGAGAGTCGCGAGTACGGCGGGGACGGCGCGCATCCGATTTAACGTAGAATACTCAATTTTAGTCAGGCCATTGTCGGCATGATTGGGTGATCCCCGTGCTTCCCTGCTTGAAGCGATTGTGCTGCAGTCGATGCCGTGGGGGACTCCGCTCCGCTGTGGAAATCCCAGCCCACGCCGCGACCCTCCGTCTTTGATACGATCATGAACGCCGCCATCGTCCCCATCTGGCGCCCATCCAAGGCACGCCGATTTGCTTGGCCCTTTCTTCTTCACCCTGCGGCCCTCTTTTTGTTTGCCGGCTCACGGCCGCTGTTCGCGGCGGGTAGTCCCACCCAACACGACCAACGCATCGCGGGTATCGCCCGGTCCGCTGCGTCCCTTTTTCGACCCTAAATCCCGGTCAACTGAAAGGACCTGTATGCAAGAGTTCGATCCCGGCCCGCCCCAGGCGTTCGCTGATCTGTTCGCCGCCGTTCCGGACTACGGTTCGTTCAAAGCCAACTTCTGGTACGATTGGGGACCTATCTTTTACCGCGGCCGGCTCGATGGCACCGCCCGCGTATTCTGTATTGCCTCGGACCCCGGCCCGACGGAACGCGTGGCCTGTCGAACCCTCGTCGGAGACGCGGGCCAGCGAGTTCAGGGCTTTTTGGCCAAACTTGGGATCACGCGATCGTACGTCTGCCTAAACGCCTTCGCCTACGCCTTGTTTCCGAGCAAGAACACCGCCGCTCCCCAGATGCTGAAGGACCCGGCCCAACTGGTATGGCGCAACAAGCTCTACGACGCTGTGAAAGACGGCGCCCATCTCCAAGCCATCCTCGCCTTCGGCGGAAACGCCCAGACCGCGGTCGATTTGTGGCCCGGCAAAGGCGTGGTCCCCGTGTTCAAGGTCCCGCATCCGAGCGATCACGATGCCGTGGCGCTGGTCACGGCGTGGAGGGCGGCCATTCCGCAAATCAGGGCCGTGGTCGTGCCCGACCCCGACGGAACTGCAAGCGGACCGAACTACGGCGCCGCGATCCAGGAGGCGGACTACTCCCGGATTCCACCGCGCGACCTGCCGTTCGGCCTTCCTGCGTGGTTCGGCGATGACGCCTGGGGGCGGACGGCTCAACCGGCACATACCAATTGCGTCAACCGGCCGAGCCCCGACGACCGTCACACCCTGAAGTGGATCGCCCCCCAGCTGACCTGACGCACCAACCCGGCGAAACCATGAATCCGCTCGCTTCTACTCAGTACGCCTTACGGGGCACGATCGTCACGATGGACGCCTCCAACACCGTTCTCGCAGGTGGAACGGTTTGCGTGAGCGAGGGGAAGATTGTCTCGGTCCAGCCGAGTGGAGTGCCGCTGCCACCCGCGTTCCAGAACATCCTGGTCGTCGATACCCAAGGGACCATTTATCCCGGCCTCATCGAGCTGCACAATCATCTCAGCTACGATGTGCTGCCACTCTGGAACGTCCCCAAGCGCTTCGACAACCGCGATCAGTGGACCGCCGTTCCCGAATACCATCAGTTGGTCACGGGCCCGATGAACGTGCTCGGGAAAACTCCGGGCTGTGTCCAGGCCATTGTTCGTTACGTCGAATGCCGCTGCCTGCTCGGCGGTGTCACCACCAGTCAGGGGATTGCCCTCAGCAGCAATGAGGGCATCGAACGGCTGTACCGAGGTTTGGTTCGCAATGTCGAGGAGCCGGATGATCCAAGCCTTCCGGCCGCGGCCACCCATATTCTGGACGTCGAAGCCAGAGACGCCGCCAAGTTCCTCGCCGCGCTCAAGAGACACGCTTGCGTCCTCCTGCACTTAAGCGAAGGCACTTCCTCGACGGCCCATCAGCATTTTGATGCGCTCCATCTTCCGGACAACACGTGGGCCATTGCGCCGTCGCTCGCCGGCATTCATTGCGTGGCTTTGAACGCCGATGACTTCAAAACCATGCATGACCACGGCGCATCGATGGTGTGGTCCCCCTTGAGCAACCTTCTGCTCTATGGCCAAACGGCTGACATCCGAGCCGCGCGCGGCAGCGGCATACGCATCGGCCTTGGGTCGGATTGGTCGCCGAGCGGCAGCAAGAATCTGCTCGGAGAACTCAAAGTGGCCCGCTTGGTCAGCAAACACTCGGCCGATCCTCCGGTCTTCTCCGATTTCGAACTCGTGGCCATGGCCACACGCACCGCAGCCCAGATTCTATCGTGGGACAAGGCCCTCGGCTCGATCGAAACCGGCAAACTCGCCGACCTGCTCGTCATCGATGGAGTGAACGACGATCCCTATGCTCATCTCTTGGAAGCGGCGGAAACCGATATCGTCTTGGTGATCATCAAAGGCGTGCCGCGCTACGGAACCGTGCCATTCCTGCAAAACGTCGCACCGGCCACCGAGGCTTGGATGATCGGCGGCTCGCCGCGAATCCTGAATCTGGCGCAGGCAGTAGCCGATCCCACGGTCGGAGCCCTCACGCTGGGACAAGCCCATGCCACGCTCCAGCAATGCCTCCAAAACCTTCCTACGCTACCAGCACCGGCCGCGGCTAGCACGTTAAAGACCTCCAAATCCGTCGCATCTTCCCCAAAGCCCACGTGGACGCTGGTCTTGGACCATCTTGATGACGGAAAGACGGCCCATCGCCCCCTCCTTCCTCTGCCAGGCGTCCGCACCGCCGCGCCGGCTTTGAAAACAGCGGCATCCAAAGCGACCCCGCTCCCGCTCGTGCCCCTCGCGCTCGAACCGTTAACGGTCGCGGACGACAAAAACGGTTTCTTCGACCGCTTGAACCAGCAGGTCAACCTGCCCGCCTACATCAAATCCGAGCTTCCTCTCCTTTACTGAAAACCCCATCAGCCCGAGCATACGAAACGGAAGAACAGAACACCGGAGGTGGTTAAGATGAAAAAGCCAAAATTCTCGCGGCACGCGATGATCATGATCGGGGTGGGCCTTGTCGCCATGGCCAGCATTCCGACGACCCGCGGCGAAGCAAACAGCCAGCCCCTAGTCACCAAAGTGACGTCGGATTCGCCGCAACCCGACGTCGCCGGACTGGGAGATCGGCTCGTGGTCGGCGTCGAAAATCTGTCGGATCTGCTCGCCCAAGCGAAGAAGGAACGACACGAGATCATTCTCTATCTGGACGGCTTGCCCCTCCGGGGCGTTTACCCGGAATCCATCGATCTGATCCGGAACGAGCTGCGTTTCGAACTTCGACGCAGCGATGCAGCGAGGCCCACTTGGGCGGCCTTGCTCGGGAAGCCGACTCATTTTGTCCGTAATGTCTCCCTCAGCGTCGGTCTAGAGGACGGGCATCCGGTTGACACGGCGGTTCAAGGGCGGAACAGCTTCCGGCTGGTCGTGGTCCACGGGAGCTGGTTGCTGGCCTGTCTCGGGTTGCTGGCACTGATCTTTATCTGGCTGTGGGTGTGGGGCAGGAAAAGCCAGATGCTGCGCGATAGCGGCCCTGATCCGGGTGACGGGCGCTTGCGGCCTTATTCGCTGGCAAAAACCCAGATGGCTTTTTGGTTCTTTTTGATCGTGTCGGCATTCGTGATCATCTGGGCGATCACCGGCTCGCACGATTCCATTACCGAATCGGTGCTGGTGCTTATGGGTATCGGCAGCGGCACGGCTCTCGGAGTTGCGGTGCAGGACAAAGGCAAGGAGCACTCCAGCAAAGTCCTCAAGGAGCTGGACGAACTGCGATCGCAACGCGCCGCATTGGCCGCCGGCACCGACACGACTGAGATCGACGCTAAGATCAAGGAGAAAACCCCGGCGTCGGTCCATTTTATGACCGACGTGCTGACGGATGCAGATGGGATTAGCCTGCATCGTTTTCAGATGTTTGTTTGGACGCTGGTTCTGGGCGTCATTTTTATCAAGGAGGTCTATTGCAACCTGGCCATGCCGGAGTTCAACGCGACATTGCTCGCCTTGATGGGGATAAGTTCAGGCACGTTCCTGGGGTTCATGATTTCAGAAGGCCATTCGACCGAGCAATCAAAGCAAGCGAACGACTAGCCCGATGAAAAGTTCGCCAGCATCCCTTCGCCTCACCGCACCCGGCTTGGTGCTCACGTTCGTGCTAACGCTGACGGCCGGCTGTTCCAGCGTCCAATTGATCGCTCCCTATGACGACCAACTGGACAAGCAGGTGACGGCCCTTCAGACCGCGACGGAAACGTTTTTGGTGAAGATCGAACGCGAGGGGCTCAGCAGCGCCGATGACTACAAGAAAAACTACACGGCCTTTTATGACGACGAAAAAGTTGCCATCTCCGGTCTGGCGGTGCGGGCGAGTGCGATCGCGTTAAACTCGCAGACAGCGGGGGAGATCAAGAACCTCAAAGACACCATCGATCAAATGGAGAAACGACACCAGGAGTCCGGCTTGTCGAAAATGGACGCGGCGCAGTTCGAAGAGAGTTTGGACAGAATCTTTCGAGCCATCCTGACCTTGGAACTCGCCAAGAAAGGCGCCACCTCAACCGGCAGCGGAAACAAATAACATGAGCTTCAAAATCGATCCAAACCTGGGCGCCAACATGGCCAATGCGGCGAGTGGCGCGCTCGTAGCAGGCGGAAAGGCCGCGATGGACTATGCCACCCATGAATTCCAGCAATTCGCGGAAGATGTCGATCACATCCAAGACATGCTGGCCGCAGGGACGATATCGCCTCAGGACGCACAGTACTATGTCAACCTGCAGAAAATGTCGATGCAATCGGTGCTGCTGACCATCCAAGGACTCGGAGTCCTTGCGGTTCAAAGCGCGATCACCGCGGCGCTGGGGGTTCTGAGCACGGCCATCGGCGCCGCGCTGAAGGTGGCGCTTTAGGCGTCTATTGCGCGCGACCGCGGTCAGGCCGGGCCGAAAAGGCTGTGGTCGGGAGCGCGCGACCAGCGAGAAGAATAACCTTGGCAGTCATTTAGGACATGACAATGGACATTCGAATCATCCCGGGGACAGTTCGCTCCAAGCAGTATCCTTGGCAGGTGGCTGGTTGGGTCGAGTCTGCAGCTGATCACCTCAATCACATCAATGTGGCATTCGATGCACTCGGGATCGACCGCGTACGCATATTGAAGGACCTTCACGAGGACCTAGGCAGCTTGGCTGTCCAGTTCCCGGAAGATTTCGCCCCCTACGGAGAACACCGAGCCCCTCGGCCGCAGGCACGTTATCACGCCACTGAGGCCATAAAGCAGTTTTTTACGGGCGTGAAGGTGGTCGAGGAGGATGAAACGATCATTACACGAAAGCTGCCCCTCTGTGTGTTTGATTCCCCAAGTGTCCCCAAGGCGAAAACAACGTACGCCGAGGGTACATCCACAGACGTGACGGCTGGCTGGAGTATCGAAGTGCTAGGAACTGGCTTTGGCTCAGATGTCACGCTGTCCGTAGCTCAGGCGAGCGAGTTCATGTCCTCGGCCGGCGAGCGGAAGCTCATCTTCGCGCCGCTACACATTAAGGTCGTTCGAGCTGCACTATATAAGCGGGGCAAACTACAGGAGAGATTCCTCAGGGCTGAATTGTTCGAGCCTGAAGCGCGCGATGCGAACGGTGTCGGTTCAGTGACCGACGCAGATTGGCAGAGGCTGGTGGGGAAGGGACGAGTTCGAGAGCGGTTTGATCTGTCCGGTGACACTAGCCAGAGCATCGTGAAATACCGGCGCAATTATCAGTTATCAGGGACTTTTGAGACCAGCCTCGGCCTTAGTGCCTTCAATCTCAAGTCGAAGGTCATCGCCAAGTGCGCCGCCAAGCAAACTACCGAGTTTACCTTCGAACTTCCGCCGGGTCGGCTCTATGAACTGCGGGAACCTCTCTCGGTCGCCGGCTTCTATTTTGGCCCGTGACGCGTGGTGCCTGCCTAACCCACGCTTCCAAGCGATCGGCAAGCCGGCGCGGCGTTGACTGAAGCGAGGCGGCGGATTTGGCACGGGAGAGCCGTGGTTTGCGGCCTCGTCGGCCCTATTGGGTGCCGCGCCGGGGGAACGGAGGCCGGAGGAGCGGGAGGTCCGGGGCGCCTGAAGGGACTCCCATTCCGATCGGCCAGTGTTTTGTAAACAAAAAGACCGCCATTGATGGATCCGACAAGGTGCGGCGCCGCACGGGCGGGTGGATCACGATCATGCGGGAAATCTGCGGACAAACGCGGGGAAGCTGACGCTGGGCGGGCGACTGCCGGCCTCGTGCAACCGGGTGTGGGTAGCGAAAACCTCATCGGGAGTCGAATTCGTTGATGGACGGATCAGTTGGGTCAAGTTGCGCGGATCATGTTTGGCGTAATTTTTGTCGTGCTTCGGAGTCTGGGTGCAACCTTCCAACCGCGCCGCCAACTGCTGCTCGAGAACCTGGCTCTGCGGCACCAACTCCTCGTGTTGAATCGCACCGCAGGGAAACCCAAATTCCGCAATGCCGACCGGCTGTTGTGGATCTGCCTGCGCGCCGTGTGGTCTCGCTGGGAAAAGGCATTGGTGATCATCCGACCGCAAACGGTGATCGGCTGGCATCGCGCCGGGTTTCGCCTCTATTGGCGCTGGAAATCGCGTCGCGTTGGCGGACGGCCGCCGATCGATCCTGAGCTAATCCGGTTGATCCGCCGGATATGGGGGGCCAACCCGACGTGGGGCAGTCCCCGCATCCGCGACGAGTTGGCGAAATTGGGTCTACAGGTTTCCGACTCCACCATCAGGAAATACCGCCCCATACGTCCGCGCTCGTCGTCGCAGACTTGGAAAACCTTTTTGCGCAACCACGCCAAGCAGATCGCCGCCATCGATTTCTTTACCGTCCCGACGGCGGCATTCCGCGTGCTGTTCGTGTTCGTCATCCTGGCCCATGAGCGCCGGAAGGTGGTGCACTTCGCTATCACTGAGGCACCCTCGGCATTCTGGACCGGACAACAGCTTGTGGACGCGTTCCCGTTTGAGACGCCGCCGAAAATTCTGTTGCGAGATCGCGACGGCATCTACGGCTCGGACTTCGTGCGCCGTGTCGCCGGCCTCGGGATGGACGAGAAGCTCATCGCTCCACGGTCTCCCTGGCAGAATCCCTATGTCGAACGCCTGATCGGGTCCCTACGTCGGGAATGCCTGGATCATGTGATCATCTTCAACGAACGGCAGCTCCACCGCGTGATGCGCGAATACCTGGACTACTACCACTGCCATCGCACCCACCGGGCACTGGAGGGCGATTGTCCGGTGCCGCGACCCGTCGAGAAGCCTGCCGACGGCAATATCATCGAACTGCCCCTGGTCGGTGGGTTGCATCACCGCTACACGCGTCAGGCTGCCTGATCCGCGGAAATTGGGAAGTCGCTCGCAATTGTCGCTGTCGGCGCGGAGAAAGCCGCCCCACCCTGGTTCGACGCGGACAATGGGCCAGTTCTAAAGCAGGCCTCCGCTCTGACGCCCATACCCGCGGCCCGTTCGCAGAGCGATGACGCGTCCCCCTTCGTTAGATGGTCAAGTCTTGTCTCGGCGACAATCGATGCCCCGCATGCTCGCAGCAAAAATATCGCCACCTCGGTAAAGTTTGTGGCTTCGCTGGATTTTCGCTACCCACAGGTGACGGAACCGGCGATATTAGTGACGGTGACAGTGTAGCCGGCCGCGTCGCTGGATTGGGTGCTTGAGACCGTGTAGATTGCGCTTGTTGTGGGTAGCGAAAACCTCATCGTCGATCGAAATCGTTGATCTGACGGGCGTTTCGGGCAGATTCGACGGATCATGTTTGAAGTGATCATTGCCGTCTTGCGAAGCCTTGCGGCAGGCTTGCTGCCGCGCCGCCAACTCGTGTTGGAGAACCTGGCTCTGCGGCACCAGCTCCTCGTGTTGAGCCGGAACGCCAAGAGACCCAGATTCAGGAATCCGGATCGGCTGTTGTGGATTGTCCTTCGCGCGGTTTGGTCGCGCTGGGAAAAGGCGGTGGTAATCATCCAACCGCAAACGGTGATCGGTTGGCATCGTGCCGGGTTTCGGAGGTATTGGCGCTGGAAGTCACGTCGTCGGGACGGCCGCCCCTCCCTTGATCCTGAACTCATCCAGCTGATCCGTCGGATGTGGCAGGCCAACCCGACCTGGGGCAGTCCCCGCATCCGCGATGAGTTGGCGAAGCTGGGCCTGCAGGTTTCGGACTCCTGTGGGTAGCGAAAACACCCGATGCGACGAACTCTACTCGGCAACGGTAGTTTTTCCCGCCAGCGTGGCGGTGTATGTTTGTC
Organism: Opitutaceae bacterium; assembly: GCA_049513315.1. Taxonomy (GTDB): domain Bacteria; phylum Verrucomicrobiota; class Verrucomicrobiia; order Opitutales; family Opitutaceae; genus Fen-1467. The sequence goes on from JBEKWG010000016.1 coordinate 68,147, forward strand.
GCCGGGACAAACATGACCGGTTGACGAAGGGGCCGTGTCATCGCTCCGCACACGAGACGCCGATCTTGGTCGGGCCAGAGACAGCACGGCCGTGAAACCACAGCGCCAATTACCGCTGCGAACACGGCTGGCGCGCATCCCATCAGCCGGTTTTCTTAAGCAGGAGTTGGCGACGCGATTGGAAGGCTGCACCCAGACTCCGAAGGACGGCAAGAATTACGCCAAACATGATCCGCGCAGCTTGGCCCAACTGACCGACCGATCAACGAATTCGACTCCCGATGAGGTTTTCGCTACCCACAGGCGGCGGCGGTGAACAATGCAAAGGTGACCACCACAGCTAGGGCGGCCAGAAGCGTTAAACGGCGGCGGACCGACCGACGACGCTGCTCCAGTCGATTGCCGACAAAGGCGGTCCACAGTCCGGGCAGGGCAGCCGCAGCGAAGGGGCAGGCTCCCAACAGCAGGACCGGCAGATAGAACAAGAACCCGCCGCCATGACCGAGCAGGACCTTGGTGCCACGGGCGACGATCTGGGCTCCAAAAAAACCTCGAATGAACTCATGGCCCAACCGCTGGTAGGCGAAGAGATACCATGGAGCCGCGATGACGGCGAACGCCAAGACCCCTTCCACCAAGCAGCAGTGGGCGAGCGCGGTCAGCATCCGCCGCTCCATGAAGGCGTAGAGGATGGCGACCGGAATGACGATAGCCGGTACCACCGGCCCCTTGGCCAAAAACCCTATCCCAAGACCGACCCAAGCCGTGAGAAACCACCAGCGAACAGGATTGCGCACGGCGGCCAGCGCCGAAGCCAGCGCTTTCGGCGGGTTGGGCGGCGCCGCGGCGTCCGCCAACCGTTCCATGGCAATGAAAAAACACAGCAGCGACCAAGTGACGGACCAAGCGACCAGCATATCCGTAAGACACAGGCGAGCCACGGCCAGAAAGATCGGCATGAAGGCAAGGCAGAGAATAGTGAGCAGGGTCAGGCGGCGGCCGCGAGTGGCCAGCGGCAGCAGCCAAGCCATGCTGGCCAGCAGTGATAAGGCGGCGAGTGCGGATGGCAGCCGGGTCGAAAATTCGCTCGGCCCCAGAAGTTTCCACGATCCAGCCACTGCCCAAAAGATAAGGATCGGCTTTTCGAGATAGCTTTCGCCGTTGAGTGTGGGGATGATCCAGTCGCCGTGGCGCAGCATGGAGGCCACGGCGCCAGCGTATTCCCCCTCGTCACGGTCGGTGAGCGGATATGCTCCTAGACCACTCAGGATGAGGGCAGCGGCGGCGGCCAGGACGATGGCCGAGGGCAGCCAAGGACGCCGGATTGAAACCATAGTGGGAGTCAACGTTGATTTGTTATCGCCGCTTCCTGCGGTCCATTGATCCGCCCGTCTACGGAGTGCAGATCGAACGTGGGATGAGGCCCCTCCGCAAAGGCGCCTCCTGTTTCGTCGATGACGCTTATGTTGCCGTGCTGCGTGCGCACGATCACTGCGCGCAGCGTCCGCCAAGGAAGACGGATTCGCGCGACGGCGTCGATGTAGAGGTACCAACCCTTCTCCGCGACGCGATAACACAGCGTGGGAATAGGTCTGTTCTCAAACGTCCATCCCGCCTGAATATCGTCGGTCGGCAAGCCGAAGCCGTGGACGTCGCCGGCACACTCGATCTCCGTTGCCGGTTCCTTGATCAGGTGGATCTCTACATCGAGCGTGTCTGCGACCACCTCGACAATCTGCGGCGCCTTGGGAAGGCTCCGGAATGGGACCCGGGCGGTCAGGTCTGCGTAGCGCCAGCTGGCAAGAACGGCCCCGCCGACGACTGCCGCAACGAGGACAACGGCTGCAGCGACCGTCAACGCGCCTGGGTGCCGAAGGCGCTGCACCGGGACAGGCGCCGGCGAGTAGGAATCCTCGCGCGCAGGAACACGAAGACAGTAGTAGTAAAGGACGTGGGCCACGCCGAGGGCGATCAATCCCGCCCAGACGGTGTCGGAGAGAAAATGCCCGCCAGCCGCCATGCGCCCGACACCGAGGAGCGTCCCCAGGACCAAACCGGTCCCCAGGGATGCAGCGGCCCATCGTGGACGGTTGCGGCGCCAGATCCACCAGCCGATGGCGTAGAGATAGCCCACCGAGCAATGGCCGCAGGGAAAGGATTTGCCGTGGGAG
>JBEKWG010000017.1:0-72747 GCA_049513315.1 Opitutaceae bacterium
CGCTGGGGCCGCCGCCGGCCGTTCATGCTCGTGGGCTGCTTCCTCGCGGCGACGGGTCTCCCGTTCCTGCTCGCCGTCAACCCGGGGTGGGGGAACACGCACATCTTCGGGGTCGAGATCTCCCGTTACTTCTGGTTCATGCTCGCGTCGTCGGCGATCTACCTGCCGATGGTCAGTTGCTTCAACATGCCGTACCAGAGCTTGGGGAACGAGATGACCCCGGACTACCACGAGCGCACGATGCTGTTCTCGTTCAAGAATGCCATCCAGAAGATCCCCGAGGTCGGCCTATTCTACTTCGGCCGGTTCTTCTCGATGGCGGTGTGGGTCGAGGCGGATCGAGGCGACATGGTCCGCTGCTTCAAGCGCCTGCTCACGTCCTCCGGCGCCTGGCGCGAGGCGCCCGCGGGCACCGAGCCAAACACCCTGGTGGGCGCGCAGGCTTTCCTGATCCTGGCGGCTTTCATTCTGCTGGTCGTCGGACTGACCACGGTCGCCCTGGTCCGGGAGCGCTATTACGGCAAGCTCGTCGCGAACAAGCAGACGAGGATCTCGATCAAGGAGACGCTCTGGCAGACGCTGCGTTGCCGGCCGTTCCGCATCCAGCTGGGCATCACGCTGGCCTACCAGATGGGTCTGAGCATGGTGAGCACGCTGGGCCTTGCGGCGACGATCTATTACGTCTGCCTCGGCAACAAGGCGGAAGGCAATTCCTGGAACTTCTGGATGGGCATGAGCGGCATGGTGCTCGGGTTCCTGGGGATCCCGGTGTTTGCGGCGATCGCGCGCCACCTGGGCAAGCGTCATGCCATGTGGGGCGTGTTGATCACAGCGACCGCTGTGTTCGTCGCTACCTGGTGGCTGTACACGCCGAAAATCGTCTGGCTCCAGATTTTCGCCTCCGGCATGATCGCCTTCACCGGCGCCGGATTCTGGACAGTGATGGGCTCGATCGGAGCCGACGTGATGGACTACGACGAGCTCGAGGGCGGACGGCGGCGCGAGGGGTCGTTCGCGGCCTGCAACTCGTGGATCATGAAGGTCGGCATGGCGCTGGGCGCCGGCATATCGTTCCTCATCCTCGGCTGGGTCGGGCTCGATCAGAACGTAGCGATTCAGACCCCGCATACCATCTTCATGATCCGGTTCCTGCTCGCCGGCATCCCGATCATTGGATTGATCGTCGGCATGTTCGCGCTCGCCCGGTTCCCGCTCACGCAGGCGTCGATGACGGAGATCCGGGCCAAACTCGAGGCCCGCCGCGGCAAGGTCTGAAGCGCGCCGGGACGCACACCGGATTCGCAGCAAAAAGGCCCGGTGACGACCGGGCCTTTTCATGAATGATCCTGTTCCGGTGTGCCGGGGCTCATACCAGCAGCAGCGCGGGTTTCTCGAGCAGCTCCTTGAGCGCAGCGAGGTAGCGCGCCCCGGTGGCGCCGTCCACCACGCGGTGGTCGCAGGAGAGGAAGAGCGACATCCGCTGTCCGACGACGATCTGATCATGCTTCACGACCGGCTTCGTTACGATCGTGCCAATGGCGAGGATGGCGGCGTTGGGCGGGTTGATGATGGCGGTGAACCGCTCGATGCCCATCATGCCGAGGTTGGAGATGCAGAACGTCCCGCCGGTGAACTGCTCGGGCTTGAGCTTTTTCGCCTTGGCGAGCCCGGCGAGTTCGCGGGCCTCGGTACTGATCTGGAAAATCGTCTTGAGATGCGTGTCCCGGATGACGGGCGTGATGAGACCGTCGTCGATCGCCACGGCGAACGCCACGTGCGCCGCGGCGTGATGGCGGATGGCCGGCTGCCCTGAGCCGGCCGAATCCGTCGAAGGGTCGGTTTCCCAGGAGCAGTTGACGGCGGGCACGACGCGCAACGCTTCGGCGCTGGCCTTGAGGATGAAGTCATTGACCGAGAGTTTGACGCCGTCCTTTTCGAGTCCGCTGTTGAGCTGGGCGCGTACGGCTAGGAGCGGCTCGACATCGATCTCGACCTCGGCGTAGAAGTGCGGGATCTGCGTCTTTGACTCGACGAGGCGGCGCGCGATTGTGGCGCGCATGTTGGACAGCGGGACGACCTCGTCATTCTGGATCGGCCCCTTGGCGAGCAGCGATGGTCCGCCGGCGAGGGAGGACGGCGCGTCAGGGATAACGCGCCCTGCCTTCTCAGCGGCGAGAATGTCGGCCTGGACAATACGTCTACCAGGTCCGGATTCCTGCAGGCGCGAGTAATCGAGGCCCTTCTCGGCGGCGAGCTTCCGCGCCAGCGGGGAAATCCTGACGCGCCCGCCCGCATCGGATACCGGAGTGGCGATACCGGATACCGGAGAGCGGATACCGGAAACCGGAGAGAAAGGAGCAGACTTCGCCGCCTGTGCGGGCGGCAAGGCAGAGGCCACTTGGCTCCTGGCTTCCGGCGGCTTTCCTCCGGCCTCAGGTTTTTTACTTTGAGTATCCGGTATCCGGTTTCCGTTCTCCGGTTTTCGCGGCGGTGGCGGAGCGACCGGGGTCTCGACCTTTTCGCCTTTTTCGCCGACCGCGCAGAGCGGTGCGCCGATGGGCACCTGCGCGCCCACCTTGACGAATTGCCGGAGAAGGATGCCGTCAAAAAACGACTCGAGCTCCATGGTCGCCTTGTCGGTCTCGACCTCAGCCAGCATGTCGCCGGATTTCACGGCGTCGTCTTCCTGTTTCAGCCATTTGACCAGCGTGCCCACCGTCATGGTGTCGCTGAGTTTCGGCATATCGATAATCTGCGCCATGTGATCAGGGAGTCAGAAAACAGAGGTCAGAGGACAGAGGACAGATGTCAGAGGTTAGGGACGTAAGTCAAAGCCGCATCACAGCATGTCCAGCACGGCTTTCATGATGCGCTGGGGGTGGGGGAGCTGTTCTTTTTCCAGTGGCGGTGAATAGATGGCGGGGGCGTCGATCGCCGACACGCGCTTGATCGGGGCGTCGAGTTCGTCGAAGGCCTTTTCCTGAATCAGGTAAGCGAGCTGCGCGCCGACTCCGCAGAAGGGCTTGTTTTCCTCGACCAGCAACACGCGGTTGGTCTTCCGCACGGAGGCAAGGATGGTCTCCTCGTCGAGCGGGCGGATGGAGCGGAGGTCGACAACCTCCACGCTGACGTCGTGCTCGGCCTCAAGGAGCTGGGCTGCCTTGAGCGAATTGATGACGGCCCGGCCGTGCGCGACGATGGTGAGGTCGGTGCCCGGGCGTTTCACGTCGGCTTGGCCGAGCGGGATCAGGTATTCCTCCGCGGGTACCTCGCTCTTGTCATTATAAAGGATGGTGTTCTCCAGAAACATCACCGGGTCGTTGTCGCGGATGGCGGATTTGAGGAGGCCTTTCGCGTCATACGCCGTGGCCGGGCAGACGACCTTGACGCCGGGATGGTTGGCGCAGACGTTCTCGGGCGTGAGACTGTGCGTGGCACCGACGTTGGTGCCGCCATTGGCCGGGCCGCGGATGACGATCGGGATGTTGATGAGGCCGCCCGACATGTAGCGGATGTTGGCGGCATTGTTGAGAATCTGGTCGAACGAGACGGAGTAGAAGCTCCAGAACATGAGCTCGATCACCGGGCGGAGGCCGAGCATGGCAGCGCCGACGCCGAGGCCGATGAAGCCGGCCTCGCTGATGGGCGTGTCGACAACGCGCTTCGGACCGAAGCGGGCGAGCAGACCCTCGGTCACCTTGTAGGCGCCGTGAAACTGGCCGATCTCCTCGCCCATGAGGACGACGTTGGGATCGCGCTCCAGCTCCTCGGCCAGCGCCTGGTTGAGTGCTTCGCGGCAGGTGATGAGAGGCATCAGAAAAGTGGGAAAGTGCGAAAGTGGGAAAGTGAAGGCGGAACTCAGTCGAAGAAAATGCGGCCTTGCGACTGCTTGTGCTCGGGGTTGTCCTCCTCCCAGTAGACGTCCTTGAGGATGTCCTCGGGGGCGGGGAAGGGGCTCTCCTCGGCAAACAGGGCCGCGCGGTCGGCTTCGGCGCGGGCCGCTGTGTCGATCTCCTTCACGAGCTCCCCGGTGAGCACGCCCTCGGCGGCCAGGGTGTCGTGGAAGAGCGTGAGGGGATCCTTGGTGTGGCGGTAGTTTTCGATCTCCTCCTTGGTGCGGTAGGTGGAGTCGGGATCGGCGACGGAATGCCCGCGATACCGGTAGGTCGTGATCTCGAGAATGCCCGGCTGGCTTTCATCGCGCGCCAAATGAAGCATCTTGGCGGTCTTTTCCCGGACTTCGTAGCAGTCGTGGCCGTTGCACACGTCCCACGCCATGCCATAGCCCTCGGCGCGCTTGGCGAGGCCCGGTCCCGCGGAGGAGCGCCGCTGGCTCGTGCCCATGGAGTAGCCGTTGTTTTCGATGATAAACACCACGGGCAGGCTCCACAGCGCCGCGAGGTTGTAGGCCTCGTGCACCGCGCCCTGGTTGACGGCCCCGTCGCCGAGAATCGTCAGGCAGGCGCCCTTGACGCCCCGGTATTTCAGGGCGAACGCGATCCCGGTGCCGAGCGGCACCTGGCCGCCGACAATGCCGTGCCCGCCCCAGTAATTCCGCGACGGATCGAAGAAGTGCATCGAGCCGCCTTTGCCCTTGGAGCAGCCGGTGGCCTTGCCGTAAAGCTCGGCCATGAGCTCGTTCAGGCTCATGCCGACCGCGATGGCATGGCCATGATCGCGGTAGGCCGTGATGATATGATCCTCCTTCTGCATCACCGAGCAGCAGCCGACGGCCACCGCCTCCTGGCCGATGTACAAATGGAGGAATCCGCCGATGCGGCCCTGCTGATAGGCGCGCAGGCAGCGCTCCTCGAAGCGCCGGATGCGCACCATCGTGCGGTAAAGCTCGATGCGCTCCGCCTTGGTCAGCCGGGCGTTGATTGGCGCGTGACTGGCCAGCGAGGTGTGCGCGGCGGGCGGCGGCTCGGTTTTCTCAATGAGACTCGAAGGCTTTTTGCTCACAGGCGGCAGGCGGGCGGTGGAAGGAAGATAATGGTCGATATAAGCGGGGATTAATCAAGCGCGAGATGCCTTTTCGCGGGATGCAGGACGAATACGTCCTATAGGACCTATGATCTGAGCCGGCACGCGCGCGGTTTCCGCCGGGCTTTCCGCGACCTCGTCCTGCTGAACGCGATTTTTTCGTGCCGCCCTGCAAAATTCTTGCTGACGGGAATCCGGATGTCTATTTGTCGACCGACCTCGGGGACACGCCGCTGTCGTTCAAAGGACTATCAGGAATGCATAGAATAGTTTTTTTAGTGCTGATCGTTGTGCTGGGCGGTTGCACGACTGCACCCACGGGGGATGCACAGAAAAACCAACCGGCTGCGAAGCAGGAAGCGCAGCCCGAGTCGCAGGTCGTGGATTTGAAAGACCTGGATGTGCCACCCGAAGTTGTTTATCAGGTTGTGCCGACCTATCCGGAAGAACTTAAGTCTAAGCAGATAAGGGGGGAGGTGCTGGTTGCATTCATTGTTGAAAGGGATGGAAAGGTTGGCGAGGCGTATGTGATTCAAGCATCCCATCCGGGTCTCGGCGAAGCAGCACTGCAAGCGGTCAGACAGTGGCGGTTTGCGCCTCCACTTTATCATGGTCAGCCCGTTCGAATTCGCCTCCAAGTTCCGATCCGCTTCGGCGTGTAAGGATGAACCGGCCCAACCGCCGCCAGAGTCTGCTGCTTCTTGGCATCGCTGTCATCCTTAGCGCCTGTGCAGCCACCGGCTTGCGCTACTCGGAACACCCCGTCAGTTCGACGCCCGTCCCTGCACACGCAGCCAGATTGACGGTCTATCGCGTCAACGACAGCTTGCTGTACTCGGCCCGCTCGGCGCGCCTGAAGCTCGACGGCCGTAATGTTGGCGCGCTTGCGCCCGGTGGGTTCAAGACATTCGAAGTTCCGCCGGGAACCCACACCTTCAGGGTCGACATGTGGGACGCCCCCGGTCGCTGGGAACTCACGATAGAAGTCCAGGCCGGCCTCGCCTACTTCTACGAGGTGGCGCCGAGAGCAGCCAGCGCCGTGGCCGCGATGCCAGGTGTAGCCCTTATGAACAACACACCGGCGGGCACGCTGCTGGGCGGCGCCGCAATGCTCGGTGGCATGGCGGCAGAATCGGCGGTCAGACAACGCGGTGGCGCATTCTCGCTCATGCCGGTTGAGCAGTCTCTCGCAGTGCCCAAGCTCATGGAGCTGCGGGAATCGAAGTGATCGTCGAACTCACACCTCGCGGAACCCACCGGCAAGCCGGTGTCTGCCGCTCAGGTCAAGCGTTGGGCAGAAACCAAGCACCTCGATGACGGAAACGCATATGCCTAAAACGGCCCGGGGTTGGCGCGAATGGCGGCAGGCGAATATGGTCCGGACCTGCCACGCGATGCGGAAGATTGGAAAGAGACGGTACGTGCTTCGTTACGGCGTATTGCTTTACGGCGGCTCGGTGTTTTTGGTTGGGACATTCCTCTTGAGTATTGAAGAGCGGGATTGGCTTTCCCCTCTTCAACTCGTGGCGTTGCTGGGAGTGTCATCACTGCTTGGCTTAGTCGATGGTTTGTTCCGCTGGCGGATCTTCGAGAGAAGGTGCAGTCAGTTGATTGGCGTATCCGACAAGAAAACCGCCCCTATAGGCCGCTAGAGTCACTCTGGCTGTGCGCGTGGCTCGGCGAATGAATAGGCCTCACGCGCCGGTGACTTCCTCGACGGTGACCTGCACCGGCCGGCCGGGCAGGCAGTCGGCGCGCAGGGCCACGAAGCGGTCGCGGTAGCGGTCGTAGATGGGCCAGAGCGCGGCCCGGTCGGTCTCCGGGATCGGCAGTTCGTCGATGGCGGTGCGACTGTAGAACGCGAAGCGGCCCTCGGGGATGTCCGGCGGCAGCGCGTCGAGCCGGCGCCGGCAGCGGAAGAGAAACATGAGCCAGTGCGACTGGCCCTCGTAGGCTTTTTCCGCGATGATGGCGAAGAGGTGCAGGTCCTCGAGGCCGACGCGCAGGCCGGTCTCCTCGAAGGTTTCGCGCGCGGCGCATTCGAAGGGCGACTCCCCCGTGGCCATCTCCAGCTTGCCGCCGATGGGGCTCCAGTTGCCGAAATTGGGTGCCTGCCGGCGGAGGATGAGGAGCTGCTCGCCCGCCTGGTTTTCGAGGAAGACGAGGACGCTGATCTTGTAGGGGAGGACCGGGGTCATGCCGTTGGCGGCAGGGTGGCGCGCCCACCCGCCCGGGCAATGTTTTTCCGGCGGTGGATGGATTGAGCTTGAGTTGGCGGCGAAATTCCAGATAGCAGAATTATCCCCTATGCGTTCCTCCCGTATCCTGGCCGTGGATTGCGGCGCCAGTCATGTTGCCATCGGTCTGTTCGCCCGCGAAAGCGACGGCCCGCTCAGACTCGCGCGGTTCTCCACGGAGTTTCTGCCGCCGAGTGAGTCTGGCGACGAGGAATGGGCGGCCGGAGTCGGAGCATTGCTCGCGGCGCTCGGCCGTCGGGAGCGATTGCACGGCGCCTGCATTCTTGGGGTGCCGGGACATCTCACGTTCACCAAACTCATCAAGGTCCCGCGCCTACCGGCCCGACAGCGCAGGAAGATCATCCGGTTCGAGGCACAGCAAGGTGTCCCGTACACGCTGGAGGAGGTCGTCTGGTGTCATGCGCCGGTGGCGGAAAGTGAAATCGGTTGGGAGGTGGCGCTCACCGCCGCAAGGCGTTCCCTGATGGAGACACTTTGCGCGAAGATTCGCGAGGCGGGTTTTTACCCCGTCGCCATTGTGCCTCCCTGGTTTGTACTCCAGCACGGGGCCTGCCACCACCATCCTGAATCGGGTGCCACGCATCTCCTCAGCATCGGTGCGCGTTCCACCCACCTCGTCTGCGGCGAGACTTTCCGTTTTTTCATGCGCACCTTCGCCTGGGGTGGGAATGCCGTCACTCAGCGGGTCGCCGACGAATTGGGAATGGAGTTTGCCCGCGCCGAATCACTTAAGCGGCAGGTGCTCGACGGAAGAGCTGAATTCCCGGCCGATGCGCCGGAAAGCATGGCCGTGCAGATCGCCGCGGATCAATTCGTCCGGCAGGCGTGCGGTGAGATTTCCCGTTCACTGGCCGGATTTTATCCTGAGGGCGGTGCCAGCCGTCCGGCTTTTCTTTATCTTACCGGAGGCGGTTCTCTGATCCGGAACCTGCCGGCGGCGCTGGCAGAAAAGCTGCAAATGCGCATCGAGTGCTGGGAGCCCTGGCAGCATCTCAAACCTGATCCGGATGGGACGAATTGGTCGAATAGGACCGATCCCAATGCTCTCGCCGATCTCATCGGTCTGGCCGAAGGCGCCGCCAGCCGTGAACAGGCCGGCGTCAGCCTGCTGCCGCGCGCCTGGCGCTGGGAACTGCGTTTCCTTCGCTGGTGGCCATGGATGACCGCGGCAGCGCTGCTCGTCGTGGTCGGATTACTTGTCCCCGTTTTGCGCTATCGGGCGAAAGCGAGTGAGACCCAACGAAGAACATCAGCGATGGAAGTGAAAATTGACGCCCTCCACCGCCTTGATGGCCGCAACCGTGGCAACCTCGCGCATCTGGCGGAAACAAACAGGGGAATCGCCGCATTGCAGCGACTCGCCGAAGCCCGATCGAGCTGGGTTGCTTTTCTCGCCGACCTGCAGGAGCGCTTGGTAAAAACCGAGGATGTATGGCTGGAAAGTTTGCAGCTCCCGCCGCCCGTGAAGTCCGCGGCGCAGGGGTCAAAAACGGGGGAGACGGGACTGGGTAGCATCGCCGAGAGTGAAAACACCGGACGACCTGAACCAGATTCCCTTGTCCGGATCAGCCTCACGGGTTGCCTGTTCGATTCGGACAACCCGGTGACCAAGGCCGGCCCGGGAGCCTATCAGCGTGCGAAGTCGCTGCTGGAGGGGCTGCGCGCATCACCCTTTGTCGAGGCGGTCGAAAACGAACGCTTCGACAGCAGCCAACCGGGAACACTGCGGTTCCAGATCACGCTCGTGGTCGCTTCAAGGAAACTGTTCTGACCTCCGTTCTCATGAGTCACCTGAAGCTAAGCCCGCTCTTTCCGGCAATCGCAGTTCTGGTGGCGACGCTGGTGATCGCGGAAGGCTGGCTGCTGGTTGATGGCAGACGGACGGCAAAAATCGCCGTGCTTGACCTCGCGCGAAAACAGCGCGAGTGGCGGAGACTCGCTGCCCTGAAACCAGCGCCAACCGCGGAGCAGGCCGTCATCATCGAGGCGGACCTGGCGCGCGCCGACGCCACACTGGCGGCGCTTCAGAAAGGATTATGGAACCGGGACACGATCGCCGGATTGCGCGCGCCCGCCGGCAAAACACCAGTTTCGCGCACCGATGCGTTCATTGAGCTCACTGGTTTCGTCAGAAACATGCGTGACTTGGCGGGGCGTGCCGGGGTGAGTGTGCGAGCCGAGGAATATTTCGGCTTTTCGGCCTATGCCCATGAAGGCCCCGCCCCAGGACTCATCGCGCCGCTCCTCCGCCAACGCCAGTTCGCCGGCTATGTTCTGGAAAACCTGTTTGCGTCCCGACCCTGTCAGCTTGTGGCACTCCAGCGCACGCGTCTGCCGAAGGTCACCAAGGGCACACTTCCGGCCATCCAGACCGGAGAGCCGGATGCTCCCGCCGAAGCCGATGTCTTCGAGCTCGATCCACGTCTCTCGATCTGGGAGCCGGACGTGGCCGAAACCACGGCCTTCCGCGTGACGTTTATCGGTTATACCGCGGCATTGCGCAGCTTCCTCAATCGGCTGGCCGCTGGCGAACTACCCGTCGTGGTCCGCAGCGTCGAGGTGGAGCCAGTCAAGGAGACCGCGCCCTCCCATCACAGCACACCCGTCGGCGTGGATTCACTCATGATGATTATCAAACCGGCGCGGTCGCGCATTAACGTCACCATGGAATGCTGTGAGATCATACCGCCCTCCGTTCCGGCAGAGGGGAGCCCTTTGGCGGAGACCGGGAAGACCAGCTTGACGACCGCGTCCTGCCGCTGGACCGAACCGCCCGCGCAAAAGCGCGGTCGCGGATGGATCTACGACGTCTTCACGCCGCCTTCCCTTTGTTACGAGCCTCGAGCCCGAATGCTAAGCGCCATCCCAGCCACGGATGCCGCACGGATGGACCCGGTGGATACGCCGCTCGATCTTGAACTACTGGAAGTGCGGCGCGGACCTTTTCGGCTGCAACTGGTGGGCTATGCCGGCAGGGCCGACGATCTGCGTGGCATTTTTGCGAATTCCAATACAGGCGAGACTTTGATCGCCCGTGGTGGGGAGCATCTCGCCGGCCAGGCGCTGACGGTGAAGAGCCTTGGCTTGGATTGTCCGGGTGCCCGTACCGACAGGAGTGCGGCCACCGGCGACCTGGTGGCCACAGCTATTGTGGCGGATGAATCCACAGACGAGGAGGTCGTGCTTACCAATCGCGAGCAGTGCCTGGCGGGCGTTCCCATCGGAGTGTTTACCAGCCGCAAAACCCCCGGTTTCCGCCGTGAATTGAGGGAGGGGGAGTCGATTGCGCTCAACGGAGTCAATTATTGCATCGAGCGCATCGACCTGCAGCCCACCCAGGTGGTGGTCGCGTATGCGGCCCGAGGGGAGAGCGAGCCGCGCCTTCGGACGTTCACTCCGCCAACCACCCCCATGGCATCGGCGGTAGTTTCCGCGCTTCCCGCCGCCTCGGATAAAAATGCCAAGAGCTTCCAAGGAACCCCATGAAAATGTCCCTGCGCATTCGCCTGGTTGCGCTAGCGGCGGCCATCCAGTTTCCATCCATTGTCACGGTTGGCGAACCGACGTCGGTGGATGCCAACCCGGCCGGTTCGGATCACGAAAAGACCCGGGCGGAGCTGCTTGATAGGGTCCTGCAGTCGTGGCAGCGGCCCAGCGGCATTGAGGAGCGCGCGTCTGATGCGACCGCCGACACAGGCGGGCTGGCGCTGCGGAAGAAGTTGGAGACCATTTCCATTCCCGTGGTGAACTTTACCAACGTCGAATTGAACCGGGTTGTCAGCGCATTGAGCGCGCTGGCTGAAGAATTCGACCTGACGGGCGAGGAACCGAAGGGCGTAAACATCGTCCTCATTGATCCGGCCAATGCCAACCCGACGGTCACCATTACCCTCCGGAATCTGACGCTGAAGCGAATCCTCGATTTCGTGACGGACACGGCCGGCTACCAATATGAAATTCAGGCCGATGCAGTCGTGGTGCGACCCGGCGGTGAGCGCACCGTGCTCGCCACGGAGGTGTTTCCGGTCACGCGGTCCACCGTGATTCGCATGACGGGGCAGGGAAGCGGCGCGACCGCCCGCAACCCTCGGCCTGCTGAAACTACTGCCGGCGGAAAGGACAACGGGCCGGCCACCGACGAGGCGCCGGCCCTCCGCCATTTCTTTCAACAGGCGGGAGTGAGCTTTGAGAGCGTTGCGGGAAGCAGCCTTGCCTACGACGGCTCGGCGATCATCGTCACCCAGACCGCGCGAAACCTTGAGCGCATCCGCACGATCCTGCGCCGTTACCGGGAAGTGAGGCAGGTCGAAATCGAGGCGAAATTCATGGACGTGCAGGAAGGTGCGCTCGATGAACTGGGCATTCAATGGAACATCGGACGCAGGGCGGTTGTGCTGACTGATCCACAGACCGGCGCGCCGCTGCTTAATTCCGACGGCTCACCGCGCGTGGAGTATCGGGAGCAGTATCGCACCGCGGACCCCGCCAGCGGCACCGCCGTCAACCGCTCCCTGGCCGACGCCTTCCGCAACACGCAACGCTCGAGCGACATCATCGTCGATGACAAGGTGGTAGGCTCGCTGACGCCGCCCACGCTGCCTGGGGCGAACAACCTCGGTCAGGCCGCCGGAAATTTCGCCACCATCACCGGCACCATTGGCGAATTCGACGTGAACGCCGTCGTGAGGGCGCTGGCGCAGAAGAACGGCTCGGATCTGCTCAGTGCGCCGCGCGTCACCGTGCTTTCGGGTAGCGAGGCGCTCATCACGGTCGCCCAGGAGATGCGCTATCCGCAGTCCTTCGGGGAGATTCAGAGCCAGGTAGGCAGTGGACGGACGACGGGAGACGGCAGCAGCGGCTCGGCAGGCGTGGCCATCACCGCCGGCACCCCGAAGGAATTCACCACGCGCAACGTGGGAGTGGAACTGCGCGTGGTCCCCACCGTGGAGGAGGACGACTTTAGCATCAGCCTTGAACTCAACCCGAAGGTCACCGAATTTGAGGGCTTCATCGAATACGGCGGACCGAGCATCGCCATCTCGGGCGGCCGAACCGTCACCGTGCCGCCGGGATTTTACCAGCCGATCTTTTCGGTGCGCGAGGTGAGCACCCGCGTGACGATCTGGGATGGCGCCACGATCATCATGGGGGGACTGACGCGCGAGGAGGTGAAAAAGGTGGAAGACAAGGTGCCCATTCTCGGCGACATTCCGCTGCTGGGCCGTGCCTTCAGATCAAAGGGCGAGAGTACACAAAAGCGCAATCTGCTGATCTTCGTGACGGCCAATCTCGTCAATCCCGGTGGCGCCCCACGGAAGCTACGCAGCGAGGCGGCAACGATTTTGCAAGTCCACGACCGGCGTCCGGCCGCGGCCGAGCAAACCGGGCGCGGCACGAAATAAGATTTACAAAGAATTGCAGTTTACGCGGGCGAAAGTTCTGTCTTGGCTGCGCGCATGGCCAAATGGCTGCTTGTTGACGGATTCAATCTCGCCTACCGCTGCTTCTTCGCGATGCCGGAGCTGAACCGCGCCGACGGCTTCCCGACCAACGCCGTGCACGGCTGGGTCAAATCCCTCTGGAAACTGGCCGACCAGGAGAAACCCGCCGCGACCCTCGTGTTCTTCGATCTGGGCGGCGCCCAGGACCGGCTGGCCCTGCTGCCCGAGTACAAGGCCCAGCGCGAGGAAATGCCCGCGGCGCTGGTGAAACAAGTGCCCTGCATCAAGGCGGTGACGCGCGCCATGGGACTGGTCGGCGTGGAGAAGGCGGGAGTGGAGTCGGACGACCTGCTGGCTTCGCAGGCAGTGCAACTGGCCGCGCTGGGCCATGACGTGCTGATCGTGAGTTCCGACAAGGATTTCGCCCAGATCGTCGGGGAGCGCATCAAGATCATGCTGCCGCCGCCCTCGGCCAACCCGAAGCTGGGCTGGCGCAGGCTCGACGCCGCCGGGGTGGTGGAGAAATTCGGCGTGCCGCCCGCGCAGATCCCCGACTTCCTCGCGCTGGTGGGCGATTCCTCGGACAACATTCCCGGCATCGAGGGGGTCGGGCCGAAAACCGCGGCAAAATGGCTGCAGAAATTCGGCAGCCTCGAGGGCGTCATCGCGCACGCCCGGGAGCTGCAACCCGAACGCTTTCAAGAGTCGGTCCGCGCGCTGTCCGATCTGGTCAGGCGCAACCTGAAGCTCACCACGCTCAACCTCGCGCTGCCGACGATCGCGGCGCAAAAGCCGGCGGCCGATCCGGAAACATTGTTCCGGCTGCTCGAGGAACTGGAGATGAAGACCAGTCTGGCGGAGGCACGCCAGCGCTACTCGCAGGCGGTGTTCCTCTAAAATCGGACTGCAGAGATCGCCGGTCTACCGGCCATCCGGCGAGGTTCCCTGCGGGTCGAAGATGTAGCCGACCCCGTGCACCGTGCGGAAGGCGGCGAGGTCGAGACTGTGCTTCTTGAAAAGGTCGCGGACCTTGACGACGTATTGGTCGAGCGAGCGGCTGCGGACATCGGCGTGCAGTCCCCACACGGCATGGATCAGCGCCTTGCGGGTGATGACGACTCCCTGGTTGTTTTGCAGGTAGGTGAGGATCCCGAGTTCCTTGCGGCCGACGGGTTCAATGGCACCGTCGGGAAACTCCGCCTCGAGCCGCACCGGGGTGATCTTGACGCCGAGAAACGTGAAAGGCTCATCGAGGATCCGGACGTTCTTGGTGATGTTGAAATCGGTGCGGGACTCGGCGCGGCGCAGCACGGCGTGAATGCGCGCGATGAGTTCCGAATGGCTGAAGGGCTTGGTGATGTAATCATCACCGCCCATTTCCAGCGCCTTGACCTTGTTCACTTCGAGCGTGTTGCCGGTCAGGAAGATGGTCGGAACCGCGATGTCATTTTTCTTGAGCTCCTCCATGAGCGCAAAGCCCGACTGGTCGGGCAGGGTGACGTCGAGGAGCATGAGGTTGGCAAAATTGCGCTTCAAGAAGCGGAAGGCATGCGCGCCAAGGTAATAGACCTGGGTCTGCATTCCGGCATCCTCCAAGGTCTGGGCGATGAGTTTGGCGAGTTCCTCGTCATCTTCGACCACCAGGATTAGCGGCTTCGGCTCCGATCGCGCAGGGCGGGGGGGCGGGGGGGGATTTAAGGGTCGCTCCGTCATGGGATTCGGATGCAAAGGCGGCTGCCGGGTCACCTTGCATCGGCCTGTCTTTTTACAAATCGCGGCCGGTTTGTCAAAAGAATCTCAAACCTGCGATGAAGGTTGCGGGAATGCCGGCCAGCCCACCGCGCAGTGCCCCGGCGCGCCACCATGCCCAGTTTGTGCTTGAGTGTCCTTGACGCTGCGTGTCCTTTGGCCGCATGTCTGCGAAAACTCCCCTGCTGATGATAGGCCTGCCGAAAGGCAGCCTTGAGGAATCCACCAAGAACCTTTTCGCCAAGGCGGGGTTCAAAATCACCGTCAGCGCGCGTTCCTATCGTCCGGTGATCGACGATCCCGAGCTGGATTGCCGCATGGTCCGGGCGCAGGAAATGAGCCGCTACGTCGAGCATGGGTTTTTCGACTGCGGCCTCACCGGCCACGACTGGATTCAGGAGAATGGATCGAAAGTGGTGGAGGTGTGCGACCTCGTTTACAGCAAGGCCTCGGCACAGAAAGCGCGCTGGGTGCTGGCGGTGCCGGAAGACTCGCCCGTCCAGAAAGCCGAGGATCTGGCCGGCAAGCGGGTCGCGACCGAGCTGGTCAACACCGTGCGCCGCTACTTCGCCGCCAAGAAAGTGAAGGTGGAGGTGGAGTTTTCCTGGGGTGCCACCGAGGTGAAGGTGCCCGATCTCGTGGACGCCATCGTGGACATCACCGAGACCGGCGGATCCCTCCGGGCGAACAAGCTGCGCATCGTGGACACCCTGATGTACACGAACACCAAGTTCATCGCCAACAAGGCCAGCTGGGAAAATCCGGACAAACGCCGCAAGATCGAGATCATCGCCATGCTGCTCACCGGCGCGCTCGAGGCGGAAAGCAAGGTCGGCCTCAAGCTCAACGCGCCGAAGGCCAGCCTGAACCAACTCCTGAAAGCGCTGCCAGCCCTCCGCAATCCCACGGTCTCGCCGCTGGCCTCGCCCGACTGGGTGGCGCTCGAGACCATCATCGATGAAAACGTCGTCCGTGAGATCATTCCCCAGCTCAAGTCGCTGGGCGCGGAGGGCATCATCGAATATCCGTTAAACAAGGTGGTCTATTGATGGCCGCCCGGTGCGTGCTTGCGCCGCCCGGCCGCTTCGCGGACATTTGAGGTCCGGCCACGGTCCGTCATGAAAGTCACGCTCGGCCTTCTTCAGCACGCCTGCGCCGCCGATCCGGCGGCGAATCTAGCGAAAACGCTCGCGCTCGCCGAGCGCGCGGCGCAGCAGGGCGCGCAGATCATCTGCACCCAAGAACTGTTCCGCTCGCAGTACTTTTGCCAGAGCGAGGACCATGCGAATTTTCAGCTCGCCGAGCCGATCCCCGGTCCGAGCACGGCCGCCTTCCAGCAACTGGCAAAAAAGCACCAGATCGTGGTCATCGCTTCGTTGTTCGAGCAACGGGCCGCGGGGCTTTATCACAACACCGCGGCAGTGATCGATGCCGACGGTTCATTGCGCGGCATCTACCGGAAGATGCACATTCCGGATGATCCGCTCTACTATGAGAAGTTCTATTTCACGCCGGGTGACACGGGCTTCCGGGCTTGGAAGACGCGCCACGCGAAAATCGGCGTGTTGATCTGCTGGGATCAATGGTATCCCGAGGCCGCGCGACTGACGGCGCTGCAAGGAGCGGAGATACTTTTCTATCCGACGGCCATTGGCTGGCATCCCAAGGAAAAAGCGCGGCACGGCGCCGACCAGCATGACGCCTGGGAGATCATCCAGCGGGCTCATGCCGTGGCCAATGGCTGCTTTGTGGCGGTGGCGAATCGCATCGGTCATGAGCGGCCGGTCGGTGGCGATGGCATCGAGTTCTGGGGGCAGAGCTTCGTCGCGGGCACCGGCGGACAGATTTTGGCCCGGGCTGGCGCCGACCTCGAGGCGGCTTTGCTGGTGACGGTCGAGCTCACCGAGGTCGATGCCACCCGCACGCACTGGCCGTTCCTGCGTGACCGTCGCATCGACGCCTATGGCGATTTGAGCAAGCGGTATGTTGATGGCAACCCTCATGCGCGGTCGCGCGCCAGACAACGGTGATGGGAGAACGAAAGCTCAGGAACCATTCAACCCGGCCGCCGGCAGCACTCGGCTTTCGCATGCCGGCGGAATGGGAGCCGCAGGAGGCCATCTGGCTGTCGTGGCCCCATCGCCGTCTGACCTGGCCCGGCCATTTCCGCCCGATGCCGGGAAAGTTCGCCGAGGTCGTTGCGCACATCAGCCGGTTCGAAAAGGTTCGCATCAATATCGCCCGACCGCTGCAACGACGGGCTTGGTGGCTGATCAATCAGGCGAAGGCCGACCTCGCCAATGTCACGTTCTTCAACCACGCCACCAACGACTGCTGGTGTCGCGATCATGGACCGCTCTTCGTCAGGAACGATCGCACCGGAGAAGTGGCGTTGACCGACTGGCGTTACAACGCCTGGGGCGGCAAGTATCCGCCCTTCGATCTCGACAACCGGATTCCAGCAAGGATTGCCCGGGCACTGCGGCTGAGGCGTTTTTCCGTCGAGATGATCCTCGAAGGCGGCTCCATCGACGTGAACGGGCAGGGGTTGCTGCTCACGACCGAATCATGCCTGCTCAACCGGAATCGGAATCCGCACTTTGGTCGCGGCGAGATCGAGCAGGCGCTGAAGGACCATCTCGGCGTAACGGAGGTGCTCTGGTTGGGTCAAGGCATTGAGGGGGACGACACGGATGGGCACGTTGACGACTTGAGCCGCTTTTTCCGACCCGGCGGAATAGTGACGGCCGTGGAGCACGACCAGCACGATCCGAACCATCGGCCGTTGCAGGAGAATCTCGAGCGTCTGCACCGCCTGCGTACCGCGCCCGGCCGCAAATTTGCCATCGTCGAACTGCCCATGCCCCGGCGCTGTTCCCGCGACGGACAGCGGCTGCCGGCGAGCTATGCGAACTTTCTGATCATCAATGGGGCGGTGTTGACGCCGGCGTTTCGGCAGCCGGACCAAGACGCGGAAGCCGCGGAAGTGCTGGCCGGCTGCTTCCCGGGCAGGAAGATCATTCCGGTCGACTGCCTTGATTTGGTGTGGGGGCTCGGCACCCTGCACTGCATCTCCCAGCAGCAACCCGCCTCTTTTAAGGTAGTGGCAAAAGAACCAGCGTGAGGTTTGCCTGTCATTCCATGCAGCCAGATATTAATCCACTTTGACGCGCGCCCATAATTCCGCTGTAGGATTGGCGGTCGTCCTATGATGAAAAAGATCATTTTCCCCTTATGTCTGCTGGTAGTGGCGTGGAGTCTGGGGGGCGGCTGTGCTTCCATCGAATCCATGCGCAGCGCGGTGAAGGATCGCATTGCCGGCGAGCCGCCAAAGATCCGCAGCGTCGCGGGAGATCCATACAAGGTTTACGAGGCAGCACGGCTGGCCTTGGAGAAACTCGGTTACCAGCAGGTGAGCGGGGGTCCCGCCCAAGGCAGGCTGGAAGGTCTCTCGCGCATTGGCGGGGGCGATGATTTCCGATCCTCCCGGCAGCGTTCCATTTCGATCCATCTGCTCCCGCGGGAGGGCGGAAACGTCGAGGTGCAGGTGCAGTTGGAGGAGATCGTAGAGGACAGCTACAACAAGCTGTCCAACCCCGCGACCGAGACTCCGCTGCGGGATTCGGCCGGTTACGATGCCTTCTTCGAGGAATTGGCGCGGCAGTTGCAAGGCATGCAGGGCAAATAACTTATCGCGCGAGCGTCTGCTTCGCCCGTCAGGGGAGGCCGGCCGGCTCGCGGAGAACACGGATTTTGGGCTTGCGACCCGCACAACTGGCTGGGAATTTGCCGGTTTGCGGCATTTACAGGCACCGCCCGCGCACCGCCGCAATGCTCCCGCGGGTGGCTTTCGTCAGTTTAACATCCAACCAACGGCCGCAGGGCCGGCGCGGAGGGTGACCACCCCGGAACAGGTGGGCGCACTTCGCTTCATTCAATGAGTTCAGTCATGCAAGAATTGCTCGCGCAGAGCTCCTTCGATACCCTGAAGGAAGGCGCGATTGTCCCGGGCATCGTCACCGAAATCCGTCAGAACGAGGTCGTCGTCGATATTGGCGGCAAAGCCGAGGGCATTATCCCGGCGGCGGAATTCGGCGATCTGGGCGAACTGCAGATCGGGTCGCAGATCGAGGTGATCCTTGAGAAGCTGGAGGATAAAGACGGCAACCCCATCATCTCGTACGACCTGGCACAGCAGAAGAAGAACTGGGAGAACATCCTCCAGAAATGCTCCGAAGGGTCGGTCGTCTCCGGGCGCGTGAAGGCCAAGGTCAAGGGGGGCCTCATTGTCAGCATCGGCGTCGACTCCTTTCTTCCGGCTTCCCATATCGACATCCAACCGCCCAAGAACCTCGATCAATACATCGGCCAGACCTACGACTTCAAGGTTCTCAAGATCAATCAGGACCGCAAAAATATCGTCCTTTCCCGCCGCGAGCTCATCGAGGAGCAGCGTCACCAGAAGCGCCGCGATCTGCTGGATAACATCCAGCCCGGCCAGATCCGTAAGGGCGTCGTCAAGAACATCACCGATTTCGGTGCGTTCATTGACCTCGACGGCATGGACGGCCTGCTCCACATCACCGACATGAGTTGGGGCCGTATTTCGCACCCGAGCGAAATGCTCAAGCAGGGCGAGGAGGTGCAGGTCATGATCATCGAGGTCAACCGGGAGAAAGAGCGTGTCTCGCTCGGCCTCAAGCAGACTACCAAGAATCCGTGGGACGACATCGAGAGCAAGTTCCCGGTCGGCGCCAAGGTCCGCGGCAAGGTGGTCAATCTGGTGCCCTATGGTGCCTTTGTCGAAATTGAGCCCGGCGTCGAGGGACTCGTGCATATCACCGAGATGTCCTGGACGAAACGCATCACCAAGCCCTCCGAGATTCTCAAAGTCGGCCAAGAACTTGATGCGGTCGTGCTTGGCATCCAGAAGGAGGAGCAGAAGATTTCCCTGGGCATCCGCCAGCTTGAGCCCAACCCATGGGACATGGTCCGCCATAATTATCCCATCGGCGCCCGCGTCCGCGGGAAGGTGCGAAACATGACCACCTACGGCGCTTTCATCGAGCTCGAGGAAGGCATCGACGGCATGGTGCATGTCTCCGACATGTCGTGGACCCGCAAGGTCAACCATCCGAGCGAACTCCTGAAGAAGGGCGACGAAGTCGACGCCATCGTGCTCGATGTCGATCCCCAGCAGCAGCGCATTTCGCTCGGCATGAAGCAGCTCACGCCCGACCCGTGGTCGGATATCGACAGCTTCTTCCGGATTGGCGATGTGGTGCAGGGCACCGTTACAAAAATCACCTCCTTCGGGGCCTTTATCGAACTGGCCAACGGCATCGACGGCCTCGTCCATATCTCGCAGATCAGCGAGGATCGCGTCGACAAGGTGAAGGACGTGTTGAAACCCGGCCAGCAGGTCACGGCCCGCGTAATCAAGATCGATCGCGACGAGCGCCGCCTCGGCCTGTCCATCAAGGCTGCGAACTATTCGGAGGAACAACTCGCCGCCGAGACGGCAACCTACGAGATGCTTAATCGCCAGAGCAGCGGCAGCGACATGATGAACCTGGGCGATATCTTGGACGAAGCCGCCAGCAAGGATACTCCACCTTAGCCGCGGCGCGCGACTTAACCGCGTCAGCCCGACACGCAGCGGCAGGCCTGCTCTTCAAGGCGCCCGGCAAATCCGGGCGCCTTTTCTTTGGCACGAGTCCTCCGGACCATCATTTTCCCGGGAGCAGCGCATCCAGCGCCGCTCGCACCCGGGCAAATTCATCCTTAAGGGCGAGCAAGTGAGCTGGAACGCCCCCCAGCGAACCCTGTCGGCCGAGCTGTTCCAGCTGTTCACTCAATGAGCGCAACCGGTCGGCGCCGAAATTGGAGGAACTGCCCTTGAGGCTGTGAGCCGCGAGTGTCAGCTGCCGGGTGTCGCCTCGCGCCAGCGCCTGCTCAATCTCGGCAATGCGCTGGGGCGAGTCGTCCAGGAAGATCTGGACGAGGTCGCGAAAAAAGGAGTCGTCGCCGGGATTCAAGGCGCGCAGCGCCTCGATGGCGGCGGGATCGAGAACAGGCTTCGGCTGGGGGGGGATTTCCACGCAGGGAACGGGGACGGGGTGGGCGTGAGAGTGGAAGACCAAACGCCGGGCGAACGGAATTTTTCTCCCCGGTTTTGGCGCGGGCAGAGGTTCGAAGATGCGAGAGTCTTAAATCAGGTGGCCCATTCGAAGTTAGTGTTTTGTTCGATCTCTTCGATGGTGGTCAGGCCGAGCAGCACCTTTTTGAGTCCATCGTAGCGCAACGGCCGATAGCCGACCTTCGCGGCCGCCCGGGTGATCTCTTGCGCGCTGCGGTGCTCGGAAATCAGCGTGCGGATCTCCTCGGTGATGAGCACAAGTTCATGGAAGGCGATGCGCCCCTTGTAGCCGGTTCCCCGGCACTTGGGGCAGCCGCGTCCGCGGTAAAACTGCACCTCGCTCAATCCTTCGTCGACGAAGTAGCGCCGGAGCGTTTCGGGCGACGGAGTGTAGGCTTCCTTGCAATGTTCGCAGATGCGCGCCGCGAGGCGTTGGGCCAGTACCCCGATGATGGAAGGCGCCACCATGTAAGGTTCCACCCCGATTTCCATGAGTCGTACGATGGCCTGCGCCGCCGTGTTGGTGTGAAGCGTGGCGAAGACCAAGTGGCCGGTAAGCGCCGCCTCCGTGGCAATCTTGGCGGTTTCCAGGTCGCGGATTTCACCAATGAGAATGATATCCGGATCCTGGCGCAACAAGGCGCGCAGGATCGTCGAAAATTTGAGATCGATGTGCGCGTTGACCTGGCTCTGGGTAACGCCCGCCAGCTGGATCTCGACCGGGTCTTCGATGGTGGAGATATTGATGTCGGGTTTGTTGATCTCTTGGAGCGCGGCGTAAAGGGTGGTGGTTTTGCCCACGCCGGTCGGACCCGTCACAAAAATAATGCCATTCGGATTCTGAATGAGGCGGCGGAAGGGCTGCAGGATGACCTGCGACATCATCATCTTGTCCAGGGTGAGCATCGTCTTGCGACCGGACGTCGCGAGGATGCGCACCACCGCTTTTTCGCCGAAAAGCGTGGGGATGATCGAAACACGGAAATAGGTGGTGCTGGCGCCAACGGGCATCGTAAAGCGGCCGTCCTGCGGGAAGCGCGACTCCGTGATGTTGATATTGCAGAGGACCTTGAGTCGGCAAATCAGCGCGCGATGCAGCTTGCGCGAAAACGAAAGCGTTTCGCGCAGCATGCCGTCGACCCGATAGCGGATGCGCGACTGAAGTTCGTGCGGCTCGATGTGAATGTCGGTCGCCCGCTCGCGCATGGCGTAGTAGATGATGGCATCGAGCACCTGGATGAGCGACTCGCTCTCCGCGAGGGCGGCGAGCTGATCGCGGGTGAAGTCCGGACGGTCGAAGAGATCGGTGCGTTCCAGTAAGCTGAGGCTATGCTCGATGTCCTTGTCGCTCGAATAATGGATCGAGATCGCGTCCTGAATCTCTCGCTCCGAGGCAAAAACCGGACTGATCGGCATCTTGGCAATCTGGCTGAGGCGTTTGATCAGGGTTTCGTCCTCGGGGGTCGCCAAGGCCACGGTCAGAACGCCCTCGATGATGTAAAGTCCGATGGAGCTCGTTTTCTGGGCGACTTCCTGGGGCAGGCGTTCCACCGCCTCCTCGGTGACAATCGAGGCAAAGGGATCGACGTAGGCATAGCCCAGGGCGTTGCCCCATTGCCGGCACGCCTCATCCTTGCCCACCAGTTTGCTGTCGATGATGGCCTGCAAGAGTGCCGGGGTGTCGGGACCGTGGCGCTCCGCCAGCTCCTTCAATTCATCCGCGAAGCCGAAATTGGGCGTTTTGCGGATGAACTCGAGGAATCGCTTATTTCTTATCTCGGGCATGGCGCCGCTGGCGGCTCGCGAACATTTTTCGTATTTCCACCTGTTCGAGCGTCTCCATCGCAAAGGAGGAGTCGCGGCGCTCCTGTTCAATCTCGCGCAGCATCTCCGGCAAGGCGTAGCGGACTTCGGAGATGATCGAGAAAGGCGAGGAGCTGGTTCTTACTGGGTCTCGTTCGGGCATGGGGTGGGGGGATCAGCTGGCTTCGGACGGTCGCAAACGAGCGCCGCCAATTCAGCCAGAATCGCCTCCTTGGGAGTGTCCTTGCGAATATAGCCGACCGCGCCGGTTTTAAGGCATTCTTCGATCGTCTGGCGGTTCGCGAGCGAGGTGAGCATGACGACCTGGGCCTTCGGATCCTGCTGGAGGATGGCGGCAAGGATCTGCAGCCCGTTCATCATGGGCATGTTCACATCAAGCAACACGAGGTCGGGCGACTCCGCGGCGTACTTGCTCAGCGCCTCCTCGCCGGTGGTGGCCTCGATGGTGGTGGGCGTGCCGAGGCCGCGAACAATCAGACCGAGGAATTTCCGCACGTGCGGCTCGTCGTCGACAAGCAGGATTTTGCCGGTGAAGGTCATGGTCAGGAAGGCAAGGTCACCCGAAAGACGCAGCCCCGTTCGGGCAGATTCTCCGCCGTAATGGTGCCATGGTGAGCGTCGATAATTTTCCGGCATATGGCGAGACCCAATCCCGTGCTCTTCTCTCCGCCAGTGGGCATGACCGACGTGCGGCCAAAATCCTTGAAGAGTTTGTCGCGCTCGCTCTCGGGAATTCCGGGACCCTGGTCCCGGACCGCGATGGTGACCGAGCCGTCAGTTGTGCTGAGTTCCACGCCAATGATGGAACCGGGCGGTGAATATTTCACGGCATTGCTGAGAAGATTATCGACGACCTGCCGGATTTTATTCGGATCCAAGTTGCGAGGCACGGGTCGCACCTGCGCGGTGAAAACGATCTCGGTCTGCTTTTTCGTGGCTTCAATATTGGAGAGATAAACGGCCTTCGCGACGATCTCCGCCACGTCAGACGGCTCCGGCGTGATCTTGAGCTCGCCAGCCTCAATCGTGGCGACATCAAGCAACTCATTGACAAGCAGGAGCATTTCCTGGCTTGCGGTATGGATGGTTTTTACGAGATCAAGCTGATCGGCGGTGAGCGGTCCGACGACGCCATCGCGCAGAAATTCGGCGAGTCCACGGATGGAGGCGAGGGGATTGCGCAGGTCGTGGGCCGCCATGCCCAGGAACTTGTTTTTCGCGGCGTTGGCTTTGCTGAGTTGATCCACCAGCAGGCGTTGCTCCGCCATGAGGCGGCGAATCTGCAGATGGGTGTGAATGCGCGCCAAAGCCTCCTTGGCCCGGATGGGCTTGGGAAGGTAATCAACGCCACCCGCCGCCAATCCGGTAACCACATCGTCAGATTTGCTCTTCGCCGTGATAAAAATGACCGGCGCCGCTGCGGTGCCATAGCGCAGGTGCAGCTGGCGGCAGGCATCAAAGCCGTTGATCCCCGGCAGCAAGACATCAAGCAGCACCAGGTCGGGGGAAACCAGCGGGTATAGCTCCAATGCCTTTTCGCCGGTGTCCGCCTCGATCACCTCGTAGCCTGCGGGTCGGAGGATGCCGGCCAGGATCCGGAGGTTGAGACGATCGTCATCGACGATCAGTATTTTCCTTCCCGCTCCGTTTGCTGGCTGGATGTTTTCCGCAGCGTTCTGCATGGTTCTCAATAAGGTGGCGAAATGCAATAGTCCGTAAGACACGAACGACCCCAACGCGTGCAATCCTAGGTGGCATTGCGCAATTGACACGCCAAAACTTGGGTAGCTTCACGTGCAAACATATCATTGAATCCAGATACGATGATATTTTCCTTGCGCTGCGGGGCCGGGCGCTTTTTCCTGCCGAAACCATGGCCAATTCATTCGTTTTCTCTTCCGAGTCCGTGGGCGAGGGTCACCCCGACAAAGTCGCCGATCTTATCTCCGACAGTGTGCTGGACGCATGCCTGGAGCAGGATCCGCAAAGCCGGGTCGCCTGCGAGACGATGGTGAAGTCCAACATGGTGATCATTGCCGGCGAAATCACCACCAAGGCGAAACTCAACTACGAGCAGGTGGTGCGCACCGCCATCCGCGACGTCGGCTATGTCCACGACGACGACGTGTTTCACGCCGACAAGGTTTTCATCAATAATTATCTCACCCGGCAGTCGCCCGACATCGCGCAGGGTGTGGATGCGCGCGCCGCCGAGGGTAAGGAGACCGCCGAGCAGGGCGCCGGCGACCAGGGATTGATGTTTGGCTACGCCTGCAATGAGACGCCCGAGATGATGCCGACGGCGATCATGTTTGCCCACCGCCTCGGCCGTGAACTCACCAAGCTCCGCAAGGCTGGCGTCGTCGGCTGGCTGCGCCCTGATGCGAAGTCTCAGGTCTCCATCCGCTATGAGAACGACAAGCCGGTGAAGGTGGAGAATGTCGTCATCTCCACCCAGCACACCAAGGACGTCAAACACGCCGCCATCTGTGATTTTCTCATCGAGCACGTGATCAAGAAGGTCATCCCGGGCCATATGCTCGACATGAACACCAAGTATCTCATCAATCCGACCGGGCGCTTTGTCGTCGGCGGTCCCGAGGGCGACTCTGGATTGACTGGCCGCAAGATCATCGTTGACACCTATGGCGGCTGGGGACGCCACGGCGGCGGCTCCTTTTCCGGCAAAGATCCATCGAAGGTCGACCGTTCGGCCGCTTACATGTGTCGCTGGGTGGCGAAGAACATCGTCGCCTCCGGGCTGGCCGAGATCTGCGAACTCCAGGTCGCTTACGCCATCGGCTTTCCCGAGCCCGTAAGCATCTGGGTCGATACGATGGGCACGGGCAAGGTGTCGGACGACGTGATTGCCCGAGCGGTGTCGAAAGTTTTCAGCTTCAAGCCCGCCAACATCATCAAACAACTCGATCTGTTGCGCCCGATCTACCGTCAGACGACCAACTACGGGCACTTCGGTAAGGCCGACATGACGTGGGAGCAGATCAACAAGATCGGGGAACTCCTCTCCGCCGCCCGGTAACTGCTTCGGCCTGTCCGACCGCCAAACCTCACTCTTGAATCACCGCAAAAATGCCTACCGCCACTTCCATTGTCAGAAAGCAGGATTACAAAGTCCGCGACCTCACGCTCGCCGACTCGGGCCGCCGCGCCATTGAAGTCGCTGAAAAGGAAATGCCCGGACTCATGGCGGTGCGTGCGAAATACGCCCGGCAGAAGCCACTCAAGGGTGCACGCGTCACCGGCTCATTGCACATGACCGTCCAAACGGCGGTGCTCATCGAGACACTCGTTGAGCTGGGTGCCTCCGTCCGGTGGGCCTCCTGCAACATTTTTTCCACCCAAGATCACGCGGCAGCCGCCATCGCCCGGGCAGGAATCCCCGTTTTTGCCTGGAAGGGGGAGACCCTCGAGGAATATTGGGAATGTACCTACGAGGCGCTTTCATATGCCGGCGGCAAAGGCCCGCAGCTCGTCGTTGATGACGGCGGTGACGCCACCCTTCTCATTCACAAGGGCTATGAATTGGAGGAGGGGAGTGACTGGGTGAACACGCCTTCCGCCGCGCATGAGGAACAGGTCATCAAGGATCTCCTCAAGCGCATCCACGCCGAGAACCCGTTGCGCTGGCATGCCATCGTCAAGGAGTGGCGCGGCGTCTCCGAGGAGACGACCACCGGTGTACACCGTCTTTACCAACTGCACGAGGCCGGCAAACTTCTTGTTCCCGCCGTTAATGTGAACGACTCCGTCACCAAGTCGAAGTTCGACAACCTCTACGGCTGCCGCGAGTCGCTGGCCGATGGCATCAAGCGTGCCACCGATGTCATGATCGCTGGCAAGGTTGCGGTCGTCTGCGGCTATGGTGATGTGGGCAAGGGCTCCGCGCATTCACTCCGGGGTTTTGGCGCCCGCGTGATTGTCACCGAGATCGACCCCATCAACGCCCTGCAAGCTGCGATGGAGGGCTTTGAAGTGACCCCGCTCGAGAACACCCTCGGTCAGGGCGATATCTATGTCACCTGCACGGGCAATTGCGACGTCATCACTCTCGAGCACATGCAGCGGATGAAAGACCAGGCCATTGTCTGCAACATCGGGCATTTCGACAATGAGATCCAGATGGCCCGCCTCAACGCGGCGTCCGGTGTGAAAAAGATCAGCATCAAACCGCAGGTCGACAAATACGTCTTCCCCAATGGGAATGCCATCTATGTCCTTGCGGAGGGACGCCTGGTCAATCTTGGCTGCGCGCACGGCCATCCCTCTTTCGTGATGTCCAACAGCTTCACCAACCAGGTGCTCGCCCAGTTGGACCTCTGGAAAAACAGGAACGCCTACCAGGTAGGTGTCTACCGCCTGCCGAAGCACCTCGATGAGGAAGTGGCCCGGCTACACCTTGAAAAGATTGGTGTACGGCTCACCAAGCTAAACCAGAAGCAGGCCGACTATCTTGGAGTAAAGATCGAGGGTCCCTACAAGCCGGAGCATTACCGGTATTGATTAGAGACTATTTCCGGCGTCACCGACGCCAGCAAGCCGGCGATCGAGGAAATCCCTGCAAAACCTACCTGGCCGAGATCGGCATTGTTGGCACGGCTCCGGGAAAATATAACCTCTATCTCGGAGCCAAGTACAACGGCACGCGCCTCAACCGGCTTTTTGCCGATTCGGTCACACCCGGGCAAATCATCAACCTGGTTGGACCGCTTCTCCGCCGCTACGCCCTCGAGCGCACTCCCGGTGAACAGCTTGGTGACTTTTGCATCCGGCTCGTCCTGATGGATTCGACGGCTGCTCCGTTGGCGGCCTCGGTTTAGGCGCTCAGCTGCCAGCGGATGCAGTTTCGCGGCCTCACGGGGACTCCCTGTGATCACCAGTCCACCCGCAGCACGGCGTGCCCGAGAAGGCCCGGCCTGAAGATTAATGTGGATTTGCCTGAGGTTTTTGCGAACATCGCCGTTCCTTATGAATCCGGTACTCAAACTCCTGCTTGAAGGCGGCAGTCTCAGCACCGCGCAGATGGCGCAGGTGCTGAACCTGACCGAAACTGAGGTCAACCGCCACCTGGAGCAGCTCAAGAAGGAGCGCATTCTTCTTGGCTGGCGCCCGGTGCTTAATCTTTCCAAGGAAGCCGCCGGTGCCGTGCGAGCCGTGATCGAGGTGCGCATCACGCCGGAGCGGGGCGGCGGATTCAACCGGTTTGCGGAGCGCATCAGCCGCTTCGACGAGGTGGATTCCTGCTATCTCATGTCGGGTGGGTACGACCTCCTGGTGTTTGTGACCGGTTCGAGCCTGCAGAAAGTGGCGGCGTTCGTATCGGAGAAGCTCTCGACGATCGAGGGCGTGCTCTCCACCTCGACCCATTTCCTGCTCCGCTCGTACAAGGAACAGGGTTATCTCATGGACGTGCCGGCGGAAGAGAACGGCCGCCTGACGGTGACGCCATAACTCAACTGCGGGGGAACGCGCGCCACGGCGTGCGGAAGCCCGAAAGCTTTCCGAAGCCCGCCGGGATGGCGGATCCCACCACCACGCAACCATGGACACCAACCGCTTTATCGCGCGCCACGTCGCTACCCTGCCCACGTCGGGCATCCGCGACTTTTTCGAGATCGTGGCGAAGATGAAGGACGTGATTTCACTGGGCATCGGCGAGCCGGACTTCATCACTCCTTGGCATATCCGCGAGGCGGCGATCTACGCCCTCGAAAAAGGCAAGACGCATTACACCTCAAACCTGGGGCTCATCGAATTGCGCCGCGCCATCTGCAACTACGTCGGGCAGCACTACGGAATGGAGTATCAGCCGGAGAGCGAGGTGCTCGTCACGGTCGGCGTCTCGGAAGCCATCGACATCGCGCTGCGCGCCCTGGTCAACCCGGGCGACAAGGTGATGTTCCACCAGCCGTGCTACGTGTCCTACCACCCCTCGGTCACACTGACGCATGGCATTGGCATACCCGTGCCGACGCAGGCGGAGGATGATTTTGCCCTCACGGCCGCGGCGCTCGCCGCTGCCTGGCAGCCGGGCTGCAAGCTGCTCATGTTGAATCTGCCGTGCAATCCCACGGGAGGCACGTGCAGCCGTGAGCAGCTCGGACAGATCGCCAGATTTTGCATCGAGAAGGATCTGCTTGTCATCAGCGACGAGATCTATTCGGAGCTTACCTTCGAGGGCGCGCACGTCAGCATCGCCAGCCTTCCCGGCATGCTGGAGCGGACGATTTTCCTGCACGGATTCTCGAAGGCTTTCGCGATGACCGGCTGGCGCATCGGCTACGCCTGCGGCCCGTCGCCGCTCATCGAGGCCATGATGAAAGTACATCAATATTCAATGATGTGCGCGTCGATCCTGAGCCAGGAGGCGGCCATTGAGGCGCTGCTGCGCGGCGAGGATGGCGTGAAGCTCATGCGCGAGCAGTACCACCGCCGGCGCGACTTCGTGGTGCGCCGTTTCAACGAGATCGGTCTCGCCTGCCACCTCCCGCGCGGATCGTTCTACGCGTTTCCTTCGGTCGCGGTGACCGGACTCAACGACAGGGATTTCGCGCTGGGGTTGCTGCAGGCGGAGAAGGTCGCGGTGGTGCCGGGCACGGCCTTTGGGGCGAACGGTGCCGGCTTCGTGCGCGCCTGTTTTGCCGCCAGCTATGAGCAACTGATCGAGGCCTGCTCGCGGATCGCCCGCTTTGTGCAGTCGTTGAAACGCTGAACCGGAGCCTTGTAGGAAGCCCGCTTGCAGGCGATAGTCCATCGGTCGCAAGCGACCTTCCTACAGATTAAAACCATGTCCCGCACCGTCGCCATCGTCGGCCGACCTAATGTCGGCAAGAGCCGCCTCTTCAACCGGCTGGCGCGGAAGCGCATTTCCATCGTGCATGACCAGCCCGGTGTCACCCGCGACGTGATCGCCGCCGAAGTGCAAGACGGCGCTTACACGCTGCTCGACACCGGTGGGATCGGCCTCAAGGGCGGGGAAAGCTCGGCGCAGATCGTGGCGGCGACCGAGGTGCAGGTGCAGTTCGCCATCGACACCTCCCAGGTCATCCTGTTCATGGTTGACGCGAAGGACGGCGTGACTGCGCTCGACGAGCGCATCGCGAATCGCCTGCGTCGCAAGGACAAGGCGGTGATGCTTGTGGTGAACAAGATCGATTTCCATGACGCCCGCCGTGACGATCCCGATTTCTACAAGCTCGGCCTGGGCGAACCGTTTTTTGTGTCCGCCGAGCACGGCGTGGGCGAGGTTGTCCTGCGTGACGCGATTCTGGCGAAGCTGGGTCCCGAGCCGTTGGAGACGCCCGAGGCGAAGGCGGCCCACGAGGCGCTCTGCGTCTGTTTTCTCGGCCGCCCCAACGTCGGCAAGTCTTCGCTGAGTAACCGTCTGATCCGGAGCGACCGTCTCATCGTCGACGAGGAGCCCGGCACCACGCGCGATGCCATTGAGGTGCCCTTTGAGTTTAAGGGCCGCGATGGCAAATTCTATCCGTTCCGGCTCATCGATACTGCCGGCGTCAAGGCCGCGACGAAGCTCGCCTCGTCCGTGGAGTATTTTTCGCGCCTGCGTGCGCTCGACGCCATCAAACGGACCGACGTTGTCTTCCTTGTGCTCGACGCGTTGGAGGGCGTGACGCAGCAGGACAAGGCCATCGCCGGCGAGGTCGTCAAGGAAGCCAAGCCGGTGGTGATCGTCGTCAACAAATGGGACCTCGTGCATGATTCATTCCAACGGCCGGAGGGGGTGCCCGGATACGAAAGCGAGCGCGAATTCCGCGAAAAGTTCGAGCACGCGCTTTTTGAGCGCCTGTTTTTCACGCCGGGCGCGCCGGTCGTGTTTGTCTCCGCGATGTCGGGCTACGAGATCGACCGCATGCTCAACGCCGCCGTGAAGCTCCATCGCCAGCTCGATGCGAAACTGCCGACGGCCAAACTCAACCAGACGCTGATCCGCCTGGCCGAGCGCACGCCGCCGCCGGCGGCGGGGGGCAAGCGGTTCCGCATGTATTATGCCGTGCAGACCGGCAACCGTCCGTTCCGCATCCGGTTGTTCTGCAATCAGGAGCGCCACCTGCGGGAATCCTACCGCCGCTACCTCGAGGCCGGGATCATCGCGGAGTTCGGCCTCGCCGGCTGCCCGATGCTGTTTGATCTGGTCGGCAAGCCGCCTCGGAACGCGCCCTCATCGGCCCATGCAGCGGACGACGATTGACGACGCGGGGCGGCGAGGGCGGCGACTCGCACGTAGGAAGCGCGCTTCGGCCTTCGCATGAAGCTTCGGCCGGCAGGTGCGCGCGATGCCGACCGCTTTTCAGATCCATTCACACTCTGTGGACTCTGTGTCAGCGCTCTTTGTTTTCAGCTGGCCTCACGCAGTTGTAGGAGCGAGCTTGCTCGCGACGGCGAAGGAAAATCGCCTGCAAGCAGGCTCCTACATCATTCACCGAACGGTTTGGATGCTTGCGAGCAAGATTCAGGTTCGACTGCTTTGGTCCGGCTTAGTGACACCCAACTGCGCCTTTGAGGTCACTTCGGCCGGCAGGATTCGCAGGCGGCGAGAATGCGGTCGCACAGGCGGTTGAAATCCTCGTTTATCTTGCGCCGGACGGGATCGGCGTCGTACCAGGCCATAATTTCCTCGGCGCCACGACTGAAGGGGATGCGGCACACGAAATCGGTCACGAGGCGTTTGATCTTGGTGTTGTCAAAAATCATGCTGTGCGACTTGTCGCCCCGCAGACCCGCGCCCCAGTTCGAGTCATAGGCCGCGATCACGTCGGATGGGACATGGACGAGGCGGGCTTCGGCGCCGGCGGCGCGGGCGACGATCGTGAAGATCTGGTTCCAGCTCAGCCATTCGTCGGAGGTGATGTGCACGGCTTCGCCGATGGCGCGGGCGTGCCCCAGCAATCCCACCAGGCCGCGCGCAAAATCGCTGTGATGGGTGAGGGTCCACAGCGACGTTCCGTCGCCATGCACGATCACCGGCTGACCGCGCCGCATGCGATCCACCACCGTCCAGCCACCGTCCATCGGGACCAGCGTGCAGTCGTAGGTGTGCGACGGCCGCACGATCGTGATCGGGTATTTCTCCTCGCGATAGGCGCGCACCAGCCGCTCCTCGCAGGCGATCTTGTTGCGCGAATACTGCCAGAACGGGTTGTCGAGAATGGTCGATTCGGTCACCGGCAGCGCGGCGGGCGGCGTCTGGTAGGCGGACGCCGAGCTGATGAAGACGTATTGGCCGGTTCGCCCCCGGAAGAGGTCGAGATCAGTCTCGATCTGGTCGGGCGTGAAGACGATCCAGTCGACCACGGCATCAAAGGTAAGGTTGCCGAGCGCCTTCCGGGCCGAAGCGGGATCGCGGATGTCACCGCGGAGGACCTTGGCCGCGGCGGGCGTGGGTCGGACCGACTGGCCACGATTCAACAAGTACAGTTCGATGCCCCGCTCGAGTGCCAATCTCGAACACGCCGAGCTGATGACGCCGGTGCCGCCGATGAAAAGGACTTTCATGGGCTTCTACCGTACGACGAACTCTCCGGCAGGCAATGGCCCATTTGCCTTCTCAGGCCTCGATTGACCCGGCCGGCATCCGTTGGTCTGAGAGGAGCAAGAGGCCAGAGGCCAGGAGAGGTAGCTTGCCGCGCAGCCGCCCGACGGACGCTTTCGATGGAGGAGTGGCGTCTCTGAAGGCTTGCAGGGAGCGAGTCGGATGTCTCTCGTAGCCCCAGTTTGTTTGAACAGAAGATAACAAAGGAAACGAAGACAGAGAGTAAAGGAGCTTGGTTCTTATCTCCGTTCTCTTCGTTACCTTCTGTAAAAAGGATTGGGTGTTTGGACTGCTTCGTCGCCCGATCGAACTCTTCGCAATGACAGTCGCCAAGCGAATCGTAAGTGGTATCAATCCGAAAGCCTGCCCGGCCCACCGATTCATGCACGCCCGTCTCGTAGAACTCTTCGCCCGTCACTTTGGCGCTTCGCCTGTCGAGATCGGCGAACTGCGGGCGCATGGGTCGGATCGCAAGCTCTTCCGGCTGACCGCGGGTGACGGCCGCACCGCCATCGGGGTCGAACACAGCGACCAGGACGAGAATGCCGCGTTCATCGGCTTTTCCCGCCACTTCCGGGCGGCGGGCCTGCCCGTGCCGGAGATCTATGCCGACGATCGCGACGCCGGCGTCTACCTGGAGGAGGATCTCGGCGATACCACCTTGTTCGATTTGCTGCAGGAGGAACGGGGCGCCGCGCTGGAAGTCCCCGCCTCCATTGCCGCCATCTACCTGCAGTCCGTGCGCCAGCTGGCGCGGATGCAGATCCAGGCGGGGGCGGGGCTGGACTACCGCCTCTGCTATCCGCACAGCGCCTTCGACCGGCGCTCCATGAGCTGGGACCTGAACTACTTCAAGTACTACTTTCTCAAGCTCGCGCACGTTCCCTTCCACGAGCAGAAGCTCGAAAACGATTTCGACGCGCTGTGCGGTTTCCTGCTGCAGGCGCCAGCGGATTTTTTTCTCTACCGGGATTTCCAGTCGCGCAACATCATGGTGCGCGACGGACAGCCGTGGTTCATCGATTACCAGGGGGGACGGCGCGGCGCGCTGCCCTACGACCTCGCCTCGCTGCTGCTCGATGCCAAGGCAAACCTGCCCTTCGATTTCCGCGATCAGCTCAAGGCGCAGTACCTTGAGGCCGCGTCCGTACTGACCCGGCTCGACCGGGCCCGCTTTGAGGAGTTT
The DNA here is from genome assembly GCA_049513315.1 of Opitutaceae bacterium. Taxonomy (GTDB): domain Bacteria; phylum Verrucomicrobiota; class Verrucomicrobiia; order Opitutales; family Opitutaceae; genus Fen-1467. The sequence continues at coordinate 33,149 of JBEKWG010000017.1, forward strand.
TATCGCGGGTTCTCCCTCATCCGCATCCTGCAGGCCATGGGCGCCTACGGCTATCGCGGCTTCTACGAGCGCAAGACCCATTTTCTCCAGAGTGTGCCCTACGCCATCCGCAACCTGGAGCGGCTGCTGCAGGACGGCGGACTGCCGGTGGACCTGCCCGCGCTCACGGAAGCGTTGCAGCGAATCGTGGCGTCCACCCGCCTGCGCGAAATCGTGCCGGTTTCGGCGGGACTGGGGCTGGGTGTCCGCATCGAGAGTTTTTCCTACCAGCAGGGTTACCCGGTCGATGCCTCCGGGCACGGCGGCGGTTTCGTCTTCGATTGCAGGGCGCTGCCCAACCCGGGCCGCGAGGCGCGCTTTGCCGGCCTCACGGGGCGCGATCCCGAAGTCGTTACCTGGCTCCAACAGTACGATGAGGTCGGCCAATTTCTCGCCCGGATTCGCGTGCTGCTGGAGCCGACCCTGGAAACCTACCAGAAACGCCATTTCACCCATCTCTCCGTGGCTTTCGGCTGCACTGCGGGCCAGCACCGGAGCGTTTATTGTGCCGAGGCGCTCGCCCAGTCGCTGCGCGGCCGCCCGGGAATCACGGTGGAGGTCCATCATCGCGAGGCCGATCGCTGGCCGGCGCACGCGGGTTCTCCCACGCAAGGCTCATGAAAGCCATGGTCTTCGCCGCCGGCCGCGGCATCCGCCTCCAACCCCTCACCGACACGCGGCCCAAGGCCCTCGTGGAAGTGGCCGGCCGGACCTTGCTCGAGCATGTGCTGCGCCGCCTCGTCGAAGCCGGCGTGACGGAGGCCATCGTCAACCTCCACCACCTCGGCGGGCAAATCCCGCCGTTTCTGGAAAAACACCACCGCTTCGGTCTGCGGCGCGTCGCCTATTCGCAGGAACCCGTCTTGCTCGATACAGGCGGCGGACTGAAGCAAGCCGCCTGGTTTTTCGACGACGGCAATCCCTTCCTCGTCTACAATGTCGATGTGCTCAGCGACATCGATCTCGGCGGCCTCCTGCTGGCCCACGGGCGATCCCAGGCGCTGGCCACGCTCGCGGTCATGGCCCGCCCGACGGCGCGCCCGCTCTATTTTGACGCCAATGGACGGCTCGTCGGCCGCTGCTCGCCCGGCAAGGGCAACGACTTCGTGCAGACGCCGCACGGCAAGACCGTGACGCTCGGATTTTGTGGCATTCAGGCCGTGTCGCCGGCCATCTTCGGCAAGATGTCCGAAACCGGGGCCTTTCCTCTCGCCGAAGCTTATCTGCGTCTGGCCGGCGCAGGAGAAGCGATCTTGGCCCACCGCGTGGATGGAGCGAAATGGCGGGACTGCGGCCGGCCAGAGGATCTGCGCCCGCTGTAATGTATGCGACGAGCTGAAGACGTATGCCTCCTTGCTTACCCCCTCGATCGACTCGCGCGACGCGACGCAACCGCTGCATAAGACCCTTACTGAGAAACTTAAAACCTGCCCCCTAGGCTTTCCCGTTTTCAGATGAAGAAGCCAAAGTTCAATCCGTCTTTTCCCTCAACGCCTATCCTGATCTTTGTGATATGTTCGGGTTTGATCGCATTGGCTGTTGGTTTGAGCAATATCGCTACCGTGCGCGAGGGACTGGCAACCGGACGGATATATTCCGTGGGCATAATTTTTAATGACAACAGAATGATCTATAGAAGCGATTCGCCCACAGGATATTGGATGATGATAGGATTAATCAGCTTTGGTTGTGGGGCGGGACTTGTTCTTGGGATCCTGGGGACGATCTTGATCATCAAAGCGTACATAGAGAAACTTGTGCGGCAGAAAAAACTAGCGGCCAGCAATGATCGCGGCAACCAGTAGCGGCGCGCGCCCGACCGAAGGGGGCAGCAGGGTCAGGTTGAGGTTGCTCGGAATTGACGGATGGCGGGCGCGGGAGACTTGGCTGGAGGCCATTGAAGAGACCGGGCGGAAATGATCTCCTTTTTGCGCCTTGGCGGATTGGCGTGAGAGTCACATGGTTGGTGCATGCCGGTGCCGCTCAAACTCGTCTTCATGGGTTCCGATCCCATCGCCCTGCCGCTGCTGGACTGGCTTGCGGGTGAGGGGAGCGCGACGGCGCGTCTGCTCGCGATCTACACCCAGCCCGACCGGCCAACGGGCCGCGGGCAAAAAGTCGAACCGGGCCCGATCAAGCAGTGGGCGCTGGCCCACGGCGTGCCCGTTCGCCAGCCGGAAAAACTTTCGGACGAGGAGGGCACCTGGCTCGCGGCCCAGCAGGCCGATGTGGGTTTGCTCATGGCGTACGGACATATCTTGCGCGAGGCCTTCCTCGCCACGCCGCGGCTCGGCACGCTCAATCTGCACGCCTCGATTCTGCCAAAGTACCGCGGCGCTTCGCCGATCCAGACCGCGGTTGCGTGCGGCGAGCGCGAGACGGGCGTGAAATTCATGCGCGTGGTGCGGCAACTCGACGCCGGCCCGGTGGCCGATGTCGAACGGGTGCCCATCGGTCAGCTCGACACCGCCGGCGAGGTGGAATCCCGACTGGCCGCTGCCGCGGTGCCGTTGCTGGCGCGCACGCTCCCGCGCCTGGCACGAGGCGAGCTGGCCTTCCGTGAGCAGGATCACGGGACGGCGACCTACTGCCGGCGGCTGATCAAGGCAGACGGCGCGCTGGATTTCACCGCACCCGCGGCCGCCCTGGCAGCGCGCATCAACGGTCTTTTCCCCTGGCCCGGCTGCGCTGTGGAGATCAACGGTGTGCCGGTGAAACTTGGACTGGCGGACGCCGTGGCCGAGGTCGGCGACCTCGGCTACAGCATAGCGACACCGGGCACCATCATTGGCACCGATGCCGAAGGTCTGCTGGTAAGGGCCGGGGAGGGGATTCTGCGCCTGCGCAAGCTTCAGCGCCCCGGCGGCCGCCTGCTGCCGGCGCCGGAGTTTCTCCGTGGATTCCCGATCGCCAAAGGTGCGCGTCTGCCATCGCAGACCATGAGCTCGCTCACCAGCACGCAGCCGTTCCGCTGCAACCGATAGAGCCGGTATCCGGTCGCGCCGATCTGGGGGGAGTCTTCGCTTGTTTTTACCGGGGTTTTTCCCAATGCTGCCGCGCATATGCCGCGTCCCACCTGTTTTTGCCGGGTTGCCGGATTGATCGCCGCGCTGCTTTTCGCCTCAAATCAACTATCCGCGCAGGGGGCCAACCCTGTCGGTTCTCCGGGCTTTGAACTGGCCAGCCTCCGCGAAGATGTCCGCCTCCTGAGCCAGCGGCTGGGCGACCTCACGCTTCGCGTCGAGCAGCTCGAGCGGGAAAACAATGATCTGCGAACGAAGTCCAGCCAGACCTACGTGACATTGGCCCAGCTGAACGAGGCCATCGCTGATGTTCAGAAGACCATGCAGGCCGCCCTGCACGACCAGAAGCACGAGACGCTTCAACAGGTCAGCGTCCAACTGGAAAAGCTGGCCAACGAGACCCAGGCAGCGATCAACGCCCTCGCCAAAAGCGCGGCTGCGCGACCGGCGGTGACCACACCGACCTTCACGGAGGACTACCCCAAGGAGGGCGTCAGTTACACGGTCCAGAAGAACGACACGCTTTCGGGCATCGCGCATAAATACGGCGCCAAGATGCAGGACATCATCAACGCGAACAAGATTGCCGACCCCACAATGCTGCAGGTGGGGCGGACCCTGTTCATCCCGCAGGGAAAATAATCAATCACCATGGCCGCACCAAAATCCAGGCTGGGCAGGGGGCTGGGAGCGCTGATCGCCAGCGGAGCTTCCGCCGCGCCTAAAATTGAATCCAAAGCCGCCACCGGACATCCGGCCGGCGGAGCACCGGCTGCGCCCGGTTTCCAGGAGATTGCCGTCCAGCTCGTGGAGCCCAGTCCCTACCAGCCCCGCAAGGACATCAATGCCGAACAGCTCAACGAACTCGTCGAAAGCATCCGTGCCGAGGGATTGCTCCAGCCGATTGTCGTCCGCAGGGTGGGCGAGAGGTTCCAGTTGATCGCCGGCGAACGCCGCTGGCGCGCCTTTCAGCAACTCAAGATCAAGTCCATCCCGGCGCGTGTCCTCGACGCCAGCGACGCCTCCTCCGCCACGCTGACCCTGATTGAAAATTTGCAGCGCGAAGGACTGAACCCGATTGAGGAAGCCTACGGTTACGCCAGCCTTATCCGGGATTTCGATCTTACCCAGGAACTGGTGGCCGAGCGCGTGGGCAAAGGCCGGGCCACGGTGACCAACTCGCTCCGGCTCCTTCTACTGGAAGCCGAGATTCAGGGCTACATTGCCAAGGGGCTCCTGAGCGTCGGCCATGCGAAGGTGCTGCTGGGCGTGGAGGACACGGCCAGACGCGCGATCCTGGCGCGCCGCGTGATCGAGGAAGGATTGAGTGTGCGGGTGCTGGAAAAGCTCGTGCAAGGACACAAGACCACCCGCTCCGGCCGAATTTCAGGCAGGGTCTTGCCGCCAGCCGAAGCCGCCACGGTGGCCGACATCGAAAACCGGCTTACCACCCACCTCGGGGCGCGCGTGTTGCTCCATCACTCGAAGAAGCGGGGACGCATCATCATCGAGTATGCGGGCAACGAGGATCTGCAGCGAATACTGGAAAAGATCGGCCTAAAAGCGTAAGGTTCGGCGATTGCCTGCATGAGTGTCGCGGAAACTGTCAGAGATACGCTATCCGATGCCCAGGCGTTGCGGACCAAGATGTTCCGGCTGCGCTTTCCGTTCATCACGGAGCTGAGGCATTATTCCTTGGCGAAGCTCCGCGCCGATCTTATCGCCGGAGCCACCCTCACGCTCGTCTCCATTCCGCAGGCGATCGGGTTTTCGCTGATCCTCAACCTGCCGCCGGTGCCGGTGATCGTGTCGGTCATCATCGGCGGATTTTTCGGGGCGCTGTTTTTCTCCTCGCATCATCACGTTTTCGGCCCGACCAGCTCCATCAGTCTCATCACCGCCGCGACCATCGCGGCGTACACCGGGCCGAGTCTGCCGCCTTTACAGCTGGCCGTGCTTCTGGCGCTGATGATCGGCACGATCCAGCTCGTGGCCGGCCTGCTTAACTTTGGCGAGATCACGAAGTTCATTTCGCACTCGGTGGTGGTGGGGTACAGCACCGGCATCGGAGTGCTGCTGATCGCGAGCCAGCTGCACAATCTGCTGGGCTTCAGTGTCAGCCAGGGGCAGTCCTTCCTGCGCAATCTCTGGCAGGCGGCCTCGTTCCTGGCGGAGCAAAGGATTTCCCTCTGGGCGCTCGGCATCGGTCTGGCCACCCTGGTGATTTTCGAGGGGGTGCGGCGCGTACGCCCGCGCTGGCCCGAAGCGTTGATCGGGCTGTCGGCCATGGGAATCGCCGCGAGGCTGGCCACTCTGTTTTACCCGAAGCTGCCGTTCAGCCTGGTGCGCGACGAAGGCGCCCTCACCGCCATACTGCCTTCCTTTGCGGGACTGCATTTGGGAAGGACCGAGGTTCTGGCGCTGCCGGCGCTCGCCAGCACGGCGGTGGCAATCGCCATCCTCGGTATGCTCGAGGCCGCCTCGATCACGAAATCACTGGCGGCCCGGAGCGGACAAAAGATCGAGCCGAATCAGGAGCTCGCGGGCATGGGGGTGGCCAACATCGCCTGCTCCCTGTTTGGCGCCGTGCCCGGCTCGTCATCGTTTGCGCGGTCGGCGGTGAATTTCCAGAGTGGCGCGGCAACGCAGCTGTCCTCGATGATAAGCAGCGTGGTGGTGCTCGGCGTGCTGCTGTTTGTCACGCCGGTGTTCGATTACATCCCGGTGGCGGCGCTGGCCGCCCACCTCATCCGGGTGGGCGTGCGGATGATCAACCGGCATCATATCCGCGTGTCGTGCCGGTCCACCCGTTCGGACGCCGCAGTGTTCGTGATCACGCTGGGCGCCTGCCTGTTGCTCCGGCTCGACACGGCGATCTATGTGGGCATCGGCGCGGCCCTGGCCCTCTTTTTGCAGAAGACCAGCACGCCGCTGTTGGTCGAATACACCTTCAACGAAAGCGGGAATCTGGCTGAACTCATGGATCCGGCGAAACGGTCCCATCCCTCCATTTCCATCATCCACGTCGAAGGGGAGCTGTTTTTCGGGGCGGCGGACCTGTTCCAGGAGCAAGTGCGCTATATCGCCGAGGACGAAAACATCCGGGTTTTCATCCTGCGCATGAAGAATGCGCGTCATCTCGACGCTTCGACGGTGATGGCGCTCGAAAATCTGTACGACTATCTGAAGAAAACCGGCCGCCATCTGCTGATCAGCGGAGCCAACGAGGAGGTGGAGAGGGTGTTGCGCAACAGCGGACTCCTCGACCAGATCGGCGCCGGGAATGTTTTCCCCGCCGAAGCGAACCCGACCATCAGCACCAAACGGGCCCTCGTCCGGGCCACCCAGTTGCTCCAGACCCGCAAGGCCGACGTGCGGCTCTTTTACGGCCGCCAACAGGAAAAAGCGACCGATCCCGGGACACCAGCCGTCGCCCCGCCACGTGCGAAGGATTATGAAATATAGGTCCGCGGTGACCCATGGTTGACATCCGGCACCTGAGCCTGTTGTCATGCGCCCTTTATGATCTCGGTTTTCATCGGCATTGGCACCTTCGTGCTCATCATCGTGGCGCTGTTCCTCATCCTGGTGGTGCTGGCCCAGCGCGCCAAATCCGACAGTGGCATGGCGGCGATGGGCGGCGGCATGATGGAGTCGGCCTTTGGTCCCGACACGAGCAATGTCCTGAGCCGCATGACGATCAGGGCGACCATCGCGTTTTTTGTTGTGAGTTTTCTTCTTTTCCTCGGCTACATCCACCTGCGGAGCCATCCGTCGGGATCTCGCGAGGCACTTCCCAACATCCCGGCGCCCGCCGCTTCGGCCTCTGCTCCGGCCGCCGCCCCCGCGGCGGCACCGCCGGCCGCGCCCGCGGTCTCCGTCCCGATTACCGCCGCCCCCGATGCTGCCAAGACCACCACGCAGAGCGGCACGGCCACCAAGTCGCCCTGACCGGATTCGGATGAGGCGCGGACCGCTGGTTTTGTCCGGCAGCGCGGCATGGTGGCTGGCATTGGCGGCCATCGGCACTCTGACGCCTCTAGCCCGTGCGCAAAAGGGTTATCAGCCACCGCCCAATTACGCGCAGTATGGCAAACCCGACCAGGAGCAGGGCCGGGAGATTCTGGAGCAATTCCGCCGCCAGGGGATCGCGGGGGATTATTATCTCGAATTTGAGCTTCGCGTGATCCCCCGGCACGGCGCCGAGCACGTCCTGCACGGCCGCCTATGGGGTTCCCGGAATGCCGCCGGTCCCGTCTCCCGGGTCAGCGTGCGGCCGCCGGATGCGGGGGTCGTCACGGAAACCCGTTTGCTCGTGCAAAGCGGCTCTAGTCCGGCGCTGTGGCGGTGGAACGAAGGCGCCGGCGGGGCGGGCGAGCAACTCGGTGTCGTGGCGCTGTTCGAGCCGGTGGCCGGCACCGATTTGACGCCATTCGATTTGCAGATGCCGTTTCTTTTCTGGCCGGAATTCGTCTACGAGGGACTCACCCGCATGCGCGGCCGGCCGGCCCACCAGTTTCTGCTTTATCCGCCCGCCGAGGTCGCGGAACGGCATCCGGCGCTCCGAGGGATCCGCGTTTATCTCGACACGCAATACACCGCGCTCGTGCAGGCGGAGTTCATCGGCGAGGGCGGCCGTGCCTTGAAGGTCCTCAGCGTCCTCGATCTCAAAAAAATCGGCGACCAGTGGATTGTGAAATCGATCGACCTGCGCGACGAGATCACCCGCAACAAGACCCGGTTTATCGTCACGGCCGCCGCGCTCAAACAGCAGTTTGCCTCGGAAGTTTTTGATCCCGCGCGCCTGGCCGAGCCCGCCGCCGTGCCGGCCGGCACGCAAATGGTGGCCGTGACGGCACCATGAGCCGCCGGTCGCATCAGTATCGCGGCGTCGTCTTCGACCTTGACGGTACCCTGCTCGACAGCATGCCGCTCGTGCTGGAGGGACTGGCCATGGCGGTGGCGCCGTTCCGACCGCGGCCAAATCGCACCGAGGTCATGAGCAGTCTCGGCGGGCCGTCGGAAACCTGCCTGCGGCGCCTGCTGGGAAGACCGGGGCACCTGACCACCGCGTTGGCGACGTACACCCGGTTTCTGGCGGAACACGAGGACTCGGCCCGGCTATTCCGCGGCGCCAGGAAACTGGTGCGGGAATTGCACACGGCGGGGATTCCGCTGGGCATCTGGACCGGCCGCGAGCGGAGCATGACCGAGGCCCGGCTCCGCGCCCTGGCGCTGCAGGATTGCTTCGATGCGCTGGTCTGCGGGGACGACCTGGCTTCTCACAAACCCCAACCCGCAGGGCTTCTCCAGATTGTGCGGCGCTGGGGCCTGACGCCGGTCGACGTACTGTTCGCAGGCGACTCCGACCAGGATTTCGCCGGCGCTTGCGCCGCCGGCGTGCCGCTCGTGGCGATCCGTCATGATCGCGCGATCGCCCCGGAGCTTCTGCAGCATCCCGTCGCCGTCGTGGCCACGCCGACGGAAGCTTTTACCTGGATCCGGGCGGCAGTATTGGACCAGCAGTAACCCCGGCGCGGACGGCGCGGGGAACGGGTGGGCGCGGACTACTTCAACACCCGTCGGTGGCCGGATCGAAAAGATGGGCCGGCTCGACGTCAACGGGACCTTGTGCTGGTGGTTCACATCAAAGCGATCGCTGGCACGCACGCGGGCGATGAAGGAGTTCGCCCCGGCGTCAATCCCATAACACTCTGAAGATTTTCATTGCTCTCCATGTTGAGGCGCGGCTTTTTAAATCGTCAGCGCGCCCTCGCGGAATTCACCCCTTCATCGCATGGCCAACACCCACACCCTCGCGCCGACACCACTGACGTTCGAACTCCCGCGTTCCCTGGTTGACCGGATCCATTCCTGCCGCGGACGCCTCGGACTGAAGTCGGTCAGCGACGTCGTGCGCTGCGCGCTGGAGGGCTTCAATTTTGCCGCGTTCAAGGCGCCGCGCCGCGAGCAATGCCAGATTTCCGTGCGGCTCTCATCCACCCAGAAGCAGATGCTTTCACACTACGCCCGCCGGAAAAATGTCAGCTCCGGCGTCCTGCTCCGATCCGCGCTCGAGTCGCTCGCCCCGCGCACCGCCGGCGGCGGACAGGGCCGCCGGGGACGGAGCGATAGAAATACCCCGCTGCTGAAGATTGCGAAAAAACCGCCGCGCCAGGCGGCCGGGAGAAAGCCGGCCCCCAAGAAGAAAAGGTAGCTGCTGCGCTCGACTCCCGCACGTCGCGCAGAAGGCGGCTGCGCCATGACGCGTGTGGCATGGCCGGGCGGGATCGCATGCCGCGGCTTGCTTTTGCGAAGACCGGTCCTTTAGTGAACGCCGATCTCGTCCTGCCATGAATCAAACCCCGCCGCCTCTCTCCACGTGGGCGCGCAACATCGCGCCGTCGCCCACGCTCGCCGTCGATGCGAAGGCCAAGGCGCTAAAGGCCGCCGGCGAGGACGTCTGCGGCTTCGGCGCCGGTGAGCCGGATTTCGATACGCCGGACTTTATCAAGGAGGCGTGCATGGCCGCACTCCAGGCCGGAAAGACGAAATACGCCCCGACGCCCGGCATCGACGAACTGCGGGCGGCCATCGCGAAGCGTTACGGCTCTGACTATGGTCTCAAGGTCGCGCCGTCCCAAGTGGTGGTGAGCCCGGGTGGTAAATTTTCGTGCTATCTCGCCGTGCTCGCGACGTGCAGCCCGGGGGACGAGGCCATCGTCCCGGCGCCGTTCTGGGTGAGTTATCCCGAGATGGTGAAGCTCGCCGGGGCCGTGCCGCGCATCGTGCCGGCCGACGATTCGACCGGCTTCAAGCTCGCGCCCTCCCAGCTCGAGGCGGCCATCACGCCGAAGACCCGGCTGCTCATCCTTAATTCGCCTTCGAATCCGACGGGGGCGGTGTATTCCCGGCCGGAACTTGAGGCCATCGTTGACGTCGTGCTCCGGCACAACCTCTACCTGCTGTCCGACGAGATCTACGAGTATCTGCTCTACGACGGCCTGAAACACCACAGCCCGGCGACTTTCAGCAGGGAGGCCGAAGCGCGAACGATCGTGGTCTCCGGCTTCAGCAAGCCGTACTCGATGACCGGCTGGCGCCTTGGCACGCTCGTCGCGCCAGCGCCCATCGCCAAGGCGTGTATCGAGCTGCAAAGCCAGACGACCTCCAATGCGACCACCTTCGCCCAGTACGGCGCGCTCGCCGCCCTGCGCGAGAAGGCCAAGGCACGGGCCGCGCTGGCGAAAATGCTGGAGGCTTTCGACCGGCGCCGCCGGTTCCTGCACGCCGAGCTGAACCGGATTCCCGGCGTCTCCTGTCTGCTGGCCCAGGGCGCGTTCTACCTCTTCCCCAATGTTTCCAGGTTCGGTGTCAGTTCGGAGGCATTCTGCGCGCGACTGCTGGAGCAGGAGAAAGTCGCCGCCGTGCCAGGCAGCGCGTTTGGCGCGGAAGGGTTCCTGCGCCTCAGCTACGCCACCAGCGACGAAATCATCGCCAAAGGCGTGGCCCGCCTCGCCCGGTTCTGCGGAACCCTTTGAGCCGAATGGCCGTCGCCTGCCTCGCTTCACTGGGGAAGAATCGCCCGCCCGGCCGACCGGCATCCGCCATTTCGTTGGTTTGCACTGGTGCACCGGCGCCGTACATTCGGCCCTGACCGCGTATGCCTAAACCTCCTCAATCATGCCCTACACGAATGTGACTCCTCCGGCCGGCGACAGAATCACGGCTGCCGGCGGGCGACTGCAAGTGCCCGACCATCCCGTCCTGCCCTTCATCGAGGGCGACGGCACCGGGCCCGACATCTGGCGTGCGGCCGTGCGCGTCTTCGACGCCGCCGTGGGAAAAGCCTACCCGGGGCGTCGCCGGATTTCGTGGTTCGAGGTCTACGCCGGCGAAAAGGCGTTCAACAAATTCCAGACCTGGCTGCCCGACGACACGCTCACGGCCTTCCGCGAGTATCTTGTCGGCATCAAGGGTCCGCTCACCACGCCGGTCGGCGGCGGCATCCGCTCACTCAACGTCGCCCTGCGCCAGGAACTCGACCTCTTCGTCTGCCTGCGCCCGGTGCGCTATTTCCGGGGCATGGAGACGCCGGTGAAGCGCCCCGATCTCATCGACATGGTGATCTTCCGCGAAAACACCGAGGACATCTACGCTGGCATCGAATACGCCGCGGGCACGCCTGACGCGGCCAAGCTGCTCGACCTTCTTGCCCGGGAATTTCCCAAGGGATTCGCCAAGATCCGCTTCGGCTCCGTCGAAAAGACCCAGGCGTGGCAGAAGCAACTGGAAGGCATCGGCGCCCCGCATCGCGACGCGGGGGTCGAGGTCGGCATCGGCCTCAAGCCGGTGAGTTATCTCGGCACCGAGCGCCTCGTGCACAGTGCGATCGGTTACGCCATCCGGCAGAAGCGCAAGAGTGTGACGCTCGTGCACAAGGGCAACATCATGAAGTTCACCGAGGGCAGCTTCCGTGACTGGGGCTACCGGGTGGCGCAGCAATTCTTTGGTGCCGTGGAAATCGATGGCGGACCCTGGTGCCGGATCCCGGAGGGACGGCCCGGCGCGGGCCTGGTCATCAAGGACGTCATCGCCGATGCGTTCCTGCAGCAAATTCTCACCCGGCCGGCGGAGTACGACGTCATCGCCACCCTGAACCTCAACGGCGACTACATCTCCGACGCGCTCGCCGCGCAGGTTGGCGGCATCGGGATCGCTCCCGGCGGCAATATCAACTACGTGACCGGTCATTCCGTCTTCGAGGCCACGCACGGCACGGCGCCGAAATACGCCGGCCAGGACAAGGTGAACCCGGGGTCGCTCATCCTCTCGGGCGAGATGATGCTGCGCTACCTGGGCTGGACCGAGGCGGCGGATCTCATCATCAAAAGCCTCGAGACGACCATCGACGCGAAAAGGGTTACCTACGATCTCGCTCGCCTCATCCCCGGCTCGACGGAGCTCAAGTGCAGCGAGTTCGCCTCCGAGCTGATCAAGAACATGTGATCGGAGCGGAATCGCGCCGAAGCCTCGTGCGAAGGCGGATGCAGCGAGTTCGCCTCCGAGCTGATCAAGAACATGTGAGAAAACCGCCCGGTCGAGGCCGGCCGCTTGCCTCGGCAAACCGTACGGCTCATTTTGCGGTCGGGCTCGGAAGATCGCGGGGGACGAAGCGCAAAACGTAGTACGTGGCGGGCGTGGCGCCGCTGTTGCGCAGGCCGTGAAAATCGTTCGAGGCGAGGAACACCACTGAGCCGGGACCGGCCTGCCGGGTGACGCCGTTGATCGTCACCTCCAGCGTGCCGTCCTTGACGATAATCAACTCCTCGTCGGGATGCCGGTGCGGCGCGTGTGGTGACTCGCCAGGGTTTACGGTGGTGACGTGACATTCGAGATTGCCGAGGGTCGCCGTGGGAGCGTCGAAGACTTCACGCCGCGCACCGACCTTGGTCGGCTGGGCCGCGAGTTGGTTCCAGTCGAACACGCCGGAGCCCAGGGTGGGTTTCGGCGGAGTGGGGGTCTGCGCCAGGGCCATAGGCGCAAGACTGCTGCCAGCCGCGAACATGGCCACCAGGAAATTCAGGTGTCGGAGATTCATCTTGGGATCGCAGCTTACAGAGTGCGGCTTCCACCGCAACCCAAGGTGAGGATTTCACCCGCGCAACGGTACCGTCATTCACGCCGTCACGGCGGTGGGGGTTCGCCCCGCCGAAACGCGCGAAGGTGGGAGCATGCCCGCACGATGGCGTGTTCCCGAAATAGAAAGCCCGGCTCACGCCAGCCGGGAGAACCGTCGCTTGGACTCCGGGAAGTCGACGCCCATCGCGAACCATACCAGCAATCCGAACGGCGCGGCAATAAGCAGCGGCTGTGCACTGATGCTATCGACCGGCGGCGCGGACGGACTCGGCAGTGCCATGAAGACCGCCCCGGCGATTACGAATAGCAGAGCGAGCCATTGGTAAATCGCCAGGCCACCGAAGTGAGCCGTCTGCGGCTCGCCGCGGTATCCCTCCTCCATGAAACGAGCACAGGCGCTCAAAATGAAATAGGTGCCGGCGACGAAGCCAAGGTCGGCCTCCGAGAGCCACAGCCGGAGCAGCAATCCAAAGATCACCGCGTTGCCGATGATCGAATACAGCGGCGTCGGATAGACGGGCGTATCCACCCAGTGCGCCATCTTGCATACTCGCGAAAGCGGCTGGCGGTACCTGATACCGACGTGGTCTGGGCAGGGACGGCCATGGCAGCAGCCTTGCACGAGGCAGCGCAGGCGCCCGACGCCTTGAATCAAGGGCGCCGCCACCGCATACGCCCCGAATAACAGCCAGCCTTCGTTCCGCCAGAGTTGAACCGCGAGTACGCCGAGACAACCGCCAAAGATGCCGCCGTAGTATCCAAACGGACGCGAAAGGCCGGACGACGACTCCAAGAGTTGAGCCCAGATGCCCGCGCCGAGCAGGCTGCAGCCGGCTACGATGAGGATGGAACCAGCGTGCTTATCCCCCAGCAAAATGCCGACGAGCCACAACCCAGCGCCCGCTGCCGCGCCGACGTAGCCGCCATGATTGATGATTCGAATACCGCGGATGCGCCAGTCGCGCCAGGAGTTCGCAATCGTTTCCGTCAGACGCAGGAGCCAGCGCCACAAGCTGTCGAGCTGGTTGACGGCGACGAATACGGCGAGCCCCGACACCGCGTCCGCCAGCGAATGCATGCCGGTGGTTACGCAGCTCGCCGCCATCGCCGCGGCGAGACCGTAGGAGACCGAGGCCGGCAACCGTTCCGCCCACAGCCGCGCCGCGAGTAACGGCCAAAAAACATGGAAGGCCGGAAAGGCGCAGAATACCGTGTCGTGGGCGCGATCGAACTCCAGCAAACGGCCGAGCCACATGGTTGCGCCAAAGGGCCGCGGGGTGGCCGTTAGCGGCAACACAAGAAAGCACCAGAAGATGAAGGCCGAGCCCACCCAACCGTCACGCATGAAGCGCCGCAGTGCCGTTTGCGACGTCGCCGCGAGCGGCGCAAGCGCCACCCACGCATAGGCGCCGGTGTAGAACACGATGCTCCATTGGAGCGGCGGCCACGCATGCTCGAATGGCAGATAGGTTTCAAAGCCTGTCCAGCCGTGAAGCAGCCGTGCGATGCACTCATAGGCCACCAGCCACGGTCCGAGGACGAGCAGATACACCGCGGCGCGGTGCCCCCACCGGGGCGGTACGGCCGCGTCCGGCGGCAAACCCAGTCGAGGATGCGCGAGACCAACTCCGAACCGCCGCTGCAGGTCCAACCGCTCATAGCCGACTACCAGTGCGGTCATGCCGAGCCAGAGTGCCGGGGAAACGATCCACCCGCCGGCCGGCATGCTGGCGGCGATGAAGACTCCGAGCATGAGCAGTGCAAAGCCGAGGTAAATCGGATGGGCGAACCAGCCATAAAGCCCACGCGCGACAAACCGCGGCGGTGGAAATGCGTTCATCGGCAGGCCGCCGCCAAGATGCCAAAGCTCCCATATTGCGCGTAGCATAAGGCCTCCGCCCACCGCGGCCAGCGACAGCCCCAGCGGCCATCCGCCGACCGACGGAAGCGCTGGATATTTCACCGCGAGCGCCTCCGCCCAGGCGAGCAGAAGCGCCGGCAGGGCGATACAGAACACGAATCCGTAGAGCAATTTGCCCAGCATCGTTTTCATGGGATGATTGCCACCTCATGAATGGCCCAGCCGGCGTGTTCGTGACCATGCTCATCAGTCAACACGCCTGCACTGCACCATTTGGTTTCCTCGATGCCGCGAACCGCCCGGGGCAGCAGCCAACGCAACCAACCGGCATCCTTGAAGGCCGTCTCAAGCACGCACCCAGTCCGGAGGGTGGTTCCTTGGTCCAGTCTCAGCCGGTGCCCGTTCCATACGAGCTCATGCGGATCCGGCATGACCGCGTCCACCGCGCGACCGTTGTGGTAGCACCAGCCGCGCTCAATCGGACCGCGCCATTGAATCCAAACGCAATTCTGTTCGCCGGCAATGAATCGGCCCCAGCGCAACTCGCGGATGGGCAGCTTCGCCAGCGGCAGCGTAATGACGAGCCGCTCGACATAGCCCAGCCCCTCAAGATGATTGCTGCCGACACTTACCATGGTCTGTGCTGCAGGACAGAAGCACTTCCACTCAATCCGCCCAGCCGCTTCCTCATAGAGGATTACGGTCGGTATTCCGAGGCCGCACGGACACCACCGGCCCTTGGCGTCGATAGCCCGGCTGCGCCAGACGATCCCATCCGGCATTTCGGTCGGCAGCCTGCCCCCTGGCATGACCCGATTCATATCTGCCGGATTACCCGCGCGCCATAGCAGTGCCTCCGAGCACCGCAGCGCCAGAGGGCCCACGCGCATGCGGACGGCATAACCGATCATGCCCGCGCCGTCGGCCGTCACACAGTCGAGATACCATTTTTCGACTCGCATGATTTTCCCACTGAACCGATCAAGCCAGTGAGAGCCGGAGGCGGACGTATCTCGCATGGAAAATCCTGAATTGCCGATGAGCGTAATGGTCACCGGTCGTTGGTGACCTGCGCAGTATACCCTGGAGGCCGGGCCGGTTGCTAATTGAAAAATTTGATGCATCGCATCACTCCAGGCCATGGCAGAAACCACCCGTTTTTGGTTTTGAATCTGGAACTCAGGAACGCAGGATGGGTGCCCGCGCAGGTTTGTTCATCGCTCCCCCCGAACCCCACACCCCATGTCCCTCTATATTGGCATTGATTCCGGCACGCAGAGCACCAAAGCGATCGTGCTGGACCTCGCACTGAAAAAGGTGATCGCGGAAGCCCGCGCGCCGCACCGGCTCATCGACGGCCTGCCGGTCGGCCACATGGAGCAACACCCCCAGGACTGGACTGCGGCGCTCGACGCGGTGATCCTTGAGGTCGCCGCCAAGGTCGACCGCAGCCGCATCCGCGGCATCGGCGTCTCGGGCCAGCAGCATGGCTTTGTGCCGCTCGATGAAAAAGGGGAGGTCATCCGCCCGGCCAAGCTCTGGTGCGACACCAGCACGGTGGCCGAGTGCACGCTGCTCACGAAAAGACTCGGAGGCGCCAAGACTGTCATCCGCAAGGCCGGGCTGCTCTTCCTGCCCGGCTTCACGGCGCCGAAGATCCTCTGGCTCAAGCGCCGCGAGCCGCAGAACTACCGACGCCTGCGTCACGTTCTGCTGCCGCACGATTACCTCAACTTCCACCTCACCGGGAACTTTTTCATGGAATACGGCGACGCGTCCGGCACGGCCCTCATGGACGTGCGCCGACGCACCTGGTCGCAGGATGCCATCGATGCCATCGATAAAAACCTCGTCGATTGGCTGCCGCCACTCTCCGGCTCGCACCAGGCGGCCGGCATGTTGCGGCCTGACATCGCGCAGAAGTATGGACTCTCGACCGACGTGGTGGTCAGCGCTGGTGGGGGCGACAACATGATGGGCGCCATCGGCACGGGCAATGTCACCCCGGGCGTTGTCACCGCCAGCTTCGGCACCAGCGGCACGATCTACGCGTTCGCCCAAAAACCCATCGTCGATCCGCAGGGCGAGATCGCGGCGTTCTGTTCGTCAACCGGCGGCTGGTTGCCGCTGCTGTGCACGATGAACGTGACGACCGTCACCGAACAGATGCGGACGCTTTTCGGCTATGATCACGCCGCGCTCGACGCCTCGGTGGCGTCCGCGCCGGCGGGTGCGGGCGGCCTGGTCCTG
Organism: Opitutaceae bacterium; assembly: GCA_049513315.1. Lineage (GTDB taxonomy): Bacteria > Verrucomicrobiota > Verrucomicrobiia > Opitutales > Opitutaceae > Fen-1467. Next base: position 49,964 of record JBEKWG010000017.1, read on the forward strand.
CTGCCGTACCTTGAAGGCGAACGAACGCCGAACGTGCCGGAAGGCTCCGGCGTGTTGCTGGGCCTGAACAACAAAACCTTCAAGGCCGGCCACCTCGCCCGGGCCGCGATGGAGGGAGCGACCATGGGTATGAACTACGGACTTCGCCGGCTCGCCGATCTCGGGGTAAGGGCAAGGGAAATCCGCCTGACCGGTGGCGGCGCCAAATCTCCCGTGTGGCGCCAGCTTATGGCGGACATTTTCGGCGTGCCCGTGGTGGCCATGGTCGAGGACGAAGGCGCGGCGCTCGGCGGCGCGCTTCAGGCGGCATGGTGCACGGCGCTCCTCGACGGAGAAAAGGTAAAACTAACCGACTTCACCGATGGCGTCGTCGCTCTGGACGAATCCACCCGTTGCCCGCCCAACAAGGGCAACGTCACCCGATACCGCGATCTACAGGCGCTGCAGGACAAACTCAGTCTGGCCCTGCGTCCTGTCTTCGCGGCGCAGCGCAAACTGGCCGGTTCGTGAGCACCGTGGCTGGCAGCCTCCACCAGCGTAAGGCCCGCGCCGTGCAATTTTTCCGCCACCTCCTGACCGGCCTGCTGGCCTGGGTTGCCTTGGCGGCGACGGCAACCGGGCGCCTCCATGCCGCTGAGCCGCTTCGACTCGACCTGACGGTCCGGGAAGCGCCCGGGCGGACGGGTGACTTCAAGATGGGGACGACGCGAAGTCCGGACGGACATGAGCTGACGGTCGACGGCTGCAGCCTGTTGCGCGACGGCCGGCGTTGGCTGCCCGTCATGGGCGAGTTTCACTATGCCCGCTATCCCGAGCAGGAATGGCGCGATGAGCTGCTCAAGATGAAGGCGGGCGGCATCGACCTTGTGGCGACGTATGTCTTCTGGATCTTCCACGAGGAGATCGAGGGCAGGTTCGACTGGTCGGGACCGCGCGACCTGCGCAAGTTTGTGCAAACGTGTGGCGAGGTCGGCCTGCCGGTGGTGGTGCGCTTGGGACCATGGTGCCACGGCGAGGTCCGCAACGGCGGGCTGCCCGACTGGCTGCTGCAGAAGGGATGCAAGCTGCGAAGCGATGATCCCGCCTACCTGGAAAAAGTTCGCATCCTCTACGGCGAGATCGCCGGCCAGTTGAAGGGACGGTTGTGGAAGGACGGGGGGCCGGTGATCGGCGTCCAGCTTGAGAACGAATACCGCGGGCCGGCGGAACATCTGCTTACGCTCAAACGCATCGCCCGCGAAGCCGGCCTGGACGTGCCGCTGTACACCCGGACCGGCTGGCCGGAATTAAGCACGCCGATGCCCTTTGGCGAAATCCTGCCATTGTTCGGCGCCTATGCGGAGGGATTTTGGGACCGCGAGCTCACGCCGATGCCGGGCACCTACTGGCAGGCTTTTTGCTTCGAACCGGGGCGGACGGACACCGCCATTGCCACGGACCAGCTCGACATGCGCAAGACCGAGGACGACAGCGATGCGGGCCGCTATCCCTATCTTACCTGCGAGCTCGGCGGCGGGATGATGAACAGCTACCATCGTCGCATCCGCCTCAAACCGGAGGACATCGCATCCGTGGCGATCACCAAGGTGGGTTCCGGCAGCAACCTCCCGGGTTATTACATGTACCACGGAGGGGAGAATCCCGAGGGCAGGTTGTCGACGCTGCAGGAACAGCAAGCCACCCCACTGACCAACTGGAACGATCTGCCGGTGAAATCGTATGACTTCCAGGCTCCGCTGGGCGAATTCGGCCAGATGCGCGAGCATTACCATCTGCTGCGGCGCCTGCACCTTTTTCTGCATGATTATGGCCCCCTGCTTGCCACCATGCCGGCCCGGTTGCCGTCCGCCCGGCCGGAGGGCAAGAGCGACACCAGTACGCTGCGTTGGTCCGTCCGCAGTGACGGCCATGCCGGCTTTCTGTTTGTCAACAACTACCAGCGGCTTCAACCGATGCCTGCGAAAGAGGGCGTGCAGTTCGAACTGCAGCTGAACGGTGGCATTCTGCGTCTGCCGGAGCAACCCTGCACCGTGCCGGCGGACAGCAGCTTTTTCTGGCCATTCAATCTCGATCTGAGCGGCGTCAAGCTGGTCTACGCAACGGCCCAGCCCATCTGCCGCCTCGAGGCCCAAGGCACGAGCTACGCCGTGTTTGCGAAGACCGCCGGTGTTTCCGCCGAGTTCGTCTTCGATGCGGCAGGATTGATGGTGGAATCCGCGAATGGCCGCCTGACCATTGCCAATGGCCACATTCACGTGCAAAGGGTCGAGGCCGGCACGGGCACCGCCATCCGCTTGCGGGACGCCGGTGGCAGGCAGGTCAGCATCGTCCTGCTGGGCGAGGAGGACTCCCTGGCATGCTGGAAGGGCATCTGGCACGGCCATGAGCACCTCTTCCTGACCGCGGCTGAACTGATCATCGACAACGGCACGTTGCGCCTAAAGTCTGTCGCTCCCGCCGAGGTGTCGGTGGCAATGCTGCCCGCGCCGGATTCGGTGAAAATCGCCGGAATGGAGGCCGTGAGCAAGGCCGATGGAGTCTTTCGACGTTTCAATGTGTCACCCGATCCCGTGGGACAGGTCCACATAAAACTGGAGTCGGTGCAACCCGCCGGTCCCGCCCGAACCATTCCCATTGGCCGTGCCAAGGTTGCAGAGGCGCCCGGTGACGCCGACTTCGCCCAAGCCGCGGTCTGGCGGGTGAAGCTGCCCGAGAACCTGGACCCGAACCGCGAGCTCCTGCTGCGAGTGCATTACATCGGCGACGCGGCCCGGGTGTATCTCGGCGGCAGGCTGCTGACCGACGACTTCTACAATGGCAATTCCTTCGATATCGGCCTGAAACGGTATGCACCCGACATTTATCACCAGGAATTACTGGTGAAGATCCTGCCGCTGCAACAGGACGCACCGATCTACCTCGCTACGGGCGCCTGGCCGGACTTCGTCGGCGACAAATGCGTGGGTGTGCTCTCCGGGATCGATGTGCTCGAGATGCAGTCGGTGGAATTAAAGTAAGATTGTTGGTTGCGTACGCATGCTGAACCAAAGGTTGCGGAGATTTTACGACTGCGGTAAAACAAGTCATGAAGCGGATGTTCTACGCGGAGGACCTGGCGTACATTCATGAGGCGGGGTTCCTCGATTTCGTCCGGCGGGCTGCACCGCATGTGCTGCGGCGTCTCCACCGACGGTGCGAGCCCGGGGCGCGCATCATCGAGATCGGGTGCGGCAGCGGTGGCCTGACAAGGGCTCTGGTCAAGGCTGGTTACCGCGTGCTCGGAGTCGACATCTCGCCCGCCATGATCCGCCTGGCCCGGCGGAAGGCGCCGACGGCAAAATTTCGCGTGGCATCCTGGTACGATTTTGCGCCGCCGCGGTGTGACGCCATCGTGGCGGTGGGCGAATGCCTCAACTACATGTCGGCGGGCCCGATGCAGCATGGTCGGGTACTGGCGGCTTTCATCCGTCGCGCGGGCGCGGCGCTCCGGCCGGGCGGCATCCTCCTGTTCGATTTTCTGGAACCCTGTCCGGGTCGTCCGCGACAGCGCACCCATCAAACCTGCGGCTCCAACTGGGCGATGCTGGCGGAAGTCAGCGAAAAGCGGCAGCTGATCATCCGTCAGATTACGTCGATTCGTTTCGTGGCCGGCTGTTGTCGCTGCTCGAAGGAAACCCACCGGCAATGCCGGCTGCCGCGCCGGCAGGTCGGTAGGGCGCTGCGTGCGGCCGGCTTCATCGCCACGTTTCACGATGGTTACGGCGGGTTGCATCTCCCCCCTGGCCATATCGTCGCCGAGGCACTCAAAACATTTCGCTGAAACCCCGGAGTCCCATGGCAGGCCTTACGTTTTATCCGGCCGAGGAATTCCGCCGTCAGGCGGAAAGCATCGTGGCCACGGTGGCGGAGAGCATTGCGCAACTCGTGGGAAGGGGGGAGATTGAACACATCGGAGCGACCGCGATCCCGGGCGCGCTGACCAAGGGCGACGTGGATGTCCTGGTGCGCGTGGCGCGCGATGACTTTCCAGCCGCGGTCGACGCTCTGAAACGTCGCTTCGCCATTCACCAGCCGGAGAACTGGAACGCTGACTTTGCCAGCTTCAGGGACGAGATCACCTTTTCGCTGCCGCTCGGCATCCAGTTGGTGGTGAAAGGCGCGGATTCGGACTTCTTCCTGTATTTGCGCGACCGGTTGCGGGCCGATGCCCGGCTGCTGGCGGAGTACAACCAGCTCAAGACCCGGCATGGCGGAGGCAAACCGGAGAACTACTGGCGGGCGAAAAACCGTTTCTTCGAGCGTATGCTGGCCGAGCGCCCGCCAAATTCAGCCTAGCGCTGGAATTGGCGGCTTCCTTTCTGCCCCGCGGACTTCAACCGATAATGTCTGCCCGGCGGGCCGGCGCCAACGAACGCATTCGTTAACCGTCCCACGGCGGATCCTCCGTCCTGCAGTCAGGAGGGGGCGTCCAAGATGGCGACGAATGGCGCGCGTCCGGAAACGCGGCAACCCCGATACATGCCGGGAGTGTTGAAGGGCATCGCCACATTGGCGTGGCGGTCGATGGCCGCAAGGCCGCCGGTGCCGCCGAGTTTCTCCATCTGGCGGATCGCCTCGGCGGCGGCGTCCGCGAGGGAGAGGCCCTTGTATTCCATGAGCGCGGAGACGTTGTGGCCGAAAACCGAACGGATGAAAAATTCGCCGTGGCCGGTCGCCGAGAGCGCGCAGGTCGCGTTCTTGGCGTAGGTGCCGGCGCCGATGATGGGCGAGTCGCCCACGCGGCCGTACTGCTTGTTGGTCATGCCGCCGGTCGAGGTGCCGGCCGCGAGATTGCCGTGACGGTCGAGCGCCGCGCAGCCTACCGTGCCGAATTTATTGTCGTCGACGGTGGCAAAGGTGACCCGTTCCTGACGCGCCTTGGGTTTGCCCGCCAGCCGTTGGTCGAGTTCGCGGGCGCGCGCGAGCTGCCGCCGTCGCGGTTCGGTCTGGAAGTACTCGTTGGGCACAAACTCGTAGCCGAGCTTCCGGGCGAACACCTCGGCGCCGTCGCCGATCAGCATGACGTGCGGGGTGCGTTCGAGCACGTCCCGCGCCAGGGCGATGGGATTGCGGATGTGCTGGAGTCCGGCGACCGCGCCCGCGTCGAGCGTGCGCCCATCCATGATCGAAGCGTCGAGCTCGCAGACGCCCTCGGCGTTCATGACCGCGCCGTGACCCGCGTTGAAGAGGGGTGAATCCTCCATCACCTTGATCGCGGCGACGACGGCGTCGAGGCTGGAGCCGCCGCGCTCGAGGACGCCGTAGCCGACGGCCAGTGTTTCGACGAGTTTCTCGCGATATTGGGCCTCGAGGGCGGGCGTCAACTCCTGCCGGAGGATGACGCCGGCCCCTCCGTGGATGACGAGACCGAAGGGGGGATTTGGCATGGCGACAGGTTCAGCGGAAACCGCCCGGTGCGCAAGCACGCCAGGGACGGGCCGCCCGGATTGCCTGCCTCGCTCCAACTTCAACAGAGCAAAGGCGAGCGCGCCTTTCAAGGACCGCAACCCGTTCCTCTACCAGCCTTGCCCTGAGCCTGTCGAAAGTTCACACATGACCCTATCGGCCTCGACCAACGTTCAAAGTAACCGGCCTCCGCGGCCTTCCGGGCAGGTCTGGTTCACTGCCGGATTAGCCGCCTACTGTGTCGAACTGAAGCTCACGGCTCATCCCTATCGAGACATTCCATACACGGGCATCGGGGTAGTTTGCCGTTAGAGCAACTATTGCGTCCCGGTCAGTTGCAGCGATCATCGGACCTAGGTAGACAGCCAACAACTCTTTCGGGTGGAGCTTGTAGTCAGTGAACGGGCCAGTGTCAGTTGGACGCTTGAAAGATGTAATTCTCCATTCGTTCTCGTAGCTCCAGTCCGGCGCCTTTGTGAATGCGGCGACATCAAACATCGTTCGGATCGCAAGCTCGCTCCGCAGCGTCAATAGCTCGGCCCAGCCGTCGGCGGTGTATACAGCAGGTTTCGCGAGTGGATACGTTACCGGTTTGGCGGCGAGCCAAGCACTATCAAGTTCATCATCGCACCTGAGCTCTAGGACAACGCCTCGGTACCGATCGGCGTAGTGGCACCACATTGCCAAGTGGGCGGGACTCTCGGTTAGGCAAAGGATTCGAAAGTCGGGAAGCAAGGTTCTCCACATGGCACGCAACGCGTCCATACTCCCGCCGGTAGGACGATGTGAAGTGGCTGTCGCCTTGAGCCCATCAAATAGTTCGACCTTCAGTTCGGGCGGAATCCCCTTCCGCACCGTATCAATGATGAGGCGCAGTCTTGGTTCCAGATCCGCTGTATTTTCAGGTGGATGCTCAATGAGACCTGCCATTCGGCGCGCAAGCGCTTGACCTATGTCTACTGAGGTCAGGCCGAACGACATCTCCCTAGGTACGTCGAACGGATCGTTGAAGAGAATAGGTGAACTCCACCTGAGCGTGTGGCTAGTCAGAACGATGTTAGCGGTGGCCGCCGACATGTACTTGAAAAAGCTCTGACGGTCATGGGTGCGATTGGGAGAGCGCATGACGGGATTTGCAGGCGGCCAACGTTGTAAGGCCAGTCGCGACCTATGGCTGGCGCGCCTCCTGCCCCGCAGGGGGCGTGACGGCCGGGGTCGTCGACTGCGCCGCCTGGTTCGGCCGGTCCTCACTGAGCTCGCATTCGAAGTTTGTCGGATAAATCCAACGGAAGATCGGAAGACCGACGGTAAAAGCGAGCCAGCCGAAGATAGTGCTCCCAATCGACATCATTAAAGCGATAAGCACTGCATACGGCAGCGCCCAAATACCGGTTATCACTTCGCCATTCCAACGAACGGTGTGGCATCCGGCGATAGCGAGCACGCCGAAGAACAGACTGAGGGCAAAGTAGAAGCAGGTCAGGCTGCCTGCTACCATCTTTAGGGCCGACAATGACCTCATCTTCGTGATTCGAACGTTCATGATCTTTCTTTGCCGAACGTCAAAGACGAGGCGATTGGTTAGGCCCTTCTTTTCTTGAGTTCCGCCTCAGCATGATAAAAGAGCTGTTCTACCGTAACTAGGTCGTCAGCAGCCATACTTGTCCTTGAGGTCTAACGTTGTTAGGGACAAAAAAGTGTGGGCTCGTCGGGATAGGTACAAGAAAGTGGACGTTTTAGGTCCAGAATCTCGCCGCTGCTGAAGAGGCCAACGGCAAGCGGACTGCCGCACGGGGTTGCATGGCCACCGTCCTTAGCGCCGGCCGTGGAAATATTCAAGACCAGGAATCTACCTGATGGCGAGTCAGGGCGCATCCCTGGTAATTGGCAACGGAGATTGCCGACAACCGGCTCGGCGGGAGCCTCGCCCTCCAGTTTGCAGTTAACGCGCCAGCGTGGAGAGCGGCCCCTCCCGGTCCGCCGCTATCGCTCCGCTCGCGCTTACGGCGCGACGCGGCGGCCCACAATGATCAAGTCGCGCTCGACTCCATAGAGCAGCGCGACGCGCGGCAGGTGGCCCCACGTCTCGAATCCGTGCTTGGCACACAAGCGCAGGCTGGGTTCGTTATGCGCCCAGATAAGGCCCACCAGGGCCTTGAGCCCGAGCGCGGGGGCGCGCTCGATGGCCCGCCGCATCAGGAGATCACCAAGCCCTCGGCGGCGATGCGTCTCCGCCACGTAAACGCTGAACTCCGCGGTGGGCTGGTAGGCGGGCCGGGGATGAAAATCGCTGAAGCTGAACCAGGCGCAGACCGCGCCGCCCGCATCGTCCACCACCCAGATCGGCCGCCGGTCCGGTGCATGCGCTCGAAACCATGGCACGCGGCTCTCGATGGTCACCGGGGTGGTGTCGGCGGTCACCATCCCTCCCGGGATGACAGAATTGTAGATCGCCACGATGGCGGACAGATCGGCCTCGACGGCATCGCGCACGAGCGGGAGTGGGTCATGGAGTGGCGGCATTGACAGCAGGTTTAATGTTCGCCGCTTCCAAGTGGCTCAATTCTTGGCTTCCGGCGGAGGCTGGGTGAACTGCATTTTCCCCACGATATCCAGCAGCCGCTGGCGCAGGATGGTGTTCTCCTCCTCGATCGTCTTGTGGAAGGTCGAACGCTCCAGCACGCGCTCGGACAGCTCGGTGCTGATGACGAAAACGCAATTGTATTTGACAAAGCAAAGGTTGCCGCGCTTGGCGACCAGCGGCTCACGCGCCATCCCCAAGGTGACCCGCTGCGCGAAGAACGAGCCACCCGGCAGAAGCGTGAAAATCAGCAGCGAGCCGTCTTGGTACTTGGGCAGAAAAGCGGCGTTGTCTTCCATGGTGGCGCCGGGGAAGCGCGCCACAAAATCGGGCATCACGAGCGTGGTGAAGAAGTAGACGAGGAAATCCTTGGCGCCGCGCGTGTCATATTCCCACTTGAGCTCCCGCGAGAGCGGAAATGCCCCGATGCTGATATGCGTGCTGAAGTCGTCTTCGAAGGTGGCGACGTTGGGCGTATCCGAGATGCTGCCGCCCAGCTGGGGCAGTATGGGGATACTAATCTTATAGATGCCGGTGGGTGAAGTGTAGTAGTCGCCTTCGATCTTGCCGTAAACCTGCGGTGGGGGAGCCGGCGGTGTTCCCAGGCCGCTTCCCGGTTGCGGTGCTGTTTGCGCCGTCAGGCGGGGCAACAGGCACAGACTCACAGCCAGAAAGACGAAGGAAGCGCGGATTTTCATGGGCCAGGCTCGATTGAATGACAGTAACGGTTCATTTCAAGTCCCTATGCACAGAGGATATGCGTACTCATACGACTCGTAATTTCTGCCAAAGTGCCACCGGAATCTGTTCCGGGCGGGCTCGCGGACCGAGACCAGTGGCGGTGAGTTCGGCGAGCCACTCCGCGGCGGCAGCACCGGCAAGACGTCCGCGCAGCAGGGCGGCGATCTGCTTCCGGCGTTGCTGGAAGCAGGTTCGGATCAGGACCTTGGCAGGTGCTGCGAACAGAAAAGGGGCGGGTTTGCGCGCGAGATGCAGCAGGCAGGAATCGACGTCGGGTTGCGGATGAAAGCAGGCCGCCGCCACCCGGTGTCCCGGCGCGACGTCGCAGGCGGCCTGTAGAAAGATGGAGATCGCGCTGAAATTTTTCGTCCCGGGTCGCGCGGTGTAGCGGTCGGCCGCCTCGCGCTGAATCATCAGGACCATGCGGGCAGGCAACGGTCCGGAAAGCACGGCGTCCATCCAGGGAGTGGAGATGGCGTAGGGCAGATTGGCAATGATCTTAAAATCCGCGGCGGCGCGCCCGGCGGGCAGCCCCGCCAGGGGTTGCAGAACGGCATCGCCTTCGCACAGATGCAGCCGTCCCGGAAATTCCGGCACGAGGGTCGCCGCGAGGTGCGCATGCAGCGTACGGTCTTTCTCCACCGCCCAGACTTCGGCGCCGGCGGCCAGCAGGGCTGAGGTGAGCGTGCCCAAGCCGGGACCGATCTCCACGATGATGTCGCCCGCCCGGACTTCGCCGAGTTCGAGCGATTTGCGGACGATGTTGCCGTCGACGAGGAAATTCTGCCCGAGAAAGCGCTTCGGCTGGTGTCCAAGGCGGGCCAGCAGGTCGCGGGTTTCGGTGGGCGTGAGGGGCATGGGAAACCTTCAATCGACGTCAACGGGCGGCGCGAAATTCCGCGATGAGCTTCGCCGGGTCAGGCGCCTTCATCAGGGCTTCGCCCACGAGGATAGCGTGGGCGCCGGCGGACCGGGCCCGGGCGGCGTCGGCCCCATTGAAAATGCCGCTTTCGCTGACCGCGACGACCTCGCGCGGCAGGAGCGGAATGAGCCGCTCGCTGATGGCCAGGTCGGTCTTGAAGACGGTGAGGTCGCGATTGTTCACGCCAATGAGCTGGGCATCGTGCCGGAGGGCTCGCTCCAGTTCGGACTCGTCGTGGATTTCGAACATTGCGTCCAGTCCGGCAGCGGCGGCGGCGGTGTGCAGCACCTTGAGGTCCTCGTCGGCCAGGGCGCGGACAATGAGAAGGATGGCGCTGGCTCCCGCCTCGCGCGCCTGCAGCACCTGGATGGGATGAACCATGAAATCCTTGCGCAAGCAGGGCAGGGGATGCGTTCCGCCCACGTCCGGGAAAGGAGACGCCGTGCGAAAGCCGGCGATCACGGCGCGCAAATCATCCAGCATTCCGCCGAAATATTGGAGATCGGTCAGAACGGAGAGCGCCTCGGCTCCGGCCGCTTGATAACGGCGGGCCTGCCCGACCGACGAGGCGCCGGTTTTGATCTCGCCGGCTGAAGGCGAACGGCGCTTGATCTCGGCGATCACGGCGAGCTGGCCGTCGGCGCGACGCAGCGCGCCCGCGAACGACGGCGGCTTCGGCCGGGCGGTCCCGGCCCGGACCAGCTCGGCTTCGGTCACCGACCGCATCAGCGGGGCGATCTCTCGGCGCTTGTGCGCCATGATTTCGGCGAGCTTATCCATGAACGGCCCACGCAATACACAGATCGGACGGAAAAGCAGGCCAAATTCAGCTTTGCTTCCGGGTCCGCCGTGTGTTCCGTGGGCAGCAGAATGAGTGTCATTGACGATCTGCGCCAAACCGTAGCCCGGCTGCGCGCGTTCGACGGTTGTTTGTGGGACTGTGAACAGACGCACCAGACGCTCGCACGCTGCCTGATTGACGAATGCAGCGAGCTGCTCGACACCATTGACCGCCGGGACCTGCCGCACATGCGCGAGGAACTCGGCGACGTGCTCGCGCAGGTGGTCTTCCACGCGCAGCTCGCCGCGGAACGAGGCGATTTCAACTTCGATGACGTGGCCCGCGAAATCAACGAGAAGCTGGTACGCCGGCATCCGCATGTCTTCGGCACCGGTCACCTGAACACCTCCGAGGAAGTGCTGGTGCAGTGGGACGCCATCAAAAGGGTCGAAAAGCAGGCCGGCCGCCGGACCGAGCCGCCGGTTTTCAAGCACCTGCCGCCGCAACTGCCGGCGCTCATGTTTGCCGAGGCCGTGTGGAAGCAGATGGAAAAGAAAAAGCTTCCGGTTGGCGGTCTGGTTGACACGGCGGAGATCGGCCGGCTTGGCGGGAAGCTGACCGAAGCATCACTCGGCCGCATGCTTTTTGAGCTCGCCGCCGCCTGCGGCCCGGGAAACCTCGATCCCGAGGGGGCCTTGCGCCGCGAAACGGCCCGCTTGATGGCAGCGGTGGAGGTAAGGGCTAAGCGGGAAGGGGTAAGGGCTAAGGGCTGAGCGGCAAGTTGAAGCCGTAGCCGAATCCTGAGTTGAATTTCCTCACGCAAAGTCCGCCATGGACCAGCCATCACTCCGCCTGGTGCGGAGCTACGGCCGGCAGGCGCCACGGAGAATCTCAGGGAAATCGACCCCTCCAGACCTTTGCGGGCTTTGCGTCCGTTGCGTGAGGTCCAAGAGGGATGTCGATGCGCATTGGCGTCGGGCATGAAGCCCGACCTACATAAACTGACCCACTACCGTAACACAGTATTCTTGGCTTCCTGGCTTCGGAGTTTAGGCTGCCAGCCGTCCATGGAAACGTTGCCGAAGCCGTTGGAGCCGCTGCCGACGAAAATCGTCGAGGAATGGCTCGCACCGTTTCTTGATTATCTCGAGAAGGAGCGCCGTTACTCGCGCTACACGGTGCGCAACTACCGGCAGGCGTTCGAGGATTTCTGGCGCTGGCTCGTGCGCAACGGTCTGGCGGACCGCGGCCTCGATCGGCTCGGTGTGCGCGAGATGCGCGACTTCATCATCGAGGGGCAGCAGCGGTTCAGCCGGCGGACGCTCCACAACCACGTCTCGGGGCTGCGCGCGCTTTGCCGGTTCTGGCTTCGGCGCGGCCGCCTCAAACGCAATCCACTCACCGGCGTGCCACTGCCCAAGCTCGACCGCCCGCTGCCGAAGTTTCTCACCGAAAAACAGATGACGGATCTGCTGACGGGACCGCTGCGCCTGCTGGAAGACCAGCGGCTGGACGCCTTTACGGCCTGGCGCGACCGGTTGGTCATGGAATTGCTCTATGGCGGCGGCCTGCGGGTGAGCGAGCTGGTGGGGCTGAACTACGGACAAATTGACTTCGAACGCGGAGTGGCGCGCGTGCTGGGCAAGGGGCGCAAGGAGCGGCTGTGTCCGCTCGGCCGGGTGGCCATGGCGGTTCTGACGAAATGGCGCGGAGAGTTCGCGCGCGACCGGTCGCCGGAGGCGCCGGTGATCGTCAACGCCCGCCACGAGCGCCTGCCGGTGCGGCAGGTGCAGCTACGGCTCAAGCGCTACCTGGCGCTTGCCGACCTGCCGATGGACATCACGCCCCACAAATTGAGGCACAGTTACGCCACGCACCTGCTCAACGCGGGCGCCGACCTGCGCCTCGTCCAGGAACTGCTCGGTCACGTGAACCTGGCGACGACGCAGATCTACACCCATGTCAGTGTCGCGCACCTGAAGAAAATCTACGAGCAGGCCCATCCCCGGGCATGAAAATCCGGTGGCGGGTGGACGGGGGGGGTACCGGTCAACCCGGCGGCGACTCGAGGCTGATGGGCTCGGCCTTCGCCTTCCAAATCCGCTCGCAGTAATCGCGGATCGAGCGATCCGACGAGAAGTAGCCCATCCGTGCGGTGTTCAGGATGGACATGCGCGTCCATCCCTCCCGGTCGAGGTAGGCGCGGTTGACGCGCTCTTGGGATTCCACGTAGGAGGCGTAATCCGCCAGGACCATGTAGGGATCGCACCCGAGCAGGGTGTTCACCAACGGCTGGAAGAGATCGGGCTGATCGGGCGAAAAGAATCCGGTGGCGATCTGGTCGATGGCCTCCTTGAGGTGCGGGTCGGCCTCGTAGTAATCGCGCGGCTGGTAGCCGCCCGCCTTGAGCTTCGGCACCTCCGCCGCAGTCAGGCCGAAGAGGAAAAAGTTCTCGGGGCCAACCTCGTCGCGAATCTCGATGTTGGCACCGTCCAGCGTCCCGATGGTCACCGCGCCGTTGAGCGCGAACTTCATGTTGCCGGTGCCGGAGGCTTCCATGCCGGCGGTCGAGATCTGCTCCGACAGGTCCGCCGCCGGATAAATGCGCTGGGCGTTCTTGACATTGAAGTCCGGTACGAACGCCACGCGCAGGCGGCGGTTGACCACGGGATCGGCGTTCACCCGCCCGGCCACGGCATGGATGAGTTTGATGATCAGCTTGGCCAGGTAGTAGCCCGGCGCCGCCTTGCCGCCGAAAATGACCGTGCGCGCTGGGACGTCGGCTTCCGGTTCACGGAGCAACCGATTATAGAGCGTGATGACGTGCAGGACGTTCAGATGCTGGCGCTTGTACTCGTGCAGGCGCTTGACTTGGAGGTCGAAGAGGGTGTCGGGATCGACCTCCACTTCGATGCGTTCACGGATGAAATTCGCCAGCATGGCCTTGTTGTGGCGCTTGGCCTCGCGCCATGCCTGGCGGAACTCCGTCTCCGCGGCCAGCGGCTCCAGGCGATGCAATTCGTCGAGATCCCGGATCCAACCGTCGCCGATGCGCCCGGTGATCAGCCCGGACAACCGTGGGTTGCTCAGCAGGAGAAAGCGGCGCGGCGAGATGCCATTGGTGACGTTGGTGAATTTTTCCGGCGTGAGCTCGTAGAAGTCGCGGAATCCTCCCTGGCGGAGCAGCTCGCTGTGGAGCCCGGCCACGCCATTGACCGTCCGGCTGCCCACCGTGGCCAGGTGCGCCATGCGGACATAACGCACCCCGGTTTCGTCGATCAACGAGATCCGGCTGACCCGGTCGTCGTCGCCGGGAAAACGAACCCGAACCTCGTCGAGGAAGCGCCGGTTGATCTCGTAGATGATCTCGAGGTGCCGGGGCAGGAGACTGCCAAGCAGGGGTACCGGCCAGCGTTCCAGCGCCTCGGGCAGCAGCGTGTGGTTGGTATAGCCGAAGGTGTTTTGCGTGACTTCCCAGGCTTTCTCCCATGTCACGTGATGCTCATCGACCAGCAGACGCATCAACTCGGTGATGGCGATGGCCGGATGCGTATCGTTGAGCTGGACGGCGAACTTCCGGTGGAAATCCTCCAGGCTGCGGGCCGTCTGGAGATGCAGCCGGATCATGTCCTGGAGCGCGCAGGATGCGAAAAAATACTGCTGCTGCAGGCGCAACTGCTTGCCCTGGGGCAGGTCATCGTTGGGATAAAGGACCTTGGTGATGTTTTCCGACACCATCTTCTCCATCACCGCGCCGTAGTAATCGCCCGTGTTGTAGGCGCGGAAGTCGAACGACTCAGCCGCCGTGGCGCACCACAGGCGGAGAAAGTTGGCCGTGTTGACGTGGTAGCCCAGCACCGGCGTGTCGTAGGCCATGCCGCGCACCACATGGTGGGGCACCCATCGCACCCGGTACTCGCCGTTGTCCTCATAGGCCTCGGTATGCCCGCCGAATTTCACATCGAAGGTCAGCTGCGGGCGCGGGAGCTCCCATGGATTGCCCAGGCGCAGCCATTTGTCCGTCAATTCCACCTGCCAGCCATCGCGGATCATCTGGTCAAAGATGCCGAACTCGTAACGGATCCCGTAGGCGATCGAAGGAATCTCCAAGGTGGCCATGCTGTCGAGGAAGCAGGCGGCCAGGCGCCCGAGGCCGCCATTGCCCAGACCGGGCTCCTCCTCCTGCTCCATGATTTCCCTCAAATCGAGCCCCAGCTCCTTCATGGCTTGATCGGCGGCCTCGTAAATGCCGAGGTTGAGCAGGTTCTTGCCCAGCTGGGGGCCCAGGAGGAATTCCGCAGAGAGAAAGCAGACGGTACGGCTCCGGCGCTCGAAATAGGTCTCCGCAGTGCGGATCCAGCGCTGCAGCAGGCGGTCCCGGATCGTATAGGCCAGGGCCATGAACCGGTCGTGGGGCGTCGCCACTTTCGGAAACCGCCCCTGCACATAAAACAGATTGTCACAAAACGCCTGCGCGATGGCGTGGGGACTCAAACCCGTGCGAATGTCTTCGGGGCCGTGGGGAGCAGGTGCGGGCGGCGCTTTAAGGATCTTCTTCATGGCGGGGATGGCGCTGGAAAAGCCGTTGATGGCCGGTCGGTTTGCGCGGAGACCGCGCAGGATCGCGAAGCGATCGTCAGTTTGCGCCGGGCGCCGCGAAGCTCAAGCTTGATAGATGAGGGAATGGATCTGTCCGTCCAAGCAGGAGCCTGACGTCCCGACTCGCAGCGCGTTTCCGCCTCCGTTCTCCCACCCAGGCGCGGCAGGAGGCGCACATTCCGGCTTTGCGCCGGCCGCGGGCCTGCCATCATACGCCCGTCTGGGTTTTTTGTTGGCGGTTTCGTTCGGCGCGGACCAGATTCCCGCATTAGTGACCGTGGGCAGCGTTTGGGGCGTCTTGTATCACGTCAGGTTGACGAACGGCTATGCGGCGAACGACGAGGAAGAAGTCATGAAGGACGAACCTTTCAACCGGCACATCAAATCGGCTCGCCGCCGCCAGCGTGCCGCGGGAGTGCTCGGCGGCAGCGAGAAACGATTCCAGCTGCTGGTGGAAAACCTCGCGGACGCCATCGCCTTGCTGGGTCCGGACGGTCGATTCCTTTACGCCAGCCCAGCGGTATCGCGCATCAACGGTTACCCACCGGAGGCCTACAAGAGCGCCGATGCGTTTCAGATTGGCATCCCGATGACCAGCCCCACCTAAGACAGGAATTCACGCAACTCCTGCAGCAGCCAGGCGCGACCCGTTCCTTGCAGGTCCGGATGCAACATCAGAACGGCTCCTGGCGGTGGATTGACGCGACGGCTTCAAACCAGCGGGAGGAACCGGTGATTCATGCCGTCGTCGTGACGTACCGCGACATCACCGACCGCAAACGGGCGGAGGAGGCGTTGCGGGAGAGCGAGGCGAGGGCGAGGGCACTCATGGAATCTCCGGTGGATTCCGTTCTGCTGGTAGATCCCGATGGCATCATCCTGGACGCGAATCGAATATTTGCGCAACGCATGGGACGATGTGTTGACGAATTGATCGGGAAGCGCGTCTACGATATCTTGTCGCCTGAATTGGTGGAAAGCAGACGAGCGCGTGTTGACGAGGTTGTTCAACAGGGCGCCCCTATCCGCTTTGAGGATGAGCGCGCGGGAATGCACCTCGACCAATCTGCCTTTCCAATCTTTGGTTCGAAAGGGAATGTCACCAAGATTGCCATTGTGGCTCGCGACCTCACCGCGAGCAAGCGGGCGGAAGAGGCATTGCGGGAATCGGAAGAGCGGTATCGCCGGCTGTGCGGTCGCACCATCCAGTTGCACGCATACCGCGATCTTCGCAGCATGCACGTCCAGCCCGAGTTTGATCACTTCGACCTTGGCTACCGTAGCAGCCTCGGTATGGTTCTTTACGTTAGTTGCATTCATAAGGCCGACAGGTTGGCAATTTTTTCGCCGCCTGTCGGCTCATGTCATCTCTGACCCTGGCCCCAAAAGGTGAGTCCGATCAAATACCTGAAAACCCGGCCACCGGGCGGAGGGGTCAAGCCATGAACATTCTCATCGTGGACGATAATGAGCTGAATCGTTACCCGTTGCAGGTGCTGCTAGAGTTCAACGGCTACACGGTCGTTACCGCCGCCAACGGGGCCGAGGCGTTGGAGAAGGCGCGGCAAAGTCCGCCCGACCTGATCATTACCGACATCCTGATGCCGGTGATGGACGGGTTTTCGTTGTGCCGCGAATGGAAGCGGGATGAGCGGCTCAGAGACATCCCGCTGGTTTTCTACACCGCCACCTACACCGATGAGAAGGACCGGGAATTGGCACTCAATCTCGGCGCCGCGCGGTTCATCGTCAAACCGGAGGGCCCGGAGACCATCCTTCGGACGATCAAGGCCGCCATTGCCGACCAGAAGCACGGCACCCCGGCGGCCCCGCGGAAACCCATTCAAGACGAGGCGGTTTTCCTGAAGGAGCACAGCGAAGCGCTCATCCGCAAACTGGAAGACAAGATGGAGCAGTTGGAGCAGGCCCGCCGTGAACTGGAGCGCGACCTCACCGCGCGCAAGCAGGCCGAGGCGGCGCTGCGCGAGAGCGAACAACACTATCGCACGCTAGTGGAGGCTGCGCCTGACGTGATCTATGTGATTGCCGCCGATGGCACGCTGACCTCACTAAGTCCTGCCTTTGAAAAAATCAGCGGCTGGCCGCGGGCCGACTGGATCGGCAAACCGTTCTTACCGCTGGTCCATCCCGGCGACCAGGCGCTGGCCATGGAAACGTTTCAGCAAGTGCTGAGGGGCGAGACGCCGCCCGTCTACCAGTTGCGGATTCTGTCCAAAACGGGGGACTATCTGATCGGCGAGTTCACCAGTACGCCGTATATCGAGCAAGGCCGGATCGTCGGCGAGTTGGGCATCGCCCGCGACATCACCGGACGCAAGCGCGCGGAGCAGGCTTTGAAGGAATCGGAGAGCAGGCTCCGAAGTATCATTGAGAGCAGCAAAGATGGCATCATCTTTTTCGACGGAAGAAACCAAAAGATCCTCTTCGGAAACGGCGCCATGGCTGAGTTGCTGGGATGCTCCAAGGAGGACCTGGTTGGCCGCTCCATTCCATCCCTACACCCCTCAGGAAAGTGGGAAAGCGTTGAACAGGAATTCCAGAAACATGTGAGTGGTGAGCTTTCATTTTCTACTGGGATTCCCGTCCTCCGCAATGACGGCTCCGTCTTCTATGCGGACATCAGTTCGAGCCTCATAATGCTTGATGGGAGATACTACTTGTCGGCCTTCTTTCGCGACATCACCGCGCGCAAGCGGGCGGAGGAGGCGCTGCGCGAGAGCGAGATATGGTATCGCGAACTGTTCGATGCCGAGTACAACGCCATCTTCCTCGTCGAGTGCGGAACCCAGCGGCTGCTCGACGCCAACGCGACCGCGATGAAACTCTACGGTTACAGCCGTGAAGAGTTCCTCCGGATGACGGCCGCGGATGTCTCCACGAAACCCGACAGAATGCGCAGGACGATCGAGGCTGGCAACACGCACATCCCGCTCCAGTGGCATCGCCGGAAGGACGGGACGGCTTTCCCCGTTGAAATCACCGTCAGCTTCTTCGAGCACGAGGGACGCCGGGTCCACGTGGCCGCGATTCGCGACATCTCGCGACAACAGCAGCACGAGGCGGCCGTTCGGGAGCTGTCCGGCCGGCTCATGCGCCTGCAGGATAAAGAGCGCCGGCACCTGGCCCGGGAGCTGCACGACACCACGGCGCAGGAACTGGCGGCGATCAGCATGAACCTCGCGGTGGTGCGGGCACGGACCTCGGAACTGAGCGCCGATGTGCGGACGATCCTGGCGGACACGGCAATGTTGACCGAACGGTGCGCCAGCGAAATCCGCACCATGACCTACCTGCTGCATCCGCCGGTGCTCGAAGCGCTTTGCGCGGCGCAGCGGGATCCGGGTGGATCTCGAAATCTCCGACGAGTTGGGCCGACTGTCACACGAACGCGAGCTGGCCCTGTTCCGGGTGCTGCAGGAGAGCCTCGCCAACATTCTGCACCATTCGGGCAGCCGGACCGCGTCGGTCCGCCTCGTCCGCACGACCGACGAAGTCAAGCTGGAAGTGCGGGACAGGGGCCGCGGCATGAAGCTGAGCGGAGACGTCGTGGCGGAGGAATTGCCGGTGGGCAACCTGGGCGTGGGCATCCTCGGCATGCGGGAACGCATGCGCCAATTGGGAGGACGGCTGGAGATCAACTCGGGCACCCAAGGCACCTGTGTCGCCGCCATCATGCCATTGGACACGCAGACCCTACAACCATGACACGGATTCTCATCGCCGACGACCATCAGATCATCCGCGAGGGGCTGCGCAAGGTTTTGGAGGAGCAGCCCGACTGGAAGGTATGTGGCGAGGCCGCGACCGGCCGCGAGACCGTGGCCAAGGCGCTCAAGCTCCGGCCCGACGTGATCGTGCTGGACTTCGCCATGCCGGAGTTGAACGGCCTGGAGGCGACCCGGCAGATTCGCGCGGCCCTGCCCGATACCGAGGTGCTGATCCTGACCATGCACGAGTCCGAGCAACTGGCCCGCGAAGCCCTCGCCGCCGGTGCCCGTGGTTTCGTGCTGAAGAGCGATGCCGGCACAGCGATCGTGGCCGCAGTCGCGCAACTCAGCCGGCATCTCCCTTACTTCACCGGCAGGGTTTCGCAGATGGTGCTGCACGGTTACCTGCATCGCGCCGAGCCGGCGGAAGAGGATGCCCACGGCAATCTGCTCACGTCGCGCGAGCGCGAAATCATTCAGCTCGTGGCCGAGGGGCGGAGTTCGAAAGAGGTCGCGGACGCCTTGAGCATCAGCTTGAAGACGGTGGAGACGCATCGCGCGAACATCATGCGCAAACTCGATCTCCACTCGGTCAGCGAGCTCGTGCGCTACGCGATCCGCAATCAGATCGTCGAGCCATAACGCGGCTGCCGGACGTCTGGGGGGAGAGCCCACTCCGCCATAGCGGAGTGGCGACAGTTCCGCGCGGCAGTGCGAATCCCGCCGTCCGCACAGGATGACCGCCGCCCGATTTGCGGGTTTTTATGTATGTCGCGAAAGTTGCAGACCGTGCAATTACCGGATACCTATCGCCCGATCAGCGCAGCCTGCCGATGAACCGGCACGCGGCGCAGATCGGCACGCTGCTTATGGATGATTCGGCGATCATGGTGAAAACGCTCCGGCGGCTTCTGACGATGAAGCCGGACTTTGATTTGGCGGGGATGGGCGTGAACGGCCGCGAGGCAGTGGATCTGGCCGCTCGGCTGCGACCGGACCTCGCGGCGATCGATCTCCAGATGTCGGAGAGGGACGGCTCGGGGGCGACCCGCTTGAGCAGGAGTCGGCTGTGGCTTGATACTGATGCACGTCGAGATGGCCCTACCGAAGGCCATGATCTCGGTTTCCTGTTGTTCGCCGCGTTTTTCGACTGGCTCAGTTGGGGGTTTGAAGGCACTCCGTCAATTGGAGTTGCCGCGCGGGTATTGATGAGAATTTATAATTATAATTTTCATCCTGCCGTCGTTAGTTTTGTGCATTTCTGGAGGATCTGATGGATCCAAGCCCGCCACGAATTGAGCCCTTGTTGCGGGCGTTGCAGGATTCGGAGGTTAGGTACCGGCGGCTGTTCGAAGCTGCCCAGGACGGCATCTTGATTCTTGAGGCCGACACAGGTCAGATCGTCGACGCGAACCCGTTTTTGTTGGAGATGCTGGGCTATACCCGCGAGGAATTGTTGGGAAAGCAGCTCTGGAAAATCGGCTTTTTCAGGGACCGCGCATTGGCTGAAGCAGCTTTTACCACGCTGCAGCAGAAGGGCTATATCCGCTATGAAGACCTGCCGCTTGAAGCCAAGAATGGGCGGCGGCGCGAGGTGGAGTTTGTCAGCAACTTGTACGAGGTCGATCACCACAAGGTGATTCAGTGCAATATCCGTGACATCACCGACCGGAAGCTCCTGGAGGCCAAGTTGCAGCAGTCCCGCAAAATGGAGGCGGTGGGTCAGCTGGCCGGTGGCGTGGCGCACGACTACAACAACCTGCTGACGTCGACCCTGCTGCAGCTCAGTCTGATGCTGGAAAAGCCGAAACTGCCGGAAGACATCAAAAGCTCGCTCCGGCAACTGGAGCACGAAGCCAAGCGGGCGGCGAGTTTGACCCGGCAGCTGCTACTCTTCAGCCGCCAGCAAGTCATCCAGCTGCATCCCTTGGACTTTAAAGCCGAACTGGCCAACCTGCGCGCCCTGCTGCGGCGACTGCTGGGCAACCAGATCCATCTGGAATTGCAGGTAGGCGACGATCCCCTCTGGATCGAGGCGGACACGACCATGATGGAGCAGGTGGTGACGAACCTGTGCCTGAACGCGCAGGATGCGATGGCGCCGGAGGGCGGCCGCCTGACGATTGATGCCAGACTGGTAGAGTTGAAGGCCGAGACGTCCCTGGCGAACCCTGAGGCGCGCCCGGGATGGTTCGTGTGTCTTTCGGTGGCCGATCCCGGTTGTGGGATGGATACGGCTACGTCAAAGCGTCTCTTTGAGCCTTTCTTCACTACCAAGAAGGCGGGCAAAAACGCGGGTCTGGGGCTGGCGGCCGTCTATGGAATAACGAAGCAACATAGAGGCTGGGTGGAAGTAACCAGCCAGATGGGTAAGGGCAGCACCTTTCGTGTTTATCTTCCCGCTTTGCCCAAAGCACCGCCGGTTACACCTGAAGACCTTCCTTTGCAGGTTAGGAAGGGGAAGGAGACAATTCTGCTGGTGGACGATGAAAAGGCCATTCGTGACATGGTCGCGCTGAGCCTGCAGTTGTATGGGTACCGCGTCCTCGAGGCGGCCAATGGCGAGGAAGCGATCCAGATATGGGCTGACCACCAGGGAGAGATCGACCTGGTGTTTACGGACATGAGGATGCCCCCAGGCATGACGGGGATCGAATTGTTCGAACGGTTGAAACGGGCGAAAGCCACCCTGAAGGGAATTCTTTCCAGCGGCTACAGTGATGAGATCTCTGAGGCGCAGGCGTTGATATCCAACGAGGTGATTTTTTTGCCCAAGCCGTACGATGTGAAGACGCTAGCCGTCACTGTGCGTCACTGCCTGGATCGAGCGGGTCCGCCTCGCGGGTCGCACCCGCGCGCTGACCCGTCGATTAGCGCCGCCGCTGCGGGCGTCCCGCGATATCAAAATATGCAATCTCCCTGATCGCCACTTCCCTGACCTAGTGCAGATGTGGAAGATTCAATGCATCCAGCCTCGCAAAACGAAGAGACCGTACAGGAAGCGTTGCGGAATTCGGAGCTTCGCTACCGACGGCTGTTCGAGACCGCTCAGGACGGTATCTTGATTCTTGAGGCCGGTACGGGTCAGATCGTCGACGCGAACCCGTTTTTGTTGGAGATGCTGGGCTATACCCGCGAGGAATTATTGGGGAAGCGGCTATGGGAAATCGGCTTTTTCAGGGACCGCGCATTGGCCGAAGCAGCTTCTGCCACGCTGCGGCAGGAGGGCTATATCCGTTATGAAGACCTGCCGCTTGAGGCCAAGGATGGGCGGCGGCGCGAGGTGGAGTTTGTCAGCAATTTGTACGAGGTCGAACACCACAAGGTGATCCAGTGCAATATCCGCGACATCACCGAACGCAAACGGGCGGAAGAGGCGCTGCGCGAGAGAGAGGCGCGGTATCGCAAACTGTTCGACACCGGGGACAGCGCCGTTTTCCTCGTCGAGTGCGGAACCCAGCGGCTGCTCGACGCCAACGCGACCGCGGTGAAACTCTACGGTTACAGCCGCGAAGAGTTCCTCCGGATGACGGCCGCGGATGTCTCCGCGGAACCCAACAGGATGCGCAGGGCGATCGAGGCTGGCAACACGCACATCCCGCTCCGGTGGCATCGCCGGAAGGACGGGACGGCTTTCCCCGTTGAAATCACCGCCAGCTTCGTCGAGTACGAGGGACGCCGGATCCACATGGTTGTGATTCGCGACATCTCACGAGAACAGCAGCGCGAGGCGGCCGTTCGGGAGCTGTCCGGCCGGCTCATGCGCCTGCAGGATAAAGAGCGCCGGCACCTGGCCCGGGAGCTGCACGACACCACGGCGCAGGAACTGGCGGCGATCAGCATGAATATCGCGGTGGTGCGGGCGCGGACCTCGGAACTGAGCGCCGATGTGCGGACGATCCTGGCGGACACGGCAATGTTGACCGAACGGTGCGCCAGCGAAATCCGCACCATGACCTACCTGCTGCATCCGCCGGTGCTCGAAGC
>JBEKWG010000018.1:0-67561 GCA_049513315.1 Opitutaceae bacterium
CGCTGGCGGGCCCGCTCGGCATCGGGATCAGGCGTTGGGATGGCGCTGACGAGCGCCCGGGTGTACGGGTGGCGCGGCCGCTCGATCACGTCCGCGGCGCGGCCGAGTTCGACGATTTTTCCCAGATACATGACCGCGATGCGGTCGGAGATGTGCTTCACCACCGAGAGGTCGTGCGCGATGAAGATCAGGCTGAGATTCATCTCGCGCACGAGCTGCGCCAGCAGGTTCAGGATCTGGGCCTGGACGGAGACGTCGAGCGCCGACACCGGTTCGTCGGCAATGATGACCTTGGGCTGCAGGGCGAGGGCGCGGGCCACGGCGATACGCTGCCGCTGGCCGCCGGAAAACTCATGCGGATACTTCTTCACGAAGCGCGGCGCCAGGCCGACCATCTTCATGAGTTCCGCCACGCGTCTGGCGACCTCGGCGCGGGCGCAGATCTTGTGGACGAGCATGGGCTCGGCGAGCGCGGCAAAGACGGTCATGCGCGGGTTGAGCGAGGCGTAGGGATCCTGGAACACCATCTGCAACGCGCGGCGCGAAGCCTTCACCTCCGCGGAACCGGCGGCCGTGAGATTCCGGCCCTCGAGCACGATCGTTCCTTCGGTGGCCGGCACAAGCTGGAGGATGGTGCGCGCCAGGGTCGACTTGCCGCAGCCCGATTCGCCGACCAGGCCGAGCACCTCGCCGGGTTGCACGGCGAGACTGACGCCATCGACCGCCTTCACCGTTCCAGTCTGCCGCTTGAAGACAAGACCGCGGTGGACCGGGAAGTGGGTCCTGACGTTCTTCAGCTCGAGAATCGGATCAGACATGAGTGAGCGGAGCTAACCACGGATTACACTGATTTTCACAGATGGGTCATCTGACTATGCGCTTCCAGCGCAGGTCCGCATGCTTGAAGTTAAGGAGAATGGCGAGACGCAGGTTGGTGATGGCAAGGTAGCCTATCATTTGGGCGATAGGCGTGGGCGTGAAATCCTCCGCCACTTTTGGGTCTACGATGACCTGCTCGTTGACGATCAGATCTGGCACGAGTGTGTCCACGACGCAGCCGTCGTAGAGCACATCAAAACGTTTCTGTTGGTTGACCTTGAGGTCCCTTTTGCGGAGTTCAATGACCAAGGCATTCTCGTATGCCTTTTCATCCAGACAGGGCTTCAAGGTATTCAACACCTTCATCGCAGCGCCGATGATAGCCTCGCTTAATTCCGGATGGATCATTCTATCCGTGCTCATCCGTGACATCCGTGGTTAAGATCAAATCTCCCCGGCCTGAACGCGCAGACAGGCCGTGGCGTGGCCGGACGCGAGTTGCATCAACGCCGGATCCTGGCGACAACACAAGTCCGTGGCCGACTCGCAGCGCGGCGCGAAGGCGCAGCCGGCAGGCAGCCTCGAAAGATCGGGCGGGAGGCCCGGGATGGTGAACAGCTCCGCGCCTTTCGGCTGGGTGGACGGGATCGATCGCTGCAGTGCCCGGGTGTAGGGATGGCGCGGCTGGTAGAAGATCGTGCGCACGTCACCCGTCTCCACGATGCGGCCGGCGTACATCACCAGCACCCGGTCGCAGAGGCCGGACACCACGCCGAGATCGTGCGTGATGAAGATGACCGCCATGCCGAATTCGTGCTGGAGGCGTCGGATGAGTTCGAGGATCTGCGCCTGCACGGTCACGTCGAGCGCCGTGGTGGGCTCGTCGGCAATCAGCAGCTCCGGCCGCGTGATGAGGGCCGTGGCGATCATCACGCGCTGGCGCATGCCGCCGGAGAATTCGTGCGGATAGTGATGAAGGCGCTTCGCGGCGTCGTTGATGCCGACGGCCTCCAGCATTTCCTGACCGCGCCGCAGCGCCGCGGCCTTCGAGATTTTCTCATGGATGATGAGGGGCTCGATGAGCTGCTCGGAAATGCGCAGGTAGGGGTTGAGCGATGTCATCGGGTCTTGGAAGATCATCGCCAGGCGCCTGCCGCGGATGGAGCGAGCCACCCTCGGCGGACAGCGCAGCAGATCGGTGCCGTCGAACATCGCGGTCCCGCTCTCAATCCGGCCGGGCGGCTGCGGCACGAGGCCCATGATCGAATAGCAGGTGACGGATTTGCCCGAGCCCGATTCGCCGACAATCCCCAGCGTTTCACCTTTTTCCAGGGCAAAGCTGACGCCGTCGACGGCACGATGGACTCCGTTGCGGGTATGAAAATACGTGCGGAGATCGTTGACGGCGAGGAGCGGCATGGGCGAAAGCGGATTGCGGATACCGAAGACGGGATAGTCAGAAGGGATGGGAGAGGAAGAGAACGGGGCGCGTCAGGCGAGCATTTCGGTCGCGGCGGCGAGGACGGCGTCCGGCGCGAGATCGGCGAGATGGCCGCCGCCGGCGGGCGGGCATCCGGCGGGTTGCAGCACGCGGACAGGCGACTGAAATACCGGCGCTGTGCGCAGCGGATTGGTGGGGCCGAACAACGCCAGCACGGGCACACCCAGGGCGTTGGCGAGGTGCATGCCTCCGGTGTCGTTGGTGACAAGGAGACGGCATTCACCCAGCCGCGCCGCAAAGGCAGGCAGATCGGTGCGGCCGGCGAGATTTTCGAGAGAGGTGCCGAGATCCAAGGCGACGGCGTGGGTGACGGCCTGGTCATTGGCCGTGCCAAAGAGCCGGAAGCGGACGTTGGGATGCGCCGCCATGATCCGCGTGATGAGCGTCCGCCAGTGGGCGATGGGCCAGCGCTTCTCGGGCTCGTTCTCGGAGCCGCAGATCAGGCCGATGACCGCGGCCGAGCCGCCTTCGCCAAGGCTTCGGCGCCCAGGAGGTCGAACGTCGAAGGCCGAAAGCCGCAGCGGGGTGAAGTCCGGGGCGGCATTCAGGCCGAAATGGCGGAGGAACGCTTCCCAGAGCCTTGCCTGATGGGGGTGTAGCTCGTCAAAATCATTGGGCACGCGCCAGACGTGGGTGAGCAGCGGGCGGAAACGTCCACGCCGCACAAGGCCAAACCGCTGGCGGCAGCGGGTGAGCCAGGCCTCCAGATCACCGCGGAGGGAATTTGTGAGCAGCAGGTAGCAATCGGGGTAGGCGTGTCGCAGCCGGTGGAAATTGAGCCAATAGCCCGGTCCCGGTGGCGGCAACGGGAGCACCTGATCAGCGACGCCCAGCTGCTCCAGCAACGGACGGAACTGCGCCCGGGCGAGCAGGGTGATCCGCGCATCGGGGCGCGAGGCGCGGATGGCGCGGAGCAATGGCAGCGCCATGACCACGTCACCGAGCCAGTTGGGCATGCGGATCCACAAGCGCGTCGTACGGGGGAGGGCGGCGAGTCCGCGCAGACGAAGATCGGCGTCCAGCAGGTTGCGTTTGGCTTCGAGACGCAGGCGCCGGGTAGGGATATCCTGGTTGCGCCAGCGATCGTGCACCCAGAGCCAGGAGGCGCAGTTGTCGTCACTCGCGCGGAGGTGGGACTCCAGCCAGCGGTTGAGTGCCAGCGTCACGCCGGCCGCGGTGCCATCGTGGCTGATGCGCTCCACGCACAGCTCGGCCCGCCAGAAGGCGAAGCGGCGCGGAAAAATCGCGTAAACGTCGGCGTGGAATTTTCCCGCCAGCAGGCCGGCGAGCTCGCTGGTGGAGCACACGCGGTCGAAAAGGGTGGAGAGCGCGCCCTGGAAGCCCGCGTTCTGGTCGAAGAGGAGGCCGATGCAGCCGTTGCGCCGGAGGATCTTCATCGCCTCTTGGAAACCCTCCCTGCGCGAGAGCAGACGCATGCCGAAACGCTCCCGCGAACGTTTCACCCAGGCATCGGCCGCCGGGCTGTCCAGCGGTCGGAAGACCACGCCGAACTCGGGAAACGGCGCGGCCACGAGGGGCGGCATCGCCGTCTGGCTTTCCCAGCAGCAGAGGTGCGCCGTGGCAAAAAGGGTGGGACGCTGTGCCGCCAGGGCCGCTTCCAGAGCGGGCGAAGCGCGCAGCATGGCGCGCAACCGGCTCCGTGGGAGGAGCGGCATGGCGAGTGACAGCAGTCCGGTTTCGATCAATCGCCGGCAGCTCTCGCGGCCAATGGCACGGTGCCAGTCCGCCGGCCGGTCCTCGAAGGCGTGGTGAAGATTGGAAAGCACGAGCTGCCGGCGGCGCGGGAGGCAGAAAAACAGCAGATCGCCCAGCCCCGACGCCAGGCCTCGCAGCAGCGGCTCCGGCAGGTGCGCCAGCATCCAGCCCGCGGGTTTGAGGATGACGTCAAGCACGGGGGGAGGGCGCCACCGAACGGGGGCGCGGGGGGGTCATGCAGAAAACGCGGATTAACATTTGCCTTCGCTGGCAAACCCCATGAAACGTATGCGTCGCGCGGTTAAAAGCCTTTTCGGCGCCCCGCCCATGACCAACCTCCTAATCATCAAACCCTCGTCGCTCGGTGACATCGTGCACGGCCTGCAGGTCGCGGCCTCGCTCAAGGCCCAGCGCCCTGAGCTCCGCATCTCGTGGATCGTGCGCGACATTTTCGAGGCGTTGGTGCGGACCTGCGAGGTGGTGGACCGCACCTACCTGTTCCAGCGCAGCGAGGGCGTGCGCGGCTTCCTCAAGCTGATGCGCGAGGTGCGGCAGACGCATTTCGACTACGTGTTCGACATGCAGGGCCTGCTGCGCACGGGCCTGATGACCTGGCAGGCACGCGCCACGAAAAAGGTCGGCCGGAGTGATGCGCGGGAAGGCGCCACTTTTTTCTACCAGAAGAAGATCCCGCTGCCGCCCGGCGGCGCGCAGTGCCACGCCATTGACATCCTGCTGCAGTTCTGCCCCGTGCTGGACGCGAAGCCCGAATTACGGGGCGAGCTGCGTTTCCGCGAAGCCGCGGACCTCAACCTCGGATTCATCGAAGGGCGCCGCGGGCAGAAGCCCATCCTGATTTTTCCCGACAGCCGCCGCGTGGAGAAACGCTGGAACGGGTTCCGCCAGCTGACCGACCTGCTGCTTCGCGACGGCACCGGCCGCAAAGTCATTTGGGCAGGCAACAATCTGGTCTCCTACCGCGACAACGCCCCCGAGGGGCAGTTTCTCAATCTCACGGGCAACACCAGCCTCGTCTCGCTGGCCGCCCTCATCCGGCGCGCCGAGTGGGTAATCTGCAACGACAGCGGTCCGATGCATCTCGCCGCCGCGCTGGGAGTGAAAACACTCGGTCTCTTCGGCCCCACCGATCCGCGGCTGTTTGGACCTTATCCGTTGAATAGCCCGACCAACCATGTCGTGCAGGCGCCGGTGGGCGATCTGCGCCTGCTCACCGCCCGGGACGTGTATGCGCGGTTCGCACGTCTCGACGCCATCAGCCATGGTCAGAGTCCGCCGGGATCGGCGGCGCCATGGCCGCGGCGGATGCCATCATGAATCGCCAGCCGTCCGGCCGGTGGAAAACCCGCCGGCGGTGAAGCAACAGCGGCGCCGCTGATTTTGGTCGTTAGGCGGATCCGCACCAAATACCAACTCTCCCAAGGAATCGATCCATGCGATTGGGCGTCAGAGCGCATGATTTTGGCAAACTGCCCGTTGAAGAGCTGGCCGAGCGGATCGCCGGCAAGGGCTTTTCCTGTGTCCAACTGGCGCCACCCAAGGCGATCACCGGCTTCGACCCGGACCTCGGCCGGCTCAGCCCGGGTTTTGCCTGCCACGTGAAGGAAGCGTTTCAGCGGCACCACCTGCAAATCGCCGTGCTGGGCTGCTATATCAATCTCGCCGACCCTGACGTGCGACAACGCCAGCGGCAACTTGACCGCTTCAAGGAATACCTTCGCCATGCGCGGGATTTTGGCTGCAGCGTGGTCGGGACCGAGACCGGCTCGGTCAACCCGGATTTTTCCTTTCATCCGGCCAACCGCAGCGAAGAGGCGTTCCAGATCGTGCTGGGCAGCGTGCGGGAGCTGGTGGAGGAGGCCGAAAGATTCGGTGTAGGTGTGGGGATCGAAGGGGTGGAACGTTATGTGATCTCCGATCCCCCGCGCATCCGGCGGCTCATTGACGGCATTGGCTCGAACAACCTGCAGATCATCTTTGATCCCGTGAATCTTTTGTCGGTGGAGAACTACCGGCGGCAGGACGCCATCATCAAGGAGTCGTTCGAGCTCTTCGGCGACCGGATCGCGATCCTGCATGCCAAGGATTTTGTCGTGGATGGCGGGAGCCTCCGGTCGGTGCTCTCAGGCCGGGGGATGCTTCATTACGGATTGCTGATGGATCTCATCAAGGCCCGGAAGCCTGACATCAGCATCCTCATGGAGGACACTGATCCTGAGACGGTGGAGGATGGCGTGCGCTTTCTGCGAGGCTTCTTTCCGGTCTGAGAGGCGCCGCCTGCCAGCGCGGCATGGCGGGGGACGGCAAACAAAAATCCCCACCCCTCGGTGGGGCGGGGATGCAGAGCCGTCACATCCGCGGAGGTTCAACTTTTCAGGTGCTTCATCAGCTTGAGCATTTCCACGCCGGCGAGCAGCACGATCCCGATGCCGTGGGTGTCATTCAGATTCCACAGCAGTTCCTTCATGTAATACTCCGGGGTGAAGGAGAACTCGGAGCCGCGGCATACGCCGTACACATTGCCGTATTTGTCGATCGACATCCGGTTGAGCGCCTCCCAAGCCTTGAAAACCGATCTGATGTAAGCGTCGGCTTGCTCGAGCCAGCCATACTGGATGCCGCGGGCAAAGGCGTATATGAACATGGAGGTGCAGGAGGTTTCCGGATAGGAGTCGGGAGCGTTCAACACCTGATGCCACATGCCGTTCTCGTCCTGCAGGGCGAGGTAGCCTTCGCACAATTCGCGGAACGCGGCCAGCAGCGCCGGACGCTGCTCATGCTTTTCAGGAAGCGCGGCGAGAAGCTCGGACAGCGAGAAGATCGCCCAGCCGTTGCCGCGTCCCCAGGGTATGCCCGTGGCCATCTGGCGCTTGAAGTCATAAACATGGGACATGGCCTTCAACTCGGGGATGAAAAGGTACTTTTTAAAACCGAGGAACTGCCGGGCGGCGTCGTCGATATACTGCCGGTCGCCGGTCAGCCGGTAATACCGGCAGAGGAAGGGAATGCTCATGTACAGGTCGTCCACCCACATGGTGTTTTCGTGGAAGACGTGCATGAGGTTCTTCCGGAAGAACGTTCCATCCGGCAGCCGAATCTGCTTGTTCGAAATGTAATCGGCGACGAAGGCGGCGATGTCCTTGAAGCCGCGAATCTCGAAATAATGCGCCACTTCCAGCAGGACCGAGCCGAACGAACCGCAATCATCCAGACTGTCGATGCTCGACAGCAGGTGGTGAACCGCCGTGGCCCCGCCATATTGTTCCCGGTCCCAGAGGGCGTAGCGGAAGGTGTCGCAGCAATACTGGATGTGATCGACGACGTATTGCTGAATTTCCTTGGAGCCGATCGCCCGCGCACTGTGCAGCAAGCCGTAAAGAGTGACCCCCAACGGATAGTTCCAGCGTCCGTAAAGAGGGTTCTCGTTGTAGATCCTGACCCAGGCGTCCGGCAGATCGAGTCGCCAGTAGGTGTCTCCTCCCATGCCGGGGGCGACCTTGTACAGGTTCCGGAGACTGGCCGGGTCCAGTTTGGCGGATGCCGCGAAGGGTCCGAGGTAGATCCACACCTGGGAGGTTCCCACGATGTTGCAGGGACTGCTGAAACCGACGGCGTCACTTCCGTTCTGGATGGAAAGCTCGAAGCCCCAATCGGTGTCCTTGCAGCCGGATTTCACCATGACGTCGTGCAGGCCGAATGGAACCTTGATGGCAGCGGCCAGTCGCCCCGAATGGGCGGCGTGGTAGACTTCCTTGTTGCCGATCTGCACGGTGATCGGCCCGAAATGGCGGCCTTTTAAAGTGTACTCACCGACGCCGGGACGTAGGAACAGAGCTTTGGTCCAGCCGACGCCCTCGGCGTTGGGCACCAGACCATAGATCCGCTGCAGTTGCCCCATCTTCAACCGGGCCTTTTCCCACGTTGTCTCGGGGTACCATTTGAGGCCGGTGTCTTTTTCGGTCGTGCCGGCCCCGGGCAGGGTGGTGAGTTCGGAGGACATGGGGCCGGTGAAGATCCAGCCTTCCTGCCCGTCTCTTTCCACCGTGGGCATCAGAAAGTAGTACTGCAGCTTGCCCAGCCACGTGCCGAATTTCCCCCCGAAACCGGCGCGCGTCTTCTTGAAACGGATGACAAAATGATTCCAGCCCGCTTTTAGCGCGATGCCGATCGAGTGCCGCTCATCGCTATGGCGCTCATGGAAGATGGTGGACTTGAAAATGCACTGACCGTTGCAGTAGATGAGAATCGGCCCGTCACAGGTGACGTCAAATTTGATCTCCGTGCCATTATCGCTCCAGTACTTGGCCCAGGCATAGACATACTGTTCCGCGGCCGCATTCGGGAAAAATTGATTGAAATCCACCTGGTAGCGGAAGTCCTTGCCGCGAAGAATACCGCGCTTGCTATAAGCACGGAAGGTCGGCGGATGGGGAGGGTTGAAGCCCACGTAGCGCCGGGCGATGACGTCGAGGGTCTTTTCAACCTGCAGGCCGGTCTGGCTGAACATGCCGTTATGATCTTCGAAATAATAACCCATGAATGAACTGGTGGTTTTTCGTTGGAGCGGGACGTCCGGTCGCACGTCTACGGCTCATCGCCGGGATGAATGAAGGTTGATAAGGAGGAGGCAACGGCACGCTGACTCCGGCAGGATGGGAACCGGAGAGGTTCGGGCGACGGTGATCGGTGGCGATTAAAAATGAAAATCCGAGAAGGGTTGAAACAATTCCTATAAGTGAAAATAAAAAGACGATAGGGGCCGGACATTTTGAAAAAATAAAGGAAGCTGAAGCTGGGCCGGGGTGTCTTTCTGACCAAGCGGCAACAGCTTCTGTATTCTAGAGACTGGACTCAACAAGGAGGCCATCTGACTGTAAGATACCGAGTGGGGACCGTTCGCTTCAATCGCGCGAACTTATCCTGCGTCCATCGCCATGGTGAATGAATCCACCGAGGCATGTATTCTTTTTTGAACTTACATACCTGCTCGTCCGACATATAGAATTGAGACCACAAGGTATGCGGAAGCAGAAATACTTCGATGGACACCCAGCTCGATCAATTAGAGCGGCTATATCGTGAAATAGGGCCCGCCCTGCTGGGGTACTTCCGGCGCCAGCCGGCGCTCGCGGGCACTGCCGAGGATCTGCTTCAAGACACCTTTGTGCGCGCGCTCAAGCGCTTTGACCGCCTGCAGACCTCGGTCTCGCAGCGGGCCTATCTTTTCGGCATTGCACGGCACGTGGGCATCGACGCCCTTCGCCGGCTGCGAGTGGTCGAGGAACTTCCGGCGGATACTCCTGCCGTGACGCAGGAGACTGACGAGCGTTTGGAACCGATGCGGCAGGCGATCGCCGAACTGCCAGAGATGCAGCGCGAGGCGCTGTTGCTCAAGCTTCAGCAGGAATTGTCCTACGAAGAAATCGCCGAGGTGCTCGCCATCCCGATTGGCACCGTGCGTTCCCGCCTGCACCACACCGTCCTCCACCTGCGCCAGGTCCTCAACCCATCCTGAAACGCCATGAAAACTGAAACTCTCGAAGCGCTGCTGCTCGATCATGCCCTGGGTGAACTTTCCCCCGAAGTCGCGGAACTGCTGGAAACTCATCTGGCCCACAACCCTGAAGCCGCGCGGCAGGCGGATGGACTGGCCTCCACCGTGCAGCGGGCGCGGCAGGCCATGGCCGTAACGCAGGAGGTGCCGCGGCGTTCGCTGGCCGTGGAGCGCATGCGGCAGGAGCAGATGACACACCGCCGGCGGACGTTCATTTGGGAATTGGCCCGACTGGCCGCCTGCGTGGTCCTCGGACTGGCTCTCGGGTGGTATGGTCACACCGCGCGCATGGCGACCGTGGCGGCGACAGCCGTCCCGCCGTGGGTGGCGGCGGTCGGACTTCCGTCCGCCCCTGAAGGCGCGAATGACTTTTGGTCCCTTGCCAACCTCGAGGCGGCGCAACGGGAGCGGCAACCCGTGGAGCGCCACACAACCAGCCGGTACCGGCTGCATTGGGATTCGCCGGTGAAGATGCCGCGCGTGGAGGAAAATCTATGAAAACGGTTACTACCAAAAGATCCTGGCGCATGGTCGCAGCCATTCCTGCGGCACTGCTGCTTCTGCTGCTGGCGGGATGCTTGGAAAAAACGCTGGTGTGGTCGCCTGACGGCACCCGTGCTGCAGTGATCTCCCAACGAGCGCTCTATCTCTGCGACGCCGACGGCAACCTCTCCCCGCGGCTGGTTCCCGATGTTTATCAGGCCGCGTGGCTGAGTGACTCGCAACAGCTGGTGCTGGCACGGAAACACTCCGTCGATAAATGGGCTCCCCTCGCCCGGACGCTCGGCCCCGAACGCGTCGGGAAAGTCGCGTCGGAAGCGGAGTCACTGTGGAAGCAGCTGGAGACAGGCGGCAAATGGGGAATTCTGACAATGGAACTGGGCAAGAAAAAGGATCAAGCCGTCCTGAAGATCTTTCTCCGTGAACATTATGGTGACGCCTTGCGCGCCAAGGTGAGCGCGGGCGAGTGGGACGAGCTCAAATCCGTGCAAGCTGAAATCAGCGAACTGGTGATGGCTCGCATCGTCGGCGAGCAAATCCAGCCCGGCACGTTGCTGCACGAAGGGCTGGAGAGGATCAATGATCTCCGCGTGTCGCCCGGTGACCGGGCGGTTGCGTTCACCACGGACATGGCGCTCGATAACGATAAAGAGTGCCGCCTGCTGCTCGCCCGGATCGATGCCACCGGCGCCGTGACGGTCGCCGAGCACACTGGCACCTATCCCGATTGGACGGCCGATGGCCGGGCGCTGGCCTATGTGCAGGCTTTGGGAGGTACGAAAGACGACCTCAGGCTGGGCACACTGGTCAGCCGCGAAGTGCTGGATGAGAACGGCCAGAACAGGATCGCAGAAAAACCGGCGGAGCTGGCGGGGTTGTTGTTTGGAAAAGCCAGCCGCGTGCGCTGCCTCCAGGACGGGCGGATTCTCTTCAATTCGGGCGAATTCAATCTGCCGGTTGCAGCGAATGACGCCGGCGTCGAGCGAGACAACCTCTTTGCATGGGATCCTGCCCGTCAGGCCACGCTGGTGCGCATGGTCCCCCGCGAGGAGGAGGAGAACCTGCCCAAGAACCTGACGTTTTTTGAGGTGAGTCCTGACGAGAAGCAGGTACTGGTCGGAACCTTCAAGGGCCACGTCTGCCTTTTGACGCTGGCAACAGGCGAGGTGCAGGAGATCCAGGCCGGGGTTAAAGACAACCTGCAAGGCGCGCCGGTGTGGCGTAAGTCGGGCGAGTTCACCTACACGCGGCGCACCGTGACGAAAGACGGCAGGAAGCCGGTGCGCGAGGCGGAGGTTATCCTTCGAAGCGGAAAAACCGAGAAGGTGCTGAGCCAGAGCTGGCCGGATGCAATGGTGAACGAATTGTTCAGCAGCGAAGAGCGTAAGTAACCCGGGGCTCGCTCTTCCAACTGCGTCCGCCGGTCGGCGGGCGCTAACTTTGCTATTTATTCCGTCGGGGTGTGGGTCCACACTCGCCGGCTTATGCTCGATCCGAAACTCCTTCGCGATTCGCCGGACGTGGTCCGCGCGGCGATTGCCAAGAAACATCTGGATGTCGATCTCGACGCCGTGCTGGCGCTCGACACAAAGTGGCGCGCCCAGCTCAGCGAGGTCGAGGCGCTTCGCGCCAGGCAGAAGTCGGCCAACAACGAAATGGCCGCGCTGAAGAAGGGGTCGCCGGAGTTTGCGGCGAAGGTGCAGGAAATGAAGGGCCTCTCCGCGCAGGTGAAGGAAAAGGAGGCGCAGCTCGCGCCGGTCGAGGTGCAGTGGCGCGCGGGCATGCTCACGCTGCCCAACGTGCCACACGCCAGCGTGCCGGAGGGACGCACCCCCGCGCAGAATGTCGTCCACGCCACGTTCGGCTCGACCGATGCCGTCTCGCCGCACGCCCGACCGCACTGGGACATCCCGGGCTTCGAGCGGCTCTTCGATTTCGCCCGCGGCGCCAAAGTCACCGGCGCCGGTTTTCCGTTCTATGTCGGCGACGGGGCGCGGCTCGTGCGCTCGCTCATCCAGTTCTTTCTCAATGAGGCGGGCCGGGCCGGTTACCAGGAGGTCCATCCGCCGCTCGTCGTCAACGCCGCCAGCGCCACCGCGGTGGGCCAGCTGCCCGACAAGGAGGGGCAGATGTACCAGACGGTGGAGGACCAGCTCTATCTCGTGCCCACGGCCGAGACGCCGCTCACCAATTTCTTCCGCGACGAGATCCTGGAAGAGGCCGCGCTGCCCATCTATCGCTGCGCCTACACGCCCTGCTTCCGGCGGGAGGCCGGCAGCTACGGCAAAGATGTCCGGGGGCTGAATCGCGTGCACCAGTTCGACAAGGTCGAGTTGCTCAAGTGGGTGCATCCCTCGAAAAGCTACGACGAGCTGGAGGCGCTGCGGGCGGACGCCGAGCGCCTGCTGCAGAAGCTGGAGCTGCCCTATCGCGTGCTGCTGATGTGCGGCGGTGAAACCGGTTTTGCGCAGGCGAAGAAGTACGACCTCGAGGTGTGGGCGGCCGGACAGAAGCGCTGGCTGGAAGTGTCGAGCTGCAGCAACTTCGAGGCGTTCCAGGCCCGCCGGGCGCAGATTCGTTTCCGCTCGAAGGAGACGGGTCGGCCCGAGCTCGTGCATACCCTCAACGGCTCGGGTCTCGCCGTGCCGCGCACGCTCGCGGCGCTGCTGGAAAACAATCTTCAGGCCGACGGCCGGGTGCGCCTCCCGGCGGTACTGACGCCATATTTCGGCCGGGAATCTTTGAGCTTTGGGTGAGGTACGCGTCCCGGGCAGAATGCAGGCGGCCCTCGGCTAGGGGAAG
This sequence comes from Opitutaceae bacterium, assembly GCA_049513315.1. Lineage (GTDB taxonomy): Bacteria > Verrucomicrobiota > Verrucomicrobiia > Opitutales > Opitutaceae > Fen-1467. The sequence continues at coordinate 12,912 of JBEKWG010000018.1, forward strand.
TTCGGGGAAGCAAACACTCAGCATGCACAATCAATCGGGCAACCGCTGGCAACGAAGGGCAGACGCACTCGCGGAACTGCTGCCGCCCGAACGGTTGCATCCGGCGGTGCGGGCATGGGCGGAGGGCCGGCGGGCTGCCGCCCGAGGCCCCTGGGCCGTCGCCTTCTCCGGCGGCGCGGATTCGTTGTGTCTGTTGCTTTTGCTCTGGGCGCACTGGCCCGACCGCCGCCGTCAGCTGGTGGCTTTGCATTTCAACCACCGGCTGCGCGGGCGGGAGGCCGATGCCGACGAGCGATTTTGCCGCAACGTATGCACCGCGCTGGGTCTGCACGCGTACTGTGACCACTGGCGGCGGGCGCGCCCGGACACGAGCGAGGAGGAGGCGAGGGCGGCGCGCTTCAAGTTCTTCAACCGCACGATGCGCCGTGCCGGATCGCGAGCCCTCTGGCTCGGCCACCACCAGGATGACATTGCCGAGACGATGCTCATGCGCCTCGCCCGCGGCAGCGGCACGGCGGGATTGGCGGCGCCACGGCCGGTGCACCGGGTGGACGACCGGGTGCATCTGCGGCCGTTGCTGCTGCTAAAGAAGGAGGAGATCATCGCGGCGTTGCGGGCCGCCGGCATCCCCTGGCGCGAGGATCGGACCAACACCAGCGGCGGGTTCTTTCGCAACCGCGTTCGCCGCCACGTGGTGCCGGCCTGGCAGCAGGCGGCCGGACGCGATGCCGTGGCGGGGGCCGCGCTCGCACGCGAGCTGCTGGAAGAAGACGACGATGCGCTGGAAGCCTGGCTGGAGGCGCTGCGGCCTCTCCGACCCGGCCGAACGCTTGATGCCGCCAGCCTGGCGGGACGGCCGCGGGCGTTGTTCCGCCGGGCGCTGCGTCGCTGGTTGGCGGCTCAGCCGCTCGCGGGCGAACTCTCGCGGCAAGGGTTCGAAGATCTGCTGGCCGTGGTGATGGCCGGACAACCCGCCCGGCGCAGCCTCGGACGGAAGGGATTCGCGGTCATTCGCGGCGGTCTTCTGCGTTTCGAACCAGGGAGGGCGGGGAAGAAACTTGGCCGAAAATAGGGTAAATTCTACGAGCCACGTGCATTAAACCACGCGCCTCCATTGACTTCTCCCTCTGGAACCTACAGTCTATTGTACGAGTCCAAATTCCCGCATGCCCGAGAGCGACAACAAATCCAAGCGACGCCCACTCAAGAACCTGCCTCCGGACCGGTTCCAGCCGAAGGTATGGCTGATCTGGCTTTCGATTCTGGTCATCCTCGCTCTGCTGTGGAAAATCAATCCCGGCAGGATCAACGCGCCGGCCTCGTTAAAAATCCAGGAAGTGGTCGATTACGCCGCCGCCGATAAGATTGCCGAGGGTGTCATCCGGCCGGATCCTACCGGCGGCCGAGATTGGGAGGTCATCACCGGCGATATGAAGGAGCCGGTTCTCCTCAGTGACAGCGGCAAGACGAAGTCTTTTCATGCGGCCGGCCGGCTGACCGACGCCAACATGGAGATCCTGCAGAAATCCAAGGTGTTCAAGGAGGAAGCCGCCACCAATTTTGTCTCCCAGATTCTGTTGCAGATCCTGCCGTTCGTCATTGTCATCGGCCTGGTCTATTTCCTGTTCGTGCGGCAGTTGCGGCAGGCAGGCCGCGGGGCGCTCAATTTTGGCAAAAGCCGGGCCAAGCTGCTCACGCGCGAACGGGAGAGGGTGACCTTTGCCGACGTGGCCGGCTGCGATGAGGCCAAAGAGGAGGTCTCGGAAGTCGTCGAGTTTCTCAAGGATCCCAAGCGATTCCAGAAGATTGGCGGCCGCATCCCCAAGGGCGTGCTGATGGTGGGACCGCCCGGCACGGGCAAGACCCTGCTCGCCAAAGCCATCGCCGGGGAAGCCGACGTGCCGTTTTTCTCCATCAGCGGCTCGGATTTTGTCGAGATGTTCGTCGGCGTGGGCGCCAGCCGGGTGCGCGACATGTTCGAACAGGGACGCAAGAACGCCCCCTGTCTCGTCTTTATTGACGAGATCGACGCCGTGGGTCGCCAGCGCGGCGCCGGCCTCGGCGGCGGCAACGATGAGCGCGAGCAAACCCTGAACTCACTGCTGGCCGAGATGGACGGCTTCGACACCACCGAGGGAGTCATCATCATCGCCGCGACCAACCGCCCCGACGTGCTCGACAGCGCGCTGCAGCGGCCGGGCCGTTTTGACCGTCAGGTCTTCATCGACCTCCCCGACCTCGTGGGTCGCGAGCAGATCCTCCGGGTGCATGCGCGCAAGCTGGCCATCGCCGAGGACGTCGACCTGAGCATCGTGGCCCGCGGCACGCCCGGACTTTCCGGCGCCGAGCTGGCCAACCTGCTCAACGAAGCCGCGCTGCTCGCCGCCCGCCGCAACAAGAAGCGCGTCGACATGCACGACATCGAGGACGCGCGCGAGAAGGTGCAGTTCGGCCGCGAGCGCCGTCGCATCATGGACGACGAGGACAAGAAGATCGTCGCCTACCACGAGGCCGGCCACGCCCTGGTCGGCGCGGTGGTCGATGATGGCGAGCTGCCCGTTCACAAGGTCACCATCATCCCGCGCGGCCGTTCGCTCGGCAGCACGATGTACATCCCGAAAAAGGACACCTACAATTATGCGAAACGCCGCATGCTTGCGCGCCTCGCGACGCTCTATGGCGGCCGGATTGCGGAGGAAATCGTGCTGGGCGACATCACCAGCGGCGCTTCGAGCGACATCCTGCTGGCCACCAAGCTGGCCCGCAACATGGTGTGCGACTGGGGCATGAGCCCGCTCGGGCCCGTGGCCTACGGCGAGAACCATGACACCGTCTTCCTCGGCCGCGAAATCACGCGCAGCGAGAATTTCAGCGAGGAGACCGCGCGGTTGATCGACGTCGAAATCCGCAAGCTCATCGACGAACAATACAGTCGCGCCCGGAGCATCATCCTCGAGAAACGCGCGGCGCTCGACAAGATCGCCGAGGCGCTGCTCCAGTATGAGACCATCGAGGGCCGGCACGTCCGTGAAATTCTCGAGTACGGTGAAATCCGCTCGCCGGTGCTGCCGCCGATCATCACCAACAAGCCGGAAGACACGATGCCGGGCAAAAAGCCCGCCGAAAAGGCCGTGCCCACGAGCCTGCCGGGCGATGCGCCCGCGCCGGCGCCCTCGCCGGCTTGAGCCGGGTGAGGCGTTGATTTAAGAGGTGCGGACTCGGGAGAGTCCGCTCGCGCGCAGCCGGACGGCGATTGGCATGGGTGGCGGGGCGTTGAGATAGGGATGGAAAATCCGCCTTGGATTATGGCGGGTAAACCGCCAACTTCAGACGGACGCCCCCCTTATGAATATCTGTTGTATTGGTGCCGGTTACGTTGGAGGGACGACCATGGCGATCATTGCCCAGCGTTGCCCCGGCGTACATACCACCATCGTTGACATGAACGCGGCCCGCATTGCCGCGTGGAACTCCGACCTGCTGCCGATCTACGAGCCGGGACTCGAGGAAATCGTCCGGCAGGTGCGCGGACGCAATCTGACGTTTTCCACGGACATAGCCGGCGCCATCAAGCGGGCTGACATGATCTTTGTGTGTGTGAACACGCCGACCAAGACCTACGGCCTCGGCGCCGGGCGGGCGGCGGACCTGAGCTATGTCGAGTCGGTGGCCCGCACTATCGCGGAGCATGCGAATGCGCCGAAAATCATTGTCGAAAAATCCACCATCCCGGTGAGGACGGCGGAGTCGATCTCGGCCATCCTTGCGGCCAACACGCGCGGAATCCGCTTCCAAGTCCTGTCGAACCCCGAATTTCTGGCCGAGGGCACGGCGGTGAACGACCTGCAGAATCCGGACCGGGTGCTCATCGGCGGCGAGCGTACTCCCGAGGGCGAGGCGGCGGTGAAGGCGCTGGCCGACATTTATGCCTGCTGGGTGCCGCGCGAGCGAATCATCACGACCAGCCTTTGGTCGTCCGAATTGTCCAAGCTCGTGGCCAACGCGTTCCTAGCGCAGCGCATCTCGTCCATCAACTCCATCTCGGCGGTGTGTGAAGCCACGGGGGCGGACGTCGATGAAGTGGCACACGTGATCGGCCGCGACAGTCGCATCGGTCCGAAGTTCCTGAAGGCCTCCATCGGCTTCGGCGGTTCCTGCTTCCAGAAGGATATCTTGAACCTCGTCTACCTCTGCGAGCATTTTGGACTGAACGAGGTGGCCGCCTACTGGGAACACGTGGTGCGCATGAATGACTACCAGAAGCGGCGGTTTACGGCGCAGATCGTGAAGGCGTTGTTCAACACGGTGGCAGACAAGAAAATCGCCGTGCTGGGGTTTGCCTTCAAGAAAAACACCAACGATGTCCGGGAGTCGGCGGCCATTGCAGTATGCCGCAGCCTGCTCGCCGAGCATGCCTGCCTGGCGGTTTTTGACCCCAAGGTGGCACCGGAGGATATTCAACGCGAGTTGGCGGGCGCGGCTGAGGCGAGGCTTACCGTTGCCCGGAACGCTTATGAAGCCTGCGAGGGCGCACACGCGGTCGCCCTCCTGACCGAATGGGATGAGTTCAAATCACTCGATTTTGCGCGAATCCTCGCCTCAATGCCCAAGCCGGCGTTTATCTTCGACGGCCGGAACATCCTCGACCTGCCAAAACTGCGCGCGCTGGGCTTCCAGGCATTCGGAATCGGCAAATAAGGCGTTCCGTCCGGCGGGAAATCGCTGAGGGCAAGGCATCCCCTGCTCGGTTCGATGCTAGGAACCGGCTGCCGGCGCTACGATGTGCGCCGGCGATAGAGGCGCCAGCCCGCGAACAACGTGCTCAGGCCAAGCAGCACCGCGCCGTAGATGGAGGGCTCCGGGACGGGCGTGATCTGATTGTCGTAAGGCAGCCACTTGGTGTCGGTAGGGAGGAAGCCGGTGAATTGGATGCGGCCGAGATTGGGAGCGCCCGGATTGGTGAGTGAGTAGAAGTAGTCGACCGCGTCGGTCCAGTTGGCGATCGTGAGGGTGACGCCCGAATTCACCACCAGTGAGGTAAGGTTCAGGATCGAGCTGCCACTGGTGCCGAAATCGAGAGTGGAGCTGGCGGTGACCGTGAGGGAACTGAAGGTGCTGGTGAAGCCACCGAGATTCAAGGTGCCGCCGCTGAGCACCAAGCTGCCGGCCGACAGGTTCATGCCGGCGCCAAAGGTCAGCGTACCCGTGCCGGTCTTGGCGAATGTGCCGGTATCGCCGGTGGTGAACGAACCGGAGAAGGTCGTGGACGCGTTATTGGCGCCGACCGTCAGCGTGCCGGTTCCCAAGGTAACGACACCCGAGCCCGCCAGCGAGCCGATCGAGGTGTTGTAGTTGTTTAGCGTGAGGTTGCCGCCATTGGCGATCGTCACGGCCGTGGTGCTGGCGAGGGCGTTGGCGGCGCCCATGGCGAGCGTGCCTCCTGCGTTGATATTAGTGGCACCGGTGTAGGTGTTGGCACCGGAGAGGGTGAGGGTGCCACTGCCTGACTTCGTCAGGCCGCCCGTGCCGGAGATGGCGCCTGAAAAGGTGGTTGAGGTATTATTGCCTCCAGCCGTGAGGGTGCCGGTACCGAGGGTGACATTGCCGGCGCCGGCGATTGAGCCGATCGTACTGGACAGGTTGTTCAGGTTCAGCGTGGCGCTGGAAGCGACCGTCACGGCGGTGCTGCTCGGCAGGGTATTGGCGACTCCCACCTGCAGGGTGCCGGCGTTGATGTTGGTGGCGCCGGTGTAGGTGTTGGTGCCGGAGAGTACGAGGGTGCCGGAGTCAGTCTTGGTCAGCGCGCCGGTGCCGGCGATGATGCCGCCGTAGGTGAGGGTGGTGCCGGAAGTCTGGTCAAGGGTGCCGCCGCTGGCGCCGAGCGTAATGCCGCGGTTGCTGCTGAGCGTCATGTTGGCAGTGGTCTGCAGGGTGCCGCCGTTGAGGGTCAGGCTGCCGGCGGTGGCCGAGCCGGGCGCGGCGCCGAGATTGGTGTCCTTGCTGATGCTGAGGATGCCGCCGGAGATCGTGGTGGCGCCGGTGTAGGTGTTGGTGCCGGAGAGTACGAGGGTGCCGGAGTCAGTCTTGGTCAGCGCGCCGGTGCCGGCGATGATGCCGCCGTAGGTGAGGGTGGTGCCGGAATTGACGTCAAGGGTGCCGCCACTGGCGCCGAGGGTGACGCCGCGGTTGCTATTGAGCGTCATATTGGCCGCGGTCTGCAGGGTGCCGCCGTTGAGGGTTAGCTTGTTGGCGGTGACCGAGCCCGGCGCGGCCCCAAGGTTGTTGTCGGCGCTGATGGTGAGAATGCCGCCGGAGATCGTGGTGACACCCGTGTAGGTGTTGGCGCCGGAGAGTACGAGGTTGCCGGAGTCGGTCTTGGTCAGCGCGCCGGTACCGGCGATGATGCCGCCGTAGGTGAGGGTGGTGCCGGAATTGACGTCAAGGGTGCCGCCACTGGCGCCGAGGGCGATGCCGCGGTTGCTATTGAGCGTCATGTTGGCCGCGGTCTGCAGGGTGCCGCCGTTGAGGGTCAGGCTGCCGGCGGTAGCCGAGCCCGGCGCGGTCCCAAGGTTGTTGTCGGCGCTGATGGTGAGAATGCCGCCGGAGATCGTGGTGACACCCGTGTAGGTGTTGGCGCCGGAGAGGGTCAGCATGCCGGCACCGGACTTGACAATATTGCCGCTGGTCGCAGTGCCGCCATTGGCAATGACACCGCCAACGGTCGCAGCAGCGCCGCTGCCGACGGAGAAGGTCAGCGTACGGGTCGTGCCAGAGTTGGAGAGATTGACGCTGGAAAAGTTGGTGCCGCCGGTATTGGAGATGGTGAGCGTATTGTTGGCAGTATTGGTGAGGGCGCCGTTGAAAGTCAGAGCGGAGCTGCCGGCGACAGTTGAACCGGAGGAGAGGGTGATGACATTGCTAAGGGTATGCGCACTGCCGTCGCCCTGGATGGTGCCGCCACTGAGGCTGAGTGTGCTGGAGCCCAAGGCACTATTGTTGCCGATGACAAGGGTACCCGCACTGAGCGTGGTAGTCCCCGCGTAGGTATTGGCGCCGGAGAGAGTGAGGGTGCCGGTGCCGGTCTTGGAGAGGGAACCGCTGGTGGCGGTGCCTCCGTTGGCGATGACGCCTGAGACGGTCGTGGCGCCCGTGCCGGAAATTGTGAGCGTACGGGCCGTGCTCCCCTCGGAAAGATTGATATTGGCGAAGGTCGCCCCGCCGGTGGTGTTGTTGGTGATCGTACGGTTGCCGGTGGAGTTGGTCAGTGTGCCGGTCACGGAGATGTTAGCCGACCCGGTCAGTGTCAGCGTATTGGAAAGCGTGACCGTGTTGAACGTCAGTCCGCCGGTGCTGGTGTTGTTCCATGTCTGGGCAGCGGCAACCGTGACGGGGGCATTAAAAATCTCGGTGTTGGCAGTGTTGTTGGTGATGCCACTACCGTAGATCGACAGAACGTAGCTATTGTTGGCGAAGGTGTACGCGGAGCCACCGGTGTTGAAGGTGATGCCCAAGGCCGCCCCGGCGGCGGTGAAGGTGATGCTGTAGGAGGGAGTGCTACTGGTGAATACCGCGGCCGTGGTGGCGGTGGGGACTCCGCTGCTCCAGTTTGAGGCGGTGTTCCAGACCCCGGTTGTAGTCGTGGTGTTCCAAGTGGTCTGGGCGTGCACGGGCATTGCCAGCACAAGCCCCGCGCTCAACGCAGCGAGTAGCCTGATTTTTGCCAGATTAACCAGCCTCACGATGCGGATGATCCGCTCTTCGGAAGAACTTGAAGCCCTTGACTGGCTTTGGCTGCAAACTGGAATGTGGCTATGGATAGTAAACTTGCTCCTTTTTGATCTGCGAGAATGTAAAACACAATGCTGGCGCGCGCGAGGAGGAAAGTAAAAAACGGGGTAAAATATTTATTATTAATAGGGATACGCACCTAGTAGGTGGCTAGCTGGCAATACCCCTGCAGCACGCGACGGAAGCCGTGGAAGCAACCTGCTGCAGCCGGGGTACCGGTAAAAAAACGGTTCACAACCCGAGCGAGGTCTTGTACATGCGTGGCACGCGTTTCGTCACGGAGCAGAGGGTCTCCCACGGAATCGTGTCGGACCACGTGCTGAATTCCGCGATGCTGATCTCGGCCCCGCCTTGGCGGCCGACGAGCACGGCTTCGTCGCCACACTGCACGCCGGGTACATCGGTCGCATCGACGATGGTCTGGTCCATGGTGATCCGGCCGAGCACGGGGCAACGCTGGCCGCGAATAAGCACGTACGCCCGGTTGCTGCAGGCGCGGGGGATGCCATCGCCATACCCGGCGCAGAGGACGGCGACCATGGAGTCGCGATTCAGCGTGTGCGTGCGTCCGTAGCTGATGCCGGTACCGGCCGGCAGCCGCTTCACTATGCCGACCCGCGTGCGGAAACTGAACACGGGTTCGGTGTGCACGCGCGCCAGCATCGAATGCGGGTGCGGCAGAATGCCAAACTGAAGCAGGCCAACGCGCACGGCGTTGAACGGCTGTTCCCCGTGGGCGGTCTCGAGGCCGGCGCTGTTGTCGGCATGGATGAGCAGGCGGCCGAGGTCGAGGCCGGGGCAGCGGCGCAATGCGGCAAGGAAGCGGCGGCGCTGCTCGTCGGTGAAGGCGGGATCCTCGTCGGCGCTGGAAAAGTGGGTGAAGGCGCCGTCGAGGCGCACGTGGCGGGCCTTGCGAATATGTTCGTAAAGCTGTCCGGCCTGTTCGTGCCACACGCCAAGGCGGCCCATGCCGGTGTCGATTTTCAAGTGGACGGCCACGACCTGGTCTGCGGCGCGTCCGACGGAGTCGAAACGTTCGACTTCCTCATGAGTGGAGACCGTGGCAGTGAGGTCGTGATCGACGAGGTATTTGTCCTCCTCGGGCAGCAACGGGCTCAACACCAGTACGGGCCAGCCGGGGCCGAGTTCGCGGATGGCCGCCGCCTCGGTCACGTTGGCAACGGCGAAAAGATCGGCACCGGCGTGCATCAAGCGGGCAACGGTTTGATGCAGGCCGTGGCCGTAAGCGTCGGCTTTGACGACGGCGACGTATTTGATGTGGGGCGGCAGCGAAGCGCGGATCAGCTTCAGGTTTCGTTCGAGTACGGCGAGGTCGATTTCGGCCCAGCAGCGGAGCGGAAGTTGCGGAGCGGTGTGCATGGATTAAGCGGCGGGTTGCCCGGGCGCCCGGTGGATTTGAGGGGTCCACGCGACATAGACGGAATCCTCGTGGAGAAAGGCTTCCGGCTGCGGTGCGGCATGCAGCAGGGCGGCATCGCCCTGGCGGCGCCACAAGTCGGCAAGCGAGTAGGGAACTTCGCGAACGGCGCGCGGCGGCGGCGCCCAGACCCGAAATCCGGCCGGCATGAAAAGCTCGCCGGCGAATGCCGCCAGCACGGAGCGGGATACCCGTTGCAGCGGGTGGACGGCAGGTCCGGTTGCGACCTCGACCCAATGCCAGGCATCACGACGGGCATCGGCAATGACCGCGAAGGGTGGGTGCGTTCCGGAGCTGTACAGGTCGTGCGCGACCAATTCGAGACTGCGATAGGCGAACGCCGGCAGGGCCCGCGATCCCACGGCCTGCCAGGTGCGCAGCGCCATCGCGGCCGTCCGGATGCCAAGGATCGAGCCGGGGCCCTCGTCGAATACGAGTGCGCCGAGATCGGATACGCCGACGCCGGCCTCGGCCAGCACCGCGCCGACACATTCGAAAATGGCGATGCCGGCCTCCCGCTGCGACTGACGCCAGACCGCATCAGCATCGCGCCGCCACAATCCCGCGTGGATGCAGGTCGATGCGGAATCGATCAGCAGCACGACGCCATGCGAGGCGGCCAGCGAGTTCAGGCTGGGCATGAACGGTGAGCATGCGCCGCGGCTCTCCGCGAGCAAGACTTTGGCGAACCCGGCCGGGTCACTTGCCACCGCCGTTTTGCCTTCGGAGAGAATCCAGCATTGACCGGCGGCGCGGCCGTCACGTAACGTGACCAATTCCGTTTGTCTCCAGCCTTTTTTCTCAGCCAGCAGTGAACATCGAACTCAAAGACATCTCCGAAACGCGCAAAAGTCTCCTCGTGTCTCTCGATAAAAACGAGGTGGACGCCGAATATCAGACCGTGGTCGGCGAAATCGCCAAGGTCGCCCGCCTGCCCGGTTTTCGTCCCGGCCGGGCGCCGTCCGATCTCATCGTCAAGCGCTTCGGCAAAGAGGTGCAGGAGGAGCTCAAGAGCAAGGTCGTGGGCAAGACCTACCGGGGAGGCCTCGAGAAAACGAAACTCGAGGTAGTCAGCGTCGTCGAAGTCGACGCCGGCAAAATCGAACCCGGCCTGTCCGCGGCCGTCACCTTCACGCTCGACGTCCACCCGCAGTTCGAGCTGCCCGAGTACCTCGGTCTGCCCGCCAGCGTGCTGACCACCGAGGCGACCGGGGCCGAAGTCGACGCCGTCATCGAGAGTCTCCGCCAGGAACGCGCCGACTTCCGCGTCGCCGCCCGGCCCGCGCAGAAGGGCGACTACGTCAAGCTGGCCTACAGCGGCACGATCGGCGGCCAGCCGGTCGCCGAGCTGGCGCCGGACAAGCAGATCTACGGCAAGGTGCCCCAGACCTGGGAGGAAGTGGAAGGAGAGCAGGAAGGACTCATCCCCGGCCTCGGCCGGCAACTGGCCGGCCTGAAGGTGGGTGACAAAAAGGACGTGGGCATCACGTTCCCGGTCAATTTTGCCGCCGCGCCCGCGCTCGCCGGCAAGGCGGCGGTTTATGCCGTGGAGGTGCAGGAGGTGCGCGAACGCGTGCTGCCGGCGCTGGATGCGGAGTTTTTCAAGGCGCAGCAGGTGGAGAACCTCGATACCCTCAAGGGGCAGGTCCGCCAGAACCTCAAGCTCCGCAAGGAATACGAAAACCGCCGCGCCCAGCGCCAGCAGGTGAGCGACGCCCTCGCCGCCAAAATCGAATTCCCGCTGCCGGAAAGCCTCATCGCCGCGGAGACGCAGGGGGTGTTGCGCCGCTTCATGGAGGACAACCTGCGCCGCGGCGTGCCCGAGGCGGAATTTGAGAAAAACAAGCAGGAGCTTTACGAAAACGCGCGCCGCGCCGCCGTCGTCCGGGTGAAAGTGCAGCTCCTGCTCGCGAAAATCGCCGAGAAGGAGAAAATCCAGGCCGACGAGCGCGATCTTGACAGCGCCATCATGCGCGAGGCGGTGCGCTCCAACCAGCGGCCGGAAAAAGTGGCCAAGGAGTTCGCGAAGGACCGGGAGCGCCTGCGCACGCTCCAGCAGGCGATCGTTTTCGACAAGGCGCTTGATTTCCTCGTGAGCAAGGCTACCGTCACGACGGCAGTGCCCAAGGCTTGAGCAATCTGAAACTTCCGTGAGTTACTACGTTCCCTTCGTCATCGAGAACACCGGCCGCAGCGAGCGGAGCATGGACATTTATTCCCGCCTGCTGAAGGACCGCATCATTTTCATCGGCACGCCCGTCGACGACGGCGTCGCCAACCTGGTGATCGCCCAGATGCTCTTCCTCCAGATGGAGGATGCGAAAAAGGACATCTATCTTTACATCAATTCGCCGGGCGGCGTGGTGACGGGCGGCATGGCGATCTACGACACGATGAACTTCCTGCAGTGCGATGTGGTGACCTATTGCATCGGCCAGGCGGCCAGCATGTCCACGGTGCTCCTTGCCGCCGGCAAGAAAGGCAAGCGCTTCGCCCTGCCCAACAGCCGCATAATGATCCACCAGCCCACCGGCGGGGCGGGCGGCCAGGCGGCCGACATCGCCATCGCCGCGCGCGAAATCCTGCGCTGGCGCCGCACCCTGAACGAGGCGCTGGCCCGGCACACGGGCAAGACGCCCGAGCAGATCGACAAGGATTCCGACCGCGATTACTACATGAGCGCGGAGGAGGCCAAGGCCTACGGCATCGTCGACCACGTGGTCGCCTCGACGCGCGAGGCGCAAACCCTCGCGGTGCAACCCGCCGCCTGACTTCCGGCACAATAAATCCCCCCAACTCCGCCTCCGCCATGGCCAAATCCTCCCGCATGACCCTGTGCTCGTTCTGCGGGAAATCGCAGACGGAGGTGAAGAAGATCATCGCCGGGCCGGGCGTCTATATCTGCGACTCGTGTGTCAACGTCTGCAAGACGATCATCGACCGCGAGGTCAAGACGCCGCCCGCCGAAGGCCGCCCCGCGTTCCGCCTCGTCAAACCCTCCGAGATCAAGAAGACGCTGGACGATTACGTGATCGGCCAGGAACACGCCAAGAAGGTTCTCTCCGTCGCCGTCTACAACCACTACAAGCGCCTGATTTTCGACGCCGGCCAGCCGCACCGCAACGGCGCGACCCTGGCCCCGGAGTTCTCCGACGTCGAGGTGGAGAAAAGCAACATCCTGCTGGCCGGCCCGACCGGCTCGGGCAAGACGCTGCTCGCGCGCACGCTCGCCCGGATCCTGGATGTGCCGTTCGCCATCTCCGATGCGACGACGCTCACCGAGGCCGGCTACGTGGGCGAGGACGTGGAGAATGTCGTGCTGCGCCTGCTGCAGGCCGCCAGCTACGACGTCAAGAAAGCCGAGTGCGGCATCATCTACATCGACGAGATCGACAAGATCCGCCGGACCACGGAGAACGTCTCCATCACCCGCGACGTGTCCGGCGAGGGCGTGCAGCAGGCGCTGCTCAAGATTCTCGAAGGCACGGTGTGCAACGTGCCGCCGCAAGGTGGCCGCAAGCATCCCAACCAGGAATACATCCAGGTCAACACGGCCAACATCCTCTTCATCTGCGGCGGCGCCTTCATCGGACTCGAACAGTTCGTGAAAAAACGCGTCGGTTCGCACTCGCTCGGCTTCCACATCAACCCGGATGACCACAACCTCACGCCCGAGGAGATGATGAAGATGATCGCGCCGGAGGACCTCATCCGCTACGGCATGATCCCCGAGTTCGTCGGACGCCTGCCGGTCGTGTCGGTGCTGGATCCGCTCACCGAGGCCGATCTGGTCCGCATCCTGCTCCGCACCAAGAACGCCATGGTCAAGCAGTATTCGAAGCTGTTCGCCATGGACGGCGTGCAACTCCGCTTCACCCGCGACGCCGTGCACGCCATCGCCGTCAAGGCCATCGAGCTCAAGACCGGCGCGCGCGCCCTGCGCGCCATCATGGAAAACCTCATGCTGGAGGTCATGTTCGACCTGCCGCAGCGCGAGGATGTGATCGAGGTCGTCATCGACGAGAGCGTGGTCAAGGGCCGCCGCCGGCCGGTGCTCAAGAAGGCCGTCAAGGCGGAGAAGAAGGACGCGGCCTAGGCGCGGGCCAGCCGGCGTAAACGTGAAAGCCGCGGCCGGTGCCGCGGCTTTGCTGTTGTATTCCGGCGCGGCGACTACCAGTGCGCGTAGTCGCCCTTTTCGAGGGAGAGCGCGAACGCGACGAACAACTGCACGCAACGCTCCACGTCCTCGAGATCCACGACCTCGCTCGGGGTGTGCATGTAGCGCAGGGGCACGCTGACCAGACCGGTCGCCACCCCGCCACGGCCCATCTGGATGGCGCGCGCATCGGTGCCGGTCGGCCGCGGGTCGGCCTCGAGCTGATAGGGAATCCTCAGCCGCTTCGCGGCCTTGAGCAGCCGTTCGTAGATCTTCGGGTTGATGTTCGGGCCGCGACAGATGATCGGCCCGCCGCCCAGCTTGGTCTCGCCATATTTGCGGTTGTCGCAATCGGGATGATCCGTCGCGTGACCGACATCGACCGCCACGGCGATCTGGGGGTTGACGGCATAGGCCGACGTCGTCGCGCCGCGCACCCCGATCTCCTCCTGCGCGGTCGCCACCGCGACGACCTTCGCGGCCAGCTTCTTTTTCGAGGTGGCGAGGCGGATGAGCGCCTCGCCCACGATGTAGGCGCCGACCTTGTTGTCGAAGGCCCGCGACGCGCCGATGCTGCCGTGGATCAGTTCAAATTCATGGTCATAGGTCGCCACGTCGCCGATGGACACGCGGGCCAGCGCCTCCTTCTTCGAGCGGGCTCCGATGTCGATCCAAATCTCGTGAATCTCCGGCACCTTCTTGCGGTCGTTTTCATCCATCAGGTGGACGGCGCGCTTGCCGGTGACGCCCTTCACCGGGCCGTGGGCGGTTTGGATGACCACCCGGCGGCCGGAAATAACCGTGCGGTCGTGGCCGCCGATGGTGTCAAAATACAGAAAGCCGTCCTTGTTGACGTAGGTGACGAGGAGGCCGAGCTCGTCCATGTGGCCGGCGAACATGAGCACCGGATCGCCGTCAGGATTGAGCGTGGCCAGGCGGTTGCCAAGCGCGTCCCTGGCGTATTGGTCGGCGGCGGGTTTGACGTAGTGGTCAAACACCCTTTGCGCCTCGAATTCGTAGCCCGACGGGGAGCGGGCGTGAAGCAGTTCGGTGAGAAAGGCGGGGACGGTGTATTTCGGCATGGGCAACATATCTCACGCAAAGCCGCCGGGGCGCAAAGGAGAAAATTGCTTTGCGTCTGCGCGTCTTTGCGCGAGACCTCTCCCGTTCCCATGACCATCTATCCCGCCATCGACATCAAGGGCAGCCGCTGCGTGCGGCTCGCGCAGGGGCGCGCCGACGAGGAGACCGTCTATGCGGCCAATCCGGTCGAGGTCGCCGCGCAGTTCCAAGCGGCCGGCAGCGCGTGGGTGCACGTGGTCGATCTCGACGGGGCGTTTGCCGGCGAGCCGCGCAACCTGGCCGCGGTGCAGGCCATCGTCGTACTTGGCCTCAAGGTGCAGTTGGGCGGGGGGCTGCGCACGCGCGCCGCCGTGGAAAACGCGCTCGGCTTGGGTGTCAGCCGGGTGGTCATCGGCACGCGCGCAGCAGAGAGCGAGACGTTCGTGGCCGAACTCGTGCAGGCTTTTGGTGAAAAAATCGCCGTGAGCATTGACGCCAGGAACGGCCGGGTAGCCGTGCAGGGCTGGGTGGACACCACCAACACCGGTGCGACGGTACTGGCGCGGCGCATGGACGCGCTCGGCGTGCGCACGCTCATCCACACCGACATCAGCACCGACGGCATGCTCACCGGCCCCAACTTCGCCGCGCAGGAAGCCTTGCTAGCCGCGGTCAGCTGCCGCGTGATCGCCTCGGGCGGCGTGAGCCGTCGCGAGGATATGATGAAACTGGTGGAGATGCAAAAACGCCGTCCAAACCTGGACGGCGTCATCATCGGCAAGGCGCTCTACGAAAATCGCGTGGAACTGGGTGATCTGCTGGCGCTGGCCAAAGCGTAGGGCGCGTTGCGGGATCCGGCGAAGCTTCAGGCGGAGGCTCGGTCCTTAGACTGGCGCGGTCTGATTGGGCGGCGGCCGGAGGACAGGCCGGTCTGTCCGTTCACCTGCGCTGCGATCTCCTCCAGCGGGTAGGTGATGATTTCCGCGAGCGTGGGGTGGTACCACGGCGCGCGCAGGAGGTCGAAGACGGTGGCCCGCATCGCCAGCGGGCCGCCGAAGCAATGGATGAGTTCACCGGCATCTTTGCCTACGATCTCCGCACCGAGGATGCGACCGCGTTTCGGCTCGGCCATGACTTTCACGTAACCGTAATTCGCCTCCATCAGGATCGACTTGCCGTGATCGTTGAAAGGATAAGAGGCGCTCAGGTAACGCCGGCCTTTCGCCTGGAGATCGCTTTCCCGCAAGCCGATGGTGGCCAGCTGCGGCTCCGTGAACACGACGTTGAGCAGGAGGGAGTAGTCGACGGGCTTGATGCCCTTGACGCCAAAGGCATGCCGTGCCGCCAGTTCGCCCTGCGCGACGGCGAGATGCACGATGTCGTGCGGGCCGCAGACATCGCCGGCGGCATAGATGTGTTGCTGGGAGGTCTGCTGCCAGCGGTTCACGATGACGCGACCGTCGCCTCCGGTTTTCACTCCGGCGGCGGCCAGTGCCAAGCCGGCAGTGTTGGGCTCGCGCCCCAGCGCGTTGAAAAGATGCCGGGCGCGCCGGGTCACCACCTTGCCGCCGTGTGCGAAGACCACGGTGAAACCATGCCGTTCATGAGAGATCCGGCGGATTCTGGTGCCGGCGAAAAGCTCGATGCCCTCGTCGCGGAAGGCCTGCTGCAGCACGTTGCCGGCCTCGGGTGAATGGTCGCGCAGGATGTGGGGACTGCGCTGGACGAGCACCACGCGTGAACCGATGCGATGAAGAAACTGCGAGAGCTCGCAGGCCACAATGCCGCCGCCAAGCACCAGCACACTCTCCGGAATGAAGTCGAGTTCGAGCACGTCGTCGCTTGTCCAGAACGGCACCTCCTTCAAGCCCGGCACCGGGGGCACGCTGACCTTGGAGCCGGTGGCGATGAGAAAGCATCTGCCATGCAGCCGGGCGCCGTCAGCCAGTTCGAGAGTGTGGGCATCGACGAACCGGGCGCGACTGCGATAGAGATCGTAGCGTTCCGAGGTGAGCTGTTTCACCCGGTGGGCGGCAAAGTCGCCGATGATCCGCCGCTTCCGGGCCTGGATGGCCTTCATGTCCGCCCCGGCGCGCGGAATGCTCAAACCGAAGGCGCGGCTCTGCTGCGCGAGGTGCAGCACCTCGGCGCTGTAAAGCAGGGTTTTCGACGGCATGCAGCCGCGCAGGATGCAAAGCCCGCCCAAAGCCTTCGCGCCGTCCACGATGGCGACGCGCCCGCCGAGCGACGCGGCGACCCGCGCCGCGTTGAAGCCGGCGCTGCCGCCGCCGATGACGATAAACTCATATTGTTTCACAGGTACAATATGACCACGGATTTCACGGATAAGCATGGATGAGAGCAAAGAGCCATACGCGCCAATCCGTGAAATCCGTGGTCAAGGTGATGCTGTGTCGTCACCGCCCTTTGCCAAAGAGCATGATGTGAATCGTCTTCAGGACGATGGAGGCGTCGAGGGTGAAGGAGAAGTAGCGGATGTAGTAAAGGTCGTATTCCAGCTTGCGCAGCGTGTCGTCGAGGTTGGCGCCGTAAGGGTAGTTCACCTGCGCCCAGCCGGTGATGCCGGGCTTGACGAGGTGCCGGAAATGGTAGCAGGGGATTTCCCGCTCGTAGCGTTCGACCAGCCGGATCCATTCGGCGCGGGGGCCGATGAGGCTCATTTCGCCGCGCAGCACGTTCCAAAGCTGGGGGAACTCGTCGAAGCGCATGGCGCGCAGGAGGCGGCCCGCGCGGGTGATGCGGCGGTCGTTCGGCTGCGTGTAAAGGTCATCCGTCGTCTCGCCGGAACGCATGGTGCGAAACTTGTAAACCTGGAAAGGCGCCCGGTTTTTCCCCACTCGCGTCTGCAGATAGAAAACGGGGCCGCGGTCCTCCAGCCAGACCGCGGCGGCGCACAGCAGCAGCAGCGGCGAAGCCAGCACCAGGCCCAGCAGGGAGAGCACGATGTCGGTCAGCCGCTTGAGCCGCTCGAACACGGGATCGCGCGCGCTCTGGAAGCCCTCCTGAAAGAGCCAGGTCGGATTGAGCCGGTAGAGGGGGATCTTGCGCCAGTAAACCTCGTGAAAAAGCTCCAGCGTGTAGGTGGTGGTGCCGGAGAAGTGCAGCTCCATGAGTTTTTCCGACACGGCCAGCGGCAGGTCGCGGCTGGTCTCATGCAGGACGAC
This sequence comes from Opitutaceae bacterium, assembly GCA_049513315.1. Classification (GTDB taxonomy): domain Bacteria; phylum Verrucomicrobiota; class Verrucomicrobiia; order Opitutales; family Opitutaceae; genus Fen-1467. Next base: position 30,541 of record JBEKWG010000018.1, read on the forward strand.
GGCTTCGATCCGCCCCGCGTATCGGTCCAGGAGCGGCAGCAGCTGGGTGACGGCGTGCATCTCCAAGCCGACGAAGGGAGTCATGCTCTCGTGACTCTTGGCGTCCGTCGCGACAAAGAGCACCTCCTGGGTTGTGCGGTTCTTCTCGCAGGCTTCCTTGAAAGCGACGCAACTGGACTGGCTGCCGATGAAGATGAGGGGCCGCTGCTGGCGTTCGCCCGCCACGCGCAGCGCCAGCCAGCGCCGATAGCTGAGCGTGGCGGGTACCAGGACCACAAAGCTCAGCGCGATGACCGCGCGGGACGATTGCAGCGAATACTGGTCCTTGATGAAGACGAAGGTCACCAGCAGCATCGCCAGCATGCCGGCCATGAGGGCGATGGCGTGTTGGCTCGTGTAGGAAGCGCTGAGCATGTCGGTTTGCGCCGAGTAGCCGTCGATCAAATGGACCGCCAGAATGAATACAACGAACGGACCCAGCAGCGGGGTGATGGCGAAGATGCCGGCGTCCTGCACACCGCGCAGCCATCCCACAAAATGAAAAACCAGCACGACGCACAGAAAATCCAGCACCAGCAGGAGCAGCGCAATCAGACGGCGGTCGGTCATGTGCGAGGGATTATGCCGGAGACGAGGGCATTGCCGCAAGCCTCGACGGGGTCGGCGCAAGCGGGAGTTACGGGCGGGGCGCCAGGTTTACCTCCAGCAGCTTTGTCCAGGCGGCAAGCGCGGCCGGAAGTCCTCCGGTTTCGTGCGCCCAGCGCGCGGCGGCTTCGGCCATGGCATTGCGCCGTTCCGCAACCGCCCGCAGGTCACACAAGGCGGCGGCGAGCGCGGCAGGATCGTCGGGCGGAATCACGAGACCGGCGCCGTGTTGGCGGACGCTTTGTGCCAGCTCGCATTGAGGTGAGCCGACGAACACCACGGGCCGCGCCACGGCGAGAATGCCATAAAGCTTGCTCGGGAAAACACAGCGTTCGCATCCGGTCAGCAGCGTCACGAGATGAACATCGCCGACGGACAGGCTTTCGGCGAGGCGCGACCGCGGCTGCGGGGGCAGGAAGCGGACATTGGTGAGCCCCTCCGCCCGCGCCGCCGCCTCGAGGGCGGGACGCCGGGGTCCGTTGCCGATGAATAGAAAAACGAGATCACGTTCGTTACGCAGCAGCGCGGCGGCGGCGAGCACGGACTCGAGAGCATGCACCCGCCCGAGATTGCCGGAGTAAGCGACAACAAATTTGTCGGCGACCCCCCAGGCATGGCGCAGCTCGTTTTGCGCGGGGGGCACGGGGGTCAGCGTCTCGCCGCCGGGTGCCCAGTCGGGAATGACGCGCAGGTGCTCCGGTGAGATTCCGTGCTCGCCGACCAATCCGGCCATATCACGGCTGATCGCCACGCACGCGTGAGCGCTCTGCCACGCGGCATCACGCCAACGCATCCAGGGGCCGCTCAGGGCCGCGAGCAGCCGGCTGCCCGACAAGGCCAGGCTGATCTCCGGGTGGATGTCCTGCAGCCAGTGCACCAGGCGCGCGTTCGCCCGGCGGGCTATGGTAGCAGCGATCGGCGCGAGCGCCGGCGGGTCTGTCATGGCGACGAGCCAGTCACCCGGCCGCACCCGTGCCCGCAGGGCGCGCCGGGCGGCGAAGGCAAACGTCAGGTAATCAGCGGCCTTGGCGGCCATGCCCCGATGGCCCCAGCGCGTGGAACGCACGCGGACGATTTCCACTCCGTGCCGGGCTTCGCGATCAGGCATACTCGCGGTGCCGTCGTGGCTGGCGATCACCACCACTTGGCCACCGTGGGCCGCCAAGCCCTCCGCCAGGTCTGTGAGAAGCTGCGCCGTAGCCAGTTCGTCGGGCCAGTAATAGCGATTGACGAAAACCACGCGCGGACGTGTCGGATCGCTGATCATGGCGTTGCCCGGTTTCGTCGGCTGGCGCGCAGCTGTTTGATCTCGCCGTTGGCAAGGCCCTCGTAGCGTGCCAGCAGCCGGCAGTAGCGGTAGCCGGGACCGCCATCGAGAAATCCGCCGCGCAGCAGGTATTGATAGATGAAGCGCAGGGCGGGCCGGCCGGGCAGATGATAACTCAGATGCTTCAGGGCGCGGCGGCGCGCCAATGCCGGCCCCGCCAGCAGGGTGCGACAGTGCCGTCCCATTCCGGAACCCCCGGCGAGAAAGGCCTCGGCCTCCTCCCGGGCATAGCGGCGGTGTTTGGCGAGCCATCCCTCGACGCCATCCGCCGAAAGGTCGTGCAGATAGTTCGCCCGCAGGCGGCCCATGCGCATGGACGGTACCTCGCGCTGGCCGTGCCCCGCCTGCACAAACTCGAAGTCGCGCGCCTTGACGAAACGCGCCTGCCAGGCCGGATAGTCCGTGCAACGGGTGATCCAGCGTCCCTCCCAGAGCATGCGTGGCGCGGCATAACAGCCATCAAGCGGCTCATCCCCCCGATAGGCCGCGCACTCGGCGCGCAGTTCCGCCGTCATCTGCTCGTCGGCATCGAGATGGAACACCCAGGGATGCCGGAAATCGATCACGCGGTGGGCGTGATTGCGCTGCTGCGCGAAGTTTTCGAATGGGTTGACGAACACGCGCGCGCCCGCCTCCCGGGCGATTCCGACCGTGCGGTCGGACGAGCCCGAATCGAGCACGACCACGTCGTCGCAGCCCGCCGTCGACGCGAGGCAGGCCGGTAGTTTGCGTTCCTCGTTGAGGGTCAGGATGAGGACGGAGAACATGACGCTGAAATCATGCGTCGCCCAAGGTGAGCTTGCGATAGCGCAACGCGGTGAAGAAGCAGAGCCAGAAAGCTTCCATCACCGCCGGGTTGGCAAAGGGGAATTCCACCACGGCATAAATCGCCAGCAGCCCGCAGCCGGCCAGCAAATACCCTGACACAGCACCGGGCGGCCCCAACCGCCAGAGGCTGGTCAATGGCACGGCCCCCATCAGGACGATGAGCACGGTGCCGGCCAGGCCGACCTCCGCCAACGCCTGGAGCCAGTCTGAATGAGCCTGGGCGTAGAACGGCACCCAGCCCTCCACCGACACCTGCTGGTTGTAGATCTGGAACACAGTCGCATAGGATCCCAGTCCCCAGCCGAACCAGATTTTCTCGCGCGCCATGCGCCACGTGTCGGCATAAAGCTGCTCGCGCGCGCCAAGATTGCCCCGCAGACGAATCTCATCAATCTGTTCGCGGGTTTTGTTGACGCGCGCCTCGATGACGGGCCGGCCCAGCAGATAAATGCCGCCGAGGCCGACGAGAAACACGACCACGGCCACCGCGGCGGGCGCCGCCAGCGAACCGCCGTCCGCCCGGCGTTGGCGGCGCAGGCGCCACAGCCAGTGAACCAGCGCGCCGGTCAGGAGCACCAGCACCAGCACCGCGCACGAACGCGAGGTGCTCAACGGCACCGAAGCCGCCATAAAAAGCGTGGCGACGAGGCCGAACAGCGCGGGGGAGTGCCGCCGTTCATGGTGGTCGGTCCGGCGCGCATAGTGGAACAGCAGGCCGAGGGCGGCCGCGGTGGAAAGCAGGATGAACGCACCCCAGTGATTGTGATAGATGAAGCTCGCGAAGAAAGCTGCGTTGGGCGAGGGCTGCAGTCCGAAGTACAGGCCGGGTGCGCGGGCCAGCTTCTGGAACGTGCCCATGACCGCGAGCAGCAGGGCGTTGACCGTCAGAATAAACAGCAGAGCGCGCAGCACCCGCCGCCGGGCCACGACCAGCGTAAGGTTGAAACAGGTCAGATAGATCGCGTTGAACTGCCACAACGCATGCAACGACGCCGTGGGCAGCGCCGAGCTGGGCCAGCCCGCTTGGGCACCCCCGAGCACAAGTGCGCTCGTCCCGCCGACGAAGGAGGGGGTAAAGCTAGGATTGAGTGCGCTGGCTAAAACCAGCACGTCGAAAAACATCAGCGGCCAGAGCCAGTGCAGGGCCAAAGACAATCCGTGGCGGCGTTCCAGCCGCCGCAGGCAGGCATACACCATGATCGGAAGGGCCAGGCTGCCCCACCAGCTGATGACGATGCGGGCCAAGTTAGTCTCGCCGCCGAAGTCCCAGGCAGTGAAGAGAACCAGTCCGGCAACGTGGATCAAGGTGAGGAGTTCAAGCTGGCTGGGGCGGCTGTCCCCCCACTGACTCGCCGGTCCGGCGCATTCAACCAATACGGGCGGCCACGAAGTCCTTCTGGATAGCGTCATGAGGCCGTGTTTCCCAGACGCTCGTAAAACTCAGCCAGTGGACGGGCCGCCTGCTCCCACGAATACCGGGCAAGCACCCAGTCGCGGGCCCGGGCGCCGCGCTGCTCCAGCCGGTCGGTCGATTCTGCGATCGCCTGCCGTAACGCCGAGCCATAATTTTTCCACGGTACGCACCAGCCGGCGTTTTGCGCGGAGAGCTCCGCCCACGGCGTGGTATCGGTGACCAGTACCGGTACGCCCCACGCCATCGCCTCGGCGACAACCAACCCGAAATTTTCAGTGTGGGAGGGCAACAGGAACAATGACGCCACGCCATAGGGTGGCGGGCGGTCGCTGCCATCAAACACCACGATCCGGTCCTGCGCGGAGTGACGAAGCACGTAGGTGGTCAGGCTTTCCACGGTGTACTCCTGCGGAATGCCGGCGACGAGGAGAAGCCACTCCCTGGGCGCGATGTCGATCCAGAGGTCAATGAGTTCGAGCAGCCGCTTTTTGCGGTGAAACCGGGAATAGAACAGGGCCACGGGCCGCGCCGCGACGGCGGGGCAGAGTTGCGACCAGACCTCATGCGCGCGGGTCAATTCCTCGGCGGCGGGAGCCTCGACGCCGTTGGGCGCCACGCAGATGGGCTGCGGAAAGCCACGCCGGCGGATGTCGTCGGCTTCGGCGGCGCTCGTGGCATGCCAGCCGTTCGTTTGCGCAAATGCGCCGGGGTGCACCAGCCTGGCGGCGAGCCATTTTTTCCAGCGCCGGTGCCGCCACGACCAGTCGCTCAACATGCCGCGTGGCGAGATCACCCAACGCGCGCCGGTCGCGCGTCCAGCCTGGCAAGTATAGTGGAGCGTGCGCAGCCACAACGCATGATGATGGAGATAGTCGTAGGTGTGGGTGCGGAGGTGTTCCCGCAGATCCGATGAGGCGCAAAGAAATTCGGGGCGGTCCCGGCGGAACTGCCGCACCCGCAGTCGGCCATCCTCCATTATGGCAGCTTCATTTCCCGGTCGGGTGGCCAGCAGGTCGACCTCGTGACCAAGCCGGCTCAGTGCCGCTGCCAGCCGTAGCACGGACTTGCTCGGTCCGCCGTGCTGCTCCTCGAGGCTGGGGACGATCTGGGCAATTCTCATGCGTTTAGGCAAATCACCACGACACGACGGTTCACCGGGCGAGGCGCAGGTCAGTCTGATTTCGGCAGAAAATCCGGAGGCAGCTTCGTGGAGCCGGCGGGCTTACTGCGGAGGGGGACGCTCCTTGATCGGCCGGCAGGGATGACCCGCGCACACCATGCGTGGAGGCAGGTCCTTGAGCACGACCGAGCGCGCCCCCACGACGCACAATTCGCCCACGGTCACTCCCGACCCCACGAATACATCGGCGCCGAGCCAGGCGTTGTCGCCGATGGTAATCGGCTGGGTCACCAGCGGCATGTCCCAGCGCGTGTAGTCGTGGGTGCCGGCGCAGAGATGACAGTACTGGCTGAGGTTCGCGCCATAACCCAGGGTGATGCGAGCGAGGTTGTAGAGGTTCACATGGCGGCCGACCATGGCGCGCGGTGCCAGCGTGAGCTTCCACGGGAAATAAACGCGCGCCGACGGAAACACCACCACGCGGCCGGGCGCGGGAATATCGGCGCCAAACAGCTTAAGCAGCCACGCGCGCCACCAATGCCACGGACGGGGACTCCAGCGAAAAAGCGTGGCCTGCACCAGCGCCCACATCCAACCCAGCAGCACCTCTCGCCGGGGATAGGGCGTCACGCAATTGCGGCCAAGATAGGTTGGTTCGGCTTCGGGCAAGGCAAGAAGAGGATATCGGCAGAGGGTTTAGCGGGTCAATTGCGCAAAGTCCTCGAGCAGGGCGCGGGCGACCACTGCGTAATCAAACCGGCGCGCCTCGGCCTGAGCTTGGGCCGAGGCGGCACGCCGCAGGCTGGCATCCCCGATTAGATGCGCGAGCACGGCAGCGAGGCCGGCGTCGGCCGCCGATGCGGTATGATCGAAGGTGAATCCATTGGCGCCCTCGCGCAGTATGTCGCGGTAGCAATCGAGCCGGGAGAGCACCGGCACCGCCCCGGCGGCCATCGCCTCGAGCGGCGCCACGCTCAAGCCTTCGCCTTGGGCCGCGAGACTCGGGTAACAGAAGATGTCTAGTGTGCCGTAACAACGTGCGAGGATCGCCTCATCAAAGAGCGGCGGCTCCCACGTCAGGCGTTCGCCCAGTTTGGGGCCGAACTCGCTTTGCAGCCGTTGCACGTAGGTCTCGCCGCCGCCGCCACGCCGGACGTCGCTGGGGCCGCGCAACACCACGCGCCAACGCGGCAGCCCGGGTTCGGCCGCCAGCCGCACGGCCGCGCGCAGCAGGAGCTCGAGGCCCTTTTCCGGATGCAGCCGTCCAACGAAGCCGATCGTCACCGGTTCGCCTCGCTGCACGGTGGAACGCGCGTGCAGCTCCCAATCGATGGGATTGGGAAAAACGCGGGTGCGCGGCGCCAGGGCCGGGCACTCGCGAGCCACGCGGGCGGCCACAGCGTCGCTGGTGGCCACCAGACGCGCGACGCGGCGGTAGAAACGAATTTGCCCCTTGGGCATGCGGCCGAGCACGACCACGACGCGCCCGGCCCGCGGCCGCAACCACGGCAGGTAAATGGGCAGCGAAACGTTGTTGCAGACGCTGAGGTCGGCCGCCGGCAGCTGGCAGAGCAGGCGTAGCCCCCAGAGACCATCGAGCAGAAGGTTGAAAGCCAAGCGGCGCGTATGGTTGAAACCAGGTGCGCGGATCATCGCGACGCGGTCGATCGTCTCCCGCTCCGGAAAGCCTGGCCAGCAACGCGACAGCAGCGTGACCGTGTGGCCGGCCGCGGCGAACTCCCGCGCCAACCGGAACCAGATCTTCTCCGTGGCGCCGCCAGCGACTGGCGGCACCGGCAGGAAGAACCCCATGACGATATTGATTCTCAAGGAGACGTGATCAGTTGTGTCGCGCGACCGCGGAGGGCGGCGAGGGCGCGCCGCAGTCCCTCTGTCGTCTGCGCATAAGTGTAGCCAGCGATGCGCGCGGCGGCGCGGTTCCGGAAGTCAGCGGCCTCACGGCTGAGCGCCTCCAGCGCCTCGTTGAGCTTCAGATTTAAATGTGCCGGGTCACCGGCGCGGAAGACCCAGCCCGTGTCGCCGTCGGTCACGAGGTCGCGCTGGCAGCCGACGACATCGCTGACGAGACATGGAACGCCCATGTGCATGGCCTCATTGACGGCCAGTCCCCAGGTTTCAGAGCTGCCGCGGGAGGGCAGTGCGAAAAGATCAGCCAGCAGATAGCACGCGGGCATCTCGCTTTGGTTGGCAAAAGGGAGGAAGCGGACGTCGGCGGCCGGTGCTTGGGAGGCGCGCGCCTGCAGGGCGGATTTCTCCTCGCCATCGCCCACAAACAGCAGCGTGGCGTCGGGGCGCGGGACAGAAAGGAACGCCTCCAGCAGCGCGCGAGGCTGCTTGCGTGGCAGAAACTTGCCGGCAAAGAGCAGAACGCGCCGTTCGGGGGCGAGACCGAGGGCGACGCGCAGCCGGCTGGCGGCCTCCTGATGGACGGGCAGGCGCGGATCGAAATGCTCGTGATCGACCGCATGTGGCGCGAAATGCAGCCGCTCGGCTGGCACCCCGAAGGTTTCGAAATAGGCGCGATTGGCGGCGCCGACATAGGTGACGGCGGCGAACTGGCGATAGAGGGTGCGCAACGACAGACGTTTGAGCAGCGACGGCCGCGGCTGGCCCAGCAGGTGCGAATCACCGCGGAAAACAAGCGGGACCCCCCGCCGGCGGCACCACGCGATGGCCCGCAGATGCGCGGCATAGCGATAACCGAAAAGGAGCACGGCATCAGGCCTCCATGTCGCGAGGCGGACTGGAAGCGCAGGATTGCGCAATCCCCAGAAGTGCTCGGTGCCCGGCCGGGCGGCGCGGTTGGGAACGAACTCGGAATCATAGCCTGCCAGCAGGTCGACATCCCACGCAAACTTCAGTCCAAATTCGGGGTCCTGGCGGACGGCCACGCCGAAGTCCCAAAGATAGAACACCCGGAAATCGAGCGTGGTGTGGGCGCGCAGCCAGCGGAACCACGGACTGTAGTATTGCGTGGGGTGCGTCAACACCACGGCGAGCCGGCCCGCCACCGCGTCACCCGGAGACTTCTTGGAATCGGCGAAAGACAAGGACGAAGGCAAAAATCGAGACGGAGCCCTGAAAGAGCGAGGCGAGCCATCCGCTCATGGTCAGCTCGGTCTGAAAACTCCAGGCGGTGAGGAGAACCAGCATCAGACCGGCATAGGAGAAGATCGGGCTCTTCACCGACCACAGGGTGATCTTCCGAAAGCAGAAGCCGAACACCACGCCGAGCCCCAGCGCGCCCCAGTAGCCGAAATTGGCGTAGGCTTCCGGCAGGAAGCCGAAGGCGATGGTGGTCTCGTAGGTCGCGTCTTCGTTTTGCAGACCGTAGTAGATGCTGAGCGTGTAGGTGCTGATATGACCGCGCGGCTTTTCCGGCCAGATGATGCGTGGCACGAACTGGCCGGGGATCTGCTTGTAGGTCTCGCCGTAGAGAAATGGCTGGAAGTCTGGGGTGCGGTTAATGACGAGACAGAGGATTTGGAGCAACGAGTTGCGCTCGAGCAGGAGCTTGCTCGCCTTGGTGTCGGTCTGGACCTTGGGCCGCAGGCCCGCCTCGCACCACTCCGTGTAGAACGCCGGAAGCTCGCTCAGCCCCGGCTGGTATTCGGCGTCCGGCGTCCAGTAATTTTTGCGAAGGTCGTACTTGCCGATGTTGAGCACCGCCAGAACCGGCAGCGTGATGGCGAGGGCAACGTAGGGAATCCGCCGCGAACCGAAGAAGTAACCCACGCATCCGAGGAGAACAATGGCTGTCCCCGCCCGCAGAATGAGCGACGAGCTCAACAGAACGAATTGCAGCGCGAGACAAACCACCACGAGCACTTTTTCGCCGCGCTGCAACCGGCCGAGCCCCCAAGCCATCGAAATGATGAACGTGCAGGTCGTGCCGATGCCGAAGAACACCGCGCGCAGAATGCCCTCGATGCCGGCGGGCGGCTCATACAGGTACGGCACGACGAGTGTGTAGAGGCTGGAGAGAATCAGGCCGCGCAGCATCCATTGCTTGTTCGGCCGCTCCAGCACCTGCCGGGTCCACAAGGGCGTGGAGCGCGGGGTCGCGCGCGTGGCGTAGTAGGCGATGATGGCGGCGACCAAAAAGGCGATCACGACCAGCGCGGCATCCTGCCGCACCTGCGTGTCGAAGAGCGTCACCGCGTCGCGTTCGTTCAGCAGTGGAATTCCGTACGACGTTAGGTTGGTTGCGATGAAGATCTCGAAGATCGGGTAGTTGTACCCCATCGTGCGCGCCCACACCAGCGCCGGCAGTGCGGCCAGCATGCAGATCGCCATGCCGAGGTAGAAAGTCGAGTCATGCCCGTTGACCGCGGTCCACCACAACGCCCCCAGCAAGGCGGCCGTGGCGATAAGCGCCTGTTGAAACAACCGCAGCCGCACCCGCTCATCGGCGGGCGGGAAGGTCAGATTCTCCATCGAGGGATTCTTCGGTGCGGGCATGGCGGAAATCGAATGCCGGAAGACTAGGTGGGGGCAAGCGCCTGCTCGAACAGTCTGCTCTGCTGACGCGTCAGCGTCTCGGCGAGATACGCCCGCTTGAAAAACTCATCATTACGCACCGGCTGCCCGTCGACCGGGAAGCCGTTCACCGCGTGATCAAAAAACGCCGTCAACCGGGTGTAGACGGCGTCCTTGGTGCCGGCGGGGGAAAACGGCACCAGCCAAGAGCAGGCGAGTTCGCGCAGCAACCCTTCCAAGTAGCTATTTTCAAACACGACGCTGAGGATGGGTTTTCCGGATAAATAGTAGGGATAAAGCTTCGAGGGGGAATAAGCCAAGTCGCTCGATCCCAGTAGAATCAAGGCGTCGGCCTGCTGCAGCAATGCCAGGCTCTCCAGATGTCCGATGCGGTGGGGAGTCTCTTCCACCCAGGACGCCAACCCATATTGCTCTGCCGCGGGCAGGACCGACGGCTTTCCCTGACCCGGTGGCACGTAACTGGTGCCAATAAAATGAAAACGAAATCGGGCGGCACCCGCCGGTCGTATGACCCGGTAATATTGAAAGCCGGAAAACAGCATGTTCAAAGCGTGCGGCATGATGGGGCCGGCCGCGCCCGTGTAGAGGAGGTGAATTTCCCCGGGCTGGCGAGGAAGCCGGACGCTGGCGGGCGGATGGTGGCGGATGAACTCAAAATCCATGGCGGAAGCGCCAAAACGGATGGTCTCCTGCGGCTTGCTGTGAAACCAGGGATAACGCTTCGCCAGGTTGGACAGATATCGCTCCGAAACGCTGATGAAACCCGCCGCGCCACGGTAGGTCCGCGCTTCGAAGAGGAAGGCCAGCAGGCGGGCGAGCAGGTATTTCCTGCCCCCTGGCGGCGGAGGAGCACCGGGACGCTCATAGTAATCAGTCCGCCAGGGATCTTGGATGTCGATCACGTAGGGAACCCCTGAGCGGCGCCGCCAAAGTGGGCCGAGGGTGAAGGTGATGAACTGAGTGGTGGAGAAAAATACGAGGTCAAACCGCTCGCTCCGCAGCAGGCGGGAACCGGCACGCCACAGCGACCACCAGGCGCGCAGGCCCAAGTTGCGCAGTCCCAGGCGGCGAGTCCACCGGAGCGGCAACGCCCGGCAGCGCACGATGCGCACATCGGCCGGATAGGTGGATTCCAGTTCGGGTTCGAGTATGCCCGCCACGTAGTCGGGGTGCACGGCCAACACGACCGGCTCCCACCCGGACTGCCGGTAATAGGGCAAACTCATGCGCGCCCGCTGAAGGTCGGGCGCGTTCACCGGCGGCCAGTGGGGGGAGACGATCAGCACCTTGCGGAGCGGCTTGGCGACGGATTCAAATGTGGAGGCGCTCACGGGCTTTCAATGCGAAGAGAGCACAAAGTACTCGGATGTCCCGAGGAAAGATCGGGTAAATCCCTGCGGCAACGCCGTGTGCGTCCAGGGTGGCACCGGATGGATTTGCGAGCGGAATTCGTTCACCGCGCTCGCCTTCAAGTCGCGCACTATTCCAATGGGCAGCCGTCGGATTGGCGCCGACGTCATGGCGAATCGCGCCAGATAGCGCGGACTCCACCAAGCCCATACCGGATATTCCAGCAGGCGCGGCGCTGGTACTGCGGTCCGGAGCGCGGCGACGGTCCAGCCGAACGCCGCTTCATGTTCGGAGCTGCCGTCGTGCCGCCAGGGAACCAGCACGTGGTCGGGCCGCAGTCGGGCCAGGAGTCCGGCCAGCGCGGACACGAGGTGCTCCTGTTCGGCGGAGGCCAAGTGATCCAGTCGGCCGTCGGGCGCGCCAAGGAAGTGGACATGCCCGGGCGCCACACCCAGCACAGCCAGGGCGGCGCGCGCCTCGGCCGCGCGCACTCCGATCAACTGGTTCGGCGTAATTTTCGGATGATCAGGCAGCGCGGCGCTCCCATCGGTCAGATAAATGACATCGACGGCCGAGCCTAAGGAACAGGCGGTGGCGATCAACCCGCCGCAGCCCAGTGTCTCATCGTCTGGATGGGGTGCGATCACGGCGTAGCGATGATTATTCGCGGGCCGAAAGGTCCGGCTGCGGAGGCGAAGCGCGCAGACCAATCCACTATGAAGCAGGCGTCGGCCAAGCAGTTTGAAAGCGGCGGAACGATGGTTCATCGGGTTTGCAGCGCTTCCGCCACGAGCGAGAGCAACCGGGGAGCTTCCTGTTCCCAGCAGTAAACTTCTTCCGCCAGGCGCCGAGCGGCTCGCTGACGCCGCATCAATTCCGCGCGATCGCCAAGCAGATGGTCGAGCGCGGCGGCGGTGACTACCGCGTCGGTAAGATTCACCAGCAAGCCGGCTTCAGGTCCCCGCGCCAGCACCTCGCGCTGGCCGGCGGTGTCGCTCGCCACCACGGCAAGACCGGCGTTCAAGTACTGAAGAATCTTGTTCGTGATCGTGAGATCGCGGCTGGGAATTTCCGCCTGTTCCAGCGCCAGGCCGATGTCGTGGCTGGCGATCACGGCCGGCAAAGCGGCCGGTGGCACCGGCGGGAGGAAGCTCACCCGCGTCCGGCGTTCGGGCGGAAGCCGGTTCCTCACCTGTTCGGCGAAGCCCGCGCTCGGTTCTCCGAGCAACACCAGCCGGCTGGAGCCCGCGGTGCGGGCCCAGGCCTCGAGGAAGATTTCGAGACCGCGCCCAGGACCGAGGGTTTGAGAGAACCAGAGGAAGGAAGGGGGATCACCCGGCGGACCGGAGCGCGGATCGCGCTGCAACGGAAAGGAATTGGTGATCACCACGGGAAGGCGGCCGCCGTATCGGGCATGCAGGGCGGCGGCGAGTGCGTGCGATGTCGTGGTGGTGTGCACCGCTTGGGAGAGCAACGTCTGCTCCACCCGGCGCAGGAGGCCGAGCGGACGCTGCGCACGCTCGGCCGGAAGGAGATCCTCCGAATGCCAGTCTTCGAAATCCGCCGCGACGCGCCGACCAGTGCCCAGCAGCCGGATGCCGACCCAATGCGGGACTTCGTTATGCACGATGGTGAGATCGGCCGGAAGCCGGCGCGCCTGCCGGAGCAGGGCCCCGGCGGGTCCGACAGCATGGATCGTCGTCAGGCCCGTCTTCGCTGCAGCCCGGCGCGCGGCCCAGAGCAGCAGCCGGCGCCGGAAAACCGTGACACGTCCGGTTGCGAAGCCCGGGAGCATGTCGACCGACTCATGCCGGAAGGGAGCGCCTTGGAGCAAAACGCGATCATACGCCTCGGAAGCAGCATGGTTGCGCACGGCCAGCGCGGTCACGTCGTAGCCGGCTCGCCCCAACGTCTCTGCCTCCTTCAGCGGGCGCGGATTACGGCACAAGTGGCCGTTGGTGATGATCAGAATTCGCCCGGGGGGCATGGGGAAGGGAAGGCCTTACGGGAGAGGAGCCGCTTGGGCCGCCTGTCGGGCGGTGTGCTGGTCGAGGTAAGTCCAAAATTCAGCGAAGTGGCGTCGGCTACTGAGACCTGCCGCCAGGTCGCGGGGATGGCGAACGGCCCAGGCGAAAAACCACGCCCAATCGGCGAGTCGCAGGAATCGCAGCCACCCGAGAACCGTGACCGAGAGCAGGGTGCCGAGCGGATCGTCGTTGTGCAACACGCACAACCAGTAGGCGAAGGTCTGCGCCTGCAGGCTCGCCAACGCTGGGGTAGGAGGTGCGCCCGGCGATAGGTGGGGGAAATAATGCGGACCGCTGCCATGGTCAGACGCGCCGCAGACGCAGCCATGCATCACGCAGCCGTTTGGCAAAGCGCCAACCGGTCCAGCGCGCCATCCGATGAAACGCGGGTCCGGCCGGCATAGGGAACGGGCTGCCGCCCAAGTCGGCCGCGTGACGTTCGGCGGCCGCAGCCAAGTCGGGTGCCGTGGGATAAGACTCGAAAGCCAGCCGCTGCCAGCCGTTGGAGGCGGCCGTACGGGCGCGTGGCGAATCTTGGGCCGCCGCCAGCATGCGCCCGCAGTTCAGCTCGGTGGAGAGCCAGAGCGAGCGCAGGGCCGCCACGTCTTTGCGCCGGCTCAGGCTACCGCGGAGACCCGATCGATAGTAACTGCGCGCCGCGCCGCAGAACAGAATGCCAGCCGCGGCCAGCATGACCCGGCCGAAATACTCACCGTCGTCGTTCAGCGTCAGGCGTTCGTCCCACGGTCTCGCTTCATCCAGCAGCGGCCGCGGACAGAGCCAGGCGGCCGGGAGCATCATCCAGCCGGCCTCGTAGTGCAGCAGCAGGAACTCGAGGCCGGTAAGATCACACCAGTTGGGTTCGGGGACGAACGCCGCTTCGCGAGGATCGCGCCGGAATCGCGCCCACGCGCCGGAGGTCATGTGTCGCGGCGGGTTCGCCATGAGGCGTTCCATCTGGACGGTAATCTTGTCCGGCGCCAGCAGATCGTCGGCGTCGAGAAACTGGATGAAATCGCCGCGGGCCTCGCGCAGACCAACGTTGCGCGCCGCGGCCGCGCCCCGGTTGGGCTGGGTGAGCACCCGCACCCCGCGCGGCTCGAAGGTGCGGGCGATCGCGAGGCTGTCGTCGGTGGAACCGTCATCGACCAGCAGGATCTCCTTCTCCGGCCACGTCTGCGCCAGCGCCGACTCGAGCGTTGCGGCGAGCCAGAGCGCCGCATTATGGCAGGGAATGATGATCGAGACGAGCGGCATCGATCAGTGGGGGAACGGGCCGGCGTTATGCTCGAGAACCATAAGCGAAGGCGTATGGAGCAGCCAGCGGTGAGTGCCTCGAGCGACCAGTTGCTCGGCGCGGGTCTTCCACACTACCGGTAGCGGGCCGGAGGTGCCGCAGCGATCGACGGGTTTGGCCGCTATGACAAGAAAACGCTGCGCCTCATCTTCCCGCCAGGATTCGGGCCAGGTCCGGATCGTGCGCTGGGGGAGATAGGCTGCCACCGAGAAAGCCTGATCGTTGATTTGCACGCGGTCGCCAGCGCGCAATCGACCGCGGAGCAAGGGCACCGCGCCTCGAACGTCGCCCGCGATTTCCCGACTCAGGCCGCGGGCGGTGGACGCGACCCCCGCCGCCAGCACCAAGACACATGTACCGGCGACCAGGCGGGGCCATCGCCCCGAGAATTGAGCGCAGGCGGCGAGCCCCAGAGGGAAAAGCGCGGGCAAAAGCATCCGGCCGTTGTAGAGTGGATCGAAGGTGCCGACGCTGCGAAGCACCGTCATGCCGGTACCGTAGAAAAACGCCACGAAGGCCAGCGCCCGAACCCAGGGGAACCGCGGCTTTGCCCATGCCCAGAGGCAGAGACCGGCGAGTGTGAGACTGGACAGACTGCCCATTAACTGTCCGATGGAGCTTTTGCCGCCGACGAGGTCCCGCAGTCCTCCGAGCATCAGGGCGGAAAATGGCGTCCAGCCCAAATCGGCCACGTGGGACGGCCAGGCGACCAGCCCGAGGTTTTCAGCGGCATCGCGCGAAGCGCCGCTCAGGTACCCGGTGGCGCGGAGATTCCACAGGAGCAGACCTGCGGCCATCAGCGTGGAGCAGACCACCGCGATCACCGCGGAGCCGAGGATGCCGCCTTCACGCAGCCGGCGGGCATGGAGAAACAGCCAGATCCACAGGGCAGCGTAGGCAATCACGCCGGCGTAACGGAAGGACAGCGCAAGCAGGGCGCAGGCAGCGGCGCTCCACCATGCGGCGCGCGACCGATCCACTGCCAGTGCGGTCGCGAGGCCCAGCAGCGCGGCGGCCAAAGGCAGTTCGGTGAGGTTGCCGAAAAGTTGCACTCCCACCACGGGCGCGGCCGCGAGGCAGCTGAGCGCAAAGGCGCCATGGGGCAGGTCCTTCGCAAACCTGTTGCCGAGCAATACCAGCACAGTCAGCGCGAGCAGTGAAACCAGGCAGAGCGCTTCATAGGCCGGCAAACCGAGCCGGCCGAGCAGCCCACCCAGCAACGGATAGCCGCAGGGCCAGTGGTTGCCGAAAGCCTGCGGCCAACTTGTCGTGTAGAGCTTGGCGAACTCGCAGTAGTAGTATCCATCGAAAGTCAGCAAGGGCCCCTGCCGGTAGAGCAGCGCAGCTAGGCCCACCGCGACCAGCCACGCGATGATGACGGCTCGATATCGCCTCGGATCAGGCAGCGGGATCATGCGCTTGGATTGTACAGATGGCGCCAGGCGTGCCGGAAGTAGCCGCGTTTGGAGAGGTGCACGTAGTGATGCATGACCGCATGAGGCTGCCGCGCCTCTTCCTCATCGGGCATGAGCACGTAGTCTTCCGGCGGAGCCACCACGCACTCGCGGCCGGCCAGTAGCATGGCGATCAAGGCCTGCTCCTGATAATAGCTGGTGCCTTCGGCTTCCTGCAGACGGCGGCACCAGGTTTCGAGCCGATCCCAGTCGAGCTCGTCGCTGCGCAGTCCGCACAGGCCGACGTTGAGGCGGCTGGGAATCGGCCGTCCGGCGATCGACTCCATGAGCGCCCGCGAATAGCCATAGGCATCCTGCACATCGGTCATGTGCAGCGAGCGAGCGGGCGCGTCGAGCCACGCGAGCAGAAGATCGGGACGACGGAAAAACAGCATGTCCGAGTCGAGCACGAGGCGCCAGCCGCGCCCCCCGGCATGGACGTCGGTGAGTTTGCGCAGATTGGGGTAAATGAGGCGGCGGGCGCGCAGGGTGGGAAAGCACACGAGCGGCAGGTGCTCGTCGAGCGACGCCTCGATTTCACGGGCGTCGTGCAGGCGCGCGCCCGGAAACAAACGGACGCACTCCGTGCGCAGCGAATCATCAAACGTACCGTCGTCGTAGAAGGCCGCCCGCAGCGGCCGGCCGGCATGCCGGCACAGCGACCAGAAGCAGAACGCCGTCTGATACCAGAACCGCCGCCCGGTGAGGAAGCACACTTCGGCCGCGTCCGGTGGCGGTGCGGGCAACGGCGGCAGCCGGCCCGCGGCTGCGATCATTTCGCGGCGCCCTCGGCGGTTGCGCCATTGGTTGACCGGGCCACCCTCGCGCCACAAGCGATGGAGCCAGCTCAAAGGCTGGTACCAGAGGCGATAAAGAATCCGTCCCGGGGTCATGTCATTGGGGGGACGATCCCGGGGTGACCAGCAAAATTCCTTCGCTCACAAAGAAGTTGCCGGGAGAAAAGTCGCGGTAGTAGTAGAGCCGTCCGCCAGTCTTGCCGGCTGTTTCCTGAAGGTATTCGCGACATTGTCCTGATATGCTTGGCTCATCGGTGTTGTCCACATACACCGCGCCTCCAGGCCGCACCTTTGGCAGCGCTGCCCGCAGGCATTGCTCGCGCGGGCCGCCGTCCACGATCACCAAGTCAAGACTCGCAGTGGGGAATTCACTAAAGTCGCACAACTCATCCGCCTTCCAACGATAGCGCAGATCCACATGGCGGTGGCCGCGTCGTCGCAACAACTCGCCGATGCGCTTGAACCACAGCTCGTCGGCTTCAAGGGAAACCAGCCGAGCACACCGGCGGGCCAGCCATAGAGTGGACATTCCACTTCCCACCTCGAGCACCATCGAGGCCGGTGTGAGCCGTCGCGCGATCGCTCGCACGGCGGAGAACGGAATCCACGGCCGCGTCGGCCGCCAGCGCATGAGGCGCGGGAGAAACATTAGCCAGACGGTGGCTGGCAGATACAGAACGGCGGAGAGCGGAAGGACATCACCCCGCGCCGTGTGAAATCGTGACCGCCGGGCCCGGCTGCCGGCCTTGAGAAATTTGACCAGCAGAGATGGGGGCGCCTCAGATTTGGTGGCCATGGGTTGAGGCGCAGGCAGTGTGGTCAGGAGCCGCTGAAACGAGGCGTCATCCATCGTGCGAACCCGCTCGTAAGGATGGCCTTGAATCAGGCGGAGCCACCGGGCGGCGGCGATGGGTCCCACCACACCCGCTAGGATTTGAAACCCTCGCCCCCCAAGCCGTGCCAGGCTGACCCGGGCGTGCAGGCGCTGCCAGATGGCGAGCTGGCGGGTGCAGAATTCAGGCGAAAATCCCCGCGGGAGTCGGCGCCACGAGAGGAATGCTTTTCCCGCTGCAAGTTCCCTAACGCGGGCCGCCTCTGCCGTGTCGGGACACGATCGTACGAAAGCCTCCTGCACGGCCAATGAACCGACGCCCAGCTTTTCCCAATTGTTAGTAAGCCTCGAGCTGGGATGTTGACCGATGATTGTATGCGGTCCGGGCACCTTCATGACACGCGCCGGGCGGGGCGCGGCATTGTGATAAAACCAGATTTCGGCGACGGGATTGTAGAGCGGCGACGGAGGGAAAAAGGCTTCCGCCACAGTCCGCCGCAGATAGTCCGTCCGGAAAACGGGGCTGTGTGGAGCCGGCTGCACGCTGATGAAGAACTCGGCGGAATCATGTGTGTCCGGGCAGGGCGTATCGAGCGTGATCGACAAGGCGTCATAGTCGCCCTGCAGCAGGCAGCGGGCGGTATCGGTGTAGCTCACATCAGCCTGAACGGCCTCCATGGCCGCGACCTGCAGGCGCAGCTTCTCGCGACTGATCAAGTCATCTGAATCGAGGAACAGCACGTGTCGTCCCGTGGCGGCGGCCAGACCGGCGAGACGCGCGAACAGCAGCCCCTGATTGGACTGGCGGAGGATTTTTTCCGGAGCGAACCCTAGCCGGGCGATTGACTCCGCCGCCGGCGGCTCGGAGCCGTCGTCCACCACGATTGTCTCTGCGGTGAGTCCCGCCGAGGCCCGCCGCACGCTTTCCAGCGTATAGCGGATGAGTTCGCCGCGGTTGTAGACCGGGATGACGATTGAGATATCCGGGAGCGATGGCGGATTCACGGAATGAGCGCGGTCTCAGCCGGTAACGGTCGCGTCAGGCGGCGGGCGACCAATTCGCGCACAGCGGCGGCGACGGACTCGGAAGAGATTTCCGCCATGCATTTCATCGCGTGCGGGCAGCCGTCGCGCAGGCCACAGGGGGCGCAGTCAACCGCGTTATAGAAATTGACGTTGCAGGCGTAGCCCACCGTTTCAGGCCGCACCCGTCCCCCGATAATGACCACGGCCGGGCAGTCAACCGCGCGGGCAAGATGGGACAGGAATCCTTCGAGGCCGACAAAGGCCTGTGAAGCCGCCAGAATGGCCGCTGCTTCGCGGAGGCTCGTGCGGCCGCGCAAATCCATGTCGACCGGCAGGAGCGGATCGTCGGTGGCGCCGATCTGGATCAGCTTGAAATCGCGCGCGAGCGCCCGGGCCGGGGCCACAAAACGCTCGAAGCCCCATTCCTTGGTGGTGAACGGAAATGCCGCGGAGCGGCATGAACTGTGAATAGCGATCTGTCGCGGAAATACGTGACCCGCGCGCTGCTCTTCAGCAGAGAGGTGAAGGTAGGGTCGGAGCGCAATTTCGCCTGTGATGCCGGCAAGGCGGCACATCTCGGTCAGAATATGGTGCGGTGGAAAGACATCGCGGAGCGATTCACTGAGGTCACGTCTGGCATAGTAGGGCTGGACCACACGGGCGCCCAGGCGACGGAGGGCCTGCGCGTAATAGTCGTCAACCGGCAGCAAGGCCGCCGGATCGTCATTGCCGCGGAAAAGTTCCGGGCGACTGGTCATTATGGCGAACGGTTGCCCGCGCCGTCGTGCTTCGTGTAGAACGGTCGTGCAGAGCAGATCGTCACCCAGGCTGTGCGCACCAAACAACAGCACGCGCGGTGGCCGGCCGTACCGCAGCAGGTGAACCGTGAGGTTGGGCAGAATCCGCAGAAGGTGGGAAATCCGCTTCATCGCCGAGCGAGATAATTGGACAGGGCGTGGGCCGTGTGTTCGTTGCGATTCAGACGTTCGATTTTCGTCAGGTCGGCGTCGCGGAGGAGCGACAGAAGGGAATGCTCGTTTCCGGCGCTCAATAGCTCGTTGTCCGCCTCAAAGACGAGGCGTTCCAGGCGGGGATCGGCCAGGGCGCGGCCGAGGCCACGCAAGACCTCGAGTTCCGCCCCTTCAACGTCGATGACCATGGCGCGGGGGAATGGCGCGATGTTTTCCGCCAGCAGGCGTTCCGCGGTGTCGAGCGCAACGTTGAAACGATCGTCATAGCATGCCCCGGAGACGGGATGAAGAGTGGACATCCCGGGGTTGCCGGAGGCGTTGGCGAAGAACATGGCGCAGCCGGTGCGGTCGGCCAAGGCGAGGGCGAAAAGTTCGACCTGCACGGCGTTAAGATCGGCGTTTTCCAGCAGGCGTGCGCCCATGCGCGGATTCGGCTCGAAACAAACCACGCGCGCGGCGGGCTGGATCAACTTGGCCGTGATCGCGTGCAGACCAAAATTGGCACCCACGAACCACACCACACTGCCAGGCTCGAGCTCAGGCCGGATGGCTTCGATCACCTCCGACTCATAAAACCCTTCCACGATCGTGTAGACATCGACGACATCCCATGGGACCAGGAAGAACTGGCTGCCGTAGCGGGTGACGAACCGGATTTCCCGACGGCCCCCCGGAGGTTTGAGCAGATCGTACAGGCGGGTGAACCCACGCCAGTTTTTCCGGCGGAAAAGGGCCAGGAGGTGGTCGCGCCAGCCCGGGGGCTGCCCGGGCCCGGGGATCAAGGCATCACGCACGGGAGTGAGATGGTTGCAGACGAAGATCGGCCTGGCCTAGAAACTGACCCACATGGCCGCGCCAGCGGATGCGGTGCGCGGGCGAGCGCCAAGCACGTGATCGCCACCAAGCGCGCGCCGAGCGCAGCGGCACAGTCCAGCGTGGAATCGCGGGCCACGGGCACTGCCCATGCAGCGCCAGCACCCGCACCCAAGTGCGCATGATGCCTTCGTTCAGGCGTGCGAGATAACCGGGTGCGAGGCGGCCACGGGGAATCAGATGGGTGAGTTGGAGCTCGGGGAAATATCCGACGTCCCAACCGCCATGCAGGATGG
Organism: Opitutaceae bacterium; assembly: GCA_049513315.1. Classification (GTDB taxonomy): domain Bacteria; phylum Verrucomicrobiota; class Verrucomicrobiia; order Opitutales; family Opitutaceae; genus Fen-1467. The sequence goes on from JBEKWG010000018.1 coordinate 51,259, forward strand.
TAAACACGAGATCGTTATCGCCGCCGGAACAGAGCGCAGTGCCCCGGCGATCGAGATGACGCCGGCTGGGATCGCGCTGCAGGGCTCCCAAGTACAGCGAAAGAGCCGCCCGCCGAACACCCAAGCCGGCGCCGACCGGGGCAAATTTGGGCCAGCCGGCCCCGGCACCACCCTTCTGGACCAGGGAGCGTTCTCCGTGGTCATGCAGGGCGAGCAGTCCCCAGAATTCCCGCGTCCACGCCGGCGGTGGCTCTTCGAATTCCGGAGTGACTCGTCCGCCGACAACCCCAAGTTGCGGCTGAGTTTCAAATATTCGGAGGACACCTTCGAGGAAACCAGCGGGAAGCACGTTGTCATCGTCGACCAGTACGATGAGCCTGCCGGCCGCTTCGGCAAAACCGCGCAGGCGCGCGGACGTGAGACCGAGGTTCTCCTCGCGCACGACGCGCGCGGCCGGATTCCAGCCCAGCTCAAACCGGCCGGCGACTGGCGGCTCCGACGCGTTGTCGATCACGAGGAGTTCCCAGGCCGCAACCGGTAGCGTCTGCGCGCGCAATCCCTCCAGCGTCCGCATGAAGCGGCCCGCATCAGGGTTGTGTGCGGCGATGATCGCGGAGAGTTCCACGGGGCGGTTCACGACCAGTCAGGATGACAGGCCGGGGAAAGGGGAAAACGTATGACGGCCGGGGACCCGGCGGACGGACGCCTGTCGGCCGGGCCGTAGAGGCGGACGGTTCACAGGACGGCTTCCTCGACGGCGAGCGGTTCGCGCGGTCGGGCCAGGGCGTTCTCGATGGCGGCGGCCACCTCCTGGACCGTGATGGCCTCCAGACAGATCCGGTGGAACTCGCACCGATTCCGTTGCCAGCACGGGGCGCAAGCGGGCCGGTTGGCGATGTTGATGTTGCAGATGTAGCCGGTGAGTTCCGGTGGTTCGCGCCCGCCGTAGATAATAACCGCCGGACAGTCGACGGCCCGCGCCAGATGCATGAGAAAGCCGGTTAATCCAACAAACAGGCGCGCTTGATGCAGCACGGCGGCGGCTTCCCGCAGCGAGGTGCGACCGCGGAGGTCCATCACGCCCGTCAGCGGGGGGTCCCCGGCCGAGCCGATCTGAACGAACCGCAGTCCACGCCGCACGCTATCTTCGACCAAGCGCTGGAACCGTTCCAACGGCCATTGTTTGTTTGCCATCGGCAAACGCGCGGCGCCGACCGAACTCTGCACGGCGACGCAACCGGCGTGGACGCCGGCGGCCGCGATTTCCTGGGGCGCGAGGCGCAAGTGAGGCCGCAGCTGGATGCTTCCGTTCAAGCCGGCGCGGGCGCACATCTCCGCGATCAGATGACGCCCCAGCCGTGCATCGCGATCGGTGCGTTCGTCGTAATCGGAGTAGCTGAGCAGGTGAAAGGGACGTCCCAGGGCGCGGCAGAGGGCGGGATAGCGGGCATCCTCGGGGAGCAGGGCGGCGGGCCGGGTGAGGCCGTGGAAGAACTCGCGATGCCTGGTCATCACCCAGACATTGCGCGCCCCGCGCCTTTGCCACTCGATCAGCGGCGCCGTACAGAGCAATTCATCGCCCAGACTGCCGAGGAATCCGAACGCGACCTCGGGACGCCCGTGCCGCGCCCATTCGGTGGCGCCCCACAGGCGGAGGCGGGTCCATGCGATCCAGGTGGGGGCGGTGGAGCGTGTCATGCGTCTCGAATCAAGTTGGATTCGAGGTCCAGCCGGCGAAGGAGACGGTGGGTGTGTTCGACGGCGTCGTAGTCCCGCCAGCGACCTTGGGAGCGCAGCCGGACCGACTCGACCAAAGCGTCCGGGGCGCGGGTGGCCATGCGCAGGAGCACCCGCAGGCGGGCCGCGCGGCCGGAGGCCTCCGCGTAGGCGCGCCGGTAATGCTCCATCGTGTAGTAGCGGAGCAGCGCCCGCCGCGGCAGTCGGGCATCCTGCGGGTGAGTCCGGCGGTATCGTTCCAACGCCACCACCGTCATCGTGCGCATGCGCCAACGGTCGGCGGCGTCGCACCGCCACCCGGCGGAAGCTTGGCGGTCATGAATGCGCCACGTTGCCAGAAAGCGCGGCACGTGCACGACGTTGCAGGTCAGGCCCGCCACCATGCCCCACAAAAAGTCTCCGCCTGGACCGTATTCCGTCGGGAACGGGCCCGTTTGCTCGAACACGGATCGACGCAGCAGGACTTGGGTGATGGAGTGATAGATGGTGCCCATGGCGCAATGGACGACACCGTCGTACGGCGCTATGCGTCGGTGCGGGCGCAGGTAGTCGTCCCCCAGAAAGCGCGCGGCGGCCGTGAGTTTCCACCAGTCTTCCATCACTTGGCCGTCAGCGCCGATCGCATTCAGGCAGCATTGCGCGATGTCGCATTCGGGATGGCGTTCGAGGGCCGTCACCATTTCGCCCAGACAATCCGCGGTCATCGTATCGTCGCTCGTCGCGAAATAGATGAACTCGCCACGGGCCATGGCCCGGCAGTCGTTCCAGGCGCCGTACGGGCCGCGGCGGGGTGCTTGGTGCAGCCGGACGCGCGGATCGGAGCCGGCGGCGGATTGCAGGAACTCCCACGCCCCGTCATCGGAGTAGCCGTCGACCACGATCAATTCCCAGTCGGTGAAAGACTGCCCCCAGATCGTGTCCAGGCGTTCCCGCAGCCAGGGGCGGTGGTTGAGATTGGGCAGACAGATGGAAACGCGCGGCATGATCAAGCAGCCGACAACCGCGATTCCACAGCGGCCACGACCTGATCGACGGACACGGCGTCGATGCCGCGTGGGCCGGCGACGGATGTGCGTGGAGCCACCAGGGTATAATCACTCCTCCACGGACCGAACCGGGTGGGCGAATAGTGGCTTTCTGTTTCCTGGTCGGTGGACAGGCCGCTGATGAGCACAAGCGGGCGTCGCAATGCGCCGGCAATATGCATGATTCCGGTATCCACACTGACGACCAGATCGCATCGGCTGATCAGCGCGGCGGTTTCCGCCAGCGAGAGCCGGCCCGCCAGCGAAACGAGGTTGGAGAGTTGGCGCACTTTGGGGCAGGTCGATATCTCCGCATATCCCAGATCGGCCAGGAGCACAAATGTGACGCCCGGGCGGTCGGCGAAGTGCCGGACCACCTCAAGAAAACGCGACAGCGGCCAGTTTTTGATTTCTTCGGCTGAGAACGGGCAGAGCGCGACAAGGCGGTGGTGCTCCTGCGCGGGCAGAAGACGCCGGACCAGCGTTTGGGCGTCAATCGAGAGCCAGATCTCTTCATGGGTGGCTTCCACCCGCAGGTGGAGTGCCTGCAGCAAACCTAGGTTTCTCTCCACCTCATGATGACCGGGACTCCGCGAGACGGCGTCGGTGAGCAGCAGGTCCGCCCCGCGGTTGAGGCGGGCTTTGGGCTGGGTGATTTTGGCGGAATAACTAACCCGGCGGCGGGCTCCGCTGAGCGCCAGCAAGGCGTAGGCTTCATACAAATCGACGTCCCAACGCGGCAACAGCGCAAGCGTGGGTCGCAACGGGAGCAGTCGGCGCCAAGCAAGTTCGTGCCAAGCTAACCATTGGCGCCAACTGCCGCGCAAACCAGGCGACGGTGGGGGGGTGATGATCACTTCGTCGACATACGGACAGCCGGTCGCCAACATCTCCACTTTGGACGACACGACGAGGGCGATCCAAGCGAAGGGATGGTTGCGCCGCAGTTCGCGCAGGAAGGGCGTCACCATGACGAAATCGCCGATCCGATCCAATTTGACCACGACGATGCGATCGGTCCGACCGGCCGCGGCGGGGGCGGGTCGCCCAAACCAGCGGGCCATCCATCCCGTCACCTTCGCTTGGGCCCCCACACTCAGGGGAGCGAATAGGCATGATCGAAACGAGCGGCGGAGGAATTCAGTCCACCGCGGCGGCAGGAGCGCCGTGATCACGGACATGATGTTGACGGGACCCGATGCGATGGACGGCAACGCCCAGGTTCGGGCCGGACTTTCACGTGGCCACTCCGAATGTGGCGAGCGGCAGTTCGAGGGCGCTCAGCGACTCCGGGAGGGCAATCACGTCAAAATGAGGATCCCCATAGGGCCGCAGGGCCAGGAGCGCGCGATTCCATTTTTCGACTTCGGCAGGTTCACCCGCGCTGAAGTGGGAGAAATTGCCTTGGTTGGTGAACCACAGGAAGGTGCGGTACCCGGCGGCGCACAGTGTGGAAAAAGCGGTTTCGGGCGCGTGGCCCGCCTCGCGAATCAGGAAGGGGTGCCATTCAAAAATCACGGCCGGGTGGTCGCGGGCGAGCAGTTGCGCCGCGCCTGCCAATGCCTCGCCATCCGATCCATCAATATCGCTTTTCAGGACGTCGAAGCGCGACTCCGCGGCCAGCATGAGGTGGTCGAGGGTGGTGGCCGGCGCGTCACGGTCACCGGTGGCACCAGCCGTGCCGGGGTGATGATGCTGCAGCGCCCGCGTCACGCCCACGGCGCGGGCCAGCATCGCGTGGTACACGGTGACCCGCGCCAGGCGCGCAGTGTTGTGCTGGAGATAGGCAAGGAAATCGGCGTCGCCTTCGAGGCAATGCAGCCGGCCGAGTGCCTCACCGCATTCAGCGGCGAGCAGCAGCGCGGTGTTGCCGATGGAGGCACCGACGTCGATCACCACCAAGGGACGTCCGAGGTGGCGATGTACCTGCCGCACGAGTTGAACCAGGGGTTCGTTGAACCCTGGATTCTCCGCCAAGATGAACGGATAGGGATTGCCGGGATTGAGCAGAGCTGGAAAGCCGTGCAACCGGACCCGCAAGGGCCGGCGGCCGCGTCCGCAATAGTCCACCAGCGCCTGCCACACCCGGGCCAAACGCAGTTGTCTCATGCGATGGCGGGACCGCGGGAGCCAGCGCATCATCCAGGAACGAAGCCGATCCGGGAGAGGAACCGGCGGGAGGCCTGTGTCTTGCCAGTCGGTCATTGGATGGACAGGACTGGTCTTCGCCGCTGCGCCCCCATCAAGGAAGAACGCGCAGACAGCTCGTTCAACGGGGAATTCTCCATGAACGGATTTGCTCGAGCCATGGCGCCAGCAGGCGGGCGGCATGACGCCTCAGATCAACGGCATTTTGCTTTTTGAAAGATCGGAGTTCCCGCTGCCAATCGCCGGCCGTTTGCTCGGTCCAAGCTGGTTGATATTCGGAGCGCATCCCACTGAAGGCATCATAGTCCATGATGCGGGCGTGCGAGGGCACCGTGCCTATCGAAACCAGCCCGTGGCGGTAGAGCTCGATGGAAAACCCCCAGTCACAACCCAGTCCGCGATCGATTTGACCGGCGAACAGTTCGTGTACACCGCGCAAATCCTTCCCGAATTTGTCGGCGTAGTACGAGCAGATCTCGCTGGCCGAGCGGGTGTGGTAGTAATTGAGCAGCAGATGGACGGCAGGCCGGCTGAAGAGGACCATCCCTGCACCAACATTCCAGATCAAAGCATATTGGGGTGTGGCCAACAATACGCGACTCGCAAACGTCCGCGCGGTCACGGCGCCTACCTTGAGGCCGTCCGCTCTCGCCGCAGCCGTCGCCTCTCGCATGGCTTGAAGCCAGCCAGGGTCGAATTCTATGTCGTTTTCGATGAGACCACAACAATCATACCCTAACGCCAACAAGCGGCGGAGGCCGAAACAAATCGCTGCATCCGGACCGCCGCGGACGTTGAGGTGTATTTCTCGAAAACGGTTGCGTTTGAGCACGACCGACTTTGGCAGAGCCTGCCCTTCCGCTGTATTGCTGCCATCGCACCAGAGCAGGTCGAATCCGTCGTCGAAATCCACAGTCCGCAGACAGCGCCGCGACAAGTCCGTCCGGTCTTTGGTGCTGAAGGCAAAGCCGATCCTGGGGTTCCGTCTGCTCATGCAATAATCGGAATGGCGCTGAGGTTTGGCTCAACCGAAAACAGCGCAAGCCTTCACCCACTGCCGCATGCAATAGGTCATTTGATGGAAGTAACCGCGGGTTGCGTCAGTCCAGATCGTCCCGCTAAATCGTTCGATTTGGTCGTCGATCGCGTCCGCCAGGGATAGATAGGTGGTACTGTAATCTGTGCCACTAAGTCGGACGCCCGGCAACCACTCTGTGAATTCTTCCAGCGTCAGAATACAGGCCAGCTCGCCAACCAGATCCCGCATATAGTTGTGGGCGTTGCGGCGGTGGTCAGCAACCGGGGTTCCTACCCGGATGCGATGGCCGAAGTGGCGGACGCAGGCTTGCAGGAGGTAGCCGCTATAGATGTCGCCGTAACGATCTATCGGCATCCCGGTCAGCGGATAACCCATGCGGACGAAATAATAGGCGACGATCAGATCGCAGTGCAGGGAGGTGTTTTGCGTGTTGATGGGGGTCCATGTATCCTGCCCGAGCAACAATGATCCCCCCAAAAAGGCTTTGGCCCGAACCGGAGCCCCCAACCAGGTGATGGCATCCATGTCGGGCTCGTTGAGCCAAAGACCGGCATTGAGGCGGACGAGTCCGGTTTCTTCTCCTCGGGCGAGCGGCGAAGGCTGGTGGCGTTTGTGATATGGAAAACCACGCGGATAGACGGTATAGGCGGGCTCGACCTGCAAAAAATCGCAAAGATTAAACCAGCCGCTGACGCTATGGACCGCGGGCATGGTCACGGGCTCGCCGCACACGACTGCATAGGTGGAAAAAACATCTTTTCCCCCCATGCAATAGTTATCGTCGTCGATGGAGATAAGCAGGTCGCAGCCTTTTTCCAGCGCCATCAGGAAGCCGACATTGCGCCGATTGTCGGAATTGTATGGAATCAAGCGACCGATCGCGCCTACTTTCGAGAGGAAGGTTTCTTGTTCGGGCAGAGTCGGACAGACAATGTCAAAACCGCGCCTGGCTAGCGCCCGGCATGTGTCAAACAGGGTTGGCGGGCTTTTGCGGTCGGGTATCACTATAGTGTGCAATTGCTCACGCAGTCCCTCTTTTTCGGCTTGGAGGCAATATCCGTCGAGAACATCGCCGCCGTTGATGGTAGTTAGTACGATGCTGAATTTAAATTCAGGCATGAGTGTCATTCAGGGTTTTGGGCAGTTGCCAAACCGCGTTAACGTGGACCAGTCCGGGATTGATATCGTTATATTTTACATCGCCATAGCCGATGGCAGCCACATCGAAGCGCAGAGCCTCCGGCACATAATCCAGTGTCGTACCGGCCAAGGATTGATGGGCTCCCACCGTCAGCATGTAGGAACCGGGAAGAAGTGGGTTTTCCAACTGGATGGTCATCTCATATGTGCCGGGGGCCAAATCGATCGCTTCTGCCCCATTGTCCGTGTGGTGCAGCGTGGCTATCCTTGTGCCCTCGAGGGTGGCGAAGCCGAGACCAACGCGGACTTGACGGACGGGTTTTAGCGCGCGGAACGATAGGATCAGAACGGCGGGTTCGCGCAATTGCAGCTGGGAAATCCGCTGCCCCGATCGGTTTTGCAGGGTTACCCGATCGAACCACAATGTGGTTGGCTTCCCGGCGTGCATATCCGGGGTTAGTGCTCCGGATCGGTTGATTTCGGCAGATTGCGCGATATAACGGGTGAGCACGTCGGCGGTGGATCCGATCGCTACAATTCTTCCCCTATCGAGATAAACGGTACGGCTACATAGGGAACGGACTGCGGCCATGTTGTGGCTGACAAACAGAACGGTTCTTCCTTCCGTCTGGGCAACCGACTCCATCTTGCCGAGGCACTTTTTTTGGAACTGGGCGTCGCCCACGGCGAGCACTTCGTCGACAATTAGAATTTCCGGCTCGAGCTGGGCGGCCACAGCGAAGGCGAGGCGCACATACATGCCGCTGGAATAGTGCTTCACCGGCGTGTCCAGGAATTTCTCCACCTCGGCGAACGCCACGATTTCATCGAACTTCCGGCGGATCTCGGTCCGCGACATGCCGAGGATCGCGCCGTTGAGGAGGATGTTCTCGCGGCCGCTGAGTTCAGGATGGAATCCGGTGCCGACTTCGAGCAGCGAGGCGACCCGGCCTTGCAGGGTTACCCGGCCGGTCGTCGGCTCGGTGATGCGCGAAAGTATCTTGAGCAGGGTCGACTTGCCGGCGCCGTTGCGGCCGATGATGCCGACGGCTTCGCCGCGTTTCACCTCAAACGTCACGTCACGCAACGCCCAGAATTCGCTGTTGCCGGCGCTGGCGGCCCTTCCGGAACCCCGCAGGAGACGGGAAAGGTTCTTGAGACCATGACTGAGTGCGTCCCGCAAGGTGTCGTGCCGCGCAACGTAACCGAGCCGGTAGCGCTTGGAGAGACCTTCGACGGAGATGACGGTATCGCCGGGCATGGCTCAGATTACATCGGCAAACTGGCGCTCAGTGGCGCGAAAGTACCAGAGGCCGGTGCCGAGCAGCACGGCGGCAACCAACAGCGATACGACGAGGCCGGGGGCATAGAAATCCATGCCCCCGCCGAGCAGGCACCAGCGAAAGCCGTTCACCACCCCGGTCAGCGGGTTGAGTGACAGCAAGTCGCGCCAGTTGGGAAGGAAATCGGTGCGGAAGCCCACCGGGGTCACAAAGAGTCCGATTTGGAGGAGAAACGATGTGATGAAACGGAAGTCGCGGTATTTCACGGTGAGAGCCGTGATCCAAAGGCCGGCCCCCAGCGCGATCAGCAGCGCCGCCAGGATGAAAAAGGGCAGCAGTGACAGCCGCCAGGTCGGCGTCACCCCATAGGCCAGGGTGACCGGTACGGCGATGACCAGCAGAACAGCCAGGTCGACCAACGCGACCGCGAGAGCCGACAGCGGGACAATCAGCCGCGGGAAATAGATCTTGGAAATAAGGTGAGCATTGCCGATCAGGCTGTTGCTCGCTCCGCCAAAGGCGGACGAAAACAACTGCCAGGGCAGCAGGCCGGCGAGCACCAGCAGTGGATAGGGCACGCCTCCGTCTGGCATTTTGGCGAGTTTGCCAAAGACAAAAGTCAGCAGCACGGTCTGCACGGCGGGCTGGATCACCGACCAAGTGATGCCCAGCGCCGCCTGCTTGTAACGCACCTTGATGTCGCGCCATGCCAGAAACCCCAGCAGCTCCCGATACCGCCACAAATCGCGCCAATAATGCTGTTCGGCCTGGCCGGCTTGGATGACAAGGGTCTCGGGCGAAGATGAATTCATGGGCTAGGCGGCGAGCGCGCGTTGCAGCCGTTCCCGGAAAACCGGATAACTAAACTGAGCGGCGCGCTCTCTGATTTGCTTCGGATTCCATTGATGTTGCAACGCCCAAACGAGCTGCATCGCGATCTGCCGGATGTCGCCGGGATCGACCAGCATACCCGACGTGCCATCGATAATCTCCGGAACGGCTCCGGCGCGTGCGCCGAGGCAGGGTTTGCCGTGGGCCATGGCTTCCAGAAACACGATCCCGAAACCCTCGCCACTACTCGGCAGCGCGAACAAGGCACAGTCGCGATAGGCCTTTCGCAGGTGTTCATCGTCGACGGCCCCGGTAAATTCCACCGTGCCGGTCACTCCCAGCCGGGCGGTCAACTCCTTAAGGCGCGGCAGGTCGCTGCCGGTGCCGACGATGCGCAGGCGGGCTGCCGGCACGGCTTGGCGCACCGCCGGCATCGCCCCAATCAGATGATCCACGCCCTTGTAGCGTTCCCAGGCGTCCAGCCGGGCAACCGTGAGGATGACGGATTCCCCGCCGCCCGGCGTGTTGTCAGCCAGCGCGTGGTCAAACAGGGGATCCAGGGCGTTGGGTACCACGGCAAACCGCGACCCGGACAGCGCGATCCTCCGCTGCACTTCGCGTCGAGTATAGTCACTGACGCACAGGATGCGCCGCGCGCCACGCAGGGCGCGTTTCTCCATCAGCGTGTACGGCCGCCACACCTCGATGCCGTGCGCCACCAGATAATACCGCAGCCGGGGATGGAAACAGCGCGCGAGCCACGCCACGATCAATTGGCCCAAATGTCCGCAAATCAGGCGGTCGGCCCCGGACGCTCCCCGCACCGCGTGCCAGACGAAGGCCGGCTTGCTGCGGTTGCAGGCCTGCCGGAGAACCAGCTGGTCGTTGGCGTAGCGTTGCAGCAGCGTCGCCGGAAAATCCCGGTCGTTCAGCACGACGAGGCGCACTTCATCGCCGGTCCCGGCCGTTTCGCACAGCGCCTTAAGGTAGAGTCGCATGATGCGCTGAATGCCGCTCTCGCGGGCAAACAGCTCGGGGCACAGCAGCAGGGTTTTCATCCAGTGGTTTTTCGACGCCGGCTTATGCTTTTCGATACAGACGACGCTCAAATCCTTTGCGTTTTGTCCGTACCCAGCGGCGCAGGCGATTGACGAGGCTGGGATAGTGTTCGGAAACCCGGTATAGTGCAGCCTGATTCAAGGACGCAGAGGCAACGATTTCCAGACGGTCCGTGCGCACCTCGGGCAGCATGAGGGCGAGGGCTAAGCCACCCCAAAGCATGCCCTCGAAGGCGGGGTCCTGGCTTAGCGTGCCAGTGACAAAATCAAGGTCCACCAAGTGCACGTGAGGATTATCGGCCCAGCGGGCCTCCGTAATGCCGGCACGACACTCGGGGTTGGCACTGTCGTGTATCAGGATCCAGACGGGACGCGTGGGGTGATGATGGAGCAGCGCATGGAGGTCTCCTTGCACTCCCCGATAGGTGTGGTCGCCGTCGATGAGCGCAAAACCGGGGGGCTGCTGCCGCTCGGCACAGAGCTGAAGCGCTTGGGGAATCAACATTTTGGAATCTCCAGTCAGAAATTCCACGTTGGGCATCACTGGTGCGAGTTGGGTCTTCACCTCCGGAAGGATGTCGATTGAAACAGTCAGCCGGGCGTGCTGGCGTATCTGCTCCAGGCTCCCGCCGCCCGCCGTGCCCACCTCAATGGCACCGGCGGGCTGCGCTTGGCGGAGTACCTGCAGGAGAGCACTCCGCTCAGCGTGGCTCATGAGCCATACGCGTGACGCGGAGGTTTCTCCGTAAAGCATGCCGGTAAGATCGTAGCTTGATTTCATACGGTCACCTTGGACGCAAATTGGGCACGATTAATAAAGGCAATCAGCACGGCCAGGCTCCAGACGCGCGACCACTCGCGGTCATCCCTGCCGGCGAGGAAACTCCGCCAGAACGCTTGCACGGGCGCGGCGTCGAGCAGGCCGGTGCGCGCAACGGAGGTCGCCGCAAAGGTGTCGTCCAAGAAGGGCTGCAACTCGCGACGCATCCAGACAGAGAAGGGCAGGGTGAAGCCGTGTTTTTCCCGCCGGCGGATTTCCTCCGGCAGGACGCCGCGCAACGCGCCGGCAAGGGCGGATTTCGCCTGACCGCCGCCGGCCTTGAAGCGGGCGGGTTGCGCCCACAGCCACTCAATGAAAGGACCGTCGATGAACGGCACGCGCAGCTCGAGCGAGTGCGCCATGCTCATGACATCGCTGTCGCGCAGGAGAACGTCGGCCATGTAGGTGCGCAATTCCCACGCGCTGATGGTCTGGAAGGAGTCGGCGCCAGCCAGCTCGCCGCGCAGCCCGTCGAGGCGCGGATGGTGGCGAAACGCGCCTCCGATCATGGCGCGCGCGTCGGGATGCAGCAGCGATTGACCGAGAACGGACGAAAACACCCGTCGCTGCAGGGAGCACAGGGCGTGCAAATCGTGCGCCTGCGCGAGGAAATCGGCCACCTTGCGCCGGCGGACGCCGCCGCGGGCGAGCCGGCGCGTGACGGCCTCACGCGCTGCCGCCGGCAGCATCCGCCAGACCGGCAGCCCGCGCGCGATACGCGGCAGATCGCGGAACGATGGATAACCTCCAAACAGCTCGTCGCCGCCCAGGCCGGAGAGCGCCACCTTCACGCCGCCGGCGTGCGCCGCCTGGCTCACGTAGTAGGTGTTGATGCCATCGCCGGTGGGTTGATCGAAGGCGTGCAGAAGGCGGTCGAGGTCCGCGGCCACCTGCCGGCCGGTGAGAACGGTTTCGTGATGTTCGGTGCCGAGCGCGTCCGCGGCGCGGCGGGCATGGTCGGCCTCCGAGAAGGCGGTCTCCTCGAAGACAATGGAGAACGTCTTCAGCCGCGCCGCGCCCGCGCGCGCCATCAAGGCGACGATGCCCGAGGAATCGAGTCCGCCCGAGAGAAAGGCGCCCACCGGCACGTCGGCGATGCGATGTGCCTGGACGGTGTCATCGAGTCGCGCGCCCAGCTCGCGATGGAACTCCTCCGCCGTGCGGCAGACGATGACAGCCGCGCCGGCCGCCGGAAACCGCCACCACTGTTTGACTTCAAACCGGCCGCCAGCCAGGCGGGCGCATTCGCCCGGCCGCAGGCTGGCCACGCCCTCGTAGATGGTGCGCGGAGCCGGCACCGCCAGGTACGCCAGATATTCCGCCACGGCGCGCACGTCGATGCGCCGCGCCACCACACCGGAGGCGAGCAGGGCGTTGAGTTCCGAGGCGAAGGCGAAGCGCCCCTGCGCGCTGTCGTGATGATAATAAAGGGGTTTGATGCCGAACGCGTCACGGGCGAGGAAAAGGCCTCGGGCCGGCTCGTCCCACACGGCAAACGCAAACATGCCGCGCAGCCGTCGCAGACAATCCTCGCCCCAGCGCACGAACGCGGCGAGCAGCACCTCGGTATCGCACTGCGACCGGAAGGGATAGCCGCCGGCGGCGAGTTCGGCGCGCAATTCCCGGTGATTGTAGATGCAGCCGTTAAAGATGAGGTGATAGCGACCGCAGGCGCTGGTCATCGGCTGATGTCCGCCCGCCGGGTCGATGATCGCGAGGCGGCGCATGCCAAGCGTCGCCGGCCCACGGCTGATGTCGCCGTGATCGTCGGGGCCGCGGTGCTGCATGGCGGCGCACATGCGCGCCACGGCGCCACGCCGCTGTTCGTCAGAGTCGTTCAGACTGACCAAACCCGCGATGCCACACATGCGGAAATTAATGAAAGCTTCGCCGGATCACTTCCGGTGGAAGCAACCGGCAGGGGTGCAACTTTATGGCGTTGCGAACGGGCAAAACATGGCTGGGGCGTCAGCCCCGGCCTTTTCCAAGCCCTAGGCTGGACGCAACTTTCGCACGTTACGAGCCGGTTTTGAGGTAGTGGGTCAGTTTAGGTAGGTTGGGCTTTAGGCCCGACACCGAAACCATCGAGGTCCCTCTATCAGGGATAAACCCCGACCTACAGTTACCGCACAATTCAAGCAAACTGACCCACCACCGGTTTTGATCCAGCTCAGGCACAGATTGAACGGGCGACTTCGCGGGCTTTGTCTGCCGAGACGAGCTTTTCCACCAGCAGCAGTCCGAAATCCAGCGCCGTGCCGGCGCCGCGTGAAGTGAGGATCTTGCCGTCGGCGACCACGCGCTGGTCGGCGAGGAGGTGGGGCAGCTCGCCCGCCACGGAAAAGTGGGCGGTGTAGCGACGGCCGTCCAGCAGGCCGGAGGCGTTGAGCACGGTGGGGGCCGCGCAAATCGCCGCGAGCCACTTGCCCGCGGCGGCATGCCGCTCGACCACGGCGCGCACCCGCGGGTCGGCGCGCAGGTTTTTCACCCCCGGACCGCCGGGGATGAACAACAGGTCGAAAAGGTGGTCGCCGACCTCGGAGAGGGCGGCGTCGGCGTGCGTCGTAATGCCGCTGCGGCCGGTGACATGACGATGATCCGCGAGCGAGGCGACAGTCACTTCGACGCCGGCACGGCGCAGGAGGTCGACGGGGGTGAAGGCCTCGATCTCCTCAAATCCCTCGGCCAGCAGGGTGAGAACGGTGGGCATGGAGAACAGAAACCACTAATTCACACCAATGAACACTGATTTTTTTGAATCCATTGGCGGCGATTAGTGTACATTAGTGGTTCCCACAAAAACATGGAATCCCTCCACGGCAAACGTCTGGTGATCTTAGGCTGCGGCTATGTCGGCACAGCGGTGGCCCGCGAGGCGCTTGGGGCGGGCCTGAAGGTGGAAGCGCTCACGCGCAATCCCGGACGGGCGCAGGAGCTGGCGGCCCTAGGAGTGCCGACCGTGGTGGACGATCTTGCGGCGGACACCTGGCATGGACGCCTCGCGCCGGGCGCGGATCTGGTGTTGAACTGCGTGAGTTCAGGAGACGGGGGACCAGACGGTTATCGCCGGTCGTATGTCGAGGGCATGCGCTCCATCCTCACGTGGGCGCACCGCGATCCGGTCGGCACGATCGTCTATACGAGCAGCACATCGGTTTATCCACAGGACGGAGGCGTGATGGTCGACGAAGATGCGCCGACGGAGGGCGCAGGCGAGACCGGGCGGATTCTGCTCGAGGCAGAGGAATTGTTGCGCAGGGGGAGTGGCGCGTGCGGCCGCTGGCTCATCCTGCGGCTGGCCGGCATTTACGGGCCGGGACGCCATCACCTGCTTGATCTGGTGCGTACGGGAGCCGCCGAGATCGCCGGAAGTGGCGCCCAGCATCTTAATCTCGCGCATCGTGACGATATCTGCGCGGCGGTCTTTGCGGCGTTCACCACGCCTGCGTCGCTGCCCGGCGGCATCTTCAACGTGGCCGATGACGCACCCGCACCGAAAGCCGAGGTGGTGCGATGGCTGGCGGAGCAGCTCGGCCGGCCAGTGCCGCGTTTCACCGGCGGGACGGGCAGCGCGCGCCGCGGATTCGCGTCGCCTCCGGATCGGCTCATCAGCAACGCCAAATTCAAGGCGCAGCTTGGCTGGCAGCCGCGGTATCCCTCGTTTCGCGAGGGTCATGCGGCGCTATTAAGTGCTTGAAGAACGCCCGCGCTTGGGAACCACTAAGGCGTGTCTGCAAACCGCCTGTCATCGCGAGGCACGACTAGCGTGCCGTGGCGATCCAACTGGATTGCTTCGTTGTCCCGCATGACGGAACTCCTCGCAATGACGGTTTGAAGACATGCACTCGCATCATTTCGCGCTGAACCCAGAACCCAAAACCCAAAACTCAAAACCCATTTTCCCCATGCCCGGTGTCGGCACGCTCCTCAAACAAGCCCAGAAGATGCAGCGCCAGATGGAGGCGATCCAAGCGCAGCTCGAAACGAAGGAAATCGACGTCACGGCTGGCGGCGGCGCCGTTTCCATCAAGATCAGTGTTTCCGGCAAGTTCCTTTCGCTGAAGCTTGATCCCGAGTTTCTCAAGGAGGATGCCAAACTGGTCGAGGAAACCTTGCTGCTCGCAATGCAGGACGCCGCGAAGCAGGCCAAGGGACAGTACGACGCCGAAATGCAGAAGATCACCTCCGCCTTTAAGGTGCCGGGGTTTTGAGGGCGAGGCCCTCAATTGGTTTTGGGTTCTGGGTTTTGCGTTTTGAGTTGAGTCTCCAACCCAAGACCCAAAACCCAAAACTCAAAACTGACACGCCATGACTCCCGCCTTCGAAAAACTCCAGAAGCACCTCAAACAACTTCCCGGGCTGGGCTATCGGTCCTCGGAACGCATTGCCCTCCATCTGCTCGTCGAGCGTCCGGAGCGGCTGCCGGCGCTCGTCACGGCGTTGCAGGAGGCGGCTGCGGCCGTGCGGCGCTGCGCGCGCTGCGGCAACCTCGCGGAAGGCGAGCTCTGCGAGATTTGTGCCGACAAAAAAAGGCCGGCCGGCGTGGTGTGCGTCGTCGAGCAGGTGCCCGACGTGGTGGCGATTGAGCGTTCGGGCGCCTTTCGCGGCACCTATCATGTGCTGCACGGCAAGCTGTCGCCCATGCAGGGCGTCAACCCCGAGCACCTCAACGTGGCGCGGCTGCTGGCGCGCATCGAGGCCGGGGAAATCCGCGAGCTCATCCTCGCGCTTTCCAACGACGTGGAGGGCGAGGCCACCTGCCACTATCTGGTGAGCCGCGTGCCGGCGGGCAAGGTGAAGATCACGCGCATCGGCTTCGGCCTGCCGAGCGGCGGCGGCGTGCTCTATGCGGACTCGGTCACGCTCAAGAGCGCGCTGGAGGGGGGATTATTCGTAGTTGCCGGCCCGCCCGGAATGACTTTTATCCGACGACGGTTCCTTGCGGGCATCGTATATCGGTAATATGCGAGCTTCCCAAGCTTGAGAGGAGGGTTCGATTCCCTCTGCCCGCACCAGAGCGAAAACCGGGGATGGCACAAGGGCGGCACAGGAAATTAGGGGTTGCCGGGGCGGGGCAGGCCCGCCAGCATGGCCCGGCATGTGACCGGACTCACTTTTTCGAGCCACTCGGAGTGTTAGTCTGAGCGGTTATCTGAGGTTGATGTATTTGGTTGGTTTTGTCCATCCCCGGCGGAGGGAGGCCGTAGGCCGACCGGAGCCGG